>NZ_SZXJ01000100.1:425-132200 GCF_005281345.1 Citrobacter sp. wls619
ATTACCGGCGCACTGGGCATGAAGGTGCGGAATGAAATCGTACTGGAGAGCGGCGGTAAAACCACTCTGAAAGTGGGCGGCTCGTTCGTGGTTATCCATGCGGGCGGAGTGGATATCGTCGGGCCGAAGATAAACCTGAACAGTGGCGGCGGTCCAGGAACACCTGTGAGAACGCTGCAACCGACGATACTGAAGGCGCTGATGGATGATGAAAATAAGGCAAACTTACATAGTTTGCGATTTGCTTTTCCTGGCGCTGACAGTTCAGTTGAAACTATGAGCTGGTTAATTGGCCAGCCGTATAAGATCAGTGACAGTAAAGGAAATGTACTCGCATCGGGGACGATTGAGCAGTCGGGACGGTTGCCGAGAGTGATGCTGGATGAACCTGATGAGCTGACCCTGACTATGGGTAATGAGGAGTGGGGGGTTGAGGATTTAGCCCTGGGGAATGATGACACTTCGTCAGATGATGCCGCATATGATGATGAGGAGTATGATTTGGCAAATGATCCTTATTACGGAAAACTGGAACAGGATGAGCAATGGCCATCAGATGCGGATATTGACGAAGTGCCTGGTAATGATGAGTGATTTGATAATGAATAAAATAATGCGGCCTGTATTTTTTCTTTTGTTCTTTTTCTTTTCTGTGCCTGCAATATCGGCATGTCTGAATGAAGGGGATAATGTTACGTTAGCTGGTGTGCTGAGAAAAGAAACTGTTTATGGTCCACCTGGCTGGGGAGAAGATCCTCAAAATGACGAGAAGATGAATTACTGGTTTTTATATCCTGATAAATTATTAGGCTGTTTTAATTCTGTGGATGACGACACTCGGCATTATAGTAAAAAAATGCAAATAATTATGGTTGATAATCAATATAATGAATACAGAAAATTTCTGGGGAAAGATGTTGAATTAAGCGGGAAGGTCATGTTTGCTGATAGTCCATATCACAGCACCCCTGTATTAATCTTTCATGTATCGAACGTTAAGGCAGTGAAGGGAGATTAAATTAATGAGCCATAATTTTATTTCAGCAACCTACAATACGATAAAAAAAAGAGCCATGTATAAAATGGCGGATGGGACAGTATATGTTCGTGAGGGAGGCACAATCCCATGGCGTACGCAAAATCCCTGTAACGTAAGACCAAACGGGAGAATGGAAAGCCAGTATTTACAACCATTGAGGCTTGCAGTTGCAGATACTGCCAGTGGTAAATTCGGTATGTATGGCAGTGAAGAAGATGGCTGGGAAACGGAAAAAAAACTATTGCGAAGCGACCTGTATCGTAATTGTACCATTAGTGAAATGGCGGAAATACATACTCCTGAAAAAGATGGCAATGACCCTGTAAAATATGCGAGAGATATATTGGCGGAGAGTGGCGTATCGCCGTTATTGACCTTTGGGAATATGGATGATGCGACGCTGGAAAAAGTTATGAAAGCCATTAAAAAGAAGGAGGGATATTATAATTTAAAAGAAACGCGGATTGAGAAGTGGATTTACACCACTAATATTACTGTCACTGATGGCGTTCGTCCTGCTGCTGACGCTTCTTTGAAAGTTATAACAGGGGCGTGTGAACGTGACTGCAAGACTGATAAGTACGGAAGGCTTGATCCAATCGTTCATAAAACAGAGGGAATGAATATTGAGGTGAAAGCTGCTAATTTGGAAGGTGAATATGAAACGATTTACTCAGCTCAGGCGGGAAAAGAAAGTAAGAATATTATCCTGAAAAGATATCTTGTTCAATATAAAGCCCATACTTTAGCCTATAATCCTGAACCACCTCATGAAAAAAGTCAGCCTGAGCCAATAGAATATATTGTTCAGTCCGGAGATAACTTATCCAGAATTGCAGCCAGGTATGAAGTGAGTGTTTCAGAACTGGTTGAGAACAATGGGATCAAAGATCCGAACAAAATTTATCCGGGGCAAAAAATTGTGATTTATGGCAAAAAAGAACCGGATAATGTGGATTCGGGAGGGCAATCTCCGCAGGGGGGAAATGGTGAATCTTACCCTGTACCGCCAAATGATCCTACAGCCGATACAGGTAATACAACGGGTAACCCAGTGGATGGGCCCTTATCAACAGGAGGGTGGACACCTGATACTACTGATGGGGCGGGCTCATCACCGGTAGATACAGGTGGCGCGATACCCTCCGGAACAGGTGAATCTTATCCTGTTCCGCCAAATGATCCTACAGCTGGTGCCGGTAATGCGGGGCATCCAGTGGATGGGCCATTATCACCAGGAGGATGGACACCAAATACGACTGATGGGGCAGACTCATCACCGGCGGAAACAGGCGGCGCGGTGCCCTCTGGAACTGGTAAATCTTACCCTCTTCCACCTTACCCTGATTTACCGAGTGATCCTACAGCCGGAGCGGGTAATACGGATCATACATCGGATGGAGCTGGTGGGCAAAAATCTGGTTCACCGCAGACAACAACTACGGCAGACAAGCCAACAAATTTACCGACCGTGGGTGGTAAAGATAGTGGGAATCCACAAGCACATGTCCGTTTATCTCAATATGAAGCACCTTGGATGGTGACTGCAATAGATGAAGCCAAAAAATATAAGGGCGCAGATGAAAATATAATAGATGATAGTGAGAATTTTCATATTTTGGTGGGAGCAAGTTTTCCAGATAAAGATGATATGGATGGTACCGAAAGTGCATGGTGTGGATCGTTTATTAATTATTGTCTACAAGTTAATGACTTTGCTATGTGGCGAGAGCCGCAGCGTTCACAAGCGATATCATCGAAAATAAATAAAGATCGCTTTGTGGAAATTAAAGAGCCAGTTTATGGGTGTATGACAATGCTTCCGCATCATATAACTTTAATGTATGGATTAGATAAGGATAAACCCGGTGGTTTTATAGGGCTGGGTGGTAATCAGGGGGGGGTAGGTGACACGAAACCAGGAAAAAAAAGAGTATTCGGTGGTACTATAAAATTCTCAAGTTTTAGCCTTAGTAAAGCAAGATTTTTTTTACCGAAAAAATATGATAAAGAAAAAAGTGGTACTGTTCTCGGGAAATATAATGATGATGAATTAAATGAATATTTTGGAATTAATGTAGCTGGACAAGGGAATGGTACGCGATGAAATATGTATGTTTTTTTTTGTTGGGTATTCCATTGTTTTCGATGGCAAATACCTATGAATATATGCAAAGCGTGAATAATAATGGGGTTAAATATGATATCCATATTATCATTAAAAAAACAATAATTACTGTTACTGATCATTTTGACCCATCCTGGTCATTCAAAGATACATCGTTTCAATGTAATAATGAAAACAAAGCGCAAATATATTTACGCCATGTTGATGTTGCAAATGTAGGAGACAAACAAAATGTTTTTTTTATATCTTATATGATGAGCTGTGAAGACCAATCTCAACCACCCAGGATAGAGTATTTGGCAATATATAAAGGAGTTCAATATGTCATGTCGGGTATTGCATTGACTGCATCTGTTAATGATGACTGGAAACGATTAAGCAAAAGAAAATTCTCTTATCACATAAATGATGCCTTAAGGAATGATAATGAGGTGTTTAATTTCATGGTAAAATATTGGCCATCTCAAATTATCTTGGTAAATTAATTTGTGGGGTAAGTTTGTGAAGTGTATATTGTATTTTCTGTTTCTTATGTTTTCTGTTTGTTCTTATGCAGATGAGTATCAACCAGACATTTATTATAAACTTCAATGGTCGGCTAGTAATGGTTCAGTAAATGATTTAAATATTTTTTTGAAATATAATCAACTTCATGTTGAGGCTACGAATAGAAATTTACACAAAAAGCTTTGGTCCTTAAATGATTATGTACAATCATGTAATCTCGATGTGGAACTTAATATCATACCTGATTCTCTTGAAGCTATTGATTTATTTGGTAATGGTGATTTTGTTGTGTTGTTTGCCTATAAAATAGGATGCATAGGTGGAATAGATCCTGTGGATGTTAAGTATTTTGCTTTTTATAAAGGGCAGAAATATGCTTTAAGGGGTATTGAGTTGTTTATATCAAATGATGGTGTGGATGAAGGCTATAATCCACCAATCCCTAGCTATAACTTAAAAAGTAATAAAATACTTTTTAACTATATGCAAGGGCGATGGTCTTTAATAGCGACAAGAATAATGTTTTAATAACCATTAAATAGATCTCAAGTCCAAGTGTTTGAAAATTATTTCAATGACGATAATATTATCTTTTTGCTGATTTTGTGGATATAGTCACTGCGAATGTAGCCATGCCCCAATAGACGAGGAGAAGATGATTGTGTTCCTCAGGTAACTACAAAATGTTATCTGTGAAAAATTACTTATTTTAAGGTATGTTTCGAAATAGAGAAGATATTATGAAAGTTCCGCTGCTAAAGTTCCCTGCTATGATATTTAAAACCAGACATATTATGGATGATGAATCGGCTGAAGATATGAAATATGGTGATTTAACAGAACAGCAATTGCGCAATGATTATCATCTGGAGCAGGTCTCAGATAGCATTGATCCGTGGCGAAATCAATTTTTTATACCCGGAGTAACACAATTCCCTCAACCTCTTTCTGATGCTGAAGTCGTCAGTAATTTGTTCAGCGATTTCAGGCTGGAGAGCGCCAAACTTACATTCATGGGGTATCGCAGTGTATTCCTGGCAATGGTTGATCATTTACAGAACAGAACACCGGGAGTCTTTACAAGTAAAGATCTGGATCTGGCTGCTAAAGAACAAATTGAGAATGATAAATCGGAAAATAGCACCTACATGGCAATAAAGCGTATTCTGGATCTAAATATTGATTTTGACGCGGGAGGATATCCTGAATCTCGCAGGTCAAAATTGACAATAGCTATTGAAGGTAAAATATTGCCTAAGTTTGACAGAAATCTGGATAAAGTAAACGGACTAGGTTTATCTGTCCATGATATGTATGCCACACATGTTACCATAACATCACTGAAGGTTGTTAATAATACCTACGAAGCATACGTACATTACAGGATGCAGGATCATTTTGGTCTTGATACGAATGATATAACACACTGGCTTTATAGCCATTGGGATGTCTTTAAAATTTGGTTTGTACTTCAACATTATGAGAAAGAAGGGTATGCGTTTAAGCCATTTATTACAGAGATAAATACCACCGTAAAAATAACAGGTGTCAAAGGGTATTGCTCCTGATTTAGTATATGCTGTCGGTGAGGTATTTGCTTGTATCGTTAATATAGTATAGTCTGATACTCAGTATGAGGAATGTGATTGTGTCATGGGTAATAAAGAGAAAATTTATTTATATTGTGACGTTCGTCATATTCTTTTCTTTTGTTGTTATATACTTATGGTCGAGCAGGTCAGTGGAGATTGTGGATGTCCATTATTATTCGGATAAAGACATTAATATTCTTGCCAGACACTTCCCCATTACGGACAGAGGGAAGCTGAATTGGTGGAGAAAAAATGAAAGAAAAATCCTGGAAAAATACAATCTCCCTGAAAATGATTTTTCTGTATATATATGGAATTTTGGTGACGGTTATCAAAAATTATCCCCCTATGATGCCGAGGATGAGTTTTATTGCTTCCCTGATATAAAATCAGAATTTAACTGCATCAAAAAAGATATATACATGTCAGCTGAAGCAGGTGTTAATTATTATCGAGTGTTTTTATTTTCTGGTTCAGGTTATTTTTATCAGCCAAAAAAAGACAGTAACATGCTTATTAAACAGCAGTGAACTTTCAATTAATCATTCGTTAACGATTTGATTCTCATATTATATGTGTTGATATCATTATTGTTTATAATTTTAATTTTATATTTCCAGAATGTATCTAATAATTGAAAGTGAACGATAAATATGACTATTCACTCTGTTGAGCTTGTTTATAAATCATTAACCAGTGTGGCTATCCCTTATATGCCGGAACCAGAAACCGTGCAGGGAAAATGCTCATGCTGTGAGCGCCCGGCAGAAGCGTTTGGTTCTCTGGGCTACCGATTCATGAACAGCTATAAACAACCCGTAATGCACTGCCCGCAATGCCAGACTTTTTTTGTCTCTGCGCCTGATATTTTAGGGCTTGAAACGCCTAAAAAAATATCAAGCCAGCGGTTTGGTATGTGGCCCGGCGTGGGTGCCCTGATTAACATACAGGAATGCAGTTCGGTGTTGCTCGCCCCGCCTGGCGTGGTGAATAAGCTTCCTCCTCTGTTCTTTGAAAAAGTTAACGTGGTGACTGCGACAGCCGGTCAGCAGTCTGAATATCTGTTCAATGCAGACCTCCGCTATCCGCTTATCTACATTCAGGATTTTGGCCGTAAAACCTATGATCTGGTTCGTTCACTGCGCGTAAGCCACAGCAGCAATGCAGTTTATGCCTGTTGTGATACGCTGACGACCCGCACCAATGAAGCAGCCACGATAATCAATCTGGAGCAGGCAAAAGCATTACATGCGCAACTGAAGAACCTCGGTAAGCGGGAAACAAATACCTTTATTCGCACCGTGGAGTTTCTTGCTCATGGCCGTATTTCGCCTGTGGATGCCTCAGCGACATTTAAAAAAAATAATATGGCGCATCTTGTACGAATGCTTCCGGCCGATCCTCATCAGCGTCTGACTTTACTGAGAATTCTGAAAAAGGTTTTATAATTATGATTTTCTGGCAGAACACCTTTCTTATTCGGGTTCCTCATTACGAAGTTTATAAAATACACCAGCATCTGGACTATTTTATTCAGGAAAAATGCAGGGTGAAAATACCTTATTCTTTTAAGGCAGCGCCCGGAACCGGAAGTGATACCTGCATTCAGTTACGGACAGCGCAGCCGCTGGCGCTGCCCGGTGAGCAGACCAGGGAAATTTATTTACAGGCGGGGGATACCGTCCGTTTTACCACGGCACTGGCGGTTATCCGGCATTTTATTGTGGACGGTAAAAAGCGACAAATCACCCCCTCACCGGCGGAGCGCGAAGGCTATATTTATACCCGTCTGGCAAAAGCCGGTTTCAGCGTGCAGTCACTGACGGCAGGCGAACCGGAAAATGTCATTGTGAGGAAAAATGTCTCCGTGAATGCCAGCCCGATACTTATCCCCGTTTCTGCCATCCGGGTCACCTGCACTGTCAGCCAGGCCGGGGAGGCGGAGAAGGCGCTGGTCTACGGGATCGGCAGAAAGCGGATATTCGGGTTTGGTTTTCTGGCGTCGTTCAGTGTTAACGCTGATGAATCTTTCTGACCTCTTCGCCCGCGCAGGCCTGAGAACGCGTGATATTCAGCAGGAGTACGCCAGTGCTGTTTATGCTGGCCTGGGGGCGACAGGCCGGGTGGCATTGTTGAGCGCCGACACCGGCGTCGGAAAAACGCTCGGTTATCTGGCGGCAGCGCTGCGCATTATCAGGCACAACCCAAAAGCCCGTTTTGTGATCGCGACCAGCACACACGCGCTGATGAACCAGATTATGAACCATGATCGGCTGGCGATATCCCGGATGGCGGATATCGCCGGAATACCCGGCGTGACATTCTCCCGTCTGCTGGGTAAGGCCAATTACGTTTCTCCTGAAAAGGTCAGGAAGGTTATCCAGGCATATCCGGCCTCGCTGACCGGTGAGCTGACCATGCTGGAGACGCTGGGCAGATGGCGGGGACCGCTGGTCGCGTTTGAAGAAGAGTATGGTGCGCTGCCCGCAGGTGTCACACCGGAAATGGTGACGTATTCACTGTGGGATAAGGTGAGCGCCGTTCACGACACGCAGCAGGAGGCCATGAAGGCCCGGTTTGTCGTCACGTCCCATGCGATGGTGATTATCGACTCATTCAGTAACCATGCCGTACTGGGTGATAAAGCGGACCGGTATCTGATCATTGATGAAGCAGATGCGTTTGCGGATATGACGGAGCAGTGGCAGCACCGAAGGCTGAATCTGAGAACATTGCAACATTCTCTGGAGCAATACCTGACGCCGGAGAAAAGCAAAATGCTGGCAACGGTCGTGGATAAAATTCGTGATGCAGCCGGAGTGCATCGTTTTTTGAGTAATGATGGTACTGCTGAAATATATAAAGATGCGATTGCGGAACTGGTCTTTATTGGTGACTCAATAAAAGATGAGGAAACAAAAAAGAGTTTTACTGCGGCATTATTTAGCTGGGACCCGGCGCTGTTGTCCGGAGGGCATACCGGCGTCGGGGTGTCGCGAATAAGAAAAGAGCCATCTCTTATCCGCATAAACCCTTTTGTTGGCCGTAATATCGGTGCCTATACCGCACAGTGGAAGAGTTCGCTGCTGACGTCAGCGACCCTGAGTATTACCAGTGAACCTTCGCGTGGGATGGAGTGGATCACCGGGGCGCTCGGTCTGAAAGAGGAATTGATTTCTCTGCGGGATATTTTTACGCCTGAGTCTTACGGTGACATGGCGCTGACGATTGCCGGGGGAGGGTTCGCAGAAATATTCAGCAGCGCGAAGGTACAGCGCCTGTCAGAAACGTGGCTTGCGCAGGTGGTCACGGTGATTAAAAACGCCAGTACAAACGGGCCGGTTGTTGTGCTGACCGCGAGCCATGATGAAAGCCATGAAATTGCCAGGCGACTTCGTGATGTCGGGATGCCCGTTTACCAGCAAAAAGCCGGACAGCCGGTTTCTGAACTGGTTAAACAATACGCCGAAAATCCCGGCATTCTGATTTCTGCTGGTGCTTATATTGGCCTGAATCTGCGTAACGCCGATGGTAGCCAGATGTTCCAGGATCTCATTATTACCCGCATGAAATTTGCTCCACCGGATCGTGACGGTGCCGAGAGTTATCAGCAATACCTTCACCAGCTCGGTTATGAAACCACCGTACAGTCCATTACCCGCAGCAATTATGTTAACCAGTTACAGAAGGTGGTACGGGCAGGGAAACAGGCCGTCGGGCGGGGTATTCGCAGTGAAAATGACCGGGTGCGGTTAACTATTCTCGATCCCCGGTTCCCGGAGCCGAAAGATCAGTCATCGAAATACAGGGCGCTGGAAAACATTATCCCGGTTCGCTTCAGACGTGTTTACCGGCACTGCACGATATTGTCACCCGCCGACGTTGAGGAGGATTTAGTGTGTTAAAGATGCAGCCTTATCGGGTGATTATGACGGGAATATCGCCGGTGGTGATCAGCGGTATTGCCCCGTCGCTTGACGGTATTCTTTATGAAGCGGCGTCTCAGGTACTGGCAACCGATCGTCCGGATGTCATCCATGCCTGGCTACGGAAAATTTTACTTTTCAGTGACGAACTGGGCGTATTCCATGCGTCATCACTCACCTTTGGTATCACGCCGGAACGGGGCGTTAATGCGGTATTCAGCGTCCGCTGCGATTGCTTTAATGACGAGAAGCTGAGTTCATCCATGTTCAGCCCCAGAATCCACCGGGGTAAATTTCCGCGCGTCAGGTTATCGGGCGGCCCGACCCGGCAACGGCTGACGGAGCGACCCGCCTGTGCTGCGCCTTACTATGTTTTTGATTTTGTCGGCGTCAGGGAACCGATATTACAACTGCTGACAATGACATTCGTGGGGGTGGGTTACGACGTTTTTAGTGCAGGAAACGGACAGTTTACTGACGTCAGTATTATCCCGCTGGACGAAGACAACAGTATTGATGCCGGTGGCGTTGCCATGCGCCCGGTGCCGGTGAACGCAGGATTACAGGGGAGACGCGGTGTTTCCCCTCTTGTCCCGCCCTATTTTGTCGGGGAAAAACGGGATGTCATTTTCCCTGAGCCTGTACGTATTAATTTAATATCCAATTTATTATGAGGCTGAATATCAATGAGGACGATTAATTTTACCGGAAAGCTCATCACCCAGGAGCCGCTGACCGTTATAATGAAAGGTGCATCCTCTTCTTCGGGGCACCGTTTACCCAGAAACGGCGGACCTGGTGCCGTCCCCTATTTTCCCGCCACCAGTATCCGGGGCGTCATACGCCATGCCGCGCATCAGGTAGTGGTTGACAGAGTGAAGGCGGAGAATAATGGCGTGCTGCCGTTTGATCTTGCTGACCATTTTATGCTGGCCCAGGGCGTTGATATTGCCGAGCGGGCAGAAGAGCATTTTCTGGGCGAAATTGATGCTGGAGCCAGAGTTCGCGCCAGCAATCCGCTGCTGAGCCTGTTTGGTCGCTGGAGACTTGCCGGTAAAGTGGGTATTGGCAACGCCATTCCGACCAGCGATGGCCAGTGGGCGATACTTAATGGTGGTGCCCGTACCGTTATGTTTGAACGTGATGAGTCACTGATTGAGTTACTGGAACCCGACCAGGTAGCCCGTCTCGAACGCATTATGGCTGAGCAGGCTGACGCCAGTATTGACGTTCAGGTGTTTAAAACAGAACAGACCGCACTGAAAAGAATGCTTAAAACGGTGGCAAAGGAGGAGGTTCAGGCGCTGCGGGACAAAATTAATGCGCTGGATGAAAAAATTCAGGCCCGAAAAGATGAGAAATCTGAAGCGCGTGAGAGTATCCGTCGCCCTCTTGATCCTTACGAGGCATTTATTAGCGGTGCAGAGCTGAGTCACCGGATGACGATTAAGAATGCAACAGACACGGAGGCCGGGCTTTTTATCGCGGCGCTGATCCGTTTTGCATCAGATCCCCGGTTAGGCAGTCATCGCGCCCATAACTGCGGACTGGTAAACGCTCAATGGCAACTGACGACATGGAAACCCGGTGAGCTGAAGCCAGTGTATCTCGGTGAGATAAGCATTACTTCACAGGGTGTGGAAATCACAGGTAATGACGTTGAGAACATGTTAGATTCGTTTACGAATGACAAATCGCTGGATTTCAGTATCTGCTGACGGCTTATCCCCGAATGCCGGGGTTATTGTGGGCAATGGCTTATCGCACTGACTGCGCTCTGCTGTCCCCCGTTATGGGGGTTACTGTTCGGGTGCGAAATCGAAATCGTCAAGCAGCTATATGTCCCCCGATTATGGGGGTAGAGTAAATAATTACAGGGGGATAATATAATGTTATCTTCCTGTATTATAGATTATTATGTTCACAAATATGGTGCATCGTGTAAAAGCGCCCATAGAATATTTTTCATTCATTCATTCATTCAGATCTTCGCAGTCAGAAATATTCGTTTCCGCTGTTATTTTTTCCTGCAATAATAATCGGCATTTCCCTTTTCTTCACTGTCAGAATTTATCATTATACCTTAAACAGAGTATTAATTTATTGTAGTGTAGGTAATGGGTTAGATAAGCTTTAATTGTGGCAGAATGAGTGAAGACAACCGGAGCGGGCGGTGAGGACAGGGAAAGCTCGCGCTCGACTGAAACGCCGTCAGGGTGGAAACGCATGAACAAAACGAAAACAGAAACCCGCAGGGTGTCCTGGACGGTGGAAGAGCTACGATTTCTGGAAGAACACACAGGCACGATGACCCAGGCTGAGATGGCAAAACATCTCGGACGCACACGGCTGGCCGTGAAAGCGACAGTACGTGCACTCGGACGGGGAAAGGCGTGGACGGAAGCTGAACTGGACATTGTGCAAACCCGGTGTATCAGCCAGGCCGGTATTACACAGGCACTGCCGTTGCTGCCGGGGCGGGAAAGACCGGCGGTTTTTCTCATGGCGGTAAACATGGGCCTCATAAGTGATGGCTGCCGGAACTGGAGTGAGGCGGAGGCCCGGATGCTGGAGAAATACTATCCCTCAGAGGGAAGTTCTGTGGCGAGCCGCTTGCCCGGCAGAACGCCTGCGGCGGTAATAATCCAGGCGGGTAAACTGGGTATCGTTTTTGAGGGAAGTCAGGAAACCTTCCATCAGAGGTGGAGTGACGAGGAGAAACGACTGCTGGAGAGAAACCGCTACCTGCCGCTGGCGAAGCTGACCGTGCTCTTTCCGGAAAGAACGAAGGCATCGGTGCGGAGTTATCGTCAGTTGCTGAATAAACGCCGGGACAGCACCTCCTGTCACTCGAAAATGAACGAACGGGAAAAGGGCGCGCCGGAGGCCCGGAACCATCATACCGACTGGAATGATGAGGATTCAGCATTTCTGGAAACCTGGTACGGCACTATGTCCACGGAGCTGATTGCGGAGATTCTGGGACGAAGCCGCAGGGCGATTAAGCTGGCAGTGCGTAACCGGATGGTGACGGGGCAGGTTGAGTCTGCGACGGGGATAAGTCTGTCGGATTCCCGGTCAAAACTGGTACAACGGAAATGGAGTCAGGAAGAATGGCAGCGACTGGAGGCGAACCATCACCTGCCGCTGGCGGAACTGACCGCACTCTTTCCGGGACGAACGCCGATGGCGGTACGGGGAGCCTGTTCGCGGCTGACGGCGCGCCGGAAAAAAACAGGTGGATGATGCCACCGGGCGAAATTTTCTGTCTGTTGCGCAAAGAAATGGCTTCGTCAGACGCATCAGAAATTGATAAAAAGTTTATCACAATGCAATCGCCTGCCTTTTATGGAAATCAGCGTAGAGAGCGATACAGAGCGCTTTATGTTGTATGGGTTAAAAATCATGCGGTCAAACGTGAATTGCTAATTCTCTCTTGCATGTCATCTCTGAAATGGACTACAATTCGTCCCATAGCAATAGGGAATGACGTTGGATTTGTATTTTTTTCAAGTAGTTAGCTACTTAATTCGAATTCCGTCCGTTCCGCCACTTATTAAGAGCCCTGAGCATTTGCTCAGGGCTTTTTCTTTGCCTGTAACTTTATTATTGCTAAATTCGCAAAAATCCTCTGCATTTTTCACTCTTTTTCTATAAAGAGCAGAAGGTCATAATCCCCTCAGTTAACGAACATTGTGATTAAAAAGAGGAATTCTATGACAATCCCTGCATTTGGTTTAGGTACTTTCCGCCTGAAAGACGACGTGGTTATCGCATCTGTTAAAACAGCTCTTGAGCTGGGTTACCGCGCTGTCGACACTGCACAAATCTATGATAATGAAGCGGCTGTTGGCCAGGCGATTGCTGAAAGCGGCGTACCGCGTAATGAGTTGTACATCACAACTAAGATCTGGATTGAAAATCTTGGCAAAGACAAGCTGATCCCAAGCCTGAAAGAGAGCCTGAAAAAGCTGCGCACAGATTATGTTGATCTGACGCTGATCCACTGGCCATCACCAAATGATGCCGTCTCTGTTGAAGAGTTTATGCAGGCATTGCTCGAAGCTAAAGCGCAAGGGCTGACTCGTGAAATTGGTATCTCTAACTTCACTATCCCATTGATGGAAAAAGCTATTGCTGCTGTGGGTGCAGAGAATATTGCGACTAACCAGATTGAGTTATCTCCGTATCTGCAAAGCCGTAAGGTTGTTGATTGGGCGAAAGCGCACGGTATCCACATCACCTCATACATGACGCTGGCTTACGGTAAGGCGCTGAAAGATGAAGTGATTGCTCGCATTGCCGCTAAACATAACGCGACGCCGGCCCAGGTGATTCTGGCATGGGCGATGGGGGAAGGTTACTCTGTGATCCCTTCTTCTACCAAGCGTGAAAACCTGGCAAGCAACCTGCTGGCACTGGAACTGCATCTTGATGCGGAAGACAAAGCGGCAATCTCTGCTCTGGATTGCAACGACCGCCTGGTTAGCCCGGAAGGTCTGGCGCCTGAGTGGGATTAATTGCCTGACCCTCTGTGCCTTTAACCCTCTTTTACAGCTCCTTCGGGAGCTGTTCTTATATATTCACTTAAAAAATCGATAAATGCCCGAATACGGGTACTGACGGCGCGATCGCTGTAATACACCGCGCTAAAAGGCATCTCGACTGGTAGCCGTTTATCCGCCATCAATTCGACCAGCTTACCCTGAGCGATCTCCTTATCAATCATATAATCTGAAAGACAAGCAATACCGTTGCCGCTCAGGCAAAGCTGCTTCAGCGTTTCGCCACTGTTCGAAGATAGACCGCACTCAACCTCATGCAATTGCCCGTCACTACAGGCAATGGGCCAGGTATTGAGCGAAATGGGTTCAGAAAACCCCAGACACAGGTGCTGCTTTAACTCTTCAACAGTTTCTGGCTTGCCGAAGCGGGCAATATAGTCAGGTGAAGCAATAATCTTGCGGTAGCTGGTAAAGAGTGGACGTGCGCGCAGACTTGAGTCAGTTAAGGCACCGGCACGTATCGCAACATCCACTTTTCGTTCAATAAGATTGATAAATGTCTCTGAGGAAACCAGCGACAACGTCATCTCGGGATAGCGCTCACGGAAAGGTTTGATCAGTGGCATCAGGAAATGCAACATCACCGGTGTTGCGGCATCGATACGCAGCAAACCGCGCGGCGTATTCCGCGACTCCATGATTTCTGTTTCCGCTGCAGCCATATCCTGCAGTATCTGTTGTACGCGCCTGAAGTAGCGTTCACCTTCTTCTGTCAGACTGAGTTGTCGGGTTGTTCGATTGAGTAAACTAACGCCCAGTTTCATCTCCAGTTTCTTTACCGCCCGACTGACCGCGGAATTGGCCTGTCCAAGCTGCTCTGCGGCCCGGCTAAAGCTGCCGCTTTCCACGACCGCGACAAAAATTGCCAGTTCTTCGGAGGTTGCTTTCATTTTTGCACCTGAAGCAAAATTATATTGAGATTTTGAATATTTTTGTTATTAAAACATCCCGGCATACTGCCTGTCATCCGATTACTGATGATATGGAGTTATTTATGCCTCTCGCTTTATTTGCACTAACAATAAGTGCCTTCGCTATTGGCACGACTGAATTTGTGATTGTCGGCCTGGTGCCGACCATTGCTGAACAACTGGCGATCTCTTTACCTTCTGCCGGGATGCTGGTTTCAATCTATGCGCTGGGTGTCGCGATCGGGGCGCCAGTATTGACTGCCCTGACCGGACGCCTGCCACGTAAGCAACTGTTGGTTGCGCTGATGGTGCTGTTTACGGCCGGTAACTTGCTGGCATGGCAGGCACCTGGTTATACGACATTAATTGTCGCCCGCCTGCTGACTGGCCTGGCACACGGCGTCTTCTTCTCAATTGGTTCTACGATTGCGACAAGCCTGGTGCCAAAAGAGAAAGCCGCTTCTGCCATCGCTATCATGTTTGGTGGTTTAACGGTTGCACTGGTGACGGGAGTACCGCTGGGGACATTTATCGGCCAGCACTTTGGCTGGCGCGAGACTTTCCTGGCCGTATCACTGTTGGGTGTGATTGCACTGATTAGCAGCCAACTGCTGATCCCTGCGAATATTCCGGGTCGGGCGGCCGCCAGCATTCGTGATCAGGTAAAAGTGTTAACCCATCCACGCCTGTTGCTTATCTACGCGGTTACGGCATTAGGTTACGGTGGTGTCTTCACTGCGTTCACCTTCCTGGCTCCTATGATGCAGGACCTGGCTGGCTTCTCGCCGGCAGCGGTAAGCTGGATCTTACTGGGCTATGGCGTATCGGTCGCTATTGGCAATATCTGGGGTGGTAAGCTGGCGGATAAACATGGTGCTGTCCCGGCGCTGAAATTTATCTTCGCGGCGCTGTTTGTCCTGCTGATGGTCTTTCAACTGACAGCTTCTACGCAATACGCTGCGTTAGTGACGATTCTGGTGATGGGGATCTTTGCCTTCGGCAATGTTCCAGGTTTGCAGGTTTACGTGGTACAGAAAGCGGAACAATTTACCCCCAATGCGGTGGATGTGGCATCCGGTCTGAATATTGCGGCGTTTAATATTGGCATTGCGCTTGGCTCTGTGATTGGCGGACAAACGGTCGAGCATTATGGTTTGGCGCAGACGCCGTGGATTGGCGCACTGATTGTTCTGGTCGCTTTTTTACTGATGGGTATCAGCGGTCGCCTGGATAAACCGGCGCGGGTAGTATTGGGATAAATCATTGATGTAAGTACCCACTTACAAAACAAACTGCAATTGTTCGTTGAAAGTGAGTGCTAAAGTCCCTATAACAGAAGAACCAGTCCGGCTGCGGGCTGGTTGACGTTATAGAGGTTTGAAAGTCTAAAGTGCGAAAAAACACCTATGCCATGCGCTATGTTGCCGGACAGCCCGTTGAGCGGATTTTACCGCCAGGGTCATTTGCGCATATCGGCCAGGCATTACCTGCAGGCGTGCCGTTAAGCAGTGAAGATCGCATTCGCGTGCTGGTATGGAATATTTTTAAACAGCAGCGCGCAGAATGGCAGTCGGTGCTGAAGAATTTTGGCAAAGACGCGCATCTGGTGTTATTGCAGGAAGCACAAACCACGCCTGAACTGGTGCAGTTTGCGACCGCTAACTATCTTGCCGCCGATCAGGTTCCCGCTTTTGTGCTGCCTCAGCATCCCTCTGGCGTCATGACGCTTTCTGCTGCCCATCCGGTCTACTGCTGCCCATTGCGCGAGCGTGAGCCAATTTTACGCCTGGCAAAATCGGCTCTGGTAACAGTGTATCCGCTGCCTGACTCGCGGTTATTGATGGTGGTGAATATCCACGCGGTAAACTTCAGTCTCGGCGTCGATGTCTATAGTAAGCAGTTACTTCCTATTGGCGATCAAATCGCCCATCACAGCGGTCCGGTGATTATGGCCGGTGATTTCAATGCCTGGAGTCGTCGGCGGATGAATGCGCTGTACCGCTTTGCGCGTGAAATGTCGCTGCGCCAGGTTCGCTTTACCGACGATCAACGCCGGCGTGCGTTTGGTCGCCCACTCGACTTTGTGTTTTATCGTGGTTTGAACGTGAGTGAAGCCTCTGTGCTGGTCACTCGCGCGTCCGATCACAATCCACTACTCGTTGAATTCAGTCCCGGCAAGCCTGAGCAATAAAGGTGTGTCAGGTCTGCCGTAGGGCAGGCCTGTGATGGTTGCCCTTCCTATTTCACAACAACCGAAGGACAACACAATGACAACACGCTCTCACCATGACAACGTCGAAAAGCAGTTTGGCTCTCAGGCTAATGCCTATTTAACCAGCACCGTACATGCTACGGGTCGTGATTTACAACGACTGGCGGAAAGGCTGTCTGCTTTTCCACAGGCACGGGTACTGGATATGGGATGTGGAGCAGGGCACGCCAGTTTTGTGGCTGCGCAAAACGTTCAACTGGTTGTGGCTTATGATTTATCGTCTCAGATGCTTGAGGTGGTCGCAGAGGCTGCAAAAGAGAAGGGCCTGGACAATATCACCACGCAGCAGGGATACGCAGAGAGCCTGCCGTTCGGCGATTGTGCTTTTGATGTGGTGATTAGCCGCTATTCAGCGCATCACTGGCATGATGTCGGACGTGCGCTGCGTGAAGTCAATCGTGTACTGAAACCCGGTGGTGTGGCGATCGTAATGGATGTGATGTCGCCAGGGCATCCGGTCCGTGATATCTGGTTGCAAACTGTCGAAGCGTTACGCGACACCTCACATGTCCGCAATTATTCCAGCGGTGAATGGCTGTCTTTAATCAACGACGCCGGTTTGATTACCGATACCGTGTTGACCGATCGCCTGCCGCTGGAGTTCAGTTCGTGGGTGGCGCGGATGCGTACACCTGCCGCGTTGACAGAAGCGATTCGTTTATACCAGGAGAGCGCATCTGCTGAAGTGAAAGCCTACTTCGCGTTACAGGGGGATGGTTCATTCACCAGTGATACGATAATGGTTGAGGCACATAAAGCGGGATAAATAAAAAAGGCACTGGGGGGAAACCAGTGCCTTCATTTTTACAATGCTATCAGGAGTCAGGCATGCCGTTGTTTTTGACAAACAACGTGAGCTGATCGCCCGGCTGCAGATTGTCCGTATCGCTGTTCCAGCGCATTACATCCTTGATGTTAACCCCGTGGCGTTTGGCAATGCTCGACAGAGAATCGCCTTTACGCACACGATAGGTGATGCTATCGCTGTTGTTAGCCAGTCGCTGTGCGCTGGTGCCAGCACCTACGGTCAGGCTTTGGCCCACTTTCAGGGATGAACCACGCAGATTATTCCACTGCTGCAGATCCTTCGTGCTCACGCCAAGACGTGCAGCGACGCCAGAAAGCGTATCGCCAGAGCGAACTTTGTAGCTACGGCTGTTCAGCGGCGTGTTATCAGCAACCAACGTTGACTGTACGGCTGCAATTTCGCCGGAAGCCAAAGACTCACGCAGCTTCTCTGCATGCTTCTTTGGTACCATCACGTATTGCGGACCGCTGGCACCCAACGTGGAACCTTTCACACCTGCATTGAAGGTCTTCAGTTTGCTGACGGAAATACCCGCCATATCGGCAACCTGAGTCATTTCAACCGGGCTACTCAGGCGAACACGTGCCAGCGCGCGGCTTTCGTCTGTTGTTGGCAGACGCACGCCATAGCGTTTGCTGTTTTTGAGTATATCGCTCAATGCCAGCATTTTGGGCACGTATAGCTTCGTTTCCTGAGGCAATGGTAACGACCAGAAGTCAGTGGGTTTTCCACGGGCTTTGTTCGTTTTAATTGCCTTCATGACACGACCTTCACCGCTATTATAAGCAGCAACGGTCAGCAGCCAGTCGCCATCAAACATCTTGTTCAGACGCTGCATCATGTCCAGTGCGGCGGTGGTGGAAGCCACAACGTCGCGACGTGCATCATAATTGCGGGTCTGTTTTAAACCATAATTGCGCCCCGTGCTCGGAATGATCTGCCAAATACCTGCGGCATTGGCGCCAGACGTTGCGTGAGGATCAAAAGCGCTCTCCACTATGGGTAGTAGTACCAGTTCCATAGGCATGTTACGTTTCTTAACTTGCCCGGCTATCCAGTACATATACGGCTCTGCCCGTAAAGTTACATCGTGGAGATAGCTCTTATTGCGTAAATACTTCTGTTTTTGTTCGCGAATCCGGTTGTTTTCCGGAATTCCCATCTTTAGCTCGTCACCAATGAAAGCCCACAAATCCTGATCAGCAGCGATAGATGTTCCATCGTCCATCCATCGCGCCTGACTTGTAAACTTTCCTGCTTCCCCTTGACCAGCTGCAGAAAGGCTCTGTGCGTGCTGTTGGACGTTACCAGTATTCTGGCACCCAACAAGCAGGACAGAGGCGAGTAATATCGCTTTTGCCTTCATGTGTGTGTCAATAGTTGCTTAAAAGACGACCGATCATAACGGCGAAGTTTTCAAAAGGCAACCCGGAATTGTCAGAACGTATCTTTCTTTGACCTTAACCAGGCAAAACGCTCTTCAGGTTGTTGCAATATTGTTTCTTTGTTTATTTCATTAATTAAATCAATATCTTCCGTTCTTAAAAAAAGATTATTTCGCCGCTCATTTTTCAGAATTACGGGGAGTGTCATTTGTTTTTTTACGCGTAACTCATTAACTTTACGATAATATTCATTTATGCACGAATCGTGCGGCAGAATGCTTAAGGCAAACTTCATGTTTGCTAATGTGTACTCATGGGCGCAGCAGATCAATGTATCATCAGGAAGCGCGTTTAATTTATTAAGTGATTGATACATTTGAGATGCAGTGCCTTCAAAGAGTCTGCCACAGCCGCCAGAAAAGAGCGTATCCCCACAAAATAGATAAGGTTGGCTAAAGTAACAGATATGTCCTAAAGTGTGACCCGGCGTGGCAATTACCGTAAATTCATGCCCTAAAACGAGTGCAATATCGCCATCTTTGACTATATGGGTCGTTCCCTTATCTTGCGTTTCAGCCGGTCCGTAAACCACTAACTGTGGGAAATGTTGCAAAAGTTCTTTCACACCGCCAACGTGATCCTGATGGTGATGGGTCAGGAGAATGGCCTCTGGCACCCACTGATGTTCTGCAATGGCTTTCAGGACGGGAGCGGCTTCGCCCGGATCAACAATCAGGCAACGGTTTTCATTATTTGTCAGGACCCAGATGTAATTGTCCTGAAATGCAGGAATACTGTTAAGATTCATAAATTACCTCTCAATGCGTAACGGAAGGTTGTGATGAAACCGGCAAGGATCCCTCAAACTGTCGTAGCGCCCATTAGCTGGGATGATTTACCCTGGGGTGAGCACTATCGTGAGGCGCTGGAACATCAGCTTAACCCGTGGTTCGCAAAAATGTACGGTTTTCATCTGCTTAAGATTGGTAATTTAAGCGCAGAAATCAATTCCGAAGCGTGCGCGGTTTCTCATCAGGTAAATGTTTCTTCGCAAGGCTCGCCCATGCAGGTTACGGCTGATCCTTTACATCTTCCTTTTGCCGATAAATCCGTGGATGTCTGTCTGCTGGCTCATACACTACCGTGGTGCGCCGATCCGCATCGCTTATTGCGTGAAGCCGACCGGGTACTGATTGATGATGGCTGGTTAATACTGAGCGGGTTTAACCCGGTTAGCCTGATGGGATTGCGTAAGCTGGTGCCAGTGCTACGTAAAACACCGCCTTACAACAGCCGGATGTTTACCCTGATGCGTCAGTTGGATTGGCTCTCTTTGCTGAATTTTGAGGTGCTGCACTATAGCCGGTTCCACGTGCTGCCCTGGGCGAAGCAGGGCGGTAAAATGTTAAGTGCGCATATTCCTGCACTGGGCTGTTTGCAGTTGGTTGTCGCGCGTAAGCGAACCATTCCGCTTACGCTCAATCCGATGAAACAAAGCAAAAGTAAGGCACGTATCCGCCAGGCTGTTGGGGCCACCCGACAATACCGCAAGCCAGACGCTTAAGACTCTGCCTGATACCCAACATCATCCTGGGTGGGACTCATTGCCGCAGCACGTGCAAGCTCATCACAGCGTTCGTTTTCCGGATGGCCCGCATGCCCTTTAACCCATTCCCATTTGATTTGGTGCGGGCCCAGCGCGGCATCCAGACGTTTCCACAGATCGACGTTCTTCACCGGCTTTTTATCCGCGGTTTTCCAGCCGCGTTTTTTCCAGTTGTGGATCCACTGTGTTATGCCCTGGCGTACGTACTGGCTGTCGGTGCTGAGTACCACTTCACATGGCTCTTTAAGTGCTTCCAGCGCGACGATTGCCGCCATCAACTCCATACGGTTATTGGTGGTGAGGGTGTACCCTTCGGCAAAGGTTTTTTCGCGCCCGCGATAGCGTAAAATAGCCCCATAACCGCCAGGACCTGGGTTCCCCAGGCAAGAACCATCGGTGAAAATTTCTACCTGTTTAAGCATCTCTGGTAGACTTCCTGTTTTAGCAAATCGAAATCAAACGATAAGTCTGACATAAATGACCGCTATGAGCACTGGAATTACACGACAGATAGTCCTCGATACCGAAACCACCGGTATGAACCAGATTGGTGCCCACTACGAAGGCCATAAGATTATTGAGATCGGTGCGGTTGAAGTGGTGAACCGCCGTTTGACCGGAAATAACTTCCACGTCTACCTGAAGCCGGATCGGCTGGTGGACCCGGAAGCGTTTGGCGTACACGGAATCGCCGATGAGTTCCTGCTTGATAAACCCACGTTCGCCGATGTCGCCGATGAGTTTCTCGACTATATCCGTGGTGCGGAGCTGGTCATCCATAACGCATCGTTTGATATCGGCTTTATGGACTACGAGTTCGCGAAACTCAATCGCGATATCCCGAAGACGAACACCTTCTGTAAAGTGACCGACAGCCTGGCGTTGGCGAGGAAAATGTTTCCTGGCAAGCGTAACAGCCTTGATGCGTTATGCTCGCGCTATGAGATAGACAACAGCAAGCGTACTCTGCACGGCGCATTGCTCGATGCCCAGATTCTGGCCGACGTTTATCTGATGATGACCGGCGGGCAGACCACCATGGCGTTCTCTATGGAAGGTGATAGCCAGCAGCAGAATGATACGGGGATCCAGCGCATTGTGCGTCAGTCCAGTAAATTACGCGTTGTTTTCGCTACTGATGAAGAGCTGGCAGCCCATGAGTCGCGCCTTGACCTGGTACAGAAGAAGGGCGGAAGTTGCCTCTGGCGGGCCTAGTTCTGGTATTTACAGTACAGAAATGGTCATTCGGGTGATTTTTGCAGCAAACGATTAAAAAACGTGAGAAAAAGCGTTGACGAGGCGCGAGGCAATCCGTAATATTCGCTTCGTTCCCAAGCGGAACACAACGCGGAGTGGTAGTTCAGTTGGTTAGAATACCTGCCTGTCACGCAGGGGGTCGCGGGTTCGAGTCCCGTCCATTCCGCCACTATTCAGAAAGCCTGAATCAGAAATGATTCAGGCTTTCGTCGTTTTAACCCACCCAAAATAAAAGCCTGCAATAATGTTTTATTGCAGGCCGCAGTCGTTACTCGCTCAGCGTCTGGGCGATATCTTTTTGCACCTGCTGGCGCTGTTCTGGGGTCAGCACTTTGTTCAGGTCAAAATAGTATTTCACGCGATAATAACGCGCCTGCTGTTCGATATTGCTGAACGCGGCCAGCTGTTTCTTAACGGCGGCATCATCCCATTTCCCTGACTTGATGACGTCAATCAACGCGCCGTCTTTTACATCTTTCACTGAAATCTGGCCGACGTTAGTTTCAAGCTGTTGGTGCAGTTTTTTAATCTGCGCAACCTGGTCAGTGCTCAACTTAAGATGTTGTACTATCGGATCCTGGGCTGGAGCCGGAACATTAGATGTCGTTGCTGCAAGCGTACTAAAAGAAGCGCCAGCCACGGTAACTGCCAGCAAAGTCATGCGTACGAAGTTCTTCATTATTGAAATCCTGATAAGGAAATTATCGACATTGTCTGCCACTCATTGGTTACGAGTGATTATCCTTTGCAGAATACGATGACCATCGCATGTCGCCACGCGAATTTGTTTTGCGGTTGGTTACGGAGTGAAACAATCCCGCCACGGAAAACGTTGTGCAGCGGGAGGGAAGGCGATAGTTATAGCGTGAACGGGTCAGCGTCCTGCCAGGCAGGAAATTTCTCGCGATACTCGCGCAGCGCTGAGAGAGACAGCTCGGCGTCAATGCGTGTGGCCTGATGCGGCTCGGCGGTGGCAATAATCTCACCCTGCGGATTAATCACCCGGCTGTCACCGCGATAATGATGCCCGTTACCGTCAGTGCCCACGCGGTTACATCCTGCTACATAAGCCTGGTTTTCAATTGCCCGTGCGGCAAGCAGAAGCTGCCAGTGCAGCGAACGCGGCGCAGGCCAGTTGGCAACATACAAGGCGAGGTCGTAGTCGTTGCGGTTACGCGACCACACTGGAAAACGCAGGTCATAACAGACCAGCGGCAGAATACGCCAGCCACGCCATTCAAAAATAACCCGCGCGTCACCTGCCTGGTAATGCTGATGCTCATCCGCCATGCGGAACAGATGGCGTTTGTCATAGAGATGCACGGTGCCTTCGGGTTCAACCAGCAAAAAACGATTCACCGATCCCCGTTCAGACTGTATCGCTGCGCTACCTGCTATCAGGGCATTCGTCTGCTGCGCTTTGCTACGCATCCAGCTTACAACTTCCTCTTGTGGCAACGATTTGTTTGCCGCTTCCATCGCAAATCCACTGGTAAACATCTCGGGCAACACAATAACGTCACGCCCGGTGACGGTTTCCAGTTGTCTGTCGAAATGGCGCAAGTTGGCTGGGCCATCCATCCAGATCAGCGGTTGTTGCAGCAGAGTAATTTTTAAACCTGGCACGGTCGAGGCTCCTCGTTGAACAACATTTTGACACTGTAGCACGAGCTTTAACGAAAATGTGGCAATAAAAAGCCCCGCATTAAGCGGGGCTGAACGTTGTGTGTATGTCGTTATGCGGCTTCGACTTTACGCACCTTCTCTGGCAGCTTTACCGGCTGAGTCGCCAGCGCCTCGGGTTCAAAGTCATCCACGTTGATACTGCGCAGGCGGCTTGCTTCGGCTTTCACCAGAATCGCCGCTTCGTCTTTATCAATCAACCCTTTGGCCAGCGCGTTGTGCGCCAGCTCGTCCAGGCGGGTAAACGGCAGGTTTTTACCCAGCTCTTTGCAGATCCGCTGGTGGATAGGGTCGGCTGCAATCACGTCCAGCAGCGCCTCTTCCAGCAAACCAACCGGGTTATGCTCGCTTGGCGTCAGGTACTGACCGCGACCAAGACGAGAACGGGTGGCGCTTGGAACCTGCAGAATCTTCGCGACTTTATGATCCAGCTTGTCAGACGGTGCATGGTAGTGGCGACCGGTAGGGAAGATGACCACATTCAGCAGCCCGGCAACCAGACGGTTCGGGAAGTTTTTCAGCAGATCGTCCATCGCCTGTTCCGCTTTGTACAACGCATCCTGTACGCCCCAGTGAACCAACGGCAGGTCTGCTTCATTACGGCCTTCATCGTCATAACGTTTCAGCACGGCGGAAGCCAGATACAGCTGACTTAACACATCGCCCAGACGCGCAGAGATACGTTCACGACGTTTCAGGCTACCGCCCAGTACGGCCATGGACACATCTGAAAGCAGTGCCAGGTTGGCGCTCAAACGGTTCAGGTGCTGGTAGTAACGTTTGGTCGCATCACCGGTTGGCGTGCTGCTGGTTAAGCCGCGAGTCAAACCAAGCCAGAAGCTGCGCACTTTATTACTGCCTACGTGACCGATGTGTTTAAACAGCAGTTTGTCGAACGCATTCACGTCGTTATTCTGCGCCGCAGCCATCTCTTCCAGTACATACGGATGGCAGCGAATTGCGCCCTGGCCGAAGATCATCATGCTACGCGTCAGGATGTTGGCGCCTTCGACGGTAATGGCGATCGGTGCACCCTGATAAGCACGGGCCAGGAAGTTACTTTCGCCAAGCATGATGCCTTTGCCGCCAGTAATATCCATTGCATCGATGATTGACTGCTGCCCGCGGTGAGTACAGTGATATTTCACGATAGCCGACAGCACCGCCGGTTTTTCACCCAGCATAATGCCGTAGGTAATCAGCGACGCTGCAGCATCCATTACATAGGCGTTACCGGCAATACGTGCCAACGGTTCTTCAATACCTTCCATCTTGCCGATAGAGATTTTGAACTGGCGACGGATATGCGCATATGCGCCAGTCGCCATGGCGACGGATTTAACGCCGCCCGTAGAGTTAGATGGCAGGGTAATGCCGCGTCCTACGGACAGACATTCCACCAGCATACGCCAGCCCTGGCCGGCCATTTTCGGGCCACCAATAATGTAATCAATCGGAACGAAGACATCTTTACCCAGCGTTGGTCCGTTCTGGAACGGCACGTTCAGCGGGAAGTGACGACGGCCAATTTGTACGCCCGGCGTTGAGGTTGGGATCAGCGCACAGGTAATGCCAAGATCTTCTTCGCCACCCAGCAGTTTTTCCGGGTCAGAGAGTTTAAACGCCAGACCCAAAACGGTGGCGATAGGGGCCAGCGTGATATAGCGTTTGTTCCAGGTCAGGCGCATACCCAGCACCTGCTGGCCCTGCCAGTCGCCCATACAAACCACGCCGGTATCAGGGATCGCACCGGCATCGGAGCCAGCTTCTGGGCTGGTCAGTGCAAAGCACGGGATTTCCTGACCACGAGCGAGGCGCGGCAGATAGTGGTTTTTCTGTTCTTCGGTGCCGTAATGCTGCAGCAGTTCACCGGGGCCTAAGGAGTTAGGTACGCCGACGGTGATCGCCAGGATCCCAGAAACACCGGAGAGCTTCTGCAGTACCCGAGCCTGAGCATACGCAGAGAATTCCAGCCCGCCGTACTCTTTCTTGATGATCATTGCGAAGAAGCGGTGTTCTTTCAGATATGCCCACAATTCCGGCGGCAGATCCGCGAGTTCATGGGTTATCTGGAAGTCGTTTGCCATGCGGCATGCTTCTTCCACTGGGCCATCGATAAACGCCTGCTCTTCAGCAGTCAGATGCGGCTGCGGATAGTTATGCAGTTTTTTCCAGTCAGGTTTGCCCTGGAACAGGTCACCTTCCCACCAGGTCGTACCGGCATCAATCGCTTCTTTCTCGGTGCGCGACATCGGTGGCATGACCTTACGGAAACCGCGGAACACCGGCGCAGAGATCATGGATTTGCGCATCGGCGTAAAGTTAAACGGTACGAGAATAATGGCCAGAGGAACCAGCAGCCAGACTGACCACAGGCCAGCCACGCCAAGCGCTGCCGTCCAGGCGAGCAAAATTAAGCTGCTGAGGAATAAGCTCACGCGGTGATAAAACAGAACGCTGAGCAGAACAACCGTAGCGATAATACTCAAAATCATCATAACGAAAAGCTCCCTTGCTTGTAGGAGGTCTGACCACTTGTGATGATATGGTTGTAGTGGATGTAAATTCTTTTAGCAATGTGTTTACAAAATAATTACAACAAAGCTCACATTGTTGCCGTTTTAACCGGCACAAAAAATCAAAAGCGACAGCCATTCCTGTGGCTTGCACTTCTCGCTGGTAGCGCTATCCGGTACACTGCATCTTGTCATTTACATTCATGCTGAAGGATATCCTCATGTACCAGGATCTTATTCGTAACGAACTGAGCGAAGCGGCGGAAACGCTGGCTAATTTTCTTAAAGATGACGCCAATATTCACGCCATTCAACGCGCGGCGGTCCTGTTGGCAGATAGCTTCAAAGCCGGTGGGAAGGTACTTTCCTGTGGTAATGGCGGCTCCCATTGCGATGCGATGCATTTCGCCGAAGAGCTGACTGGACGCTATCGTGAAAACCGTCCGGGCTACCCGGCTATCGCTATCTCTGACGTCAGCCATATCTCCTGCGTCAGCAACGATTTCGGTTACGATTATGTATTCTCCCGCTACGTTGAAGCGGTTGGCCGTGAAGGCGATGTCCTGTTAGGTATCTCGACTTCGGGTAACTCCGGTAACGTGATTAAAGCGATTGCTGCAGCGCGTGAGAAGGGAATGAAAGTCATCACCCTGACCGGCAAAGATGGCGGCAAAATGGCGGGTAGTGCGGATATCGAAATTCGCGTGCCGCACTTTGGCTATGCCGACCGTATTCAGGAAATTCATATCAAAGTGATCCATATCCTGATTCAACTGATCGAAAAAGAGATGGTTAAGTAAGCGGGTAATTTATTCTGTGTTTTTGCCGGATGGCGACGTGAAGACGTCTTATCCGGCCTACATGAGCGCCACGTAGGCCTGATAAGCGCAGCGCCATCAGGCAGTTCACGGTTTTAAGGTAGGTGATGTATGTGCGAACTGCTCGGGATGAGCGCCAATGTGCCAACCGATATCTGCTTTAGCTTCACCGGGCTGGTCCAGCGCGGGGGAGGTACCGGGCCGCACAAAGACGGCTGGGGTATTACGTTTTATGAAGGTAAGGGCTGCCGTACGTTTAAAGATCCGCAACCCAGCTTTAATTCGCCTATCGCCAAACTGGTACAAGACTATCCCATCAAATCCTGTTCCGTGATTGCCCATATTCGTCAGGCGAATCGCGGTGAAGTGGCACTGGAAAATACCCATCCATTTACGCGTGAGCTGTGGGGACGCAACTGGACTTACGCTCATAACGGACAGCTGAGCGGCTATAAATCGCTGGAAACCGGTAATTTCCGCCCGGTCGGGGAAACCGACAGCGAAAAAGCCTTCTGCTGGCTGCTGCATAAGCTAACCGAGCGTTATCCGCGCACGCCGGGTAATATGACGGCGGTGTTTAAATATATCGCGGCGCTGGCAGGAGAACTGCGAGAGAAGGGCGTCTTCAACATGCTGTTGTCAGACGGGCGTTATGTGATGGCCTTCTGCTCAACCAATTTGTTTTGGATCACCCGCCGTGCGCCGTTTGGCGTGGCGACATTGTTGGATCAGGATGTGGAAATTGATTTTAGCTCAGAGACCACACCCAATGATGTGGTCACTGTGATTGCCACTCAGCCACTGACGGGCAATGAAACCTGGCAAAAGATTATGCCAGGCGAGTGGGCGCTATTTTGTCTCGGGGAGCGTGTAGTTTGATGCCAGCTGTGGCTGAACGACTTCGTGACTCAACGGCTTGCTGACGATATAACGGCCATCGACAACGGAAACGGTCGGTGGCTTACGCGTTTGTTCAAAGTAATCGTATCCCGGTTTTAGCTGCGACCAGAAATCTTTGTAATACGAAAACTTATGGCGCTGCATGTTCGCGTCAGTCATGCGGAACGGGTAAATGCTCACCTGAACGCTGGACTGTCCGAACACCAGCGCGCCGGTGACAAACTGGAAAATCTCATCAATACCGTTGTCGGTCATCGCATAGCAACCGACAGAAACGCAGGCGCCGTGGATCATCAGGTATTTACCTTCATAACCGTGGGCGCGGTCGTAGGCGTTAGGGAAACCAATGTTAATCGCTTTATAGAAGCGGCTATCCGGTTTGAGCTGTCCGCGCTGTACGCTGTAAAACCCTTCCGGGCTTTTGAAATCACCCTGACGCTGTTTCGGCCCTAAGCCGCCGGAATAATTACAGATCTTATAGCTGTCGAGCAGCTGATACTGTTCGCCCATCTTGACGTACAGATCGAGCGTCCGCTCTTCTTTAAAGATCTGAATATAGACAGGGGACCCCATCAATTGCTGCTTATATTCTTTGCTGATTGGCGTGGTCGGGCTGCCGCTGCTCAGCAAACCGGCAAATGAAACGCACGGCAATAAAAGCATCGCAAGAAAAAATGCGATTTTACGCATACTGCTTATTCCTTGATAAAACGATTACACACGCCAGGACGGCAAAAAGAGTCCCCAAATCAGAAAAGTCTGTATTTGGAGCGCTCACATTAGCACCAAGAGAGTTTTTCGCAAGTCTCTCGTGCGCCGTTTACACTTTAGTTTCTCTTTATACGGAAAATCGCGCAGAAAGGCAGTCAGACAGTGGCGTATTTTTTCATCGGCCTTATGTCGTAATTCCTGATGAATGTAATGGCGATAATGTATTGAATTCTAAAAAATAATTATTTAATAATCGAATATTAAAACGGATTGTCAGGCCATCGCGCTAGACTGCGCCGAACGTATTTGATTAGGTATTCTTGTTTTTATGTCTTTTGTCTCTGCGCCCCGACGCTTTTTGCCGGGTCTGCTGTCTTTGTGTGTTGTGTTGTCCTCTCCGTCTGTCGCCAAAGTTCAGCCACTCTTATCTGACGCCCATATAAGCTATGCGGCGCAAATGCGCATGCGTAACCGCGCCCGGCTGCTGAAGCAGTACCACGCGCAGGTAAAAAAGCAGGCAAGTTATGTGGTGGAAGGCAATGCGCAAAGTAAAAGCGCGCTGCGCCAGCAGAACAGGACTCTGATTAAACAGCACCCTGAGTGGTTCCCGGGGCCGCTGAAAGCGAGCGATCATCGCTGGCAGGAGCTGGTCGAGAATGACCATTTTCTCAGTAGCGATCATCTGCATAACATGACCGAAGTGGCAATCCACCGTCTCGAGCAGCAGCTGGGTAAACCTTATTTGTGGGGCGGGACCAGCCCGGATCAGGGCTTTGACTGCAGCGGGCTGATTTTTTATGCCTACAACAAAATCCTGGCGGCAAAGTTGCCGCGTACGGCGAATGAAATGTATCACTATCGGCGGGCGACCATCGTCGCCAATCGCGACCTTCGTCGTGGGGATTTATTGTTCTTTCATATTCACAGTCGGGATATTGCCGATCATATGGGCGTCTATTTGGGGCAGGGACAATTTATTGAATCGCCGCGTACGGGAGAAACCATTCGGGTGAGTAATTTATCCGATGACTTCTGGCAGGATCATTACCTCGGCGCCCGTCGTATTCTTACGGAAAATACCATTCTGTAATCAACAAGGCGGTGCAAATGACACCGCCTCGTCAGGGGTTAACTCAACGCCCCCATGATCTTTAATTCCAGCTCATCCGGAACTTCGTTATAAGACAACACCTGCAAACCCGGTGCGAACAGGCGCGCATAGCGCGCAAGCAGAGGACGTAGCTGCGGGGCGACTAGCAGGACCGGCTCTTTACCCGCGGCTTTCATCTGTTCTTTAATCTGCGGCATAGTGGTCTGGAATTGATTGAGCATATTCGGATCGACCGGTACGCTATCGAGCACCACTTTGCCGCTTTGCTGCGCCTGATTCACCACATTTGCCAGCAGATTCTCCAGCTCATTGTTCAGGGTGTACACCGCCAGCTCATCTTTGCGCACAAACGGATGGGTAATGCTGCGACGCAGCGCCAGGCGCACATCTGCCGTTAACAGAATATGATCTTTGGTGACGGCGCTACTGGCGACCAACACGGTGGCAATAGTGACGATATCGCGCAGCGGCACGCCTTCGACCAGCAGCGCCCGGTAAACCTTCAGGAGCTGGCTGTAATTCAGCGCCGCGCTCAGATCTTCCGCCAAACGGGGCGCCATCGAGGAAAGGCGGTTATGCAATTGCGTAATATCGTCGTAGTTAAACAGGTCAGGAATATAGTTGCGAATGATCTTATTCACATGCGTCGCGATGACGCTGGCGCTATCAATAACCTGATACCCCATATTTAGCGCTTTGGCTTTTTGCGCCGGGACAATCCACGTGACCGGCATACCGTAGGCCGGATCGTGGCCTAAAACACCATTGATCTCACCGTAGGTTTCACTGGAGGGCAGCGCCATCAGCTTATCTGCGGGAATATCGGCCTCATCGGCCTTGATCCCATTGATGAAAATGGCGTACTGGGTCGGTTTTAGACGGAAGTTTTCGCGAATGCGAATTTCCGGTAGCAACACGCCGTTCGTGTCTGAGATAACCTGCCGCACACCGCGAATACGTTGGGTAAGCGGGTTCCCTTTGGATTTGTCCACCAGCGACACCAGCTTGTAGCCCAGGCTCAGGCTGATTGGCTCAATTAAGGGGATCGTTTCCCAACTGACCTGTTGCTCAGTGGTTTCAACGATAGTTTTGGTCAGCGTCTCAAGGTTTTTCTCTTCGGTCTCAGCCACCTTCGGGCGCTTGCTCATACGCCAGGCGGTGAACCCCAGCAGGGCGCTGAACACCAGGAACGGGAAATGCGGCATTCCCGGCACCACCGCCAGCACAAACATAATGCTGGTGGCGGTATAGAGCACGGAGGGGCTGGCCAGCAGCTGGCTTCGCACGTCAGTGGCGATATCACCGCTGTCGCTCACGCGAGTAACGATAATCGCCGCCGCCGTTGACAGCAGCAGAGACGGGATCTGGGCGACCAGACCGTCACCGATGGTCATCAGTACGTATTGCTGGAATGCGGCTTCGGCACTTAAATCGTATTTGAAAATACCGATACAGACGCCGCCGATCAGGTTGATCGCCAGGATCATCATCCCGGCGATAGCATCACCGCGTACGAACTTCGACGCACCGTCCATTGCGCCATAGAAATCCGCTTCACCCGCCACGTCTTTACGTCGCGCCTGCGCCTGGGCCTGATTAATCAGTCCCGCGTTCAGATCGGCGTCGATCGCCATCTGTTTCCCGGGCATGGCGTCGAGCGTAAAGCGAGCCGAAACTTCGGAGATACGCTCGGCACCCTTGGTCACCACGATAAAGTTGATGATCATCAGAATGATGAACACCACAAAACCGACGACAAAGTTACCGCCGATCACCACCTGACCAAAGGACTCAATCACCTTACCGGCAGCGCCTGCACCCATATGACCGTGCAGTAACACCACGCGCGTTGACGCCACGTTCAGCGTCAGGCGCATTAACGTGGTGATCAGCAAAATGGTCGGGAACAGGCTGAATTCGAGCGGGCGTTTCGCGGAAACGGCTACCAACAGCACCATCACCGCCAGCACGATGTTAAAGGTGAACAGAATATCCAGCAGGGCCGGTGGTAACGGCAGGATCACCATCGCCAGGATACACAGTATGACCAGCGGAATGCCGATGTTACCGTTGCGCAGCAGCGCGAGTAATTGTTTAGTTATTTTCGGCATCCAGTTTAAGAACCTCTTTTGGAATGGAAATATGTCTGTTCAGCGAAGGGCGTGCCTGTGAACCGTCACGCCAGTGTTTCATTTGCAGTACATAGGTCAGGACGTGTGCAATCGCCCGATAAAGTTGAAATGGGATCTGCTGATTGACCTGGGTGGTGTAATAAACCGAGCGCGCCAGCTTAGGAAATTCAACAATCTCAATGTTGCTTTCCGCCGCTACCTGACGGATATACAGCGCAATTTCATCGGTGCCTTTGGCGACAACAAAAGGCGCGGCGGCGCGCGATTGGTCATACTGCAGCGCCACGGCATAGTGGGTTGGGTTGACGATCACCACATCGGCTTTTGGCACGACCTTGCGGATTTGCCCCATCGCCATTTGCCGTTGCAGGCGACGGATCCTGGCCCGCACTTCCGGTTTACCTTCCTGATTTTTATATTCTTCCTTCACTTCCTGTTTGGTCATCTTCAACCCTTTGGTGAACATTTTTTTCGCCAGAGGAACATCGATCACCGCGAAAAAGACAAACAGGATGACAAAGTTGCGCATGATGCTGCTGTACAGCGCCAGGCCATCGCTGACGGCTTGTTTGAAATACAGCTCCTGCAGACCCAGAAAGGCGGCCACGTTATTGCGCACGCTTATCCACAGCATCACCAGCAGCACAATCGCTTTGAGCGTCATCTTGCCGGTGTCCACCAGGTGGTCGGTAGAAAATAAGCGACCAATCCCTTTGAGCGGGCTTAATTTGCTAAAGTCCGGCAAAATTTTCTTCGGCAGGAACAGCCAGCCTCCGGGAATCAGCGAGGCAAACAGCGCGGCGACCGGCATGGGCAACAGCGTCAGAATGAACTTGGCTAAAATCAGCAAATGGTGCTCGAGGAACTGGCCGATGATGTCCGGGTCATTAATGTTCTGCGCATACTGATGCACGCTAATGAAGCTTTCGCGGACAAAATCCTCATACCAGGGGAAGCTGCTGGAAATCACCATAAACGCGGCAAACAGACTGGCGGCAAGCCCCATATCTTTTGAGCGCGGAATTTGCCCCTCTTGCCTGGCTTTGCGAAGTTTTTGCGCCGAGGGTTTTTCTGTTTTTTCTTCGCTGCTGCTATCCGCCATAGTGCCCCTTGAGCGCATCAAGCTGCTGCAAGACGAAATTCGCCAGGTGCAGATAGTGGTCGGGCAGGTTGTAGAGCAGAGTCGCAAAGCAGACAAGACCTGCCAGCATGTTGATCGGAAAACCTAACGAGTACAGGTTGAGCGGAGGTGCAATACGGTTAAGCAGGCCAAAGCAGCCCTGGACAATCAGCATAATAAAGGTTGTCGGCAGCGCCAGCAGCGTGGCCGCGGCAAACACCCAGCCCAGCGCCAGGGAAATGGTGCGCAGAGATTGCGGATGCAGTGCATTGCCAATCGGCCAGTAGGTAAAGCCTTTGAATAAAATGCTCACCAGCAGCAAATGTCCATCCATCGCAAAGAACAGTATCACCGCGTAGATGTTGATCATCTCCGCCAGTACCGTCGTGGACGCGCCGCTGCTGGGATCGTTCATCACCGCCATGCTCATCCCCATATTGAATGAGAGGATCTGGCCCGCCAGCTGCAACGCTAAAAATAAAAACTGCAGCATCAGGCCGAAAAGCATGCCCCACAGAAACTGCTCTGCGGTCAGAATAATGCTGTTGATCGACAGCAGGCTGTCAGGAACCGGATGGGGGATAAGCGGCGTAATGATAAAGGCCAGCGCCAGGGACAAAATAATGCGTATCCGCACCGTGAGCGCCGCGTTATCCAGCACCGGCGCGTAGTGAATAAACGCCATAATGCGCACGAACGGAAACCACATGCCCAGTATCAGGCTACTTAACTGCGTAACGTCTGTTTCGCGCATGTCAGTGCACCAGAATGGCGGCCTGAGTGAACAGATGCACGCAGAGATCGCTCAACTGGACGATCATCCATTTTCCGCAAATTCCCAATACGGCGAGGGTGACGATAAGCCTGGGCAAAAAGCTGAGCGTTTGTTCGTTAATCTGCGTCACGGCCTGAAAAATGCTGACCAGCATCCCCACCAGCAGGCTGGGAACGACCAACACGCAGACTAAAATAATCACGACTTTTATGCCGCTGGCGACGATATCGGCGGCTACATCAATGGTTAACATATCCGATCTCCGTTAGCCCAGTCCCAGACCGCGGATACTGGAGGTCAGCGTACCGACGGTCAGCGCCCAGCCGTCAATCAGTACAAACAGCATCAGCTTAAAGGGCAGCGACACGATCAGCGGCGACAGCATCATCATCCCCATCGCCATCAGTACGCTGGCGACGATCAGGTCGATCACCAGGAACGGGATATAAATCATGAAGCCTATCTGGAAGGCGGTTTTCAGTTCGCTCAGCACATACGCCGGTACGATAATGGAGAGATCCTGATCGGCTGCATTACCTTTGGCGTTGGCGATCGTCATTATCTGCGCTATCGCTTTTTTGTTGGTCTGCGCCAGCATAAAGCGCTTCAATGGTGAGGCGGCGGTGCTCAGGGCGTCAGGGAGCGTGATTTGATCGTTTTCGAAAGGCACAACCGCGTGGTCGTAAATGTTGATCCAGACTGGACGCATCACCAGCATGGTTAACGACAGCGCAATGCCAATCAGTATGCGGTTGGGCGGCGTTTGCTGTAGCCCCAACGCCTGACGCAGCAGGGAAAGAACAATAATAAATCGGGTAAAACAGGTCATCATCAGCACCAGCGTGGGCAGAATGCCCACCAGGGTCATCAGGAGCAGGACCTGGATTTTTACGCTGTATTCCTGACTATTGCCGTGCGAAATCACATTCAGCAACGGGATATCTCCCCCTTGTGCGCAGGCAAAGGGAGAAAGGATGAGTAACGAGATACCCAGTATAAGCGTGAGGGTTGGTGCGCGTTTCATGGTGCCAGGTCGTTGATTTCATGCGTGTTGAATTCAAGAACGCGCAGGCCATATTTTTCATTGACCACCACCACTTCAGCCTTGCCTAGCAGGATGTTATTGACCTTAATATCCAGCGGTTCACCGGCGAGTTTGTCCATCTCAATGACGGTGTCGTCATCAATATTCAGCAGATCGGACAGCATCACTTCCACGGATGACACTTCCAGCGTTAGTGTGACCGGAATACGTTTCAGCAATGACATCGACTCGGAAAAACGGTCTTCTAAACGCGCTACCAGCGTCTCTGTTTCCGACGGTGCGGCCGGCGGGGTTGTTTCGGGCGCTAACTCGAAACCTTGCTCTAAAATATCTTCTGGCTTACTCATAGGATTTCTCCGTCTTGCTCGTTAATTCGGACAAAAACAGTTTGTCTTTGTCCTCTACGATCAGGGCATTAAATAATTCGGATTTCCCGATATAAACAGGGAAAGTATCAGGCATGGCGATAGGTAAAATATCCCCTGGCTTAATTGTCGTCAGGTCGGCGACATTGAGGGGGATTTCTGCAATTTTGACGTTCATGGTCAGCGGCAGCGTATGAATGATTTCTTTGATCAGCGTTTTTTTACGCGTCTCAATGCTGGCTTTATCAACCTGCTTTTTCTTCTCGCCGTGTTCGCTGCGGCGGATTAAATTCAGAATGTAATCAGTATGGGAATCGTCCAGTAAGATGCGGAAACTGCAATTCTCCTCATCACCTAAAACAAATGTAAGCTGATACGCCCAATGTGTTTGTACGGTACTGCTGTCCGGTTTGAGCGTCAGCGGAATACCCGATATATTTTTATTAAAAATAATATTGCTAATATCCAGCGCCAGTCTGCTTCGCAGTCGGGTTTCTGTTTTGGTCGGTAAATCATCTTCTGATTTTTCGTCTGCAAGCGATGACGTCAAACCATAAAAGTTGCCCAGCAACATTAACAATAGCGCGCGGTCGATATCAAAGGCCAAATGCCCAACCTGCGAGACTAATAACTCGGCGCTTTTATTGATAACATCCATCTCGCATTGTATTTTTCTGAGTGTTATATTTGTGCGATGTTTTTTGAGAAAATAGTTTCCGAGATGTGATTCAATTGTATCAAAATTACCCGTGAACATAGTCGGCAGACGATGATAAGGACGCCCAAGCCGGTTTCCTTCAAGTTTAAAGATTCCGGGCGTTTGACTATATTTCAGCATGGTACGCTTTCTCAGCTGTAATTTCTGGGACGGATGGATTGATATCAAATCCCGCGGTTATCAAAGAAAAAATAAACCCATTTAATTTATGGTTCATCCTTGACGCTATTCTCATATTGTTGAAGTCCATTAGATATGAAATGCAGTACCTACTCTCGTCTCTGATGTAGGGCTGGATATTAGATATTTTACCTCTCTCCTCTGCAAGTTATTAATGGCTTCAGGCTATAATTAAAAAATAATTAATTACGTATACGTGATGCTCACCGCTAATCCGCTCACCCACTTAAGGTATGTCTTATGTGGCTGGTTTTTATGCCGAAATCAATGTAACTCATTGTTTTTGAATGAATAATATTTTTATTATCTTTTAATTTAAGATTGTTAATGGCTCCGGTGTTAGTATTTTTTTAGGAAAAACCCTATTTGAAAATAGTCTTCGATAGGGCTGCCCTTTGAAGGGGCGGTAAAACATGAGCAAGGATGGGATTAAGACATGGCACGGGCGATATCTATTATTCGATGATTGTGCTTTGGAATGATTTGTATATTTCTCGTAACGGATGTTAACTTTACTTCTAAGTGTAAAATAATCATGTTTGAACTTATTGCCGAAGCAGCCTCCAGTATCAATGTGTTTTCAATGGCAAGGCGTATTGCTGCGTTTAATGTACCAGTCCTTATCCATGGTGAAACCGGTACTGGTAAAGAATGTGTCGCCAAATTTATCCATTCAATTGCGTCTACGCAGGAACCTCAGGCACCTTATATCGGGGTGAACTGTGCCGCTATCCCTGAAAATATGCTCGAAGCCACGTTGTTTGGCTATGATAAAGGTGCATTCACCGGGGCAGTGGCTACCGTTCCGGGGAAAATGGAATTAGCCAATAACGGCACATTACTGCTGGATGAGATTGGCGATATGCCTTTAGCGCTACAGGCTAAAATATTGCGTGTATTGCAGGAACAACAGGTTGAGCGCTTAGGTAGTAACCGTTTAATCAAACTGAACTTCCGTTTAATTGCCTGTACCAATAAAAATCTTGAAGAAGAGGTGGCTGCAGGACGCTTCAGAGAAGATCTCTATTATCGGTTATCAGTTATTCCGTTGACCATGCCGCCGCTGCGCGAGCGCATGGAAGACATTATTCCGCTGGCGGAGTCCTTTATCAAAAAATACTCCACGGTGCTGGTTAAAAATATCAAGCTCTCTGAATCATCGCGCCGGGCATTACTGAGCTACGAATGGCCGGGTAACGTGCGTCAACTGGAGAACGCTATACAACGGGGAATGATCCTGAATCGTGATGGCGTCATTTACCCCGATACCTTAGGTCTGCCATCCATTGAGTCTGATTCCTGGAGCGAGCCGCAATGGCAGCCAAAGCCCAGTATGCCAATAACGACCAGCGATAATCTGGGTCAGCATGGCCGTAGCGCGCAGTATCAATATATCGCTGACCTGATGCGTAAATATCAGGGCAATAAAACCAAAATTGCTGATTTATTAGGTATTACCCCACGTGCGCTTCGTTATCGTCTGGCGTCAATGCGAAAACAGGGAATTGAGATCTTTTCCTGAATCAGTCTGTGGTACCGAGAACGCTTTTTTAATTTTAAGAGTAGGTCATGAGCATAAATACGATAGCCCCAGCCAGTACGATGCAGACGCAAATGATGCAGGACATGCAGCAGATGAAAGCGGTCGCGCAGGCGCCCGTCCTTTCGCCGATGCAGATTAACGCCGTGGGCGCCCAACTGGCATCTTCTCCGGTCTCGTTCGACCGCGTCATGCAAGGCGCGCTGAATCATGTTGATCAATTCCAGCAGGTCGCGGAGCAAAAACAAACGGCCATTGAGATGGGGAAAAGTGACGACCTGGCGGGAGCCATGATTGCCAGTCAGCAGGCATCGTTATCGTTTTCTGCGCTGGTACAGGTCAGAAATAAAGTCGCTTCCGGATTCAATGACCTGATGAGCATGTCAGTCTAACGCTATGAATGAATTAATAAAAAAAATCACTCAGTTTTTACCCTCGTTCTCTTTCAGACTGGATGGTAATAAACGCCTGATGCTGGTGGCGGCTGCGGCGCTTGCGGCTACCGCCATAATTGTCAGCGTGCTGTGGAACGGTAATCATGGCTATGTTTCGCTGTACGGTAGCCAGGAAAACCTCCCGGTTTCACAGATAGTCACCGTGCTGGACGGCGAAAAGCTGGAATACCGTATTGACCCGCAGAGCGGGCAAATTCTGGTTCCGGAAGACGCGCTGTCGAAAACGCGGATGACGCTGGCGGCGAAAGGCGTGCAGGCCATGCTGCCCAGCGGCTACGAGCTGATGGATAAAGACGAAGTGCTGGGCGCCAGTCAGTTTGTGCAAAACGTCCGTTACAAGCGGAGTCTGGAAGGCGAACTGGCTCAAAGCATTATGACACTGGACGCTGTCGAGAGTGCTCGCGTGCATCTGGCGCTGAATGAAGAGAGCTCATTTGTCGTCAGTGATGAACCGCAAAACAGCGCCTCGGTTGTGGTGCGTCTGCATTACGGCAGCAAGCTGGATATGGACCAGGTCAATGCCATTGTGCATCTGGTGTCCGGCAGCGTGCCCAATCTGAATGCGTCGAAGGTTAGCGTTGTCGATCAGGCAGGGAATTTACTGTCCGACGGCATTGGCGCGGGAGAAGCCGTTTCTGCGGCGACGCGTAAGCGCGACCAGATCCTTAAGGATATTCAGGATAAGACCCGTGCCAGTCTCGCAAATGTCCTCGACTCGCTGGTCGGTACCGGCAACTACCGGGTGAGCGTGATGCCGGATCTCGATCTGAGCAATATCGACGAAACCCAGGAGCATTACGGCGATACGCCGAAGGTGAATCGTGAAGAAACGGTGCTCGATAGCGATACCAACCAAATTGCCATGGGGATCCCCGGCTCGCTGAGCAATCGTCCTCCGTTGGCGACGAACCAGGTAGGAAACGGCGCCGCCGGGACAACGCCAGAAGAGTCTCGCCAGCCTGCCGCGTTGTCAAAACATAGTGAGAACAAGCGCGACTATTCCTGGGACCGTAGCGTTGAGCATATCCAGCATCCAGGATTCGATATCAAACGGTTAAATGTGGCCGTGGTGCTCAATCAGAGCGCGCCTGCATTGAAGAACTGGAAACCGGAACAAACCACCCAGTTGACGGCGCTGTTGAATAACGCTGCCGGAATTGATGCCAGACGTGGCGACAATCTGTCTTTATCGCTGCTCAACTTTGTGCCGCAGTCGATCCCCGTCGAGCCGGTGCTGCCTTTCTGGAAGGATGGCAGCATTCTGGCCTGGGTTCGTTTAATTGGCTGCGGCCTGCTGGCTCTGCTGTTGTTGCTGTTTGTTGTCCGTCCGGTGATGAAACGTTTGACCGCCGAGCGCCGCAGGACCTCTTCGCCTGAACTGGCGCTGGACGCTGTACCAATCGCAATTCCTGCGGACAAACCCCATTTTGCGGCCGCTGAAGATGAACGCAAAAATATCGAACTGCCTTCTTTCCCTGGTGACGACAGCCTGCCTTCGCAGAGCTCCGGTCTGGAAGTGAAGCTGGAGTTCCTGCAAAAACTGGCGATGAGCGACACCGATCGCGTAGCTGAAGTTCTCAGACAATGGATTACCAGCAATGAGCGAATTGACAATAAATAACGGCAGTAACAACAGCTACCTCGAGCAGGCCGCAATTTTATTGCTGTGTCTGGGCGAGGAGGCGGCAGCCACGGTGATGCAAAAGCTCAGCCGCGAAGAGGTGGTTCGTCTCAGCGAAAACATGGCGCGTCTGTCTGGCGTAAAAACCAGCATGGCGAAAAAAGTGATCAATAACTTTTTTGATGAGTTCCGCGAGCAGAGCGGCATTAACGGCGCCTCGCGTTCCATGCTGCAAGGGATCCTCAATAAAGCGCTGGGAACGGAAATCGCCAGCAGCGTGATCAACGGCATTTACGGTGATGAGATCCGCTCACGAATGGCGCGTTTGCAATGGGTAGAACCGCGCCAGCTGGCGATACTGATTTCAGAAGAGCATTTGCAATTGCAGGCCGTCTTCCTTGCCTTCCTGACGCCGGAGATCTCAGCGACGGTACTGTCTTACATGAGTGAGTCGGTGCAAAACGAGATCCTCTATCGGGTTGCCAAGCTCAACGATGTGAATCGCGACGTGGTGGATGAGCTGGATCGGTTGATCGAACGTGGGCTGTCAGTGCTGTCCGAACATGGTTCGAAAGTGAAAGGGATCAAGCAGGCCGCGGATATCGTGAACCGCTTCCAGGGTAATCAACAGGTGATCCTCGATCAGCTGCGCGAACGCGATGAAGATGTCCTCGAACAGTTGCAGGACGAAATGTACGACTTCTTCATTCTGAGCCGCCAAAGTGATGAAGTGCGTCGTCGCCTGCTCGACGAAGTGCCGATGGAAGACTGGGCGGTGGCGCTGAAAGGGACCGAAGCGCTGTTGCGCCGCTCGATTTATGCCGTGATGCCTAAGCGTCAGGTCCAACAGCTGGAGGCGATAACGTCGCGCCTGGGTCCGGTTCCGGTGAGCCGTATTGAGCAGATCCGCCGTGAAATTATGGGGATTGCCCGCGAGCTTGAGGAAGCGGGTGAAATTCAGCTACAGCTGTTTGCTGAACAGACGGCGGAGTAACACATGGCGATTGAAACCATTCGTGGTCGTTACCGACTGCACCGTTTTCCCCCTCGCCAGCGCCATTTGCAGGCTGAACAGCTCACGCCGGGGATCACGCCGGCGGATTATCAGCGCCAGTTGATGGATGGCTTCCAGGAAGGACTGCAAAAAGGATTTGAACAAGGGATGACCGAAGGCCAGGAGCAGGGCTTTCAGGAAGGCCATCAGAAGGGGCACGATGAAGGCCGTCGTCAGGGATACACTGAAGGCAGCCTGGCCGGGCAGCAGGAAGGGCGTAAGCAGTTTGAGCGGGCAGCGCAGCCGCTGGCAGTTATCTCCGACAAAGTGAACGACTACCTGGCGCACATTCAGCGTAAACAGCGGGAGGACCTGCTGCAGCTGGTGGAAAAGGTTACGCGTCAGGTGATTCGTTGCGAGCTGGCGCTGCAACCGACGCAGTTGCTATCGCTGGTTGAAGAGGCGATTTCGGCCTTTCCGGCGATGCCTGAGTCGCTACAGGTCCTACTGAGTAATGAAGAGTTTAACCGTATCAAAGACGCTGCGCCGGAGAAAGTCGCTGAATGGGGGTTGACCCCATCTCCCGATCTGCAGGCAGGCGAGTGTCGGGTAATTACCGATAAATCCGAGCTGGATATTGGCTGCGAGCATCGTCTCGACCAATGCATGTCGGCGCTGAAAGAGTCGCTGCTGCCGGAGCCGACGGGTGAGTGACCTATCCTGCTTTGACAACGCGCTGCGCTCCATTGAGTCGATCCCTTTAGCCCGGGTTGCCGGGCGACTGGTGCGCGTGAACGGCATTTTGCTGGAGAGCGTGGGCTGTCCGCTGGTGACCGGCCAGCTGTGCCGCGTCGAAAGCGCCAACCATACGTTGATCGATGCGCAGGCGGTGGGGTTTAACCGCGATATCACCTACCTGATGCCCTTCAAGCACCCCGTCGGGCTGATGGCGGGTGCGCGCGTTTTCCCCGAAGAAAAAGCGCAGGAGATCCTGATAAGCGAAAGCTGGCTGGGGCGGGTAGTCAATGGTCTGGGCGAACCGCTGGATGCCAAAGGGCGTCTTACGGGCAATGACGTGCTGCCGCCTCAGGCACCTTCCATCAACCCCCTCACGCGCCGATCGGTGAATCAACCGCTGGATGTCGGCGTGAAAGCAATCAACGGCCTGCTCACTATCGGCAAAGGCCAGCGCGTGGGTCTGATGGCCGGTAGCGGTGTGGGTAAAAGCGTGCTGCTGGGGATGATCACCCGCCAGACCAAGGCCGACATCGTGGTGGTGGGGTTGATTGGCGAGCGTGGCCGCGAGGTGAAGGAGTTTATCGATCACTCGCTGGGCGCGGAAGGGTTGGCAAAATCTATTATCGTGGCGGCACCGGCGGATGAGTCGCCGTTAATGCGTTTGAAAGCCACCGAGCTTTGCCACTCTATCGCCGCCTGGTTTCGCGATCGCGGACATCACGTTTTACTGCTGGTGGATTCGTTAACCCGTTATGCCATGGCGCAGCGTGAAATCGCGCTGTCCCTGGGCGAACCTCCGGCGACGAAAGGCTATCCGCCGTCGGCGTTCGGCATGATCCCTAAGCTTGTGGAAAGCGCGGGTAACAGTGAAAGCGAAGGGTCGATGACCGCCATTTACACGGTACTGGCGGAAGGGGACGATCAGCAGGATCCGATCGTCGACTGCGCGCGTGCGGTGCTGGACGGGCATATCGTACTAACCCGTAAGCTGGCGGAGGCCGGACACTATCCAGCCATTGATATTGGGCAGTCGATCAGTCGATGCATGACCCAGGTCACGCCCAAGGAACACCAACAGTCGGCCCGTCTGCTGAAACAAAACTATGCCGCCTATATGGAAATTAAGCCACTGATCCCATTGGGTGGATATGTTGCAGGAGCTGATCCCAGCGTGGATAAGGCCGTCAAAGTGTTCCCCGCCATCGAGCGTTTTCTGCGCCAGGAAGTCAGTGAACCGGCCTCTCTGGAGCTGGTGCAAAGCCGCTTGCAGGCCCTGTTTCCGCTGGCGAAGAAAACGGAAGGTAAATAATTATGCGGCAAATTATCGATACCCTGGCGCAACTGCAGCGCCTGCGGGATAAATCGGTCAAAGACATGACGGTACAGCTGGCTAAACAGCAGCAGGTTTGTACTGGTTTTGACAATAACATCAAAGCGCTGGGCTACCTGATCCAAAAAACCGGCACCGGCGTTGAGGCGCCTTCCGTTGAATCGCTTAAAAACGTGACCGGATACAAAGGCACGCTGCGCACGGTTATTGCCTGGCAAGAACAGGAAAAAACGCTGGCTAAAATCAAAGAGCAGCGTATTCAGAAAAACCTCGTCGCGGCGGCCTGCGAAGAGAAAATCGTCGCCATGACGCTCGATGATAAGCGCTACGAGTTGAGCAATGAGGCGCAGGTAAAAGAGCAAAAAGCCATAGATGAAATTGCCGCGCAATGCTGGCTACGACAGAAGACGCTGGGGCTGGTATGAAAACGATCATTACTTTTGGCACGTTTGATGTTTTTCATATCGGGCATCTGCATATTCTGCAACGCGCCGGGCAGTTGGGGGAGCGACTGATCGTCGGTATCTCTTCCGATGCGCTAAATATGCAGAAAAAAGGCCGGATGCCGGTTTACAGCCAAAACGATCGCATGGGGATTGTTGCCGGACTTAAATGTGTGGACAGCGTGTTCCTCGAAGAGTCGCTGGAGAAAAAAGCGGACTATATTCGCCAGTTTAACGCCGATACGCTGGTAATGGGCGATGACTGGGCAGGGCGCTTTGATAGTTTGTCGTACCTGTGCGAAGTGGTCTATTTTCCCAGAACGCCATCGATATCCACCACCTCGATTATTGAGGTGGTGAAGAAATTCAAATAAGATATTATAAGCGATAGTATTTCCTGACTGAATTTTTATGAAGTAAATAATAAACAGTTAATCACTGTGTTTATAAGCCAGGTGATAAAGCTCTGAAATGTGTTTTACTTTCATCCCAAACTTAGCGAAAAGGATATCAAGAGATTTGTTTGAATGAATGGTTATATGACCATTTCGTGGGGCTATATACCAAAAATTCATTAGCTCAGCCAGGTGTAAGTCATTTGTGAGAGTTGAAAAGAAGTATTTCCCATTCTCTTGATCCAGAAGAGAGTCTATAATCTCCATTGTTTTGACTGGCGTTGGCGTATGCTCCATGACTTCAAATGAAGTCATAAACTCGAATCTTTCCTCTGGCATTGGTGCTGAATTATTAAATGGATCCCAGCCAACAGCATCAGTACCATATTCTTTTAGCAACTTCACCAGTTGTCCATCGCCGCAGCCAAAATCAATCATGCGAAAACTCTCGAGATTTTTGAAAGCATTGCGTAGCAAAGTGAAGTTATGAGCAGACCTTTTCGAGATAAAGTTGGGATCATGCTTAGTATACTCTGCATTGTATATATGCTGGGAGTAATCATCATCAGACCATGTATCAAAAGCGTGGGTATATATTAAACCGCAGTTTTTGCATTTATAATAATAGATAGCATGGCCGCTCAGAGGATAGTTGTATCTATGCACATTGTTGCCATAGCAAGATACATTAAAGTCAGTCACTCCATAGAGTTCTGGTGATGAATCGCAAATTTTGCATTGGGGGGATGGTGTCGAATGTAATTTCATGAATCGTCTCAATAATCTCAATGTATTTTTAGGGCAGGAAGTGACTTTTCTTCATTTATGGTTTTTTTTACTATCGATCCATGAATCCAGTTGTTGCTGTAGATGATGAAAGTTATCAGCTAATACCTGTGCGATATCCGCTGAGAAAAAATGCGTGATATGAGGATGGGCCCCACCCATACGCTGCCGGTCCACCTTTTTGAGATCGAGGTATGGAGTACCTGACTTACTATCTTTTAATAATGTTAAAATATCTAACTGGTTTGCCGGATCGATTTTCCATAGAAACATCTTGAATTTACTATCTACTTTCATTAAATGAAAATATTCATTGGTGATAGCATAACCTTTTTTTAAGGGGCTTCCCTGGTGTTGGCTTTTTTGTTGTGCAAATAGATTACGGCTAAAGCAGACTTTACGTTGCGGGGTTAAGGCAAAGAACTTATTGTCACAACGCGTTGAAGGTACATTTGCTAATGTCAAAACCGTATTATAGATATCAACCATGCTAATCATATGATTTAAATCAGCCGATTTCATTCCAGGGCAAAAAATAAACGCTGGGGTATGTACTAATGATGTATACGGTTCAATACCATGGGTATAGCCGCCATTAAAGCCATGTCCCCAAAAGTCATCGCCATGATCGCCAAAGGCGACGATAATTGTATTATCGAGTTTTTGGGCTTCCAGCAGCATTTTAATGGTCTGTCCGACCATAAAATCCATGCTTTGGTAACCACGTTGCCAGCGTTCGAGGCTGTTAGCGCCACCTTTTTTAATGTCGTCGTAATAACAAAGATGGCTACTGAGATTCCATAAGTAGAGCGCAAAGGGTTCCGGCCGGGAAACGACCTGCTGCATTTCTGCCAGCATTATTTTCGACGTGTCATACCAGTTAAAGGTATCCGTTGCACTCCAGATTGCATCGACATTTGCCCAGTTTTTTGGGTATCCCATACCTGCTGTGGTGTATCCGTGCTGCTTTAAAACATCGAAAAGCGCGGGGCAGTGGCGATGGATGGAGATGTTTTCCTCAAGATGGATATTATGCTCTAACGTATTGTCATCCCCGTGTAAGAGGTCGCTTAACGCCATCAGTGAGGAGGTTGCACTCGAGATAAAATTATTGAATCGCAGCGACTGATTATAGATTTTATTAGTAAAAGGAAACCACTGCCGATTATTAAAAATCGTGTGGTTAAGACTTTCAAGATGCAAAAATATAATGTTTTTTTTCATGTTATTCACATATTAATAGTTCGAGCATGCTGATGTCGAAGACAGGGATGGCGGTGACAGAGGAAACTTCCTGCCTTTCACGAAAACTGTCATCGATAAATATGGCGTCGGGTTCGTGAATATAATCACTTTTTTTATCGTGTTTACCCAAGTGGGTGACGGTGTCAAATAAAGCGTTAATCCGCCGTTGCGCCAGTTCAGCGTAAATATCACCGGCATGACGCGTGATGAGATGAATTTTTATTCCGCGATTCAGACACTGGCAGAGAAAGGTGAAGACAGGCACGCAGAGTTTATTTTTTAGCACTATCGTATCATCGTAGTCGATGTACACATGCCGGTAGGTAAAATCATACGTATAGTGATTGGCTAAGCTGCGGGTTATTTGCAGGTTTTCAGCGAGCGGGCGCAGCGAGACGTTAACGCGCATACTTTCGTACAATGTCAGCATGGCGAAATTGATGCCATTGGCGCGGTTGAGCGCCATTGTTCCAGCAATACGCGGAGCAACTTCCAGTAATGTCAACGTACCCGAGGCAGAACGCTTCAACTGAAAAAACCATGCGCCGTATAACTGTAAGCGCTGTGATATCGCACGTGCGTAAGTTTCAACTTCTGGCAGGCTGACTAATGCGGAAGTCATCGCAATACCGGCTCGTATCCGCGAGCGTACGCGTGGTTGGCAAAATAATAACCCCTGCGCGCGATCGGAAAAACAGTCTACGGTGAATTCTTCACCGTTTAAATATTCACATATGATCAGATCATTTCTCTGTGCGAGGATCGATGCCAGCCTCTCTGGGGAATCAATACGCAAAGCTCCCTGCGCACCTTGCCCGCGGTCGGGTTTGACAAATACGGGCCAGTGCGCGATCTCTTTGGGATCATTGAATACGGCTGGCAGAGGGACCGCACCTTTAAGCGCCTGGTAGGTTTTACTTTTAAACCGCGTGATGCGGCATGTTTCCTGTGATGGGCAGAGTACCGTAGCGGAAAGCGCCTCCCGGTTTTCAGACAGAAAAAGAAGAGCGTCATCATGAGCCGGAAAAATATAATCAATACTTTCTTGTACAACTAATGCCTGTAAGACAGGTAACCCATCCTGATGCGTAACATCCGGCACGACATGGTATTCGCAAGCGTAATGTCGGGCATGGCTGTCGTAGTCGGCACCGGCAAGAACCAGATTAATGTTTTTTTCGTTGCGCAGAGACAGGTAAATCTCACGCCCAATCTCAGTTCCCGCCGGGAAGATAAGGACATTGATCATGCGGTTATCAGCTCGATAATGGTGCTGAGTTCAGCGGATGTCATATCTGGATAAATCGGCAGGCACAGCACCTGTTCGGCGATTTGGTTTGCCACAGGCAGCGTCTCTTTATTGGCGCCAGACATGTTTTTGTACATGTTGAGATTAGACAGCAGGGGGTAGAAATATCGCCGCGTTAGGATGTTATGGCTTTTGAGATGATCGTATAACCCATCTCGCGACATTTTATAATCAGGACGCACGAGGATTGGGAAGTAACTGTAGTTACTCTTGTGATTCGCGTTGCTTGCCGGAATGAAAATGCCTTGCGTATTGGCTAACTGCTCACGGTAACATTTATCGATTTTTTGGCGTTTTGCTATCGCCTCATCCACATACTGTAATTGCAAGAGACCAAAAGCGGACTGGACCTCATTCATTTTTCCATTGATGCCAGGCGCCACAACGGTTAACTCGTCAGCAATACCAAAGTTCTTCAGATAATCGATTCGTTGTTTGGTTTTTTTATCGTAGCTAACGATAGCGCCGCCTTCAAAGGTGTTGAACACTTTGGTGGCATGGAAGCTCAGTACGGAAAGATCGCCATGGCGTAGAATGCTTCCGCCACAATCTTCTACAGCAAAGGCATGCGCCGCATCGTAAATAACAGGAATACCGTAATTATTGGATATTCTCTCAATTTCAGCGGTGTCGCAGGTTTGCCCGTAGACATGTACCGGCATGATCAATCCCGTTTTGCCGGTAATCGCAGATTCAATCAGGTGTGGGTTGATGTTAAAGCTGTGCGGATCAATATCAACAAATACCGGCGTTAACTGGTTCCAGAGAATACTGTGCGTAGTGGCGACAAAAGAATAGGGCGTAGTAATGACCTCGCCCTTAATTCGCAGCGTTTGCATCGCGGCGATTAAAGCGATGGTGGCATTACAAAACAGCGAGATATAGGGAACATTCAAATAAGAGGCTAACTTCTCCTCCAGCAGCTGATGCATGGCGCCGTTATTTGTTAATTGCTTACTTGACCAGATCTCTTGCAGATAAGGCATAAACTCTTCCAGCGGAGGCAGGAAGGGTTTAGTGACGGTGATAAGGTTTGGTTCTGCTTGTTTCATTGCTGAAGATCCTGAGAGAATTTTGCGCTGATTTGTTGGTATTGCTCGGGCAGTCTGCTTTTTAAGCTGGAGAGGATCGTGCTTCTTATCTTATTGTCAGTAATGCTCTTTAATGCCGCGCAATATAATTGCGGTAATATCTCCAGACGAATGTCACAATAGATGATGGCTTGCACGATATGATATTGTGCTTTATTAACATCTTTAGTGTGGATCGCCGCGATAAAACCCTGAAAATGGAGCAAGGGGTCAGTTGGATGTTTAACTAACAGTTCGTCAATATCTTCCTTGACCAGCGTATGATCGGGGTGGGCATACTGTTTCCAGCGACTGTTCATCGCTTCTACCCAGGCGTCTTCATGTTTCCATTGATTCAGGATCATCATCCTGTTTCGGTACATTAATTTGCTGTTATCTTTTCTGTACCAGGTGTTATTGTCATGTCGACGGTAGTAGGCCACTAAACGCTGCGTTGAAATAAAGTGACCCTGGCGGGAAAGTTTCAGAAACATATCCCAGTCTTCCTGGACCAGTTCGGGATCGGAACGTTCTATCTTCAGATACGCCTCGCGGCGGATTAACGATCCGATATAAAGACTAAGATTTCCGGAAACCAGCAGATGATGAAAAACGTCACCATTAAGGAAGAGATCGCTGTAAGGAAAACGCGAGCCGTCAGGCATGATGACCTGAATGGCGCTATAGCACATTACACAGTGCGGGTTTTTCTCTAACACATTAACCTGGTGAGAGATTTTAGTGGGAACAATAAGATCGTCTGAGTCGACCGCGGCAATATATTTTCCCGTGGCCATGTTCATAGCTTCGATGATCGGTTTATCGCCAGTTTTATCCTTCTGCGAATAATAGTTGGTCTCCCGCAGTATTGTTTTGCAATTATATTTCTGCTGGTATTTTTTAATGATTTCGACGGACCGATCGGTAGAGGCATCATCGACGATAATGACTTCGGTATTTTTCCACGTCTGGTTAAAGACGCTATCCAGCGCCTCTTCAAGAAAAGCGTCGTGGTTATAACTGGTAACGATAATACTCACTAAAGGCGTTGGCATAGCGTAATCTCTGGCGAAAATTATTGTGTTATCAACTAAATAGCTTCTGTTGCAAACTAAGCAGTAACGTATTGCTCTGCTGCCTGGATGAGGCATCGATGAGCTCTACGATCTCCTGCGCTGCCCGTTTCCCCGCCTGACCATCCATAAACGCATCGCAATAGTGATGGCGAATCTCAGCCAATGGCGCTTCCAGCGCAGCCCAGTCAAACTCGCAAGAGAGTGCGTGGCGTAAGCTCTGTATATCCTGTGCCACCGGGAGAACGTCGCGGATACGCTGATCCGCGCTATCGGGGGTTGAGAAACTTTGTTGGCCATCCAGCAACGAGGCCATCTCAGGCCAGCTCAGTAAAATGACGCGTTTATTCATATGAATGGCGTCAAAAATAAAGCCGCTGCTGTCCGTCAGGACGTAATCCGCCTGCGCAATAAGCGCCAGCAAATGCTGCTGATCGTCCAGTCTGTTCTTTAAATAGCGCTGCGCCAGTGCCAGAGAGGCGGCTTCCTCCGGCCTGTGCCGGGTGCCATGATGCAGTTTGGTGACGACATTGTATTCATGGTTTAACCGGCTGAGCTGTTCCGCCCAATGGGGGAGCGAGCTTAGCGCGCCATAGGTTGGCGCATACAGGATGGTCTGCTTTTTCGCATTCAGCTTCAGGCTGTTGGGCAGCGTGGTATCGTAAGTGTGGTTATGCCATTCATCGAAACGGGGATTCCCCACCACTTTAGCACTACCGCCGATATCAAGTGCGCGCTGACTATAGTGGCTGTAGCACAAGATGCGGTGATAAAAGGCGTTCCACCAGGCATGATTCCACTCTTCTTTCGCCAGCCCATACAGGGTACGAACATGGGTATCCGCCAGCCCGTTCAGCAACGGCGTGTAGTAAGGACTGATCAGGCACCGGAAGCGCTGACGCTGTTCAATGACCGCAGAAAGACGCGTTCCGCCGAGAGCAGGATCGTTAATGGTTTTAATCGTCGCTGTCATCTCATCCAGAAACGATTTGGATATTTTGTCACTGACCAGCAGCGAGCAGGTATGGCCCATCGCCTGCAGTTCGGTAATGATGGGGCGATAGACCGCGTAATGCAGCGAAGTTTCCATATAGAAGCCAATGGCATCTATCTGCGTGGATGTCGTAGCAGGCGAGTGGCTTAACAACGTATTGACGGTCTCGGGTTTCTTATTGATTTTATTGAAGTAGTACCCGATGTTATCGGTTTCTTTTTTCTCGATATCGCTGTATCCCGCACGCTGATAGCAGATGCTTGGGTAACAAGAGAGCCATTTTCCTTCACGTAGCAGCGGCTGCCATTGCCCTTCGAGCGTATCGGAGAGGTCATGTTCCATCTGCTGAGCCAGCGCCGGGTAATAGCTGCTGTTGACCAGATAGGCGCAAACCTTATTGCAGTCGCGGGCATGGATCATGCCATTGAGGCTTTTGAGTTCGCGGCCTTGTTTAATTTCCCCGCCGAGGATAACCACCTCCCACGGAAAGCCAGGCAGCGCGTTCAGAAGCGAATTGAGTACCCGGATATGCTTTTCCTGCTTCAGGATCACGCTATCGTCTTCAAGTAGCAGGTAGTTTTTCCAGCCGTTACGCTGTGCCAGCTGCAGCGCCTGCATATGAGACTGGCGGCGACCCGTCTGGCCGTTAGTGGCAACTGACGCCGCAAGACGAGTGATCTTTTGCGTAGGGAAATTGAGAAACGTCAGCTCTTGCTGGATGTGCGCTAAACGATCCGGACGTGAGTCCAGATTCACGATCACCACCTGATCGATGTAATCCCACTGGATCGGCTGATGATGGGTGGCGTTATGCAGACTCTGATACCAGTTTTTTAGCATCGGGTCGGTCATCGCCTGGGCCAGCGAGGTGTTGAGCGGCTCGCTGCTACCCAAAACAAAGTCTTTATCGAACGTATTTTGGCTGTGCGAGATACAAATAATGGTGCGTTCACCCGGCAATTGCAGCGGGTTCGCGGTGAATTGGTTGGTGAATCCTTCTTCTTCGCCTAAGTTGCAGTCATCATCGTAACGGTGCTTTTTTAAATAATTGCGGTGGTAGCAAAAGGTACCGTTGAGAATGTTCTGCGGGCCAAAGCTGCGGCTTTTGAACAGCCGGTTGATATGGCTGTACCAGATGGGGATCTGATCGGAGCCCGAAATCAGCGCCCGGTGGCGCTGCATCATATCGATGGTGTAAGAGATTTTATCCGCCGGATAATAATCATCGTCGTCCATACAGAGAATATATTCACCTAACGCCAGCGCATTGAGCATATTGCGCTTTTTGCCCAGCGTCAGTTTTTCCGCATGGTAGATATAACGAATATTAAATTTCTCCGGATGATTCTGCGTCAGTCTGTCAATGATCGACTGATGGCTTTGCGGAGAATCATCCAGGATAACCAGCTCCCGGCGGTCGGCAGGGTAGTCCTGATAACGGAACATATACAGCAAATAGGGTAAGAAAGCGGCGCGGTTCCACGTGGGTGTAATGACGCTGACAAACGGTTTTTCGCGGCCAGTGTCGAGCGTTTTAACGATGCCGGTCAGGGCGGAACGTGCTTTGGAGGATTCAGACATGGTGATGTGTATTCGCGATTCGAAAAAGGACCGGGCATTCACCCGGCCAACAGGCACTAACGTGTTATCAGGGAGAACGCCGAGAGCAGAGGATCACCCGGCTGCATGTCCAGAATATGCTGGCGCAGCGAGCGAGCATTCTCGCTGTTGCGCCATGCTTCAAACAGCGCGAAAAGGGCGTAGATTTCGTCGTGGTTCAGCGGGGAATCATCCATCGTCCACAGGCATAAAAGTGTGCGAATCATAAAGACGTCAACCACCAGCTCGAAGAAGCGCTGCAGCACGCTTTCACTCTCGTGCTGCGGGAATGTATCGTGATACAGTCGATAAATCAGATAGTTACTGAATATCCATGCGTTCTGAGCAAAGTAGTGCTCATAGGTGTTTAGCCATTGAGCTTGCAGCTGCTGCTGGAGCATGGCCTCACTGTTTGCATCCTGGAGCATCAGCAGGCTGACCTGCAGAGGTAAGGTCAATTTGCGCGTGCTTTCTGGCAATAAATCCCAATTGAACTCGCAGTTGCCCATTTGGGTGATCAGTTCCCGTTGCAACTGGGGCAGGCTGGGCAGTTGCGCGAACTGCTCCTGCAGTTTTCCGCTTTGCGCATGGTCAGCCAGAACCTGCGGCAGCGAGGCCAGCTTCTCCAGCGTAGGGTCGCTGTCGCCTGGGCATTTTTCGGAAAAAGAGAGCATGATGCCCAGCGCATACAGGTGCAGCTCCGGCGACAAACCGGGGAGCGTGATGGTATGCAGAGCCGATTGGTTAAGTACCTGATCGCGTGGGGATAACGCCGGGCTGTCCGCATCGGCTGCACATTGCGAGGTATGCAGTACAAAGGCGTTGGGATCGCCTAATGCAGCCTGGCAGCAGGCCGGATCGGTTAATACCAGACTCTGACGTACTTCCGTTTTCCAGCGTATGCTGGCCAGTAAAGCGGAATCCGGATGGTGGGATAAAAACAACCGGACAAAGTCAGGTTCATAACACTCAATCATACTCATAATCTGTTCTCAGCAATCCCAATATTCAAATCTGGTTATATCATTGCAATATCCATGCCTGAATTTTTATTGTATTTATATCAATTAGTTAGCTTGGGCGCGGAAAGCGAGTTTCCGCGTCAGGGAAGGAAGTTTTAGCGCTGGTAAATAAAATCCGGCTCGGTGCCTAAAAACGCCTGAATAAATTCATACTGGCGGATCAGCAGATCGCCATTTTTTTCGTTGTATGCCTTGCAGCGTTTCGCTTTTTGCTCAAGGCTCTGCCACCAGCCCTCTGCGGCACTTTTCTGTACGCCTGGCAACCAGCTAAATACCTGTTCCATCCCTGCACGATCGACGCTTACGCCCAGCAATTGCAGGATTGATCGGCGCTGCTGGCTGCTGTTTTGCAACTGCTCATAATGCTGTTGGATCGTGTCATTGACCGCCAGCAGCTCTTCACTGGCGCGACGGATCATGCACAGACGTTGTTGTTCCAATTGGTGTCTGAGCGCGTCATATCGCGTCCCGTCTTCCCGGATGCCCTGAAGCAGAGTTTTCACCTGCTGTAGCCTGGTACTCACAATTTTGGCCTCTTATTTCTGGAAAAAGCTGAGCATGTCGCCAGCCAACTGCTGGGTATCAACCTGCATGTCGCCTGCGGCCAGCATGGCCTGCATTTGCGCTACTTTGTCGTAATCAACGTCGCTTTGCGGATCGCTGTTCAGCGTTTGCTGCGCTGTTTGCAATCCCGCCTGAGTAATATCATCGGCGGAAAGCGTCGCGGCGCTGGAGGTTTTGGTCTGCGCGCTGCTCTTATCTGAACGCGTCTGTCCGGTTGTTGACGCAGGGCGATTGCCTGGCAGCGTTGGGGTAATTTTCATAGCAACCTCGTACATATTTCGTTGGGTTGGTTATCTGTTATTGGCTAAAAGCGACGGCAATAGAGGAAAACTTTAATCCCATCACAAAAAATCCCTTCACTGCTCAGCAGTGAGCGTAGTGACCACGCCGGCATCGTCCACCACACCGCTGACAATCCGCTGGCTGCTGCTGTTACGAATTTTTATCACATCCCCTTTACGACCGTTTTTCAACGCCACGCCCGGCATCGAGGCGGTAATCCCGGCCATACGAGAGACGATCGTCACCGGCTGGTCGCGTTTAACCAATACGGGCTGAACCAACTCGCTATGGGTAATCGGTTTACCCGGCTGCAGGGCGCGTTTGCTGGTGAGACCAATCGCCTCATCCATATTTGTCATCAACCCTTCCCGCTGGTTGCTGATGTTGAATTTTTTAAGCTGCAGGTCATCGGCCGTAATCACCGTATCCCGGGCAATCAACGACTTTGGCATCACTACCGGCACCGACACGTCGGGGCGTACTGCAACGTTATATTGCCAGCCCGCGCTGCCTGGGCAGCTCACCACAAAGTTCATTCGCGAAAGGGCCATTTCCGCAGAGGTGCTGGAGGTGACCTGAGGCGCGATTGCGCATAGCGCGCTGGTGCTGACGGCGGAGGGAATATAGATATTGAACGTGTAGCGATAGTCCTGCCACTGCTGCTTTTGTGCCAGCGCGTCAATTTCATGACCAGCCGCCGTCAGGACCAGCGCGTTGATCTGTTCCCGGGCGCTGTGCTGTATGGGATGGACGGCGGCATGTACGGGTAAGACGCAGCATAAAGCCAGCAATATTTCCGCGGCAAAGGGGAAAGAAGGCTTCCTTACGTAGGAGGGTAGTTTCATAAAGTCATTTCTCATCAATCACTTAAAAGTTGGCATACATATTGCTAATAACAGCGATATCTACGCAGGAGTGATGCAAGAAATGGGAATCAGTTTTCAGCAGGCATTAGGTGTACATCCGCAGGCAGTGAAGTTACGTCTTGAGAGGACCGAGCTACTGACCGCGAATCTGGCAAACGTCGATACACCAAATTTCAAAGCTAAAGATATTGATTTTGCCGCTGAGATGCAACGGGCAAGTCGTACAAATGTGCTGCCCGAGGCTGACGTGAAATACCGTGTACCGATGCAGCCCTCAGAGGATGGCAATACCGTAGAGCTGAATACCGAGCAGGCCCGGTTTTCACAAAATAGTATGGATTATCAAAGCAGTCTGACCTTTTTGAACCTGCAACTTAGCGGTATCAAAGAGGCCATTGAAGGGAAATAACCATGTCGTTTACTGATATTTACCAGATTTCCGGCTCGGCGATGACGGCGCAAACCATCCGTCTGAATACCGTCGCCAGCAACATGGCGAATGCGGAATCTCCCGCCAGCAGCGAGGCGCAGGCCTATAAGGCGCGTAGCCCGGTTTTTGCCGCGGTTTACAACAATAGTCTGATAGGTGGGCATAACCGCCATGCCATTGATGGCGCCAGCGTACAGGTACAGGACGTCATGCAAAGCGGCGGGGCGGTGAAGCGTTATGAGCCGCACCACCCGATGGCGGACCAGAATGGTTTCGTCTGGTATCCGGACGTCAACGTAGTCGAGCAAATGGCTGACATGATGTCTGCCTCACGTGATTTTGAAACCGACGTTGATGTGCTGAATAACGTCAAAAGTATGCAGCAAAGCTTACTCAAACTGGGAGAAGTGTAATGAATACCCTGGCTCTGTATGCCCAATCTCAGGCGCTGGCCTCTTCTTCCGAGAAGACGGCGGTGGCTGAAAATAACGTCGGCGCCACGGCGCAAAGCACCAATCTGGGAGACAGCAGTTCTTCCGCCACGTCGTCAACCACGGATACCAGTGACAGCAGCAGTACCCCGACAACCACAACATCCACCGAAACGTCGGCGGTCGACACGTTTCTGACGCTGTTTGTGGCTGAAATTGAAAACCAGGACCCGACCGATCCCACCGATCCTACGGCCTATATCGATCAGCTCTCCTCAATGGCGCAGGTTGCCATGATGGAAGAGATGAGCGTCCAGGCCAACACCAACGCGGTGCTGATGAGCAACATTCAGGTGATGGCGCTGGGGAATATGGTCGGCGACGACATTATGGTGCAAACCACTTCGCTGGATATCGAGGACAACAGCCAGGCGATCCAGGGGCGCGTCACGCTGGATGACAGCTGTACCGATGTGGATCTGCACTTTACCGATGAAGCCGGTGATGACTACACCGTATCGCTGATCCCGGAAGGTGAAACCTCCGTTGGACCAGGCCAGGTGGATTTCGACATCAATCCTGCCGATTACGGCATCCCGCCGGGCGATTACAGCGTGTCCGTGGTGACCAATACCGGAGAAGAGGAAGTGCCGATTGAGGTGACGGGCAAGGTGGAAGATGTGCGTATTCCGCTCGATGGCAGCACGCCAGTGCTCAACGTTGACGGCGTTGGCGAAGTGCCATTCACCATGATCACCCAGTTTGGCGTACCGGACAGCACTGATGACACCACGCCGCCTGATACTGACGACGGCAGCGATAACGCCGACAGCAATACGGTGATCTGATTTAGTTTACATTACAGGAAGAAACAATGAGTTATGAAATTGCAGCGACGGGCCTGAACGCCGTCAACGAACAGCTTGATGGCATCAGTAACAACATCGCGAACTCCGGTACGGTCGGGTATAAATCGATGACCACCCAGTTCTCCGCCATGTACGCCGGAACGCAGGCAATGGGCGTGAGCGTGGCGGGTTCGGCACAAAGCATCTCTACCGGCGGCTCAATGGTTTCAACCGGCAATGCGCTGGATCTGGCCATTAATGATGATGGTTTCTTTGTGATGTGCGACAGCGCCGGGAACATCTCCTATACCCGCGCCGGTTCCTTCGTGACGGATAAAAACGGCTATATCGTCAATGCCTCCGGCGATTACCTGCAGGGTTATCCGGTTGATGACAGCGGCACGCTGCAAACCGGTACCGTTACCGATATTCAGATTAAAACCGGCAACATCCCGGCGCAGGCCACGGACAGCATGACCTTCACGGCCAACTTTGACGCCAGTGATGAAGCGATCGATCGCGCAACCGTACCGTTTGATCCTGACAACAGCGACACCTACACCGACAGCTACACCACCACCGTGTATGACTCGCTCGGTAATGAGCACTCGGTTAGCCAGTACTTTACTAAAACGGCGGATAACACTTGGGAAGTGCAGTACACCTTTGATGGCGAAGCGCAGAGCGGCGTACCGCCGACTTCGCTGACCTTCGATGCGAATACCGGCAAGCTGGTCACCCCATCAACCCCGCAAACTATCACCTTCACCACCGATGAAGCCGCACCGATTTCGATGACCATTGACTACTCCGATTGTACTCAGTACGGCTCTGATTTCTCGGTTACTACCAACTCCGCCACCGGTTATGCCTCCGCGACGCAAAACGGCGTGCAGGTTGATGACGACGGTAAAGTTTACGCCACCTACAGCAACGGCGAGCGCATGTTGCAGGGGCAGGTGGTGCTGGCCACTTTCCCGGATGAGAACGGACTGGAAGCGGTGAGCGGGACTGCCTGGGTACAAACGGGCGAATCCGGTACGCCGCTGATTGGCACGCCAGGCTCCGGCTCCTGCGGCACGCTCTCCTCCGGCATGCTCGAAAGCTCCAACGTGGATATTACCAACGAGCTGGTTAATCTCATGACCGCCCAGCGTAACTACCAGGCGAACACCAAGGTGATTTCCACCAGTACGCAGCTGGATCAGGCTCTCTTCCAGGCGATGTAAGGCTAAGAAATGGATCGGTTGATTTATACCGCGCTGAGCGGCGCCACCCAGACGCTACTGGAGCAGCAGATTAGCGCCAATAACCTTGCCAACGTCAACACCAATGGTTTTCGTGCGGATATGGCGATGGCGAGCAATGACAAAGTGAAGGGCGGTGGCTTCGACACGCGTTTTATGGCGAAGGAAAGTCCCAGCGGCGTTAATGACAGCACCGGCGTGGCGGAAAAAACCGAGCGCCCATTGGACGTCGCCATTCAGGGAACCGGCTATATCGCCGTACAGGATAAAGCCGGAAACGAGGTCTACACCCGCAACGGCAATATTCAGCAGGACGATCAGGGGCAACTGACCATCGACGGTAACGTGGTGCTCGGGGATAACGGTCCGATTATTTTGCCGCCGAACGCGATTGCCTCTTTCGGCAGTGACGGCACGCTGTCGGTTACGCCCGACGACGGCGATGTTACCGCCACCATGGATATCGATCGTCTGAAGCTGGTGGATATTCCGGTTGCTAATCTGGCGAAAAATAGCGAAGGGATGCTGGTGACGGCGGATGGCGTACCGGCGCAGCGCGACGAAAACATCAAAGTGAGCGGCGGCTTTCTGGAAGGCAGTAACGTGTCTGCGGTGAGTGAAATGATGTCGTCGATTGCGATGAACCGCCAGTTCGAAGCGCAAATCAAGATGATGAAAACGGCTGAAGATCTCAGCGACTCCGGCAACAGGCTGCTACGCGGCTCCTGAGTCGTCGCCTTTAATCAGGGATAAAGTGTTATGAACGCAGCGTTATGGATCAGTAAAACCGGCCTGTCGGCGCAGGATGCTGAGATGAGTGCGATTGCCAACAACATCGCCAACGTCAACACCACGGGCTTTAAGCGTGACCGCGTGATGTTCCAGGATCTGTTTTATCAGACTCAGGAAGCGCCGGGCGCCATGCTCGATCAAAACAACATCATGCCGACCGGAATGCAGTTCGGTAGCGGTGTGCGCATTGTTGGAACGCAAAAAACCTTCACCGAAGGGAATGTGGAAACCACCGATGACACGATGAACGTCGCCATCATGGGGCAGGGGTTCTGGCAGGTGCAAAAGACCAACGGGGATATTGCTTATACCCGTGACGGCAACATGCAGATTAACGCCGACGGCGTGCTAACCAACTCCGAAGGTTTACCTCTGCAACCGGAAATTGACGTACCGTCCGGCGCAACTAACGTGGCATTTGGCGAAGACGGTACCGTGACGGCGATCCTGCCCGGCGACAGCGACCCGACCGAACTGGGGCAACTGACGCTGGTGAACTTTGCCAATCCGGCGGGGCTTTCAGCCGAAGGCGACAACCTGTATCTGGAAACGGCTGCCAGCGGTCAACCAACGGAAGGTATTCCGGGGGAGGATGGCCTGGGGACGTTACAGGACAAAGCCCTGGAGGGTTCGAACGTGGATATCGTCAACGAAATGGTGGCGATGATCACGGTGCAACGTGCCTATGAGATGAACGCCAAAATGGTCTCTGCGGCAGATGACATGCTGCAGTTTATTAGTCAGACGCTGTAACTTTAGAATGTGAAATGCCGGATGGTACAGCGCCATCCGGCAGAAATAGGCAGAACGTGAAAAATTATCTCTGGCTGATGGTCCTGCTGCCCCTGTTAAGCGGGTGCGAATCGCAGGCCCTCCTGGTCAAAAAAAATGACGAATTCTTTGCTCCTCCCAAAACCGAGGCGCCGCCAACGGCGGATGGTCGTGCGGGGGGGGTGTTTGAAACGGGCTATAAGTGGTCGCTGACGGCGGATCGTCGCGCTTATCGGGTGGGCGACATCCTGACCGTGATGCTGGAAGAGTCCACCCAGTCGAGCAAACAGGCGAAAACCAATTTCGGTAAGAATAATACCGTCGATATCGGCGCACCGACTCTGTTTGGGCATACCAAAGATAACCTTTCCGCTTCCGTGGATGCCAATCGCGATTTCAACGGAACGGCGACCTCGCAGCAGCAAAACAGTTTGCGCGGCGAAATTACGGTGTCGGTACACTCGGTACAGTCGAACGGCATTCTGGAAATTCGCGGCGAAAAATGGCTCACCCTCAATCAGGGTGATGAGTACATCCGTCTGAGCGGTCTGGTGCGTGCTGATGATATTCAAAACGACAACTCCGTCTCATCGCAGCGCATTGCTGATGCGCGTATCTCCTATGCGGGCCGCGGTGCCTTGAGCGATGCCAATGCGGCGGGCTGGCTGACGCGTCTGTTTAACCATCCTCTCTTCCCGATCTAATGCAGGATTTTGATATGCAACACTTAAGCGGGCGCTGGATGAAAGCGTTAAACGGCATCGTTATCGCCCTGAGCCTGGCGCTGCCGGGCACCACGCAGGCGCAATCTCTGGAGTCGCTGGTCAACGTCCAGGGCGTCAGGGAAAACCAACTCGTCGGCTACAGCCTGGTGGTGGGGCTGGACGGAACCGGGGATAAAAACCAGGTCAAATTCACCAACCAAACCATTACCAACATGCTGCGTCAGTTTGGCGTACAGCTGCCGAGTAAAATCGATCCTAAGGTGAAAAACGTCGCGGCGGTGGCGGTCAGCGCGATGCTGCCGCCAATGTATTCGCGTGGGCAGACCATTGATGTCACGGTCTCGTCGATTGGCGATGCCAAAAGTCTGCGTGGCGGCACGTTATTACTCACCCAGCTACACGGCGCGGATGGGGAGGTTTATGCCCTCGCACAAGGGAGCGTGGTGGTCGGCGGGATGAACGCGACCGGGGCAAGTGGTTCCAGCGTGACCGTGAATACGCCGACCGCCGGGCTGATACCGAACGGCGCGTCGGTCGAGCGTGAAATTCCCAGCGACTTCCAGATGGGCGACACCATTACGCTTAATCTGAAACGTCCCTCCTTTAAAGATGCCAATAACATTGCGGCGGCGATCAACGCTTCATTTGGCGGTATTGCGACGGCACAAAGCTCAACCAACGTCAGCGTCCGCGCGCCAACCAGCCCCGGGGCGCGCGTCGCCTTTATGTCCCAGCTAGATGATGTCCAGGTTCAGGCCGAGAAAGTACGCGCCCGCGTGGTGTTTAACTCGCGTACCGGCACGGTGGTGATGGGCGATGGCATTGCCCTGCACGCGGCGGCGGTTTCGCATGGCAGCCTGACGGTTTCCATCAGTGAAAGCAGCAACGTCAGCCAGCCGAATGCCTTTGCCGGCGGTCGTACGGCGGTAACGCCGCAGAGCAATATTTCAGTGAATCATGCTCGACCGGGCACGATTACCTTGCCTGAATCCAGCAGCCTGAAGACGTTGGTTAATGCGCTCAATAGCCTGGGGGCCACGCCGGACGACATTATGTCTATTTTACAGGCCCTGCATGAAGCCGGGGCGCTGGATGCCGATCTGGAGGTGATTTAATGGCCGACATCAAAGTGAATCATAGCGGGGGCATTGACGGTAGTGATGCGTTAATGGGCCCGAAAATCAAAGACAACGATTTGCAGAAAGCCGCTCAGCAGTTTGAAGCCATTTTCTTACGCAACATGCTGAAAGAGATGCGTAAAACCAATGAGATCTTCGATTCTAAAGATAACCCGTTTAACAGCGATTCGGTGCGCATGATGCAGGGGTTTTATGACGATCAGCTATGCAACAGCCTGGCCCAGCAGCACGGCATTGGGATTGCGGCGATGATCGTCAAACAGCTCTCCCCGCATCACAAAGGATAAAGGTTGCGCAGCGGCTTAAGAACTGTGGTTTTTTCGCCGCTTTTAATCGGCAAGGTTGTTAACGACAGACCGGGGACTGACCGGCGAGGACTCTTTGATGGACATGATTAACATTGGCTACAGCGGCGCATCGACGGCGCAGGTGGAGCTTAACGTAACCGCACAAAACACGGCTAACGCCATGACCGACGGTTACACCCGCCAGGTGGCCATCACCAGCACCATTGGTGCCAGCTCAGGTTCGGCGAACAGTGCGGGTAACGGTGTGCAGGTGGACAGTATTCGCCGGGTATCCAACCAGTATCAGGTGAACCAGGTCTGGTATGCCGCCAGCGATTACGGCTATTACAACACTCAGCAGGAGTATTTAACTCAACTGGAAACCGTGCTCAGTGACGATAACAGTAGCCTGAGCGGCGGCTTTGACAACTTTTTTGCTGCCCTCAACGAAGCCACCACCAGCCCGGATGATTCCGCTCTGCGTGAGCAGGTGATCAGCGAGTCCGGGGCGCTGGCGCTGCGCGTGGATAACACCCTCGATTACATCGATTCGCAAAGCAGTGAGATAGTCAGCCAGGAACAGGCGATGGTGGCGCAGGTGAACACCCTGACCAGCGGCATTGCCAGCTATAACCAGCAAATCGCCGAAGCTGAAGCCAATGGCGATAACGCCTCTGCGCTGTACGACGCCCGCGACCAGATGGTGGAAGAACTGAGCGGCATCATGGATGTCCAGGTCAATATTGATGATGAAGGCAACTATAACGTCACGCTGCAAAACGGTCAGCCGTTGGTCAGTGGGCAGGAGAGTTCTACCATCGAACTGGATACCAACGCCGATGGCACGCAGAGCATGTCGCTGACGTTCGCCGGAACCACGTCATCCATGAACACCGATACCGGCGGCTCGCTGGGTGCGCTGTTTGATTATCAGAATGAAGTGCTGACGCCGCTGACGGGAACGATTAACAGCATGGCGGAGCAGTTTGCCGATGCGGTGAACACCCAGCTGGCGCAGGGCTACGATCTGAACGGGAATCCTGGTGAACCGCTGTTTATCTATGATGAAAACTCCTCTGATGGCCCGCTGGAGGTGAATCCTGATATCACCGCCGATGAACTGGCGTTTTCCAGCTCGCCGGACGAAAGCGGCAACAGCGATAACCTGCAGGCGCTGATCAACATCTCTACTGAACCGTTGGATATAGAGGGGCTAGGCAGCGTAACCGTGGGCGAAGCCTGTTCGTCGATCATCAGTAACATCGGTATTTACAGCCAGCAAAACCAGACGGAAGCGGAAGCGGCGGCGAACGTGTACTCCGAAGCGCAGAACCAGCAGAGCAGCGTCAGCGGCGTCAGCATGGATGAAGAAGCGGTGAACCTCATTACTTACCAGCAAATATACGAGGCCAACCTCAAAGTTATCTCAACGGGCGCAGACATTTTCGATTCTGTGCTGGAAATGTGTAGCTAACCGGGAGAAGAATGAATATGCGAGTCACTACACAGCAGTCCTATGTGTCCATGACGCAGAGTTTTAACGACCTTTCCAGCGATCTTTCCCACGTCGTCACGCAGATGGCGACGGGGAAAAGTATTCTGCTGCCATCAGACGATCCTATTGCTGCGACACGCATCACCCAGCTTAACCGCCAGCAATCGGCACTCGATCAATATCAAACCAATATTGATTCCGCCTCGGCGGGGATGAGCCAGCAGGAGTCTATTCTGGATGGCGTCAATAACGATTTGTTAGCGATTCGCGACGATCTGCTGGAGGCCGCCAACGGCACCAATACCGCCGAGTCGTTATCCAGCCTGGGGCAGGATATTCAGTCGATGACCGAAGCGATGGTCTCAGCGCTGAATTATCAGGATGAAGACGGTCACTATGTATTTGGCGGGACGGTGAACGATCAACCACCAATTGTCGCGGTAGATGAAGACGGCGACGGGGTGACCGACAGCTATACCTACCAGGGTAACGACGATCACCGCCAGACCACGGTGTCTAATGGCGTTGAGGTTGATACCAATGTTGCAGTCAGCGATTTCTTCGGCGACAGCCTCGACGTTCTGAACACCCTGACGTCGCTGTCGAAAGAGTTGCAGGATCCGTCAGTAGATCCTGCCGATCCGCAGGTACAAAGCGATATTCAAAATGCCATCGATACGGTGGATGTAGCCTCTGACGCGCTCAACGCCTCAATCGCCACTATTGGTGAAACGCAGAATACAATGACCATGCTGAGCGGCGCTCAGACGGATATCACCACCTCCAACGATCAGCTTATCAGTCAGTTGAGCGATCTGGATTATGGTCCGGCCTCTATTACCTTTACCGGTCTGGAAATGGCGATGGAAGCCACCTTAAAAACCTACTCCAAAGTGAGTGAGTTGAACCTTTTCAGTGTGATTTAACAGTTAGCAGTAGCTCAGGAATAGTATGCAGGTCGGTTTAAATACAACATCACTCTCCGGTAGCGGAGCGCTTAATCCTTCTGTGCAACAGCATACCGTTGCGCAGAATGCCCCTGTCCGTCAAAAGTTACCCGCCACGGCGAGTGATTACCCGGCTTCGCCCCTTATTACCACCCGGCCCCAGCGCTACAGCGTGCAGCTTAACGATCAGCTCACCACGCTGCAGCAGGCCGATCACTACCTGGGTCAACTGGAGCAGCATTTGCTGGACTATCGTCACGCATCACGCCGCGGTGGACAGGCGCAGCAGCAAAAAGGGGCTGAACTTACCCAGTGGCTGGAAAAACGACCAACATTGTCCGGAGATGCGGTCGACAGGCAGCTGCGTCCGGTTTTACAGGGTGAGGCGCGAGTGACTTTTCACTCACCTGAACTGGCGCAAATGCTGCAAAAAAACGCGATAAGTTCACGTATGTTTAGTGTCTCTGACGGGCGGCAAACGCAGCACTCTGCGGTGGTGGTCGGTGAGGATCTGGATCCCAGCCAGTATAAAATGATGATGAGCAACGCGCTGCGCCGTGTCGGGGTGCAGGTGCACGATCAGCAGGGGGCGTTGAGCTTTTCCACCACGGAAAAGCAGTGGCAGCAGATCCAGCAAACCCTGAGCGTACGCGATGTTGATGCGAAGACTTCGGCGTTTACTCCACTCAAAACGTTTGCCGATCCGTCCCGTTCAGAAGACCTTCTGCAACATATCGCGCAGGGCAGTTCCCGCTCTCAGGATGGCTTGCAGCAGGCGCTGGATATCATTGGCGATCAGCGTGCGCAAATGGCCGCGCAGCAGGAGAAAGCCCGACAGCTAATTGACGGTATGGCACGTTTTCCGCAGGCAGAAAGTGCGGTGAAAGCCTCTGAATCACTGGGTGGGGTATTGGACCATGCTAATCACAATTACCAGGTATTAGCACAGGCAGTCAACGGACAGGCCCGGCTTTCCAGCCAGACGGTCCGTAGTTTATTAAGCTAATCCTGATGGCATGCTTTTGTTGAGAAAGTAAAAGCAGAGAGGTCTGTAATTAACAGACCTCCAATATCCTGTGTAAAAAGCAAATTTTGCTGCGCGTCTAAATGAATCCACCACGTATGCAGGTTGTGTTCTGTCACAAATGACCCGAAATTTGCCAGCCGAGAGTCGTTTTGATCGGTTTTGGTCGTACTAAAATGAAACTCCCCCTGTTTTGACGTGCCTGCATAATGGTTAATACAGGCGGCAATCTTAAACGTGGATGGCGTTTTGTTACTTTGCTCCAATGGGACGAGAGTAACGGTCGTGTTTTTTATCAGCGGGCTCGTAATGAGTTCATAATGTACGTTTTTGCCAGTATTAAGATCGTAATTAACAATAACCGTATTTTCAATGTGGGCATGAGCCATGAAGGTACAAAATAACGTTAAAGCAGACAGGCAGGGGAAAACGTAATTATTTGCATTTTGGCATTTCATTTAACATTTTCTCCACTTCTTTAATTAAAATACCATTCATTTCGTTATCTTTATTTAGCCAGTTATCAAAGCTCAGCGCTAACTGCCAGTTGTCATTGCATTGGTTGCTTAGCACAATATCAAGGGCAAGTTTGTTGAGAGAAACCCGGTAATACAGGGTCATCAAGGCGCTATGTGTAACCAATAGTTGATTGATCTGCTCTACACCAGGAACAATATGTTGTGAAACCAGTGATAACGATTTCTTATTCTCACCTGGATCATAAAGTTGATAAGCTGTAATACGGTCGGCGTTTGCCAGCGTCTCTTTAACCAGTTGCGGAGCTTCTGGCGTTTTAGTGGCCGACGGTGTTTTAAAATAAGAGATTAAGATAAACAATAACAGCGCGGTAACAATAACGGGTAAGGTTATCAGAACGGCCCGGTAAGGATGACGATTGATGACCGGTTTTCTCTTGTTTTTTGCATGCAATTGACTGTTATTTAAATATATTTGTTCTTTTCCTGTTGATGGCAGTAGCGCTTCAGACACAAGGGTTTCAGCAACCTTAGCATTCTCTTCGGTGACATCGTCGGCGCTGTCATCAGCTTTATTTTCATTAGGTTCAATGAGTTCAGTCAGATAGTTTTTATTAAACAAATACCCTTTTTTAGGTATGGTTTTAATAATATCCTGCTGCTTGCCGTCATCATCGATCGCAACGCGCAGGGCATGAACGGCTGTCGGCAGACTATTTCCACCAACGATGCGATTCTTCCATACTGCGGTCATTAAAAATGAACGAGATAAAACAACATCGGCATTTTTAGCTAATGTTTCTAACAGAATAAAATGGTATTCGCCCAGACGACGTATCTCGCCTGTTTCACAATGGATTAACGCATTCAGCGAGGAATCCATCCGCCAGTTGTTGACTACAATACTCATGGTTTTATATACCCGCGCAAGATTTTTATATCCCTGGTGCCACACCGTTAAAAATCAGTGCATTAAAATTCTGGAGACATTGAAATGTCTTTTGGCTGTGAAACGGCAGCCGAATCGCTATTGAGTGTTTTTTATGCTGTCTGAAAGAGGGTTTGAAATGTAGCGAAAGAGCCTGAGACTCACAATATAAAAATATAGGCCATTTGCAACCAAATGTAAAATAAGGTCAGGAAGTGGGTGACTAATGAGATTTTGATTAAGTATAAACTCATTGGTATCATTAAGTTAGCCCTGTTGATGTGTAAGAGAACAACCCGTTATTAGATATTTCTAATAATCTTTTAATTAAATATGAATTGAGATCTTCCTTATGTGATGGATATTGGTGGTGATAAGCACGGAAAGCTAAAATAGAGTAGAGAGATTATCTCTCTGGTTAACGAGGTGGTGAGGAGCGTGGAAAATTTTTTTTTGCAGCGCTTTAAGTTTTCCAAACGGGTGGTCGTTTTTACAGGGTATCGAAACGAAAACGATTATTCCCAAGGAGCTGTACCATGTTATCGATTAATACTAATACCGCATCAATGTCTGCTGTTAATGCTATCAACAAAAGCAGCGCATCACTGTCTACTTCTATGGAACGTCTGGCGACAGGTAACCGTATTAACTCTTCTGCAGATGACGCTGCGGGCAAACAGATAGCTAATCGCCTGACTGCACAGTCCAGCGGTATGGGCGTTGCGCTGAGCAACATCAACGATGCCACTGCCATGTTGCATACTGCAGACAGCATGTTTGATGAAATGACCGACGTACTGGGCCGTATGAAAGACCTGTCCACGCAGGCAGCGAACGGAACCTACAACGACGAAGATTTGCAGGCGATGCAGGACGAATACGACGAACTGGGTCAGCAGATGTCCGACATGCTGCAGAACACCACTTACGGCGGCACCAACCTGTTCGGTGTTTCCGGTACCAGCAACACCGGTAAAGATGGTCTGTTCCAGAGCGGCGTAACCTTCCAGGTTGGTGCTGAATCTTCTGACACCATGACCGTTAACATCTCCAGCCAACTGGACGCTCTGGTTGGCGCGCTGGATCAGGTTAGTGCTTCTTTCAAAGGTGACCAGGCAGATAAGACCGGTAGCGCAGGTATCTCTGGCGGCTCCGAACTGACCACTTCTGGCTCTGCAAACGCGATGATTGGAACTATCCAGACTGCAATGGATGACGTGTCTAAGATCCAGTCCAAACTGGGCGCATCTATCAACCGTCTGAACGACACCGCGGCTAACCTGACCAGCATGCAGGACAACACTAAAGTGGCGATCGGTAACATTATGGATACCGACTACGCGACGGAAGCGTCCAACATGACCCAGCAACAGGTGCTGATGCAAACCGGCATCACCATGCTGAAGCAGTCCAACAGCATGTCCAGTATGGTTTCCAGCCTGCTGCAGTAATTCCTGACGTAACGTCATTTACAACACCGCCATCCGGCGGTGTTGTGCTTTCAGCGACCGGTTTTTTACCTGTAAACCTTCCTGGGGAAGGGAAGACGCATTTCCGCCACTAATCTAACTTGCTGAATATGAATAATAAAAATTATTGGCATGCGTTTTGCTATTACATAAATAACGTTGCACGGAGTCATCGATTATGAGCTTTACGAGTCCGATCCAAAAATTAGCACAAGAACTTGCCTACGCCGATATTGCCACCCAGGCGACGAATTTGCAGAACGAACAGAACGAATTGAATGCAGAGAGCAGCGGTCTGGACTCGCTCAGTACCGCGCTGACGAACTTTCAAACGGCAATCGATGCGCTGAACAGCGACACCGATGGTCCGCTGACGTTTTCTGCTACCTCTAGTAATGACGGGAATACCGTATCGGCGAACTCGGAAGCGCAGGCCGGGACTTACTCATTTTATGTTTCGCAGCTGGCGCAGGCGCAGCAGACAACCTTCAGTATGAGCGATGACACGTTTAGCGCATCCGGTACGTTTGAACTCACGATGGATGATGGCACGACCATGGATATCGATCTTGCTGCTGCTGATGAAGACGGCGACAGTTTCATTGATGCCAGTGAACTGGTTGACGCGATCAATGACTCGGACGACAACCCCGGCGTGTCGGCGGCACTGGTCAAAACCGACGGGACAACCACTATCATGCTGACTTCCGATACCACGGGAGCGCAAAGCGCATTCTCGGTTAGCGTAACGGGAAACACCTCTTTCTCTGATGAGATAGCAGCCAGCAAAAATAACGTCACGGATGCGCAGGACGCAGAGATTCATCTGGGAAGTCAAACGGGTCCTGCAATCACCAGCAGCACTAATACCTTTGACGATGTGATCCCCGGCGTAACCATGACCTTCACTGAGGCCAGCGATCCTAATGATCCTAATGATTTGACCACCTTTACCGTCGCGGAAGACTCCAGCGGATCGCAGGCCAAAGTGCAAACCTTCGTAGATGCCTACAACACGTTAATCGACACCATCGATTCATTGACCAGCTACGGCGATGACGACACGGCTGCCGGAGTTTTTGCTGGTGATGCCGGGATGAATTCGTTGGCAAATCAGATGGATGATATCGCTCACGCCTCCTACGGTGGTGTTTCGATTGTCGACTATGGCATCACGCTGGATTCCGACGGTCACTTACAAATTGACTCCACCCAGTTCAGCGAAGAAATGGAAGAAAATCCGGACGGTTTGACCTCTATTTTCGTCGGGGAAGACAGCATGGTCGCGCAGATGGACGACCTGATGGAAAGCTATCTGGATTCCAGCAACGGCATCATCGCCATGCGTCAGGAAAACATTGATGACCAGCAGAGCAAAATTCAGGACGAAAGCGATCAGCTGACTGAAACCTATAACACCAACTACGAGCGCTACGTGGAAGAGTACACCAATACGCTGGTTCAAACGTACACCATGAAAGTGAGTATGGCCGCATTTATGTAACCGGCTGGTTTAAGAGAAGGACTGAGAATCAACATGTACGACACGCAGGATGGTTATTCGCAATACAAAGAGATGGATCTTGCAGCGCGTACCGCAGCAGCATCGCCGTTAGAGCTGGTGCTGGTGCTGTTTTCGGGGCTGATGGACGAGCTGGAACGCGCCAAAAGCCACATTGAGAACAAACGCTACGAGCGTAAGGCGCAAAGCATCAACAAATGCATCGATATTCTCAACGCCTTAACCAGCTCGCTGGAGTTTGAAACCGGCGGCGAGCTGGTGGTGAATCTGTCCCGGCTGTATGACCACTGCGTCTACCGCCTGTACGAAGCCAGCGGCGAATTGTCGCTGGAAAAAATTGATGAAGTGATCCTCATCCTGACGAATCTGCGCACGGGCTGGGAAGGTCTGTCGGCAAAACTGGGATAAGGCGATGCAAAGAGAGCGTCTGCAACAGCAACAGCAGCTTTATGCCCTGGTACAAGAGATGAATGACGCGCTGGATAACAAGCGTTGGCGACGATTACCCGGCCTGCATCAGCAGGTGATGCGCGTTTTTCATGACTATGCCGCCTGGGAAACTGATGCCGGGGCGCTGAGGGAAGTGAAAAGTAAAATGCATGCGGCGTTTGAGGCGCTAATAACCCGGCGAACGCAGCGTGCGGAAGAACTCAAAGCGCGCATGGATCAACATCAGCAAAACCAGGAAGGAATGTTGGCGTACTCAATGGTTAATTTAATTTCGGAGAAGGCATGAATCCTGTATTACTGGCCTCGGCCAGTGCGTTGGCAGAGGCCACACCGGAAAAGGCGGCTATCTCAGCCCCAACAACGTCAACGAGCGGCAGCACGTTTTCTTTGCCGCAGGCTGGGCTTAACGCGGTGGCTGAACGTTTGATTGGCGCAAAAGTCAACCAACAGCAGGCGTCGGCGGCCGGGCATCAGCGCGATGATGCAGATCCTGCGGCTATGCAGGCATTGCTGGCGATGCTGCTGGCGCAACCGGCTCAGGCGTCAGCGTCTGCACCAACCCAGAAGCAGCCGGACGGTGAGATGCTGAAAATGCTGGCGCAGGTGCAAACCTCCCAATCAGGTTCATCGCTGCTGCGTCAACTGGCGGGCGCGATGGCTCAACAAGGAAAAACGTCCTCGCCGTCGGCTGAGCAGCATGCCACGGATTTATCGTCACTGCCGCCTAAGCTGCAAACGTTGCTGGCGTCGATCGGCGAGGATTTGCCTCAGGCAACGCCGGATCAGCAGGCCAAACTGGCGACATTCTCCGCCCAGGATCTGCGTGCGATCACACCTGAACCTGCTTCGCTTTCAACGTCACAGCAAATTTCCGCCCGCGTGAAGTCTGAGGATCATAGCGTTCCTCGCCCGATGGCGGTGAGAAAAACGGATGGCGTGGCGGTTAACCCAACGCTTGCGACACAAAGTTTGCTCACTACGGCGGCGCAGGGAAATCAGCCGATGAACGCCCTGAGCGACCATAACGTGGTGTCGACGCAAGTTTCGGCGCCTACCACGCTGTCGACAGAGGAACTCGGGGAGAAGCTCACCGCACTGCTCAAAGACAGAATTCAATTCCAGTTGGGCCAGCAACAGCAGGTGTCGACTATTCGTCTTGATCCTCCTTCGCTTGGCAAACTGGAAATTGCCGTGCAGTTGGATGCCGGAAAGCTGATGGTTCATATCGGTGCAAATCAGAGTGATGTCTGCCGCTCGTTGCAGCAATTTAGCGAAAACTTACGCCAGCACCTCACGGCACAGAACTTCATGGAAGTGAACGTTCAGGTCTCTTCCGAAGGGCAATCGCAACAGCAGCAACAGCAGTCAGGTAATCAACAGGACGAGGTGGCGTCGGCGCTAACGCTTAACGATGAACCTCAATTTCAACAGAACGAATCCGTTCTGATCAAAGTGTAAAAGCAAGATGAAGAAAATTGTTATCGCGTGTCTGATTAGCTCCGTCGTGGCGCTGGGTATTGCAGGGGGCGCAGGATGGGGCATTTATCATTCTATGACTAAAGGAACCGCAACTGCAGCAGATAAGCCTGCGCATGAAGCGGAAGATAGCCAGGATGAGTCCAGCAGTATTTTTGTCTCCCTGCCGGAAACGGTGGTTACGCTTCATGATAATGAAGGTAGCGATCGCTATATGGTCGCGGAACTGGTAATGGTCGTTGATTCAGAGAAAGACGCTGAAAAAATTAAGAAGGACGAACCGCTCTATCAAAGTATTACGGTAGATGAGCTCTCGAATATGAAATATGAAGATATTCGGGCGCTGAAGATCTCCGATATCAGAAAGAAAATTTTTGAAAACCTGAAAACTGAATTAGCGAAACGCAAAATGGCGACACCTTATAAGGACATTTTGGTGAAAAAAGTCGTGTTTCAATAAGCGACACGCCAGGAAATAACATGATCCAGGATGCTTACGAGTCAGACGACTTTAATGCGACGCCCGTGCTAACGCCAAAGCAAGAGAGCCATTATTTACAGGCTTATCTTCCTTTGGTGCGCAAAGTAGTGCGTCAACTTGCGCCGCAATGTACCTGCGTTATGGACAGGCAGGATATGGAACAAACGGCGCTGATGGGATTGCTGAACGCGATTCGCCGCTATGGTCAACCGGATGAGGGCTTTGCCGGTTATGCCGTCCACCGTATCCGTGGCGCCATACTCGATGAGCTGCGCAGCCTCGACTGGCGGCCTCGTCAGCTACGACAAAAATACCATCAGATTAAAGATTTGATTCGTGATGCGCGTACCCGGCTCGGGCATGAACCCTCATGTGAGGAGCTATCCCGGCTGGGATTGTCGTCTGAAGATTATCAGGAATACCAACAGCTGGAAGGCGCCGAATCGCTGGCCAGTCTGGATGAATTACTAAATGGCGATATGCCGATTGCACCGCTCGAAGGGCGGGGGCTTGAGGAACAATTCGTCACGCAGGAAATGCTGGGTTATGCCCTGAGCCAACTCAGCGAAAAAGAGGGACTGGTGCTCTCAATGTATTATCAGCACGATATGAATTTAAAAGAGATTGCGCTGGTATTAGGGCTGACTGAAGCCCGTATTTGTCAAATGAATAAAAAAATCACGCACAAGATTCGTGATTGTTTATATCCAGATTAACAATTTCGAATCAACATGCGGAGGACGTAATGCAAAAGATTTTTGGTTTATTGGTGGTTTTAGGCTGCGTATTTGGTGGCTATTTTGAAGCGGGTGGACAGCTTATTGCTATCTGGCAGCCAGCCGAGATTATTATTATTATGGGGGCCGGTCTGGGCGCGATGATTATCGGTAACCCGATGCATGTGCTGAAAGAGATCGTTCGCCAGATTAAAGGCGTAATCAGTAAAAAGAAAATGGGTCCGGAGTTTCAGCGTCAGCTGCTGATGTGTCTGTATGAGCTGCTGGAAATGGTGCAAAACGGCGGTCTGCGTATGCTGGATCAGCATATCGAACAGCCGGAAGAGAGTACCATTTTCCAGAAATACCCGCTGGTGCTGACCCAAAAACGCCTGGTGACCTTTATCGCCGACAACTTCCGTCTGATGGCGATGGGCAAAATTGATGCCCATGAGCTGGAAGGTATCCTCGATCAGGAACTGGATACCGCGGAAGAATCGCTGTTAACGCCTTCGCGCTCCCTGCAACGTACCGCCGAGGCCATGCCTGGTTTCGGTATTTGCGCGGCGGTGCTGGGTATCATCATCACCATGCAGTCAATCGACGGTTCCATTGCGCTTATCGGCCTGAAAGTGGCGGCGGCGCTGGTGGGGACATTCCTGGGGGTCTTCATCTGTTATTGCCTGATGGACCCACTGGCAAACGCCATGGAACAGCAGGCACGGGCGGAACACTCTTTGCTTGAATGCGTACGTACCGTGCTGGTGGCGCAAGCAGGCGGTAAGCCGACGCTGCTGGCGGTCGATGCCGGGCGTAAACTTCTTCATCTGGCATCCAAACCTACATTCGCCAACCTGGATGCGTGGGTCAATGCGATGCTGGAGCAAGAATAAGCATGAGGAAGGGGCCAAATCGTCGCGATCGCGGCGCGAAAACCACTATTATCCGCCGACAAATAAAGAAGAGTCATGCAGGTCATCACGGAGGAGCGTGGAAGGTGGCATTTGCTGACTTTACGTTGGCGATGATGGCACTGTTTATGACGCTGTGGATTGTGAACAGTGTCAGTAAAGCCGACCGTGAAAATATTGTGGCGGCGCTGCATGGTCAGTCAATCTTTAACGGTGGCGGCATGGCACCGTTAAACAAACTGGGCAAGCAGCCGATAGCGCCGGGTGCGCAGAAGAAAAACGTCACGCGCAATAAGCTCGATAAAACCACCAACCCGCAGGAAACGGCGAAGATTACGGAAGATAACGCGAAAAAGGCGTTGGACGTAAACGAAAAAACGGCGTTACTGAAGCAAAAATCAGCCCGCGAATTGGGTGAGCTGGCGACCGACATTAACGTCATCGCCCGCAATGCACATATGGAAACCAACCTTGAAATGGAAATTGTTCCTCAGGGGCTGCGCGTACTGATTAAAGATGACCAGAACCGGAATATGTTTGAACGCGGTAGCGCCAAAATTATGCCGTTCTTTAAATCGCTGCTGGTTGAGCTGGCCCCCGTGTTTGACTCGCTGGATAACAAGATAATTATCACCGGACATACGGATGCGATGAGCTATAAGAGCAACATTTACAACAACTGGAACCTCTCCGGTGACCGCGCCTTGTCGGCACGACGCGTGCTGGAAGATGCTGGAATGCCGCAGGATAAAGTCATGCAGGTCAGCGCAATGGCGGACCAAATGCTGTTAGATGCGAAAAACCCGGAAAGCGCCGGTAACCGTCGCATTGAGATTATGGTGTTGACGCAAAGCGCTTCCGATACGCTGTATCAATATTTCGGCCAGCAGGGAGAGAAGGTTGTGCAACCGCTGGTTGATAAACTGGACAAGCAAAAGCAGGTGACTTCTTTACGTCAACAATCTGCTCCCGTCACGCATTAACTACGTTCTCCGTCCCCCACGCAACGTGGGGGAAAACTATCCCTCAGGAAGGCAATATGATAGATGTAACCCATATTATTCCATTGGATATTCATACTGATAACGTCACCGATGTGGCCTGTCAGGGCGCACATTTCGACCAGGTTTCAGGTATCTGGTACACCGAGCCTCATGAGTTAAACGGGGCGCTGCGTGACTATGTTTACAATATCGACAGTTTCAATATTGTCGCGCCGTACTATCTGGTTATTACCTCGAAGATGCACTGCTGGAGCTGTCACCAAATTACCCGTATTCATGGCGTGATGTTTACCCGCTTTATTAAGAAAAATCAGGATGGTCAGGGCTGGCAGTCGGTCAGGCGTAACAGCTTTTTGTTCCACATTAATTCTCTGCCTGAAGAGATAAAAAAGAACATCAAAGCCAGCAATTACTACCTCGATAAAAGTAAAACCACCGGGCTACGCTACTGGATGAATCACTGTGAGATTTGCGGTGAACGTCTGGGTGATTACGAGCTTTTCTGCGTTGAAAATGATGCCTTTCGTCTGATGACGATCGAAAAACTGCTGCGGGCAAATATTCGCAAAGTGAATAAACTGTTTGTCAGCACGGCGGGCAATCCAGCGGAGCATACGAAAACGGACATCGTGCGTTACCTGTGCGATGCACGCTTCGTCATGAATGGTCCGGCGTAAGGCATAATCATACTTCTCACATCATAAAAATACTGTATACTTAAACAGTGTTGTGGGAGGCGAGCGATGCGTAAAATCATACATGTCGATATGGACTGCTTTTTCGCGGCGGTGGAAATGCGCGACAACCCCGCCCTGCGTGATATTCCCATTGCTATTGGCGGCAGTCGCGAACGCCGGGGAGTCATCAGCACCGCCAATTACCCGGCACGAAAGTTTGGTGTGCGTAGCGCAATGCCTACGGGAATGGCGCTAAAACTGTGCCCGCATCTCACCTTATTACCCGGCCGTTACGACGCTTATAAAGAGGCCTCTCGCCAGATTCAGGCCATCTTCTCTCGCTACACCTCGCTCATCGAACCCCTTTCGCTGGATGAAGCCTATCTGGATGTGACCGACAGCACCCACTGCCACGGCTCAGCTACGCTAATCGCTCAGGAAATCCGCCAGACAATTTTTAACGAGTTACAGTTAACCGCCTCAGCTGGAATTGCGCCGGTAAAATTTCTGGCAAAAATCGCTTCCGATCTCAACAAACCCAATGGGCAATATGTGATTACTCCCACGGATGTTCCCGAATTTCTCAGAACATTACCGTTAGGCAAAATTCCCGGCGTCGGCAAAGTCTCAGCCGCGAAACTGGAATCGATGGGATTACGGACCTGTGAAGATGTTCAAAAATACGACCTGGCAATGCTGCTCAAACGCTTCGGCAAGTTTGGTCGTGTGCTGTGGGAGCGCAGTCAGGGTATTGATGAGCGTGACGTCAACAACGACAGGCTGCGTAAATCCGTCGGCGTGGAACGTACGTTGGCAGAAGATATTCACGAATGGTCGGAGTGTGAGGCGATAATTGAACGGCTCTATCCCGAACTGGAACGGCGGCTGGCAAAGGTTAAGCCCGATCTCTTCATCGCTCGTCAGGGGATAAAACTCAAGTTTAATGATTTTCAGCAGACCACGCAGGAACACGTCTGGCCGCGCTTAAATAAAGAGGATCTGATCGCGACGGCGCGCAATACCTGGAACGAGCGTAGGGGAGGGCGAGGTGTCAGGCTGGTGGGATTACACGTCACGCTGCTGGACCCGCAGATGGAAAGACAGCTACTGCTGGGAATTTGACTCTGATGTATTGCCGGATGGCGGCATAAAAACTTTCTCTGGCCTACAAATTAGCATGTAGGCCGGATAAGCGTAGCGCCATCCGGCATTTAGCGCAGAATCTTACTTCGCTGGAATAGACTTCAGCAGCTCGGTCAGAAGCGTCCAGTAATGACCGACGCTTTCAATATGAACCTGCTCATCCGGAGAGTGCGGACCGGTGATGGTCGGCCCAATGGAAACCATGTCCATATCCGGATACGGTTTCTTGAACAGACCACATTCCAGACCAGCGTGGATAATCTGGATGTTCGGTGTCTTGTTGAACAGACGCTGATAGGTTTCACGCACCAGGTGCATAACCGGTGAGTTTGCATCCGGCTGCCAGCCAGGATACGCACCTTTGGCTTCCGTTTTCGCGCCAGCCAGTTTGCCCAGCGAATCCAGCATGCTTACCACATAGTCTTTACCGCTGTCGATCAGCGAACGAACCAGGCAGTGAATCTGGACATTATCGTCAGTCATGGTCACCACGCCGACGTTCAGCGAGGTTTCTACCACGCCTTTTGCTACGTCGGAATTGCGGATTACACCGTTTGGCGTGGCGTTCAGCAGACGAATGAAGCTATCGCGAGACTGGGTAGTCAGTGCGGCTTTGTCGTTGCTGACGGCATCCAGCAGCAGCGCCAGATTCTTCTCTTTGGCTTCCAGCTCGTTTTTCAGGATCTCCTGATACGTGCTGACCAGCGCTTTCAATGCATCAACTTTATCGGCAGCCACGGCGAGGGTCGCAAAGGCTTCGCGCGGAATCGCGTTACGCAGCGTACCGCCGTTGAAGTCAACCAGGCGCAGATCCAGCTCTTGGGCGTGGCCTGCCAGGAAACGTACCAGCAGCTTGTTGGCATTACCGAGGCCAACGTGAATTTCGCCACCGGAGTGACCGCCTTTCAGGCCTTTTAAGGTCAGCTTAAAGCTCTGGAAGCCAGCAGGAATAGCTTCACGGGACAGCGGCAGGTTTGAGGTGAAGTCGATACCGCCTGCGCAACCCATGTAGATCTCACCTTCTTCTTCAGAGTCGGTGTTGATCAGAATATCTGCCTGCAGCCAGTTAGCCTGCAAACCAAACGCGCCATCCATACCCGCTTCTTCGGTCATGGTGAGCAGGACTTCTAACGGGCCGTGTACCACGTTGTCATCAGCCAGAACGGCCAGCGCAGACGCCATACCGATGCCGTTATCCGCACCCAGCGTGGTGCCACGGGCTTTTACCCATTCGCCGTCAATATAAGGCTGGATAGGATCTTTAGTGAAGTCGTGTACGGTGTCGTTGTTTTTCTGCGGGACCATATCCAGGTGCGCTTGCAGAACGACCGGCTTGCGATTTTCCATGCCTGCGGTAGCAGGTTTGCGAATCAGGATATTACCGACTTGATCGCGCTCGACGTGGAAACCTTTCTCTTGGGCCCAGCTCAGAATGTGTTCAGCGAGCTGCTCTTCATGGTAGGACGGATGAGGAATAGAACAGATTTTGGCAAAAATATCCCACAGCGGTTGCGGGGATAACTGAGACAGTTCAGACACGTTGAGTCTCCTTGGCGATGTCCTACAAAACTTGCTTGCAGGCCACGGGGTTAGCGGAATTAAAAACACCACAAGTCAGGCTTGCGCGATGCGATTGAGAATACCACTTTCTTCGCTGACGGCTAGTATAAAGCATGCAAAAAGAGGCGCGGATTCCGCGAAACACTGGTTTTTAGTGCGTCAGATCTCTATAATCTCGCGCAACCTGATTCACCCTCAATTTATTAATTAGCCGTAGATAAACAGGCTGGGACACTTCACATGAGCGAAAAATACGTCGTCACCTGGGACATGTTGCAGATCCATGCACGTAAACTGGCAAGCCGCCTGATGCCTTCTGAACAATGGAAAGGCATTATTGCCGTTAGCCGTGGTGGTCTGGTGCCGGGCGCATTGCTGGCGCGTGAATTGGGTATTCGCCATGTCGATACCGTATGCATCTCCAGCTACGATCACGACAATCAGCGCGAACTGAAAGTGCTGAAGCGTGCGGAAGGTGACGGTGAAGGTTTCATCGTGATCGATGACCTGGTAGACACCGGTGGTACTGCCGTTGCTATCCGCGAAATGTACCCTAAAGCGCATTTCGTCACGATCTTCGCTAAGCCGGCTGGTCGCCCGCTGGTGAATGATTATGTGGTTGATATTCCTCAGGATACCTGGATTGAGCAGCCGTGGGATATGGGCGTGGTATTTGTTCCGCCGATCTCTGGTCGCTAATCTAAAAAGTTTTCAACGCCCGCACTGCCGGGCGTTGTTCTTTTTGTGCGGTGTCAGGTTACACTATGCCTTAGTGAGTACTCATGGAGGCCGTAATCATGTCGCAGGCTAACCTCAGCGAAGTTCTGTTTAAACCCCGCTTCAAACATCCTGAAACGTCAACCTTGGTTCGTCGTTTTAATCACGGCGCGCAGCCGTCTGTGCAGTCCGCTCTGGATGGCAAAACAATCCCGCACTGGTATCGCATGGTGAACCGTCTGATGTGGATCTGGCGTGGGGTCGATCCACGTGAAATCCTTGAAGTGCAGGCGCGTATCGTCATGAGCGAAGCCGAACGCACGGATAAAGAGCTCTACGATACGGTCATTGGCTATCGTGGTGGAAACTGGATCTACGAGTGGGCGAAGCAGGCGATGGACTGGCAACAGAAAGCGTCTACGGAAGAGGACCCGCAGGTGAGTGGTCGCCACTGGCTGCATGCCTCCACGCTGTACAACATTGCAGCATACCCGCATTTAAAAGGCGATGAGCTGGCAGAACAGGCGCAGGCCCTGGCCAACCGTGCTTACGAAGAGGCGGCCCAGCGACTGCCAGGTACGCTGCGCGAGATGGAATTTGCCGTTGCCGGCGGTGCGCCGATAACCGGCTTCCTGCACATGCCAAAAGGTGACGGCCCGTTCCCGACGGTGCTGATGTGCGGTGGCCTGGATTCCATGCAAACCGACTACTACACCCTGTATGAGCGCTATTTCGCACCGCGCGGTATTGCCATGCTGACGCTGGATATGCCTTCGGTTGGATTCTCATCAAAATGGAAATTGACCCAGGACTCCAGCCTGCTGCATCAACATGTATTAAAAGCGCTGCCGAATATTCCCTGGGTCGATCACACCCGTGTGGCGGCATTCGGTTTTCGCTTTGGCGCTAACGTTGCAGTACGCCTGGCCTATCTTGAATCATCGCGCCTGAAGGCGGTGGCCTGTCTCGGACCGGTGGTGCATGCGCTGCTTAGCGACCCGCAACGTCAGGCTTCAGTACCGGAAATGTATCTTGACGTTCTGGCCAGCCGTCTGGGGATGCACGATGCGTCTGATGAAGCGCTGCGCGTCGAGCTAAACCGCTATTCATTAAAGGTGCAAGGGCTGCTGGGCCGTCGCTGTCCAACGCCAATGCTGTCGGGGTTCTGGAAAAACGATCCATTTAGCCCGGAAGATGAGTCACGTTTAATCACATCTTCATCTTCCGACGGTAAGCTGCTGGAGATTCCGTTCAACCCGGTGTATCGCAATTTTGACAAAGCGCTGCAAGAAATTACCGGGTGGATCAATCATAGATTGTGTTAATAGATTGCTAAATTTTATTGGTTTGGTAAAACAGTTGCTTCACCTAAGGAGATCGCAATGACGTTACCGAGTGGACACCCGAAAAGCAGATTGATCAAAAAATTCACCGCGCTTGGCCCCTACATCCGCGAAGGGCAGTGCGAAGATAATCGATTCTTTTTCGATTGTCTGGCTGTTTGCGTCAACGTGAAACCGGCACCAGAGAAACGTGAATTTTGGGGCTGGTGGATGGAGCTGGAAGCGCAGGAGAAACGCTTTACGTACAGCTACCAGTTTGGTTTGTTCGATAAAGACGGCAACTGGACCGCCGTGCCGATTAAAGAGACTGAAGTGGTAGAGCGACTGGAATACACCTTACGCGAGTTTCATGAAAAGTTGCGTGGGTTGTTAACGACGCTGAATCTGGCGCTGGAGCCTGCTGACGACTTTAAGGATGAGCCGGTTAAATTAACGGCATAATGAACAGAAAAAAGCCGGATGGCGGCGCAACCCCATCCGGCTTTTTTTATGCTATATCAAAACTGGTAGACCATACCCACCGCGACGATATCATCATCGTTGATGCCCAGCTTATTATTGCTATCCAGTTGGTTGATTTTATAATCAACAAAGGCCGACATATTTTTGTTGAAATAATAGGTCGCGCCCACGTCGATATAATTCACCAGATCCTCATCGCCTACGCCTTCAATATCTTTGCCTTTTGACAGCACATAACCCAGGGATGGACGCAGACCAAAGTCAAACTGGTACTGAGCGACCACTTCGAAGTTCTGAGTTTTGTTAGCAAAGCCACCGGAAATAGGTGTCATATTGCGCGTTTCAGAATAGAACGTTGCCAGATAAATATCATTGGCATCATATTTTAAACCTGTCGCCCAGGATTCTGCTTTATCGCCAGTACCCCGGTTTTGCAGGTTCTGCTGATTAGTACGGTCGGAGTTGGTATACGCACCACTGATGGCGAAATCGCTGCCGCCAAAGTCATACGTCACGGAGGTACCAAAGCCGTCGCCGTTCTGTTTTTTCACATCGCGGTCCTGGTTTTTGCCCTGATATTGCAGGGTAAGATCCAGACCATCGACGACGCCGAAGAAGTCGGTATTACGGTAGGTGGCCAGGCCGCTGGCACGTTTGGTCATAAAGTTATCGGTCTGCGCGGAAGAGTCACCGCCGAATTCCGGGAACATATCCGTCCACGCTTCCACGTCATACAGCGCACCCAGGTTACGACCGTAATCAAACGAGCCAAAATCTTTTAATTTCACACCGGCGAAAGCCAGACGTGTTTTTTGCTGGTTGGTTTCGTTTTCCGCTTTATTCCCTGCAAACTCAGCTTCCCAACGACCATAACCGGTCAGTTGATCGTTAATTTGTGTTTCGCCTTTAAAACCTAAGCGGATATAGCTCTGGTCGCCGTCTTTGCTGTCATAATCAGTCATGTAGTGCATTGCTTTGACTTTGCCATACAAGTCCAGTTTATTACTGTTCTTGTTATAGACTTCTGCCGCCTGTACGGACGCCGATGCAACAATTCCCATCACCACTAATGCCAGAGTGCTCTTTTTCATTTTCATTCCTGATTTAAAGTACGCGCTAATATTTACTGGGTGTGATCCCCGTTAAAAGACAGGAGGGTTTTTAACGTCTGGCAATGAACGTTTTATGACAAAGTAAGAATATTTTTAAAAAAGAATGTTTTTTTGTGTCTGTAATAAATGCGTCAAAATCTGCCGCTACGCTTGCTGATCCTGCGCAATAAAATTTCATGCTTTGTGCGCTGGCTGTTGGCAACCGGGGCCAGTCCTGCTAAAACGTTCGTTTGATATCATTTTCCCCAATTTTGAATGGCAGAGAATCATGAGTGACAGCCAGACGCTGGTGGTAAAACTTGGCACCAGTGTGTTAACGGGCGGATCGCGCCGCCTGAACCGCGCCCATATCGTCGAACTGGTTCGCCAGTGCGCGCAGCTCCATGCCGCAGGGCATCGTATTGTTATCGTTACCTCGGGCGCGATTGCCGCCGGACGTGAGCATCTTGGTTACCCAGAGCTTCCGGCGACGATAGCGTCGAAACAGCTGTTGGCGGCGGTAGGGCAGAGCCGACTGATTCAACTGTGGGAACAGCTGTTCTCAATTTACGGTATTCATATCGGCCAGATGTTGCTGACGCGTGCGGATATGGAAGACAGAGAGCGCTTTCTTAACGCCCGCGATACGCTACGCGCGCTGCTGGATAACAACATCGTTCCCGTCATCAATGAGAACGACGCAGTGGCGACCGCCGAAATTAAAGTCGGTGATAACGACAACCTTTCGGCGCTGGCGGCGATCCTGGCGGGTGCCGATAAGCTGCTGCTGTTGACCGATCAACAGGGTCTGTTCACCGCCGATCCGCGTACTAACCCGCAGGCTGAGTTGATCAAAGATGTGCACGGTATTGATGATGCGCTGCGCGCCATTGCCGGGGATAGCGTCTCGGGGCTGGGAACCGGCGGCATGGGAACAAAACTGCAGGCTGCCGATGTCGCGTGCCGCGCCGGGATCGACACCATTATTGCTGCAGGCAGCAAGCCGGGCGTCATTGGCGATGTGATGGACGGCGTTTCTGTCGGTACCCGTTTTCATGCGCAGGCTTCTCCGCTGGAGAACCGTAAACGCTGGATTTTCGGCGCTCCGCCTGCCGGGGAGATTACCGTTGATGAGGGTGCAACCGCAGCGATTCTGGAACGCGGCAGCTCATTACTGCCAAAAGGCATTAAAAGCGTGACAGGCGACTTCTCTCGTGGTGAAGTGATCCGCATCTGCAACCTCGAAGGGCGTGATATTGCCCATGGCGTCACTCGCTATAATAGTGATGCGCTACGCCGTATTGCCGGGCACCACTCACAACAGATCGACACCATCCTGGGCTACGAATACGGTCCGGTTGCTGTCCATCGCGACGATATGATCACCCGTTAAGGAACAGGCATATGCTGGAACAAATGGGCATTGCTGCCAAAGCTGCGTCATACAAGCTGGCGCTACTCTCCAGTCGTGAAAAAAATCGCGTGCTGGAAACCATTGCTGATGAACTGGAAGCGCAAACAGAAAGCATCCTCAGCGCGAACGTACAAGATGTTGAGCAGGCGCGAGTTAACGGCCTGAGCGAAGCGATGCTCGATCGCCTGGCGCTGACTCCTGCGCGTTTGAAAGCGATTGCTGACGATGTACGTCAGGTGTGTAATCTCGCTGACCCGGTCGGGCAGGTGATTGACGGCGGTCTGCTGGATAGCGGCCTGCGTCTGGAGCGTCGTCGCGTTCCGCTGGGTGTGATTGGCGTGATTTATGAAGCGCGCCCAAACGTCACTGTTGATGTTGCTTCCCTGTGCCTGAAAACCGGTAATGCGGCAATTCTGCGCGGTGGGAAAGAGACGTACCGGACCAACGCCGCGACCGTGGCGGTGATCCAAAAGGCGCTGGAAGCCTGCGGTTTACCCGCAGCAGCGGTGCAGTCGATAGATAATCCGGACCGCGCGCTGGTCGCTGAAATGCTGCGTATGGATAAGTACATCGATATGCTGATCCCACGCGGTGGCGCGGGCCTGCATAAGCTGTGTCGTGAACAGTCGACTATCCCGGTGATCACCGGTGGTATTGGCGTATGTCATATCTATGTAGATGATACGGCTGAGATCGCCCCGGCGCTGAAGATTATCGTCAACGCCAAAACCCAGCGTCCGAGCACGTGTAACACTGTCGAGACACTGTTGGTGAATCAGAGTATCGCTGAGCGCTTCCTGCCTGCTCTAAGCCAGCAAATGGCAGAAAGCGGCGTGACGCTTCATGCAGATGATGCTGCGCTGGCCGCATTGCAGGCCGGACCGGCAAACGTCGTGGCGGTAAAAGCGGAACAGTATGACGATGAGTTTTTATCGCTGGATCTGAACGTGAAGATTGTCGCCGATCTGGATGACGCCATTGCCCATATTCGCGAACACGGCACCCAGCACTCTGATGCGATTCTGACGCGTACGCTGCACAACGCCGATCGTTTTGTGAATGAAGTTGATTCTTCCGCCGTGTACGTAAACGCCTCTACCCGTTTTACCGATGGCGGTCAGTTTGGACTTGGCGCGGAAGTCGCCGTGAGCACGCAAAAATTACACGCACGTGGCCCAATGGGGCTGGAAGCACTGACCACTTACAAGTGGATTGGCTTTGGTGACGACACGATTCGTGCGTAATTGAAACCGGGTGATGCAAAAATAGGCGTTTGATTCACAAGGCCATTGACGCATCGCCCGGTTAGTTTTAACCTTCTACCCCGTGTTCGCATTCGTGGACATGTCCTTATCAGGGCCGATATAGCTCAGTTGGTAGAGCAGCGCATTCGTAATGCGAAGGTCGTAGGTTCGACTCCTATTATCGGCACCATCCCCTAGTTTTCTCAAGTCAACCAACATCAACAAAATCCTTTAAAAACATATATATTACGTTGTTTTCAGTCATCTGAGGTCAACCCTTGTCTCTTGAAATCAACATGCAATTGGGGGCACAATCAGGGGCATGCTCTGTTCGGTCTAGGAAATGTGCCCCCAATGATGCTGAATGCTCGTAAGGTTGAAGCCGCCAAAGGAAAAGAGAAGAGCTATAAGCTCGCTGATGGCGGCGGCCTGTATCTTCAAGTAGAACCCAATGGTTCACGATATTGGCGAATGAAGTATCGCTTCGCGGGTAAAGAAAAACGCTTATCTTTTGGCGTCTATCCAGCTGTCAGCCTTGCCGATGCTAGGCAAAAGCGCGAAGACGCAAAGAAATTACTCGCAGCAGGTAACGATCCAGGCGAAGTAAAGAAAGCGAAGAAGCTGGCTTTGACCTCTGCCACTGAGATAGTCAACCCGTTCAAAGAGGTAGCGTTAGAGTGGCACAAGATGAAGTCGCCAAAATGGTCAGAGGGCTACGCTTCCGACATCCTTGAGGCCTTCGAGAAGGATATCTTTCCCCATATCGGGCAACGACCTATTGCGGATATTAAACCCCTCGAACTACTGGAGGTGCTGAGACTGATAGAAGCCAGAGGTGCGATGGAAAAAGCGAAGAAAGTCCGCCAGCGATGTGGAGAAGTTTTCCGTTATGCCATCGTAACAGGGCGAGCAATTTACAATCCTGCACCGGATCTCGCCAGCGCAATGCAGGGCCACGAAGCCGCCCATTATCCTTTCCTTAAAGCCACCGAGTTACCCGAGTTCTTTACCACCCTGAATGCCTATACAGGAAGCCCGATTGTTGTGCTAGGAGCACATTTACTTATCCTGACTGGACTGAGAACGGGTGAGCTACGCGCCGCTGAATGGTGTGAAATTGATTTTGATAACGCTCTTTGGGAGATACCAAAAGAACGCATGAAAATGCGTCGTGCGCATCTTGTGCCGCTTTCAAAACAAGCATTAGCCCTTCTTGAAACCTTAAAGGAACTGACTGGAAACTATCCTTTGATGTTTCCTGGGCGTAACGATCCTAGCAAATTTATGAGTGAAGCAAGTATTAATCAGGTGTTTAAACGTATTGGATATGCAGGACGTGTTACGGGGCATGGTTTCAGGCATACGATGAGTACGATTCTACATGAGAAAGGATTTAACAGCGCTTGGATTGAAACCCAGCTTGCTCATTTGGACAAAAATTCTATTCGTGGAATTTATAACCATGCCCAATATCTCGAAGGGCGAAGAGAAATGATGCAATGGTATGCTAATTATTTATCTGAGCTAGTTGGTACTCATAAATGAATGTTTTAAAAATTAATAATACTGATTCTCTGCTTAGAGATTACTACCAATTAGATGAAGCTTCAGAAATAATTGGTTGTAATGAAAAGGATATACTCTGGTTTGCTAGAGAACGAGATGTAGAGTTATGCATGGAATTTCATGATGATGAGTATGATGTTTCATGTGGTTTGAAGATCGATGGTCAAATGGATGGGTTCTTATCTAATCTGAAATTTTTACCACGAGACAGAAATGGCAATATTATGTTGTCAGATTTAAGTTCTATAAGAATTCCTGATGAAAATAATTTAATTGATAAGAATGGCTTTATTCGATGCTTCATATCCGGTTTGTGGGCTGTTGATTATGAATATAAAGATCTGTTAGTTAAGCATGAAGGGCAACCGGATTCCTGGCCTCTGCATTTTCTAGTAGCAGGCATACCTAATGTAAATTGTAAGGCAATGCTTTATGTTAATTATGATGAAAAAGAAAATTATTATCTTTTTGAGGTTTTGTGGATTACAAAAGTACAGATTCAAAAATTCATTGATTTAGTATCATGTGAGCAAAAGAGGATAAAAAACACCAACAAATATAAATCACAATCTGAAGCGCAAAAACAAAAGCATGCAGTTCCTCGAGCTGAAATACTCATGGCTATTATTGCGCTCTATCATCGTGATATGAGGTTAAGAAGAGAGAGTCCAGCAGCGATAGCTGATTATCTTTTTCAACACGCCAGTGAGTTCTGGCCTAAGACCGGAGAGCCGCCTTTGAGCTATGATACTGTTGTAGGTTTGCTACGTAGCTGCATGAAAAATATAAAATTTAACTGAAGGTTAACAATTGTTGTGGCTAATGATTTTGGGTTTTTATCATTAGTCACATTTTTCTCATGTATAACATGTGTTTTAATTTTCCGTGTTGAAGCCAATAGACTTAGATAAACGGAGAATGATGAATGTTATCCAAGCATGACAATACTACTTTGCAACGACCTTCAATGGATTCTCTGATCGATATGAAGTTTATTACATCAGATTGCTTACTAAGTGATAAATGGATTTATCGGTTGATTTCTTTAAATCGTTTCCCTAAACCTATAAAAATAGGACGGATGTCGCGTTGGCGCGCAGCTGATTATTATACGTGGAGAGATGGGTTCGAAGAAAACTCTGGGCAGAAATTTGAAGGAATGAGGGAAAAGGCAAGAAACATTAAAAGTGGGAATACCTTAGCGTCTACTCCCACAATTCAGTAGAGTTTAATTTTATTAATAGCCAACGGCTTAGCCTTTAGGCTCAATTCCGCGTAATTGAAGCTCTTTACGTAAAATTCTCTTGATCCAAGATGCCAATGCGTTATCTCCATCTTTGCGCATTTCATTTTCAAGCTGCAACCTGAAATCTTCGTTAAGACGCATTTGGAATGGAGGAGAGCGTTTTTCTTGTGGTGTTGACATGGTAATTACCCTAACATATGATGCCTACATGGTAATTACCATTGTAGAGCTAGAAAGCCTATAAAAGCAATGCCCGAGAGTGCTGGAACACCGCTCGAGCATTTAACCACCGTTAAAAGAGGTAACGAAGATGGCTAAACAGAAGTGTACCTGGTTATTTGCTGCGATCAACCGCAGTCAACGCAATGCTCGTCCTGTGATGTTAAGGAACATCGTAGATAACGAGCGCTCAGCGCGACGCAGACTTGCCCCGGACTACGTGCTGAGCTTTGCCGGTCGCATTCCATGTGGAGGTGAACATGCGTAATTATCCGCAACCCGGCGAACGCTGGCAGCATGAACATGGCTGGACCGTCACCATTATCCGATTAATGGAAGCCACTCCCTCCGTGGCACTGGCTAATCCTGAATTCAGCCGAGAAGTGCTGATACGTTATGACAGCGACAACCAGATTTCTTCCTGCCCTCTGGCATGGTTTGAACAGCGGTATACGCGCCTGTTTGATGCGCCGCTCTTTAAACCTTCACCAGCTCCGGCAGGCGGTAGTGGCTCCGGCCCGCTGACATTGCATCCGTCTGTGGTATTTACCCGCTGGCGGGAGCGCAGCATACGGCGTTCTGCTGAACCTGACGACAATCACTATTCAAAGTTTCTCTGACAAAACGCCGCTGAAAACGGAGTAATCCACAATGAATTTTTCAAACGGGCACAACAGTGCTCAGGGCCACACTTTGCCTGAAAAACACAATACCGGTGCTTTTGCCTATGGATTGTCAGAGGACGGTTTCGGAAAGCTGACTCGCGCAAGAAATGCCTGCGACATGCTCCAGCTTCTCTTTTCTGAATACCCGTCTCAGGGCGGAACGCTGGATGCAGGCTGTGCGCCAGGCATTGCCGCGCTGATGGAGTACCTGCGGGCAGATTTGACGGATATTGCGCACAGTTGCGAACTGATTGAAGGAGGCACCCAATGAACCAGCCGCAGGTTTCTATTTTTCCGGCAGAAATGACTACTGCGCTTTACCGGCGGGCTATTGCATCGGCATGGCGCCAGAAAGCGCTGACTGAAACCGGCTGCGATCAATATGGTCCGCACAGCCTGACGGTTGAACGTATTGAAATGGCCATTGCCCTGCATATCGAGTGCGCATTGATTAACGAATATGGCGAAGCACAGGGAGCAGCGGCGGCGCTGGCGCTGCTGACTGACATGCTGGAACCATCATTGCTGACCGCGCCGCCGGTACTGACTGTGCGCGGCTGTGAAGTGATGGCGGAGCTGTATCGCACGCTTCCGGCGGCCTTTGATGACTTCTGCAGCACGGGTGTGGCGCTGCATAAGGGGGAAGTATGACAACACAGACGGTTACGCAGATTTCAGCCGCCGCGCGGGGGAAATGGCCCGTTATTCTGCAGATGCTGCGTATTGATGTACCTGAAAACGGCAGGCACGGTCCCTGCCCGAAATGTGGGGGCAAGGATCGTTTTCGCCTCGATGACCTTGACGGGCGCGGGACGTGGATTTGCAGCCAGTGCGGTAATGGTGACGGTCTGGATCTGGTTAAGCTCATGACCGGTTACGGCGTCAGAAAGGCCGCGCAGGAGGTGGCGCAGGTGCTTAATGTGCCGGCTGTGCAGGAACTGCCTGTTAAGCCCGCCAGGCAAAAAGCCCCTAAACGCGATATGAGCCTTACCGTGGCGGCGCTGATGAAAGAGAGCCACACGGGAGAAAGCCCCTATCTGACCGGAAAAGGATTTGCCGGATATCCGGCCTCCCTGACCGGAAGCGTGCAGCATATCAGCGGTAAGGATTTTCCTGCCGGCTCCCTGTTGTTACCGCTCACCACCAACGCCGGAGCCGTGACCGGTGCGCAGCTTATCGCCCCGACGGGTGAAAAAAGCATACTGCCCGGCAGCACGATGAAAGGCGCGTTTGTGGCGCTCAGCCCGTTACCGTCTGAACCACCGGTACAGGTGGTGATTACCGAAGGTTACGCCACGGCGCTGACGGTAAGCCAGATCACCGCCGGATGCGTAGTGGCTGCCATATCTGCGGGCAACCTGCCCAACGTCGCACAGGCGCTGCGGGCACGCTGGCCTGAGGTGAAAATTATCATCGCCGGTGATAACGATTTTCAGGACGGGGGCGAGAATCCCGGCAGATCTTTTGCTGAACGGGCGGCAAAAGCCGTTGGCGGCTGGATGACGCTGCCACCGGGAGAGATTAAGGCCGACTGGAATGATTTCCATCGGGAGCACGGTATTACCCGCGCCCGCGAAGCCTTTCGTAACGGTCTGGTGCTGTGCGGGGAGGGCCGCACGCAGCTGCCGCACGGGTTCCGTCTAACCCAGGAATACCTCTGGTATGAAAAGCAGGTACAGCGCAACGGTGAGACGGAGATCCAGAACGTCAAAATATGCAACCCGCTGCGCGTGACGGCAATCACCTGCGATGCCGATGGCGGTAACTTCGGGCGACTGCTGGAGTGGGAAGATACGTGGGGTGAGCGCCGCCGTTGGGCGATGCCGATGGAAATGCTGAGCGGCAGCGGTGAGGAGCTGCGCCGGGTACTGCTGGTCAACGGACTGTCCTATATCAGCACCACCGGTGAGGCCCGCGCACGCCTGATGGAATATATCTCTCTTTGTAAACCGGAACGCCGCGTGACCTGCGTCAGCCGCACCGGCTGGCATGGTCAGGTTTACGTCCTGCAGGATGAGGTCAGCGGTGAAGGTGCAGAGGGTGTCATTCTCCAGACCACTTCCGTGCAGGGTCGCGATTTCCGCGTGTCGGGCACAACGGAGGAATGGCGGGAGCACGTTTCCCGCTACTGCACCGGCAACTCCCGCGTGGCGTTTGCCGTCAGTCTGGCGTTTGCTGCCCCCCTGTTACGGCTGGTTGGTATGGACGGCGGCGGCTACCACCTCAAGGGGGAATCGACGGACGGTAAGACCACCACAATGAAAGCGGCAACCTCCGTCTGCGGCGGGCCTGACTACTGGCAGACGTGGCGGGCAACCGGCAACGCGCTGGAGGGATGCGCCAGCCGCCGCAACGATGCCGCCATGATGCTCGATGAGATCCGGGAGGTGGACGGACGCGAGGCAGGCAATATCGCCTACATGCTGGCAAACGGTCAGGGCAAGGGCCGTGCCGGTACGGACGGTGAGCTGCGCACCCGTAAGCAGTGGCGGCTGCTGTTCTTTTCAACCGGCGAGCTGTCACTGACCGAACATGCGGCAAAAGCTGGTGAGCGTACCTTTGCCGGGATGGAAGTCAGGATGATCCAGATCCCCAGCGATTCCGGGAAATTTGGCGTATTTGAGGTGCTGCACGGCTTCGACAGCGGCAAGGCACTGGCGGAACATCTGGAGTGGGCCACCTCCAGCTACTACGGTTCGCCGTTCCGGGAGTGGCTGAAAGCCCTGACCGCTGACCTTAACGGGCTGACGGCACAGGCAAAGTCACTGATGAAGGAATATACCGCAGCCCTGACCCCGAAAGATGCGGGAAATCAGGTGGGCCGGGCCGTCAACCGCTTTGCACTGGTGGCGATGGCGGGCGAGCTGGCAACCCGGCTGGGTATCACCGGCTGGCCTGAGGGGGAAGCGCTGCGGGCAACCCGCGTCTGCCTGAACGCATGGCTGAAAGATCGCGGGCACACCGCCAACCAGGAAGATATTGCTGCACTGGAGCAGGTACGCAGCTTCTTTACCGCGAATCAGTACAGTCGCTTTGCAGACTGGCACGACGAGCGCAACCGCCCCGGCAATATGGTGGGCTGGCGCAGGGTGGAGAAAGGCAGTACCGCGCAGGGGACGGAAGCCGTCACCACGTTCTACGTCATGCCATCTGGCTGGAAAGAAATCTGCCGGGGATTTGACCCGCGCAAGGTGGCGCGTCTGTGCGCGGATCGTGGATATCTGCTGCCTTCTGCCGACGGAAAGCTCCAGACAACCATTCGCCCGCCAGAGATGAATCCCCGCAGACTCTATGTCTTCAACAGCGAGGTGCCGGGTTAAGGCTTTGCGTGAGTCTTATTTATTTAGGGTAACAGGTGAAACAGGTGGAACAACCGTATTTTACAAGGGCTGAGCCTGTTCCACCTTTTGAAATAGTGAGGTGGAACAGGTGGAACGCCAGCCGATCCGCTGTTCCACCCTGTTACACGCGATGTTCCACCTGTGCTGTGCATATAAATACTTTATAAAACAATGCTGTAACACCTGTTTCACCTGTTCCACCGCATCAGGGACATAACGCAGACTGAAACCGAGGCATTTTTATCTGGCTGGCTTTCATAGCCATGCCTGAATAACCGCAAACGCCCGTTGTACCAGCCACCACACACTGAGCACCGATAGTGCGCTTGTGTCAGCCACGACACAATTGACGTAACGAAGCAACCCGACAGGAGAAGTCATGAACAACCCAGCAGAGAATAACAACCTTTCCACTTTTCCGGCTGTAACGCAGCGGGCACTGGAAACCCTGAACACAGCCAGAAGTGCATGGCTTGAAACACGTCGTCGGCAGAAAGCGGCTGCGGATAATATTGCAACTATCCGCCAGCGCCGCGCTGAAATGGAAGCCACGACGAACGCCCTGAATGAGGAGTGGCGCACGTTGTTTCGTGAAAGCCAGGGCGTAGTCTCAAAGGAAATGAAAAAACTGCGCACGGAAATTGCGCTGGGACGAGAAACGCTTGAGGATTTTGATGAACTGCTGGCAGCTCAGGAAAGCGAAAATGCCTTATTACCGCAGGAAGCCGGGAAATTAGCCGGGCAGTATATCAGCGCACATAACACCCTTGTGGAAATTCGCGCAAAGCAAATCTGGGAAGACTTCATGCAGTCGCATGGTAAGGCGTTAATCCAGACACTGAGCCTGCTCAAAACCACAATGGGGCGGGAAGCCAGTGCCGTTGTGGGGGTGGTGAATTCAGTTAATGACCCGGGCACAGTACTGAAAGACTTTATTCACAAACATATCACCAAACCGGCTCTTACTAACGCTGCGATGCCGGAACAGGACCCTGTGTTTAAACTGGCAGGTGTTGCACCGGATTATGCTGCCCTTGCTGATTTCCGCAAACTTCCCTCTCCGGCGGCCCTTCATAAAATGAAGATCCGGCAGGAACGTGAAGAACTGCAAAAACGTAACCGAGCCGCGGAGGGTATCTGATGGCACTTAAATGTCCCGAATGCGGCACTACGGCACACGCCAGAACCTCCGCCTATGAAGCACCATCGGTTAAACGCTCATGGTATCAGTGCCAGAATCTTGAATGTTCCTGTACATTTACCGCACTGGAAAGTGTGGATACGATAATTATGAAACCCCGTCGTAATGAACAGGAATCAGACAAAGTACAAGTGCCGGAAAAACAACTGAAAACGCTCAATCGCTATGGCTCTGCATCAAAGTTATCAAGCCGCCAGCAAATCCCTGTCTGATTAGCAAAAAACGCTTACCTAATCCCGGCCCGGCACCGGGATTTTTTACGCCTTTTTCCTGGCTGGCCTGAGAGCGAATGAGTGCATGTCTATGGCGCATGAAAACGCATGAGTCTAATGCATCATTTTTGACGCGAAAGCCCTTGTGTGGCGGCTCCTGAGACGATTTACTGGGTGCATGAAAACCATTCTGTTAAGCGAAGCGGGCAGGCGTGGGGGGCTGCGCACGCTGACTAATTTTGTTTAATTGTTTGATGCTGCTTTCTGGATTGAAGTAAGTCTGTAATGATATGATCATGAGGGGCTTTTCAAACAATTTTAAATGCCTTTAAACCAGGACTAAATCATGGCTAGTGCAAACCAACTAAAAGCGTTAGTAAAAAATTTTATCGCACGCGATGATCGCAAGTTTTTGACTGTAGTACTACAGATTGCAGCTCATGAAGCAAAGATAGGCCATGGAAAATTCGCCGATGAGTTGAGATTACTTGTAGAAAAGGCTAAGTTACAAGCTAACGAAGGGAACAATTACCCTCGAGTACTTTCGTCGAGCACTGCTGTAATAAATCATTCCTCTAATGATCTTTTTACTGTTTCTCATCCGACTAATAAAATTTCAGATGTCATTCTTTCAAATGACGTCAGGAATAAGATATTGCGTTTTTTAGAAGAGAATAAAAATGCATCTAAAATTAGGCAGTATGGTCTTGTCCCGAGAAGACATTTACTACTATATGGTCCACCAGGTACTGGTAAAACATTAACGGCAAGCGTTATTGCTCATGAATTACATTTTCCTCTTTTTACTGTAAGAATGGATTCTCTTATAACGAAGTTTATGGGAGAAACATCGTCTAAACTACGAAGTATTTTTGAATATATCAATATGAATAGAGGAGTCTATTTGTTCGACGAGTTCGATACAATAGGTTCAAAAAGAAGCATGCATAATGATGTAGGTGAGATTCGCCGTGTTTTAAATACTTTTCTGCAATTATTAGATGAGCATCATTCTGATAGTTTGATTATTAGTGCGACGAATCATAAAGAAATTCTAGATAGTGCTTTATATCGTAGGTTTGATGATGTGATCGAATATTCTTTGCCTGAAAAAGATAATTTAATTGAATTAATTAAGTCAAAATATCATTCTTTTGAATTAAACGTAAAAGAGTGGGGAAGTTTGTTGAGTAGCGCTGAGGGGCTAAGTTACTCAGAGGTTTCAAAAAGTTGTGATGATGCGATAAAGTTTGCCATTATCAATAACTTAAATAAAATTGATCAAACAGACCTTCAAAAGGTTTTAGAAGAGAGAAAAGCATATAAATAATTACATAGGGACTGAATTATGAAGGCTCACATTAAAATCGACTTACCACAGCAACTTATTGATTATAAACCAGTTACTGGGGGCCCGAAAAAGGGTAAAAGCCCGGTGAATAGAAATGCCCACTTTGCAAAAGTGAGGCATAGTTTAGAGACTGCTATAAATATATATAATGAAAGAAAGAAAACAGTGGAGATGTTAGTAGGTAAAGGAAATGAACCTCAAAAGGTCGTAATAACCTTTCAAGAAAATCCAGAAATTAAAGAACGAATGGTTTTAAAAAGTTTAGATGCAAATGGGATGAAAATAATGTCTGTTAATACTATAGATGGTATGACAATGGCAAACGTTTCTGTGCCCGTAGACGGTTTTTCTAAACTTGAAAAGATTCTGAAAGAATATGCTACTGAGAATACAAAAAAAGGTAACCCGAAGAATCAACCATTTATAGAATCTATATCTAATATAGAATATGGCAATTTTCGGGCTTTATGGTTTAGTCAAGATGAGTTCCCTGATGATATCTATAAGATACACGATCTTGAGTTATGGTTGGACTCAAGTGATATAGAACCAGAAATACTTCTTAATAAATTTGAACAACTATGTGGTCAGTTAGGGATAACAGTTAAACAAGGCACGCTTAGTTTTAAAGATAGAGTTGTAAAAATAGTCTGTGCTTCTATGCATCAGTTAATGCTGCTTCAACAAATGACGGAGATTATTTCGGAAGTTCGGCCCTCGAAAGCTGTGAGTGTAGATTTTCTTGATTTGAAACCAGCTGAAGCTTTTCAGTGGGTTAATGGTATGACTTATCGAAAACTAAATACATTAATTCCTATTTGCATACTTGATACAGGTATCAACTCTCAGCACCCACTGCTTAATACATTTGTAAATCAAAATGCACTAGTTGTAGCCGAACCTCAGTGGGCGAATAGCGATTTAAAAGGTCATGGAACCGGTATTGCTGGATTAGCATTATTTGGTGATCTTAAATACGCAATACAATCTAAAGAATTGCCGATAAGTGGAGTTATTGAGTCAGCTAAAATTTTACCTGATACTGGCGTAAATGAGCCTCAACTTTATGGCGCTATTACCACTGATGCTATCTACAATATAGAAGCCAAACAACCCTCAGAACGTCGGATATTTACGATGGCTGTGTCCTCTCCAAATACTTTAAGAGGGATGCCTACTAGTTGGTCCGCAGCAATCGACAGACTTGCTGCAGGTAGTCCTGATGATCCAGAGAAAAGATTATTTATATTATCTGCAGGCAATCTTCCACCTAATCTAATTTCTGATTATCCGGATGCAAATATTACTTATTCAATTGAAGATCCCGCTAACTCATATAATGCTTTAACAATTGGATATTGGGCAAGCGAAGACAATATTATAACGCCCGGTTATGATGTTATAGCTGAATTAACTGATCTAGGTCCTTCATCGACAACATCAAGAATATGGAAAAATACCTCACCTTATAAGCCTGATGTCGTTTTTGAGGGAGGGAATTTTGGTTATGATAAAGATCTCAATTTTACGGCAAATTTAGAAGAGCTTAGTTTATTAACTCTCTCTCATGATTTCACTCGCGGAGAATATTTTAGTAGCTTCTCTGAAACAAGCGCGGCTACAGGTATGGCTGCATTTTTCATTTCTAGACTATGGGGTCAATATCCAAATTATTGGCCAGAAACGATTCGGGCACTAGTTGTTCATAGTGCTACATGGCCAAGAAAATTACTTGAAAGACATGCCCCATTGCGTACAAAACAGAATGTTGAATCCCTTTTAAGAATGTCAGGTTATGGCTGCCCAAATTTAGCTAAAGCAGTATCAAGCGGCGATCAGTCTGTTAATTTGATAGTTGAAGATACAATTCAGCCTTACACAGTTGATGGCACCTTAAATAAAATGATTCTTTACTCTTTGCCATGGCCTTCTTCTGAATTAGAGAAAATTGGTGGCGAGGATGTAAAGTTAAGAGTAACGTTATCTTATTTTGTAGAGCCTAATCCAGGTGAGAGAGGCTGGGATAACAAATATAAATATGGATCTTTCGGTTTAAGATTTGATTTTAATAGTCCAGGTGAAGAGTCAGGAGAGTTTGTTTCAAGAATAAACAAAAAATTCAAAGAGGATAATCAAGAATTTGATGCTGGTGAAAGTGATTCTAGCCAATGGTTATTAGGACCGACCTTAAGGAATAGAGGTTCTATTCATAGCGATATTTGGAGTGGAACAGCATTAGAATTAGCTGACAAAAAATTCATAGCTATTTATCCTGTAAGTGGATGGTGGAAGGAACTTAAAAAAGAAAATAGACAATCTAGCATTGCAAGATTTAGCTTAATTATTTCTATTGAAACTAAAGAAAACAATTTAGAAATACACAACGAAATTAGTCAGTTATTAAGAGTAGATACAGAAATAGAGAGCGTAATTGAACTTTAATCCGATACACCAGCCATATGGAAATGGCTGGTGTGATCTTCATATGTTGTAAATCTACTGATTTTTGGGGGCCAATAGTAGGAACGTTCATAACGTACCTTCCAGTGTATTTATAACATTCTATGGGGGCATTTCTGGGGGCATTTAGTTATCGATTTATATTTTACATCAATAAATACAATGGTTTAAGTTTTTGTTTTTCTCCTATTATCGCACCATTTCTCTATTTCTTCGCACTGATTTTTTACCCTTTTCTGTACCAGGCCCAGCCCGTCTGATGTCATCAGCACGATAAGCAGCATCATCATCTCATTGTACGCAAATATATCTTCTGTATTACCGCTATCCTTCCTGCAGAAAAAGGAGCAGCGACAGCCGCTCCCTTCTGGCATCAGGATTTTGGGAACACCCAAACATGTTTTTCGGGTAAGGCCAGGTGGCAGTGCTGCGGATCGCGTACTTCGTTGCCGTAGGCGCGGATGACAAAATCATCAGCCACGGTGCGGAACAGGTACTCCCAGCGGTCACCGAGATACATGCTGGTGAGCAACGGGAGAGCCAACTGGTTTTCGCCTGGTCCGTCGGCCAGCACCACACGTTCAACGCGGATCACCGCGGTGCCCTCATGGTCAACCTGAACACCGTCGCCCGCCTGACCCCACAGAACCCAGTCACGTCCTTCAATACGTGCTTTGCCGTCACGCACTTCAGTGACTTTGCCATGCAGACGGTTGTTGCTGCCCATAAATTCAGCGGTGAACAGCGTTTTTGGGGAACCATACATCTCTTGCGGCGTACCCTGTTGCTCGATTTTGCCGTTGTTGAGCAGCAGAATGCGGTCAGAAATCGACATCGCTTCTCCCTGGTCATGCGTCACCATCAGCGCGGACAACCCGAGATTAATAATCAACTCACGCAGGAATACGCGCGCTTCTTCCCGCAGTTTTGCATCAAGGTTGGATAACGGCTCATCGAGCAGGATAACCGGCGGGTTGTAGACCAGCGCACGGCCAATCGCCACGCGCTGCTGCTGACCGCCAGAAAGTTGATGCGGATGGCGCTTACCCAGATGTCCCAGGCCCAGTTGATCCAACACCCCCTGTACCCGTTGGTTGATCTCTGCGGTGGAGACTTTGCGCAACTTCAGCGGGTAGGCCACATTCTCAAATACGGTTTTATGCGGCCACAGAGCGTAGGACTGGAACACCAGCCCCAGGTTGCGCTCCTCGGCGGGGATTTCGCTGCGCGGGGTGCCGTCGTAGACTTTGTTGTTGCCGATGGTAATTGACCCTTGTGTCGGTTTTTCCAGCCCGGCCACCGCGCGCAGGAGGGTGGTTTTACCGCTCCCGGACGGTCCCAGTAACGAAACCACTTCGCCCCGTTTGAGGTCCATGGTCACGCCCTTTAGCACCGGGTTATCACCGTAGGTTAAGTGCAGGTTCTCGACCGATAATTCAATCATGTAATTTCACTCCAAAACGTAGGGCAATACCCAGGCCAATCACCACCAACACAATGTTGATAAACGACAGCGCCGCAACGATATCGATAGCGCCTGCCGCCCACAGAGATACCAGCATCGAGCCGATGGTCTCCGTGCCCGGCGACAGCAGGTAGACGCCCGTTGAGTACTCGCGCTCAAAGATCAGGAACATCAGCAGCCAGGAGCCAATCAGCCCGTAGCGCGACAGCGGAATGGTGACGTGGCGGGTGATCTGCCCACGTGTCGCACCGGTGCTGCGAGCCGCTTCTTCCAGCTCTGGCCCTACTTGCAGCAGGGTTGAGGAGATGAGGCGCAGGCCGTAGGCCATCCACACCACCGTATACGCCAGCCAGACGCTGAACATGGTGCTGCGTAACGAGCGCAGCCAGACAATCAGGTTATCGCGCAGCCACTGCGACCACGGCATGCCGGAAAGCCAGCCGGATTTCAGTGCGTTATCGAGCCACATCGGCAAGAACAGGAACACCCACAGAAACGCCAGACCGGCGAGCAGGCCCGGCACCGCACGGGGAACCAGCACGCTGTAGTCGAGGAAGCGGGTGGTGTTGTCCGGTTTACGGTGCATGGCGATGCCGATAAACAGATAGCAGCCCACCGCCAGCGCGCCGCCAATCACGCCAATCGCCATGGAGTTAACGATGGCCCGCAGCAGGTTCGGCTGTTCCCAGATGGTACGGAAGGTGCTGAGGGACAGCTCATCCCACAGCGAAACGCCCACACCCCAGTTGGAGATAAACGCACGCAGCACCACGCCCATCAACGGTACGCCAATGGTGATGGTCAGCCAAAACGCGACCACAGTACCCGCTATCCAGCGCCATTTACCCAGCGGTAACGCGCGGGCCTGCGAGGCTTTACCCTTCATGGTGACGAAGCGGTTCGCGGTACGCATCAGGCGACGCTGTAGCATGACCAGTGGTATGGTCAGGCAGATCAGCACCACGGCAACGGCCGCCATCAGGTGATACGACGGCGTACCCAGTTTATTGGTCAACTGATACAGGTAGGTTGCCAGCACCATGTTGCCTTCCGGATCGCCCAGTACCAGCATCAGGCCAAACACTTCCAGACCGAGGAAAAACAGCAGCACCACGGCGTACAGAATAGACGGGCGAACCATCGGCAGGCTGACCGAGGTCATCACCTGCAGCGGGGAAGCGCCGGAGATACGCGCGGCTTCTTCCACGTCCGAACTGACGCTACGCAGCGCCGAGGAGATATAGAGATAGGCGTGCGGCACGTGCGTCAGACCCGCAATCACCACGATGCTCGACATGTCGTAGATGTTCCACGGCACGAAGCCAATCAGCGACTGCGTCCACAGCGACAGGAAGCCCACCGGGCCTGCGGCCACCACATAGCCAAAACCCAGCACCATCGGTGAAACAAAAATAGGCACCAGGATCAGCGGCTCAATCAGACGTCTACCCGGTAAGTCGGTACGTACCATCAGGAAGGCCAGTATGCCGCCCAGAGGAATGGCGATAATGACCAGACCGAATGCGAGAATAAAACCGCTTTTCAGCGCTTTATAGAAGTCAGGGTCGGTAAAAATAAAGCCAAAGGATTCAAGGCTCCAGTCCTTTGCCGGCGAGAAGAACGGCGCGGACAAAAAGCTCTGTATCACGATGAACGACAACGGCGTGTAGATAACCAGCGCGGTTAACAGCACGACGATGCCACGCGGCAAGCTTTGCCACTTTCTGCGTAATGCATTCATAAGCGGAGATCCGGTAACACGTATTCAGGAAACGAGCACCAGGCGCACCAGTGAACCGTGCGCCCGGTTCTGGCTCTTATTTGGCCGCGGCTTCACGCCACTGTTTGATGTAATCCAGACGTTTTTTCGGTTGCAGGTATTCAAGTAATGACTCATCAACCGGGATCGGCTTCAGCGCGCTACCCAGCATTTTGGTCATACCGTCGATGTCATTTTTACCATCGATATCGTTACGTATAGACGGAATATCGGCCTGGTTGGCGAGGATGTTTTGCCCTTTTTCAGACAGCACATAGTCCAGCCACAGTTTGGCGGCATTGCTATGTTCTGCCTGCTGGCTGATGAAAGACACTCGTGACAGTACCAGGGTGTAGTCCTTCGGATAGGAAATGCCCAGTGACGGGTCGTTTTTGGCACGCGCTTCGGCGTAAGAGCCGAGGATATTATAACCAATCAGGTTTTCACCCGATGAAACCCGCTCCATCATCGTACCGGTGGACGATTGCACGGCTAACCCGCCTTTCGCCACGTCAGCCAATGTTTTGAAGTAGTTTGGATCGGCCTTGTAGTCCAGCACCGATAGCATGAAGCCAACCCCGGATTTTTCGATATCGTAGGTGGTGACTTTGCTTTTGAATTTATCCACCTGGCCTGCAATCAGCTTTGCCAGCGCGGCGTGAGAATCCGGAACCTCGTTCGCCGGGATGAGGCGCTTGTTGTAAATAAACACCACCGGCTCGTAGGTGGTGCCGTAGGCTTTGTTGTGCCAGACCGCCCATTTCGGTAGCTGGTTCTGCTCTGCTGAAACGTACTCCATGGCATAGTCGGTCGCGAGCTTCATCGCGGTATCCATGGAGGAGCTCCAGATGACGTCACCGCTGCCGCCGCCGGCAGCCTGTTCGCTGATATAACGGTTATACAGCTCGGTGCTGTTCATATCGTTATATTCAACTTTGATGCCCGGATAGGTGGCTTCAAAACCCTGAATCAGCGGCCCCGCCGCTTTAGTATCCGTTGTGGAGTAAACCACGACTTTGCCTTCTTTGGTGGCGGCATCAACCACCTTTTGGTAGTCAGCCGGATACCCCTGCGGCAGCGCGGACAGGGCAGAAAACGACATGAAAACAGCAGCAGAGATCAGAGAGATGCGGAATGTGTTCGCCATTATTATTAACCTTCTAATTACATTTGAGGAACTAAAAGTCAACATAGCGGATGGGAGGGGAGAGACAAGAGGGGAGAGAGAGCCGGCTGGTGGAAATGTGATTGTTGGCGTTGTTTCGGTAATTAACACCATAGAAACCGTGAGAGCGGCGCGTAATCCTCCTCGTTTTTTGCGCTACAGCACTTATCCCCGATCGGCTTTGCGGTACAGCCGCCTTGGATGCCCAATATTCCCATACTGAATCTCAATCACAATAAAACCAATTTCCACGCAATACTCCAGATAGCGACGCCCCGTGGTTTTGCTGATCCCCGCGTCTTCCACCACCTGTTCGACTGACCAACTGGTGTCAGGATGTTCGCTGAAAATACGTTTCACCCGCTCGAGCGTTGCCGGTTCAATACCCTTTGTTGATGGCTGGGTTGATGCCTCACCCGCGGGTAAATTGAACAGTTTATCCAGTGCATGTTGGTCAACAACCTTTACCTGGCGCAGAGTGTGTACCAGCAACATAAAGCGCTCCAGCGAGGCCCGCAGACGGTGGGAAAACACGGGTTTTAGCAGGTAGTCAAACGCGCCGCTGCGCATAGCATGGCTGCAGGTTTGCATATCGCTGGCGGCGGTGATGAATATCACCGAGCACTCAAACTGTTTGAGCAGCGGGCTATCAATAAGCTCAACGCCCTGGCCGTCCGGCAAATAGTTGTCCAGCAACAGCAGACGCGGCCGATGACGGAGGATCAGCTCGCGGGCCTGTTCCAGCGATCCCGCGATCCCCACGATGCGCAGATGGAAGTTTTGCTCAATAAACTCCCGATGCAACTGTGCGAGATGTGGCTCATCTTCAACAATAACAACCTCAAGAGGGCGGATATCAGTCATGGGAAGGTCCTGCTGAAAGTGAAATCTGGAACGGGATGAAAACCGAAAATACGGTACCCTGCGGGATGTTATCGCTTATTTCGATACTGCCACCGGCCCGACGAACATAGCCTGCGACCAGGTACAGGCCAATACCATGTTCTGAACCGGTGAGTTCACTGCTGTCAGTGGGTTTACTGGTGAAGCCTTGCTCAAAAATATGCGGCTTCATGGCCTCATCAACGCCACAGCCCCGGTCAGCCACTTCAATCACCAGTTCGTGGTTGCGATCCGATATATACACTTCCACCGGCGCGGTACGTGCTGGCGTTTTCAGCGTGGCATCGACCGCATTGTCCACCAAATTACCAATTACCGACATCAGCTCCGTTTCGCTCAGCCCTTCCGGCAGGCGCGAGAGCTGGCAGGCGGGGTCGAAAACCAGCTCAACACCTTTCTCGCGGGCACCGACATATTTCCCCAGCAGCAGGCCGCACAGCGCCGGAGAGACAAACTGCCTGGAGAGGAAATCCAGCACCTGCTGGGCTCCCTCTGACTGTACCTGGATATAACGCAGCGCGTCGTCATAGCGCTGCATCTGCAGCAGGCCGACGAGCGTCGCCGTCCAGTTAAGCTGCTCGTGGCGCATGATGCGCAGGTTATCGGCATAGCGGGTCACCTGGCTGAGTTGACTGCTGAGCGTATTGATATCGTTCTTATCGCGGAAGCTGAATACCCAACCGCTTTGGGTTCCCGGCTCAACTTCAATAGCCACGCGGTTGACGATGGTTTCCCGTTGATTCAGGACGGTAATATGATCGTGATGGCGGCTGTCATAAGCGGTATTGCCTGGCGCGAAAAACGACGGTGGCAGTTGAATCACCTCATCCAGCGGCTTGCCGAGCAACGCTTGTTCACTCTGGCGAATATTGAGCATCTCCCTGGCGGCGCGGTTGATGAGTATTAGCTGTTTATCGGCATTCACCGCAAATACTCCTTCGTACATGGCCTCCAGTAACGCCTTTTGCTGTAGCACCAACTGGGCGATATCTTTGGGTTCCAGGCCGAACATCTGTTTTTTCAGCGTGCGGGTCAGTAACCAGGAAAAAATAAACAGCAGCAGCAGCAGGGCAAGGCCGTACATTCCGGTGCGCCACAGCAGGAGGGCGTTGATATTGGCGATGTAGGAGGTGAGGTAACCGACGGAGACAATGCCGATTACCTGATGATGGCTATCGAAAATAGGTGCCTTACTGCGTAACGAGACACCGATCCCGCCCTTACGCACTGTGATAATGGTTTTGCCCTGCAGTACGTCAGCATTGTCGCCGCCGATCATCGGCAGGTTAAGGCGCTCCGGGGATTCTGAGTGGTAAAGATGCTGTTCACGCGCATCACCAATCACAATATAACTGGCGTCGCTTTCGGCGCGCAGCGGCTGAATCAGTTGTGCGATACCGGGAATATCCCGCTGCTGAACTTTTTCTGCCAGACCGGGAATCAGGGCAATTTCGCTGGCCTGTACCCGCGCGCGTTGGCCCAAATCGTGGTGCAACTGGCGGTCGATAAAGTGAAACAGCAATACGCCAAGCAGCGCCAGCAGAAGGCAGGAAAAAGCCACCAGTGAGAGGAACAGCTTTACCTGAAAGGACAATCTGAGTTTCATGTAGTCCGCAGCGGCCAGAGCAGAAAGGGTCATCTGAAAAGCCTATCATGCGAAAATACGAACCGTAATCGAGGGACGACAGAGTTGTGAACTGCCTACATTCTCCGCGAATTTCTGAGGCAATAAACGGTATGTCGACGATGCGATCCAACGGCTGTATTCATTGAAAATGCGCATCGTTGACGGTGATTTTTTTGGATCTTCCGGTCTATGACTCTGGGTGTCCGTCGATCGCTGCTTTCAGATCGCGATACTCTTCGCATTGGGTGCCGCAGATAGTCTTAATGGTTGCCAGCTCTGCTTTCGCCAGGTCGGGGCGGCCTTTAACCATCCATGCTTCCCCAAGATATTCGCGCACTTTCGCATAGTGCGGATCAAGGGCAATCGATCGTTGGTAGTAACTTATCCCTTCATCCGTACGCCCTAACTTGCGCGTCGCATAGCCTCGATAGTTCCAGGCTTCACGCGTATTGGGCTGCTGTAAGGTATCGAGTAAATTGATGGCATCCTGATAATGGCCGGTTTTCGCCAGGTGATACGCATACTGCGTTTTATCCTGATCGTCGATCATGCTGCTTTTTTCGGGCAAACATTTTTGGGTTTTGTTGTCGTAAACCTGACCCTTCGGGCATGTTGGTGTGGTGGTATCGTCATTGCCCATGGCGCTGGCTGCAGCAGAGTAGAGCAGCCCGCCTGAGATCAGGCAAATCAACGGCAGTATTTTCGTCATGGCGTGCATCTTCATGGTCCTGTCCTCTCGGTATGAGTGAAGGTTCTTGCATGCTGTAAACCGCGCAGACCATGCTTTATTCATTATCGATGCCTATAAATTGACCTGCCGTTTATTTTTAATACACCGCTGATCCAGCCGATTGTTCTGCGGTATTTAGTAATGTCCCGAGTCGTGTGAACTATAGTAAAGATGGCCGTTATTTCTCATTATTAATAACCGTGAGTGGGGGATGTGCATGAAGAAGATTCTGATGCTGGTCGGGGATTATGTCGAAGATTATGAAACGATGGTGCCTTTCCAGGCTCTGCAAATGCTCGGTCACCGGGTTGATGCCGTCTGTCCGGATAAACAACAAGGTGACTATGTTCAGACCGCCATTCACGATTTTGATGGGGCGCAGACTTACAGTGAGAAACCAGGACATCGCTTCACCTTGAATGCGAATTTCTCTGATGCGCGCGAGGCGGATTATGACGCCTTGTTGATCCCTGGTGGGCGGGCGCCGGAGTATTTGCGTCTGAATCCGGATGTCATTCAACTGGTACAAGACTTTAACTCCGCGGGCAAACCTATCGCCGCTGTGTGTCATGGCCCGCAACTGCTGGCGGCAGCCGGAGTGTTAGAAAACCGGACCTGCAGCGCGTATCCAGCGTGTGCGCCAGAAGTTCGGTTAAGCGGTGGGCATTATGCCGATATCGGCATTGACCAGGCGCACGTCGACGGCAATCTGGTTACCGCGCCGGCATGGCCTGCTCATCCTGCCTGGTTGGCTAAATTTGTTGAAGTATTAATGAAGTAACGGGTACTGGCTTTGCAGGTCGGTATAACCCATCCGGCTATACCGACTGCAAAAAATTACCGTTGCATGAGTGCGAATACTCCCCAGCCGAGATATTCCCAGGTGAAGGTGACATGGCGTCCCGGTGACGTCCTCAGTTGCTCTCTGACTTCCTGCGTAAAGTCATCGTTTGGGTTCACCTCCAGCCACCGAACTGCCTCGTATGCCTGGGCAATATCTTTCGTAGCGGGTATTTGACGCCAGTAATAGTAAAAATTCTGGGAATATCCATCACTCTCTCCTTAGCGATTATCTAACTGGGCGCGAACATTGTTTAATCCGGTGGTGTTGATGCGGTAGGGCTGGCCATTGACGGATTTGATCAATTTTTTGGTTCTGAGCTTTTTAAACACCTCAAGCGTGCAGTCGCAGAGCAGCAATCCTTCGCGGCTATAACATTCAACGGATGTGACGCGGCCAGCGCTATCGCGGACGTGCGCAATGCGGCCACCTTTGGCGAGAACGTGTAAGGTACGTTGTTCCTGACGGGATAAATTCATACTGGAAAACCTGTTTAATCATCATGTGCAAAACGTGCAAACACACTGCGGTGTCTGCATTCGATTTCGGCGCATTGATAACCAGTCCGGCCTGATAAGGTCGGCAAACTGATTATCTGATGATGACATTCTCCAGCATCAAAGCCTCGGGTTGAGTTGAAAGGTATTTACATGCTGAATGATAACAGGCAGTCCCTCGAGGGGAACCCTTGTGACGCTAATTTGTGATCTGTAACCGCAGTGCGGCCACATTATAGATAATGCCAAACACCGCTACCGCCAGCAGGAACAGGGACGAGATAAAAACGCTGTCTCTGATAAACCGCGTGGGCATCCAGCGTTTGAACATCACGATATAAAACGACAGAACGGCAACGTCAAAAATGATCCATACCAGCGTGAGTACCAGCATGCTGGTGGCGAAATTATGTGTAATGGTGATGAACTGGGGAAAGAATGAAACGAAAAACAGAATATCTTTCGGGTTTGACACGCCAATCAGGAAACCGTTGATAAATCCCCCATGAGACGGCTGGCGAAAGCCTTCGCTGGCGGCTTGATTTCTTGCCCGCAGGCTGCAAAACGCGCTATAGCCGATATACAGCGATCCGGCGATACCCAGCACACACAGCAGCAGAGGAGAGAGCGATACCACCCCTGCCAGCATCAGCGCAGCGAGCGCAAGCAGTAGCAATGAAGCGCCGTTCGTTCCGCATAGCGTCATAAAGGCCTGGCGATAGCCGTACTGTGCCGCCGTCGCGGTAATCAGCGCCACAACAGGGCCAGGCGTTAGCAACAGTGTTAGCACCGAGAGGCTGTATACAGCCAGTAAAGCGAGATTCATATCTGATGATCCTGACGTTATTTTTCATCAGTATTCCGCCTGTGTGTCACATTGAAAAACGAATAAAACTGCGCTCTACTGTGAGTAAAACTCAACATAGAAGCCGATGATGACGCTACCCCCGCTGTATGCCCTGAGAGCTTTCGAAGCTGCTGCCCGTCTGGGGTCCTTTAGTAAAGCGGCTATTCAACTGAACGTCACGCCTGGTGCGGTAAGCCGTCATATCCGCACACTGGAAGCCTGGTTTGGCTGCGAACTGTTTGTTCGTAGCGGCCCCCGTATTGAGATAACGCCTTCAGGACAGGGGTTAGCGCAACAGCTGACGGTCGGATTTCAGAGTTTAGAACATGCCTGCCATGCTTTTCGTCGCAGCAGTCATGAGCTGCGGTTGAAAGCTCCCTCAACGTTGACCATGCGCTGGCTGCTGGATGTGCTGCGCCATTTCCGGGAAGCCCATCCAACGCCGGTGATTGAAATCTCCAGCGTGTGGATGGACACCGATTCCGTCGCATTCAGTCGCGAACCATATGACTGTGCAATCCTGTTGGGGAATGGTTATTTTGGTGAGGATACGGACAGTCGTTTGCTGTTTCAGGAGTGGCTTATCCCGGTCTGCGCGCCTGCGTTGCAGGCTCAGGCGCAAAGTGATATCGCCGCCTGTGAATTGATTCATCCTTCTGCCGATCGCCGCGACTGGCGTCGCTGGCTGCAGCGTAGCGGAGCGTTTCCTGCATTGAACCTGTCACGTGGCAACGTGTTCGACACCCTGGAACAGGGGAGTCTTGCGGCAATGAGCGGGCATGGGGTAGCGGTCGCCGATCTGCTCTTAAGCCTGACGGCTATTCAGAGTGGGATGCTGGCGTTACCGTTTAAACAGGCGGTCGCGACAGGAGACGGCTATTACCTCGTCTGGCCAAAAGCGTCAACCCGGCTTCGAAATATTGAGTTGCTGTATCGCTGGTTAAAAGAAGCTGCGCCCGAGGCTGACATGGCAGAACTGCTCTGGCTGGAATAACCCGGCGAATGTCATATTGATAACAATTCTCATTATTATTGTTGTGTTGTGCGGGTAATGGTAATGTTGCCACCCATCGTACGTTGCAAATTCCATTTCCTGTGCAGAAGACAGCATGAACAACACCACCGCCCAGAATGCATCCGGACGTTTTACCCGCACCTTCTCCGTCAGTGAGTTTAGGGACTTTGGTGAGCGTTACGGGATCGATTACCGTTTTCCGTTACTGGCGCAAAAACCGGGTCTTCCGTGTTCCAGTGCCGTGTTGCAAGGGGAAGTGGAGGAGATGATGCTCCCTTGCGGGATGTGCGTCACACACTCTGATGTACAGGTGCTGCAACCGTATGAAACCACCTCCCGGTACAGTAGCCCCTTGTATATGCTGGTGGTGCTGGAGGGTTGTGTGATACTGACGCTCAACGGACAGGAACATGTGGTACGTTCCGGCATGGCGTTTAGTTCGCGTCTGAGTGAACGTCAGGCGATGAGCGCCCGTCACCCTGCAGACTGCAAGCTACGGACGCTATCACTCGGGTTGTATCCTGACGGGGCATGGCGCACAGGATTACTCGAATCCCTTATGCGTGAGTGGGAAAGCTGCCAGACGCCAACGCTTATCTGGCAGGTGCCGGGGTTTTTACTCAGCGGATTACAGTATGCGCAGCAGGGCTCGCTTAGCCATGTTTCCCGCCAGTTGATGCTGGAAGGACTGATTTTACAATTATTTGGTCACGGTCTCAGCGTTTGTCAGGTAGAGAGCGGTAAATGCCTCGCCGCCAGTGGCGAGCAGCAGCGGCTGGAAAGTGTGCGTCGCCTGTTGGAGCAAACCCCTGAAAATGACTACACGCTTAACGAGCTGGCGCAGCGTGCGGCGATGAGCCCCAGCAGTTTGCGCAGTAAATTTCGCACGGCCTATGGCTGCTCGGTGTTTGACTACCTGCGCGACTGCCGCCTGGAACGCGCGCGTGGCTATTTGCTGGAAGGATATAGCGTACAGCAAGCGGCATGGATGTCTGGCTACCAGCATGCCACCAACTTTTCCACAGCCTTTCGTCGTCGCTATGGCTTCCCGCCTGGTGATGTTCTCAAACTTTGCTAATCCATTTTCCCATTTTATGCGCGTGGCAGATTAATAATTTGGCGTTGCGCATACGCAACCTGGCATTCGGCATAGCGACTCCTGATACAAAAATGGCAATAATTCTCATTTACAATTAGACATGCCTTGGGAGATGTTCATGTTCGCGAAGACTCGGTTGGCGCTGCTGGTAGGATGGGTGACCGGCAGTGTGGCTTTTCCTCTGCTGGCGCAGGAAACAACAAACAATGATACGGTGGTTGTCACCTCGCAAATGCAAAGTGGGGCGACCAAGCTTGCCACACCGGATATCGAAACGCCGCAATCGGTCTCTATCGTTACCCGTGAACAATTTGAAGAACAAGGTGCGACCAGCGTGCGGCAGGCTGTTAGCTACACGCCTGGGGTGTACAGTAACCAGATTGGTGCCTCCAACCGCTTTGACTACATTGTGCTGCGCGGTTTCTCCGATGGTAGTCTGGACAACGTCTATCTCGACGGCCTGAAAATGATGGGCGACACCAACTCGCACAGTTCGCTGGTGGTCGATCCGTGGTTTCTCGACAATATTGAAGTGGTGCGCGGCCCGGCTTCCGTGCTGTACGGCCGATCTTCTCCGGGCGGGATCGTGGCGCTGACATCGCGTAAACCGTCGTTTGATGCGGGCGGAGAAGTGAAACTGTTTGCCGGAAACAACAATCAGCGCGGCGCTGCGTTTGATGTCACCGGGGCGCTGGACGATAACGACCGCGTGGCGGCGCGCCTGAGTGGCATGACGCGCTATGCTGATTCGCAGTTCGGCCCGTTGAAAGAAGAGCGCTACGCGCTGATGCCCAGTCTGACCTGGCGCATTACTGACCAGACGCGTCTTGACTTGATGGCCTATCTGCACCGTGACCCGGAAGGTGGCAGCCACTCCGGCCTGCCGTATGACGGCACCGTTGTGCCACACTATGGGCAGAAGATCGCCAACACCTTCTACGAAGGCGAGGATGACTACGACAAATATGATCGCCGTGAAAATATGGTCGGCTACAACATTGAGCACATGTTTGATAACGGCTGGTCGGTGCGGCAAAAGTTACGCTATTTGCATACCGACGTTGAGCTGAACCAGGTGTATGCGGCCGGCTGGTTGAATGAAACAGAGCTTAATCGCGGTTATTCCGGCTCTGATGAAAACATGTCGGCCATTACGCTGGATAACCAGCTCGACGGCAGTTTTGATACCTGGCAGGTCAATCACCGCTTGCTGGTGGGCATCGATTATCAGGATCGCAGTAACAATACTACCGGCTATTACGGGGCATTTCCGCCGATCGATGCGTTTAACCCGGTGTACGGGGCGAAGCCGGATTACATCAATATGTATGCGCGCGAGAAGCACAAGTTGCGCCAGACGGGCTACTATTTGCAGGATCAGATGTCATGGGATCGCTGGCGTATAACGCTCGGTGGCCGCTACGATCAGGTGAGCATATCGAATATTGATAAGCAAAACGGCACTCGCAGCGATCTGGACAAAAATAACTTCAGCAGTCGCGCTGCTCTGCTTTATTTGTTCGATAACGGTGTTGCGCCGTACATCAGCTATTCCACCGCCTTTACGCCAACCAGTTTTGCTGATGAGAACGGTAACCTGTTGGAACCGATGAAAGGCAAGCAGTGGGAAGCCGGGCTGAAATATGAACCGGAAGGGTTGAATAGCCAGTTTAGCGCGTCGGTGTTCCGCATTAATCAGACCAATATTGCCACCAAAGAAGAGCCGACCGATCCGTACCGTTCGATTGGCGAAATTGAATCTGAAGGGGTGGAACTGGAAGCTATTAGCCAACTGACGGACAGTTTCCGTTTGCAGGCGGCGTATACCTACACCGATATTCGCTATAAGAAAAGCAGCCCGGAAGAGCAGGGTAAGCGTGCCGTATATGCACCGCGCAATCAGGCCAGCACCTGGTTAAGCTACGATGTGAAAAGGGGGCCTCTGGAGGGGCTGACGCTGGGTTCAGGCGTGCGCTACGTTAACGGTATTACCAGCGATCGCCAGAATACTCACACCCTGCCGTCCTACACATTGGTGGATATGGTGATGGGTTACGACTTAACGAATATCGGTATTAAAGGGTTGAGCGCGCAGTTGAACGTTAACAACCTGACCGATAAACGCTATGTCGCGGCCTGCAACTCGCTTTCTTATTGTTACTTTGGCGCAGAACGCAGCATTGTTGGCAGCGTATCCTGGAAATTCTGAGTCTCTCTTTTTAGCCGGATGCGGCGCTGGCGCCTTATCCGGCCTACGGCAGCGTGCAAATTGTAGGCCTGATAAGCACAGCGTATCAGGCATAGTGAGTGCGGCTATTTTGTAAAACCGTTTTGCATACAAATCTGCGCGCTGGTTCTCAGGGTGAAGGCTAACTTGTCAGGATACTGGCGGTAATAGTTATGTTCTTCTTCCAGCCCTTTTGCCTGCGCCAGACGTACCGTTTCCAACGAACAGGTTCGGTAGATCAAATCTTTATTCATATTGCTCTGCTTCTCGCGCTGTTTATCTGCAGACAGCGCCAGCCAGCGTTCTGAAAGCGTATAATCGTAGACTACCCGATTATCTTTCGCCTGAACGTTCTCAATGGTAATAAACTCGTCAATTTTCAACCTTGGCTGCCCGCGCATTTTTTTCTTATCTTCTGCGGCGGCATATTGCGCCAGCGTATTAATATCCATGCTGGCTATTTTTTGCTTATAGACTTCAACGTAAGCCGCAGGCTGCTGATAATGCTGAGCATAGGCATTTCTTAATTCCCCGTCACTCATTGAACAGCCAGCTAAAAATAAAGGTAATAGCAGCGTCAGTTTTGTTTTAGTCATGATGTTATCCCATTCATTATTGTGGTCCCCAGTCGCCCATAGCAAATAAACGTCATCGCATTACAGGTGAGCTTTAGGGTTGTATAAACGGGGCGGCGACAGCACAAGTGCAATTATCTTAAAATGGTGGAATAAGCGGGAAACCCTGCCAGAATTGGCAGGGTTAATGGATGAAGAGGATCAGAATTCCATTTTCACCGTGAACTGTACCTCTCGCGGATCGCCAATCTGATTACCCAGATTATTGGTGGCAATGGATGAGGTGTAATAGGTCTTATCAAACAGGTTTTTCACATTGAGCTGCAATGTGACCGGATACTGCAGCTTCATTTTATAAGCGGCAAAGGCATCGGCGACAAAATAGCCCGGCAGATAATAGTCTGCGCCATTGGTTGCGGAACGGCGACTCACCCCATGACCCCCACCGCCAATCGTCAGGGTATTGCCCATAAAGGCATTCTGAATATCATAGGTGAGGAATAATGAGCCGGTATGCTTCGGTACATTAGGCAGCGGCTTACCTTTGTAATCAGGATCTTCCGTCACTTTCGCGGCGGTATAACCGTAGCTGGCGATGATATTGGTGTTGGTGGTCAACGAACCGGCGACATCCACTTCCACGCCTTGTGAACGCACGCGACCCGCCGTTTTCGCCACGGTTTCGCCATTGATCATTTCGTTGTACAGCACATTGCGCTTATCAATATCAAACAGGGCAATATTGGCGGTGATACCGTCAAAGATATCGAATTTTGCTCCCACTTCATAAGCCGTTGAGGTTTCAGGTGGCAGCTCGCCAATATAACTGGCGATAGAATATTGCGGCATAAAGGATCGCGACACGTTACCGAACAGCGATACGGACGGCGTCAGTTTGTAAACCATACCGAATTTGGGTACCCACTGTTGGTCGCTACTGTCGGTGTTGACGTTGAACGGACGGCCTTTGCCAGCGTATTCGGTGTAGTACTGATAACGCATCCCGGCGACGGCAATCCATTTATCGGTCAGGTACAGTGCGTCCTGCACATACGCAGAATAGCTCTCTTGTTGAATGGTCTGATCGCTATCAGCGGCAGAAACGTTAGTACATTTACCCAACGTACCGTAGACAGGATTATAAATATTGAACCCTTTTACGTTCTTGCAGCGGATCATGTCGGTGCGTAGCAGATCGTAGTTCTCATAAGAGACACCGGTGAGGATCTCGTTATAAAAGCCAGCGATATCGACGTTGCCCTGCAAATCGGCACGCGTGGCGTGCATGCGCTGGGTGGAGCCTTGAGTGGCATCAACACGGCGGGTCAGATTTCCGGTGGCAGAATCATAAGCCATCACGCGAGCCTGATTGTCGCTGTATTTATCCTGGCTAAAGCTGTAGTCGAATTTCGCTGTCCATTCACTGTTGAAACGGTATTCGGCATTCAGTTGCGCCAGATCCGATTCGCCATCGGTGATATTAAACGGCTCATCAAAACGGGTTTTGCGATCCACATTCACCGCGTGTTTGGTGTTGAGATCGAAAATGGTGCCGCGATCGAACGGGGCTTTATAGTCGCGATGTGAATAGAGCACGTTGACGGTGGCGTTGTCGCCAAACCAGGTCAGGGACGGGGAGATGAAAGTGCTCTGATTGGTGCCGAAGTTACGCCAGTAATCCTCATGCTGATATTCGCCGATCAGGCGATAGGCCAACTGCGTGCCTTCAATCGGCCCGGTCACGTCAAACTGCCCTGTGCCGCCGCCAAAGCTGCTGGAGGTTGCTGAAATCGACCCGCCAAACTGCGTTTCCGGACGTTTGGTGACGACATTAATCAGGCCGCCGGGATCGAGAATCCCGTACAGGGTTGAGGCCGGGCCTTTCAGCACTTCCACGCGTGAGGTGGCGGCGTTAAAGCTGCGCGGCAACACGGTTTTCAGACCGTTGGTCATCACTGAGCCGTCACGGTTTGCGCCGAAGCCACGGCGGACAAACGCATCCTGTGTGCCACCTAATGTGTTGGTTTGCACAACGTTACTGACGTTATACAGCGCTTCGTCCAGCGTCGTGACATGCTGATCTTCCAGAACTTTATCGCTGACAGTGTTCACCACTTGTGGGATATCCAACAATGGCATGGATGTCAGCGTCGCGGTGGACGAGCTCAGCGGTTGGTAACCCGATGTTACGGCCTGATCGGCAGACGACGCATCTGCCCGAACGGTGATGGTATCTTCCCCTTTAGGCGGAGTCGTCTCTTTCTCCGCTGCGAATACCGTAGGTGTTGTTGTCATGCCCAGAAAGAGAGCAGAGCACAATGCCCGCCCTTTCATCCCCGAAAAGTAAGTCGTTAACTCAGCCATTATTTTATTTATTCCGCAAAAGACCCTGCCAAAAATGGGCAGGGAAACAGGTTGATTCAATTCATTGCCCGGCTTGCCAGCCCTGCATTTATCCATCTGTAAGCCGGCGTTACTGGCGTCAGATGTGTAATTGAGAATCATTCAATCATGGGCGTTTGTAGTAGTAAACGTAAAAATGAAAAAGAAACTACAGACGATTCGCCGCAATTTAACCGTCATTTATTTACGGGTATTTAATTTTTAATATATTGAAAAAGAATGATTTTTATTGATTTTTCAGTGTTTTTTATTTGTGCTTTAGTTGTTGGCGACAGGTGATGTAACTACAGGGTGTAATTGCTTGACTACTACAGTGCAAGCCAGCAAGATCACAAAGAGAATGAGTTTTATTTTTATTTAGAGAGTTACGCATGCAGGCTTTGCCATGCGGCGGCGCAGGAGTGAACATGCCACAGCATGTGGAAAATACCGCCCACAGAACGGGCATTGAACTACAACAGCTTTCTGCGGGTTATCGCCATAACACCATTGTCCACGATATCTGTCTTACTATCCCGCAAGGCAAAATGACGGTGCTGGTAGGGGCGAACGGCTCGGGTAAATCAACGTTGTTAAGCACTATCGCCCGTATGTTGAAACCGCACGGCGGCAGCGTATTGCTGGATGGCAAAGCCATTCATCAACAGCCCACCAAAGCGGTTTCACGCCAGCTCGGCATCCTGCCGCAATCCCCATTGGTGCCCGAAGGACTCACCGTTTTCGAACTGGTATCACGCGGGCGTTTTCCCTGGCAGAACATGCTTTCGCAATGGACGGACGATGACGAACGCGCCGTGGAGCAGGCACTCCAGTTGACCGGAACTGCTGATTTTGCGCATTTACCGGTAGAGAGCCTTTCCGGTGGGCAACGTCAGCGCTGCTGGATTGCGATGGCGTTGGCACAGCAAACGCCGGTCATCTTGTTGGATGAGCCGACTACGTTTCTCGATCTGCGCTATCAGGTGGAGATCCTCGAACTGCTGCATTCACTCACTCGCCATCATGGCCGTACTGTGGTTGTGGTCCTGCACGACCTGAATTTTGCCGTGAATTACGGGGACATGCTGGTATTCCTTAAACAGGGGACGCTGCAGGGCGTCGTGCATGATGGCGAAAACTGCACGCCCGAGTTGATTAAGCACGTATTTGACGTCGACGTGCAGATGTCGGTGAATCCTCTCACCGGCAAACCGTTCTTTATGCCGTTCCGCGCGCCGGGCGGGCAAGCGCAATGACGGTCATGGCAAGCACACTGGCTCGTCGCCGTGGCCGGTTTATGCTGGCGCTCCCCGTGTTAACGCTGCTGTTGTGTGTTCTGGCGGTGGCGCAGCTGGGTGTTGGCGCTCGCACTATCAGCCCGCAGACCGTCGTGCAGGCGCTGTTCCACTTTGACGCGAAAAATTTCGACCACCGGATTATTGTCTCCTTACGTCTGCTGCGCATGACGGCGGCGATGCTGGTCGGCGCGGCGTTAGGTGTTGCGGGGGTGCTGTTGCAGGCGTTGATTCGTAATCCGCTGGGAGAGCCGCATATTCTGGGGCTGAATGCCGGTGCGGCGTTTGTCGTTGTGTTGTGCGCCGCGCTTGGCGTGACGGGGGTAAGCCAGCCATTGCTGGCGGCAGGCGGTGCTGCGGCACTCTTTTCGTTGGTGATGGCGCTTTCATCTGCCGGGCGTGGTGGCTTAACGCCGCTGAAGGTCACGTTGTGCGGCGTGGCGCTGTCGGCCATGGTGTCATCGCTGACTGCGGCGATCCTGATTCTGGATGAACAAACCCTGTTGGCAATGCGCACCTGGCTGGTGGGTGATCTCGCGGGTCTGCATTGGGAAAGTCTCAAAAGCGCCGTTCCCCCGTCGCTTGCCGGTATGGTGCTGGCGCTCGCTATTGCGCCGGGCCTGAATATTCTGGCCCTCGGCGACCGTATGGCCTGTGGATTAGGGGTGAACATTCTGCGCATACGCGTGCTGGCGATGATCGCCATTGCGCTGCTGTGCGGTGCGGCAGTCTCCGTCGTGGGGCCGCTGGGGTTTATCGGCCTGTTAGTGCCTAACGTTATCCGCCGTCTGGTAACAGACGATATTCGTCAGATGCTTCCGACGTCGGCATTGCTGGGTGCGGCGCTGCTGCTGCTGGCCGATATTGCTGCCCGCACGGTGCTGGCTCCGCAGGAGCTGGCTACAGGGATCATGACCGCCCTGGTGGGCGCACCGGCGTTTATTTTCATTGCGTCGAGGTTTTTGAAATGAACGATCTGCTGCAGCGTGCGGGGCTTCGTGCATGGCGGGTGGGGAGATTTTCTCGTGTCATTCGTCCCAAAACCGTGCTGTACAGCCTCGGCCTGACGGTGCTGGCCATCGCATTACTGCTGTTCGGTGTGATGCAGGGGTCGCTCCCGGTTCCGGCTTCCGCTATCGGACGGGCGGTGTTTGACCCTCAGGCGTTGACGGCTCAGCAACAGTATGTCGTGTGGGATGTACGACTGCCGCGACTGCTGATGGCGCTTCTGTGCGGGGCGATGCTCGGATTGGCCGGGGCGGCAATGCAATCGATCACCCGCAACGGGTTGGCCGATCCCGGGCTTATCGGTGTTAAAGAAGGGAGTTGCGTGGTGGTGCTGGCCCTGGTGCTGCTTTTCCCGTCCGCAAGTCTGGTCTGGCGGCCCCTGGCGGGAATGGCCGGCGGCGCACTGGTCGCCACACTGGTGATGCTGCTGGCCCGTGATTTCTCCCGGCCTCGCTTCGTGTTGATAGGCATTGGTGTGTCATGGTTCTTTGCGGCGGGAATGGGCGTATTTATGACCACCGCCGATGTCCGTGACGTACAGACTGCGCTGGTCTGGCTGGCGGGCAGCCTTCATGCCGCCACCTGGCCACTGCTGCTGATGGCGCTGGTCTGGACGTTGCCTGCGGCCATCATCTTATTTGCCACAGCGCGAGCTTCGGATGTGGCGCTGCTTGGCAATGCGGCGGCAACGGGGCTGGGGGTACGTTTACCCCGACTGGCGTTGTTGCGTTTTCTCGCGCCGGTTGTACTCACCGCCGCCAGTGTTGCCTGCGTGGGCAGCCTCGGTTTTGTCGGGTTGATGGCGCCACACATGGCACGATTCTGGCTGCGTGGCGGACAAACAGCCCTGCTGTGGGGCAGTGCGTTGATCGGTGCGTTGCTGGTGCTGGTTACCGATACCGTGGGTCGTCTGGCGTTTGCGCCACTGCAAATTCCGGCCGGGATCGTCATTGCCCTGGTCGGTGGACCGTTCTTTTTACTGTTGCTCTGGCGTCGCCGGGATCGTTTGTAATTGCTAAGAGGGTATATGCGTTTAATCTTTTCATTGCTGCTGCTGGTCGGCTGCACAGTCCAGGCGGCGGTGCCTGTTCAGTCATTTACTGACGATCTCGGGCGGGTGGTGAACGTGCCGCTACATCCGCAGCGCATTGTGTCATTGCACGATCTCGACATCACTATTCCGCTGATCGAACTGGGCGTGCCTCCGGTGGCCAGCCACGGCCGAACGCGCCCGGATGGCAGCCATTTTTTACGCTCCGGCGTGCTGCTGACCGGCGTGGATTTTGATAATTCGACCATGACGTATATCGGTACGGCAGACATTGATATTGAAGCCATTGTCGCCGCGAAACCGGATTTAATTATCACCGAACCCAGCCGTAACACGCCGATTGAGCAACTGGAAAAAATAGCGCCGACGGTCAGTATCGACCATCTTGATGGCGGTGCGCCGGAAATCTACCGCAAGCTGGCGCAGCTTACAGGTACGCAGCACCGGCTGGCATTGCTGGAACGGCGCTACCGTGAAGAAATTGCCCAGCTCAAACGGACGGTCGATACGCAGCACATCTCTGTGGCGGTAATACAGGCCAATCAAGGAAAAATCAATGCGTTGCACACCTATCATTCCCTGGGACGAGTGTTACGCGATGCTGGCTTCACCTTCCCGAAGCTTATCGACAGCATTCCGCCGGGTGGGCGCATTGATGTCAGTGCGGAACGTCTGCCTGAACTGGATGCCGATTTTGTCTTCGCGACCTGGCGTGGCGATACCGGCGGTAAACCGCAGGATGAAATCGCGGCGATGGATGCGGTGATGCCGGGCTGGTGTGAGTTCCTGACCGCCTGCCAGCGCGGACATTACGTTTTACTCTCCCGTGAAGAGGCGATATCCAATTCCTATGCCTCGCTCAGTCTGATGGTGGCGCAGGTGCAAACGCATATCGCCGGTCGCTGGCTACCGGAGGCGAAATAATCATGCTGACGGCGAAAAAAGCCAAAAATCGTATTGATGTCTATGGTGACCGTTTTCGCGCCAGGGCGCATTTACTCTCGCCACGTATGCAGGCCGTAGCGCGTTATATCAACGAAAACCGCGAAGTGGTGCTGGAGTTTACGGCGATAGAAATCGCTGCCGCCACTCAAACCTCTGACGCGACGGTGGTCAGGGCAATTCAGGCGCTGGGGTTTGCCGGGTTGCGCGATTTAAAGCAGACCATTGAGCACTGGTTTGGCCCTGGCGTGACCTCAGAAGAGAAGATGACCACCACGGTGAATACGCTCTCTTGCGATGTGAACTCCAGCATTGATTTTGTCTTGCAGGGGCATCAGCGCACCTGTGAAGCCCTTTCCACTCCGCAAAACCGCTATGCAATCGCGCAGGCGGTGGCGCTATTGGTAGAAGCCCGTCAGGTGGGGATTTTTGGCATTGGCGCATCCGGCGTATTGGCGGATTATACCGCGCGTCTGCTCAGCCGTATTGGCCTGCCTGCGGTAGCGTTTAATCGCACCGGGATTAACCTCGCGGAGCAACTGATCGCATTGCAGCGGGGAGATGTGCTGATCATGATGGCGCAGAAATCACCGCACCGGGAAGGGCTGACGACCATTCGCGAGGCCAGGCGGTTGGGTGTCCCGGTTATTTTACTGACGAACGCGCTGGACTCCCGTTTTAGTAAAGAAGCGGATGTGGTGATTAACGTGCCACGCGGCGGCGAGAATGGGAAAATGCCGCTCCACGGTACGGTACTGGTGTGTCTGGAAATGATTGTGCTGTCTGTCGCGTCTACCGCGCCGCAGCGATCCATTAAATCCGTGAAGCGGATTAACGAACTGTACCGGGGCATTGGTAAATCCGGGGCGAAGAAATAAACCGGTGATACCCGATATGCAGGCCGGGTAGGGGGCGTCACCACCCGGCATAAAGGCAGACAGATCAAACCATTAATGGCCGATCATTCTGGCCTTCGGGATCAGCTGGAAATACATATGATCCGGCACCGGTGACTGCCAGACGTTGGCATACACCGCATAGCCTACGGCGGCAAACAGAATACCGAGCAGCAGTAGCGTCATTGTCCACCCTGATAACCTACCTTGTCGCCACCATGATTTCGGCGCTGTGCTGTGCCCTGATTGTGCGCCAGGCGGTGTCTTCAGTGACAGGGTTAGCGTTGAGGCTACCGGACAGGATTCCACACAGGTCATACATCCCGTGCACTCAACGGTGCGTACCTGAATTAAGCGATCGACCGGAATATTCGACGGGCAGTTCTTTGCGCATTTGCCGCAATCGATACAGCTGTCGGCATTGCGGCGGATCTTAAACGGCGAAAGCAAAGAGAACAGACCAAGCAGTGCGCCATAAGGGCACAGATAACGGCACCACGCATTGCGAATAAACAGGCTCATGATGCTGATAACCGCCACCACGATGAGCGTCGTCGTGCCGATATTACGAAAGAAATCGAGCATTTTAACGTCGATAATCATGCCGTAGGCTGACATCAGAAAATACTGAATCCCCTGTGCGGGCATCGACAGGGCGATATACAGAAAGAAGCTCAGCAGCAGATATTTCAGGCTCAGCAAAGGGAGATCCAGCCAGCGCGGCAGGGTAAAGTTGCGACCCACTATTTTTTTGCCCAGATTACCTATCAACTCAGACAGTGTACCCACCGGGCACAACCACGAGCAGAACGCTTTTTTTAACAGCAGACTCATCAGGATAAAGGCAACCAGCAGCAGCATGGAAGCGGCGTGAATGGGGGGAAGAAAGCCGGTTTCCAGTGTGTATCTGATATTCATCAGACCGGCAATGGGAAGCCATCCCTCAATACCGCCTGGCCTTGGGATATAAACGCTGGTACCGGCTGTTTCGAAATAGCGAACCCAATACCAGAACGTCACGCCAATATAGATATTGATGGCCAACAGGAGAAACTGGGTGGCTTTTCTCCAGCTACTGGCATTGCGCCAGTCATTCCACGGCAGTTTCCCTCCGACGGTACCAGGGCGGCGCTGCCAGCGCGTTTTTTTCTTCCCGTTCATGATCTTTTATTATCCCTCATATTTCCCCCTGCATTCAGGAAGACTCATCACCGGGATATGCTACCGCTATAAAGATATAGTGTATTTGATTTGCATCTTATTAATCGGCTGCCATTTTTATCACGCTAATGGGCATGTATAAAAATAACAGCACGATATTTATCACAGGTCAGATAAATACCCTGAACGGGGTATTTATTTATCTGTGGGGGACGACAGTCATTCCTGGTACGCTTCTACGCGGTTACGGCCATGGCTTTTCGCCAGATAGAGCGCGCGATCGGCTTTATCAACCAGTTGTTTGTAGTCGGGGTGATAGTCATATTCGGCAACGCCGATACTGACGGTAATAGAGAAGGATTCAGTCACGGAAGCGGCAATATGCAGCTCGGCAATTTTCTTGCGCAGTGTTTCCAGAATAATCGAGGCCTGCGATTCGTCTGATTCGACCAGCAGGATCATAAACTCTTCACCACCATAGCGGAATACGTAATCGCTGCTGCGGATGTGCTCATAAATAACGGCTGCGACGTTTTTCAGTGTCATATCGCCAGTATTATGTCCGTAGCGGTCATTGATCTGCTTAAAATAATCAATGTCCAGCATTGCCAGGGTAAAGGGTTTTCGTGAATGTAACGCCAGCGAGATTTCACGGCGCATAATCGTTGGAATAAAGCGGCGATTAAGCAACTGGGTCAGCGAATCTTTGCCATTTTCCTGTTTGACCAGCGCTTCAAACATTGAGGCGAGGAGAAAATGGATTTTGGCCGAGAGCTGTCGGACATCCTGCAATAAGCTCATCCGTTCGGCTTCGCCAGGCTGATGCTGATTCGAGAGCGTCTGTGTCAGACGGTTATCGATTTCAGCGATCACGGATTCCATTTCTGCCAACAGATTACCGCTGCCAAGAATGTGTTTTCCCTTATGGGAGAACCACATACCAAAATCAGAGTCTGCCAGGAACACCAGATCACCGGACGGTAATCCGGTCGCAATGTTGTAGATAAACTGATTTTCCCAATCGGTAAACGAACGGATCTGCCGTTCGCGCTCGACGTTGACGTCGTCGTAAATGGTCTGCAGCCGATACTGCTCCTGCGTGTGCAGCGAGTTTTGATAGCTCGGAGAGTAGGAAACAGTCATGGCCTCCAGCGCAGTGTCCATCGCCAGACTGCTGAAACAGATAGCCTCGCTCAACAGGCTGACAGAGTAGTCTGCCTTACTTTTCAGCAACTGATACAGCTCTTCTTTTAGCTTACGCGCCCCGCGGTTAACCAGATCGATAGGCAGGCCGATACGGGCGTGTACCACACCTATTTCACGCTGTTTTGCCAGCAAGAGCGGGAGGTCTTCATATGCGCTGCCGAGCACGCTGCGCAACCAGTCAAACATACTGCCGCTCAGGCGCGTACTGACCTGCTCGGTATTCAGAAACAACGCGCTCTCCGCGTGAGAGAGCATGTAGTCATAAAAAACGGTCACTAAATGGCGGATCTCATCGTCGCTTAACCCTGTGAGGATCGTATGAACGTCAGGGGATGTCTGGCGTATTAGCGCCCGCCATTCTGTAAGGAGTAATGTGTCGTTTACGGGATCAACCTGTTCCATCTCACAGCCACTCAAAATGTGATTGAAAAATTCAGGCGGTATTACGGACAATTACGTCACGATGGTCAAGTGAAACTCTCTTTACGCATTAACGATGGCGAATACCTTCATAAATCAGCCTTAAGGCGAAGACGCCGATGATGGCACCAATCACCCGACTGGCAACGCGCTGAATGCGCCCATACGCACGACGCACCGCAGGAAGAGAAAACGCCTGGCTGAGAAAAATACGCCAGATAACAGAAGAAAGCACAATGCCTGCCCATGCCATCAGCCTGGCCCAGGTCGGGGTTTCTGCGCTTAAGGTGACCGAGAAAATACTAATAAAAAACAGTACGGTTTGCGGATTGGATAAATCCGTTAACAGCCCGCGACGAAAGAATACATACCAGGGAGCAGAGATCGGCTGCTGTAAGGTGGGCATTTGCGGTGTGGCCTGATGGCGTATGCTGTTCCAGGCAAACCACAGTAAGTAGGCACCGCCGACGATTTTTATCAGGGAGAATATCTCTTCACATTGGGTGATAAGCGTTGCCATACCAAACAGGCCAAGCCCGGAGTAGAACGCATCGCCTAAGGCAACGCCCAGACCGGTCATCACTCCCGCACGTCGTCCCGACGCCAGGCTGGTTTGCACCACCACGAACAGGTTTGCACCGGGGTTGAAAAAGGTTAAAACAAACAGGCTAACGGTGAGCACGACGGCGTGCAGAGGTTCCATAGACAACGATTCCATCAGTGAGAAAATGAATGTTTACCCGCAGGTCATTTAAGAATCTGCACCTACTATAGTTTTAGTGCAATCAATATTCTGAGTATTCACTCACAGTGCGCCATCAAACGCAGTTAATTTCTCAATGTCATCATTAACGCTATTTGTGTCACTGGAATCGTTGGATAACGCGGCAGCGCTGGATCGCCTGTTGTGGCTACGGCGCAAGATTTCTTTATATTTCCGTTGGCTCTGGATCTTTTAATCAGGCTGAACTACTTATTAATCATCCTTGACTCGCACGATGGATGTTCAGGGGTCGATGATGGCATATATAACAAAACCTGGAGCTTTGATATGAAAACTGGATATAAAGTACTTATTGGTGCGTTAGCTTTAGTTTTTTCCAACGCCTATGCTGCGGAATTTATGACAAAACTTGAGTTTGAAAAGGTTGAGTCGCAGTACACAAAAATCGGTGATATTTCAACGAGTAATGAAGTTTCTGTTGCAGATGCTAAAGAAGAGCTGCTGAAGAAAGCTGAAGAGAAAGGCGCTGATGTGGTGGTATTAACCTCCGGCCAAACGGATAACAAAATCCATGGCACAGCTAATATTTACAAGAAAAAATAACGCGCTGCATTGAAAGATAAAATACCCGCCAGCCTCTGTACTGGCGGGGTTTTTTTTTNTATTCTTTTAATCTGCGCCAGAACGTGGTTCGGCTGATACCGAGATAGCGTGCCGCTGCGGTTTTATCACCGTTGAATTGCGCCAGCACCTGTTGTGGCGTCAGAGATGATGATATCTGGGGTATTTCGGCGACAATCGCCAGCTCTGGCAATAATTGCAGCAAGAAATGGACGTTAAGTTCTGGTTGCGGCTCGACGCTTAAAAATAATGCCAGACGCTCCATCATATTGCGTAGCTCACGAATATTCCCCGGCCAGCCGTAATTCAGCAGCATATGTTGGCTGAGCCCCAGCCCTTTACGCACCGGCTCAGAAAACGGTACATCTAATTCCGCCAGTGACTGTTTTAAAAAGCCTTCCGCCAGCGGTAAAATATCGGGTAGCCGTTCGCGTAGCGGAGGGAGTTTGAGGCGCAGAATGCTCAGGCGATAAAACAGATCGGTACGAAACTCGCCTTGTTTCATCTCTTGTTCCAGGTCGCAGTGCGTGGCGCTAATCACCCGTACCTCTACCGGAATGGGTTGATGTCCACCGACCCGGGTGACCTCTTTTTCTTCCAGTACGCGCAGCAGTCGGGTTTGTAGCGGTAACGGCATTTCACCTATCTCATCAAGAAACAGCGTTCCGCCGTGGGCGATTTCAAACAGACCCGCGCGTCCACCCCGCCGTGAGCCGGTAAAAGCACCATCCTCATAGCCGAACAACTCCGCTTCCAGTAAGGATTCGGTGATTGCCCCGCAGTTGACGGCAACAAACGGTGGTGAGGGTTTACCGCGTCGATTCTCCTGACGGGTGAAATATTCACGATGAATGGCCTGCGCCGCCAGCTCTTTCCCCGTACCCGTTTCGCCCTGGATCAACACCGGTGCGCGGGAACGGGCGTAGAGCATTATGGTGTGCCGCACCTGTTCCATCTGAGCAGAGTGACCGCGCATATCTCCCAGTGCATAGCGGGTGCGCAGCGTATCGCCAGACGCGTATTGACCGTTTCGCCGCAGCGTCAGGCGCGTCATATCCAGCGCATCGACAAAGGCCTGGCGCACGGTAGCCGCTGAATAGATAAAGATGCCGGTCATACCGGCTTCTTCCGCCAGATCGGTAATGAGTCCCGCCCCGACCACTGCTTGAGTGCCGTTGGCCTTCAGCTCGTTGATTTGTCCTCGGGCATCTTCTTCGGTGATATAGCTACGCTGTTCAAGCTGTAAATTGAAGGTCTTTTGAAAGGCGAGAAGCGCAGGAATGGTTTCCTGATAGGTAATGACGCCAATCGATGATGTGAGTTTTCCCGCTTTCGCTAATGCCTGTAGCACATCGAAACCGCTGGGTTTAATCAGGATCACCGGAATTGATAAGCGACTTTTCAGATAGGCACCGTTGGAGCCCGCCGCAATGATCGCATCACAACGCTCGCTCGCCAGCTTCTTGCGGATATAGGCGACCGCTTTTTCAAAACCGAGCTGGATAGGGGTGATGGTCGCCAGGTGGTCGAACTCGAGGCTGATGTCGCGGAACAGTTCAAACAGACGCGTAACGGAGACCGTCCAGATAACCGGTTTGTCGTCATTCATCCGCGGCGGAAGATGCGTATCAGCCATAAGCAACCCAAAAAGTAAGGAACCGAATATTGGGTTTAGTTGTGTTTCATAAATGTTGCAATGAAACGTTCATCTCGGTTTCATGAAACGATAGCTGACACGCTTTTGTACATAAAAAATGCTGGTGTTAAATGTAATTCTTTGTTTTAAAAATAAAAAATAGAATTTCAGCCAAAATTCAGGTCTTTGGCATACCCCTTGCTTTAGGTTAATCAACGAACGATAACAAGTTGATAACAAGAGGATGGGATATGTCTCTACACTCCCCAGGGCAGGCGTTCCGCGCTGCGCTCACCAAAGAAAATCCATTACAAATCGTGGGCACCATTAACGCCAACCATGCGCTCCTGGCCCAACGCGCCGGATACCAGGCCATTTACCTGTCAGGCGGCGGCGTGGCGGCCGGCTCATTGGGATTGCCCGATCTCGGTATCTCTACGCTGGATGATGTGCTGACCGATATCCGCCGTATCACCGACGTTTGCCCACTGCCGCTGCTGGTGGACGCCGATATCGGGTTTGGATCGTCGGCATTTAACGTGGCGCGAACCGTGAAGTCGATTGCCAAAGCCGGTGCTGCTGCACTGCACATTGAAGATCAGATCGGCGCTAAGCGCTGCGGTCATCGCCCGAACAAGGCGATCGTCTCGAAAGAAGAGATGGTCGACAGGATCCGCGCCGCCGTGGATGCGCGTACCGATCCCAACTTTGTCATCATGGCGCGTACCGATGCGCTGGCGGTGGAAGGGTTAGAGGCGGCTATCGATCGGGCGCAGGCGTATGTCGAAGCGGGCGCTGACATGCTGTTCCCGGAAGCGATCACCGAGCTGTCTATGTACCGTCAGTTTGCTGACGCGGTGCAGGTGCCGATCCTCGCTAACATTACCGAATTTGGTGCGACACCGCTGTTCACCACCGATGAGCTGCGCAGTGCAAATGTTGCGATGGCGCTCTATCCGCTGTCTGCTTTCCGTGCCATGAACCGCGCCGCTGAACGGGTATACAACGTGCTGCGTCAGGAAGGTACGCAAAAGAGCGTGATCGACATTATGCAGACGCGCAACGAGCTGTACGAAAGCATCAACTACTACCAGTTCGAAGAGAAACTCGACGCGCTGTACACCACGAAGCCGTAGGCCTGATAAGGCGCAGCCGCCATCAGGCAATGCCGGATGGCACTACGTTTATCCGGCCTACAACGTACTACGCGATGCATACCCTCAATACCCTATATATAAAAAATAACGAGGACAACATGAGCGACACAACGATCCTGCAAAACAGTACCCATGTCATTAAGCCGAAAAAATCCGTCGCGCTGTCCGGCGTCCCCGCCGGAAATACGGCGCTGTGTACCGTAGGAAAAAGCGGTAACGATTTACACTATCGTGGCTACGATATTCTCGACCTGGCGCAGCAGTGTGAATTTGAAGAGGTTGCGCACCTGCTGATCCACGGAAAATTGCCTACCCGCGATGAGCTCAACGCCTACAAGAGCAAATTAAAAGCGCTGCGTGGCTTACCCGCTAACGTGCGTACCGTGCTGGAAGCGCTGCCGGCAGCATCACACCCGATGGACGTCATGCGCACCGGCGTCTCCGCGTTAGGTTGTACGTTGCCGGAAAAAGAGGGGCATACCGTCTCTGGCGCGCGCGACATCGCTGACAAACTTTTAGCCTCACTCAGCTCAATCCTTTTGTATTGGTATCACTACAGCCACAACGGCGAGCGCATTCAGCCGGAAACTGACGATGATTCGATTGGCGGCCACTTCCTGCATCTGCTGCATGGCGAAAAGCCGTCGCAAAGTTGGGAAAAGGCGATGCATATTTCGCTGGTGCTGTACGCCGAGCACGAATTTAACGCCTCCACCTTTACCGGCAGAGTGATCGCCGGTACTGGCTCAGACATGTATTCCGCCATTATCGGGGCGATTGGCGCACTGCGCGGCCCGAAACACGGCGGAGCCAACGAGGTATCGCTGGAAATCCAGCAGCGCTATGAAACACCGGATGAAGCCGAAGCGGATATCCGTAAGCGTGTGGAAAACAAAGAAGTGGTGATTGGCTTTGGACATCCGGTGTACACCATTGCCGACCCGCGCCATCAGGTGATTAAGCGCGTGGCGAAACAGCTCTCTCAGGAAGGCGGTTCGCTGAAAATGTACAACATCGCCGACCGTCTGGAAGCGGTGATGTGGGAAACGAAAAAAATGTTCCCGAATCTCGACTGGTTCTCGGCGGTCTCCTACAACATGATGGGCGTCCCCACCGAAATGTTCACACCGCTGTTTGTCATCGCCCGTGTTACTGGCTGGGCGGCGCACATCATCGAACAGCGTCAGGACAACAAAATTATCCGTCCTTCCGCCAATTATGTTGGCCCGGAAGATCGCGAATTCGTCGCAATTGAAAAACGTTGCTAATGCCAAACCGCTAAAGATAAAAAAACAGGAAATGTACCCTATGTCTGCACATATTTCGAACGTCCGTCCTGAATTTGACCGTGAAATTGTTGATATCGTTGACTACGTTATGAATTACGAGATCACCTCAAAGGTGGCGTATGACACTGCACATTATTGCCTGCTTGATACCCTCGGCTGCGGCCTGGAAGCGCTGGAATATCCGGCCTGTAAAAAGCTGTTAGGGCCGATTGTGCCGGGTACGGTGGTGCCGAACGGCGTTCGTGTGCCGGGTACCCAGTTCCAGCTCGATCCCGTTCAGGCGGCATTTAATATCGGTGCGATGATCCGTTGGCTGGACTTCAACGACACCTGGCTGGCCGCTGAATGGGGCCATCCTTCCGATAACCTCGGCGGTATTCTGGCGACGGCTGACTGGTTGTCACGCAATGCGGTGGCGGCGGGAAAAGCGCCGTTAACCATGAAAAAAGTGCTGACCGGCATGATTAAAGCCCACGAAATTCAGGGCTGTATCGCGTTGGAAAACTCCTTTAACCGCGTTGGACTTGACCACGTCCTGCTGGTGAAAGTCGCCTCGACCGCCGTTGTTGCCGAAATGCTCGGATTGACCCGCGATGAGATCCTTAATGCGGTATCGCTGGCGTGGGTCGACGGACAGTCGCTGCGCACCTATCGCCATGCCCCGAATACCGGCACACGTAAATCCTGGGCTGCTGGCGATGCCACTTCCCGCGCAGTGCGTCTGGCGCTGATGGCGAAAACCGGCGAGATGGGCTACCCGTCTGCGCTGACGGCAAAAACCTGGGGCTTTTATGATGTTTCCTTCAAAGGGGAATCGTTCCGCTTCCAGCGCCCGTACGGCTCATACGTGATGGAAAACGTGTTGTTTAAAATCTCCTTCCCGGCCGAGTTCCACTCACAAACAGCGGTTGAAGCGGCGATGACGTTGTATGAACAACTGCAGGCGGCGGGTAAAACGGCGGCGGATATCGAAAAAGTGACCATTCGTACACACGAAGCCTGTATTCGTATCATCGATAAAAAAGGTCCACTGAATAACCCTGCGGATCGTGACCACTGCATTCAGTACATGGTGGCTATCCCACTGCTGTTCGGACGCTTAACCGCAGCGGATTACGAAGACGGCGTGGCGCAGGACAAACGCATTGATGCGCTGCGCGAGAAGATCAATTGCTTCGAAGACCCAACCTTTACCGCGGACTATCATGACCCGGAAAAGCGCGCCATCGCAAACGCCATCACCGTGGAGTTTACCGATGGATCACGTTTTGAAGAAGTGGTGGTGGAGTACCCCATCGGCCATGCGCGTCGTCGTCATGACGGGATGCCGAAACTGGTCGAAAAATTCAAAATCAACCTGGCGCGTCAGTTCCCGACCCGTCAGCAGCAGCGCATTCTGGATGTCTCCCTGAACAGAGCAAGCCTGGAGCAGATGCCAGTCAACGAATACCTTGATTTGTTCGTTATCTAAACCTGCGTGCGGCAAGGCGTAAGTTCAACAGGAGAGCATTATGTCTTATAGCGATTTTTATCAGCGTTCGATTACGCAACCTGAGTCGTTCTGGGCCGAGCAGGCCCAGCGTATTGACTGGCAGCAGCCGTTTGCCCAGGTACTGGATCATCGTCATCCACCGTTTGCTCGCTGGTTTTGTGGCGGGACGACGAATCTGTGCCATAACGCCATCGACCGTTGGCTGGAGAAACAGCCTGACGCGCTGGCGCTGATCGCGGTTTCATCGGAAACCGAAGAAGAGCGCACATTTACCTTTCGTCAGTTGTATGACGAGGTAAACGTCGCGGCGGCGATGTTGCTGTCGCTGGGCGTACAGCGCGGCGACAGGGTGCTGGTTTATATGCCGATGATCGCCGAGGCGCACATTACGCTGCTGGCCTGTGCGCGGATTGGGGCGATCCATTCCGTGGTATTTGGCGGATTTGCCTCGCACAGTGTGGCGGCGCGGATCGACGATGCCCAGCCAAAGGTCATCGTATCGGCGGATGCCGGGGCGCGCGGCGGCAAGATCCTGCCGTATAAAAAGCTGCTTGATGATGCGATTGCGCAGGCTCAGCATCAGCCGCGCCATGTGGTACTGGTCGATCGTGGCCTGGCGAAAATGGCGTGGGTTGAAGGGCGCGACCTCGACTTTGCCGCGCTGCGCCAACAGCATCTCGGCGCACGCGTGCCGGTGGTCTGGCTGGAATCGAATGAAACCTCCTGCATTCTCTACACGTCCGGTACAACCGGTAAACCCAAGGGCGTGCAGCGTGATGTGGGCGGTTATGCGGTAGCGCTGGCCACCTCGATGGACACCATTTTTGGTGGCAAAGCGGGCGGCGTTTTCTTCTGCGCGTCGGATATCGGCTGGGTGGTGGGACACTCGTACATCGTCTATGCCCCGTTGCTGGCGGGGATGGCGACAGTGGTGTACGAAGGGTTGCCAACCTGGCCGGACTGCGGCGTGTGGTGGAAAATCGTTGAAAAATACCAGGTCAGCCGGATGTTCTCGGCGCCGACCGCGATCCGCGTGCTGAAGAAATTCCCGACCGCGCAGATCCGTAATCACGATCTCTCCTCGCTGGAAGTGCTGTATCTGGCCGGCGAGCCGCTGGACGAACCGACGGCAAGCTGGGTAACCCAAACGCTGGGTGTTCCGGTTATCGACAACTACTGGCAGACCGAATCTGGCTGGCCGATTATGGCGATTGCCCGCGGGCTGGACGACCGACCGTCGCGTCTGGGCAGTCCTGGCGTGCCGATGTACGGCTACAACGTGCAACTGCTCAATGAAGTGACTGGCGAACCTTGTGCTGCAAATGAGAAGGGGATGCTGGTGATTGAAGGGCCGTTGCCGCCGGGTTGCATTCAGACCATCTGGGGCGATGACGAACGCTTTGTGAATACCTATTGGTCGCTGTTCTCCCGCCAGGTGTACGCCACCTTTGACTGGGGCATTCGTGACGACGATGGTTACTACTTCATTCTGGGGCGTACGGATGACGTGATCAACGTCGCCGGACACCGGCTGGGCACGCGTGAGATAGAAGAGAGTATCTCCAGCTATCCGAACGTTGCTGAGGTAGCGGTAGTGGGGGTGAAAGATGCGCTAAAAGGGCAGGTGGCCGTCGCGTTTGTCATTCCAAAGCAGAGTGACAGTCTGGAAGACCGCGACATTGCGCATTCTGAAGAGAAGGCGATTATGGCGCTGGTGGACAGCCAGATTGGTAACTTTGGCCGCCCGGCACATGTCTGGTTTGTGTCACAACTGCCGAAAACACGCTCCGGAAAAATGCTCAGGCGTACGATCCAGGCGATCTGCGAAGGCCGCGATCCTGGCGATCTGACCACCATTGACGATCCGACATCGTTACAGCAAATCCGCCAGGCGATAGAGGAGTAAGGCGTTGCCGGATGGCAGCTTCGCCTCATCCGGCCTACGAAACCGCGCACCGTAGGCCGGATAAGCGCAGCGCCATCCGGGGTAGTGTTAGCGCCAACTCAGCTGATAATGATAACGCCCTGCGCTCAATTGAAATTCCGGCGACACTGAAGGGCTCCATGAATCATCCCCGCCGACGCCCATATGGAAACCGTCAATGTTGAGCCATGTTCCGGCTTCAGGCTGCAGCAGATGACGATGGCTGGTTTCCATCAGTTGCTTCTGGCTGTAACGGCTGATGTTGAACTGGAAATCACCACGCCACAGATGCTCCCCGTAGCGTAATTCGCGTGTCCCGCAGCGCAGGCCGTTTTCACTCGGGAAGACGTACGGCGTATACATCTCATCCAGCGTCAGATCCCAACGATCAAAACAGGCAGCGCTCAGGCGATCCGGGTAGTTCTCATGCGGCCCAAGGCCTAACCAGTTCACCCGCTCAGCCACCTGTGCCAGCTGGCAGCTCAGGCCGATACGCGCCGGGTGCGGCGTGCCGCTGGCCACATCGACATCCACGGTAATCTGCATCTCGCCGTGGCCGTCGAAATGATACGACTTACGGCTGACAAACAGCGTTTCGCCCTGATACTGCCAGGCATGCGCGGTGGTGATAAGGATGCTGTTCGACAGCGCTTCGGCCTCGCATTGCACTAGTAGTGGCTCAGCACGGTAATGGCCCGCGGCCTTCCAGCGTTCGACCCAGGCATTAGGATCGATACGCGTGACTTCGCTGATGCCGATGTCGTTATCCAGCGGTGCGCGGGTAAACTGATCGATTAACGGTGCTAACAGCTGTGTTTCTTCGGCCAGCCAGTATTGCGTCAGTAAACCTGTCCGGCGGCAGAATTCCCAGCGTTTATCGCTGACGATTACCGTAAACGTGTCATCGCGGGTCGTTAGCTGTGGCGCTGTGCTGGCGCGAGGTTTAATCGCCAGACTGAGCTTTTCTTCCAGCTTCCACTGCTGCCAGGCGCTGATATGCCCGGCGTCTGACCACGCAGTCGCCTCGGGTTGTTCCACGCGAACCGTCAGCCACAACTGGCCTGCGGTTTCCGGCATCGGGATGGCTGGCAGGGTGATCAGCTGGCGGCCCTGTGGGGCGATATTCAGAGCGATTTCTCCGGCGGCCAGCCGGTTGCCGTCCTGGGCGATGGACCAGTGCAGGATTTCGTTATCGCTGCAGCGGAACAGGTATTCGCTGCGTACTTCAATCTGGCGCTCGTCACCCGGTAACAGCGTAAACTGGAAAAACTGCTGCGCGTGTTTGGCCTCATACAGCGACGGATGCGGCGTGCGGTCGGCAAATACCAGCCCATCCATGCAGAACTGGCGGTCGTTCGGTGTGTCGCCAAAATCCCCGCCGTAGGCTGACCACGGATTACCGTTGTCGTCGTATTTAATGAGCGACTGATCGACCCAGTCCCAGACGAATCCTCCTTGCAGACGCGGATACTGGCGGAATGCCTGCCAGTATTTGGCGTAGCCGCCGAGGCTGTTACCCATCGCATGAGCATATTCGCAGAGGATCAGCGGGCGCTGCTCGCCGGGCATCGACAGCCATTTTTTGATTGACCATTTGGGTACCGCCGGGAAGGGCTGATCCTGGTCTACGCGGGCGTACATCGGGCAAATAATGTCGGTGGCTACGGTATCTGCGCCGCCGCCTTCGTACTGCACCGGGCGAGAGGGATCTTCCGATTTCAGCCAACGATACAGCGCGTCGTGGTTCGCGCCGTGACCGGACTCATTGCCCAATGACCAGATGATGATACTTGGGTGATTGCGGTCACGCTGTACCATGCGCGTGACGCGCTGGCTCATGGCAGGAAGCCATGTTGGGTCGTCGCTCAGGCGATTCATGGGCACCATACCGTGGGTTTCGATATTGGCTTCATCCACCTGTGAGTTCAATGGGTCGATGCAACG
>NZ_SZXJ01000051.1 GCF_005281345.1 Citrobacter sp. wls619
CGGTATGTGGCGCAGGTGTACGGGCTGCGGCGGGAAGGATGATAGCAACAGTCATTATCCGGTGGTTCTTATGTATTGCTCGTTTTTTGCCTGAAATTATCTGGAGGTAAATAATTTTGTACATTTTTACCCTGTTTTTCTGTACACCGCTGTAGTCTGGTGCTGATGTGTGGCTACCCGCCGTCAGATCCAGATAACTGTCCCGCGCCTTATCATCCAGAGACTGCCGCATGCTGCGGCGATACCGGGCCTGACGCTCTGCGTTAGCCATTACCATTATATTGTTCTCCGGTGATTGCGTTATGCAGTAACGATAATATATCTGGTGCAGTACCGTTACTGCGTAACAAAAATAAAACGGCTGCGCCACGAAAGGGAAAAAGGGCCGAAAAGATAAAGGGAATTAAGGGTAACTGCGCCTGCCCGGAAAAGGCCAAAGGGCTAAAAGGCTAAA
>NZ_SZXJ01000036.1 GCF_005281345.1 Citrobacter sp. wls619
CCTTCCTCCTCGCTGAAAGTACTTTACAACCCGAAGGCCTTCTTCATACACGCGGCATGGCTGCATCAGGCTTGCGCCCATTGTGCAATATTCCCCACTGCTGCCTCCCGTAGGAGTCTGGACCGTGTCTCAGTTCCAGTGTGGCTGGTCATCCTCTCAGACCAGCTAGGGATCGTCGCCTAGGTGAGCCGTTACCCCACCTACTAGCTAATCCCATCTGGGCACATCCGATGGCAAGAGGCCCGAAGGTCCCCCTCTTTGGTCTTGCGACGTTATGCGGTATTAGCTACCGTTTCCAGTAGTTATCCCCCTCCATCGGGCAGTTTCCCAGACATTACTCACCCGTCCGCCACTCGTCACCCAAGGAGCAAGCTCCTCTGTGCTACCGTTCGACTTGCATGTGTTAGGCCTGCCGCCAGCGTTCAATCTGAGCCATGATCAAACTCTTCAATTTAA
>NZ_SZXJ01000050.1 GCF_005281345.1 Citrobacter sp. wls619
GCCAGATAACCCGTGGTATCCCCGGTCGGGCGGCTATTGGCATTTGGTTTGATGACGATGCTCGGTTTGGTAAAGTGCGCGCCAGGGAGCGGCGCAACCGCGGCCAGGGTGCCGTGTTTTTTACGCAGTTCCTCTATCGGGCCGAAGTCCAGCGCACGCAGCGGACAGGATTCGACACAGATGGGTTTCTTACCCTCAGCAACGCGCTCATGACAGCCATCGCACTTGGTCATGTGTCCTTTGGCGGCATTGTATTGCGGTGCGCCATACGGGCAGGCCATGTGGCAATAGCGGCAGCCAATGCACACGTCTTCATCCACGACCACAAAACCATCTTCACGTTTGTGCATCGCGCCGCTCGGACACACCTTGGTACAGGCCGGGTCTTCACAGTGGTTACACGCAATGGAGAGGTAGTAGGCGAAAACGTTCTGGTGCCAGACACCGTTATCTTCCTGCCAGTCACCGCCGGCGTATTCGTAAATACGGCGGAAACTGACGTCCGGCGTTAAATTTTTGAAGTCTTTGCAGGCCAGTTCGCAAGTTTTGCAACCGGTGCAACGG
>NZ_SZXJ01000017.1 GCF_005281345.1 Citrobacter sp. wls619
ACATTATCCCCGGGCTACAAATGGACGGACTGAACCTCTGCCAGGGCGAAGCAGAATGATTAATGAGGAATTTTATCCCTATAAAAGGATAAACCATCTGATAGGGAATCTGGTGGAACTTTCATTTACGGGTCGTGTCTATTTCTATACCTATCGGCTTGATAATAATATTGAACGCGTTCTGTTCAGACCGATAATTCATACTGATGAGATGGTGATACTGACAGACCCTTTGACGTTGAAGCACGGCGAAAAGGTAAAACTGGTTTATCCGGATGGCTATGTCGAATACGGAAACCCTTTTCCCGATTTTGATCGATTGCAGAAAATCAGGCACGAGCGCCAACAAACCAGTAACTAATGTAATATTCAGTCATGATAAATTTTACCAGAAAAACGTAATCACTATATTTTATCTGGTGAAACGAACATAACCATTCTAATTCATCTTAGGGGGGGCAGGGGAATATGTCATTTATGAGTTGTCCACATGGTTATATAAAAGTAAAACACAATAAACGTCTGCTTCTCACCATATTTTATCTGCTGCTGTCCGGATGTGACGGCAGTTTCATTTTTTCCGATGTCAGAAAAGTCACCATAGCAATGGA
>NZ_SZXJ01000016.1 GCF_005281345.1 Citrobacter sp. wls619
TTGGTTCGATTCCGAGTCCGGGCACCACTTTTCCTTTTTTATGCTTCCCTATGAATTCCCATGTGTATGTAATTCAATAAGTTAGCGTAAAAATCTTTCCAGATACGTTTTGATTTATCCCTACGTATCCGGAAAATTTGGGGTCAGATTACGGGTCGTTCAGTTCGATGAACGATGGAGACCCGTGTTATGGCCCTGAATGACAGTAAAATCCGCGCAGCTAAGCCTCTCGCTAAATCTTACAAACTCACCGACGCGCAAGGTCTGTACCTGACTGTATCCCGTAGCGGCGCTAAGTTATGGTATTTTCGCTATTGCTTCGGCGGCAAAGAAAACCGTCTGGCTTTTGGCGCTTATCCGCTGGTCACGCTGGCGGAAGCCCGCGAGAAGCGCGATGCCGCGCGTAAGCTGCTGGCGTCCGGTATCTGCCCTTCGCAGATCCGCAAGATGGATAACGCCGCCGTTGACGAATCCTGCACGTTTAAATTTATCGCCACTGAATGGCACACCAGTTGCCTTAAACTCTGGTCGGAAGGCCACGCCGATAAAATCCTCACCTGCCTGAAGCGCTATGTCTTTCCCGATATCGGCACAATGGACATTACGAAGGTTGAAACCCGCCATCTGGC
>NZ_SZXJ01000053.1 GCF_005281345.1 Citrobacter sp. wls619
TCGCTGCGGAAATGAAAGCCCCGCGCTGGTTGCGTACTGCCGATGGCATGAAGTTTATCGACGAGGTGGCCGCATGATGTTACAAGACTGGCATCCCGCCGACATCATCGCGGCGCTGAAAAAGCGGGGAACGTCGCTTTCTGCACTTTCCCGTCAGGCCGGACTGGCCTCTTCCACGCTGGCAAATGCCTTAATAAGGCACTGGCCCAAAGGTGAAAAACTGATAGCTGAAAGGCTGGGCGTAGCTCCCGAGCAAATCTGGCCGTCCCGTTACCGTAAACCGGAATGCCGCCAGAGCTAAACCGCCTCTCCCGATCTTCTGCCTGCTCTGCTGGCGGAAGATCGGGAGAAGACAAGCGAAGCGCGTCAGATTGCCATTCATAAAATTGCGAAAAAATCCACAAACGACTCAATTCCCAAAAACAAAGGTTTCCTCTTTTCATTCACGTAGAACGGCTGTAATCTTCCTCTTGCCCTTTGCTGTCGTCGACAGCGCCCTTTGCTTTACAACCTGAAAGAAGCACCTGTTCCGTCAGGACGGTTGATCCCTTTACCGGTGCAGACCTCTGCAAACACCGGGCCGCAGAACATCGCGGCGGAGGTTCAGATACATTCTTTAACTGCGCCAGTCCATCGGCTGTAATTCCCCC
>NZ_SZXJ01000015.1 GCF_005281345.1 Citrobacter sp. wls619
TCATCGGAACGATTCCGGTACCATCACACTTTTTAACACGCTACCGCCCGCGCCGTTTCTGGCTTCCCGGCCATCACCTTTTACTTATTTAACAGCACGTTAACCCGGTTTTCCCGACGCGCCTTTTTAAGCCCGTTCACCATACCACCGCCGTCACGCCCTGTCATTAGTGGTTCTCCTCCGGGGCCGCGTTGCGGCTCCCACAGCAACCCGTGACAGACGCGCAGCTTGCTGCGTGGCTGGCGCGGGTTCTGCGGGTGCGGGCGGCACAGAGCCCGCAAGCGCCGGGACGGCGCTCTGGTCCTCCGCTGCCCGACCGGGGTTTGACTTTGCATGACAACGCCGGACCAGGGCGGGCAGCGGAAGCTGGCGAGGCGGGAACGAGCGAGGAGCGTAGCGACTGCGAGCCGCCGCAGACAGACGCAGCCGGGAGGGCATTAAGCCCTTAAGCGGAGGCCGCAGGCCGACAACCTCTTTTAACGGGCTTTCACCCGACGACGCGGCCGGAGTGGCGCACCGGAGCCGCCAGGGATGGCGGCGACTGCGGGGCCGCGTAAGGCGTGCCGCACTCAACCGGCAGGAGCGAACGCCAGTGAGCTGCTGCACGTGGCACGGACTGAGGGGCTGAACGCGGGGGCGCCAGACATAATGCAGATTATGCGAACACGAGCCGCTCACGGCGGG
>NZ_SZXJ01000066.1 GCF_005281345.1 Citrobacter sp. wls619
GTGTGCGGCTTGATAGAGCCTGGCTTAGCCAGTACCTGACCACGTTCGATTTCTTCACGTTTGATACCACGCAGCAGAACACCAACGTTCTCACCAGCACGGCCTTCGTCCAGCAGTTTGCGGAACATTTCAACGCCAGTACAGGTAGACTTAGCAGTCTCTTTGATACCAACGATTTCAACTTCTTCACCAACTTTGATGATACCGCGCTCTACACGACCGGTAACAACGGTACCACGACCGGAGATGGAGAATACGTCTTCGATTGGCAGCAGGAACGGCTTATCGATAGCACGTTCTGGTTCTGGGATGTAAGAATCCAGGAAGCCAGCCAGTTCGATGATTTTCGCTTCCCACTCTGCTTCGCCTTCCAGCGCTTTCAGAGCAGAACCACGAACGATCGGAGTGTCGTCGCCCGGGAAATCGTACTGAGACAGAAGTTCACGAACTTCCATTTCTACCAGTTCCAGCAGCTCTTCGTCATCAACCATGTCGCATTTGTTCAGGAACACGATGATGTACGGAACGCCTACCTGACGACCCAGCAGGATGTGCTCACGAGTCTGCGGCATCGGGCCGTCAGTCGCAGCAACAACCAGGATCGCGCCGTCCATCTGCGCAGCACCGGTGATCATGTTTTTAACATAGTCGGCGTGGCCCGGGCAGTCTACGTGCGCGTAGTGGCGAGTCGGGGTGTCATATTCAACGTGAGA
>NZ_SZXJ01000018.1 GCF_005281345.1 Citrobacter sp. wls619
TTCAATAAGTTAGCGTGAAAATCTTTCCCGATGCGTATCTGATTTTCCCTGCGCATCCGGCGAAATTGGTGGTCTGATTTGGGGTCATTTCAGTTCGATAATGGAGTGACCACCATATGTCCCTGTCCGACGCGAAAATTCGTAGTATCAAGCCTTCTGATAAACCCTTTAAACTGACTGATTCACACGGTCTGTATCTGCTTGTCAATCCGGGCGGCTCGCGCCTCTGGTATCTCAAATATCGCTTCAACCGAAAAGAATCCCGCATTGCCTTAGGTGCCTATCCGCAGGTCTCGCTTTCCGACGTCCGCCAGCAACGCGACGATATCCGTAAACTACTGGCACAGAATATCAATCCCGCACAACAGCGCATGACTGAAAAAGCCGCCGCGTCACCGGAAAAATGCTTTGAGGCCGTTGCGGTGGCATGGCACAAAACCAACAAAAAATGGTCGGCTGACTATGCAGAGCGCATCCTTGCCAGCATGAGAAACCATATCTTCCCGGCAATCGGTCATCTGCCCGTCACGATGCTGAAAACTCAGCATTTCACGGCGCTACTGAAAGTTATCGAGGATAAAGGGTTTCTGGAAGTCGCGTCCCGTACCCGGCAGCAACTCTGCAACATCATGCGCTACGCCGTGCAGCAGGGACTGACCGAAAGCAACCCGGCGCAGCATCTGGAAGGCGTCACCGCACCGCCGGTTAAAAATCACTATCCCGCCCTGCCGCTGGAGCGATTGCCCGAATTATTTGAGCGCATTGGCGACTATCA
>NZ_SZXJ01000096.1:0-29016 GCF_005281345.1 Citrobacter sp. wls619
ACGCTGACCGATTTACCGATTATTCCGGAGCAGTGGAAGATGGTAGTGAAGCCCGCGACAAAAAAACAATTCACGATTATTCAGAAGTTGCTGAAGAAAGCCTCTTCAGTGGTGATAGCGACTGATGCCGACCGGGAAGGCGAAATGATTGCCCGCGAAATTCTCGATGCGTGCAAATTCCGGGGGCCGGTTTCCCGGTTATGGCTCTCTGCGCTGGACGATGCGAGTATCCGCAAAGCATTAGCTACGCTAAAACCTGGCGAAGCAACAGAATCGTTGTACCTGGCGGGGCTGGGCCGCGCCAGAGCGGACTGGTTGTGCGGGATGAATCTCACCCGTCTGTATACTTTGAAAGGGCAAAGACCAGGGCAGAAGGGTAGTGTATTTTCTGTCGGTCGAGTCCAGACACCCACGCTGAATCTGATTGTTAACCGTGACCAGCAGATAGCCTGCTTTATCCCTCGCGACTACTGGACGCTGACCGTCGCGCTGAGCGGTCAGAATACCCCGTTTCAGGCGCAGTGGCTGGCACCTGAAGCGATATGCGATGAAGAAGGGCGCTGTATTAACCCGTCAGCGGTGGAACGGGCATCAGCGGATATCAGTCGCACCAGGCTGGCCCATGTCATCAGCACGGAAACGAAGCGTATCAAAGAATCTGCGCCTCTGCCATTTGACCTCGGGACCCTGCAACAGGTCTGCTCAAAAAAATGGGGCATGGGGGCGCAACAGGTACTGGATGTTGCACAAAGCCTGTATGAAACGCACAAAGCCACAACTTATCCGCGCACTGACTGTGGATACCTGCCGCTGTCTATGCTGGCCGAAGTGCCGCAGGTCTTCAGTGCCCTGCAACAGGCAGATCCGGCATTAAAACCGTTGCTGGCACAGTGCAATAGCCAGCAAAAATCCCGTGTCTGGGACGATAAAAAAATCACTGCTCACCACGCGATTATCCCGACAATGCAGCCCGCAGATATCAGCAAAATGAGCGAGGATGAACGTTGCGTTTATGACCTGATACGCCGTCATTATCTGGCGCAGTTTCTGCCGTTGTATGAGGCGGACAAAACGCAGATGCAACTGGAATGTGCCGGGCATACGCTGGCAGCCGCCGGAAACGTGGTTGTCACGCCGGGCTGGAAGACACTGTTCAGTGAAGATAAAAGTGAGATGGATGAGACTACACAGTCACTTCCGCGACTGGCGGGAAACACGCAATGCACTGTTACCGGCGCGAATATCCGGGCGCAGAAAACCAGACCGCCTGAGCATTACACGGAAGGGACGCTGATTGCGGCGATGAAAAACGCCAGTCGGTTTGTCACCGACGAACGACTTAAACAGCGTCTGAAAGAAAGTGCCGGTCTGGGAACCGAAGCGACCCGTGCAGGAATTATCGAGACGTTGCTGAAACGTGGGTATATCCGCAAAGAAAAGCGACATCTGATAGCCTCTGACAGTGCGATAACGCTGATGTCCATGTTACCGGACATCATTAAAGATCCCGGAATGACAGCGCTCTGGGAACAGGCGCTGGACGATATTGCGGCGGGTAAGCTCCCGCTGGCGGTATTTCTGCAAAAACAGTCGGTATGGATTTCGACGATGGTCACACAGGCCCGGTAATCACATTTTCCTTTTATTCCGGTATTGAATTGGCGACCTCCAGGTCGCCAGGCATCAGGCAGAATATGCGGACATGGCTGATGTAGCATCCTGCCTTGTGCCGGGGCCGACCGGCAACCAAACGGAGCCGTTTGTGCGAAAGCGCCATGTTCTCGATCCGTATCCCCGTAAGCGGATCGGTATGGTCAGTAAGGCTATACCGGGGGATTTGGTTGTTCCACTTTCTGTTTTTATTTTTCCATTCAGGTGAATACCTGCCAGCGCCGTTCTGCGGCGCTTTCCTTTATTCCTGCGATTTCTCCAGATTGCCTTATACAAATAGTTATTAAATTATTCGAACCGGAATTTTATTTTCACGTTGGACTGTTTTCTTTCTCCCTGTTAACTACACCGACCCGATGAGGGGAATGTATTTAAATCAGGCAGAGCAAGTTAATGAGGCCAGAATGAAGATATCAAAAACCGTCATAGCCACAGGATTATTATCGCTGCTGACATCAACCTCCGGGGTATGTGCAAATACCTGTACCGGAGACTGTGGCAATGTTCATGTTTATGGAGATAAAAATACATTAATTAATCAGAACCCCGATCCTGACTCATATTACAGTCTGGTTATCGGTGAGCACAATAACGCTGAGAACAGCGACCACATGATTGTGACCGGTGATTTTAATGAGTTTAAGGATGTCAGCAAATTTTCAGTCGTGTCTGGTGGGCATAACACCATCGCGGATGCGGCCAGAACGTCGCTGGTGGGGAATGAAAACAACGTTTCAGGAACTGACACAAATGTCTTCGGGAGCCAGAATAGCCTGACGGGAGATAATTCCGCGATTTTTGGCTCAGGCTCCAGTGTTGCCGCGGAGAATGCCATTGCTATTGGCAATAATTCAACCAATGACCGGGATAATACCCTGTCGGTAGGAAGTGAGGGTAACGAACGCCAGATAACCCATGTCGCTGCGGGAACAGCGGACACGGACGCCGTTAATAAAAAGCAACTGGACGATATGTCCACCTCTGACCGTCGTTACACCGACGACAGAGTGACTACAGCAGAAAATAACGCCCGTCAGTATACCGATACTGAAATCAGTCATCTGTCGTCTGAGATGACGCAGTATGTCGATAATTCGGCTGACGGCACCTATAAAAAATCAGCAGACTACACGCGTACCACTGTCCAGGAGAGCAGTGCGCAGAACATGAAATATACGGACGCGGTATCGGCAAAAACACTCGAGCAGGCCAATACCTGGACTGATAAACGGTTCAGTGAATCCGTGGCATGGACGGATACGCAGATTAATAATGTGAACAATCGGGTTGATCGTCTTGATAACAAAATTGATGACAACCGCCAGCGAGCGTCAGCCGGTATTGCCGGGGCGATGGCGATGAGTACCATTCCTCAGAATCTCAGTTATGACTTCACGTTTGGTATGGGAGTGGCTAATTTTGACTCTGAGCAGGCGATGTCTGCTGGTGGTTATTATAAAGTCAGTCCACACGTCGTCGTTTCATTAAAAACCTCCTATGACACACAGCACAATACAGGCATTGCAACGGGTATGAGTCTGGGCTGGTAGCGAATAAAATATGACGGGCGGTATATGCCGCCCTTTATTAAAATGGAAAATGTTCTGAATAATAATTATTAATTCGGGTGAAATATTATGGAAAATCAGCAAACCGAAAAACAACTACGCTGTGGGCAATGCCAGCGCCTGCTCGCAGTAGCCACTCAGTTCTCCAGCCTTCATATCAAATGCCCGCGCTGTAAAACCCTGAACCATTTCACCCATAGCCATCGAGCTTCCTGACCGAATGCCATAAGAGCATCCCCGCCGTCCGGAGGGGAAAATTGAATACAAAAATATACACTTACGGCTCTGTCTGTAGCGGTATCGAAGCCGTCAGCGTAGCCTGGCATAACCTGCCATTCAGAGCGCTCTGGTTCAGCGAAATCGACCGATTCCCGTCTGCGGTTCTCACGCACCGCTGGCCGGATATTCCTAACCACGGCGATATGACACTGCTGGCGGATAAAATTCGCACCGGTACCGTTGTTGCCCCGGATATTCTCATCGGCGGCACACCCTGTCAGTCCTTCAGCGTGGCGGGAATGAAACTGGGACTTAACGATCCGCGAGGCCAGCTTACGCTTTCGTATATCCGGCTGGCTGACGCTATTGATATTAAACGCGCAGAGGAGAATAAGCATGGCGCACTCATTCTGTGGGAAAATGTCCCCGGCGTCCTCAGTGATACCGGAAACGCTTTCGGTCACTTCCTTGCCGGACTGGCTGGTACAGATGTTCCCTTTACTCCCGGAAAACCGCCCGCCGCAGGCAAATCATCGACATTCTGGCGCTGGTCGAAAAAGTATGGTCGTCATATTCCCAAATGGCCCCGTGCAGGTTGTGTGTATGGCCCACGCCGAAATATTGCATTCAGAGTGCTTGACTCTCAATACTTCGGACTCGCCCAGCGACGCAAGCGTCTGTTTGTTATCGCAAGTGCTCGAGAGGACATCGATCCCGCCGAAATACTGTTTGAGTTCGCGGGCCTGCGCCGGGATAGTGCGCCGGGCAGCGGCACACAGCCATCCGTTGCCGGTTCAGCTCCAGCAGGTACTGGAAGCGAAAGCCGGCTCTACAACAAACAACGCATAGGGGAATATGCCGCCAGTGACATCAGCAGCACCTGTACCGCCAGCGATTACAAAGATGCGCACGATCTGGTGGTCTTTCCCGCTACCTGCATAGCTGGTAATACGATTGATCGCATGGAGAAAAATGGCTGGAATCGAGTCAGACTGTCAGAAGAGTTGTGCTACACCCTTGATACGTCCCATACGGCGCACGCCGTGATCCACCGTTATGACGTCCGTCGCCTGATGCCGGTGGAGTACGAACGATTACAGGGATTTCCTGAACACTACACACGTATCCCCTGGCGGGGGAAACCAGAACAGGATTGTCCGGATTCGCCACGGTATAAAGCTCTGGGCAACTCGATGGCAGTTCCGGTGATCCGTTGGCTGGGGGGGCGACTCAGTGATTATTTACTGACCCGTAATGAATTATGACCCGCCTGTTTCTGGCTGGCGATTTCTTATTTATCCGGATATGAGTTCTTTATTCATCGTTGTTCCGGGAATTGTTTTACTGCTCCGGCAATCTGCTGTCGCCGACAGCGCCCTTTAGCGTCAATCCCTTTATTTTCCCGGAGCATTATTATATGAATAATGAAAATTACCAGGCGCAGCTGAATTTTCTGCGTAATGCTGAAATGCAGGCGGTCCAGTCTATGTTGCTGACGGCATTACAGCATGGTTTTCAGCTTGATGAGTTAATTACGCTGGCACAAAAATACGACACCAGTGCGGCGCTGATGGAATACCGTAATGGTGAATGTTTTGTGCGTTACGCCACGTCTGACGGGTATTTTACCCGTAATTTTGGGGTCCATTACCAGCAGGCGAATGATTTTGCAGAACAGTTTGATACCTGGTGGTATCAGTAATCAGCATTATGTATCGCTGACGCTCTCCGGGGCGTCATTTTTTATTCCCCGGATTCAGTTTACTGCGGTTATTTCCTGTTAATTTTTCCATGCTGTCCCGGCCTTTATTCGTCTATTCGCCGGAGAACATATTATGCGAAAATATTTATTCTTATCCGTCGCTGCCACAACGGTACTTTTGCTGACAGCCTGCACCCCTGAACCGGTTACCAGACCTGAATCCGCTCCGGTTATTCTGGCCTCACCGGCACCTGTTGAACTGGTCCATACCGCACGCTACACACTGGCGAACCTCACTCCGGACGAGGCGCTTCGCTATCCATTACGCCAGGTGGTGAGTCATGCGATCCCTGAACCCCAAAAAAGCCGGAAAGCGCCGACGCGTGGTGATGCCCTGCACGTATGGCTGACGGGAACCGGCTACGGTCTGTGCCTGCCTGTCACCGGAGAGGCCAGACAACTGTTCAGCAGTCCTTTGCCGGATATTCAACGCTCACCAGGACCATTGCGTGTTGATGATGCGCTGAAAGTGATTGCCGGCCCGGCATGGGCAATGACGGTAGATGAAATCACGCGCACGGTCTGTTTCACCTCTGTGTCAGCCGTTCATAGTCTGAGCTGAGGTGAAACTGATGAAATTTAAAAGTCTGGCACTTTTGCTGGCGCTGGCGACACCTCTGGCACAGGCCGAAAATGAAACGGTCTCCACTGTTCAGAGCAGCACTGAGATGCGGCTTTCCTCACAACCCGCTGCACAGCAGTGGGGACTGACGCAGGAAGAATGGAGCCGTTATGAAGCGCTGAAACGCAGTGAGCGCGGTATCTGGTCGCCGTCGCTCGACCCGCTGACCACGCTGGGTGTTGAAGCCACTACTGATGCGGAGCGTCGGAAATATGCCGATCTGCTGGTGGAAAAAGAGTCCCGGCGGGTGGAGAAGGAACTCGCCTTCCAGCGCGCTTATGATGCAGCCTGGAAACGCCGTTTTCCTGGTCTGGTGCCTGTTGCGGTGGCCTCGCCGGACAGGAGTTCGCGGCTGGCGGTGTTTGTCCGGGAAGACTGTCTCTCCTGTGATACTCGCCTGAAAACGCTGCTCAGTGCCGGAAACCCTCTGGATATCTGGCTGGTCGGCAGCAATAACGATGACAGTCGTCTGCGACGCTGGGCGGTTGCGCAGCATATTGATAATGCGCGGGTACAGCGTCGGGAGATCACGCTGAATCATGACGCTGGTCGCTGGCTGCACTACGGGCAGGGCAAAATGCCGGTGGTTCTGGAAAAACAGGGGGATTCATGGTTACCCGTTTCCGCACCCTGATATGGTTGATTTTGTTGTCCCCTCTGACGACTGTTCACGCCGCACAGGATATCCCCCCAGGCTACCGACAGGTGGCGAGGCAGGCCGGTGTTCCGGCTGATTTATTGTATGCAATGGCGCTGACCGAAAGTGGCTCCCTCGTACCACAGGGCATCAGGCCGTGGCCATGGACGCTGAATGTCGCCGGAAAAGGCTACCGTTACTCAACCCGTCATGCGGCCTGTAGTGCCCTGAACCAGTTTATGCGTACCACGAGCCCAAAGCGTATTGACGCCGGACTGGGGCAAATCAATATCGGCTGGAATGGACACTATTTTGCCACGCCATGCGACGCACTGACGCCTTACCTCAATTTGCAGGTCGCCGCCCGCTTACTACGTGGTCATTACGACCAGTGGCAGAACTGGCAGGAAGCTACTGGACGCTATCACCATCCGGCGGGCGGTAAACCTGCACAGCGCTATCGCACAGAAGTACTTCGCCATCTGCAAAAACTCTCCTCATGAACTAATATAAAGAAGGAATTCATGACATGCTGAAAATCATCATTTCCGCTTTACTGTTTTCATTATCCTGCGCCAGCTACGCTGCGCTGACAGTTGTGGCAGACTTCGGCGGCGAGTCTACTGCACCGCTGTTTGAGGCCATTACGCCGCCAGATGATGAGAATAGTTCGCCTGTACAGGTTGTTCCGCTGGAAAGTGCGGTGTTTCCGGTGGTCTCTTCCCGTCTGCATCCTGGTGCTGTCATCTCCCGGCCGCTATCCCTGCCGGGGATGACGCCGTTGTTTATTCTGGGGGATGACCCGCAGTCGGTCCACTGGCTGGCGCAACAGCGTGCCACGCTGAAATCCCTGAACGCCACCGGTCTGGTAGTGAATGTGGCTTCGGCTGATCGTCTGGAAAAACTGCGTCAGCATGCTGATGGCCTGACGCTGCTGCCCGCAAGTGGTGACGATCTGGCTGTACGTCTGCAACTGGATACGTATCCGGTGCTGATCACCGATTCCGGGCTGTCGCAATGAGTCATCGCCATGTGATTGAAGCGCCACTGCGTCCGGCAGTGGAATTATACAGTGCTGCCGCCGGGCTGGCGGCGGGGGTGGTCTGCCTGGCTGCGCCGTGGTCGGTGATGCTTGCCCCTTCCGTCAGCTATCCGCTCGCGGGGGGATTTTTGCTGTTCGCCGGTATTCGTGCCCGGCAGGGGCTGACTATTTTGCGCTATCGCCGCAATATCCGACGTCTGCCGCGTTATGTGATGACAAGCAGCCTGGTCCCCGTCAGTCGCCACAGCCTGTTTATCGGGCTGGGCTTTCGCTGGGAGCAGAAACATACCCAGCGTCTGCACACCTGCCGACGACCGGAGGTGGCGCATTACATTCATCCCGGCTGGTTTTATCGTCAGGCCCGCAGTCTGGAGAAGGCGTGCGAAAGCCGTTTACCGGCTATGCGGCGTATTCTTTCCCGCGACAGCCCGCTGAATCCGGTACGCCCGTTGCCGCCTGTTGGCGGCAGCGCGTTATTACACGGTATTGAGCTGAATGAAACCGATGTGACCCTGCCTCTGAGTGAACGCGTCGGTCATACGCTGGTGATGGGCACCACCCGTGTCGGTAAAACACGGCTGGCTGAAATTTTTATTACCCAGGATATCCGGCGCGGTGAAGTGGTCATTATCTTTGACCCGAAAGGCGATGCTGACCTGCTGAAGCGGGCATATGCCGAGGCAAAACGCGCAGGGCGGGAAAACGAATTCTATGTATTCCATCTTGGCTGGCCAGATATTTCCGCACGCTATAACGCTGTGGGTCGTTTCGGACGAATATCCGAAGTTGCCAGCCGTATCGCCGGACAGCTTTCCGGTGAGGGAAATTCGGCGGCGTTTAAAGAATTTGCGTGGCGGTTTGTGAACATTATTTCCCGCGCCCTCATCGAACTGGGACAGCGTCCGGACTACCTGCAAATCAGCCGTCATGTCATTAATATCGACGACCTGTTTATCCGCTACGCACAGTACTACCTGCCAAAACATGAGCCAAAAGCGTGGGATGTGATAGCGCAGATGGCCGATAAGGTGAACGACAAAAATACGCCACGCAATTTACAGGGGCGGGATAAGTATGTGGTGGCGCTGGAGCAGTATCTTGCCGCTACCAAAATTTATGACCCCATTCTTGATGGCCTGCGCTCAGCGGTGCGCTATGACAAAACCTATTTCGATAAAATTGTGGCCTCTCTGCTGCCCCTGCTGGAGAAACTCACCACAGGCAAAACGGCGCAGCTACTGGCCCCGTCTTATAGCGATCTTGATGACCCGCGGCCGATTTTCGACTGGCAGCAGATTATCCGCAAACGCGGTGTTGTGTATGTCGGGCTGGATGCGCTGTCCGACAGTGAAATCGCGGCTGCCGTGGGTAACAGTATGTTTGCCGACCTGGTAAGTATTGCGGGTTATATCTATAAATTCGGCGTCAATGATGGCCTGCCGGGTGGCGATAATCCGGCCAAAATTCCGATCAACCTGCACTGTGACGAGTTCAACGAGTTGATGGGCGATGAGTTTATTCCGCTGATTAACAAAGGGGGCGGCGCAGGGATTCAGGTGACCGCCTATACCCAGACACTCTCTGATATTGAGGCACGGATCGGCAGTGCTGCCAAAGCGGGCCAGGTCATCGGCAACTTCAACAACCTGATTATGCTGCGTGTGCGTGAAACCGCCACAGCGGAGCTGATGACCGGTCAGTTGCATGAGGTGGATGTCCTGACGAACACGGTGATTTCCGGCGTCACCGATTCGTCTAATCCGGAAACCGGGACGGATTTCACCAGTAACACGCAGGACAGGGTGAGTTCTGTCAGCGTACCGCTGATTGATCCGGCGGCGCTGATACAGCTTCCGAAAGGTCAGGCATTTGCCCTGCTGGAAGGCGGACAGTTGTGGAAAATCCGTATGCCGCTGCCTGCTGCGGATAACGATGACCTGATGCCGGACAGTATCACGCAGCTCGCGGAATATATGCAGGCGAATTACCACACCGGTGAGCAGTGGTGGAATAACGCTGCCGTACCGGATACCGATGTGGATCATTCCGCACTGCTTGACGCATTACAGGAGGGGCTGAATGAGTGATACTCCGGTTCAGAACAGTAATCCACCGAAAAAAGGGCTGATTGCCACGCCGCTGTCATGGCTGGGGAAAGCCAGCGCTGCGCTGATTGGCTCCCTGTTTTTCAGCCTGATGGTGGAGTGGCTGGGTATTGCATTTCTCTGGCCCGAACAGGGGGCGGAACACAGCCATTTGATGATGAACGAAGAGTTAAGCTGGTTTGCTGAAAATGTGACGCACAGCCTGCTGATGGCCGATCCTGCCGGGAAACTGGAAATTATTCTGCACCGGACCTGGCAGTGGATTTTTGTCGATACCGGATTTATCCCCTGGCTGGAACAACTGCGGAGTAAACCAGGTAATGAATGGGTTTACTGGATCGATACTTACCTTCAGGCTTCGGTATATATCACGCTGACTTTTGTACTGCGGGTGTTTATTCTGCTGCTGACGGCCCCGCTGTTTCTTCTGGCTGTGCTGGTGGGGATTGTTGACGGGCTGGTGCGGCGCGATATTCGTCGATTTGGCTGCGGCTATGAATCCGGGTTTATTTACCACCATGCCAAGCGGTCGGTCATGCCGGTATTTTTCCTGGCGTGGGTTATTTATCTGTCCCTGCCATTTTCTGTTAATCCTTGTTTTGTTTTATTACCCGCCGCATTATTTTGTGGCCTGACGGTCAGTATTATGTTTGGTCTCTTCAAAAAATATATGTAACGACTCAGTCAGAAAATAAATAATTATTAAATCCCTTTTCTCCGGAGAAGGGACTTTTGTTTGTACCAGAAAAACAGTTTATTGCGGACTGAATATAACGGTCCCTGCATTCTGATGCTCTCCCTGTTACTGGCCCGGAGCATCTCTGTGAAACTTATTCCTTATCTGTATTTGTCTGGCATCGTGCTGGCGGGCAACGCCCTGGCGGCGCCTGCCTCTGAATCTGCCACGTTATCCCTGTTGCTGACCCAGCTTGATATGCTCGACGCCACGCTGAAACGTGCGGAGAGCCAGTCATCCGTCGCCCCTGGCGAACGCTTTTTCTTTGATTATCCGCAGGCTCATGCCGATATTCGCGCCGTTCGTGCGGGTCTTGAACAGTATCTGACGCCTTCCCGCGCCCAGCCACAGCCGGTACTACCACTGGCCGGGCAGTACCGGCGGGAGAGCGTGCAGTGACCGACGCACAAATCACCGCATTCCAGGCGGGCAGCAGCGCAAAACCCGCTGAGGTAAACCTGCTGTTTCTCGGCCTGCTTTGCGCAGCACTTTTCCTCTGGGCTGCGTGGGTCTGCCTGCGTTCATTCCGCGCCTTCTCAGCCGGCAATCTCTCCCTGAAACAACTCGGCGGCATAGTTGCCCGCACCGTGCTTCTCCTGCTGGTCAGCTTCTGGCTGGTGCTCAGCTAATTCTCTCTTCTGCAAAGGAAAATCCCCATGATGAAAAAAACGGTTCTGCGTTCCCTGATGCTCTCTGTTCTCGCTTTTTCTGTTTCCGCCCGCGCCGACCTGCCCACGATGGAAGATCCTTCCCGTGGTAAAGGCTCAGGCATCATGGACACGCTGAAAAACTACGGCTACGACATTGTGATCCTGCTGTCGCTGGGAATATGTGCCGTTGGTTTTCTGGTGGTCGCCAACAGCTGCATTACCACCTATTCAGAGATCCAGGCGGGTAAAAAACAGTGGAAAGACCTGGGCGCGATGGCGGGGGTTGGAGCCATTCTGTTGGTGATCATCATCTGGTTGCTGACTCAGGCGGGAGATGTTCTGTAATGACACTGACCATTGAGTTTCTCCCGGACCGTCTGAACCGTGAGCCAGTGGTGTTTCGCGGTATGACGACATCAGAACTGTTTATTGCGCTGAGTGGTGGATTTGCTGCTGGTCTTATCAGCGGGATTTTTCCCGCCGCTGTAGTGGGGATCTGGGCACTCATACCGACGGGGGCTCTGGCTGGCGCGGTGCTGGCTATTCTGGTCGGCGGTAAGTGGCTGGCACGTGTTAAACGTGGACGCCCTGATACCTGGCTGTACCGGGCAATGGGAGCCTGGTTTTCCCGCCACGGTTACGGCGATGCCAGACTGGTGCAGAAAAGCGCCGTGTGGGTTATCCGCAGGAGTGCAAGATGAGCCAGTTCAAACATGCCCTCGCAGCACGGGACGCCCACATTACGACCCTGAGATGGGTTATCGGCCTGATGCTGCTGGTTATCGCGGGTCTGTGGTATGGCTGGCAAAGCGCACCGCGCAACCTCACCATTCATAATCCGCCCGATCTGCGTGCAGGCAGCACCCGTCCATGGTGGGAAATCCCGCCCGGACAGGTTTATGCCTTTTCCTTCTATATTTTCCAGCAGCTTAATCGCTGGCCCGTCAACGGCGAGGAGGACTACTCACGTAATCTCAGTGCGCTGACGGCCTATCTGACGCCCGCCTGCTATGCGCAGTTTGAAGGTGATTACCGCCAGCGTCGCGACCGGGGTGAACTGCGTGATCGTGTGCGCGGGGTGTATGAAATTCCCGGCAGGGGATTTCATAACAAACGGGTGCAGGTGCTGGACCGCGACCGCTGGACGGTGACGCTCGATTTGACGGTGGATGAATACTACCGCGCCGAACCCGTCAAACGCGCCTTAGTACGCTATCCACTGAACATTGTGCGTTATGACGTGGATGCGGAGAAAAATCCCTGGGGGCTGGCGCTCGACTGTTTTGCCGGACAGGCACAGAAACTGGAAGCGGCTGCAACAACGGAGGTGAAATAATGAAATTGCATCTCAGATATTGTCTGTTTTCCCTGCCGTTACTGGTCTGCCATAGTACCGTTAATGCTACTGAGCTGGTGCAGTGGCAGCGTCTGCCGTTACCTGTCGAACTGCATACCGGGCATGAGCGGGTGATTTTCGTTAACCGTAACGTGCGTGTTGGCTATCCGGCTGAACTGGACGGCAAACTGCGTATACAGAGCAGCGGCGGCACGGTCTATTTGCGTGCAGCCGAAGATTTTCCCGATACCCGCCTCCAGCTATTCGATATGGACAGCGGCGAACTGATTTTACTGGATGTTCGTGCGACTGGCGGAGACGAACTGGAGCCGCTGGAACTGCGTTATGACGATACGGTCTGGCGCAGCGATGTGGTTATGGAGGAGGAAACGAAAGAGCAGACCCGGACCACCATGCAGGAAGAATACACCGGACCCGTTCCGGTGGTACTCACGCGTTATGCCGCACAGATGCTTTATGCGCCGCTGCGCACGGTGGAGCCGGTAGCGGGGATCTCGCCGGTGCAGGTACGCCTGGCGACGGCTGTCACCACGCTGTTACCTGGTGAATCGGTGACTGCCACCCCGTTGAATGCGTGGCGACTGGGGGATACCACAGTCACTGCCATTAAGTTGCAAAATCAGAACAAAGGGCGTGTTGACCTCGATCCCCGTGCATTGCAGGGGAATTTTCTGACGGCAACATTTCAGCACAGCTGGCTGGGTGCGCACGGCACGCCGGAAGACACCACGGTGGTGTACCTGGTAACGGATGGCAGTGCGGACAACGCCATCCTGCCGGAGCCTGTCACGGAAAAGACGACGAGGGGGGATAAGTGATGCAGCTTAAGGCCAACAGCCTGCTGAAAATTCTCGTCCCGTCACTGCTGCTCGGCGCAGGTTTCATTGGACTGAAAGCCTGTCGTACCTCCGGCAGTGAAACGCAGGCAGCGGACAGCACCGTGGTGGCCGACCTGACCGGCGATGAAATGAAGGCGCTGGGCATCGACGGCGATACACCACGCGATACGGTCGCCACGCTGGTCGGACAGATGAAACAGTACCGGGCTGAGATGGAGGAAATGCGCACCAGCAGCGCCGCGCTGCTGAAGGAAAACCAGCGGCTGCGCGAACGGGATACCAGTGTTGAGGGGCGCATCAACAGTGCCATCAGCCGCGAGCGGGAGAACTTTAACAGTGAGCTGAAACAGCAGCAGACCTCCATGCTGGACAATTTTCAGCAAAAGCTGAATCAACTGAGCCAGAAATCGTCGCTCACTGGCGGCGATATTCCTCCCGGTCTGGGGCTGGATAATCAGGATGTCCCGGCAGGAAGTGTACGCTGGGTGGAGCCTGCGGATGCCAGACCGGTTGACAAGCGCGGACAATCTGCCGCTTCTGGCGTGCAGTTTCCGTCGTCTTTCGGCAACGCCGGAGACAATGCCATCAGCCAGCAGAAGAAAGCCTTTCTGGAAGTGGTGAAAGGTGAGAGAGCCATTGAGGAGGCCACACCGGTTTATACCCTGCCGGAAAACAGCACACTGACCGGTTCAGTGGCGATGACTGCATTGCTGGGGCGGGTGCCGGTCAACGGCACGGTGAGCGATCCGTACCCGTTTAAGGTGCTGATTGGCAGAGATAATCTCACTGCCAATGGCATTGAATTACCGGATGTCGAGGGTGCGGTGATTTCGGGCACGGCGTCGGGTGACTGGACGCTTTCCTGCGTGCGCGGTACGGTTCACAGCATGACGTTTGTGTTCCGCGACGGCACCATTCGTACCGTACCGTCTGCGGGAAACAAAGCCAACAGTGACAGCAACAAAGGACAGGGCAGCGAAATTGGCTGGCTGTCTGACCCGCACGGTCTGCCGTGTATTCCCGGTGAACGAAAATCCAACGCCGCTGAATATATCGGTTCGCAGTTCCTGCTGGCGGGCTCTTCCGCGGCGGCAGATGCGTTTGCCAACGGGCAAACCACCACCACCGTGGAGGGCGGTTCGGTGACGTCTGCCGTGACTGGCAGTAGTGGTCAGTATGTGCTGGGACAGGCGCTGGGTGGCGGGCTGAAAGAATCTGCAGACTGGTTTAAACAGCGCTATGGCCAGATGTTTGATGCGATTTACGTCCCTCCCGGTCACCCTGTCGCCATTCATATCACCCGGCAAATTCCCGTCGATTATGAGACGCAGGGGCGCAAAGTGAAGTATGTGCAGGCCTCTGCCAGTAAAAGGAAACTGGACTGATGAAAAACAATACTGTTCCTTTATCCATTATTCCCCTGCTACTGGCACTGGCCGGATGCAGTACCTCCCAGGAAGACCTGCTGCCCGTGGATAAGGACACCACCATGATGAGTATCTGGGGCAAGCAGACGGGGGGCAGCAATACGCTGTATGACCAGCGCAGCCAGCTTCGCCGTCCGTTGACAGAGATTTCAGTGCAGGAGCAGCAGAGTTACACCCGCACGGCAGAAAATGAGGTTCAGGCACAGTTTAAACGCCTGCCCAACCCCGATATGACGATGTATGTTTTTCCGCATCTGACCGAAGGCGAAAACGTGCCAGTGCCTGGCTATACCACGGTATTTCCGCTCCATTCCCGCACACATTATGCGCTGCCCGGTGAACGCACGGAGGCGCTGTGATGAGAGAGAATACAGCCCGATCACGCACCGGAAAGCTGACGCAGCAGGCCACAAATGCGGCATACCAGAAAGGCCCGTCATTTGCTGATTTGCTGCCGTGGGTGGAGTTTCAGGACGATTCGCAGACACTGTTACTCGACGATGGCCGCTCAGTTGCTGCTGTGTACGATATCACGCCAGTCGGAACGGAAGGGCGCTCGCAGCAGCATCTTGCTGAAATCCGGGATATTGTAAAGGATGCGCTTCAGGACAGTTTTGACGAGCTGGACAGCTCTCCGTGGGTGGTGCAGTTTTTTTGCCAGAACGAGGATGATCTCAGCAGCTATATGCAGAAGCTGCGCGATTATGTGATGCCTGCGGCGAAAGGCTCAGCATTCAGTGAAGCCTGGCTTGCTGAAATGGACCATCACCTGCGCGGCATTACCCGCTCAGGTGGACTGTTTTTCGATGACGTCGTGACGAAAACGCCGTGGCGCGGTCAGCTTCGTCGAACCCGGATGGTGATTTACCGTTACCTGCCTGCAAAATCCGCGCACGGTGATCAGACTCCGGAGCAGGCGCTGAACAACGTCTGTGAACGGGTCATTTCTGCGCTGGCGGGCGCAGGTCTGGCGGTACTGCGCCAGAATCACACCGACATCCGGCGCTGGCTGGTACGCTGGTTTAATCCGGCCCCGCCAGTGAGCAATCGGCAGGCGTTTTACGAAACGGTCACGCAGCCTGAAGAATATGACGAGAATTCGCCACCACTGTTGTCCGACTTTGCCGAAAACCTGTTGTTCAGCGAGCCGGTATCTGATGCCCGGAATGGCGTCTGGTATTTTGATAATCGTCCTCACAAGGTGATGGTCGTTGATCGCCTGCGCAAAGCCCCACAAATCGGGCATCTTACCGGGGAAACCCGCAAGGGTGATGGTATCAATGCGCTTTTTGACCTGTTGCCTGAATCCACCGTGATGTCACTGACGATGGTGGTACATCCACAGGATTTGCTGGAGGCACATCTCAACCGCTTATCCGACCGCGCTATTGGTGAAAATACTGAATCGGAGTACACAAAATCTGACTGCCGTGATGTCAAAACGTGGCTGAAAGATGGCCATAAGATGTACCGCTCCACGCTGGCGTTTTACCTGTCGGCGGAAGATATACTGACGCTGAACAGGCAGAGTCGCGAGCTGAACAGTGTGCTGCTGAACAGCGGTCTGGTGCCAGTACTGGATAGTGATGAAGTGGCACCACTCAGCAGTTATCTGCGCTGGCTTCCTGGAAACTTCGACCCGTCACGCGACAAGCGCAATCTCTATACGCGGTTCAATTTTGTCCAGCATATCGCTAACCTGTTGCCCATTTTTGGCCGGGAAACCGGCACCGGGCATCCGGGGATCAGCTATTTCAACCGGGGGGGCGCACCGCTGGATTTTGACCCACTGAACAAGGATGACCGGGCTAAAAACGGTCACCTTCTGTTACTGGGGCCGACTGGTGCGGGTAAGTCTGCGACGCTCAACGGTAAAATCGCGCAACTGATGGCATTACATCGCCCACGTCTGTTTATTGTTGAAGCCGGAAACTCATTCGGCCTGACGGCAGATTATGCGAAACGCTATGGCCTGACCGTCAACAAAATCAGCCTTAAGCCGGGTAGCGGCGTCACCCTGCCACTGTTTGCTGATGCCTGGAAACTGGTGGAACAGCCGGTCAGCGCTGATATTCCTGATGATGAGGAGACACAGGACGGCGATGACCAGCGCGATATCCTGGGCGAGATGGAAATCACCGCCCGCCTGATGATTACTGGCGGTGAGGTGAAAGAGGATGCACGTCTCACCCGTCCGGATCGGGCGATGATAAGGCAGGCTATTCTGGATGCGGCCAGGACCTGTTATCAGGCAAAGCGCCAGACGCTGACGCAGGATGTACGCGATGCGCTGTTTACTCTGGCAAAAGACCCGACGTTGCCAGAAAACCGTCGCAGCAGGGCATATGAAATGGCTGAGTCCATGAATATGTTCTGTAGCGGCTTTGAAGGGGAGCTGTTCAACCGGGAAGGCGAATCCTGGCCGGATGCTGATATCACGCTGGTGGACCTGGCGACATTTGCCCGCGAAGGTTATGAGGCCCAACTCGCCATTGCCTATATCTCGCTGATTAACCATATCAACAATATCGGCGAACGCGACCAGCATCTCTCCCGCGCCATCGTCAATATCACTGATGAATCGCACATCATTACCGTTAACCCGTTGCTGGCGCGGTTCCTGACCAAGGGCTCCAAGATGTGGCGTAAGCTGGGTATCTGGTTATGGCTGGCAACACAGAATCTGTCGGATTTTCCGGACGATGCGAAGAAACTGCTCAACATGATTGAATGGTGGGAACTGCTGGTTATGCCGCCCGAGGAAGTGGAGCAACTGGAGCGATTTAAAACGTTGACGCCGGAGCAGAAGCAGTTGTTGTTGTCTGCCACGAAAGCGTCCGGGAAATATACCGAAGGAGTGGTATTAGCGACGAAAATAGAGGCGCTGTTCCGGGTCGTTCCTCCCAGTCTGTTTCTGGCGCTGGGGATGACGGAAAAGCACGAGAAAGCGGAGCGTGCGCAACTGATGCGTGAGCAGGGGATCAATGAGCTGGATGCGGCTATTCAGGTGGCAAGACGAATTGATGGGCTCAGGGGGTTGAGCATATTAGGTTTGGTCTGAGTTGGCATAGTCACAGGTTGATACCAGTGTGATCTTCTGTTTCATATTTTAATCAGTCCGTTACACGTACTCACGAAGATAACTATGTATAATCCCGCAACACATTTTGTGGGGTTATATTGAGGATTGTTTAAGTTATGTCGATGAATATCGTTTCTCCAGAAGAAATAGCAGATATTTGCAGAAGAATAAGAGAATCAGGCGATCAGCGCTTTATTGCCGAAGGTTACATGTTTTTATTAGCTCAGCTCCCGGTGGGCTTTCACGATGTAACAGAGACAACGTTATGGCGAGCAAGAAAAGCTGATGAAGCTCATCCTGAAGGATTTGACTATATTCAGGATATTATTTATCCGCCAGCCCAGTTTGCTCAGACGGGGCGACTTAATAATGAAGGTGAGTCTGTACTATATGCATCTGTCAGCAACCATGGCTGTCTTGCAGAGATTGGTGCCATACCGGGGGATAAGGTTCAGGTGGCTGCATTTAAGCTACGATCTGAGCATAAATTGCACTGTGGTTTTGTCGGCAGTATTGTCAGGGCTCATAAGTGGAATAGTGAATACTTTACACGGGTCCAGAAAACGCTGGAACCATTTACTGAGGAGCAAAAGACCAGCATATTTCTTATTGATAGCTTTCTGGCGGAAATACTTGCTGATGGACGGGCTAGAGAGAATAACTATTTGCATACGACAACGCTCGCTGATGTCCTCAGAGGAGGAAGAAAACAACCGGATGCAATTGTTTATCCTGGAGTTGAATCTGTTGGTGCTAAAAACTATGCCATACACCCTGATGCAATGCTTAAATTTAATATTCCAGACATTTATTTTATTGAAATAACTAAAAGGTACCCTTACGGATTTTATGAATGGACAGTGCTTCGACAAAGGGAATGTTGTGATAATGGGCAAATTATCTGGAAAGCGAGATAAGTTAACGAATGTTTTTTCTGGCTTGTAATTGCTAATACTAAGGATCTCCGCTCTATATTAACAGAGCGGTTTACGTATTCTTCTGGTTTGGAAAATTGCGTTAAGTGAGGTGTTTTTGTTCCGGAGGGAGCCTGAACTGTTACTGTCTGTTGTTGAGAGGAATAATTTGAAAAATCCGTACGTGCATAATGAGTGCATACAGGAAGTAAGTGAGTTGAATCTGGTTGATCAGATGGAGAGATAAATTGACGTAGCCTGGATTTTAACTCCAGGTCAGTATGTCGGAATATCGATGGACAATATGGCATTATTTATCTTGATGATAAATATGAGAAAGTGTTAGTTGATGGAAAAATAAACATTTTTATAAAATTATTAAATGCGATGCGAGTATATAAGATATTTTTTTCTATTACCTTCGTATCTCATTTCCGGGGAGTGAAATAAAACGGTTGCGTAGCCTCTCTGGCCAGTCTGATGAGAGAAATAACCCTTCCGGTTTACCCGCTTTCCCCTTGGTGTAAATCGCCATGACGGGTAAGCGTACTCAGGGTACTTTTCCCTCGAAAAGACATACAGTTGCCCTCTGAAAATAAAAGAAATATTTTATTTATCGTTTTAACTTCAGCATACTGCACTGACTATGGTTGATGGGTTAGTATAATTCATTATAAACGGTATGTCGTTGTGGCTGGTTACTTTGGTGTCGGCCATGTAAAAAAGGGCAAGTGCCATGGTAACGGATGGCGGCTTACTCTGCCGTTGCTATGATTAGTTCATCTTCCCTTTGTGGAATGTTTGTCATGTCGTATCAGTTCACAACAGCGATGATTTACAACCGTGGAGCCCCTCCAGTTGCATTTCTGGATGAGTTAGTGATGTGGGCGAAGTTTGCTGACGATGATGTGTTTACGCCAAATGACAACATCGATATTTATGCTAAATACTCTCCAGTTCTCGGTCCGTGGACAACATTATCTCAGCGAAAAGCCGGAATGATGGAAATACTGCGGGTTCTGGCGGGTTATGAAAGTAGCTGGTCATGGCAGGCCGGAGCAGATTCGGACAATCCAGATCACAGTCCGGAGACAACCGAAACAGGGATTTTTCAGGTGTCAGCAAACTCAATGGCGTTTGGCGATCTGGAAAAACGCGTTTTCCTGCGTTTTGGCAGTACCGACCCCGATATTTTTATCCGGGAAATGAAAACGGACACGTTTTTTGCCATTGACTATGCCGCCAGACTGCTGCGACTGACGATTAAGGCCAACGGCCCGGTGTTGCACGATGACCTCGCCTCAGATGATAAGCGGTATCTTCATCACTGGCTCAGTCCGTCTGCAATGAACGAATTTATGGCGCTGATTTAACCTCTGCAGAGGCCGCTCTGGTCAGGCTACGGGGCGGCTTTATACTCGCAGATATAGTCAAATCCCTTTTGCGAAAGAATATCCACTTCCTGCGGAACTTCTTCCAGGAGTTCTTCAAAATACAATTCCAGCAACGCATCGCCCGCGCCATCTTGCGTCAGAAACAGGTCAAATGCCTGCACGGGCAGTTGTTGTCCTGGCTGAATATCATGCGCAGCCGCTATCATTAAAACGCTGTGTGCCAGCGAACTTAAATACATCATTCACTCTCCTCACCGTAAATCGTTCATGTAACACAATGCTGTAGTGTACCGCCCTTCCGGGTTGACCTGTTTGTGAATTTTCCTTCATTTCCGGAATTGATTTGTCTGCTGTTACTGGTATCGCTTCCGCATTAAATCTCCCTGACCATCTCATGATTAAAGGGGAAAAAATGCGCTTACGGACACATCTTTCTTTTATGTTAACTACCGTACTGATGACTTCCACCGCGATGGCTCAGACGGTGGTTTACACCACGCCGCAATATCCTGTCGCAGAGCCGCAATCCGGTGTGCTGGTGCAGATTCTGGAAAACATCCATTCGCTGGAACAGCCACTGTTTCCAGTATTGTCGGATAACCCGGTCGTTGCAGAACAACAGGCAAAACAGCGAATGCAGCAACCAGACTGGCAGGCGCAGGAAGCGCACCTGAGCCGTGCGTATCAGGCGCTGCTGGATGCGCGGATGCTGAATATCGCGAAGGTTCCGGCGGTGGTGTTCGATGATAAGCTGGTGGTTTATGGCACCACCGATGTTGCTCTGGCACGGCAGAAGCTGGAAGCATGGCGGGGGCAGCGGCCATGAAATCACTGCGCGCATTTATCCCGTCGTTATTGGCAGTGACGCTGCCTGCCATCGCTATCACCACGCCGCAGATTATCGCCTCCTCACTGTCGTCGGACTGCCTGCAGTATCGTGTCGTTGGTATCTGCTACTGGTTGTTGTGTACGCCGTTCGGGTGCACGGTCAGAACCTCCGTGAAGGTAAAACACAATATCCCGGAACTGGTCGTTTCCTCCTACAGCCACCCCGGCGATAATTCGTGGCGTGAAATGGCGCTCACCGATGCAGGGGCCTCCGGCACGCTTGGCGGTGGCGACACCAATCCCCGTATCACCAACAGCAAAACCAAAATCCGCTACAAGGATGCTGCGGCCATTGGTCATCCTGCGGATGCGGCATTTTTTAAGTTTCTGAGTGCATATGGTTACAGTTGCAGCAGTAATGTGGTGCCGTTCCAGCCCTATTTTCTCAGTGTACTGGACTCGCTGGCATGGCGCAGCGGTGTCCCGGAAATGCTTTATCCGGAGGCGTTAACGCCGGGCTTGCGTGAAGTCGGGCAGGCCGGCGACCTGTGGGGCAACGTGTATCCCCGCGCCGGTGCGCTGGGGCAGACGCATGACTATAAGGCCGGTGCCGTCGTGGCTCAACGCACTGCCGATATTGTCACCCGCACCGGGCAGATTCATGTCTATCTGCCGCTCATTTCTTCTCCCCGTCCAGGTTACTGGCCTCCGTCACCGGTACAGGAGGGCATCCCCGGCAACCATGCCTGGCAGATGCTGACTCCGTCGATGAGCATGAGCTGTGCCATCTTTCCCGATCGTTCCATCACTGACACATACGCGGACAGGCTTTCCAGCGATGGCAGCTACGCCTGGGCGCTCTGGCGTCCGTATTCCTGCTGTCAGCGCCGTGGGCAGACCCTTCTCGGCAGTACCGGAGGCTAAATCACTATGAAATCACAGTTAAAACCGGCCCTGGCGGCTGTGCTGGTCAGCCTTTTCGGCCATACAGCGATGGCAGCCGATAACAACTACAGTGTGGACCAGCAGGGAGCGGTTGCCGATGCGCTGTACTATCAGATTGGCGGCGGTTCCGTGATTACACCTGCGCTGACGAGGCGCAATACGCAGTTACTGAATGTACGGGCGGGCTGGAATGCCGACCTGATGTGCGGCAATTTCGATATCAGTACCACAGTGCGCAACCAGCTCAACGGCGTGACAGAAGGCTTCCAGGATTTAATGGGCAATGTCATTCAGTCCGCCACGTCTGCGGTTGCCAGTCTCCCGGCGATGATAATCCAGCGTGCTAATCCGCAACTTTATGACCTGCTGACCAACGGTGTGTTACAGGGGCGTGTTGATTTTGATAAATCGCAACTGACCTGCCAGAAGATGGCGGAGAAGATGACCGATTTTGCCTACGGTTCGGCCTGGACTCAGAGTGCCAAAGCGGAAAATTACCAGGCTGTCGCCGCCAGTGAAACTGATGCGGTACGGGCAGAGAAGAAGGTGGAGAAGGAAGCGGCCAGTAAGGGGAAAACCTGGGTAGGAGGACAGAAACGCGGCGGCAGTGGACAGCCGCCAATAAAGCTGGTCGGTGACACCACAAAGGCCGGATATAACATTCTGAACCAGCGCAGCGTGACCGATACCGGCAGCATTTCGGCGTCGCAGTGCCAGGGGGAACTCTGCCAGGTCTGGAGCAAACCGGAAGAGGCGGCCTCCTGGATGACCAGAGTCGTTGGTGAACAGACCATCAATGTTGCGCCGGATAACGATGTTTCCGGCAACAGCGAAGAAAAAACCGGTGCGCAGGCGGGCGTGGGGCTGTCACCGCTGATTGCCGAAGAGCAGGAAAAAATTGCTGAGGTGCTGACGGAACTGGTTAACGGCAGCATAAAACCCACGTATGAGAATCTGAGCAAAGCGTCAGGCGGGAGTCTGCAACTGACCCGTGGCGTGGTGGAGGCGTTGCGTGATGAACCCGATGTGGCAGTGCTGGTACAGCGCCTGTCCGGTGAGATGGCACTGGCCCGCGTGATGGAGCAGGCGCTGATGGCAAGGCGCACGCTGCTGGCCGGGGCGCGGGAACCGAATATTGCGGCAGAAAAAGAGGCCCAGACGCAACTGAACCAGACCACGGTACAGCTCGACCAGGAACTGAACCAGCTCCGGCTGGAACTGGAGATGCGGCGGATGCTGGCGGATAACGCCAGTACCTCGGTACTGACGCGCAAAACGCTGCGGGATGTCACTCGCGGTGAAGCCGTAAGTGTGGAAGATGACGGCAGTAAACGGGTCAGCGACCTCAGCAAATCCTCCGGGGAGGAGTAGCCATGTCTGCCATATTGTCTCGTTTAAAACCGGTGCTGATGGCGGTCTGCGTACTGACCGGGATTGTCATTATCACCGGGCTGACGCTACGTTTCGCCTCCCCGGCGATATCTCTGCAACATACGCTGTATCAGGTGCGTTATGGATTGCTGGTCTGGCGGCTGGGCCTGTATATCACCGGGGTTATCTTCAGTTTTTCCCTGTACCGTCGCCTGCCTGCGCAGTACCGGCCACGGCTGGTTCGTATTGCAGGCTGGATGCTGGTTTTGCTGGTGGTCAGTGAAGCCAGCAATATGATGCAACAGAGGGCTGGCGCATGACGACACACAGCTATCTGGAATATGCGCTCACTCTGCTGGGCTGGCTTATCAGTAACGGGATATGGGACACCATCACAGCGACAGGATTGTTTGCTTTGCCACTGCTGATGAAACTGATATCCCTGTGGCTGAAAGCACGGGAGCAGGGTGCTGACGAGGGGGATGCCGGAGGATTAACTCTCGCGTGGATGGAGAATACGGTGTATGTAGCGCTTATTGTCATTATGTTCACCTGCGTTCCGTTGCTGAATATCGACCTCACGCAGATGAAATACAACACTGACCGGTCAAAACAGTGCAATTTCTCCATGCCTGTCGCGCCGGACCAGTCCGGTTATGCGCCGCTGGTGAGTGATATTTCCGGTCAGACGGCGGCGGTGCCGGTGTGGTGGTATCTGGTGCATGCGGTATCTAAAGGGCTGGTCAGTGCTGCTACCGCCACGCTGCCGTGTAAACCAGACCTGCGGCAGCTCAGGTTTGATGTGCAGCACTCCCGCATCAGCAACCCGGTGCTGGCACAGGAACTGCGGGATTTTGTGATGGAATGCTACTCCCCGTCGTTGTCACGACTGAAACAACGCGGCGGCGAACTGACCTACAGTGAAAGCCAGGATGTGGCCTGGCCGGGTTCTTCGCGGTTTATGACGCAGGCGGGGTACTACGATACTGACCATGCGCGTTCACCGCGAAGCGCCTGGCCGTATGACAATAACCGGGATGCAGGGCTGGTGAATACCGGCAACGGTGGCTATCCGACCTGTAAACAGTGGTGGTCGGATGCCGATGTGGGACTGAAACCCCGGCTGCTGGCGCAGGTTAAACCGGATGTCTGGCAGTCATTTAAGAAACTGGCTTACAGCAAGGAAAACTATGAAGAGGCGGTGCTGCGGGCGCTGATTAGTCCGCGCAATATGACGGTATCACAGGACGGGCTGGTATATCGGGGCTACGGCGGTAACGTTGACCCGACACTCACCAATGCCCTTGCCAGGACGGGGGCAACTTTCGGTCATTCGCTGGCGTCACTGGCGGCATTTCCGGCATTTGATTCACTGCGCCAGGCACTGCCAATGGTGCAGGCCATTCTGCTGATGGTACTGGTGATTTGTATTCCGCTGGTGACGGTGTTCTCGGCCTACAGCGTCAGAACGGTACTGACACTGACGTTTGCGCAGTTCGGGCTGATGTTCCTGACCTTCTGGTGGGAGCTGGCGCGCTGGCTGGACGGGTGGATGCTGGCGTTGCTGTATGATGGCGATACCCACAGTTCGTGGAATCTGGCCGGGATACAGAATACCCAGGATGATTTGATTATGCAGTTTGTGATGGGAACGATGTTTATCGTGTTGCCTGCCTTCTGGATGGGGGCGCTGGGATGGGCGGGTATTCAGCTTGGCGGCGTGATTGAACGTGCAACTGTAAATGGGACTGCGGATGCGAATAAATCAGGTGGAAGGATGGGGGATGTAATTACAAAGAAAATTGGGAAATAACATCTCAGTCATCGATTTTTCTGCCGCTATAGTAATATCCAGGACCTTCGGGTCCTGTTGCATTATATCCATCGACAGGCTCGTCATCATCATAAGGTATATCTATCCCTCCCTTTGTTGCTGTTACCAGACACCAGGCCATAAAAATCATCAGCGCCAGAAATAACGCTGCAAATAATGCGCCAGCAATCAGTAATCCCACCGCAGTGGCAATGCAAAGATACAGAGGAAGTTTTGTTATCCAGTACGGTACGCCACGCTGTTGCAGTCGGGTTTCCTGCACGTTGAGCCAGCGCAGAAACTGACGGGTTTTAAGTCCGAGACGATAACCAGCATTTTGTTGTTTCATTCTGCACATCCTGTACTGAATAAAAAGTAAACTCACATTACCACTGGTACAAAAAACAGGCAATATATCTTTTTCAGGTAACTCAATCCCTGTGTCCTGTGGCTATTGTTTATTCGCTAAGCATGTTTTTTTGTAATACATTAATTAGCTAAATATGTTTCTTGCCGGAGGTCGTTGTTTTATTCGTTTTTCATGAAAATAAATATTCATGATTTTATGCCGCGCAGGAAAGGGATAAAAGGCAAGGGGAAAGGAGATCAAGAGGTAACAGGCTTACCCTGAAAAGGCCGGGAAAAGGCCTCCTTAACGGACAACACATCCTGTTTTCATGAATATCTGCATTACGCATTTCATTTCTTCATAAAAATATGCAAATCCGGTTTTTAATTCCTTACCGATGCTGGCTATATTTTCAGGCAGCATTCTTCCTGCATTCATTTTGTGCGTTTTTCGTGAATTCAGGAGGCTACATGATTATCAGCTTTATCAGCCAGAAAGGCGGCGTGGGGCGCTCCACGCTTGCCCGTGCGACAGCGGTCGAATTTGCCCGTGCCTGCAAAAAAACACACCTTGCGGACCTGGATAGCTCGCAGCAGACCAGCGCGAAATGGGCAGAGCGCCGCGACAATACCGGGATTTTTCCTGTTGTCGAAACGGGCGTCTATCGCCGTCATGATGTGGCACTCAAAGCTGCCAGTAATTACCCGTGCCTTATTGTTGATACCCGTCCGTTTGTCGATATTTCATCTCTTGATATTGCCCGCCAGTCAAATCTGGTGGTGATTGCCACCGGAACCTCACTCGATGACCTGGAACCCTCACTGTTGCTGGGGCGTGAACTGGTGCATAAAGGCATTCCTCACAACCGCCTGTTCTACGTTGTGGGTAAGGCACCGAGCCAGGCTGAGGGGCGCAGTGCCATTCAGACGATTTCTGCCTGGCAGTTTGCCTGCGCCACGTCGTTCATCATGTTCAAACCTGGCTACAGTATTGCGCTGGATGCCGGATATTCCATTACTGAAACATCCTGGAAAACGCTTAATCTTCGCGCCAGAAATGTCATCAGCGAAATTAGCGTTCGCGTCAGTAGTCATCCCTGAACTAACAAACTGAAATCACGAAATCGGGAAAAACGCATTTCATGATTTCAGACTCTGGATCTCCTATGGCAAAGAAACCTCTGAAATTATCCCCCGTAACGCCCCGCCCACTGGAAGTGGCGACCACCGATCATCACACTGGCAAGACAAAACCTATCCAGATCCGTATCGAACTATTGTTACATCGCGAAATCAAGATTGCGGCGACAGAGCAGGGTAAAACCATCACAGCATTCCTGCTGGAGTGCTATCGGTTCTGGTGCAGAATGAATAAATGAAAGGCTGGATTCATGAAAACAGGCATTCATGCAAAACTGAAATGGCTCACCGGGGGAAAAACCGTCCCGCAGTTGCAGGGGGAGTCATCCATGCCTCCGGAATCCCGTCCCGGCTGGTTTACCCCGCAGACCGCAGAAACTCTGCTGGCAACCCCGTTGCGTCAGCAACTGATGCGAATTATCTGGCAGCGAACCTCGCTCTCCGGTGTGTTATTCACAGAGTTGTATCAGATCCCGGTCAGGCGATTTGCGGAACTGGTACAACAGCTACCCGCTTCGGAATACCATCACCATTCTCATCCAGGCGGACTGCTGGATCACACACTGGAAGTGATGGCCTTTGCGGCCAAATTGCGGCAACGCCACCTGCTTCCGACAGGTGCTGCTCCGGAAGACCAGGCGCGGGAAGCGGAGGCGTGGACGGCTGGGGTTATTTACGCGGCATTACTGCATGATGTGGGGAAAACAGCGACAGATATCGCAGTGACTATGGATGATGACCAGATCTGGCATCCGTGGGAGGGGCCGCTTCGCAGAGCGTACCGGCTGAAGTATCTCAAAAAGCGTGACCATCAGTTGCACCCTGTGGCCGGGGGATTACTGGCAACACATGTACTGCCTGTTACTGCACTGAACTGGCTGGCACAGTATCCGGGACTGTATGCGTCATTTATATACTGTATCAACGGGCATTATGACCAGGCGGGTATCATGGGCGAACTGGTGCAGGAGGCGGATCGCGCATCGGTAGCTCAGTTTATGGGAGCGAACGCGAGCACTGCGCTGGAGCGTCCACAGCCATCGCTGGCAAAACAGACGCTGACGGCGCTGAAAGAACTGGTACAGATACAATATAAACTGAACAATCCTCATTCCGGTTCTGATGGCTGGCTGACAGAAGAGGCTCTGTGGCTCATCAGCAAAACCACCGCTGACAGAGTTCGTGCCTGGTTGCTACAACAGGGAGTGACCAGCGTACCGGACAGCAATGTGCGGTTATTCGATGAGATGCAGTCCCATGGTTTGATTATCCCCACACAGGAAGGGAAAGCGGTCTGGACGTGCGATATTAAAGCCGACAGTGGCTGGACGCCGGGGTGCCCGTTAACATTGCTGAAATTATCACCATCACGGTTCTGGGTCACCACAGGAGAACGCCCTGCACCGTTTACAGGAAGCGTGGTGCCTGTGACGAATAATCCGACAGAGACGCTTAATGTGGGCAGTGAGCAATCTGTACCGTCATCACCTGCACCAGAAAACGAATTAACCGATCTGGCTTTTTCGCTGTTTGCCCCACAGGAAACTACCACACCAGCAACCCATACTTTCCAGCCGGAAATACCCAGTGAAGATAACCGATCTGTTTTGCCTGCTGCTGTACCGGAAAAAGCGACTGCGGCATTATCCGGTGATATTGATAGTCCCGATTATCCATCGGCTCCACCGTCCCGTCCGGTAGCATCGCAGGCAGACAGCAAAATAACACCAGGACTCTCCGGGCAACATTTTTATGACTGGCTATGCCTGGTGGTGCAGGCACGAAAAATTGTGACGAATGACGTGATGGCCCGCGTACATATGGTTCAGGGAAAAGTATTTCTGGTATCGCCGGGGATTTTTCAGCTATATGTTCAGTCGGTCACGGGTGAAACCGGGATGGAGTGGAAAAAAGTACAGCTGAGCTTTCAGCGGCTCGGTCTGCACATGCGAGGCGACGACGGGATTAATATTTTTAACTGTGAGGTAAAAGGGCCACGTAAAACTCGTCAGGTAAAAGGCTATCTCCTGGATAAGCCGGAGAAAATATTTGGTGGCAACGTACCGGAAGATAACCCGTATTTATCCATCATTACGCAGTAATGGAAAAGGTGTGGAGAGGCGTGACCTCCTTTTCATATCTAAGGGACGCCGCAGTGGCGTCCCTTAATCATTTACAGAATTTCTTTTCCGACCGGAGGAGTATTAACCCACTCCTGATCTTCTTTGCTTATTTCAGCATCCGGATTGCATTGCGCCAGTGGTCCGGAAAGTGAATGGCAGGGTTGTTTCTGAGACTCAGTCTCTCCGTTTTTTTCTGTAAAACGATTTTCCATTTCAGCCTGTTGATTTAAATAATCAGTCCCGCTCATACTATGGCTCCACATATGTGCGTGAAGGGTTATCTGCCCGGTACGTCAAAGTAAAACAGCGGAAGATAACCCATCATTATTACCAGAAAAGTCAGGCAACTTTATGTTGCCGGGCGTAAATATACGGCGCAACATATCCATCGCGACTCATATCCAGATAATCGGACCACCATTG
>NZ_SZXJ01000096.1:29038-29512 GCF_005281345.1 Citrobacter sp. wls619
ACTCATTTGCCGCTCTACGGCATCCCTCGACCACAGTTCAGATTCTACCAGTGCACTACAGGCCATCGCCCGGAAGCCATGCCCACAGACGTCAGCTTTAGTATCGTACCCCATCAGACGAAGCGCCCGATTGATAGTGTTTTCACTCATTGGCTTATACGGGTTATGGTCGCCGGGGAAGACCAGCTCCAGATGGCCGGAGATTTCCTTTATCTGTTTCAGAATGGTAATTGCCTGTTGGGAAAGCGGAACAATATGCGGGGTACGCATTTTTGCGCCACGACCTGAAAAACGGACTTTTTCGATCGCCTCGCGAGTGGCAGGGATAGTCCAGATTTTGTGTCTGAAATCGATCTCACTCCAGCGGGCAAAGCGTAGTTCACTGGAGCGAATAAACAGGTGAAGAGTCAGAACCACAGCCAGCCTTGTTAACTGCCGTCCCTGTTGATAGTCGCCAATGCGCTCAAATAATTC
>NZ_SZXJ01000049.1 GCF_005281345.1 Citrobacter sp. wls619
CTCTGGACGCTGATGCGCCCGAATGCTGTCTCCGGCGATTTACAGTCGCAGATGGTCAGTAAAGCTCTCAAACGTATCCCAACCATAGGCGAAGCCACCGCACGGAAACTCAAAACCACTTTTGGCGATGAATTTCTGGCATCGATGCTGGGCGATAACCTCTATGAATTTATCAACCTGATGGATGGCAACGGTGAGATGGTCTTCTCTGACCGCCAGGCCAGCCGTATGGAACGGGCGATGGGAAACATGGAGTTTGGTTTCGGTGAGGGGAATTACCAGGCCAGCGAGTTCATCAAAAAACACCTGCCGAAAAATACCTTTGATTTGATGGTGATAGATGAAAGTCACGAGTACAAAGGCGGTGCTTCTGCGCAGGGACAGGCGATGGGCGTTCTGGCATCTCAGGTCCGGAAAATCCTGCTGTTAACGGGAACCTTAATGGGCGGCTATGCTGACGATATCTTCTTTCTCCTGTTCCGTGTTCTCACAAAACGGATGCTGGAGGAAGGTTATCGCCCCGGTCGCAATGGCAGTCTGAATGCCGCCGCCATGCAGTTTATGCGTGACCACGGCGTGCTCAAAGAGATCCTGTCAGAAAGCACCGATGCGCATAAAACGGCAAAAGGTAAACGCACGACGACACGTGTTTCGAAAGCACCGGGATTCGGACCGAAAGGTGTATTGCGTTGTCTGCTGCCCTATACCGTTTTTCTCAAACTCAAAGACCTGGGCAGTGGTGTTTTGCCACCGTACCAGGAAGAGTTTCGGGAAGTGGAAATGGCACCAGTACAACA
>NZ_SZXJ01000024.1 GCF_005281345.1 Citrobacter sp. wls619
ACCGGCGTGGTGGCGGGATTCGGGATGCAGGAGAATAACGGGTGGCAGATGCGCTACCAGCTGCGCATCCAGCCGCCGCTGTGGCGGTGTGGCCTGCGACAGAACTTCCGCATTTTCCAGCAGCAGGACATCCAGACAATATCGGCGCAGTTGCTGAACGAGAACGGGGTGACGGAGTGGACGCCGCTGTTTTATGAAGACCACCCGGCACGGGAGTTCTGCGTGCAGTACGGTGAATCAGACCTGGCGTTTCTGTCACGGCTGTGGGCGGAGGAGGGTATCTTCTTCTTTGACCGGTATGCGGCGGACAGCGCAGGGCAGACGCTGACGCTGTGTGACGACGTGGCGGGGCTGTCGGATGCGGGGGAATATCCGTTTAACCCGAATACGGATGCGGTGAGCACGGCGTGTGTCAGCACATTCCGCTATGAAGCGCAGGTACGCCCGTCGTCGTTACAGAGCCAGGATTACACGTTTAAGGTGCCGGACTGGGAGGGGCTGTATGAACAGGAAGGGGATAACCTGAACGGTCAGCTTGCGCAGTATGAGATATATGACTGGCCGGGGCGGTTCAAGGATGAGCAGCACGGGAAGGATTTTACGCTGTACCGGATGGACGGGTTGCGCGGGGATGCGGAGAAGGCGACGGGGGTGAGCAACTCGCCGGGACTGTGGCCGGGCGCGAGGTTTACGCTGATAAAACACCCGCAGAAGGCGCTGAACCGGGAGTGGCAGGTCATCAGCAGTATCCTGACGGGTGAGCAGCCGCAGGCGCTGCACGGCAGTAAGGGGAAAGGCACGACGCTGGGGAACCGTTTTGAGGCGATACCGGCGGACAGGACATGGCGGCCGGTGTTGCAGGAGAAGCCGAAGGTGGACGGTCCGCAGAGCGCCATTGTCACCGGCCCGGCGGGAGAGGAAATCTTCTGCGACGAACATGGGCGGGTGCGGGTGAAGTTCAGGTGGGACCGTTATAACCCGGAGACGGAGGCGAGTTCATGCTGGGTGAGGGTGTCGCAGGCGTGGGCAGGGCCGGGGTTCGGTAATCTGGCGATACCGCGCATCGGGCAGGAGGTGATAGTGGACTTCCTGAACGGGGACCCGGACCAGCCGATA
>NZ_SZXJ01000037.1 GCF_005281345.1 Citrobacter sp. wls619
TGTGAGTTCAACTGATGGACGCAACACACTTATTGAACCGTTCTGCGGGTGATTCATAGTCTAGCGTTTTTCTCGGCCTTTCGTTGAGCTGTCTGGCAACACTGTTAAGTCTTTGCTGGCTGTGAACCGATAAGTCAGTTCCTTTTGGAAAATATTGTCTGAGCAATCTGTTCGTATTTTCATTTGAGCCACGTTGCCAGGGAGATTGAGGATCACAAAAATAAATCTGAATGTCTGTCGCTATAGTAAATCGTGTGTGGCTGGTCATTTCAGCGCCACGATCCCAAGTTAATGTTTTATAAAGCTCAGCAGGTAATTCCCGGGCTTGTCTGATAAGTGCAGATATAACCGTTATGGTCTTGTTGTCTCTGATCTTCGCCAGCATAACAAAACGGGAATGACGTTCTACGAGGGTGATGATATAGGAGTTTTTCGAGCCCTGAATCAAGTCACCTTCCCAGTGACCTGGAATGGCTCTGTCAGCCGCCTCTGGTGGCCTTTCGCTGATAGGTATCGTGTTCGGGATTGACCCTAATCCTTTCCCTTTAAGCGATGACGTTCTGGATCTACGCACTGCTCTTCCGCTTCTGAGACATTGCTGCAGCTCTTTTTTTAATGCTCCCCGGGTTTGTATAAAAAGCGTTTTATAAATTGTTTCGTGTGACACATGCATTTCCTGATTATCCGGATAACAGCGTTTCAGCCAACCGGCGATCTGTTCCGGCGACCAGTCCTGATGCATCTTCTCTGCAATGATTTTACACAATGCGGGGCTTTCAATTAGCTTGCAAGGTTTTGGTCTCAGCGCATTTTCCCACGCAGTAGCATCGGCTTTTGCTGCTCGGTATTGTTTTGCACCACCGTGCCTCCTGACCTCGCGGCTAATCGTTGAGGGCGCTCTTGATAATTTGGCGGCGATGTCCCTGATGCTGAGTTTTGCTACCAGCCCTCTGGATATCTCCTCTCTTTCATCAAGCGAAAGCGCTAATCGGTGCCGTTTTCGCACGGGAGGACGGTAGCCGCCTGTCTGGTGGATAGTGGGCATAATGGAAGAATGATATCTGTCGAACATTCTGGCGATATCATGTAGAGAATCACCTTGCTTATATCTGTCCCAGATAATTGCCTTCTGCTCTGGCGTGTAGTTAATCCGAGTTCTTCGTTTCATGACAATGTCCCCCTTGATTAAGGATAGCGTTGCATCGACCCATTGAACTCACAG
>NZ_SZXJ01000020.1 GCF_005281345.1 Citrobacter sp. wls619
CCTGTAAAAAAGATATCAAAAAGTGCTCCGGTTTTATTATTAAATGAAGATTAGCGCGCCTTAATTATTCAATAAAACAATAACAAATACAAACTCATCAAATATATAAATTAAATGCCAATCATCAATACAAATATCGCTAACATGCTTCAACTACATACCCGCAGCGACGGACTCAATTTTAAACCTGGCATTAAACATTAATAAAATGCGCCTCCCTTATTGTCGGTAAGGGAGGCAAACATTCAAACCGCTTTGTCTATAACCGAAAAAAAACATTTTCAGTTCCGGGAGCTGGCGTCATCTTATGCGACAGGAAATTCACTTAGATATAATCTATATCTCATTATTATTTTATATGTAAAACATTAGATATATTTGCGTCTTCGATATTCAAATCAATGGTATTTATTTTCTTTAAAATTGAATCCTTGATATTTACATTTTCAAAATTTGCATTTTCTAAATTCACATGTGAAAAAATTGTTTCTTTGATATTTGCATCTGAAAAGTTTGCTTCACTACAATCTACATTTGAAAAAAATGTTTTATTTAATATTGCGCCTAAGAATATTGTTTTTACGCATTTAGCATCAGAAAGAAATGTACCTGACAAATTCACACCTGACAAATTTACACCTGATAAATTTACACCTGACAAATTTACATTTGACAGATAAATTCTACCCGTATGAATAAATCCTAACAGGCGCCCCCCCTCTTCTGGGTGCTGATCGATCCGCTGTAGCAGTCTGACAATAAGCAGAGTTCCAAGTCCTTTTTTCAACTGTTCTTTAGAACACTCGAATGTAACCTCACCTTCTCCGAGTTTCAGACTAACCATAATATCCCCGTTTCTCCTGCTCAGGTTCAGCCTGTATTTTCCTGCCAGTTCCCCCCCTTCCTCTCCAACAGCAAAATTAATGTTCACACCGTCAGCGGCAGTCTTAAGCGCCTTGCTGATTCTAGTCAGAGTTATTCCTCTCATGGCAGCAGCAAGTCCAGTAGACACCGCAATCAGACCTTCCCCCGCATGAGTTAGCCCAAGTGTAAATAAGGTTTGCAGATGCCCGCTGACACGATCAAGATTTGCTCTATTTGCTTGACCGTTCTCACTCAGTTTTCGAATCTTATCTGCATATCCATCAGTATCATTTCCTACTCTTTTCATAATATTCCCCATGACTCTATTTATCGGTTGTCATTTTTCCTGCACAACCCTGTTCAAAACGCCAGACTGTACTTCTGAACTCACTGTTAACCTGCATTTAGCTTCGCATTCGGTATCGTCAAGTCCTCCGGTACGCCAGGCCTGTTTAACATTGTCCTTGTTATGGACT
>NZ_SZXJ01000019.1 GCF_005281345.1 Citrobacter sp. wls619
TGAACTGCACCCAAAAAGTTGGACACCCAACGAAGTAAGGTGCAGTTTTTTATGAGCAAGTATTCTCTCAGCTTCAAGCTTGAAGTCGTGCAGTACTATCTCTCCGGGCAGGAAGGACAGGAAGCGACTGCAAAACGTTTTGGTATCGATCACAGTGCCGTTCGTAAGTGGTCTGCTGCCTGGAAGCTTCATGGCGAAGCCGGGCTTACAACCCGGCATTTCACCTATTCTCCTGTTTTTAAAGAGTCCGTTATCCTGCATATGCGTGAACACCAGCTGTCTGTTCGCGAAGTCTGTGCAAAATTCACTATCCCTGCCTTTTCCACTGTTCGTCTGTGGGAACGACTGTATGATGAAGGGGGATTAGAAGCCCTTACAGACAGCCGACGCAGGAAAAAAACGATGCCAGAATGCCCTGAGAATCACCCCGTCCCTCCTTTGCAGACCCCTCTTGATCCGGATGAACGTGAGGAGCTTGAACAACTGCGTGCTGAAGTGGCATATCTAAAAAAGCTGCAGGCCTTACTCAGGGAAAGAAGCACGTCAGGGCGCGGGTTAAAGCGCAGGTCGTGAATGAGTTAAGGCTGAAGTTCCCTCTTACACGCCTGTTAAAAGCAGCAGAGCTGGCGAGAAGCACGTTCTACTGGCAACTGACCAGCGGTAAAAAACCAGACAAATATGCCGATGATAAGCAGCAGATTTTAACGCTGTTCCATAAACATAAAGGACGGTATGGATACAGGCGAATCACGCTGGCTGGCCGTCGGGAAGGAAGCTTACTGAACCATAAAACGGTTCAGAGGTTAATGAAGGTGTTAGATTTAAGTTGTTGTATCAGAAGGAAGAAATATAACTCTTACAAAGGCCGGCATGGGAAAGTCGCGGGTAATGTACTGAACCGGCAGTTCAGTGCGGATAAGCCCAACCAAAAGTGGGTAACAGATGTTACGGAATTTAAAATCAGCGGAGAAAAGCTGTATCTGTCCCCGGTTCTGGATCTGTATAACGGAGAAATAGTTGCGTATCAGATGGAGCCCCGTCCTCTTCTGCCGATGGTGGATAGCATGCTGTCGAAGGCTATAGCTGTACTGGGCAAAAACGAATACCCACTGCTCCACTCAGATCAGGGCTGGCAATATCAGATGGCGCATTATCAGAAGCGGCTTAAGGAGGCGGGTCTGAAACAGAGCATGTCAAGGAAAGGGAACTGTCATGATAATGCCGTGATGGAGAGCTTCTTCGGCACACTGAAATCTGAGTGTTTTTACCTGACGGAACACAAGAATATCAGCGAGTTACGCATGGCTATTGATGACTATATCTATTATTACAACCATGAAAGAATAAAACAAAAACTGAAAGGCCTGAGTCCAGTAGAGTACCGAACCCAGGCACAGATAACCGCTTAAAACAAACTGTCCAACATTATGGGGTCAGTTCA
>NZ_SZXJ01000001.1 GCF_005281345.1 Citrobacter sp. wls619
GTGTGATGGTACCGGAATCGTTCCGATGATCCATTAGGTATAGTGGGAGGAATTAATCCTTTCGGTTATGTCAGTAATCCGGCAAAATATATTGACCCACTGGGATTATGTGATACCGTCACAGTATTTAGAGTTCAGGGTGGAGTTCCACCGAATGCAAGTCGCCTTAGAATAACTGTTGACGATTTTGGCAATCCTCACATTCAACCAGGAACACTAAATGTTAGTATTGGTGATATATCTCATGCAGAATATTTCCGTAGCTTAAGAGGTGGAGATGCTGAGATTGTATCTTTTGATATACCTAAATGGATGGCGGATTTCATTGATGAAAGCTCAATTCCCCAAAAATTTTATAATTCCAACCCATTAAATCAAGGAGGATTAGCTCCTAAAATTGTTGATATAACAACTCCAGGCAAATCTTATGAATTACCATCAATATGGGGACAATGGCTGGAGGAAGTCGCAATACCGGGAACTGGTACTATCAATTAAGAGAAACAACCATATGAATATTAATAAAGATGAAAAGATTATTACCATAATTAAAAATAAAGGAAATTTTTATTGGTTCGCAGCGTTTAAAGAAATGTGGGTACTAGACAGAATCAAATGGGGTGATGATTTTATTTCAAACGGCTTCAAAGATGCTAATATTGATAACCATCAAGAACGGTATTATATTGCCATAGTCGGAAAAGATAATGCTGATGATTTCATCCAGCATTTAATAAACGATGAATATTCTATAAAAAAAATAGATTTAGCCAATGAATTTTATAAAAGACTATCACCAACAACAAAATGGTGGGACATTTATGATCTATTCCCGGACTTATTTATAGATTTCGACTCACTTACACTTTATTCTGAATTTATTGAAAACATGCATTATGAATGGTATGTACCTGATGGATGGAATGGAAAATTTATGGATTTCTGTGAAGGATCGATACTTCCTTCAAATGAAAAATTTTGGATAAAAAATGGCATTGATCACAGAAAAGAAATAATCTCAAGAAGTTGATATTGCAGTGACCTCGAAAATATTCAAAACGTCTTGTAGGTTACATTTAAATCCTAAAACAGCAACGTAAGGCTAAACCCTACTGACTACCACACCTACAAGACGTGGTCTTGACTTCGAAATACTAACATATTCTGGAGAATAATTATTTTTTACAAAGAAAAGGATACTCCGATTCCGGTGGCAAACGTGACATGGCCTCTTTTAAATCATTTAACAAGACAAGGGAATGTATGTCAGTTGCCAGTGCAGTCACATCCTGTATTTTTACTATCCATTCATTAACATAGTTCTCAACAGCTTTATTTCGCAATCCTATCTGGATGGTTCTGTAATTCAATTTATTTAGATGAATATCTCTTTCAGGATCCCATTGAATAATAACATCACTATTTTTTATTTTATCTTTCCAACCATCTGGTGATAAATTATTATTTTCATCATGACTATTAATAATTGATTGTTGAAGCATTTCATTAAAACCATTATGAGTTATATCAATGGCAAGAATCCTTTTTTGACCTGAATCCTTTGTCCCCCAATGGGATCGATACATCATCCAGAGGAATGATGGTTTAATCCAAGTCATACGTCTCATATTGAATGGTGGAGAAACAAATGTATCGTTTTTCAAAGCAGAGTCTGCAATCGCATCCGAATACGCCTGATATACCCTGACAAAATCACTTGTATAATAGGCTCTTATTTTATTTGTAGAAAAATCATTCGACATATAATATCCAAATCCAATTTATATATTAACTAAAAACAATGATATCTATTGATTTAATCATTTGTCAATTTTGATACATCTCAGACTTAACAACACCCACGCCCCGATACGCGTCATGGAGGCGCGTTACATCACAAATCCAGTTCAGGG
>NZ_SZXJ01000086.1 GCF_005281345.1 Citrobacter sp. wls619
TGGGGTTGTCGTGTGTCGCAGACTGTATCTCACTTTGTGTGACAGATAAAGCTGGTTAACAGACAAAAGAAAAGCCGGGACAAAACCCAGCCACTTCACTCACAGATTAAATCCGTGAAAGCGGTTAACTAACAATTCGACTTTGTCGAAATGCTTCGCGTGCTTCGTTCAAACTCATGACATTAGCCCCGCCTCGGTAGTCAGGGTCCTCAGCTTGAACGGGATCATCTTCCCAGTTGCAAACTGGGCAAATCTCGTAACTACCGTCTTCGGGAAACTCATATTGACCGCAGCAAGGGCACGAATGTTTTGAATCTATCATTTCTGTTTCTCCCAGTATTCCATCCCGCCTTTCGGTTTAAACATTGTCTTTGGTACTCCATCCTTAGTCTTCACGGAGAAAGTGTTTGTTGCTGGATGATAGTGCATTACATCACCATTTTGTCTGACCTTCGTTAGAGTCCCCGAGGGCGGTGTTCTTACAAAATCATGTGTAGCATCAACATACTCTTTTGAGTTGTTGAAAGGTTTGTCTACGAACTCATGCCCGTGTTTAACCCAATGACCATAAGCATTCTCAACTGGCTCCGCTACTTTAGTTTTTGTCCAAATCGGGTCATCGGGATTTTTACTAAGGTAGATATAAATAGGGTCGAACGTCCCAGCTGGATGCACAAGAATATAATCCCGGAAGGGCCGCTCCTCCGGAGTAGGTGTAACTGTTGACCATGGGCTGTTGATTTCGCTTTCCGGGTAAACCAGCACATTCGGAGGAATGTAGACGTTATCCTGATTGCCGGTGTTTGACGGGGAAGAATATCCCGGATCGTCAGGAGTCCAAACGATTGTCGGCTTGTCTGCGCCATCCTCCCAGAACTCATAGTTCCCGGTGGTGGTGTTCTTCTGAAGCATGCGCACAGGCACTTTGTCCTGTCCGCCTCTGGCGCTGACGTGGAAGCCTTTTGGTCTCATGGTGCCAAACTGGTCAGCTTCCCAGAGAAAGCGAACACGGGTCGGAACATCTTCTTTATTCCGTGCGGACTGTTCAAGGCGCATTTTATCGATGTAGTCCTGTTCACCACTGTTGAGCTTTGGCGAGTAAAACATGCCAAACAGAAAAACGGTTGTGGGGTTAGGAGCTATCCAACGACCAGCCGTCGAAAGATTTCCTCCGATTTTCTGCACTGCTGCGTATCCAGCCTCAATTGCTGCATCAGTGGTGATCCCTGCTGTAGTCGCGGCCCTTGCTGTTGCCATCCCTGCGGTCGCAGCCGCTTTGGGGGCATCCGAGGAACTGAAAAGGCGCTTATACCACGGGCGGTTATCTTCTGGTGGTGGAGTCGGTTCGGTTAGTTTGTGTTTCTTTGCAGCCTGCGCGTGTTGCACGGGTTCCGATTCTGTTTGTTCCGGTTGAGGAAGTGCCCGGTAGTAGCCAGCATGACCGAAATTATCAACAGACTCCGGGTCTGTCCCTGCGTCGGTGCACCCCTCTCCCCGGAGGCAAGATTTTGCAAAGACAGGTAAAGCACTCAGTGCTACCGCAGCGGCAATAGCTTTGTTAATGGGCCATTCTGCCGCCCGTTTTTGATGTTCTTCGAAAGGATTTTCTGGCGCACCTTCAACCCATAATGTTGTGCTACCCAGCACCTGGTTCATCTTGCAGTTACACAACACCTGATCACCAGTGGCAACGCAGGGTTTGTCTTCCGCAAAGTAGTATGCAGTGCCATTTATCTGAAATGGTCCATTGCAGGTTTCTTTCGGACACCAAGCCATATCGCCATTTAGTGCAATATTCCTGTCTTCAATAATCGTAGAGGAAGCTGAAATAACCTCTCCACCGCTCGTGGTCTTGTCTCCGAGCCTTACCAGCGCTCTGGTCATAAATCCCTCTATTTACTATGGAGAAATTGCTGAGAGTAAATTGTACAAATAACACCCACACGCAGGAAGTGATTTTTACTTAAAGTAAAACCGTGTTTTAAATGATTTTCAGAGTGAATATTTCCTGATTTTTGATTCACTTTGTGAAGTATCAAAGGTTTTGCTGTACG
>NZ_SZXJ01000097.1 GCF_005281345.1 Citrobacter sp. wls619
TTGGTTTGGGAGCAGGAGCTCCCCCGATTGGAATCCCGTTTTACTGGCCATTGGCTGCAATGCCAAATACGGTCATGCCGGAATGGTCGGATATGGTATTCCTGAAACCCAATGGCGCTTCATTCTCTGCCGCCACGTATCCAAAACTGGCGCTGGTGTGGCCCGGCCTGATTATTCCTGAAATGCGGGGGGAGTTTATTCGTATTTTTGATGATGGTCGCGGAGTTAACCCGGTACAGCCATTACTGGGGTGGGCAGACTCACGCCTTATTACACACTCGCACGTTCTACCGACAGGACGGATGGCTGTTGGCGTGGACGATGCGTCTTCTACCTGGGTCGCGGTAGAAAATGATGTGGCCACCCCAAAAATATCTACAAAAACGCAGAGCGGTGGCGCCGGTGAAACCGCACCACGCTCAATAGCATTTAACTGTCTGGTGAGGGCAAAATAATGAAACCTGTTTTTGATGAAAATGGACTGGCTATTGAGCCGGGAAATGTCGTCTGCTTTTACTATGATGCAGCCACGGGAGAATACTGCGGGTACTCTGATGAATTTATTCATCCTGGTGTCAGCATGCCAGGGCATTCAACGGATATCAATCCGGGAGAGAAACGGTCGGGATTTGTAGCTGTATTCAATGGTACTGGATGGGAACAACAGCCAGACCATCGCGGCATTACGGTCTATTCGACTGTGGATAGAACCCCGGAATTCGTTGACTACATAGGGGAAATTCGTTCAGGCTATACAACCGTTGCGCCATCCACTCAGTATGATAAATGGGATGGCATCAAGTGGGTTACAGATGCCGACACGCAGCGAAATGCGGCGATAGCTGACGCTGAAAAACAGCGTAGTCATTTGCTGGCCAGTGCCGATAAAGTAATGCTCGACTGGCGAACAGAGCTGATGCTGGGTGAAATAAGCGACGCCAACAAAGCTAAACTGTCGGCGTGGATGGCTTATAAAAACAAGGTTAAGGCGGTCGATGTGACAACCGCCCCTGGGCATGTTAACTGGCCTGTTCCCCCGGAGGTTTAGGCCAGTCAGGTTTTGACGTATCGATCCGCATCAACATCACACGGTACTTCTTCCATTCAGTTAAAGCGGCGGTTTCTTCTTCCGTCGCTATACCTGCATCAACAGCATCCTGCAACCAGTCCATTTCTGCATCAGCAATTGCGCGTAGTGCTTTCTTTTTCTGCTCAAAATCATCTCTGGCTGCATCATTTTTAGCATCTATATCTGTAACCCACGTAGAACCATCCCATTTGTCATAGAGTGTTGATGGTGCAATGGTGGTCACGCTGTCGGGATAATCACCCAAAGCCGTTAGCTCGACAGGTTGGCCTGTTTGTTTATCGTATACAGTCTCCCCCCGATGGTCGGTGATATATTCCCAACCGTCCAGGCTGGCTGTACGACAGATGGCAAATCCTTCTTTTTTCTCTACCGGAGCATCAGTGCATGAATGAGCCGGAATACCTACCCCGACCGCAAGAAACTCAACTGCTGATGACAGGTATTCCCGGGTTTTGCTGTCATAGTTATAGACCGTAATATTGCCGGCTTCTGTGGCAATACCGTATTTGTTCAGTATCGCTTTTGCCATTACGCAGCCCTCACGATGTAGTTGAATGCAATGTTGCGCGGACGCACAGCATCTCTTTGCTGCTGTATAGTTTTGGTAGTCATCCCAGTCGCAACACCAGCCCAGCTGGAGTCTCCAGGGGTAGTCCCATCAGGATCATAAACAGTAGCACCAACCACCCCTGTGGTGCTGGTTCCTGACACGTATCGTCCAATGGATGAGGCTACCTGCTCACTCAGCAATGTGCGTCCACTGTCAACACCCCGGCCATCATCCCAGCCACGAATAAATTCACCTCGTAAATCAGGCAAAATCCCGGATGGATAAATAGCACCTAACTTGGGGAACATAATTTTATCGAACGGCGCACCGTTATATTTCAGCCAGCCCTGTGGGGGATTAGGAAGGGCCCACGGAACCGGTACGCCAACGGGCAGTGCTGACCCATCTCCCAAACCAA
>NZ_SZXJ01000021.1 GCF_005281345.1 Citrobacter sp. wls619
CATTCACCGTTCTGTATGCCAGCCGGTCTTTTCGGCTTTATTATATTTCAAAAAAGAAATTATCCCCCATGTAAATTCAATACAAGAAATAAAATAACAAAAAAGATTAGGCATCCAGCAAGTAATCCCAAAAGCGTACTTAATAAAATATTAATGAGAAGACTGTAGTGGAATGCAGGAAAAACAGCAAAACCAACTGATGCAGTTGAAATAATCACAAATAAATATAAGAAAAAATATGTTTTATATCCACTAAAGAAAGATGGGATAATCCATAAATATATAAGACACGGGATGATTATAGACAATGCAATTATTGAAACCACACGAGCCATAATATCGCATTGCATAATAATTATCTCCCAAACATACCATTAAAATTCACTTTAAATATCGGTTGTGGATACCACTTATTACAGATTTTTTTCGCTAAATCAAGTAATTTTGTTGTCTCGGTTTTACAGTTGAAATAGACCATTCCATTGATGTGGTTGTTCTCTTTTTTATTTAAAATGTCAAATGCAGCAGAAACACATTTATCATCAACAATATCACTTCTGCATTCTGCCTTTCCAGAATTTAGAGCTTCCCTTGCTGATTTGAGATCAATTTGTTGATCAATGTTCCAGCCATTAAGATTGGCATCGTTCCCCCAGCTATATGTATGAATTATATCTCCATTTGAATCAGTAATTACACTGAACGTATGAGTAACTGGATTATTCCTGGAGCGTGCTGAATCACCAAATACAGCTAAATCTCTATTAATAACGCAAGTTTCCAAACCTAACGGGTCTATACCTGTAACCGGATCTAATGGGTAATTATACAGGTTCCATCCCCCTTTCACCCCAATCGGGTCCTGAGTAATATACCTCCCCTGCAACGGATCATAGTAACGATGCCGGTTATAATACAGTCCCGTCTCCTCATCATACTGCTGCCCCGGCAGCCGGATAAGTTGTTTCATGCTATGTGGGTTATTCTCACGCAGCACATTACCCCACGCATCATATTCCGCTGACCAGTCTGTTTTTCCCTCCGCGTTGACCAGCGCCAGCGGCAGGCCCCGGTGGTCACAGTGGTACAGGTGGATTTTTCTCTGCGGCGTGTATACCGGCTCCATCTGGTTTTGTATCTGCTCCTGCGTCAGGCCGCACTGCGCCAGCCACGTCCGGTTTGCTTCGCTGAGTTCCCCGCGCTGTAGCTCCGCTTCCAGATTATCCACCAGAACCACCAGTTCCGGCGGGAAGGTTACGTTCGCCTCCTGCTGAAATTTCTCCGCCAGCGTGCGGCGTACTGCTTTTGCCAGATCTGCGGTTTGGGTTTCAATTCTGACCAGCGGCGTGAAGCTGCCCGGTGTGTAAATCGTCTGCACGCGCTGTGTAGCTGTTTCGGTGGTGGTCAGCCTGTCGCCGTCCCAGCCGTACCATGTCACTTCCGGAGTTTTATTCAGGTAAATATATTCCTCTCCGCTGAGGCTTCCGCGCTCACGCCGGCTTTTCCACACCCGTTTCCCGATGCGGCGGCCCAGCGGGTCATAAAGGTAACGACTTTCCAGCAGTGCAGCGCCCTGTTGCCCGCAGCGGTAGTGCACCAGACGGTGCTGGTTATCGCAGTGATAATGGTGGCTGTGGCTGCCGCCGTCGCGGATTCGGCGCTCATCCTTTTCCATCAGCCGTCCATGCTCATCGTGGTGGTAAAAATACGTTACGTCTTCGCTGATGCGGTTATCCCGCCACATCGCAGGAGGTGCCGGGTACTGTTCCCGGTCTGTAATACGGTTGCCCGCCGGGTCGGTGGCGTAGCGCCGCAGCAGGTCGTTGTGCCGGGCGCTGATGAGTCGCCCCGCGCCGTCATAGCGGTAGTCTTCCTCCTGATGCACACCACGGATGCGCACAAGCTGACCGTTGTCGTTATAACCGTATTCCCGGTTCAGCATCGGGTCACTGAACGTGTGGCTCAGTAGCTGCCCGGTGGCGCTGTAGAGCGTGTTCTGCTCATAAGTGCCGGACGTTCGCTGTGTCTCCCGGTGCAGGCGGTCACGGGTGAAATCGACCAGCGGCGCGTCGCCGAGCTTCAGCCCGGCGATATAACCGGAGCCGTAAGTGA
>NZ_SZXJ01000109.1 GCF_005281345.1 Citrobacter sp. wls619
GAATGAGTCTGCGGCGATTATCAATGCAGAAATGGGCACCGGGAAGGTGCGCCGTATCGGCGCTTAGAAGAAGCGCAGCGCGAGCTGCCGGGGCTACTGGTATGCCCTGTACTCACCGAACTTATCCCTGTCCTCTGGACTTGAATCCCGAAAGGGAGGGGGGAGTGTAGCATGTTCGGAAAAGGCCTTTTACCCGAAAGTTATCTGAGGGAGCGGGTCAGAGTAAGACGTGTATGGTCAAAGCTGGATTGCCTGAAGTCTAGTTCCTGTGGTCTCTGTGTCCGACGCCAGCGAAAGATAACTGAAACGCTGGACTCATGGGTTGTGATGGAAGTCTTGCCACCAGCACAAACCAGTCCCATGGGCACATCCCCTGTCAGGGGAATACGGAACGAACGGACGACCTAACCACGTCGCATCTTTGTCTAAGCGTAAATGCGGGATCGCCTAAACAGGTCGCAAGACCTGCATGGCGACGGAGCCTTCGTATTACCCGATGTGGCCCTGTAATGGGGACTGCTGGTCGCAAGTTATCGCGACACCGACATGACTATAAGCAGCAGCAATGCTTGCGAAAGGTCCACTGTCTGGGGGGAAGGAAGGCAGCTTATCTGTAACCAATTTATCGAAAAGGAGGTTGTGCTGATGCTGACCGCTACTACTACTCGAAGGTTGGAAACGCTGGGAATCCTGTCTCAACAAGGAAAGCGTATCAACGGTCTGAGTCGATTGCTGGGTTGTCCAATCCTGTGGAAACAGGCATATGCCAACATTCACAGAAATTCCGGTGCAACAACGGCCGGGGTGGATGGTACTTCACTGGATGGAATGTCCTACAACAAAATGGCCGATTTGATGTCCGCCGTAAAAAGCGGTACTTATCGCTTTAAACCTGCGAGACGAGTCTTGATCCCAAAGAACAACGGGAAAACCCGTCCACTCGGCATCCCTACCGGGGATGACAAGCTGGTACAGGAGGTTGTACGGATGCTGTTAGCGAAAATCTACGAACCGGTTTTTTCTGACGATTCACATGGATTTCGCAACGGTCGTTCGTGCCATACCGCTCTCATGCAAGTCAAACAAAAGTGGACTGGTATGAAGTGGATTGTAAACATGGATATAAAAGGTTACTTCGACAACATCAATCATGATGTGCTGATTGATGTGCTCGCTAAACGTATTGACGATAAGCGGTTTCTCTCGCTGATTCGATCAATGCTGAAAGCTGGCTACATGGAGAACTGGAAATTTCATGATTCCTTCAGCGGGACACCGCAAGGCGGGGTTGTATCACCGATTCTGGCCAATATCTATCTCCATGAGCTTGATGAATTCATGGAACGGATAAGGCTTGAATTCAATCGGGGAAACCGTCGGGCAGAGAACCATCCGTACAAGCTGCTCAGTGCAACGATCAGACGCCGCATGAAACGTATTGATGTCCTGAAAGCTGCTGGTGATGAGTCGGGAGTGCAGGAAGTTATGCGTGAACTGAGCGAACTCTATCGTAAGCGTGAAAACTTGCGTAGCTCCGACCCGTTGGACGCCAGTTACCGGCGTCTGGTGTACATCCGATATGCCGATGATTTCCTCATCGGGATAATTGGAAAGCGGGAAGAAGCGATATCAACTATGCAACAGGTCACCAGATTTCTTGGCGAAACGCTGCATCTTGAGATTGCTCCGGAAAAATCTGGTGTAGTTCATGCATCTGATGGAGTGCGCTTCCTTGGGTATGATGTGTATACCTATACGGGAAACCGTGTTGTGAAAACCGTCCGTTCTGGACGACACACGACAACACGGAGCGTTTCTGAAAGGATGCAGTTACACATACCACAGGAAAAGCTGCGCAAGTTCTGCAATGGCAAAGGTTATGGTGTTTATGACACCTTCAGACCAATGCACCGCAATGCGTTGATTCATCTGAGTGAAGCGGAAATAGTGTCTACGTACAACGCAGAGATGCGAGGGTTATCGAATTACTATGGACTGGCAACTAACGCCAAAAGAGATCTAAACAAGTTGCATGGCCTCTGGCAAGGCAGTCTGTTGAAAACTCTGGCAGCGAAACGGCGCTCCACAGTGACGAAAGTAGCCCGTAGCCTCAAGCGCGGAAATATGTACACACTTGTGGTCCCGGGAAACCGAAAAAACCATATTTTCCCAATCTACAGCCTGCGAGACATGCAGGGATCACCTATCACTTTCCAGAGTGTCGATTTACCCCCAGCTACGTGGCAATTCACGGTGAGCCAGACGGAGTTGATTCAACGTCTGAATGCACAGCAATGTGAATACTGCGGAACGACCACTGGGCCATTTGCGGTGCATCACATCCGTAAACTGGCTGATGTGGAAAAGGGTAAAGCGTTCTGGCAAATAATGATGGCCCGTCGCCAACGAAAAACGTTGGTGATGTGTGTCCCATGTCACCAGAAGTTACATGCAGGCGTTCTTTGATCTGACTATTCCTAGTCAAATAAGTAGAGAGCCGTATGCATTGAAAGATGCACGTACGGTTCGGAGGGGGGCTGACGGGTGATCCTTAACGGGACGCCCGCAGCCTACCCTACACGCTGATGGCGATTGCCACCGC
>NZ_SZXJ01000095.1:0-401871 GCF_005281345.1 Citrobacter sp. wls619
GGCCGGGTAAGCGTAAGCGCCACCCGGCATAATTAACGACTCTGTTTTCTCAACAGATAGATAAAGTACGGCGCACCAATAAACGTCGACAGCAGTCCCGCCGGGATCTGATACGGAAACAGCACCATCCTGCCGCACCAGTCGGCAAAGACCAGCAACACGCCTCCCGCCAACGCCGAAATCAGCATATGCGGCATCGCCCGACGAAAACCTAACATCCGTGCGATATGCGGTGCCATCAGCCCCACAAAGCTCAACGGACCGATTGTCATGGTCGCCGTAGCGGTCAGACCCGCAGCCAACATCAGTAAGCCAACTCGCGACGGTGTTAATGCCATACCGACAGCCCGCGCAGTATCACCGCCTAACGGTAGAATCGTCAGCCAGCGGCGGCACAACGGCGTTATCGCCAGCAGAATGATCATCACAATGCCGGTACGTAAAACCTGTTCGTTGGAAGCGTTATAGGTCGAGCCGGACATCCAGGTCAGAATGCCCGCCATGCGCGGATCGCCGCTGGCCTGCAGCATCATCAGCAACATAGTAAATGCCGTACTGAGCGCCATCCCCGCTAACAGCATCCTGTGCGGAGAAAAACCTCCACGCCCGGCAGCAATCATAATGATTAACAGCGTCGCCGCCGCACCGAGGCTCCCGGCGGGCAACAGCCAGCCAAACGCATTGCCGGGCACCAGAAACAGCATGAGCACCACGCCGAAGGCCGCGCCGGAGCTAATACCCAACACTTCCGGGCTGGCCATCGGGTTACCGGTCAAACGCTGAATAATGCAGCCCGCCACAGCCAGCATTACGCCAGCCACCAGAGCAGCCAGGATACGCGGCCAGCGCCAGGGCATCAGTTCATCCAGCATTGCGCCGCTGGCCCAGCTCCAGCCGTGGGCATCGCGCCCCAACGACAGCGCAACCACAACCGCCAGCAACAATATCGCGCCCCCTGCCAGCGCGAACATCAGCACGTGCTGGCGCTCAGCGGCGACACGGTTGCTGGCATTCATATCCGGCGCACTTATGCTCTTCAGACGCGGCAATAGCCACAGCAGCAATGGCGCGCCAATCAGCGCCGTCACCGAACCGGTGGAGACTTCCATCCAGACGCGAGTGAGCCACAGAATAATTTGATCGGAGAGCCAGAGGATCAGTGCGCCAATCAACGGAGCCAACAGCAGACGCGCCAGCAAACGCCGCGCGCCGAGCATTTTCGCCAACAGCGGCGCAAACAGGCCAATAAAGCCGATAATCCCCACCGCGTTAACCAGCAAAGCACTGAGCACAATCGCCAGCGTTAACGCCGCCAGACGCGCCAGCGACAGCGCCAGTCCGAGATTGCGCGCCACGCCGTCATCCAGTCCCATCAGAGTCATTGGGCGTAATAGCAGCAGCGTCAACATCACGCCCCCCAGCAGTTGCGGCCACAGTCTTTGCACTCCGCTCCAGTCGGTTTGCGTTAGCGTGCCGCTGCTCCACAAAAACATGCTTTGCAGCTGGTCGTGATGGAAAATCACCATCAACTGGTTAATCGCCCCGCAGTACAGGCTGACCACCAGGCCCGCGAGGATCAGCGTCACCGGAGAAAGTCGTTTGCCCCAGGCTACGCCAAACACCAGCGCCCCAACGATACAAGCCCCTGCCAGCGCCGCAAATTGCGTGGTGAGTGCGCCAGGAATAGCCCACAGCGTAGTCACCGTGATGCCCAGTTGTGCCCCGGTGGCAACACCCAGCGTAGTCGGCTCCGCCAGCGGGTTACGCAGTACCTGCTGAAACAGTACACCAACCAGTCCCAGCCCGGCGCCGACCAGCAGAGAAATCGCCAGCCTCGGCAGCAGGCTGAAATGGAATACCATCTGCTCAATAACATCGATATCCGGTGACCAGATAGCCTGTTGCCACTGGCTACGCGGCAGAGCAGCGGAAAAGTTAAACCAGGTCAGCCAGCAGGCAGCAACAAACAGAACCGCTAGCAGAAGAGTTGGGAGCAGCGCAATACGTTTACTCACGCTTTGCCCCCCAGCGCATTATCCAGAATGCGCGCAAAATGCATCGCCGATAGCGTTGCACCATAGAACCAGACGGCGGGAACACGCTGAAAACGTCCGGCGCGAACAAATGGCATCGCCTGCCACAACGGAATGGACATCAGTGCCTGCATATCCTTGTTGTTACCGTGATCGAAGCACAGCACATCAACATCTTTGTAGGCGGCAAGCCTGTCAATCCCTACCGCGGTGCTGCCCCAAAAGTTGGTTTCACCCTGCCAGGCGTTGCGGATCCCATACTCATCCAGCACCTCCTGGAACAAGCAGTTAGGCCCAAACACCAGCATATGGCGAGGATCGAGCAGGGTCATCAGCAGTAATGGCCGGGAGCCTCGCTGAACAAAGCGCGGTTTCAGACTGGCAATCAGGTGTTCGTACTGCGCCAGATGACGTTCGGCAGCGGTCTGCAGATTCAGCAACTGCGCCAGTTCTTGCAACGACTGACGTGCAATCGCCAGCGGTTTTTTGCCATCGCTGAAGTTAAAGCCGCGACCCGGCGCGATACGTGCAAGCTTCTCAGGTGCAGGACCGTAACCTGCCGACCAGACCATAAATGAGGGTTTCATTTCGGTCAGCAGTTCGAGGTTAGGTTCCGTACGTAAACCGACATCGATGACGGAGTCCGGCAACGCGGGTTCGTTGACCCACAGTTTGTAGTTTGGAACATCCGCGACGCCGTAAGGTGTAACACCCAGCGCCAACAACAGCTCAACCGGAAGCCATTCCAGCGCCACTATACGCTGTGGATCAACCGCCGCCGCGCGGGCTGTATTCATTTGCCACAGTAGCGGCGACAGCGCCATTGCCGTTAGCAGCCGTCGACGGGAAAGATGAGGTAATCCAATCATTAATAGACAAAACTCACGGGTGCGGCACCGGCCGGATGCGGCAAAATGCCCATCGGGATACCGTAAATCAGTTCCAGGGTTTCACTACGCATCAGTTCAGCAGGCGTTCCCTGTGCAATCATTTCACCGCCGCGCAGCGCAACTAAGTAATCACAGTAGCGGGCCGCCATGTTGATATCATGCAGTACGGCAACCACCGTCAACCCGCGTTGTTGGCTTAAGCGATGCACCAGCGCCAGCACGTCAACCTGATGCGCGATATCCAGCGCCGAGGTCGGTTCGTCAAGCAGCAGGCAACGGCTGTCTTGTGCCACCAGCATGGCGATCCACGCACGCTGACGCTCGCCGCCAGACAAGCTATCCACCAGGCGATGCGCCAGCGGTTTGAGCCCAACCAGCGTAATTGCCTCTTCCACTTTCTCTCTGTCGGCCACGCCAAAACGTCCCAGCGCGCCATGCCAGGGATAACGCCCAATCGCTACCAGCTCACGTACCGTCATCCCTTCGGCCTGCGGTAACTGCTGGGGTAAATAGGCAACCTTACGGGCAAACGCTTTGCTATTCCAGCTCTCCAGCGGCTGCTCATCAAGCAGGACTTCACCTTCTGACGGCGGCTGATGGCGTCCCAGCATTTTCAATAAGGTGGATTTACCGGAGCCGTTGTGGCCGATAAGACCCGTCACTTTACCCACAGGAAAGGTTAACGAGAGAGGATGCAAAAGCGTGCGGCCAGGCACACGGAAGGAGACATTATTCAACGCAAACGTCGTGTCGGGATGGGATCTGTTTTCCTGCATAGCGGCCAACTTGTAAAACGGGCACGCAAAGCGTGCCCAAAGAGAAATTAGAAACGGAAGGTTGCTGTTGCAACGACCTGACGTTCTGCGCCCCAGAAACAGCCATAAGTGTCGAAGCAACTGGCAACGTACTCACGGTCAAACAGGTTGGTAACGTTAACCGCAACGCTAGAACCCGCCATACCCAAGCGTGCGAGATCGTATTTAACGACAGCATCCATCACTGTTGAGCTCCCCACTTTGAAGGTATTTCCCGGATCACCATAGCTAGAACCAACATAACGACCACCTGTTCCCAACGTTAATCCAGACAGCGGGCCTTCATAGAAGGTGTAATCCCCCCACAGAGAGGCCATATTTTTTGGTACCTGGACAGGTGTTTTACCTTTAAGCGTCGTGTCTTCTGTATATTCCGCATCGGTATACGTATAAGACGCTGTCAGGTTAATGTTCGCATTCACTGCGGCTTTTGCTTCTAATTCAACGCCACGAGAACGGATTTCACCCGCCGGAACCTGCGCATACGGGTTAAGCGGGTCGGTAGTCAGGTTATTCGTTTTCGTCAGCTCATAAACCGCTGCAGTCATAACAACGGGCAGATCTTTTGGAACATATTTCACGCCAGCTTCATATTGCTTACCTTTTGACGGCGCGTAAGCAACGTTGTCAGCCGGTGTTGCTGCCCATGCTTTAGATGGGTTCGGTTCGAAAGATTCGCTGTAGCTGAAGTATGGCGTAATACCATTGTCAAAGAGATAGTTAATCCCACCGCGCCAGGTGAACTGCTCATCGTTGCGTTCAACTTTTTGATTGCTGGAGCGAATAGTGGTTGCCTGCTGAGACCAGTCATAGCGTCCACCCAGCGTCGCAACCCATTTATTCCATTCCAGTTGGTCCTGTACATACACACCTGTTTGGTGCTGCGTGTTAAGCTGGAACGGCTTCGCATCCGGGAAATCTACATCCTCATATACCGGATTATTCATATCTAACGGAGGCGCACTTCCGTAGGCGTTATCAATATCATTTCGTAGACGTGAATAGTCGACACCGGTAAGCAGAGTGTGTCCAACATCTCCCGTCGCAAACTTGCTTTCCAACTGAGTATCTACGCCAAAATCATTATAGCGTTCATCGGCGACGATAATCTGACGGGTCAATTGATTACCCACTGCGCCGAAGCCATACACACTCTGTTGAGATGTTTTGATTTGGCTATAACGTAAATTCTGGCGCACAGTGAAGGTGTCATCAAAACTGTGTTCAAAACTGTAGCCAACCATTCGCTCGTAACGCGAATAGGTATTGTTCGGCGCATAGTCCGTAAAGCTCACCGGCAAACGGGAACCATCAGGTAACGGATCAACCGTACCTTCTTTCGGCAGCCAGCCGTAATAACCTGTTGAAGGCTCATTCTGAATGTTTGCTCGCAGAGTCAGGTTGGTTCTGTCATCAGGCTTCCAGCTAAACACGGGAGCAATGGCATAACGCTTCTGCTTCGCGAAATCCTGTTGTTCGTCATTAGAACGTGCCAACCCTGTCAGACGGTAAGAATAGACACCATCATCATCCAGGGAATCACTGAAATCAAAACCGGTTTGGAACAGATTATCCGAACCCATTTTGAATTGAATTTCTTTTAACGGCTCTGATGTGGGGCTTTTGCTGACCATGGAGATCAAGCCACCCGGATTACTTTTCCCGTAAAGTACAGACGTTGGTCCGCGCATCAGTTCGACGCGTTCAAGCATATAAGGATCAACAACGGCAGAGCTGTAGTAATCACCCTGTAACTTGACGCCATCAAGGTAATTGTTTGGTGTGGGGCCCGGTGTATAGAAGCCACGAATAATAACGAAATCATAAGTGCTGGAAGCACCACGCGTAGAAACAGCAGCGCCAGGGGTATAGGCTAAAGCCTCTTTTACCGACCCAGGCTGATGCATATCCATCTCTTCACGCGTCACAACCGAAACAGACTGCGGGGTCTTTTCGATAGGCGTATCCGTTTTGGTGGCAGTGGCGGAACGCTTCGCGGCAATCGTCGGCGAAGGCCCCCATGCGCTTTCTTGTGCGGCAGGTGCTGCAGTTACGGTGATTGTTTCTTCTTTCGGTTGAACCGCCGCCTGTGCATACACAGACATGCCGCTAACCGCTGTGGCTACCACGACTGCAATTTTGCACAGTGAGGCGTTTGGCTGAGCAGTTTTAAGACGCGCCATTGGTATTTCTCTGATGAAAGTGAATGATAACGTAAACGAGAATTATTATTATAACGAGAGCATAATATTCGAAACGCCGTTACGATCGCAAGCAATACGCGCCCCTACTAAAACTAAGGGGTTAAGAAATAACCAGATGAAAAGAAAGGGTTAATAAATTAGGCTGAAATGTCAGGGCTCAGGCAACCCGCCAAAACGGGTCGCCAGGGATTAGCGGTAAAAGACTTCAAAAGTGGCGACGGCGTCCACTTTTCCGGCTTTGACATCGCCGGTTTTGACGTAGCGTGCTTTCAGCGGGATTTCCGCCACCTCGTTAGCGCTGGTGCTGCTGACAGCGGTATAAGCCCTGTCAAAACTCAGCACAGTATCGTTGTTGTCCAGAATCTGGATACCCACACCGCTCGCCGCGCTCTCTCCACTGGCGATATCCAAAATGTTACCGTCGGTAACCCCCGTTGAGCCTGCGCTGTTAAACTGATAGTCGATTTGAGTACCAGCCCGGCAGTCTGAGATTTCGATTTTGAAACTGTCGTCCGTCAGCACGTCAGAATACTGACCATCGAAATCACTGGCATGAACGGTTCTCAGCGGCACATAGATATTCTTATCCACCAGGTTACAGGTATTGGTCTGGATATAGATGCTCGTGGGAGAAACCAATAGTTGGGCTATAACATCATTTCCCCACTTTTCTTCTGCTGCCAGTCTTGAGGTATCAATGTATCCTTCTTCAATGTCGCCAGTAACAACTAACTGAAGTGACGCACGAAATATGGTATCAAGAACACTCCACCCGCTGGATCCATAACTATAAAAATGCATCGGAGTGACGATATCAGTTGAACTAAAAGAGGGGACATTATCACTCGTTTCGGCCATGCGAATACCAATACCCGGTACGTTGGTTTGATAGACACCTTCCAGCACCCCATTGCGGGCATCAGCACTGGTTAGCGTTACGTAACCTTTATATTTGTTCCCGGTACTCTGACACTCTATTTTAACATTTGAGCTTTCAATACTGTCTTCATAAATGATGGTCCCAACGGCGGTATCAGGCTCCACCCGAATACTTGCAGGGAGTTGAAACGTCATTACGCCATTTTCCTGGTAGTCCCCGGTGCATGTGCTGGCATACGCAGACGGCAGCTCAGCGGCCAAACCCAGTAAAGTTACGCAAAAAAGAACACGCGCCAGTGATGAGAAATTCGCCATCTGTCCCCCTCTCCTAACGGCAATGCACCGTCGATGTTAAAATGTTAGCGGCACCCTCGGAGGGTACAGTAAGTGTCCCTTTACACTGCTGCCCGGCGTCCTCCCCCCACTGCACGTTGAAGGAAACTGAATCACGCAAACCGGTCAGCCAGACTTCCCCGTCGTCGCCCACAATCGCGGTGGTATTATCCAGCGCCACAATGGCCCCAAACGGCACCGGTTTACCGAGATAGAGCAGCGTAATCAGCGCTCGCTGCCCTACCCTGGCGTCAAAATTCGCCGACACAGCTGCGCCTTTGGTTGGCACCAAATCCTGCGCAGCGGCTTCAATATCGATATCTTCGCGATCCTGGGTATTCACCGATACGGTGTTGTGCCGGTAGGCCGTCAGCGTTGGCACAATAGCGTTACCGAAGTAGTCGGTATAAATACCGCGCCCGTTTTGTACTTTGACGTTGTCCCCGTCTTTGATATGCACGATGGCAAAAGCGTCACGCACCGATTGCCCCAGCGTTACGCCGTGCTCGTGCGCCACAACCGACCCTTTCGCGCTATAGTTCCACTGTTTATTGCTTCCTGCATAGTTGTAACCCATCCCCACTTCTCCGGCAGAACCACGGTAGCGACCCGACATACTGGCGCCATAGCCGGTGTTATTGTTGGTGTAGCTCTGCTGCAGGTTGTAGCTAAGGTTATTGTTTTCCAGCGCCGTGCCGCCGAGCCCTAACTGATGCGAGGTATAGCCGCCGCTGGCAGAACTCACGCTGTACGTTGCCCATGAATTTGCCAGCCAGCGCGAGAACGGAATATTAACCATCAGCGCCATCTGCCGGTCATCATCCGCATTTGGTGTCCGGGTCAGGCTGTAGCTGAGTGACCAGGAAATATCGCGCCAGCTGGAGCTAAACCCTGCGCTCACGCTGCGTTCATGCCCCCCCAAATTCCAGTAGTTTTGCTGGTAGCCGTTCAGATACGCCGATCCCCATTCACCCAGACGCTGGGACAGATTCACCTGCATACGGCTACGGCGATTGTTCTCCCGACGATAGGTATAAATGCCATCATCAATGTGGCTGTCACGCTGATCGATAGCCTCCTGGAAGGTATAAAACCCCGACGTTGAGTAGCGATAGCTGGCAAGCGTGACCGTCGTATCCGTGTCCGGAATATCTTTGGCGTACTGTGTTCGCCACGACATACCATTTGCGTCGTCACGCTCATCATCAAAAGAGGTTCGAGCCGCTGTAACATCCACTGACGCAGAGCCGAAATGGCCTAAATCAGCCCCCACTCCGGCTAATAGCGCGTGATACAACGACGCCCCTAACGCCCCGCTATAGACCGTGACGCCGTAAGGCAACCCATAGATGGCGGTCCCCTGCGCAAAACCTGGCTCTTCTTCTCCTTCGTCACCACGAAACGTACCGGCCGCCAGCGAATACTTAAAACCACCTTCGCGCTGCAAAACCGGCACCGACGCACTGGCCTGAATAAAGCTGTGCTCGCTACCGTCCGCCTCTTCTACGGTAACTTCCAGATCGGCTCCCGAGGTTACCTGGCTTAAATCACGGATTTCAAATGGTCCAGGGGAGACGTTGGTCTGATAAATGGTGTAACCGTTTTGTTTGATGGTGACCCTGGCGTCGCTGTTGGCAATCCCACGCACCACCGGGGCAAACCCCTGTTGGCTGGTAGGCAGCATAGAGGTGTCGGTTTCCAGCTTCACCCCCATCATCTGCACGCTGTCAAAAAGCTCACCGTTCGTTGCCGTCTGACCGATCTCAAGCTGGCTTTTCAGTGCTTTAATATCCCGTTGCAGGCTGGTGCTAATGGCCTCCCAACTGGAGGAATCGCTCCATGTGCTGTTGTTACGCAGCCGCCATGCGCCAAGATTGATGCCCGAATCCAGGCCAAGCCAGGTTGAAGACGTTTTGCCCGTATCGGTATGCTGCTGTGAACTGCTTAACTGGTAGCTCGCCCAGGCAACGGGAGCGCCATCATCCCAGTATTTAGGATTAATGGTTCCTGCTGCCGTCTGGTCACGGTAAATCTGGGGAATAACGAGGTTCAGGGTTTGATTATCCTGATTAAAATCGTAACGCGCATCGGTGATATAGTGGGAGATGTCTTCGATCCCGGCGTTATCATCCAGATCTTTCATATCCGGCAAAGTATCAACTTTTACGCCCAGCTCGCGCAGGTCGGCTTTCGTTAGCTTCGGCAACAACTGCTGCTTATCGTGCGAAAGCACATACGTTATCGTGCGAAAGCACATACGTTACCGTGCGCTTATCAAGAACATCCTTGCCCCACATAATGGTGGTGGGGTAGTTTCCGGCTAATAAACTGTTATTACTGATGAAGTTTTTTAGCGTTGAGGTATTTTCCAGCGGCGTATCCAGCTCGAGGATACGCAGGTTGAACTCATCATCTGCACTTGCTGACTGGCCTACCGTCAGCAACATACACGCTGTTGCGTTAAGAAGCGTCCTGTAGAGTGAAGAGAATGACATACCTTACCAACATGATTTATAACGCCTGCTGCCGCTGGCGAGTTTGGGCGCCATAGTCACTGATGGCGGTCCAGGTCACAGGCCCGTTCGCACCTTTTGGCACTGCAAACGTCTGTTCACTGAATGGAGCAACCATCATTGAAATCGCACCAGGCGTAGTTTTGGTTTCAACAACCGGGATAGCTTTACCGCCTACCGCGAGCTCGCCAAATGAGACATAAAAAGGCGTTGGATTCTTCGCAATGAGCTGGCTGCCCTGACGACGAAAAGTGATGTTCTCCCACGCCTGCAAGGCGTCGGCTTCTTTTAGCTGCGCCGGACGCCAAAACAGCTTGAGACGCGTTTTCATCGCAAACTGCAGCGTGTTCTTATCTTTTAATTCAGGGGATATCGCAGAAACCGATTTTACGTTGGCGACAAAAAGGGACTCCCGATCGTTTGGCAACGCATTTTTATCCCCCGTGTAAATAATATGTAGCAGGGTCTGACGGTTTTCCTGAAGCTTATAAACCGGAGGCGTCACCACAAAAGGCGCCTTAACGTCATCGGGATAACTTATCCAGCTTTGCACTAAATAACGCGTATGCGGATCTTTATTTTTCAGTGCAATTTGCACCTCAGATTTATTCGCTGAATAAATAATTCTGGTGCCACCCAGAACAATACTGGCCTGTGCTGAAAAGCAGCTAACAAATAAACAGCCACATAATATTTTCGATAAAATATTCATGAAATTAATGATTCCAGACAGGGCAGCCAGAAAGGCTGCCCTTTATAATCTAACGATACATAACTTCGAACGTTGCTGATGCCGCATAATGACCCGCAGTGGGAACGGTATCTCCTACCTGAATAACATTGGCGGTATAATTAAAGACAGACGCTGTTAGCCCGTCAGGATCGTTGGCTACATCTGTTCCACTGTCAGGAACCGAACCATCAAACAATACATCGCCTTTACTGCCGTTATTGTTGCTTACAGTGATGCCAACGTTGGTTGCATTGCCCTCACCGGTCAGATCGTTTTGTAACCGCTTATAACCTGCATCGGTTGTAGAGCCGCTAAATTTCAGGTTGAGATTCGCTACCAACGGGTCACACTTAGAGACCTCAATTTTAAAATCCTTTGAAGCCCCTACTTTGCCGTCAATACCATAATCAGAAGGATACGTATCCGCGAACGTTACCGTCGAAACCGTAGCGCCAGAATCATCAACATTCACCTCACAGGTATCTGCCACAATTTTCCCGGCAAAATTCACTGTCCCCGAATCACTGGCCATCACTGGCATGGATAATGCTGCAACAATACACACCGATAATAATGACGCAACACTCATTTTTTTCATAACTATGTTCCTTATAGATGAAAACGTTAAAATCCATTCAATTTCAAATAAATAATCTTTATCGTCCCAGGAGATGACAGGGATTGCAAACCACAGATAAAATAGATAAATGAACAAAAACGGCATTTTTAGATATTATTTGTTGTGTTGAATGATTAAACCAGACTATACAAAACGCGTCCAGATGTTCAAAAAAAAAGCTAAACAATCACAATATCTAATATGCTGTTTTTTATACCAATAATGACTAAATTATTTATTCTTAAGAATGAGTTAAATCTTATTAAATATAAGATTTTCGTGTTAATAAAAAAGCCGGTCAATGTTGACCGGCTTTTAGCTTATTGCGGTGTGCTAGTTACCGCCGAACATGTCTTTAATCCAGCCTGCGACGCCGTCACCATCTTTCTTCTCCTGCTGCGGCGGTTGCTGCTGTTGAGGCTGCTGTTGCTGCGGCTGCTGGGAAGATTGATCGAACGGATTACCTGACTGCTGCTGCATCTCACCCTGCTGACACAACGAATCCGGATCGGTAGTCCACACTGGCAGCGTACGCATACCACCACTGCACACGAAGTTACCGTCGTAATCGACGCCCATATCAACAATATCTTCCGGCGGTGTCAGCACCAGCGGGGTTGGTGTCTGGTTCGCCAGATAACGCTGATAAATCGACATCGCGCCGCTGGCACCATACAACTTGGTTGGCTGGTTGTTATCGCGGCCTACCCAGGTAATCGTCACCTGGCTGCCGTCGATACCGGCAAACCAGGTATCCACGTTGTTGTTGGTGGTCCCGGTTTTCCCTGCCAGATGCAGCCCTGGGTACTTCGCGCCCAGTTGACGACCCGTACCGCGTTGAACCACCTGTTGCATGGTCCATAGCGTCATATAGGCCGCCTGCGCCGGAACGGCGCGCTCTGCCTGCGGGAAGCTTTGATACAGCACGGTCCCATCTTCAGCAATGACCGAACGCAGTGCTGACAACGGCGCACGGTTACCCCCGCTGGCGATGGTCTGGAACGCCTGCGCTACTTCAATTGGCGTCAGGTTCAACGCCCCCAGTAGCATCGCCGGAACCGGATTGAGCTGATCTTTCGGTGCGCCCAGTTTCGTCCAGGTCTCGGTAACAGCGGGCAGACCCAGCGCCATCCCCAGATTGACGGTCGGGACGTTCATTGAACGCGTTAACGCATCCACCAACATCACTTTACCGCTTTCGCTATAGCGACGGTCATCGTTCTGCGGCGACCACACCTGGCCGTTCGGCTGGCGCAGCGCAATCGGCGCATCGGCGATCCAGGTATTCAGGCGATACAGCTTCGGCTGGCTTAGCGCCGTCAGATAGGTTGCTGGTTTTGCCAGCGAGCCGATGGAACGACGGGCCTGCATCGCGCGGTTATAGCCCGCAAACTGCGGCTCTGCGCCGCCGACCATAGCACGAACCTCGCCGCTAAAGCGGTCAACGACCACAATCGCGGTTTCCAGATCGCTCAGCTTGCGCTGTTTCTTCAGTACCGGAATGCCTTCCACCGCCGCTTTTTCTGCGGCGTCCTGCGCCACGGAATCAAAGGTGGTGAAAATTTTCACACCGGAGAGATCTTTAACCTTATCGCCCAGCTTCGCCTGTAGCTCCTGGCGAACCATCTGCATAAACGCTGGCTGTGGTGAAATCACTCCGCCACGCGGCTGCACGCCTAACGGGCGCGCGCTCAGCATGTCATACAGATCCTGATCGATAATCTGCTGCTGTTGCAGCAGGCGCAGCACCAGGTTACGACGCTCCAGCGCCAGCTTCGGATTACGCCATGGGTTGTAGATTGACGCGCCTTTCACCATCCCCACCAACAGCGCCTGCTGGTCAAGACTCAACTCCTCTACCGGGCGACCAAAATAGTACAGGCTCGCCAGCGGGAAGCCACGGATCTCGTTGTCGCCGCTCTGACCGAGGTACACCTCGTTCATATACAGTTCAAGAATGCGGTCTTTGCTGTAGCGCGCATCCATGATCAGCGCCATGTAGGCTTCGTTCGCTTTACGCCAGTACGAGCGTTCGCTGGACAGGAACAGGTTTTTCACCAGTTGCTGAGTCAGCGTACTGGCCCCCTGAACTGTACGGCCCGCCGTCAGGTTGGCAAGCACCGCACGTCCAATGGAATAGAGGCTGATACCGTCGTGCTCATAGAAATGGCGGTCTTCGGTCGCCAGCAGCGTATCCACCAGCAGATCCGGGAAGCCGCTGCGCGGAACGAACAGACGCTGCTCGCCGTTCGGCGAAGAGAGCATGGTGATCAAACGCGGATCGAGACGGAAGAAACCGAACTGGCGGTTGTTATCCATATTCTCAATGGTGTCCAGATGATCGCCATCAAAGGTCAGACGCGCACGCACCTGCCCTTCTTTACTGTCCGGGAAGTCAAACGGACGGCGGATCATCTCAATGCTCTTCGCCTGCACGGTAAATTCGCCAGGGCGCGTCATTTTCGTCACCTGACGGTACTGTGTCGCCTCCAGCAGTTTCACCATCTCGTTCTTGCCGATGGGCATTTCTGGCTCAAGGTTAACCATCCGGCCATATACCGCCGCAGGAAGCTGCCAGACTTTGCCATCAATACGGCTACGGATTTTTTGGTCCAGATACACGCCATATATCGCGATCAGCACCAAAAAGACGATCGACAGTTTTACCAGCAACCAGAACCAGCCACGCTTACCACGAGGCTTACGCCCTTTGCCTTTACCCTTACGCGGCATCGGTTCTTCATCCTCATAGTCATCATCATAATCGTCGTCATACTCGTCATCTCTGAGTTGACGACGGCTCACCTTTTGTTTCACCGGACGCGATGGTTTCCCTTTACGTCCAATTGGCTCGCGGTCATTCCCCGCCATGCTTTTTCTCCGCAACATTCAGGCGCAAAGGCCCGATTCTCTGTTCTTCCGTCAGGCGACAGAAGAAGAAATCTCTCAATTATTACCGCTCTTTCGCCGGATGCGGAATAACGCCTTATCCGGCCTACAGTTACATTACGAATACTTTTTGGTCCGCCGCGTTGGCGCGGTATTCGCCGGATCGTCCGGCCAGACATGTTTGGGATAGCGCCCTTTCATCTCTTTTTGTACCTCACGGTACGATCCTTTCCAGAACGCGCTCAGATCGCTGGTGACCTGCAGCGGCCGCTGGGCCGGAGACAGCAGCTCCAGCACCAGCGGCACACGCCCCTCGGCGATGGTTGGCGTATTCGCTTCGCCAAACATTTCCTGCATCCTGACCGCCAACACCGGGGGATTATCCTCGTGATAGCGAATGGCTATCCGGCTTCCCGTCGGCACAGTGTAATGCGCAGGCAGCGAACTCTCCAGACGTTGCAGCATTGACCAGTCCAGCAAACCGCGCAATGCCTGAGCCACATTTAATGCTTTGAGCGCACGTAAAGAGTGCACACCGCTCATATGCGGCAATAGCCAGCTCTCCAGCGTCGACAGCAGCGAAGCATCATCAACAGCAGGCCAACCGTACTCCGGCAACCAGTTTGCCGCGCATTGCAGACGCAACCGAAACTGTTCAGCCTCAGGCGTCCAGTTGAGCACACTTAGGCCTTTATCGCGAATTCCGTTCAACATGGCCTGATGCAACTCGTCTTCCGACGGTTTAGCCAACGGCTGCACTTTAACTGTCAGTTGGCCAATGCGCATTCGGCGCAGCGCTTTCAGCGTCCCCTGGGTTTCATCCCATTCAATGGTATCTGACTGTTGCAGCAGCTCAGGACACGTCTGTACTAATCTGTCGATATCCAGCGGCAAAGACAGCAAAATACGGGCATCCGGCGAGGCACTACCCTGTAGCAACAGCGGCGCGATAAGCCACTCATGACGTGCTGAAGCATCATCAGCATCCAGCATCGCCCCCATCCCGTTCGCCAATTGATAGCGGCCTTCCTGACCACGGCGACGGGCAATACGATCGGCAAACGCCTGCGCCAGCAATGAGGGGAGCAGCGTGCTGTCGGGCTGCCCGTTGCTAACGTTAAGTCGTTTCAGCAATTGTTGACTGCGCTGCTGCCAGGCGGGCTGATTTCGTGAAAACGCCACGGCCAGATCGGTACTGCCGCCGCGCGGCGGCTCTTCCAGAATCGCAGCCAGTTTCGCCGCCGTTGCCGCTTCATCGTTATTGTTGGCGCTAACCAGCATAGCCGCTAAACGGGGATCGTTACCCAACGCCGCCATTTTCTGTCCGGTGGCACTGAGTCTGTCGCCCTCCAGCGCGCCCAGCATCTGTAACAGCCGTTTTGCCGCCTGCAGGTTGATGGCGGGCGGCGTATCCAGCCAGTTTAGTTGCGCGGGGTCGGAGCATCCCCATTGCAGCAACTCCATCAACAGCCCGGACAGGTCGCTCTGTAACATCTCCGCGTCTCCCTGCGCCGCCGCTCTTTCCGCCTGCTCTTTGGCCAGCAGATGCAGACAAATTCCGGGTTCCAGACGGCCCGCACGCCCCGCTCGCTGAGTCATTGAGGCCTGGCTAATGCGTTGGGTAATCAGTCGCGTCAATCCCGTGCGGGCATCAAAACGCGCCACACGTTCCTGAGCGCAGTCCACCACCAGCCGGATGCCTTCAATGGTTAAGCTGGTTTCAGCAATATTGGTTGCCAGTACGACTTTACGTCGCCCCGGTGGCGCGGGCAAAATGGCCTGTCGCTGCTCGGTCAGCGATAATGCGCCATACAGCGGGCACAGCAAGATATCGCTGCCCACGCGGCCTGCCAGTTGCTCCTGCACGCGCAGGATCTCTCCCACACCGGGTAAAAATAGCAGCAACGAACCACTCTCGTTACGCAGCAACTCTGCGGTAGCAATGGCAACCGCCTCGTCAAAACGTAAATGCGTCGCCAGCGGCTGGTAGCGCCGTTCAACAGGAAACGCACGTCCTTCGGAAACAAGGGTAGGCGCTTCAGGCAACAGCTGTTGTAAACGCCCGTTGTCCAGTGTGGCTGACATAATCAACAGTTTTAAATCATCCCGCAGGCCTTGCTGCACGTCCAACAGGAGCGCCAGTGCCAGATCCGCCTGCAGGCTGCGCTCGTGAAATTCATCAAGGATCACCAGACCAACACCCTGCAATTCTGGATCGCGTTGGATCATGCGCGTGAGCACACCTTCTGTGACCACTTCAAGCCGGGTTTGCGGCCCAATGCAGCTTTGCGCGCGCATGCGATAGCCCACGGTTTCACCGGGTTTTTCGTTTAGCGACTCCGCCAGTCGTTGTGCCACATTGCGAGCCGCCAGACGACGCGGTTCCAGCAGGATAATGCGCCCCGAAATCCCCTGATGCTTCAGAAGCTGCAGCGGCAGCCAGGTCGATTTCCCGGCCCCCGTCGGCGCAGTCAGCAGGACCTGCGGTGAGGCATCAAGGGCAGTAAGCAGTTCAGGCACTATGGCGGCAACGGGCAACGACGTCACAAATGACTCCAGAGGGTTAACATTCTTCGCGCTGCATTGTAGCATCGCGTTAATTCATAACCGAGTATCCATCATGTCTGAGCCAAAACGGCTGTTCTTTGCCATTGAATTGCCTGCTGAGGTTCGGGAGCAGCTCATCCACTGGCGAGCCGCACAATTTCCACCGGAAGCGGGCCGCCCTGTCGCCGCGGACAATCTGCACCTGACGCTGGCTTTTTTAGGGGATGTCAGTGCGGAGAAACAGCTGGCGCTATCACAGCTGGCCGGACGCATTCGCCAGCCGTCGTTTACGCTCAGGCTGGACGATGCCGGGCAATGGCTGCGTTCGCGGGTGGTATGGCTGGGAATGCGCCAGCCGCCACGTGGGCTATTGCAACTGGCCAATATGCTGCGAGCACAAGCTGCACGCAGCGGATGCTACCAAAGCCCACAGCCCTTTCACCCGCATATCACGCTCTTGCGCGATGCCAGCCATGCCGTCGCCATCCCGCCCCCCGGTTTTTGCTGGTCATTTCCGGTTACGGAGTTTGCGCTTTATGCCTCGTCATTTGAGCGAGGGCGCACTCGCTATTCAACCTTACAGCGCTGGGTACTGAGCAAATAATCAAGGGTATTATTCATGCAATTTTCTCCCCCTTTACAACGCGCTACGCTAATTCAGCGCTATAAACGTTTTTTAGCGGATGTGATCACACCTGATGGCACAACCTTGACGCTACACTGCCCAAATACCGGAGCAATGACCGGATGCGCAACCCCTGGTGATACCGTCTGGTATTCAACATCAGAAAATATTAAGCGGAAATATCCACATACCTGGGAATTAACGCAAACCGCATCTGATTCTTTTATTTGTGTTAACACGCTATGGGCCAATCGCTTAACGAAAGAGGCGATTCAGAATGAACTCATTGCGGAGCTTTCTGGCTACAGCATGTTGAAAAGTGAAGTAAAATACGGCGCAGAAGGCAGCCGTATTGATTTTTTGTTACAGGCAGATTCCCGGACTGACTGCTATATTGAAGTAAAATCAGTCACGTTGGCGGAAAAAGAGTATGGTTATTTTCCCGATGCCATCACTGAACGAGGTCAGAAACATCTTCGGGAATTGATGAGCGTAGCGGCTGAAGGTAAACGTGCCGTCATATTTTTCGCGGTACTCCATTCAGCCATTACACGGTTTTCACCCGCGCGCCATATCGATGCAAAATATGCGCAGTTATTAGTCGAAGCACAACTAAAGGGGGTCGAAATTCTGGTTTATAAAGCGGAACTTTCTGCCCATGGTATGACTCTTAAAGAGCCGTTGCCCATTACCTTGTAATGGTGTAAACAACGGGTTAATTAGTATTCTGGCCGCGTGCGCAAATACGCTTTTCCTCACAGGGTTGTCAAGTGTTACGTTTAGATAATTGCTATCCGGAAAAGCATCTGCTATTTATAGCGACCTGATTTTTCCCCCGAACATGGGGATCGATAGTGCGTGTTAAGGAGAAGCAACATGCAAGAAGGGCAAAACCGTAAAACATCGTCCCTGAGTATTCTCGCCATCGCTGGGGTGGAGCCGTACCAGGAGAAACCGGGCGAAGAGTATATGAACGAAGCCCAGCTGTCGCACTTCAGGCGTATTCTTGAAGCATGGCGTAATCAACTCAGGGATGAAGTCGATCGCACTGTGACTCATATGCAGGACGAAGCGGCTAACTTCCCTGATCCGGTTGACCGTGCCGCACAGGAAGAAGAATTCAGCCTTGAGCTGCGTAACCGTGACCGTGAGCGCAAACTGATCAAAAAGATCGAGAAGACGCTGAAGAAAGTAGAAGACGAAGATTTCGGCTACTGCGAATCATGCGGCGTAGAAATTGGTATTCGTCGTCTGGAAGCCCGTCCAACAGCCGATCTGTGCATCGACTGCAAAACGCTGGCAGAAATTCGCGAAAAACAGATGGCGGGTTAATCCCGTAGACTGTTGCATGCCGGGTGGCATTACGCTAATCCGACAGTACCAGGGCGGGAGTTTCTCCCGCCTTATTCTTTTATTTTATCCATCGACATGACAGACAAACCCTATATTGGCCGTTTTGCCCCTTCACCTTCCGGTGAACTGCATTTTGGTTCCCTGGTAGCCGCCCTCGGCAGTTATCTGCAGGCCCGCGCACAGCGCGGAATCTGGCGGGTACGCATTGAAGATATCGATCCCCCTCGTGAAGTTCCCGGTGCTGCAGAGACGATTCTGCGTCAGCTGGAACATTACGGGCTGCACTGGGATGGCGAAATTATGTGGCAGTCGCAACGCCATGACGCCTACCGTGAGGCTCTGGCCTGGTTACAACAACAAGATTTAAGTTACTACTGTACCTGTACACGCGCCCGTGTTCAGAGTATTGGCGGGATTTACGACGGTCATTGCCGTGCGTTACACCACGGGCCGGAAAATGCAGCGGTACGTATCAAGCAACAGCATCCCGTTTTACATTTTAACGACCTGCTGCGTGGCAATATTCACACCGACCCAGAGCTTGCACGGGAAGACTTTATTATCCACCGACGCGACGGACTGTTTGCTTATAACCTTGCGGTGGTGGTTGATGACCACTTCCAGGGGGTAACTGAGATTGTGCGCGGTGCAGATCTCATCGAACCGACGGTACGCCAAATTTCGTTGTATCAGCAGTTCGGCTGGCAAGTGCCGGACTATATTCATCTGCCGTTGGCGCTCAACGAGCAAGGCGCTAAACTTTCTAAGCAGAATCATGCGCCTGCCCTGCCGCAAGGCGATCCACGCCCGGTTCTCATCAACGCGTTGCGTTTCCTCGGCCAGAGCACTGCAATACAGTGGCAAGCGCTGAGTGTGGAAGAATTACTGCAAACTGCGGTGCAAAATTGGGCGCTTACGACTGTGCCGGTTTCAGTGAATGTAAATCCGGCATTCTCAAATGACTCATGCTGAGCTATGATTAGCCGCGATTTTTACACAGCAACACTTGTTCTGACTGAAGTTTGACACTACCGAGGTGCACTATTTTTACCCGAGTCGCTAATTTTTGCCGCAAGGTGCTAAGCCGCGAGGAGCGCGAGGCCGAGCTTGCCGTCGCCCGTCCGCATATGACGGTAATCCCGCGTGAGCAGCACTCTATCTCCCGCAAAGATATCAGTGAAAATGCCCTGAAGGTAATGTACAGGCTTAACAAAGCTGGATACGAGGCATGGCTGGTTGGCGGTGGCGTGCGCGACCTTTTGCTGGGCAAAAAACCGAAAGACTTTGATGTCACCACAAACGCTACACCGGATCAGGTACGGAAGTTGTTTCGCAACTGCCGTCTGGTTGGGCGTCGTTTCCGTCTGGCTCACGTCATGTTTGGCCCGGAAATTATCGAAGTCGCGACTTTTCGTGGTCATCATGAAGGCAGCGAAGCCGATCGTGCAACGTCACAGCGTGGGCAAAACGGAATGCTGTTGCGCGACAACATCTTCGGTTCCATCGAAGAAGATGCCCAGCGCCGCGATTTCACCATCAACAGCCTCTACTATAGCGTGGCTGATTTCACCGTTCGTGATTACGTGGGTGGAATGCAGGATCTGGAAGACGGTATCATCCGTCTGATTGGCAATCCTGAAACGCGCTATCGTGAAGATCCCGTGCGTATGCTGCGCGCGGTACGCTTTGCAGCCAAGCTTGATATGCGTATCAGCCCGGAAACCGCAGAGCCGATCCCACGTCTGGCAACACTGCTGAACGATATTCCTCCTGCACGCCTGTTTGAAGAAGCGCTCAAGCTGTTACAGGCAGGCTACGGTTATGAAACCTATAAAAAACTGCGTGAGTACAGCCTGTTCCAGCCGCTGTTCCCAACCATCACCCGCTATTTCACCGAAGACGGTGACAGCGCGATGGAACGCATCATTGCCCAGGTACTAAAGAATACCGACACCCGTATCCACAATGATATGCGCGTGAACCCGGCATTCTTGTTTGCGGCGATGTTCTGGTACCCGTTACTGGAAACCGCGCAAAAAATTGCCCAGGAAAGCGGTCTGGCCTATTACGACGCCTTCGCGCTGGCAATGAACGACGTGCTGGATGAAGCCTGCCGTTCACTGGCTATTCCGAAACGCCTGACGTCGCTCACCCGTGATATCTGGCAGCTTCAATTACGCATGTCCCGTCGTCAGGGTAAACGCGCCTGGAAGCTGATGGAGCATCCAAAATTCCGCGCAGCCTACGACTTGTTGGCCCTGCGTGCCGAAGTGGAAAATAACGCCGAACTGCAGCGTCTGGCGCAGTGGTGGGGCGAATTCCAGGTGTCGGCTCCGCCTGAGCAAAAAGGCATGCTGAACGAGCTTGATGAAGAACCAGAACGTCGTCGTCACCGTCGCCCGCGTAAACGCGCGCCACGCCGCGAAGGTTCCGCATGACCCATCACGTATACCCTACAAATTTCGGGTCGCATCAAGGCGGTGACACCGATGCAGCTTGAAAGACGACGGGTATATATCGCTATCGGCAGTAATTTAGCTTCTCCACTGGAGCAGGTGAATGCTGCCGTGAAAGCGATCGGTGAAATCCCGGACAGCCAAATTCTCGCCGTTTCTTCCTTTTACCGCACCCCGCCATTAGGTCCACAGGATCAGCCCGACTATCTGAACGCCGCCGTGGCGCTGGATACCGCTCTCGCCCCAGAAGAATTGCTGGATCACACCCAACGCATTGAGCTACAGCAGGGTCGCGTACGTAAAGCTGAACGCTGGGGCCCGCGTACGCTGGACCTCGACATTATGCTGTTTGGCGATGAAGTGATTAACACTGAACGTCTGACCGTACCGCACTACGATATGAAAAACCGCGGCTTTATGCTGTGGCCACTTTTTGAAATCGCACCTGAACTGACCTTCCCGGACGGAACCCGCCTGCATCAACACCTCTCCCTACTCGGTGCAGCAAAACCTGCACACTGGTAAAGTAATCCTTCCCCTTTAGCGTTTACTGCTTTCGCGCCAAACGATTGCTTAAATCAATTGCCCCCCTGAATGTGACTGCTAGAATGCCGTTAAATATGACTTTCACCATCAGGAAATGTTATGAAACCGACAACCATCTCATTGCTGCAAAAATACAAGCAAGAGAAGAAACGCTTCGCGACGATTACGGCCTACGACTACAGCTTCGCGAAACTCTTTGCCGACGAAGGTATCAATGTGATGCTGGTAGGCGATTCACTGGGGATGACGATTCAGGGTCATGACTCTACCCTGCCGGTCACTGTTGACGATATTGCCTACCATACTCGCACTGTACGTCGTGGGGCACCCAACTGCCTGCTGCTTTCCGATCTCCCGTTTATGGCCTACGCTACGCCAGAACAAACCTTTGCAAACGCGGCGGTTGTGATGCGCGCAGGGGCCAATATGGTCAAGATTGAAGGCGGCGCATGGCTGGTCGATACGGTGAGAATGCTGACCGAACGCGCGGTCCCGGTGTGCGGTCATCTGGGGCTGACCCCGCAGTCCGTCAACATTTTTGGCGGCTATAAGGTGCAAGGCCGCGGTGATGCCGGGCAAACGCTACTTGATGACGCACTGGCACTGGAAGCGGCTGGCGCTCAATTGCTGGTACTGGAATGCGTTCCCGTTGAACTGGCAAAACGCATCACCGAAGCGCTATCTATTCCGGTGATCGGTATTGGCGCAGGTAATGTGACTGATGGTCAGATTTTAGTGATGCACGATGCGTTTGGCATTACCGGCGGACATATCCCGAAATTTGCGAAGAATTTCCTTGCCGAAGCAGGCGACATGCGTGCTGCGGTGCGGCAGTATATTGCTGAGGTGGAATCCGGCGTTTACCCGGGCGAAGAACATAGCTTCCACTAATTTTTCTGACGAGATGTCGGCCTGATAAGCGTGGCGCCATCAGGCGGTTCGGTGCACGTTGCCGGATGGTGGCGCAAACGGCTTCTCTGGCCTACAGACCCTCAGGCAACTAAAGGAGTCAAGGTGTGCTAATTATTGAAACCCTGCCGCTGCTGCGCCAGCATATTCGCCGTCTGCGTCAGGAAGGTAAACGTGTGGCGCTGGTTCCCACCATGGGCAATCTACACGACGGTCACATGAAGCTGGTCGATGAAGCAAAAGCCCAGGCCGATGTGGTCATCGTCAGTATTTTCGTCAACCCGATGCAGTTTGACCGACCGGACGATCTGGTGCGCTACCCGCGAACGCTGCAGGAAGATTGTGAGAAGCTGAACAAGCGCAAAGTGGATTATGTCTTTGCGCCGGCAGCGCTTGAGATCTATCCGCAAGGGACAGATTCACAAACCTATGTCGAGGTTCCGGGACTGTCTACTATGCTGGAAGGCGCCAGCCGTCCAGGGCACTTCCGTGGTGTCGCAACCATCGTCAGCAAACTGTTCAATCTGATCCAGCCGGATGTTGCTTGCTTTGGCGAAAAAGATTTCCAGCAGTTAGCATTGATCCGCAAAATGGTTGCGGATATGGGTTATGACATTGAGATCGTCGGTGTGCCTATTATTCGCGCCAAAGACGGCTTGGCCCTTAGTTCACGTAACGGATATCTGACGGCAGAGCAGCGTAAAATCGCCCCTGGCTTGTACAAAGTAATGAGCCGCATTGGCGAAAAATTACAGGCTGGCGAGCGCGAGCTGGAAGAGATTATTGCTATTGCCGCACAGGAGCTGAATGAAAAAGGTTTCCGCGCCGACGATATTCAGATCCGCGATGCCGACACACTGCTGGAACTGACTGAAAACAGTAAGCGTGCAGTGATTCTGGTCGCTGCATGGCTGGGCCAGGCACGGCTGATCGATAATCAAAGCGTTACATTAGCCCAGTAGACAGGGGTTAAAAATAGGGCAATACTGCCTGAGAAATTTCTCAAAGCAGGCCTGTTGCGCCTGCTTAGCCAAGGTAAACGACAGGGTATAGACGTTATGATTCGCACCATGCTGCAAGGCAAGCTCCACCGCGTAAAAGTCACGCAGGCGGACCTGCATTACGAAGGCTCCTGCGCCATCGACCAGGATTTCCTTGATGCCTCCGGTATTCTGGAAAACGAAGCTATTGATATCTGGAACGTGACGAATGGGAAACGTTTCTCAACCTATGCGATTGCGGCTGAACGCGGCTCCAAAATCATCTCGGTGAACGGTGCGGCTGCACACTGTGCTGATGTGGGTGACATTGTGATTATCGCCAGCTTCGTCACCATGTCTGATGAAGAAGCCCGTACATGGCGCCCGAAAGTGGCTTACTTTGAAGGCGATAACGAAATGAAGCGCACCGCAAAAGCCATTCCAGTACAGGTTGCCTGATAGCCCTACCCCTGCGGCTGATTGCTGATCAGCCGCGACATCGTTTCCAGTGAATCCGTTCTTAAAATATAGAGGCGTTTCAATAAGTACGGATTATCCCCAGGCTTCACCTTCCCTCTCACCGTCGTGACCGCCATGTGGAACCCTGCCTCTTTTGCCGCATTGACGGCTATTGCGTTATAGCCGCCAAACGGATACGAAAGATAAATAACATGGGGGTTAAACTGAGCAAGCGCCCGCCGCGAACGCGCAAAATCAAACAGAATATTGTGATAACTGCGACTCAGCAGGATCGGCCGGTGATTGGCATCTACCCGGTGCAAAAAATGGGTATGTGACTGGAAGTCGAACACGTCCCTTATCTCGTTCAGTTCGGAGAGGCTCATAAACTGCAGCGATTTCGGATCCCACTTCTGGGGATGGCGCTTAATACGCGACGAAATAATAAATGCTGTCGCTTTCATCCCGTACTGCCTGAGGACAGGATAAGCATAACGGCTGACCGACTTCAGGCCATCGTCGAACGTCAGCACAACAGCCCGTGCAGGCAGGTTCATTTTATTCTGCACGTAGCCTTCCAGTTGATACATCGTCAACGTGGTGTAACCACGATCCCTTAGCCAGGCCATTTGGTTACTGAACGCACGCACAGAGGTCGTCGTGGAGGTGTGGCGAAAACGGGTATTCTCTTCATCACGCAGAATATGATGGTAGGTCAACACGGGAATACCGTGGTCTTCCTGCGCATCCAGCGCGCTGATATAAGCCAGCCTGCCACCAATGCGGATCTGAAACCAGGTCTGATTAAGTCGGTCTTTGAGCTTACTAATGATGGGATAGCGCAGGTTGTCCGCCAGTACGCCAAACGGTGCACTCCCGACGTCCGGGGCATTATAAACCGGCGTGTCTTTCCAGGTTAGCAGGCTTTGATTGCTGAGCGGCTTGTTGAGGTCGCCTAAACCATCGTCAACCTTCTGCCGGCCCTGAACAGGCTCCAGGTGTCCCTTATCGATAAACCCGGTACCAAAGCCAAAGGAGAATTCATAGTAGTCAGCGGCTATCGGTTCTACTGAGAGGATTTGACCGGCGCGAATATTCCCAACCGTCACCATCTTGTTGCCAATCTGCGCCCAAACGGCAGCCGCTTCAGTGGTTTGCATATAGCGAGCAGGCAACGCCGCAGCAACGCAACCGGAGACCAGGAGTAACAGAACCAACAGAGCGCGCATCACCATATACGATAACCGAGGCGAGAAACCCCGGCTATTGTAGCAAAAGCGCCATCAATACCAATGATTAACACGCATACAAATCATGCTTCAACACGAAGGGGGGATTTTTTTGTTGTTGATGCCAGAGGCTAGAAACTTCGGGCCCGCCAAGCGCGACGATACAATCGCGAAACGCAGAACTGCTCATCGATTCTCGCGACGAAAGCATTCGCTCAAGCAATGGATAGCTGATACCGGAAATCACTTCACACTGGGGATGTTTATGGCTCATTAACGAAGCCACGCGGTAAGGCGCGGCTCCGGCCATATCCGTCAGAAAGATAACGCCCTCACCGGAGTCTGTGGCATGCAGGGCATGGCACATCATACGGCTTAGCATATTTGAACTGAGGCCACGCCAGAAGCTCACCGCCAGGCACTGCACCTGTGGACCGTACTTTTTTTCCAGACGCTGCAGCATATCCTGTGCCTTATCGTCATGACAGGTAATTACCCAACCTAACATCGCCTACCTCCTTAGCAGGCAAGTAGTTTATCAGGGTGATAAATATGTAAGGGTGATAAACATCAAAAGTTTCCTCTCCCGTTCGGGGAGAGGAAAAGGGATTAGCTGCGCAGTCCGCGCCCGCGCTGAATCAGATACCAGCACAGTAAATAAAACGCGGCGATAAACACCACCAGCACACCGAAGGTCGTCACCAATGGTACATCGTGAATACCGAGGAAGCCGTAACGGAAGCCGCTAATCATGTAGACAATCGGGTTCAGGTGCGACAGTCCCTGCCAGAATGGCGGTAACAGCGTTAACGAATAGAAAACGCCCCCCAGATAGGTCAGCGGCGTTAACACGAAGGTCGGGATCAGACTGATATCGTCAAAGGTTTTGGCAAAAACCGCGTTCAGCAAGCCCGCCAGCGAGAACAGCACCGCCGTCAGCACCAGCGTCAGCGCCACGAAGACCCAGGAGTGCACCTGGAACGGAACAAAGAACAGTGAGATAGCCGTGACCAGAATGCCCACACACAGACCGCGTGCCACACCGCCGCCGACAAAACCGGCGATGATTACGTGCGTCGGTACCGGTGCAACCAACAGTTCTTCAATGTTGCGCTGAAACTTGGCGCTAAAGAACGACGATGCCACGTTGGCATACGAGTTGGTAATCACCGCCATCATAATAAGCCCCGGCACGATAAACTGCATGTAGCTAAAGCCGTGCATTTCACCGATCCGTGAGCCAATCAAATTACCAAAGATAATAAAATAGAGCGTCATGGTGATGACGGGCGGCACCAGGGTTTGCACCCAGATACGCATAAAGCGGTGGATCTCTTTCGCCCAGATGCTTTTCAGCGCGACCCAGTAAAGCTGCATCATGCGCGATCTCCTTGTTTTTCATGAACCAGAGAAACAAACAGCTCTTCCAGCCGGTTCGCCTTGTTCCGCATACTCAATACCTGAATACCCTGAGCGCTCAGCTGCGAGAACACGCTGTTCACCCCCTGCTCGCGCAGAACTTCAACTTCCAGCGTTGAGGTATCAACCAGACGGTATTGATAGCCTTCCAGCTTAGGCAGTGGACTTTTCGCCGCCAGATCGAGAATAAACGTCTCAGATTTGAGCTTGGAGAGCAGATTCTTCATCGAGGTATTTTCTACCAGCTCACCGTGCTGAATAATGCCGATGTTCCGGCACAGCATTTCCGCTTCTTCGAGGTAGTGGGTGGTTAGAATAATCGTCGTACCTTTATCGTTTAAATCCTTCAAAAAGCCCCACATTGAGCGGCGTAATTCAATATCAACACCGGCAGTAGGTTCATCGAGGATAAGCAACTTTGGCTCATGCATCAGCGCGCGGGCAATCATCAGGCGGCGCTTCATCCCGCCGGAAAGCATACGCGCACGCTCATTGCGTTTTTCCCACAGGTCGAGCTGTTTTAGATAAATTTCGCTGCGTTTAACCGCCTCTTTATACTCAACGCCGTAATATCCCGCCTGATTTACCACAATCTGCTGCACGGTTTCAAACGGGTTAAAGTTGAACTCCTGCGGCACCAGCCCAAGCTGACGCTTGGCGTTAACCGTATCTTTATCAAGATCGTACCCGAAGACGCTCACCCGCCCGGAGGTTTTATTCACCAGCGAGCTGATAATACCGATGGTGGTGGACTTTCCCGCGCCATTGGGACCTAGCAGCGCATAGAAATCACCCGCTTCGACTTGCAAATCTATGCCCCGCAACGCCTGAACGCCACCGGGATAGGTTTTTTTAAGTTGTTGAAGTTCCAGAGCAATGGTCATGGTTTTTTACTTACCTTACGTTCTGACATTTTATATATAGTTTAAATAATGCTGGAGTTACCCTATATTAGCCCATCGAATTTATCTGGCTTCGGGTTGTACGACTCCATGAAAGACATAGATACACTCATCAGCAACAATGCACTATGGTCAAAGATGCTGATAGAAGAGGATCCCGGATTTTTTGAAACGCTGACACATGCACAAAATCCGCGTTTTCTATGGATTGGATGTTCCGATAGCCGCGTTCCCGCTGAACGTTTAACCGGTCTTGAACCCGGTGAACTGTTTGTTCACCGTAATGTGGCTAATCTGGTTATTCACACCGACCTGAACTGTCTCTCAGTGGTTCAGTATGCGGTGGATGTGCTGGAAGTGGAACACATTATTATTTGTGGCCACTATGGATGCGGCGGCGTCCAGGCAGCTATTGAAAATAAAGAACAAGGGCTGATTGATAACTGGTTGCTGCATATCCGCGATATCTGGTTTAAACACAGCTCACTGCTGGGCGAAATGCCGCAGGAACGTCGCATGGACACCCTGTGCGAACTGAATGTCATGGAGCAGGTCTATAACCTGGGCCATTCGACAATCATGCGTTCAGCCTGGAAACGCGGTCAGAAAGTGACGATTCACGGATGGGCTTACGGTATTCATGATGGTCTGCTGCGCGATCTGGACGTCACGGCCACCAGCCGCGAAACACTGGAACAACGCTACCGACAGGGGTTGTCGAACCTCAGCCAGAAGCACAGCAACCATAAGTAAGGTGATATTGCCGGGTGGCGGTTACGCCTTACCCGGCCTGCAAATCAGCGCCATAGGCCTGATAAGCGAAGCGCCATCTGGCGCTCCAGCCCATTACTCGTCCAGCAACACCACTTTGCCAACATACGGCAGATGGCGATAACGTTGCGCATAGTCAATGCCGTAGCCAACCACGAACTCATCTGGAATGGAGAAACCGATAAACTCGACCGGTACATTCACTTCACGGCGAGAAGGTTTATCCAGCAACGTACAAATCGCCAGAGATTTAGGTTCACGCAGGCTCAGGATTTCACGCACTTTTGACAGCGTGTTGCCGGAGTCGATGATGTCTTCAACAATCAGCACGTCTTTGCCGCGAATGTCTTCATCCAGGTCTTTGAGGATTTTAACATCACGCGTGGTGGACATTCCGCTGCCGTAGCTGGAGGCGGTCATGAAATCGACTTCGTGGGAGACATGCACTTCACGGCACAGGTCAGCCATAAACATAAATGAACCGCGTAACAGGCCTACCAGCACCATATCACTGCCGCTGTCCTTGTAACGCTCGTTAATCTGACGTCCCAGTTCGGCAATACGCGCTTTGATCTCCGCTTCCGGGATCATGACTTCTACAGTATGTTTCATAAAAGAAATAACTCACTGATTTTTATCAGTTAACACATCATGCAAATCGAAAGAAAGCACTTACCTTGATACACCGACAGAGAGACGGTGGCTCGCACTAAGCACAAAACTTGCGACAGCATACAAACAATTCAGTGGGTGAAGTATACCAGCAAAGAGACCGCATTCCTCTGATAGTTACTCAGAGAACCTGCGCACGCATTTTAACGCGCGCTGAATACACAAAAGCCGGGCAACAAACCCGGCTTTTAGCGTGAGCAAAATCGCACTTTTTCAGGTCAGAACGTTTCCCAATGTTGATCCTGGGTAGTAGAGACAACGCGCTCCTGGCGCGGAGCGTCCTGCGGTGGTTTTCGTACCCCACTCACCGCCTTCTCGCGGGTAATACGAAATACCGCAACGGCCTGCCGCAACTGCTCGGCCTGTTGCTCCAGTGAGGCCGCCGCCGCCGCAGACTCCTCTACCAGCGCGGCGTTTTGCTGGGTAACGCTGTCCATCTGCGAAACCGCGAGGCTAACCTGTTCAATCCCCCGACTCTGCTCTTCAGAAGCAGACGCAATTTCGCCCATAATATCGGTCACACGGGTCACCGCCGCGACAATTTCTGCCATGGTTTTACCGGCATCCGAAACCTGCTGCGATCCCATGCCTACACAGTGGGTTGAATTATCAATCAGCGCTTTGATCTCTTTTGCTGCCTGGGCACTACGGCTTGCCAGAGTCCGGACTTCACCTGCTACGACCGCAAAACCGCGCCCCTGTTCTCCGGCTCTGGCCGCTTCTACCGCGGCGTTCAGCGCCAGAATGTTGGTCTGGAATGCAATACTGTCGATAACGTTCGTGATCTGCGCGATTTGCTGCGAACTGTCCGCTATTTCACTCATCGTATGAACAACGGTGTCAACAACACGACCGCCGCGAGCGGCAGTATCAGAGGCATTTTTCGCCAATTGGGTGGCCTGTTTCGCATTGTCCGTATTCTGCTTCACTGTCGCAGTCAACTGCTCCATGCTGGCGGCAGTTTCCTCAAGCGAGGCCGCCTGCTGCTCGGTGCGCGAAGAAAGGTCATTGTTGCCCGAGGATATTTCAGCGGCCCCGGTATGAATTGACTCCGAACTATTGCGCACGGCTGTGACTGTCGAAATCAGCGACTGTTGCATCTCTTCCAACCCCATCGCCAGTCGGCCCATTTCGTTGCGACCTTCAACATTAAGCTTATGGGTTAAGTCGCCACCGGTAATGACGCGAATATGCTCCATAATCTGCGCCAGCGGTTTAAGCAGGATGTGTTGCAACCCGCTCCAGATCATGCCCAGAACGATCAGCACAACCAGAACGATGCCTCCCAGCGTCCACTGCATACGGGAAAAACTGAGCTGATTCTCCGCAGCAGCGTGCTGCAGCAGCGCATTATTCTCGTTTCGCCAGTGGTCATAGCTCGCTTCCATCTCATCCTGCGCTTTCTGGGCATCAAGATCGCCATAAGCCTGATAGTTATTCGCTCGCAGATACTCAATCGATAATTTCATCACTTCGTGCATCTGGCGATACTGCTTTTCCATTTCACTGGCGATCTGCGGATCTTGCCCTGTAACCTGTGGTAATCCCTGATACTGGGCGAAATAGCCTTCGGCCTTCTTCATTGAATCACTGGCGGTATTGAGCAGCGTGTTAATCGCGGCCAACGAGGCGGGATCGCGCTGATTTTTTAAAAAGCGGATGGCGACGCGCGTCACCGTAACACGGGTTTTAATCAACGTATTGACGCTGTCACTCAGATTTTCTTGCTGAGCGTTGAGGGTGCCTGAGTTCTGGAAATTATGCCTGTCATTGTTTACCGCAGAATAAAACAGGCTTCCCGTAACGGCCTGCAGTAAACAGAAAATGGCGAGAACCAGCAGGATACCGGTAATAACACGAATATTTTTAATCACGTTTTTTCATCCATTGAACTCACATTGGGTACATGATGATTATCGGCCCCAAAGGCGATTACTTTATGTTCAATGGCAGAATATGCAGGGGATGTGCCTGACCCGGCCGACAAGAAATATCCTGCTGGCCGGGCAAGCGTAGAGATGTCGTTGTTTAAACCGTAAAACCGAGCATCATGCCGGTGTCTTCGTGCTCCAGCAGATGGCAGTGCGCCATATAGGCATGTTCTTTCGGCGCATCGTGGTCAAACTTCACCAGCACCTCGCTGACGCCACCTTCGACACGCACGGTGTCCTTCCAGCCTGCGCGATGCGCGGCTGGCGCTTTGCCATTCTCAGACAAGATGCGGAACTGCGTGCCGTGAATATGGAACGGATGCAGCATCATGTCACCCTGACCGGAAATGACCCAGCGTTCATGCTGGCCTTTCGTCGCGGCAAACATCGGTTTATTCATATCAAAGGGCAGGCCGTTAATCCGATTGGCGTTATGGAAATCAAACGACCCGCCATGTTTCATATTGCTCATATCACCCTGCTTCATGCTGCCCATATTGCCGTGATTCATATTGCCGTGACGCATGTTGCTGCTGTTCATATGGCCCATCATTTGCCCGTGATCCATCCCGGCCATCGCCTGATCGCCATACTTTTGCATCAGCATCTGCATGCCCATCATGTCGAGCATCGGGTCCATCGACAGTTGCAGTTTACGCACCGTCAGTCCATCCAGAGAAGGCAGCGCTGGCAGGGTGGTCAATGTATCCGGCAGCGTCCCGGAAGCGGTAATAAGCAGCGGTTGAATACGCATCACCGGATGTGGCTTATCAAATGGCGCGATCGCCATCCCCATCTGGCTCACCGGCAGAGTGACCAAATCAAAGGCTTTTCCGTCGCTCACATCCACCAATACTTCAAAACGCTCACCCATCAGCATCGGCAGTTCGGTCACTTTAACCGGCTCAGCTAACAATCCACCATCACTGGCAATCACATACAGGGGACGGTTATCGCTAGCCGCGATATTAAGCGAGCGTGCATTACAGCCATTCAGCAGACGCAGGCGCAACCAGCCGCGTGGTGCGGCATGTTGTGGGTAAATCGCCCCATTGGTTAGCAGCGTATCGCCAAACCAACCGACGGCGGCGGTCATCATATCCAACTGGTAATTAATTTGTCCGTCAGCGGAAAACTGTTTGTCCTGAATAATCACCGGCACATCGTCGATACCCCACTGCTTCGGTAGCAGTAGTTTGCGGATCTCGTCATCTTCAATCAGCACCAGTCCGGCCAGGCCCATCGCAACCTGACGTCCGGTTTTCCCGTGTTGATGTGGATGGAACCAACAGGTTGCTGCCCGTTGCGCAGGGGTAAAGGTCACTGAACGCTTCCCACCCGCCGGAATAACGCCTTGCGGCCCGCCATCGACTTCTCCAGGGATTTCCAGCCCATGCCAATGCAGCGTCGTCTCTTCGGCCAGTTGATTATGGATATCCACGCTCACCGCCTGACCTTTATTCAGTTTTACCGCGGGTCCGAGCACGTTACCGTTATATCCCCAGGTGGTGGCGGTTTTCCCGGCAAACGTCGACTGCCCAGCTTTCACAATCAGCTGTATGCGATTAGAAGCATCCGCAGTTAGCAGGTCAGGAATGGGTAACGCAGGACGGTCAGCCGCAAAAACGGTGCGGCTCCACAAAGGTAAAGCTGACGCGACGCCCAGCGCCACGGAGTACTTTAAAAAGTCACGACGTTGCATATTCATTTCCTTATATTCAGCAGCTTAAGCAGGCTATCTTTTAAGCATAAGCCCTCCCCCTACGGGAAGGTCAAGTGAACGGCTGATAATAAAGGTCGTCGCTTCGCTCGCAGTATGCTAACGTTTAATTTCCGTGATGCAGTGGTAGAAGCAATGAAGACGTTTTTCAGAACAGTTTTGTTCGGCAGCCTGATGGCAGTATGCGCAAATAGCTACGCGCTTAGTGAATCCGAAGCCGAAGATATGGCCGATTTAACGGCAGTTTTTGTTTTTCTGAAAAATGACTGTGGCTACCAGAATTTGCCCAACGGGCAGATACGTCGCGCACTGGTCTTTTTTGCTCAACAGAACCAGTGGGACCTCAGTAATTACGATACCTTCGATATGAAAGCACTCGGTGAAGACAGCTATCGCGATTTGAGCGGTATTGGGATTCCGGTCGCGAAAAAATGCAAAGCGCTGGCGCGCGACTCCTTAAGCCTGTTGGCTTACGTCAAATAAGGCACCGTGCCCGATGGCGCTACGCTTATCGGGCCTACGAACGGAGAATGACATCGTGGTGCCAGGCCGGGCAAGCACAGCGCCCCCGGCAGAGGCGAGTGCAAATTAACGCTGTTGCACAAATTCACGATACGCGGCAACCACCTGCAAGAAATCTTCAACGCCGCACAAAGATAAACTCTCTTCGTCGTAGTAATTCATTCCCTCTTCCATTTCATCGCCCGTGAACTCCAGTTGATTGGCGCGAACCATAACCTCTTCGCCATCCAGCCAGAGCGTGTATTCATGCCCTGCTCGCTGCCAGGAACGTTCACTGCCTTTTACCGCACGCGCCGCCTGTTCCACTTCATCAAGCAAGGCCAGGTTATCTTTCACTTCTTCATTAAACCAGTGCCCCACAACTTCATGGCCCATGGACATACGCACCAAAACCCGCCCGGTAACATCGCGCAGAAATTCGTAATCCATAATGTCTTCCTCTGCTCCCGGCAATGCGCCAATACCGCATTGCACCTTGCTGTAATTATCGCAGCAGCGCGGCAGAAAAAAAGTGTAGCGGGTATAAGGAATGGAAATAAAAATGCCCGGAGAAGTCAGCTTCTTCGGGCATTGATGCGTTTTTACGCTAAATGTGGTCGCGAATTAAACCGCAGTCTGGAAAATCACGCTATCTGCTTTCTCGGTGTACTGAGAGAGCTGGTCAAAGTTCAGATACCGGTAAGTATCTACGGCCGTTTTATCTACCTGCGCCACATAGGTCTGATACTCTTCCGCCGTCGGCAGTTTACCGATCAGCGCAGCAACCGCCGCCAGCTCTGCAGAAGCCAGGTAAACGTTCGCCCCCGTACCTAAACGGTTCGGGAAGTTACGGGTCGAGGTAGAAACGACTGTCGCACCGTCTGCCACACGCGCCTGGTTCCCCATGCACAGTGAACAGCCCGGGATCTCGATACGCGCACCGCTCTTACCAAAGACGCTGTAATAGCCTTCCTCGGTGAGCTGTGCCGCATCCATACGCGTTGGTGGAGCAACCCACAGACGCGTCGGCAACTGGCCTTTATGCGCATCCAGCAGTTTACCCGCGGCACGGAAGTGACCAATGTTAGTCATGCAGGAACCGATGAACACTTCGTCGATCTTCTCGCCCTGCACGTCAGACAGCAGACGCGCGTCGTCCGGATCGTTCGGTGCACACAGGATCGGCTCTTTGATATCCGCCAGATCGATGTCGATCACTGCCGCGTATTCGGCGTCAGCATCGGCTTCCAGCAGTTGCGGGTCCGCCAGCCATTTTTCCATACCCTGAATGCGACGCTCCAGCGTACGACGGTCGCCGTAGCCTTCGGCGATCATCCACTTCAGCAGAACGATATTGGAGCTGAGGTATTCAACGATTGGCTCTTTGTTCAGCTTGATGGTACAACCGGCAGCGGAACGTTCAGCGGACGCATCGGTCAGTTCGAATGCCTGCTCAACTTTCAGATCCGGCAGACCTTCAATTTCCAGAATGCGGCCAGAGAAGATGTTTTTCTTACCTTTCTTCTCAACGGTCAGCAGACCTTGTTTAATCGCGTACAGCGGGATGGCATGAACCAGGTCACGCAGGGTGATACCCGGCTGCATTTTGCCTTTGAAACGCACCAGAACAGATTCCGGCATATCCAGCGGCATCACGCCAGTCGCAGCCGCGAACGCCACCAGACCAGAACCCGCCGGGAAAGAGATACCGATTGGGAAACGGGTATGGGAGTCACCACCGGTACCGACGGTATCCGGCAGCAGCATACGGTTCAGCCAGGAGTGGATTACGCCATCACCCGGACGCAGCGACACGCCGCCACGGTTCATGATGAAGTCAGGCAGAGTATGGTGGGTGGTCACGTCAACGGGTTTCGGATACGCAGCGGTATGACAGAACGACTGCATCACCAGGTCAGAAGAGAAGCCCAGGCACGCCAGGTCTTTCAGTTCATCACGGGTCATTGGGCCAGTGGTATCCTGAGAGCCGACGGAAGTCATCTTCGGTTCGCAGTAGGCACCCGGACGGACGCCGGTTACGCCACAGGCGCGGCCAACCATTTTCTGTGCCAGAGAGAAACCACGGCTGCTTTCCGCTACATCTTTTGCCTGACGGAATACATCACTGTGCGGCAGGCCCAGCGCTTCACGCGCTTTGGTAGTCAGACCACGACCGATAATCAGCGGAATACGGCCACCGGCGCGCACTTCGTCAACCAGTACATCGGTTTTCAGTTCGAAGGTAGCCAGCAGTTCGTTGGTTTCGTGGTTACGCACTTCGCCCTTGAACGGGTAAACGTCAATCACGTCGCCCATGTTCAGGTTGCTTACGTCTACTTCAATTGGCAGCGCGCCCGCATCTTCCATGGTGTTGAAGAAGATCGGTGCAATTTTGCCACCCAGACACAAGCCACCACCGCGCTTGTTCGGTACATGAGGGATATCATCGCCCATAAACCACAGTACGGAGTTGGTCGCAGATTTACGCGAAGAACCGGTACCCACAACGTCACCCACGTAGGCCAGCGGGAAACCTTTTTTCTGTAATGCTTCGATCTGTTTGATCGGGCCAACGACACCCGGCTGATCCGGCTCGATACCTTCACGGGCGTTTTTCAGCATCGCCAGGGCGTGCAGCGGAATATCAGGGCGAGACCACGCGTCCGGGGCCGGAGACAGGTCATCAGTGTTGGTTTCACCCGTCACTTTGAAGACGGTAACGGTGATTTTTTCAGCCAGAGCAGGACGGTTGAGGAACCATTCGGCATCAGCCCAGGACTGCATCACCTGCTTAGCATATTCATTGCCCGCTTTGGCTTTTTCTTCTACATCGTAGAAGTTATCAAACATCAGCAGCGTTGAAGAGAGCGCTTTGGCGGCAATCGGCGCCAGTTTTGCATCGTCCAGCGCATCAATCAGCGGATGAATGTTATAACCGCCCTGCATGGTACCCAGCAGTTCGATGGCTTTTTCTGGCGTGATCAGCGGAGAGGTAGTGTCACCTTTAGCGACAGCGGCGAGAAAACCGGCTTTAACGTAAGCGGCTTCATCTACACCAGGGGGAACGCGGTTAATCAACAGGTCTAACAGGAATTCTTCTTCGCCCACAGGCGGGGTCTTCAGCAGCTCGACAAGTGCAGCCATTTGGGTTGCGTCTAAGGGTTTCGGCACAATCCCCTGGGCAGCACGCTCAGCTACGTGCTTACGGTATTCTTCTAGCACGACGATATCTCCTCGCTCTCATTGTCATAATGCGGCGCTTTTGTAGATGGGCGATTCTCTTCACGCTCCTGTGAGACAGCAGTTAGTAGGGTAAATGCCCGGTACCGCAAAAGGCACAATAACAGGATTTTCGTTGGGTGTTAATCTGTTTACAAAAAAGCAACATAAAAAATTGGCTGAATCGTTAAGGATGGTCTAATGCTCTTCGCAATGGCAAAGGGGAATGACAATTTCGCCCGCAATGTTTAGTCACAATATTTAGCTTCCTGATAATAAACTTGCGTTAACGATCCCAAGATTCGTCAAAAATTAAACTATTGTCTCTTTATACTCACGGAACACTGCACCCACTGGCGGCAGGCATAATGACTATGACGATTCTTAATGAGTCGGGAGAGATAAAATGACGTTGCCCTTTAAGCCCCATATCATTGCTCTGGCGTGCAGTGCAGGGTTATTTGTCGGTGCGGGCGTGCTGTTTGTAAACAGCCGCACACCAGAAGCCCCCTCGCAGCCAGCCCCGGCAGTAGCGCCTCAACCGCCCGTTGCGGCGGCTCCCGCAGTCGCCCCGGTGGCGCCAACCACGTATACCACCGCTCAACTCGATCAGTGGGTTGCCCCTGTTGCGCTCTACCCTGACCCGTTACTGTCTCAAGTGCTGATGGCCTCAACGTATCCGTCAAACGTGGTGCAGGCAGTCCAGTGGTCGCGTGATAATCCGACACTGCAAGGTGACGCCGCCATTCAGGCAGTGTCCGGCCAGTCATGGGACCCCAGCGTGAAGTCGCTGGTGGCATTTCCGCAACTGATGGCCCTGATGGGCGAAAACCCTGACTGGGTACAAAACCTGGGGAATGCGTTTCTGGCACAGCCACAGGACGTGATGGATGCCGTACAGCGCCTGCGTTTGCTGGCTCAGCAAACAGGCTCGCTAAAATCCACACCGCAGCAAACGGTCACGAACACCCAGAAAACAACCGTGGTTCAGACACCGTCATCATCAACGACGAAAGTGACCAGCAGCGCGCCCACCTCGACGGTTATCAAAATTGAGCCGACCGATCCACAGGTGGTATATGTGCCGAACTACAATCCAACCGTTGTTTACGGCAGTTGGCCTAATACCGCCTACCCACCTGTCTATCTGCCGCCCCCTCCGGGCGAGCAGTTTGCCGATAGCTTCGTCAAAGGTTTCGGCTATAGTCTGGGCGTTGCGACGACCTATGCGCTGTTCAGTAACATCGACTGGGATGACGACGACCATCACCATGATGATGATTATCATGACCATGACGGCCCTCACGGCGGTAATGGCTACCAGCACAACGGAGATAACATCAATATTGATGTTAACAATTTCAACCATATCTCCGGACAAAACCTGAAAGGGCAAAACATTGCCTGGCAGCACAACCCTGCATACCGTAACGGCGTGCCTTACCAGAACGACGCGGTCGCACAACGTTTTCATCAGACCAACGTTAGCGGGGGATTAAGCGCCACTCAACATACACCGACCACCGCTGCCACACGAGACAGCCAGCGTCAGGCCGCAATGACGCAGTTCCAGCAGCGTAGCCAGACCTCCCCGGCAAACCTGTCGGGTCAGACATCGCGGGATGCTCAACGCAAAGCCGCCTCTTCACAGCTAAATCAAATAGCCCAGCGCAATAACTATCGTGGCTATGACGAAACACAAAACAACAGCCGTCGTGAAGCAGCACAGAAGACGCTGAATAAATCCACGACGCAACAGCAGCACCGCTCTGAGCTGAAGTCAAAAGCTCAGCAGCATCCGGTTTCACAGCAGCAAAGGGAAACCGCTCGCCAACGCGTTGAATCATCCAACTCGCAACAACGTCTGGCCTCCCGTCAGAATACGCATTCAAACGTCTTCAGCGGGAATGACAGCCGCTCACCGTCGTGGCAGTCCCAGCAACTGCGTGGGCAGGAAAGCCGTCGCGCGGGCAACCTCAACAGCGGGCAGCGCGCTGCGGCACGTGAGAATTTTTCTGAGCACCACGAATTTCGCCGTCGTTAACCGGAGCCGATGATGAAAAAAATTATGTTAAGCGCCCTGTTGCTCACCTTGCCGCTGGTGAGCTATGCGCAACAGGCGTTCACCTCCCCCGAAGACGCGGCCAGTGCATTTGCCGCTGCGGTGGCGCAGCAAAATGAAGAGCAGCTCACGGCGCTACTGGGTGAAAACTGGCGACATTTTTTGCCACCAGAAGGGGCCGATCCGGAAGCGGTGGCACGCTTTAATCGCGACTGGAAGGTGAGTCATCACATTGTGCTGCAGGACAACATGGCGCATCTCAACGTGGGGCAAGATGACTGGCAGTTACCCATACCGATGGTAAAAACCAGCAAAGGCTGGGCGTTCGATATGACCGAAGCCCAGGAGGAGATCCTCACTCGGACGATCGGCCGCAACGAGCTTTCTGCCATCGAAGCACTGCACGCCTACGTTGACGCGCAGCAAAGCTATTACGCGCTGAACAAATCGTATGCGCAAAAAATTGTCAGTAGCGAAGGTAAAAAAGATGGGCTTTACTGGCCCGTCGCACCAGGCGAAGCGCCAAGCCCTCTGGGACCCGCCTTCAGCCCACAAGAACCCGGTACAGGCTATCACGGTTATCGTTTCCGCATACTGCCGGACAAAGCCAGTGGTTTTGCCATGATTGCGTGGCCGATTAGTTACGGGCACACCGGGGTGATGAGCTTTATGATTAGCGGCGATGACAATGTTTATCAGGCCAACCTTGGCGAAGCATCGCAACAGAAAGCGCAGGCGTTAACCACATTCCATCCGGATAAAAACTGGCAGCCTGTAGCACCGTAAAGCGAGGTTAAGCCGTAGGCCGGGTTAGCGCTAGCGCCACCCGGCATGTTGCCTGAAATAACGGGTAGCTTTAGGCAAAAAAAACGCCTCCAAAGAGGCGTTTTCACAAAAGCGGGAAGATTACTTTTTCTTCGCTTTCGGGTTTGGCAGGTCAGTAATGCTACCTTCGAACACTTCTGCCGCCAGGCCCACGGACTCATGCAGAGTCGGGTGCGCGTGGATGGTCAGTGCGATATCTTCAGCGTCGCAACCCATTTCGATCGCCAGACCGATTTCACCCAGCAGCTCGCCGCCGTTGGTACCGACAATCGCGCCACCGATAACACGATGAGATTCTTTGTCGAAAATCAGTTTGGTCATACCGTCTGCGCAATCGGAAGCGATAGCACGGCCAGAAGCAGCCCACGGGAAGGTGGCGGTTTCGTAGCTGATGCCTTTTTCTTTCGCTTCTTTCTCGGTCAGGCCAACCCATGCAACTTCTGGTTCAGTGTAGGCAATGGATGGGATAACTTTCGGATCGAAGTAGTGTTTCTTACCGGCGATAACTTCAGCGGCAACGTGACCTTCGTGAACACCTTTGTGCGCCAGCATCGGCTGACCGACGATATCGCCGATAGCAAAGATGTGCGGCACGTTGGTGCGCAGCTGTTTGTCAACACGGATGAAACCACGGTCATCAACTTCAACGCCAGCTTTGCCCGCGTCGAGGTTTTTACCATTCGGTACACGACCGATAGCAACCAGTACGGCATCATAACGCTGTGCTTCAGCAGGCGCTTTTTTGCCTTCCATGGAAACGTAAATACCGTCTTCTTTCGCTTCAACGGCAGTCACTTTAGTTTCCAGCATCAGGTTGAATTTCTTGCTGATGCGTTTGGTGAAGACTTTCACCACGTCTTTATCGGCAGCCGGGATAACCTGGTCGAACATTTCAACCACGTCAATCTCTGAACCCAGCGCATGGTACACGGTACCCATTTCCAGACCGATGATACCGCCGCCCATTACCAGCAGGCGCTTAGGAACAGTTTTCAGTTCCAGTGCATCGGTGGAATCCCACACGCGCGGATCTTCATGCGGAATGAATGGCAGTTCGATCGGACGGGAACCCGCCGCGATGATCGCGTTGTCGAAGTTGATCACGGTTTTGCCGTTTTCGCCTTCAACTTCCAGGGTGTTTGCCCCGGTAAATTTACCCAGACCGTTAACCACTTTCACTTTACGGCCTTTGGCCATACCCGCCAGACCGCCGGTCAGCTGAGTGATAACTTTTTCTTTCCAGGTACGAATCTTGTCGATATCGGTTTTCGGTTCGCCGAAAACGATACCGTGTTCAGCCAGTGCTTTGGCTTCTTCGATAACTTTTGCTACGTGCAGCAGCGCTTTAGAAGGGATACAGCCGACGTTCAGACAAACACCGCCAAGGGTGCTGTAACGTTCTACGATGACGGTCTCCAGACCTAAATCTGCGCAACGGAAGGCAGCAGAGTAACCTGCAGGGCCTGCCCCAAGTACCACGACCTGAGTTTTGATTTCAGTGCTCATCATGACCTCTTAATTTATACCCGTCGTCCAGCGGGTCGTTCTATCCGCCCGTATTTTACAAAATTGTTAACAATTTTGAAACAACAAACGGCAACCGATTTGTCTTTCGCACAATAACCTCACTGACTTCATGAGATTACCAGAAAAAAGCCGGCCGTCGGGCCGGCTTTTTCGCTTACATCACCAGGCGGCGAATGTCAGACAGCATGTTGTTGATGATGGTGATAAAGCGCGCACCATCTGCACCGTCAATGACACGGTGGTCGAAGGAGAGCGAAATCGGCATCATCAGACGCGGCATAAACTCTTTACCGTTCCACACTGGCTCCATAGAGGACTTGGAGACACCGAGGATAGCCACTTCCGGCGCGTTCACAATCGGTGCAAAGTGGGTAGTACCCAGGCCACCGATGCTGGAGATGGTGAAGCAACCGCCCTGCATTTCGCCAGCGGTCAGCTTGCCATCACGCGCTTTCTTGGAGATCACGGTCAGTTCACGAGACAGCTCGGTAATGCTCTTCTTGTTCACGTCTTTGAAGACCGGAACAACCAGACCATTAGGAGTATCAACCGCTACACCGATGTTGATGTATTTCTTCAGGGTCAGGCGCTGACCGTCTTCAGACAGGGAGCTGTTGAAGCGCGGCATCTGTTCCAGAGCGGCAGCAACGGCTTTCATGATGAAGACTACTGGGGTGAATTTCACGTCCAGTTTACGTTTTTCAGCTTCGGCGTTCTGCTGTTTACGGAACGCTTCCAGATCGGTGATATCGGTCTTATCGAAGTGCGTAACGTGCGGGATCATCACCCAGTTACGGCTCAGGTTAGCACCAGAGATTTTCTGGATACGGCCCAGTTCCACTTCTTCGATTTCACCAAACTTGCTGAAGTCCACTTTCGGCCAAGGCAGCATGCCCGGGATACCGCCGCCAGCAGCGGCTGCCGGAGCAGCTTCAGCACGTTTAACCGCGTCTTTCACGTATGCCTGAACGTCTTCACGCAGGATACGACCTTTACGGCCAGAACCTTTCACTTTCGCCAGGTTCACACCGAATTCGCGCGCCAGGCGACGGATCAGCGGAGTAGCGTGGACGTAAGCGTCGTTTTCTGCGAAGTCAGATTTGCTTTCCGCTTTTGCAGCCGGAGCTGGAGCAGCTTGTGCAGGTGCAGCGGCCGGAGCCGGTGCCGCGGCTTGTGCCGGTGCCGCAGCAGGTGCTGCGCCTTCGACTTCGAAGACCATAATCAGAGAACCGGTTTTAACTTTGTCGCCGGTGCTGATTTTGATTTCTTTCACGGTACCCGCGAACGGTGCCGGAACTTCCATCGACGCTTTATCGCCTTCAACGGTGATCAGTGACTGTTCAGCGGCAATTTTATCGCCCACTTTAACCATCACTTCAGTGACTTCAACTTCGTCACCGCCGATATCCGGTACGTTAACTTCTTTAGAACCCGTTGCCGCCGGAGCTGCCGCTGCTGCTGGAGCAGCCGCCTGAGCCGGTGCAGCAGCAGGCGCTGCGCCCGCCACTTCGAAGACCATAATCAGGGAACCGGTAGACACTTTGTCACCCGTGTTGATTTTGATCTCTTTAACGGTACCCGCGAACGGTGCCGGAACTTCCATTGACGCTTTGTCACCTTCAACGGTGATCAGAGACTGTTCAGCCGCAACGGTGTCGCCCACTTTAACCATGATCTCGGTAACTTCAACTTCGTCACCGCCGATGTCTGGTACATGTACGTCTTTTGCCGCAGCTGCAGCTGGTGCAGCGGCCGGAGCGGCTGCTTTCTTCTCTTCTGCCGGAGCAGGTGCAGCAGTTGCTGCACCGTCGGCGGAATCGAAAATCATGATCAGTTTGCCGGTCTCAGTTTTGTCGCCAACAGAGACTTTGATCTCTTTAACGATACCAGCCTGAGGAGACGGAACTTCCATAGAGGCTTTGTCGCCTTCTACGGTGATCAGCGACTGTTCAGCTTCAACTTTGTCGCCCACTTTGACCAGGATCTCGGTGATTTCAACTTCATCAGCCCCGATGTCCGGTACATTGATTTCGATAGCCATTATTCTTTTACCTCTTACGCCAGACGCGGGTTAACTTTATCTGCATCGATGTTGAATTTGATGATTGCATCTGCAACCACTTTCTTATCGATTTCGCCACGTTTAGCCAGTTCGCCCAGGGCCGCTACAACCACGTAGGAAGCATCAACTTCGAAGTGGTGACGCAGGTTTTCACGGCTGTCAGAGCGACCGAAACCGTCAGTACCCAGTACGCGATAATCATCAGCCGGTACATAAGTACGAACCTGTTCGGCAAACAGTTTCATATAGTCAGTAGATGCTACTGCCGGAGCGTCGTTCATCACCTGAGCGATGTACGGAACGCGCGGAGTTTCCATCGGGTGCAGCATGTTCCAGCGCTCACAATCCTGGCCATCACGTGCCAGTTCAGTGAAGGACGTTACGCTGTAAACGTCAGAACCTACACCGTAGTCGTTCGCCAGGATCTGTGCTGCTTCACGGACGTGACGCAGGATAGAACCGGAGCCCAGCAGCTGAACTTTGCCTTTCTTACCTTCAAGGGTTTCGAGTTTGTAGATACCTTTACGGATACCTTCCTCGGCACCTGCTGGCATTGCCGGCATGTGGTAGTTTTCGTTCAGCGTGGTGATGTAGTAGTAAACGTTCTCTTGTTTCTCACCGTACATACGCTCCAGACCATCATGCATGATGACCGCAACTTCGTACGCGTAAGACGGATCGTAAGAGATACAGTTCGGGATAGTCAGAGACTGAATATGGCTGTGACCATCTTCGTGCTGCAGACCTTCACCGTTCAGCGTCGTACGACCGGAAGTACCACCAATCAGGAAGCCACGAGCCTGTTGGTCGCCTGCCTGCCAGCATAGGTCACCAATACGCTGGAACCCGAACATGGAGTAGTAGATGTAGAACGGGATCATCGGCAGATCGTTGGTGCTGTAAGAAGTCGCAGCAGCCAGCCAGGATGCACCTGCACCCAGTTCGTTGATACCTTCCTGCAGGATCTGACCTTTCTCGTCTTCTTTATAGTAAGCAACCTGCTCACGGTCCTGCGGGGTGTACTGCTGACCGTTCGGGCTGTAGATACCAATCTGACGGAACAGACCTTCCATACCGAAAGTACGCGCTTCGTCAGCGATGATTGGAACCAGACGATCTTTGATCGATTTGTTCTTCAGCATCACGTTCAGGGCACGAACGAAAGCGATAGTGGTGGAGATTTCTTTGTTCTGCTCTTCCAGCAGCGCACCGAAGTCTTCCAGCGCCGGCAGTTCCAGTTTCTCGGTGAAGTTCGGCTGACGAGCAGGCAGGTAGCCGTGCAGTTTCTGACGCTGAGCGTGCAGATAAGTGTGCTCTTCAGAACCTTCCGGGAAGGTAATGTAAGACAGGTTTTCAACCTGCTCATCGGTCACAGGAACGTTGAAACGGTCGCGGATATAACGCACGCCGTCCATGTTCATTTTCTTAACCTGGTGAGCGATGTTTTTACCTTCGGCGGTGTCACCCATGCCGTAACCTTTGATGGTATGGGCGAGGATTACGGTTGCTTTGCCTTTGGTTTCCTGCGCTTTTTTCAGTGCAGCGTAGACTTTCTTCGGATCGTGACCACCACGGTTCAGAGCCCAAATCTGCTCATCAGTCCAGTCAGCAACCAGGGCTGCGGTTTCCGGGTATTTACCGAAGAAGTGCTCACGTACGTATGCGCCATCTTTGGATTTGAAGGTCTGGTAGTCTCCGTCAACGGTTTCGTTCATCAGCTGGATCAGTTTACCGCTGGTGTCTTTACGCAGCAGTTCATCCCAACGACCGCCCCACATGACTTTGATAACGTTCCAGCCAGCGCCCGCGAAGATGCCTTCCAGTTCGTTGACAATCTTGCCGTTACCGGTGACCGGGCCGTCAAGACGCTGCAGGTTACAGTTGATAACGAAGACCAGGTTGTCCAGTTTTTCACGGGTCGCGATGGTGATAGCACCCTTAGATTCTGGCTCATCCATCTCACCGTCGCCCAGGAAGGCGTAAACGGTTTGTTTAGAGGTATCTTTCAGGCCACGGTGTTCCAGATATTTCAGGAATTTAGCCTGGTAGATAGCACCGATTGGACCCAGACCCATAGATACGGTCGGGAACTGCCAGAATTCCGGCATCAGTTTCGGATGCGGGTAGGAAGACAGGCCTTTGCCATGGACTTCCTGACGGAAGTTGTTCATCTGCTCTTCAGTCAGACGACCTTCCAGGAATGCGCGTGCGTAGATGCCCGGGGAGATGTGACCCTGGAAGTACACCAGATCGCCACCGTCCTGCTCGTTGCGTGCACGGAAGAAGTGGTTGAAGCAAACATCATATACCGTTGCGGAGGACTGGAAGGATGCCATATGGCCACCCAGCTCAAGATCCTTTTTAGACGCACGCAGTACGGTCATGATGGCGTTCCAGCGGATAGCAGAACGAATACGACGTTCCAGCTCCAGATTGCCCGGGTATTCCGGTTCATCTTCAACGGCAATAGTGTTTACATAATTGCTGGCCCCTGCACCTGCCGCTACTTTCACGCCGCCTTTGCGGGCTTCTGAAAGCAGTTGGTCGATCAGATACTGAGCGCGCTCAACACCTTCTTCACGGATGACCGATTCGATCGCCTGTAGCCAGTCGCGAGTTTCGATCGGATCCACGTCATTTGGGAAACGTTCTGACATGGGGGTATTCCTTATCTATCTAATACGTTGAGTTATCTGGAACCTGTCCCATTGTGTTCTCGCTCGCGAGAGCACAATAAGACAGGTTCTGCGTTTAGTTGCCGCGCTTTACATTCGCGCTTGATTTACAACATCTTCTGGTTAACGTTCTGCCAGAAAAATCACTAATTCTTTCGTTGCTCCAGGCGGCGTAAGGCGCGTTCACGACGACTTTCCTCACGGCTTCTGTCCAGCAGAATCTCTTCGATAAATGCCAGGTGACGGTGCGACGCTTCACGCGCCTCCTCCGGCTTCCCGGCGATAATTGCTTCAAAAATACGGGTACGGTGACTGCTTACCAGAGGCAGCATCTCGCGACGCGCATACAGCAATTCGAAGTTTTGCCGAACGTTCTGGGCCAGCATCGGCTCCATACACCTTAGCAAATGGAGCAGTACCACATTATGTGCCGCTTCGGTGACAGCAATTTGATACTGAAGTACGGCATCAGATTCACCGTCAAGATCGCCGGACTGTTGAGCAAGCTCGATCGCCTGATGGAGTTCACGGATACGCGTTTTGTCTTCATCCGTGCTGCGCAGTGCAGCGTAATAAGCCGCAATACCTTCCAGCGCATGGCGCGTCTCAAGCAGGTCAAACTGGGATTCAGGATGGTCGGAGAGCAACTCTACCAGTGGGTCGCTAAAGCTCTGCCACAGGCTGCTCTGAACAAAAGTGCCACCGCCCTGACGACGAAGCAGTAAGCCCTTCGCTTCAAGGCGTTGGATCGCCTCGCGTAAGGAGGGGCGGGAAACGTCGAACTGTTTTGCCAGCTCGCGTTCCGGTGGGAGTTTTTCTCCGGGGCGAAGTGTCCCCTCAAGAATTAAAAACTCCAGCTGCTGCTCAATCACATCGGAGAGTTTTGGTTGGCGGATTTTGCTGTAGGCCATGATTTCCTGTCTTAAGCCATTTGCCCGGAGTCAATTGGTCTTACCAATTTCATGTTCTTGACGCTAAAGTAACAAAGTATTCACCTTCTGTCCATACAGGTTTTGATTGAAATCAGTAAAGGAGGCATATTTTAACAACATTACAGAAATAACGTTTCAAACATGTAACTATGCACAAATGTTAAATTTACCCATCCCGAGGTAGTTTTAACCGAATTGAAACGAAAAAATATATTATCTGAACCGATTCACCTGCTTATTTATCGATTTATCAATCACTATTTTCGAATAAAAATTCAAATTGGAAATTTTGTGGTAGATAAACTCGCGCTTACAAATGGTTTCTTTTTATTCAACTCGTCGCTCACGCCGCATAAAGCAGGTGCATTCGCGCTCGCATAACATTATTCTGATCAAGACAAAAGTCTTTAGGCAACATTTCATAATTCATTGCTGTAAATAAATTAATACAACAAACGGAATTGCAAACTTACACACGCGTCACTGCGTGGTTCAAAATATAAGTACTCGAAAGATGAAGAGTAAAACCACACACGAGGTTTCATGATGGAAAGTCAACAGCATGGCGATCAGCTAAAGCGCGGCCTTAAAAACCGCCATATACAGCTTATCGCGCTGGGTGGCGCGATTGGTACCGGGTTATTCCTCGGAAGCGCATCCGTTATTCAGTCTGCAGGGCCGGGGATTATTCTGGGTTACGCTATCGCCGGATTTATCGCTTTTCTGATTATGCGTCAGCTAGGTGAAATGGTGGTGGAAGAGCCGGTGGCAGGCTCCTTTAGTCACTTTGCCTACAAATACTGGGGGAGCTTTGCCGGTTTCTCTTCCGGCTGGAACTACTGGGTACTGTACGTATTGGTTGCCATGGCTGAGCTAACCGCCGTAGGTAAATACATTCAATTCTGGTATCCGGAGATCCCAACATGGGCTTCGGCAGCAGCCTTTTTTGTGATCATCAACGCCATCAACCTGACCAACGTAAAAGTGTTCGGTGAGATGGAGTTCTGGTTCGCCATTATTAAAGTCATTGCCGTGGTTGCAATGATCCTGTTCGGCGGTTGGCTGCTGTTTAGCGGCAACGGCGGCCCACAGGCCAGCGTCAGCAACTTGTGGAGCCAGGGTGGATTCCTGCCACACGGCTTCAGCGGGCTGGTAATGATGATGGCTATCATCATGTTCTCTTTCGGCGGTCTGGAACTGGTCGGGATCACCGCAGCAGAAGCCGATAACCCGGAACAAAGCATTCCCAAAGCGACTAATCAGGTCATCTACCGTATCCTGATTTTCTATGTAGGCTCCCTGGCGGTACTGCTTTCCCTGATGCCATGGACGCGCGTAACAGCAGATACCAGCCCGTTTGTCCTTATCTTCCACGAGCTGGGTGACACCTTTGTTGCCAACGCCCTGAACATCGTGGTGCTGACCGCTGCCCTTTCTGTCTATAACAGCTGTGTATACTGTAACAGCCGTATGCTGTTCGGCCTGGCTCAGCAGGGTAACGCGCCAAAAGCGCTGATGAACGTGGATAAACGCGGCGTGCCGGTTAACACCATTCTGGTCTCCGCACTGGTTACCGCACTGTGCGTACTGATCAACTACCTTGCGCCGGAATCTGCGTTTGGCCTGCTGATGGCGCTGGTGGTTTCCGCACTGGTGATCAACTGGGCAATGATCAGCCTTGCGCACATCAAGTTCCGCAAAGCAAAGCAGCAGCAGGGCGTCGCCACTCGCTTCCCGGCACTGCTCTACCCGCTAGGTAACTGGATCTGCCTGATTTTCATGGCTGCGGTACTGGTGATTATGCTGATGACGCCGGGCATGGCGATCTCGGTGTACCTGATCCCGGTATGGATAGCCATTCTTGGCATCGGCTATCTGTGCAAACAGAAAACGGCCGGCGCCGTGAAAGCGCATTAATTCTCCCTCCCCCACCTGCATCGGGTGGGGGTTGTTACCTGCCTCACACTTTCCCACAGATGACTGTTTAGTCCATATCAGCGGCGCTATCCTGCAACGCAAAAATACCAACACCAGACAATAATTCTCTCCATATCACATTAATGGAGTGCGCTTGATGGAAACCAGAAAGCTGTCGGTGAAAGAAAAGATCGGCTATGGAATGGGCGATGCCGGATGCAACATCATATTCGGCGCTATCATGCTGTTTGTTAACTATTTTTACACAGATATTTTTGGTCTTGCGCCTGCGCTTGTCGGCGTATTACTGCTCTCTGTACGCGTCATTGATGCTGTTACTGACCCTATCATGGGGGCAATGGCCGATCGTACTCGCAGTAAATATGGTCGGTTTCGTCCATGGCTTCTGTGGATGGCTTTCCCCTACGCATTATTCAGCGTACTGATGTTTACCACCCCGGAGTGGACGTATAACAGCAAAGTTATCTATGCGTTTGTCACCTACTTCCTGCTCTCTATTACCTACACAGCAATCAACATTCCCTACTGTTCACTCGGTAGCGTCATCACCAACGATCCGAAAGAACGCGTCGCCTGCCAGTCGTATCGTTTCGTGCTGGTCGGGATTGCAACTCTGCTACTCTCACTCACGCTACTGCCAATGGCTGACTGGTTTGGCGGGGAAGATAAAGCCAAAGGCTATCAGATGGCGATGGCCGTGCTGGCTTTCATTGGTATGTGCATGTTCCTGTTTTGTTTCGCAACCGTGCGCGAACGTGTACGCCCTGCGGTACCCACGAACGACGATTTGAAAGCCGATCTAAAAGACGTGTGGAAGAACGATCAATGGGTGAAAATCCTGCTATTAACCTTGTGCAACGTCTGTCCGGGCTTTATTCGTATGGCTGCCACCATGTACTACGTCACCTGGGTTATGCAGCAAAGCACACAGTTCGCAACGTTGTTTATCAGCCTTGGCGTGGTCGGCATGATGATCGGCAGTATGCTCGCGAAGGTATTAACTGACCGCTGGTGCAAACTGAAAGTCTTCTTCTGGACCAACATCGTACTGGCGGTGTTCTCCGGCGCGTTTTACTTCTTCGATCCGAAAGCCACCATGATGATTATGGTGCTCTACTTCCTGCTCAACATCCTGCATCAGATCCCTTCCCCACTGCACTGGTCGCTGATGGCGGATGTGGATGACTACGGCGAGTGGAAAACCGGTAAACGTATTACCGGGATCAGCTTCTCCGGCAACCTATTCTTCCTGAAGCTGGGGCTGGCGATTGCCGGCGCGATGGTGGGATTCCTGCTCTCCTGGTACGGTTACGACGCAGGCGCTAAAGCGCAAAGTGACTCCGCGATTAACGGCATTATGCTGTTGTTCACGATTATTCCGGGCGTCGGTTATCTGATTACGGCTGGCGTGGTTCGTCTACTGAAAGTTGACCGCGAATTTATGCAGCAAATCCAGTCAGACCTGGAAAAACGCCGCGCCAACTACCGTGAATTGAATGAGTACCATGACGTTAAATCGACTGAACATGTAAGGAAAGCCTGATGAATCAGTGGCCGAATCCCTTTATCGAACAGCGTGCCGATCCGTTTATCCTGCGAGACGGTAACCACTATTATTTCATTGCTTCAGTACCTGAATATGACCGACTGGAGCTGCGTCGAGCTGACTCTCTGGAGGGATTGCGCACCGCGGAACCTGTTGTTGTCTGGCGCAAACCGGACAGCGGCCCAATGAGTCAGCTTATCTGGGCCCCCGAGATCCACGCTATTGCCGGTAAGTGGTATATCTACTTTGCGGCCACGCACACTCAGGCGCTTGATACGCTGGGTATGTTCCAGCACCGCATGTTTGCGTTGGAGTGCGCAGATGCCGATCCGCTAAGCGGTAAGTGGGTTGAGAAGGGGCAAATTAAAACCCAGTTTGATACCTTCGCGCTTGATGCCACCACGTTTAACCATCAAGGGAAACAGTGGTATTTGTGGGCACAGAAATCGCCTGATATTGCCGGGAACTCCAATATTTATCTCGCCGAGATGGAAAACCCTTGGACGATTAAAGGTCAGCCGGCGATGCTCAGCCATCCGGAATATGACTGGGAATGTCGGGGATTTTGGGTCAACGAAGGTCCAGCCGTCGTGGTGCACGGAGACAAATTGTTTGTCAGTTACTCCGCCAGCGCAACCGATGAAAACTACTGCATGGGTTTACTGTGGATTGACCTCAACGCCGATCCGCTCAACCCGGAAAACTGGCATAAGTCACCGCGTCCGGTCTTCACCACCAGCTATGAAAACCGTCAGTATGGGCCCGGGCACAACAGCTTTACGCAAACGCCGGAAGGGGATGATGTACTGGTGTATCACGCAAGGAATTACACCGAAATCGAGGGCGATCCGCTGTATGACCCGAATCGCCACACCCGACTGAAGCTCGTGCGCTGGGACGAAAACGGGATGCCGGATTTTGGCGTGCCGCCTGCTGATACGCTTTAAAATGTTTGCCCGGTGGCGCTGCGCTTACCGGGCCTACACTTTTTTCCATTGTAGGCCGGATAAGCGCTAGATCAGCGTGCCATAAATGGTCAGCAGCGCAATCACCACAACCACGACAAACGACGTTTTCTTCGCCATTGCAACGGCTGCTTTCGGCGTTTCGACCTTATCAGTATGCGGCTCACGCGCCAGCGAGAACTGCGCCAGACGGGTCAACACCTGATACTGGGAAGTATGCATATCCGCCAGCGATGCAAACCAGGCAGGCAACGCCTTCTCACCGTGTCCTAACAGCGCATAGACCACCCCCGCCAGACGTACCGGAATCCAGTCCAGGATATGCAGGATCGCATCAATACCTGACTGCAGACGCTGATGCGGTGTCTGGTAGCGCGCCAGCCAGGACTGCCACGCACGCAAAAAGGCATAGCCGACCAGCGTCACCGGTCCCCATGGACCACCGACGATCAACCAGAATAACGGCGCCAGATAAAAACGGAAGTTGTTCCATAACAGCGCATTTTGTAGCTCACGCAGAAACTCTCGTTCATCACAATCCGGCGGCACGCCATGAATCAGCGTCAGTTCGCTGGCCATCGCCTCACGGGCGTGCGCATCATTCCGTGAAGCCGCATTCAGGTAGGCATGATAATGAAGGCGCACCTTGCCAGCACCGATGCACAGCAAACCCATTAAAATCCACACCACCAACAGCGGAACATTAAATAACAGCCCATGCAGCGCACGCAGCAACAGGAATGTCACCGCCATCGCAATAATGGTCATTGCTAACGTTCGCGCCATAGAGAAATGCTTAACCCGCCGGAAAAAGGCCTCAATCCGGTGATCAAGCTGCCAGTGCTCACCCAGCTTAAACAAGCGCTCAACAATCAGCACCAGTAATGTTGTAAACAGCGTCATGTCATCTCCTTGTGTGACGAGGGGGTGACCAGGGCGCGAAACCTTGCCCAGTCAAAAGATGGCCCAGGATCGGTCTTCCGTTCGGGCGCAATATTGCAATGCCCAGTCATGTTGCTGGCAATCGCCGGATAACGCTGAATCAGCGTCTGCGTCACGGCAGCCAATTGCTGGTACTGCGCATCGGTATAAGCCAGCGTATCCGTACCTTCAAGCTCAATACCAATTGAAAAATCATTACAGCGTTCACGCCCCTGATAGCAGGAGACGCCTGCATGCCAGGCACGTTTGTCAAAGGGAACATATTGCACGACCTCACCGTCACGGCGGATCAGACAATGGGCAGAAACGCGTAAATGGGCAATTTGTGCAAAAAAAGGATGGGCGTTGGGATCAATTGTTCCAGTGAATAACGCGTCTATCCATGGGCCGCCAAATTCACCGGGTGGCAGGCTAATATTATGCACCACCAGCAAAGAAGGGCTTTCGTCATCCGGGCGGCAATCGTAATGAGGAGAGGGAACGCGTCGCGCCTCTGCCAGCCAGCCCTCGTCTAACAACATGCAGAATCTCCTTATTGGTGGTGCTCATATCAGGTTCAGGGTAGCATGTTTCTACCTTATGATTCGTTAGCAATTTGGAGTTTTATCATGCCGCCTCGCCGCTATAACCCTGACTACCGACGTGACGCGCTGTTGGAACGCATAAATCTCGATATCCCTGCCGCGGTTGCCCAGGCGCTGCGCGAAGATTTAGGCGGAGAAGTTGATGCCAATAACGATATCACCGCACAGCTTTTACCTGAGGATATGCGTTCCCATGCCACCGTCATTACACGCGAAGAGGGTGTTTTTTGTGGGAAACGCTGGGTGGAAGAGGTCTTTATTCAGCTTGCTGGCGACGATGTCAGCATCAACTGGCATGTTGAAGATGGCGACAGCATCAAGGCTAACCAACCGCTGTTTGAACTGGACGGCCCTTCCCGCGTGTTGCTGACCGGCGAACGTACCGCACTCAACTTTGTGCAAACGCTGTCTGGCGTTGCCAGTGAAGTGCGTAAATACGTCGACCTGCTGACCGGGACAAAAACCCAACTGCTGGATACACGTAAAACGCTGCCAGGGCTACGTACGGCGCTGAAATACGCGGTGCTCTGCGGCGGCGGTGCGAATCATCGTTTAGGTCTTTCTGACGCCTTCCTGATTAAAGAGAACCACATTATTGCTTCCGGTTCGGTGAAACAGGCCGTGGAAAAAGCCTTCTGGCTGCACCCGGACGTGCCGGTTGAGGTAGAAGTGGAAAGTCTGGATGAACTGGACGATGCGCTGAAAGCCGGAGCGGACATCATCATGCTCGATAACTTCGAAACCGACCAAATGCGCGAAGCGGTCAAACGTACCAATGGCCAGGCGCGTCTGGAAGTATCGGGTAACGTCACCTATGCAACGCTACGCGAATTCGCGGAAACCGGCGTAGATTTCATCTCTGTGGGGGCACTGACCAAACATGTCCGCGCACTCGATCTCTCGATGCGTTTTCGCTAATCGCTGACTGTTCTGCCCGATGGCGCTTCGCGTATCGGGCCTACAGCCCCCAGCCGTATACGCCGTCGCTCGGCGGTTTATTCGAGCGCCTTCGCAAATACGTTGTCTGATTCTGTAATTTCGTAATATTCATCTGAACCGGCCTTCTCGTTCTATTTTTTGCCCCTCGCCTAAAATCCCTTCGATTTGCCAAAGTAGCGCCAGCTAACTCAAGGAGCAAATCAACCATGGACAAACAACGAGGTTTCACGCTTATCGAACTGATGGTGGTCATTGGCATCATTGCCATCCTCAGCGCTATTGGTATCCCGGCTTATCAAAACTATCTGCGCAAAGCCGCGCTGACAGACATGCTGCAAACCTTTGTCCCCTACCGTACTGCCGTCGAACTCTGCGCGCTGGAGCACGGCGGAACAGAAACCTGTGATGCCGGAACAAATGGGATCCCCTCTGTGACCACCACCCGCTATGTCTCAGGTATGAGCGTTGAAAAAGGTATCGTCAGCCTTACTGGGCAGGAAAGTCTGAATGGGCTAAGTATCACCATGACGCCCGGTTGGGACAACGCCAACGGCATAACGGGCTGGAATCGCAACTGCGCTATCCAGAATGACAGCGCGCTGCAACAGGCCTGTGAAGACGTTTTTCGCTTTGATGCCAACTAAGGAAAAGAGATGAATACCACACAACTAACGGCACTTTGCCAACGTTATCAGGGAATATTGCTGGATGCAGACAATGACGTGGTGCATATCGCCGTTGTGGATGCCCCTTCCCACGAACTGCTGGATGCACTGCATTTTGCAACGACCAGGCGTATCGATATTGTGTGCTGGACGCGTCAGCAAATGGAGGGCCACACGCACGCACCGCGTAAAATGCTCCCGGCCATCATCACAGAAAGCAGCGCAACTGCCGCAGAGTTGCTGAACCATGCTTTTCAATCCGCATTGGCACAACGGGCTTCTGATATTCATATTGAACCTGCGGAGAATCACTACCGGATCAGGATACGTGTGGATGGCGTACTACACACATTACCGGAAGTCACCACAGAGATGGGCATTGCTCTCACTGCAAGATTAAAGGTGTTAGGTAGTCTGGATATTGCCGAGCACCGACTCCCGCAAGATGGGCAATTTACCGTGGAGATTTCAGGTGACCCCATTTCGTTTCGCATCGCCACGCTGCCTTGCCGATGGGGTGAAAAAGTAGTGCTACGCCTGCTTCACCAGGTTAATCAAACGCTGGAGATCAACGCACTGGGCATGCATGAGGCACAGCTGGCTGCGTTTTCACAAGCATTACAGCAACCGCAGGGATTGATTCTGGTCACCGGGCCGACCGGGAGCGGCAAAACGGTTACCCTGTACAGTGCGCTACAAACCCGAAACACCCCCGATGTGAATCTCTGTAGCGTAGAAGATCCGGTCGAGATCCCCATTGAAGGGCTCAATCAGACACAAATTCATCCTCGCGCCGGGCTTAATTTTCAGGGTGTATTACGTGCACTACTGCGCCAGGATCCCGACATCATTATGGTGGGCGAAATCCGCGACGGCGAAACAGCTGAGATTGCCCTCAAAGCCGCACAAACCGGTCATTTGGTTCTTTCGACACTGCATACCAATTCCACCAGTGAAACACTGATACGCCTGCAGCAAATGGGGGTGGCACGCTGGATGATTGCCTCCGCGCTGACGTTAATTGTTGCGCAGCGATTAGTCAGAAAATTATGCCCACATTGTCGGCGACGACTTGATACGCCCATAACACTCCCGGCAACACTTTGGCCTACGCCACTACCGCATTGGCAGGCACCCGGTTGCCAACACTGCTATCACGGGTTTTATGGTCGAACCGCTCTGTTTGAAGTACTGCCCATTACGCCTGCGTTGCGACAACGTATTGCCGATGGCTCATCCGCAGACGTTGTGGAATCAGATGCTCAGCAAGCGGGCATGAGTACGCTTTTCGAAGATGGCTGTCAGGCTGTGGAACAAGGGTTAACGACATTTGAAGAACTGATCCGCGTACTGGGCACGCCCCATGTCAACTAAACACCTCTGGCGCTGGCAAGGAATAACCCACGAAGGTCAGCCTGTAGCAGGGATGCTATGGGCTGATACCCGGCCATCGCTCCTGTTTGTGCTCGAACAACAGCAAATTACACCGATTCGCATTAACCGTATGCGCGTTAAAACCTCGCACTGGAGCAGAGCAAACAGTGCCGAAGCCATACGCCAGTTGGCGACATTGCTTAAAGCGGGATTGACGCTTTCTGCAGGGTTAACTCTGCTCGCAGAACAGCATCCCAGCAACCAGTGGCAGGCATTACTGCGCACGCTGGCTTACGATATGGAACAAGGCATTGCGCTGTCAGCCTCGCTTTCGCGGTGGCAACACGTATTTCCCCCGCTGTACCAGGCAATGATCCGCACCGGAGAACTAACGGGCAAACTGGACGACTGCTGCTTTGAACTTGCCCGTCAGCAAAAAAACCAACAGCAACTGGCGGATAAAGTTAAAAAAGCCCTACGCTATCCCATTATCATTCTTGCCATGGCGATAATGGTCGTGCTGGCGATGCTGCATTTTGTGTTACCTGAATTTGCCGCCATCTATCGCACGTTCAACACCCCGCTACCGGCGCTCACTCAGTGGATTATGGCCGCGTCACATTACAGCAGTCGATGGGGATGGCTGGCAGGGTTGCTCTGCCTGGTGCTGGGAACAACATACGGGTTGGTAAAGCAGAAACCCTACTGGCTTATTCTGCGCCAGAAAATACTGCTGCACTTCCCCATCATCGGGCCGATGGTCAGAGGGCAAAAACTCACACAGATCTTCACCGTACTGGCATTAACACAAAACGCGGGCATTCCCTTTCTGCAAGGTCTGGAAAGTGTCACTGAAACCCTTAACTGCCCTTATTGGTCCCAACGTTTGGCACAGGTGCATCACGATATCAGCGCCGGGAAGCCGGTATGGCTGGCACTTAAGAATAGCGGTGAATTTAGTCCACTGTGCTTGCAACTGGTGAGAACCGGTGAAGCTTCCGGCTCTCTGGATGCGATGCTGCAAAATCTCGCCCGACATCACAGCGAATACACGCTGTCTCAGGCCGAAAATTTAGCGGCATTACTTGAGCCAGCCTTGCTTGTCATTACGGGGTTGATTATCGGTACGCTGGTTGTGGCAATGTATTTACCGATATTTCATCTGGGAGATGCAATGAGTGGCGTGGGATAAGTTCAAATGTCGGATGGCTGCATAAACGCCTGATCAGGCCTACACTGAGCATGAGCGTAGGCCTGATAAGCTGTGCGCCATCAGGCGTTTAACAGTACAACCTGTTCTTACAGGCTATTGAAAACGCGGTTTTCTTGTTCCTGTACGCGAATAAAGGTTGTACGTTTGGTCAGCTCTTTCAGGCGGGATGCACCGACATAAGTACAGGCTGAACGCAGGCCGCCAAGGATATCACGAGCGGTGTTATCAACCGGGCCACGCAGCGGCAGCTTAACGGTTTTACCTTCAGCGGCACGATACTGAGCAACACCACCAACATGGCGCGTCATAGCAGACTCAGAGCTCATACCGTAGAACAGCATGAATTTCTCGCCGTTCTCTTCAACGATTTTACCGCCGCTTTCTTCATGACCAGCCAGCATGCCGCCGAGCATCACGAAGTCCGCACCACCGCCAAACGCTTTTGCCACATCACCCGGCATTGTGCAGCCACCGTCGCTGACAATCATGCCGCCCAGGCCGTGCGCTGCATCAGCACATTCAATGACGGCAGAAAGCTGCGGATAGCCAACGCCGGTTTTTACGCGGGTGGTACATACAGAACCCGGGCCAATGCCCACTTTGACGATATCAGCGCCGGAAAGCACCAGCTCTTCACACATCTCGCCGGTGACTACGTTGCCAGCACAGATCGTTTTTGTCGGCCAGGCCGCACGTGCTTTCGACACAAACTGAACAAAGTACTCTGAATAGCCATTTGCCACATCAATGCAGATAAAGTTCAGCGCTGGATTCAGTGCCAGAATCTGTTTGGTTTTTTCGAAATCAGTGTCCGACGTCCCGGTTGAAACCATCACGTGTTTCAGTACATCGGCAGAGGAATCCGCAATGAAAGCAGCCCAGTCTTCAACAGAATAGTGTTTATGCACAGCGGTCAGGATGTCGAAGGAGGCTAGCGCCGTTGCCATGGCAAACGTCCCGACGGTGTCCATGTTCGCGGCGATAATCGGCACGCCGGACCAGGTCTGACCTGAATGTTTAAAGGTGAATTGACGTTCCAGTTCAACATCGGAACGACTTTTGAGAGTAGAACGCTTAGGGCGGATAAGAACGTCTTTGAAACCTAACTTCAGATCTTCTTCGATACGCATGTGCGGATTCCTGGGGTTAATGGCGAAAAATCGAAACTCACAACTCCAGTGACGCTATCATACGCACTAATCAATGCCGCGCAAGACTGCGAAATTCTCTTTTTTTACGCTACAATCCCATAAATTTACCTGGCGATTAGTAGGTTAATCCTGCATCAGCTTCGCCTTCGCATGCTTAATTTTTAACTGTTTGATAATCAAACCAAAACTCCAGGATCTGGATCTATGAGGTATACGGTAGCCTTAACCGGCGGCATTGGCAGTGGTAAAAGTACCGTTGCAAATGCATTCGCTGACCTCGGAATAAACGTGATTGATGCGGATATCATTGCACGCCAGGTGGTCGAACGCGGTATGCCTGCTCTACAGGCAATTGCAGAACATTTTGGTTCCGACGTTATTGCTGCGGATGGCTCGTTACAGCGGCGAATTTTACGCGAACGCATTTTTTCCGATCCTGATGAGAAAAAATGGCTAAATGCCTTGCTCCACCCACTTATTCAGCAGGAAACACAGCGTCAGTTTCAGCAAGCGACCTCCCCTTATCTGTTATGGGTCGTTCCCTTGTTGGTAGAAAACGCGCTGTATAAAAAAGCCGATCGCGTACTCGTCGTGGATGTCACCCCTGAGACTCAACTCAGGCGAACCATGCAGCGTGATGATGTTACGCGCGAACACGTTGAACAAATTTTGGCTGCCCAGGCAACACGTGAAGCGCGCCTTGCCGTAGCAGATGATGTTATTGATAATAATGGCGCACCGGATGCTATCGTCTCGGATGTCGCCCGCCTGCACGCGCTCTATTTGCAACTCGCGTCGCAGTTTGTCTCACAGGAAAAACCGTAATGCACACCCAGGTCCTTTTTGAACACCCTCTCAATGAGAAGATGCGTACATGGCTGCGCATTGAGTTTCTGATCCAGCAACTCTCCGTTAATTTGCCCATTGTGGATCACGCAGGTGCACTGCATTTTTTCCGCAATGTGGGGGATTTACTGGATGTATTTGAACGTGGCGAAGTCCGTACTGAACTCCTCAAAGAGCTGGAAAGACAGCAGCGAAAACTTCAGGCCTGGGTTGAAGTTCCCGGCGTCGATCAAAGCAGAATCGACTCTTTACGTCAGCAGTTAAAAAGTGCGGGCAGCATTCTGATTTCAGCCCCGCGCATCGGACAAACCCTGCGTGAAGACCGTCTGATTGGCCTTGTTCGTCAGCGTTTAAGTATTCCCGGCGGATGCTGCAGTTTTGATTTGCCGACTTTACATATCTGGCTGCACCTGCCACAGACTCAGCGTGACACGCAGGTTGAGACCTGGCTTGCCAGCCTGAATCCTCTCAACCAGGCATTGTCTCTGGTGTTGGATTTAATCCGCAACTCTGGGCCGTTTCGTAAGCAAACCAGCCTGAATGGTTTTTACCAGGACAACGGCGATGATGCAGACCTGCTGCGTTTACAGTTGCCGCTCGCTTCGCAGCTTTATCCGCAAATATCGGGCCATAAGAGCCGCTTTGCCATTCGTTTTATGCCGCTGGATAGCGAGAACGGTCAGGTGCCTGAGCGCCTCGATTTCGATCTGGCGTGCTGTTAAGGAGTTAAGATGTCTGAACAAACTATCGTAAACTGCCCAACCTGCGGTAAAGCTGTCGTGTGGGCAGAAGTCAGTCCGTTTCGTCCATTCTGCAGCAAACGTTGTCAGTTAATCGACCTGGGTGAATGGGCCGCGGAAGAGAAGCGAATCCCAAGCTCCGGCGATCTGTCAGAAAGCGATGACTGGAGCGAAGAGCAGAAGTAATTCTGCCAAAACGGGATAAGGCAACGCCGCATCCGGCCAATTATGGCGGGGGCGCTACGCTTGCCCGCCCTACGTTTTAGTTCGTAGGTCTGATAAGCGCAGCGCCATCAGGCAAAACAACATAAAATGCCGGATGCGGCGTTGCCTTATCCGGCCTGCTACACCATTAGCCAGCAATCAACTTTTCAATGACCGGCGCATTCGCGGGCGGGAAATCCTGCGCATTCAGAGCATCTTGCGCAATCCACTGCGCCGGTTGCCCCTCTTTTCCCCACGGCTCACCTTCCCAGCTTTCAACCAGCCAGAACCATAAAGTGATATGTCTGTCGGGGAACTGGTACTCCAGTTTTTCGAACAGTGAGCAATTAACGGGTGTAATCCCCACCTCCTCCTGTAACTCACGACTTAACGCCTGCTCTGGTGTTTCACCTGGTTCAATTTTACCGCCGGGAAACTCCAGTTTATTTGCCATGTGAGCATCGGCGGCACGCTGAGTGATAAAAATCTCGTTATGCTTATTACGAATAATTCCAACCGCGATTTGCAGTACTTTCATATTTATCGTCCATAAAAAAGGCGCAGAATTCTGCGCCTTTTCAGTGAGTTACTTTCTTAGCTCAGACGGCCATGGCACTGTTTGTATTTTTTACCGGAACCGCAAGGGCACGGATCGTTACGTCCCACTTTACGATCGCCGGTCTGTGCAGCCAACTCTTCTGCAACAGCAGACTCATCATCTTTGTGGCTCAGTTGCTGCATCTGCGCTAAACGCTCCGCATCTTCGCGACGCTGCTGCTCCATTGCTTCGACTTCTTCAGGCATACGCACCTGAACTTTGCTCAGGGTGCTGATCACTTCATATTTCAGTGACTCCAGCATAGAGGCAAACATGGAGAAGGATTCGCGTTTATATTCCTGCTTCGGATCTTTCTGCGCATAACCACGCAGGTGGATCCCCTGGCGCAGATAGTCCATCGCCGCAAGGTGCTCTTTCCACAGGGAATCGAGAGTTTGCAGCATCACGCCTTTTTCGAAGTGACGCATCATCTCCGCGCCCACAACTTCTTCTTTACGCTGATAAACTTCGATGGCGTTGGCCAGGATACGTTCGCGCAGCGTCTCTTCATGCAGTTCAGGCTCTTTATCCAGCCACTCTGAAATCGGCATTTCCAGATCGAAGTCGTTTTTCAAACGCTCCTGCAGACCCGGAATATCCCACATTTCTTCCAGCGACTGAGGCGGAATGTACGCATCAATGGTGGCTTTGAAGACATCTTCGCGAATGCTGTTGATGGTTTCGCTAACGTCGGACACGTCCAGCAGTTCGTTACGCTGGCTGTAGATGGCACGACGCTGATCGTTGGCAACATCATCATATTCCAGCAGCTGCTTACGAATATCGAAGTTGCGGCTTTCTACTTTACGCTGCGCGTTAGCAATCGCTTTCGTTACCCACGGGTGTTCAATTGCCTCGCCCGGCTTCATGCCCAGTTTACGCATCATGCCAGACACGCGGTCGGAGGCAAAAATACGCATCAGCGCATCTTCCATCGACAGGTAGAAACGAGAAGAACCCGCATCCCCCTGACGACCGGAACGGCCGCGTAGCTGGTTATCGATACGGCGAGATTCATGACGTTCGGTACCAATGATGTGCAAACCACCGGAGGCCAACACCGCGTCGTGACGCACCTGCCAGTCAGCTTTAATCTGGGCGATTTGTTCTTCTGTCGGATTTTCCAGCTCGGCGACTTCTGCCTGCCAGCTACCGCCCAGCACGATATCCGTACCACGACCCGCCATGTTAGTGGCAATGGTCACGGCTGACGGATAGCCCGCCTGTGCGACGATTGCCGCTTCGTTAGCGTGGAACTTAGCGTTCAGCACGTTATGCTTGATACCGGCTTTGGTCAGTTCGTTAGAGACCACTTCCGATTTCTCAATGGAGATAGTCCCCACCAGCACCGGCTGACCATTCGCGGTACGCTCTTTAATATCTTCGATAATGGCCTGAATTTTTTCCGCTTCGGTCATGTACACCAGATCCGGCAAATCCTTACGGATCATCGGACGGTTGGTCGGCACCACTACGGTATCCAGTTTGTAGATAGAGCTGAATTCGAACGCTTCGGTATCTGCTGTACCGGTCATACCGGCCAGTTTTTCGTACAAGCGGAAGTAGTTCTGGAAGGTGATAGAAGCCAGCGTCTGGTTTTCGTTCTGAATTTCTACGCCTTCTTTGGCTTCAACAGCCTGGTGCAGACCGTCGGACCAGCGACGCCCCTGCATGGTACGTCCGGTGTGTTCGTCGACGATGATAACTTCGCCGTCTTTCACAATGTAGTCCACATCGCGGGTGAACAGCACGTGTGCGCGCAGTGCGGCAGTCACGTGATGCATCAGCATGATGTTGCCCGGAGAGTACAACGACTCGCCTTCATCCATAATGCCTTCTTTCACCAGCAGTTCTTCAATCAGAACCAGACCACGTTCAGTAAGGTTAACCTGGCGCGATTTCTCATCGACAGAGAAGTGGCCTTCGCCCTGGAACGTGTCAGAATCTTCCTTCTCCTGACGGATCAGGTTTGGAATGATTTTGTTCACTTTCTTGTACATTTCCGAGCTATCTTCAGCCGGGCCGGAAATGATCAGCGGAGTACGTGCTTCATCAATCAGGATGGAGTCGACCTCATCCACCAACGCATAGTGCAGTTTACGCTGAACGCGCTCTTCCGGGCTAAACGCCATGTTGTCGCGTAGGTAGTCAAAGCCGTATTCGTTGTTGGTACCGTAAGTGATGTCAGCATTGTAAGCTTCACGCTTGGCCGGTGCCGGCAGACCTGACATGTTGATACCTACGGTCATACCGAGGAACTCAAACAGCGGGCGGTTATTTTCGGCGTCACGCTGAGCCAGATAGTCGTTCACGGTAACGACGTGTACACCTTTCCCGCTTAATGCGTTCAGGTAAGCCGGCAACGTTGCGGTCAGTGTTTTACCTTCACCGGTACGCATTTCTGCGATACAGCGATCGTTGAGGACCATACCGCCCAGCAACTGTACGTCAAAGTGACGCATACCGAACACACGCTTACTGGCTTCACGGACGACCGCAAATGCTTCCGGGATCAGGCTTTCAACGCTGGCACCTTTTTCCAGACGCGCGCGGAATTCCGCGGTCTTCGCTTTCAGCTCATCATCGGAGAGTTTTTCCATCTCCGGTTCCATCGCGTTAATGACGTTGACCACTTTGCGCATACGACGCAGCGTACGCTCGTTACGGCTACCGAATACTTTCGTTAATAATTTGATTAGCATAATAGAATCTCAAACGCCCCGCGGTGCGGAGTCAAAAATTATAAGTTGGAAGGTTCTTTTTTAGCTGAGGCGTTGAGGGCCAGCGCGGATCCCCTGCTGCTGGCTGATCCAGACAGGAACACTAAACGCGGCCTGAGAAGTGAAATGGGCATATGTCACGCGACTTACTGTCGCCGGCGGTCTGCCTTCCTGCGTCAGCATCGCGCTGAGCGTATTCAGTAAAGCAAGATGATGCGCCTGGATTGGCAAAGGTTCTTCGGCAACGGGCAGTGCCTGAGGAGCCATTGCAAAGGAAAGATGACGTATAACCGTACGAATGGCATGTTGATGCCAATAATCAACAGTAAAATTCGGGCGACGGTTAGTGGCTTCCAGCAAAGCAAGCTGGTTAAAGTTAACTTTGGCGCCTTGATCGTGATTGCTGGCGGTCGCCTTCGCGGGGGTATTCGGTTCAGCAGCATTCCCGATCGCGGGCAGGCCAAAACTCGCCGCGACCATCCCTAATAAGAGATGCGGCCAGAAGTACCGTCTGCCTAACTGTCGCCAGCGCGTCAGTATTCCACTCACGTTAGTGCCACCTGATCTACCCTGCATTTGGGGTTTTAAATTCAAAACGATTTTTGCGCACAAATCTTATCATTAAAGCGTGCACTCCACAGCAGTAATGACAGCAAGTCGCGGTTAAATATGCTTAAGAAAGCAGCGATCGCGCTGTATTTTAATCTGACAGCGGGGAAAAAGTCGCATCGGAAAAGACGGTGAGCTATCGGAGGATAAAAAAAACGACTGGCTCACCTGGCCGGAGAGAGTGCCAGATTTACCAGTCGAATTTATACGACAGTTTGTGTCGTTATGCCAGTACAGTCGAAGGCGCTTTGAACGCCAGCGGCAGTTCTGCGTCGTCCTGGAAGGTCACATATTCCCAGGCTTCCTGTTTTGCCAGGACCGCCTGCAACAGTTTGTTATTCAATGCATGACCGGATTTATACGCGGTAAATGCACCAATAATGTTGTGACCACACATGAACAAGTCACCGATCGCGTCGAGCATTTTGTGACGAACGAATTCATCTTCAAAACGCAGGCCGTCTTCGTTCAGTACGCGATAATCGTCAACAACGATGGCACAATCGAAGCTGCCGCCCAGGCACAGGCCGCGGGACTGCAGATATTCGATATCACGCATGAAGCCGAAAGTACGCGCACGGCTGATCTGACGCATGAACGCATCAGCAGAGAAGTTCATCGCATAGCGCTGGGTGCTGGAGTCGATCGCCGGATGGTTAAAGTCGATGGTGAAATCCAACGTAAAACCATTATACGGCTTAAACTCAGCCCACTTGTCGCCATCTTCGACACGAACGGTCTCTTTGATGCGGACAAATTTCTTCGCACTGTTCAGTTCTTCAATACCTGCGTCAAGCAGCAGGTAGACGAACGGAGCAGCACTACCATCCATGATCGGGATTTCCGGGGCATTAACCTCAATAACGATGTTATCGATACCTAAGCCCGCCAGAGCAGCATTAAGGTGCTCAACGGTTGAAATCCGCACATCATGCTCGTTGACCAGACACGTACAGAGCATGGTATCACGCACAGATTTGGCATCGGCCGGGAAATCTACCGGAGGATTCAAGTCGGTGCGACGATAGATGACCCCGGTGTTGGCCGGCGCAGGGCGTAATGTCAGGGTGACTTTTTTGCCGGTATGCAAACCGACGCCAGTCGCCTGAACGATACGTTTAAGAGTCCTTTGTTTGATCATCGTATAATCTCGCCAAATTACCTATCCAACCGAAGTGTACTATACATTCGGTGGGCCAGTTTAGCACAAAGAGCCACAATTCCCAAATTCCAGCTAATTCTTAATCAGCTTGCTTACGCAGGAATGCAGGGATATCCAGATAATCCGGTTCTTTAGTGGTCTGCGGCGTATTGTCGTTAACCACCTTCGCTACCGGCTTCTGCTCTTGCGTCAACGGCGCCATACCGTGCTGCTGGTAACGATCCATTACCGGCTGCTGAACCTGCTTGTTGGTCACCAGAGTGATTTCAGGACGCTTGTCCATACCAATTCCAGTGGCAACAACGGTAACGCGCAGTTCGTCGTTCATATCCGGGTCCAGAGAAGTACCGATAACCACAGTCGCGTTATCCGATGCAAATGCACGGATCGTGTTACCTACGGTTTCGAACTCATCCAGCCTCAGGTCGAAGCCCGCCGTGATGTTGACCAACACGCCACGCGCGCCAGACAGATCGATATCTTCCAGCAGAGGAGAAGATATAGCCATTTCAGCCGCTTCTTCAGCGCGATCTTCACCGCTTGCCACGCCAGAACCCATCATCGCATAGCCCATTTCGGACATGACGGTGCGCACGTCGGCAAAGTCGACGTTCATCAGGCCCGGACGGGTGATCAGTTCAGCGATACCCTGGACTGCGCCTTTCAGTACGTCGTTCGCTGCGCCAAATGCATCCAGCAGAGAGATACCGCGACCCAGCACTTTCAGCAGTTTGTCGTTCGGGATAGTGATCAGAGAGTCCACATGTTTGGACAGCTCGGTGATACCCTGCTCCGCAAATGCCATACGCTTTTTGCCTTCAAAATTGAAAGGCTTAGTCACGACAGCAACGGTCAGAATACCTAAATCTTTTGCCACTTCAGCAACCACTGGCGCTGCACCGGTCCCGGTACCGCCGCCCATGCCAGCTGCGATAAACACCATGTCTGCGCCGTCAAGCGCTGCACGCAGAGCTTCACGGTCTTCGTCTGCCGCATTGCGACCGACTTCCGGGTTTGCACCCGCGCCCAGACCCTTGGTGATGCCGCTACCAATCTGAATGGTCTGTCCAACCGCCGTTTTGCGCAACGCCTGAGCGTCGGTATTCACCGCGAAGAATTCAACACCTTCGATGCGCTCGCGCACCATGTGTTCAACGGCATTACCGCCGCCGCCGCCGACGCCGATGACTTTAATCACCGCGTCATTGGTCAGTTCCATAGGTTCAAACATAGTTTCTCTCTCCGTTTTACACTTTATCCTTCAAGCCGCCTCTTTGTTGGCTGCCTTCACTCACTCCCGTCACATAGTAAACTATGCTCCAGGAGATTCGCTAAGTTGCCGTCGCGATGCAACTTGAATGACGTTGTGTATGTGCCTGTCGCCTGAGGCCGTAATTATTGCCGGCCTCATAAAAATTAAAACTCTTTTCGCAGCCAACTATTGAGTCGTTTAATCCACGAGCCAACGGATGCCGTTACACGTTTTTCAACTTCAGCTTCACCACTTAAATGGGATTCTTTCCCGTAATGAAGCAACCCCACTGCCGTTGAATAATACGGCTCCTGGGCATAATCTGTCAGACCGGTGATATTGAGCGGCGCACCAATACGCACCTGCGTATGGAACACGCGCTGAGCGCAGGCCGCAAGACCTTCAATTTGCGCAGCACCACCGGTTAACACAATCCCCGCCGCCAGATGATGTTTCACACCCTGCTGGCGAAGTTGTTCCTGTAATTGCAAAATTTCTTCGTTGACCAGGTTAAGCAGCTCGGTATAACGCGGCTCAATGACCTCAGCCAAAGTCTGACGTTGCAGACTGCGTGGCGGACGACCACCGACGCTTGGCACTTCAACGCTCTCATCTTTACCAACAATAGAACCCAGCGCACAACCATGACGAACTTTAATGGCTTCCGCATCGCTCGGCGGCGTACCAAAGGCATACGCGATGTCGCTGGTGACCACATTCCCTGCATAAGGGATTACTTTGGTGTGGCGCAACGCCCCGCCAGTATAAACGGCGATGTCCATTGTACCACCACCAATATCGACCACGCAGACACCCAGCTCACGTTCGTCTTCCGTTAGCACGGAATAACTGGCTGCCAACCCGGCAAATATCAGTTGGTCAACTTTCAGGCCACAGCGTTCAACGGCTTTGACGATATTCTTCGCCATGTCGTTGTGGCAGGTAATCAGATGTACTTTTGCCTGCATACGCACGCCGGAAAGACCGACCGGATTTTTAATGCCTTCCTGGTAGTCAATGGCGTATTCCTGTGGAATAACGTGCAGTACACGATGCTCATCGCGCACGCGTACGGATTTTGCCGTATGCACAACATTTTCCACATCTTCCTGGGTCACTTCCTCTTCGGAAATGGGCACCATACCAATTTCATTCTGACAGCTAATATGTTTACCTGAAAGCGCCAGATACACTGAGGAAATCTGGCAATCTGCCATCAGTTCAGCCTGGTCAATGGCGCGCTGTACGCATTTCACCACTGACTCAAGGTCATTCACCCCGCCTTTATCCATACCTCGCGATGGGCAACTGCCCACGCCAATGATATTGACCATACCGTCGGGCAGAACTTCCCCTACTAAAGCGGCTACCTTCGCGGTGCCAATCTCCAGTCCAACTACCAGTTTTCTGTCCGTCGCCTTGATCATTGTTGTTCTGCCTGTGCCTGATTCTGTTGCTGATTAGATTCCTCAGGAGGCAAGGGAACCCAGCCTACTGCTGCTCCTGAGTCATAACGCAAATCAACGTAGCTAATCCGTTTGCCATCGGTTTGCGCCTGCTGCTGTAAAACCGGGTAGAGTTCCACAAAGCGAGCCAAACGTTTTATCGTATCGCCCCTGCCCAGATTCAGCTTAATATCGTTATTAAGCGTTAACTGCCAGGAACGACGAGCGGTCATCGCCGCTTCCTTCAGGGTGAATCTATCCTTAGCCAGCACCTGCCCCATATCGCGGAACCCTTGCAACACTTCACTCGCGCTGCCTTCCGGGCCATACAACATAGGTAATACCTGCTTGTTAGCCCGACCGGTTGGAATGCTGAACGTATTTCCATCAGCATCCACCATATGTTGGTCATTCCAACGCGCTATCGGCACATATTCAACCAGATGAATCTTCAATTCATCAGGCCACTGCTTTCTGACGCTCGCCTGCTTAATCCAGGGGAGGCGTTCAATCTGACTTTGGATGATGTTTACATCCTGGGTCATAAAGGTTCCCGGTGCGCCAAGCGCCAGAATGGACTGACGAATATCGTCATTGCGCGTGTAGTGTCGCTCACCGGTCAATACCAGCTTCGACAATGGCAAACGCTGCGCATCTTCCATCCATCCCAACACGACCCAGCCGCTCACAAACACGGTGCACAGCACTGTCAGCAGAAACAAAATTCCTGCAAGACGCGTTCCATTATTGCGGCGTGAGGAGGCTACCTCTTCTTCATCACCGTTTCGCGTGTTCAGCGCAGCCTGCGACATATCAGTCCGCCAACGCCAGAATTCGAACCACCAACTGCGAGAAGCTCAGGCCCGCCTGACGCGCCGCCATCGGCACCAGGCTGTGGCTGGTCATACCCGGAGAGGTATTCGCTTCCAGCAGATAAAACTGGCCATCGCTGTCCAGCATGACGTCAATACGCCCCCAACCTTTACAGCCCAATGCGTTCCACGCATTCAGGACTAACGCCTGTAATTCGGCCTCCTGGTCAACTTCCAGACCTGCAGGACAGAAATATTGTGTCTCATCAGACAGATACTTCGCCTCATAATCATAGAAGGTTCCCGCGGGTTGGATACGTATTGACGGTAAAATTTCTTCGCCGAGTATCGCAACTGTGAATTCTGGCCCACTGAGCCATTTTTCAATCAGTACTTCTTCATCATGCTGAAAAGCCAATGCTAATGCAGTTTGCAAAGCATTTTCTTCTTCAACTTTTGACATCCCTACGCTGGAGCCTTCACGGCTTGGCTTCACAATCAACGGCAAGCCTAACGCAGAAATTTTCGTAACCACTTCATTGCTAAGTCCTTTTTCAAACTCAGCACGGGTCAATGCCACCCATGGCGCAACGGGCAATCCTGCCCCCTGCCACAGCAGCTTGCTGCGCAGCTTGTCCATTGAGATAGCCGATGCCATAACACCGCTGCCGGTGTACGGCAGGCCGATCTGCTCCAGCATGCCCTGCAGCGTACCATCTTCACCGCCGCGACCGTGCAGAGCAATAAACACCTTCTGAAAACCCATTGATTTCAGAAGCGTAACGTCGACCTCTTTCGGGTCAACCGGATGGGCATCCACGCCACCTTCGCGCAAACCCGCCAGCACAGCCGCGCCAGAATTCAGCGACACTTCTCGTTCTGCGGAGGTGCCCCCTAACAGGACCGCGATTTTATCAGCCATGTTGTTCTTCCTCCGGGTTTTGCGGCTTCAGTTTGATTTCAGCTAAGGAACGCGCGATTTTGCCGATATTTCCAGCGCCCTGCACCAAAATCAGATCGTTACCGGTTAATACCGGTGCCAGCATTTCCGCTACCTGGGCCGGATCGGACACCAGAATAGGATCGATCTTACCGCGACCACGAATCGTACGGCACAGCGAACGGCTATCGGCCCCCGGGATCGCAGCTTCACCTGCGGCATACACGTCCAACATCAGCAGCGTATCAACCTGTGTCAGCACGTTGGCAAAGTCGTCGTACAAATCGCGTGTACGCGTGAAGCGGTGCGGCTGGAACAGCATCACCAAATTTTTGTCCGGCCAACCTGCGCGTGCGGCTTTGATCGTGGCATCGACTTCCGTTGGGTGATGGCCATAGTCATCAACCAGCATCGCCGTTCCGGCTTTACCGTTGACTGGCTCAAGCGGGAATTCACCGAGGAAGTCAAAGCGGCGTCCGGTACCCTGGAAACTTTCCAGCGCGCGCAGGATCGCGTCGTCTTCAATACCCTCTTCCGTTGCCACTGCCACGGCAGCCGCCGCGTTCAAGGCATTGTGACGGCCAGGCGCATTCAACGTCACACGCAAATCGGCCATCCCCTGACGCAGCAGCGTGAAGTGACCCTGTGGGCCAATCTGTTGATAATCTTCTACGCGAACGTCAGCATCATCGCTGAAACCATAGGTCGTGGTCTGACGCCCGACGCGCGGTAACAGCTCGCGGATCACCGGATCGTCAACGCACATCACCGCACGACCATAAAACGGCAAGTTATGCAGAAAATTAATAAACGTCTGCTTTAAATTTTCGAAGTCGCCATGGTAGGTATCCATATGGTCAGCTTCGATATTGGTGACAATCGCCACCATCGGCTGCAAATGCAGGAACGACGCATCGCTCTCATCGGCTTCCGCAATCAAATAACGGCTGTGACCCAGACGTGCATGCACGCCCGCCGCCTTCACCAGACCGCCGTTCACAAAAGTCGGATCGAGGCCCGCTTCTGCATAAATACTGGAGACCATCGCCGTGGTCGTGGTTTTACCGTGGGTCCCGGCAATGGCGATACCGTGACGAAAACGCATCAACTCTGCCAGCATCTCCGCACGGCGGATCACCGGGATACGCGCTTCATGGGCCGCTACAATTTCTGGGTTATCCGCAGAAATAGCGCTGGACACCACCACCACGCTCGCATCACGTACGTTTTCCGGACGATGGTGGAAAAAAATCGTGGCACCCAGATTCGTCAGTTGCTGCGTAACCGGATTCGGCGCTAAGTCAGAACCGCTGATCTGATAACCTTCATTGGCCAAAACTTCGGCAATACCGCCCATACCGGCACCACCGATGCCGACAAAGTGGATGTGCCGAACGCGACGCATTTCGGGCACGATGGAACGCAGTTTTGCCAGTTGTTGTGTATTCATTCTTTAGCCATTAACTTCTCAGTTCATGCGATGCAAAAGGCATCACCACAATTACACCCGGGCAGCCCGGCTCACTTCAGTTGCAACCCGCTCAGTGGCATCCGGTATGGATGCGGCGCGAGCACGCTCTGCCATGGTTAATAAAGTTTCTCGTGACCACCCGGACAGGGTGCTGACGACGGCATCCACAGTAAACTGCGGCTGCTCAAGAATTTTGGCTGCGCCCGCTTTCTCCAGCGGCAACGCATTCCAGTACTGTTGTCTGTCTTTATGTTGAAACGGCACGAACAGCGCGGGTAAACCTGCGGCAGCAATCTCGCTCACCGTCAGTGCGCCTGAACGACAGACCACAACATCCGCCCACGCGTAAGCTGCTGCCATATCATCAATAAATTCAGTGACCTTATGCTGTGGTTGCCCCGCGTCTGCATAAGCCTGTTCCACAGTTTGCTGTGCGCCTTTGCCACTCTGATGCCAGATAGTCACCGCGTCGCCAAGCTTTGCGGCAACCTGCGGCATCGTCTGGTTCAATACGCGCGCGCCCTGCGAACCACCGACAACCAGCACGCGCACCGGACCTTCGCGCCCAGCCAGACGTTCTTCGGGTAACGGCAGTGCAAGGACATCAGTACGCACTGGATTCCCCACCACTTCCGCATTCGGGAAAGCGCCGGGGAAGGCCTGCATCACCTTCGTCGCGATCTTCGCCAGCCATTTGTTGGTTAACCCTGCAATGCCGTTCTGCTCATGCAGCACGACCGGAATACCTAACGACCAGGCCGCCAGGCCGCCAGGACCAGATACATAACCGCCCATGCCCAGTACCACATCGGGCTTAAACTGCTTCATGATGGCGCGCGCCTGACGCCAGGCATTAAAAATACGGACAGGTGCCGCCAGCAACGCGTTGAGGCCCTTTCCGCGCAAACCGGAGATGCGAATAAAATCAATGTCAATGCCGTGCTTCGGCACTAAGTCCGCTTCCATACGATCGGCGGTGCCCAGCCAACGAACCTGCCAGCCCTGGGCCATTAAATGGTGCGCAACCGCTAGCCCCGGGAAGACATGTCCACCGGTACCGCCAGCCATCACCATTAACCGCTTCGGTTGCCCACTCATCGTGCACCTCGTGTAAACGCCTGGGCTTTTTCCAGACGCGTTTCATAATCAATACGTAACAAAAACATGATGGCTGTCGACATGATCAACAAACTGGAACCACCATAACTAATAAGCGGCAACGTCAGACCTTTAGTTGGCAGCATACCCGCCGCCGCGCCGACGTTTACCAGCGCCTGGAAGCTAAACCAAATCCCGATGGAGCAGGCTAAGAAACCTGAAAAACGGTGGTCAATTTCCAGCGCCTTACGACCGATCGACATCGCACGAAAAGCGACGAAGAATACCATTAAAAGAGCGAGTACCACACCGATATAACCCAGCTCCTCCCCAATAATGGCGAAGATAAAGTCGGTGTGCGCTTCCGGCAAATACTCCAGTTTTTGGACTGAATTACCTAACCCTTGCCCCCAAACCTCACCGCGACCAAAAGCCATCAGCGACTGTGTCAGCTGATAGCCGCTGCCAAACGGATCTTCCCAGGGATTCCAGAACGAGGTTACACGGCGAATACGATACGGTTCGGCGAGGATCAGCAGCACGACTGCGGAAATCCCCATCCCGATGATGGCGATGAATTGCCACAATTTGGCGCCAGCCAAAAACAGCATCGCCAGCGTCGTGACGAACAGCACGACCACCGTACCCAGGTCAGGCTGCGCCAGCAGCAACACGGCCAGGACCAGAATCACGCCCATCGGTTTTAAGAAGCCGCGCAGGTTGTTACGCACCTCATCTACCTTACGTACCAGATAGTTGGCGAGATAACAGAACAACGACAGCTTGGTAAACTCCGCAGGCTGAATACGCAGTGGTCCCAGCGCAATCCAGCGCGATGCCCCGTTAACGGAGCTACCCACCACCAGCACGATCAGCAACATGATGATCGAGGCTATCAGCATCGTGGTACTGTATTTTTGCCAGAACTCCATCGGCAGACGCAGCGTGACCATCGCCAGACAGAACGCCAGGAAGATATACAGCGCATCACGTTTGGCGAACAGGAACGGATCGCCCGCCAGACGTTGCCCTACCGGCATTGACGCCGATGTCACCATCACAAAACCAATCGCTGCCAGACCAAAAGTCAGCCACAGCAGCATGCGGTCATACATGATCAGGCTGTCCGCGTCTTTATCACGCGAAGCCATCACCCAGCCTTTAAGTGCCGCAAAGATCCACGCCAGGATTCCGAGTCCCGGTACGCGCGGCAGTTTCAGACGAGGGAGAGATAATCGCATCAACCCAACTCCTTCGCCAGATGGGTAAAGACATCGCCACGTTGCTCAAAGTTTTTAAACTGGTCGAGGCTGGCGCAAGCCGGCGACAGCAGCACCATATCACCCGACTTCACACGCGGCGCGAGCAGGCGCATCGCCTGCTCCATGGTTTCCGTTTGTTCCGCCACTTCCGGTCGCAACGCGGCAAGCTGCGCGCCATCGCGACCAAAACAGTACAGACGAATACGATCGCCGTTCAGGTAACGACTTAGCGGGGAAAAATCGGCTGATTTCCCATCGCCGCCCAACAGCAGGTGCAGAGTGCCATCAACGTGCAGGCCATTCAGCGCCGCTTCGGTACTGCCCACGTTGGTCGCTTTTGAATCGTTAATCCAACGCACACCGTTATGATTCAGTACCAGTTGGAAACGATGCGCCAGGCCGGTAAAGGTGGTCAGCGCTTTCAGGCTCGACGCCCGCGGCAGACCCGCAGCATCCGCCAGCGCCAGCGCTGCCAGGGCGTTGGTATAGTTATGCTGGCCGGTAAGCGTCATCTCTTTCACGTTCAGAACTTTTTCACCCTTCACCCGCAACCAGGTTTCGCCCTGCTGACGATTAAGGTGATAGTCCCCCATGTTGACACCAAAGCTCACGCAACGCTCATCGGCACCACGAACCGGCATGGTCAGCGCATCATCCGCATTGACCACGCAGACTTTCGCATTCTCGTAAACGCGCAGTTTGGCTGCACGGTACTGCTGCAGTCCAAACGGATAACGGTCCATATGATCTTCAGTGACGTTCAAAATGGTGGCGGCGACGGCCTGTAAGCTGGAGGTCGTTTCCAGTTGGAAGCTCGACAGTTCCAGAACATACAGCTCACGTTCGTCATCCAGCAGCATCAGCGCGGGCAGGCCGATATTACCGCCGACACCCACGTTCACTCCGGCCGCTTTCGCCATCTCACCTACCAGCGTAGTCACAGTGCTTTTCCCGTTGGAACCGGTGATCGCAACGATCGGTGCCTGCGCTTCGCGACAAAACAGCTCAATGTCGCCAACAATTTCAATTCCCGCATCGGCGGCGGCGCTCAGCGAAGGATGCGCCAGGGCAATACCGGGGCTGGCGACGATGAGATCGGCGGCCAGCAGCCAGTCATCATTCAGGCTGCCAACATGATGCTCAACCGCTTCCGGTAATTTGTCCAGACCCGGCGGCGTTGCGCGGGTATCCATGACGCGCGGCGTGACGCCGCGTGCCAGGAAGAAATCCACGCAGGACAACCCGGTCAAACCCAGACCGATAATGACGACTTTTTTACCCTGGTAATCAGCCATGATTAACGTACCTTCAGCGTTGCCAGGCCAATCAGGACCAGCATCAGCGAAATAATCCAGAAACGCACAATCACGCGCGGTTCCGGCCAGCCTTTCAGTTCATAGTGATGGTGAATCGGTGCCATACGGAAGATGCGCTGTCCGCGCAGCTTAAAGGACCCCACCTGCAGAATGACCGACAGGGTTTCCACCACGAAGACACCGCCCATGATCACCAGCAGGAACTCCTGACGCAGCAGTACGGCAATAATGCCCAGCGCGCCGCCCAGCGCCAGCGATCCGACGTCGCCCATAAAGACCTGAGCCGGATAGGTGTTAAACCACAGGAAGCCTAAGCCCGCGCCGACAATCGCCGTACAGACGATCACCAGTTCGCCGGCATGGCGTAAATAAGGAATGTGCAGATAGTTGGCGAAGTTCATGTTACCGGTCGCCCAGGCCACCAGCGCAAAACCCGCAGCCACGAACACGGTCGGCATAATCGCCAGACCATCCAGGCCGTCGGTGAGGTTGACCGCGTTGCCAGTACCGACAATCACGAAGTACGCCAGCAGGATGTAGAACAGCCCCAGTTGCGGCATGACATCTTTAAAGAACGGCACCACCAGTTCAGTTGCCGGGGTGTCTTTTCCTGCCAGATACAGCGCAAAAGCCACGCCCAGCGCAATCACCGACATCCAGAAGTACTTCCAGCGCGCAATCAGGCCCTTGGTGTCTTTGCGTACCACTTTACGGTAGTCATCGACAAAACCAATAATGCCGTAACCGACCAATACCACCAGCACGCACCAAACGTATGGGTTGGATGGGTAGGCCCACAGCAGTACGGAGATAACAATCGCGGTGAGGATCATAATCCCGCCCATGGTCGGCGTACCGCGTTTACTAAAGTGTGATTCCGGGCCGTCGTTACGCACGACCTGGCCAAATGACATTTTTTGCAAGCGGGCGATCATACGCGGGCCCATCCACAAAGAGATGAACAGCGCGGTCAGCAGGCTGACGATGGCGCGAAACGTCAGATAGGAAAAGACGTTGAAGCCGGAATAATATTTGACCAAATGTTCGGCCAGCCAAACTAACATGTTCCATTCTCCTGTAATGCGCGTACTACCTCTTCCATGGCGGCACTACGTGAACCCTTCACTAAAATCGTCATGATCTGATGTTCTGCAATCAGCGCCTTAAGATGCGCGGTCAGCGCGGTTTTATCCGCAAAATGCTCGCCAACGCCGCTGGCATGGCTAATTGCCTGACTCAGTTTCCCTGTACTCAGCACACGGTCGATACCTGCAGCCTTTGCAGCCTCACCTACCTGTACGTGGCAGGCTTCGCTTTCCGCGCCAAGCTCTGCCATATCGCCAACCACCAGCACGCGGTAGCCGGGCATTTCGGACAGCACCTGTACCGCTGCGGTCATTGAGCCGACGTTAGCGTTGTAGGAGTCGTCCAGCAGCAGCTGATTTTCTGCCAGTTGAACCGGGAACAGACGCCCCGGCACCGCTTGCAGATCCTTCAGACCCGCTTTCACGGCCTCTGGCGTCGCGCCTACCGCCATAGAGAGCGCAGCCGCCGCCAGGGCGTTAGCAATGTTGTGACGACCCGGCAGGGGCAGCAGAACATCAATGCTTCCGGTTGGCGTTTGCAGCGAAAACTCTGTGCCGTGTGAGGTCACATGAACGTTAGCCGCCGAAAAGTCGCTGTTAGCCGCATTCGGCGAGAAGCGCCAGACTTTGCGATCGCCGATGATGCTCTGCCAGTTCAACCAGTCGTTGTTGTCGGCATTCATAATGGCGACACCGTTCGCTGACAGGCCGGTAAAAATCTCACCTTTTGCCTTCGCAACGCCAGCCAGAGAGCCGAAGCCTTCCAGATGCGCGGCGGCCAGGTTGTTCACCAGCGCCGCTTCCGGGCGCGTCAGGCCAACGGTCCAGGCGATTTCGCCCTGATGATTGGCGCCAAGCTCAATCACGGCATAGTCGTAATCGTTGTTTAACCGCAGCAGCGTCATCGGGACGCCGATGTCGTTATTCAGGTTGCCCGCGGTATACAGGGTGTTACCACACTGGCTCAGAATGGATGCCGTCATCTCTTTGACGGACGTTTTACCGGACGAGCCGGTAAGCGCCACCACGCGAGCAGGAACCTGAGCGCGAACCCACGCCGCCAGCTCGCCAAACGCCAGACGCGTATCGTTAACGATCAACTGCGGCAGATCGGTGTCCAACAGACGGCTGACCAGCAGCGCGCCCGCGCCATTTTCTTTTGCCGTATCGGCAAAATCGTGGGCATCAAAGCGTTCACCTTTCAATGCGACAAATAAACAGCCAGGGGTGACTTTACGCGTATCGGTCGTGACCGCATCAAGGGTCAGATCGCCCCCTTTCAGTTCGCCGCCGAGGATTTCCGCCAGTTGGCTGAGCGTTACGCTAATCATGCGATAACCCCCAGCAAACGTGCTGCCGTCACGCGGTCGGAGTAGTCGAGACGGTGGGCGCCGACAATCTGGTAATCTTCATGGCCTTTGCCAGCGACCAGCACCACGTCATTTTCTTTTGCCTGCATGATGGCGCTAGTGACCGCTTCAGCACGGCCTTCCATTACTTTTGCCTGCCCGGCATCCAGCATACCCGCCAGAATGTCATTGATAATGGCGCGAGGCTCTTCGGTGCGTGGGTTGTCATCCGTAACCACAACGACATCGGCAAACTGCTCGGCAATGGCCCCCATCAACGGGCGTTTGCCTTTGTCGCGATCGCCGCCACAGCCAAAGACGCACCACAGCTTGCCGGTGCAATGCAGACGGGCCGCCTGCAGCGCTTTTTCCAGCGCATCCGGCGTATGAGCATAATCAACCACCACGGTGGTTTTGCCCGGCGCGCTGAACACTTCCATGCGCCCGCAGACCGGCTGCAGTCGTGCCGCCGTTTTAAGTAAATCCGCTAACGGATATCCCAGCGCCAGCAGTGTGGCCAGCGCCAGCAGCAGATTGCTGACGTTAAACGCGCCCATCAGGCGGCTTTCAATTTCACCTTCTCCCCAGGAAGAGGCAAAGCGAATCGTTGCGCCGCTATCGTGATAGTTCACCTCAACGGCTTTCAGCCAACGACCGTGGCAGTTGGGGTTGATATGGTCTTCCATCGAGACAGCTACCGCATCCGGCAGCTTCGCCAGCCAGCGGCGACCGACTTCGTCATCCGCATTGACGATAGCCTGCCCACAGTGATGCGTGGAATACAGCAACCACTTCGCGGCTTCGTAGTGTTCCATATCGCCGTGATAATCGAGATGGTCACGGCTTAAATTGGTAAATACTGAGGCCGCAAATTTCAGCGCCGCCACGCGGTGCTGAACCAGGCCATGCGATGAAACTTCCATCGCGCCAAAGGTCGCTCCCTGTTCAACCAGACCCGCCAGTACATGCTGAACGTCAACGGCTGACCCAGTGGTATTTTCCGTCGGGATCACTTTACCCAGCAGGCCATTACCTACCGTTCCCATTACCGCGCTGGTTTCGCCAAGCAGTTGGCTCCACTGTGCAAGCAGTTGGGTAGTGGTGGTTTTACCGTTGGTTCCGGTCACACCGACCAGACGCATATTTTCAGATGGCTCGTGGTAAAAGCGGCCTGCCAGTGCAGATAAACGCTCGTTAAGCTGGCTGAGATAGATGACCGGAACGCCGTGCATTTCACGGATTTCGCCGTCTGCGGCCTCATCTTTTGCCTCTGCAATAATGGCAGCCACACCTTGCGCTATCGCCTGCGGGATATATCGACGCCCGTCCGCCTGATGACCCACTACTGCGACAAAGAGATCGCCCGATGCAGCCACACGGCTGTCGAGTGTCATCTCTCGCAGTGCTCGCTCCGGTGCACCCGGCACCCATGGAGCAAGAAGGTCGCGCAAATTACGATCTGCCACCTGTTGCCTCGCCTTGATTATTCACAAATTCATTTTTATCGCCCGTTGTCAGCGCATCCGGTTCGATGTTCATGGTGCGCAGTACGCCGCCCATGATGGCACCAAAGACCGGCGCGGAAACGGCGCCACCGTAATATTTACCCGCCTGCGGATCGTTGATAACAACAACCAGCGCGAAGCGCGGCTGACTCGCAGGCGCAACGCCTGCGGTATAAGCAATATATTTATTGATGTAGCGGCCATCTGGCCCGACTTTTTTCGCCGTACCGGTTTTAATCGCGATGCGATAGCCTTTAATCGCCGCCTTCACGCCGCCACCGCCCGGCAGCGCCACGCTTTCCATCATGTGCACCACAGTGCGTACGGTCGACTCCGGGAAGATACGCTCGCCCGGAACGGGAGGGTCAACTTTAGTAATCGACAGCGGGCGATAAACGCCATAGCTACCGATAGTTGCGTAGACTCGCGCTAACTGTAACGGGGTTACCATTAGCCCATAGCCGAAAGAGAAGGTGGCCCTCTCTATGTCAGACCACCGTTGTTTTTGAGGATATAAGCCACTGCGTTCTCCGACCAACCCCAAATTGGTCGCTTTTCCCAGCCCAAAACGTGAGTAAGTATCTACTAACGCTGAGGACGGCATCGCTAACGCCAGTTTGGAAACACCGACGTTACTCGACTTCTGCAAAACCCCGGTAAGGGTCAATTCGCTATAACGCGCCACGTCTTTAATTTCGTGGCCATTAATTCGGTAAGGAATGGTGTTAAGTACGGTATTTTCACGTACCACGCCACGCTGCAGCGCGGTCATCACCACCATCGGTTTGACGGTAGAACCCGGCTCAAACACGTCGGTAATGGTCCGGTTACGCATCGCGTCTTTCGGCGTACCGGTGAGATTGTTCGGGTTGTAAGACGGGCTGTTCGCCATCGCCAGCACTTCACCGGTGTTCACATCCACCAGGACCGCACTGCCTGACTCCGCCTTGTTGAACGCCACGGCGTTATTCAGTTCACGGTAGACCAGCGCCTGTAAGCGCTCATCGATGCTCAGCGCGAGGTTGTGCGCCGCCTGGCTGTCGGTAGAGGAGATATCTTCAATGACGCGGCCATAGCGGTCTTTACGTACAATACGTTCGCCCGGTTGCCCGGTGAGCCATTTGTCGAAGCTCTTCTCAACGCCTTCAATCCCCTGGCTGTCGACGTTGGTAAAACCAATGAGGTGAGCGGTCACTTCCCCGGAAGGATAGTAACGGCGGGATTCTTCGCGCAGATGAATGCCTGGCAGCTTCAGCTTCTTGATGTAGTCGGCCATGTCAGGGTTTACCTGACGCGCCAGATAGATAAAACGCCCTTTCGGGTTGGCGTTAATGCGGGAAGCCAGTTGATCGAGCGGGAGGTTCAGCGCAGTCGACAGCGCTCTCCAGCGTTCGCCAACGCTCACGCCGCCTGCGTCATGCACCTCTTTCGGGTCGGCCCAAATCGCCTTCACCGGAACGCTCACCGCCAGCGGACGACCTGAGCGGTCGGTAATCATCCCGCGTGATGTAGACACTTCCTGGACGCGCAGAGAACGCATGTCTCCCTGACGCACCAGCATGTCTGGCGCAATGATTTGCAGCCAGGCAACACGCCCCAGCAGGAAACCCAGCGCCAGCAAAATACAGCCGCACAGTAACGCAAAACGCCAACTGATAAAGTTGGCTTGTTCTTCCTGGCGTTTTGGTTTGTGCGTTTTTGCCGCTGCTTTCATGCGTCGCGTTTATCCTTATTTTTGTACTACGATATTTTCTTGTGAGGGATCAACATGCTGCATTTGCAGCTTTTCCGTTGCGATCCGTTCAACACGGCTATGATCACCGAGCGCGTTCTCTTCAAGGATCAAGTTACGCCATTCGATATCCAGCGCATCTCGCTCCAGAACCAGCTGCTCACGCTGCGCGGTCAGTAACCGCGTATGGTGTGCTGTTGTCACGACGGTAACCGCCGTCAAAATAATGCAAATGAACAGGCAGAGTGGCAGCTTCCCGAACCGCAAAAGATCGTCACCGATCACGCCAGGCAAAGCATGGCGCTCGTTGCTTCCTATCGATCCTTTAACTTTGCTGAGGGCTTCTGTCACTCTGCTGATCATGCGTTCGTCCTCTCTGCAATACGCAGAACTGAACTACGGGCACGAGGATTTTCAGCTACCTCTTCTTCACCCGGCATCAACTTGCCTAGTGCTCTCAACTCACGACCGCCCAGTTTTTTGATCTGCGCTTCGGTCATCGGTATTCCAGCCGGAACCTGAGGACCACGGCTTTGTTCGCGCATAAAGCGTTTCACAATGCGATCTTCAAGCGAATGGAAACTGATTATCGAAAGGCGACCACCTGGTGCCAGCACGCTGAGCGAGCTTTTTAGCGCCTGCTCTATCTCCTCCAGTTCACTGTTTACCCAAATGCGCACCGCCTGGAAGGTACGGGTCGCGGGATGTTTAAATTTGTCTTTTACCGGCATTGCCGCTGCAATGACTTCCGCCAGCTCTTTGGTGCGGGTCATCGGTTCAACGCGGTTGCGCTCGACAATGGCGCGAGCAATACGTTTGCCGAAGCGCTCCTCGCCAAAGGTTTTAATCACCCAGGCGATATCGGTTTCATCGGCGGTTTGCAGCCACTCGGCGGCAGACTGACCGCGGGTGGGGTCCATACGCATATCTAACGGACCGTCACGCATGAATGAAAAGCCGCGTTCGGCATCGTCAAGCTGCGGAGAAGACACACCAAGATCAAGGAGGATTCCATCGATCTTGCCGGTAAGTCCACGCTCGGCGACATAATCAGCCAGCGCAGAGAAAGGTCCATGAATGATGGAGAAACGGGGATCGGTAATCGTCTGGGCAACGGCAATAGCCTGCGGATCGCGATCGATGGCCAGTAAACGTCCCTCTTCACCAAGCTGTGAGAGGATCAGACGTGAATGACCACCGCGACCAAATGTCCCGTCAATGTAGATGCCGTCTGGACGAATATTCAGGCCATTTACGGCTTCATCCAGCAACACCGTGGTGTGTTTATAATTTTCCATCATCTTATAGAGACAAGTCCTGCAATCGTTCCGACAGCGCGCCGGTCACAGACTGCTCAGCGTCGATATCTTCCTTGACCTGTTGATACCAGGTCGTTTCATCCCACAGCTCAAACTTATTGAACTGCCCAACCAGCATCACTTCTTTCGTTAACCCTGCGTGTTGCCGCAGAATGGGCGCTATCAATAATCGACCAGCGCTATCCATCTGACATTCGCTGGCATGACCCAACAACAGGCGCTGTACGCGACGCTCAACTGGATTCATGCTCGACAGACGCGATAACTTCTGCTCGATAATTTCCCATTCAGGCAGGGGGTACAGCAGCAGGCACGGGTGATGGATGTCAATGGTGCAAACCATTTGACCGGTAGCGCTCTCAAGCAGTTGATCCCGATAACGGGTAGGCACCGATAAGCGCCCTTTACTGTCGAGATTAACTAACGTTGCTCCCCGGAACATGCCAGTCTCACCCCCAATCACCACTTTATCCCACAAAATCCCACTTAAAGGAGTTTACGGAGCGGAGGAAAACCTTGTCAAGCAAGTCACGGCGCTCAGCGGAGCAAAAAACCCAATGTTTACGGCTAATATCAGTGTTGAGCAAATTCCATACAGCAAACGAAGCAAATTAACGTTATGAATATTTGTAAGAAAAAAATCCAACAACTCATCATTGTTTAAAACAACTGAATATCATCAAAAGAAAATATAAAGTGTCAGTTTGCGACGCGAGCGGCATTTTAGGACAATATGCGGCGAGATAACAGTACCAGTTGATCGGTCTGTACGGCCCGTACGGCCAAGGAAGGCGAGAGATTGCCGCAATTCGGCAGCAAAGTGTTTGTTAATTCGGCAAATCCACACAAGCATGTAACAAAATAATACAAACGTAACGCGTCGTTACGTACCAATAACCCAAAAAAGGATAGTTGCATTTTTAAATTAGGATAATTAAAGAATGAATTTCAGATAATTCTAAAGAATATTCTTAAATATAATGAGGTTATTTCTGAGAATAAAATAGTTGATGGCATCGAAGCATTCTCTCCAATGCCATCAATAGCAACCACTTAGTTACGGCTAAGGATGCCGCGGCGGTACAGATTACGCCGAATGCGCGTTAATCCTGGTTTTGGTTTACGCGGTTCATCAAGGCTTGCAAGGACGATCTCCAGCACACGTTCAGCCACATCACGGTGGCGCTGTGCCACTGCCAGCACCGGGCATTGCAGGAAGTCGAGCAGTTCATGATCGCCGAAGGTGGCAATGGCTAAATCGGACGGCAGTTGCCCATCGCGACGCAATGTCACATCCATCACCCCCTGCAATAGCGCAAATGAGGTGGTGAACAGCGCCTGAGGCATCGGATGCGTTTCCAGCCATTTATCAAACAGCTGCGCTGCGGCCTCCCGCTCATAGCTATTGGCATACAGGAAGTGCACGTCACGTGGATCGTCTTTCCACGCGGTACGGAAACCCTGTTCACGCAGGAAACTGACCGATAATTCAGGGAGCGCCCCCAGGTAGAGCACAGTTTCAGCAGGGAATTTACGCAATTCCTCCGCCAGCATTTGGGCATCATCCTGATCTGCGCCGACCACACTGGTGAAGTGTTCACGATCCAGCGCACGATCCAGCGCGACAATCGGGAATGAACTGTTCGCCCAGCGCTGATAGAACGGATGTTCCGGCGGTAATGAGGTAGACACAATTATGGCGTCAACCTGACGCTGTAAAAGATGCTCAATACAGCGCATTTCGTTATCTGGCTGATCTTCAGAGCAGGCAATCAGCAGTTGATACCCGCGCTGACGCGCCTGGCGTTCCAGGTAGTTTGCAATGCGGGTATAACTCGTATTCTCCAGGTCCGGGATCACCAACCCGATAGAACGTGTGCGTCCAGCACGGAGCCCGGCCGCCACAGCATTAGGGTGGTAATTATGTTCGCGCACCACCGCCATGACTTTTTCGACCGTTTTGTCGCTTACGCGGTATTGCTTTGCTTTGCCATTAATAACGTAGCTTGCAGTCGTTCGCGAAACGCCGGCCAACCGAGCGATTTCATCCAGTTTCACAATTGCCCCTTGCGTAAAATGTACAAACCATAACCTTTTAGATGGCATGGGTTAAATTTATTAACATCTAAGCGCAGAATAATGACTGCGGCAACCGCTTTTGTCTCTGGTTACTGCTGATTTCGCAAAAAAAAGCGCAACAGGTGGTATCAGCGAAAACGGGGACGTTACCTGTAGGCCGGATAAGGCGTTTACGCCGCCATCCGGCATGACCTCCACGATGATGCCTGATGGCGCTGTGCTCATCAGGCCTACAGTCGACTATTAGCGCATAATTTTATCGCCGCGAGAAAGTCCTACCACGCCGGAACGGGCAACTTCCACAATTTTGGCGACTTCACGCAAGGTTGCCAAAAACGCATCCAGTTTATCGCTGGTGCCCGCCAGTTGTACGGTGTAGATAGACGGCGTGACATCGATGATCTGCCCACGGAAAATTTCCGTGTTGCGTTTCACCTCCTCCCGGCCATAACCACTGGCCTGGATCTTCACCAGCATGATCTCTCGTTCAACGTGTGCGCCCTGCCCTAACTCACTTACCCGCAGGACATCCACCAGCTTGTGCAGTTGTTTTTCAATTTGTTCGAGGACCTTTTCATCGCCTACGGTCTGAATCGTCATCCGCGATAAGGTCGGATCGTCAGTCGGCGCGACGGTCAGGCTTTCAATGTTGTAACCTCGCTGGGCGAAGAGGCCTATCACACGCGATAATGCCCCAGACTCGTTTTCCAGTAATACTGATAATATCCGGCGCATAATCAGGTCCTCTCCGTTTTGCTTAACCACATCTCATCCATACCGCCCCCTCGAATTTGCATCGGGTAGACATGCTCACTGCCATCGACGGTGACATCAACAAACACCAACCGGTGGTTGCGCACATGTTCCAGTGCTTCTCCCAGTTTGCTTTCCAGCTCATCCGGATGATTTATCTGGATACCAATATGCCCATAGGCTTCAGCAAGACGGACAAAATCGGGTAGCGACTGCATATAAGACTGCGAATGACGCCCGGAATAGATCATGTCCTGCCATTGTTTCACCATGCCGAGATAACGGTTGTTAAGGTTGAGTACCAGCACCGGCAGCTCATATTGCAGCGCCGTCGACAGCTCCTGGATATTCATCTGAATACTGCCATCACCGGTAACGCAGACTACCGTTTCATTCGGCAGTGCCATCTTCACCCCTAACGCTGCGGGTAAACCGAATCCCATGGTGCCAAGACCGCCTGAGTTAATCCAACGACGAGGTTTATCAAACGGATAGTAAAGTGCAGCAAACATCTGGTGTTGGCCCACATCCGAAGTGACATACGCATCGCCTTTCGTCAGACGCCAGATAGTTTCAATGACGGCCTGCGGTTTAATGCTCTCACTCTGGGTGTCATATTTCAGGCACTGCCGGGCGCGCCAGTGCTCAATCTGTTGCCACCAGTCACGGTTATCATCCAGCGGCTGCTGAGATTTCTCCTGCTCCAGCAGCTCCAGCATCTGCTCAAGCACCAGGCGAGCATCACCTACGATTGGAATATCCGCAGTCACGGTTTTTGAAATAGAGGTGGGGTCGATATCGATATGTAACACGGTCGCATTCGGGCAATATTTTGCCAGATTATTGGTTGTACGATCGTCAAAGCGCACGCCGACGGCAAAGATCACATCGGAATGATGCATGGTCATGTTTGCTTCATAAGTACCGTGCATGCCCAACATGCCCAGCGCCTGACGATGCGTTGCCGGAAACGCGCCTAACCCCATCAGCGAGGAAACAACTGGCAGATTAAGTGCTTCAGCGATCTGGCCCAACGGCTCATGGCAGGCGGCATTAACGGCGCCACCACCCACGTACACAACCGGTTTTTTAGCCGCGACTAACGTCTGCAGAGCACGTTTTATCTGCCCTTTATGTCCAGTTGTCGTCGGATTATACGAACGCATGCTCACCGACTCCGGCCAGCTATAAGGCAGTTTCTTAGCTGGATTCAGAATATCCTTCGGCAAGTCCACAACCACAGGACCAGGGCGACCGCTTGCGGCCAACCAGAAGGCTTTCTTCAGCACCTGAGGTATATCTTCCGTTTGCTTGACCAAAAAGCTGTGTTTTACCACCGGACGAGAAATCCCCACCATGTCGCACTCCTGAAAGGCATCGTAGCCAATCAGAGAGGTAGCCACTTGCCCGGAGAGGATCACCAGCGGGATGGAGTCCATGTACGCCGTTGCGATACCCGTGATCGCATTGGTTGCTCCCGGCCCTGAGGTGACCAACACAACGCCCACTTCTCCCGTCGCACGTGCCAGACCATCGGCCATATGGACCGCTGCCTGCTCATGGCGGACCAGCACATGATCAATACCACCGACCGTATGCAAAGCATCATAAATATCGAGGACTGCGCCCCCAGGATACCCGAATACCTGCTTCACACCCTGATCGATGAGCGATCGGACGACCATCTCGGCTCCAGACAACATCTCCATGGCTTGCCTCCACTCTTATAATGAATAACGGTTTAACAACACATTAACCGCTGACGATAAGGCATGGCAATTGACACCGAAGTGGTGGTGTAACAGCGGATAAGAATAAAACGGAGGAAAGAATCGAATAAACGGAGAATTAAACCAGTATAAGCAAATGAAATGACAAATAATCGCTTAAAAATGAGCACTTACAGCGATTACTCTATTTTTTCACCCTCCCAGGCAAAAACCGAAAGCAGATTTCAGCATAAAATTTCAAATAAAAATAAAAAAGCAGAATAAACCAGACGCATCATCGGATTTACTCTGCCATAGGTCACTGCTTACAGATGGAGACTAACAGCTCTTCCATCCATTGATGTCCTTTATCCCGACCTGCGGCTTCATGCCAGGAAAGATAACAAGTCCGGCTATTCAGTTTTAACGGTAGCGGTAATATTTGCAGCTCTAAAGCCTCGGAGAACTCTTCAGCTAACCAGCGTGGCGCAATAGAAACCAAATGAGTTTGGGATACGATATTCAGTACGCTGATTAATGCCATTCCCTGATAAGCCACGCAGGATTGTTTATCTGGTGTGTCATACCACGGCTGGCTGAAAGATGCGAAGCGATCGAGCGAAACCACGGCATGTTGTTCATTATAGACATCACTCTCCAGTAATGGACCGCTAATGCGCGGGTGTTTTCTACTTGCGACTAACACCATCTCATCGTTGAATAACGGAATACTGGTGAATTCAGGGCGGCGGAATTCTTCATAACTAATAACGAACTCTGTTTCCTGATACCGTAATTGATGTTCTGTATTTTGGTTGAGCGATGATTTAAATACAACATGAATATTAGGTGCGACTTGCTCAACGCGATTGTAAATCAAGGACGTGAGGATATTATCCAATGGGCTACAGACGCAGAGATTAAATACACGTGAGCTGCTGGCGGGTTCAAAACCAGACCCTGGCAGTTCATTCTGCACCAATTGCAGCGCCTGACGAATAGAGCCAAATAGCTGAAAAGCCCGTGCTGTTGGCTGGATGCCTCGGCCATAGCGCACAAAGAGCTCATCATTAAACATAACCTTCAGACGCGCGACTGCGTTGCTGACTGCAGGCTGCGACATCCCCAGAGAATGCGCTGCACGAGTAATATTCTGCTCTTGCATCACCGCGTCAAAAACGGTTAATAAATTAAGGTCAACCATGCGCAGTTGCGGCTTCCCCATATCTAAAAGATTAGGTTTATCTATTATTTTTACTTCTGGCATATTTAACTCCACTGTCACTCAAAACTCCCTTTTCCCAGACGGAGCTCAGAAATAACCTCCGCTAATATGATTTACCATGCATATAAAATAAGAAAAAGGGAAAGCATTAAAATTAGGAAAACATAAAGGCCCTGGCCTGAATGAACAAAAAAAATGCGAGCGCAGTGTGGCAGAGGTCACTGCACGATGATTCATACGTTTAAATGTCGAAAACAATATAACCATAACCATGGCGAATACACAATCATGCACGAAGTGAATATATGTTTAAGTTTTAATTAAATGTTTATATCATTAACACCGCGATGCTTAACATTTATTTATCAATCATTTTCCCCACGGCACCCCAAATCTATTCAAAGTTAGTATAAAAAACCGATAAATCATAAAGATAAAAAATTCATCCGCACATTATCTCTTCAATATGCCGTTACAATAGCTGAAAACAAATATGCTCAAATATGTCAAATCGTGAAAAGTATGTAATCCACACGCTGATTTATTTTATACAACCATAAAAATTCAGCACAATTCGCTCAAAGTTCCGGAGATTTTTTCCGCCGAGTAGGGGGATGGGGTTGACATCAATCTTCATATCCAGTACCACTAAAAGCATATCGCATTCGCCTGGAGCTTGATTGATGACTTACATTGCTCGTTTTAACGGTCTACTACTACTAAACGCATTCTCATTGCGCGGTAGACTGGTGGACGACATTCAGCATTAAGTCAGCTCCAGTTAAGACAAAAACCCGCGCCATTGCGCGGGTTTTTTTATGCTCGAAGCAAGGCGCCCTAAACACCAAGGACCTAAACCATGAGCCAGCAAGTCATTATTTTCGATACCACCTTACGCGATGGTGAACAGGCGTTACAGGCAAGCCTGAGTGTGAAAGAAAAACTGCAGATAGCTCTGGCCCTCGAGCGTATGGGCGTTGACGTGATGGAAGTGGGTTTTCCTGTTTCTTCACCGGGTGACTTTGAATCAGTACAGACCATTGCCCGTCAGGTTAAAAACAGCCGTGTTTGCGCGTTAGCTCGCTGTGTGGAAAAAGATATCGATGTGGCTGCTGAATCGCTGAAAGTGGCTGAAGCTTTCCGCATTCACACATTCATTGCCACGTCACCGATGCACATCGCGACGAAATTACGCAGTACGTTGGATGAGGTGATTGAACGTGCGGTCTACATGGTTAAGCGAGCGCGTAATTACACCGATGACGTGGAGTTCTCATGCGAAGACGCAGGTCGAACCCCTATCGCCGACCTGGCCCGCGTGGTTGAAGCGGCGATTAATGCGGGTGCCAAAACCATCAATATCCCCGATACCGTTGGCTACACCATGCCTTTCGAATTTGGCGCAATCATTTCTGGTCTGTATGAACGCGTACCGAATATCGATAAAGCCATCATCTCCGTACACACCCATGATGACTTAGGCCTGGGCGTCGGTAACGCACTGGCGGCCGTTCACGCCGGTGCTCGCCAGGTGGAAGGCGCGATGAACGGTATCGGCGAACGAGCGGGTAACTGCTCGCTGGAAGAAGTGATCATGGCGATCAAAGTGCGCAAAGATATCCTGAACGTACAGACTCGCATTAATCACCAGGAAATCTGGCGTACCAGCCAGTTAGTCAGCCAAATCTGTAATATGCCGATTCCTGCCAACAAAGCGATTGTCGGTAGTGGTGCCTTTGCTCACTCCTCCGGTATCCATCAGGACGGCGTACTGAAAAACCGTGAAAACTACGAAATCATGACGCCTGAATCCATCGGTTTGAACCAGGTACAGTTGAACCTGACCTCCCGTTCCGGACGCGCCGCGGTGAAACACCGTATGGACGAGATGGGCTATAAAGAAAGCGAATACAGCCTGGACAATCTGTATGACGCGTTCCTGAAGCTGGCAGATAAAAAAGGTCAGGTATTCGATTACGACCTGGAAGCACTGGCCTTTATTAACAAACAGCAGGAAGAGCCAGAACACTTCCGTCTGGACTATTTCAGCGTGCAGTCTGGCTCTAATGATATTGCCACCGCCTCCGTCAAGCTGGCCTGTGGCGAAGACGTCAAAGCCGAAGCGGCTAACGGTAACGGCCCGGTCGATGCCATTTATCAGGCCATTAATCGCGTGACGGAATACAACGTCGAACTGGTCAAATATAGCCTGACCGCTAAAGGCCACGGTAAAGATGCGCTGGGTCAGGTGGATATCGTCGCCAACTATAACGGTCGCCGCTTCCACGGCGTCGGGCTGGCAACAGATATCGTCGAGTCTTCCGCCAAAGCGATGGTGCATGTGCTGAACAATATCTGGCGCGCTGAAGAAGTCGAAAAAGAATTGCAACGCAAAGCTCAGAACAACGAGAACAACAAGGAAACCGTGTGATGTCGAAGAATTATCATATTGCTGTTTTGCCGGGTGACGGTATTGGCCCGGAAGTGATGGCGCAAGCATTGAAAGTACTGGACGCAATTCGCAACCGTTTTGGCATGCGCATTACCACCAGCCACTATGACGTGGGCGGTGCCGCTATCGATAACCACGGTCAGCCGCTGCCACCGGCGACGGTTGAAGGCTGTGAGCAAGCCGACGCCATTCTGTTTGGCTCCGTTGGCGGCCCGAAATGGGAACATCTGCCGCCCAACCAGCAGCCTGAGCGCGGTGCGCTGCTGCCGTTGCGTAAGCACTTCAAATTATTCAGCAACCTGCGCCCGGCTAAGCTGTACCAGGGGCTGGAAGCCTTTTGTCCTCTGCGCGCCGATATCGCCGCGAACGGTTTCGACATCCTGTGCGTACGTGAACTGACGGGTGGGATCTATTTCGGTCAACCCAAAGGCCGCGAAGGCAGCGGGCAGCATGAAAAAGCCTTTGATACTGAGGTTTATCACCGTTTCGAGATCGAGCGTATTGCCCGTATCGCGTTTGAGTCTGCGCGCCAGCGTCGCCGTAAAGTCACGTCGATTGATAAAGCCAACGTGCTGCAAACATCCATCTTGTGGCGTGAAATCGTCAATGAAATCGCCAACGAATACCCGGATGTTGAACTGGCGTATATGTATATCGACAACGCGACAATGCAATTAATCAAAGACCCGTCCCAGTTCGACGTACTGCTGTGCTCAAACCTGTTTGGTGACATTCTGTCTGATGAGTGCGCCATGATCACGGGCTCAATGGGCATGTTGCCATCTGCCAGCCTGAATGAGCAGGGCTTTGGCCTGTACGAGCCGGCTGGCGGTTCTGCACCCGATATCGCAGGGAAGAATATTGCAAACCCTATCGCCCAAATTTTGTCACTGGCCCTGCTGTTGCGTTACAGCCTGGATGCCAATGATGCGGCAACCGCAATTGAGAGCGCTATCAACCGCGCATTAGAAGAAGGTATTCGCACCGGTGACTTAGCCCGTGGCGCTGCCGCAGTTAGTACCGATGAGATGGGCGACATCATCGCTCGCTACGTCGCTGAAGGGGTGTAATCATGGCCAAGACGTTATACGAAAAATTGTTTGATGCGCACGTTGTCTTTGAGGCGCAAAACGAAACCCCACTGTTATATATCGACAGACATCTGGTGCATGAAGTGACCTCTCCGCAGGCGTTTGATGGTTTGCGTGCGCATGGTCGCCAGGTTCGCCAGCCGGGTAAAACCTTTGCCACGATGGACCACAACGTTTCGACGCAAACGAAAGACATTAACGCCTCGGGCGAAATGGCGCGTATTCAGATGCAGGAGCTGATCAAAAACTGCAATGAATTTGGCGTGGAACTGTACGATCTGAACCACCCGTATCAGGGTATCGTCCACGTGATGGGGCCAGAACAAGGCGTAACCTTACCGGGCATGACCATCGTTTGTGGTGACTCGCATACCGCCACCCACGGTGCGTTCGGCGCGCTGGCGTTTGGTATTGGCACCTCTGAAGTTGAACACGTTCTGGCGACGCAGACCCTGAAACAGGGGCGCGCCAAAACCATGAAGATTGAAGTCAACGGTCAAGCAGCGCCTGGCATTACCGCTAAAGATATCGTACTGGCGATTATCGGGAAAACCGGTAGCGCAGGCGGTACCGGACATGTCGTTGAATTTTGTGGCGAAGCCATTCGCGCACTGAGCATGGAAGGCCGTATGACGCTGTGCAACATGGCCATTGAAATGGGTGCTAAAGCGGGCCTGGTCGCACCGGATGAAACCACGTTCAACTATGTGCAGGGCCGTTTGCACGCCCCGAAAGGTGACGACTTTGCCAATGCGGTTGCGTACTGGAAAACGCTGAAAACCGACGATGGCGCAACGTTTGATACCATCGTCACCTTGCAGGCAGAAGAGATTGCGCCGCAGGTGACATGGGGAACGAACCCGGGTCAGGTCATCTCTGTGACCGATAATATCCCCGACCCGGTTTCATTTGCCGATCCCGTTGAGCGCGCATCGGCTGAAAAAGCGCTGGCATATATGGGGCTGAAACCGGGTATTCCGTTAACAGAAGTGGCTATCGATAAAGTGTTCATCGGTTCCTGCACCAACTCGCGTATTGAAGATTTACGCGCCGCGGCGGAAATCGCCAAAGGCCGTAAAGTCGCCCCGGGCGTTCAGGCGTTGGTGGTTCCAGGTTCTGGTCCGGTAAAAGCGCAAGCGGAAGCGGAAGGTCTGGATAAGATTTTCATTGAAGCCGGTTTTGAATGGCGTTTACCAGGCTGCTCCATGTGCCTGGCCATGAACAATGACCGCCTGAACCCTGGCGAGCGTTGCGCATCCACCAGCAACCGTAACTTTGAAGGTCGTCAGGGCCGCGGTGGTCGCACGCATTTAGTCAGCCCGGCCATGGCCGCCGCTGCCGCCGTCACCGGTCATTTTGCCGACATTCGCAGCATCAAATAAGGAAACTACCATGGCAGAAAAATTTACCCAGCATACCGGCCTGGTTGTCCCACTGGATGCCGCCAACGTCGATACCGATGCCATTATTCCCAAACAGTTTTTGCAGAAAGTAACACGCACCGGGTTTGGCGCTCATCTGTTTAACGACTGGCGTTTCCTCGACGAAAAGGGGCAACAGCCTAATCCAGAGTTCGTGCTGAACTTCCCGGAATATAAAGGTGCATCAATTCTGCTGGCGCGGGAAAACTTTGGCTGCGGCTCTTCACGTGAGCATGCGCCGTGGGCGCTGACTGATTACGGCTTTAAAGTGGTGATCGCGCCAAGCTTCGCCGACATCTTCTACGGCAACAGCTTCAACAACCAGCTGCTGCCGGTGACCCTGAGTGACGCACAGGTCGATGAAATGTTTGCCCTGGTGAAAGCCAATCCGGGCATTAAATTTGAAGTGGACCTGGAAGCGCAGGTGGTGAAAGCAGGCGATAAGTCCTACAGCTTTAAAATCGATGACTTCCGCCGTCACTGCATGCTGAACGGTCTGGACAGCATCGGACTGACGCTGCAGCACGAAGCGGCGATTACCGAATACGAACACAAGCAACCCGCATTTATGCGCTAGTCATTGTGACGCCGGATGCGCTGCGCTTATCCGGGCTACAAACGCATTCCAACTGTAGGCCGGATAAGCGCAGCGCATCCGGCAACATGATTAAACGTCTTTCACCCGTCCGGTCATCACCAGCGTAACCACAGAAATCACCGCGATTACCCAGTAAACGGCAAAATGTCCGTAGCTTTGCGCGACAGCCCCCTGAATCACCCCTGCCAAAATGACACCCGTGGAAATACTGTTGGTGAATAATGTGGTGGCTGAACCTGCCCGTCCCGGCATCAGATCCTGAAACCACAGCATCCCTATCCCAGCGACAATACCAATGAATACGGCGTTAAACAGTTGCAGCACCAGCAGCGCAGTATGGCTGTGAAAGAAAATAAGACCAAGGTAAAACAGCACACCGGCCGCCACGGCGGTAATCATCATTCGTCGTTTACCAAAGCGCTTCACGTAATAGCCCGCCAGAATCATCGCCGGAATTTCCAGCCCGGCAGCCGTCCCCATCAGGATCCCAGCAAGCTTGTCGGGTAAGCCCAGTTCAAGGCTTATCCACAGCGGCATATCGATGATGTACATCGTGTTGCAGGTCCACATCAACGTGGAGGCAATAAACAGCATGCGTACATTTTTGTCCTGCCAACCGCCAGCCTGTTCCAGCGGCACATCGACAGGTTGCTCCACCCGGGCAACAGAGGGCAGGATCAGCGCAATCAGCAGCAGGCTTATCGCAAAAATGCCAGCCGCAATAGAGAACATCACCGTGAAACCGTAATTCAGTGCCAGCATGAAGGCCAGCGGTGGCCCAATAACCCACGCCAACGAAAGCTGTGCGCGCATCACTGAGCTAAACATCACCACTTCACGCGCTGAGTTATCCGCATACTCCCGCGCCAGCGCAAACAACTGCGGCATCGCGGTATTCGCCAGCGAGGCCAGCAACACACCGCAGGTGATCAACGTGAGATAGTGACGATTAAAGGTAAACAGCAGCGCGTTGCCAATTGCCATCAAGCAGCAAAACATGATCAGCTTGCGCCGATCGCCCTGGCTGTCGGAACGTTTTGCAAGCCCGAGGCTAACCACGATCCCGGCAATCGCATTGACGGTATAAAACAACCCGACCCAGAATGGTTGCGCCCCGACTTCACGGCTCAGGAACAGGCTCAGCGTGGGTGCCTGCAATGCCCCCGCCACGCCCATCATAAAAGCGACCAGCATAAATGCCGCGTAAACGCCGTTGAGGCGCCGTCCCATGGTCATAATCCAGAGCATTGTTATCCCTATTGGCTGGGCTGATACGAAAAAAGCCAGCAGATAATACCTGCTGGCGCGGCGATTAACACCAATACTCAGTCACACATGATGTCTGCAATTCCCAATTAAGGAGTCAGGCTGTCACCTCCCACTGCATCAGATCTTCGAGCATCTTTAAGCGCTGCGGTGCGCTCAGGCAAGCCAACCAGGACGATTTCTCTGTCGCGGTAAAGTACTTCATATAGAACTGACGCATAGATGACCCCTTCGTTGTCTCATCGCTTCATCGGAATCTATTATTGGCTTAATATAGGGATAATAAAATTGCTGAGTTTTTTGCAGGAGTTCCCCTTTTATGTCTTCTGGTCGTTTGCAACAACAGTTCATCCGTCTGTGGCAATGCTGTGACGGCAAAACGCAAGACACGACGCTGAACGAGCTGGCGGAGCTGCTTAGCTGCTCGCGCCGCCATATGCGAACCCTGCTCAACACCATGCAGGAACGCGGCTGGTTAACGTGGGAAGCGGAGGTCGGTCGGGGTAAACGCTCACGCCTGACATTCCTCTATACCGGGCTGGCGCTCCAGCAGCAGCGGGCAGAAGACCTGCTGGAACAGGATCGCATCGATCAACTGGTACAGCTGGTCGGCGACAAAACCGCCGTACGGCAGATGCTGGTTTCCCACCTCGGCCGTAGCTTTCGCCAGGGGCGGCACATCATGCGCGTCCTGTATTATCGACCGATGCGCAACCTGCTGCCCGGTACGGCATTACGTCGTTCCGAAACCCATATCGCCCGGCAAATCTTCAGCGCCTTAATTCGGGTAAATGAGGAAAATGGGGAACTGGAAGCGGATATTGCCCATCACTGGCAGCAGATATCACCTTTACACTGGCGATTCTTTCTACGCCCGGGGATCCATTTTCACCACGGTCGTGAGCTGGAAATGGACGATGTGATCGCCTCACTGACCCGCATTAATACGTTGCCGCTGTACTCACATATTACCCAGATCGTCTCTCCCACGGCCTGGACGCTGGATATCCATCTGTCCCAGCCCGACCGCTGGCTTCCCTGGTTATTGGGGCAAGTCCCCGCCATGATCCTGCCGCGAGAATGGGAAACGCTGAATAACTTCTCCAGCCACCCGATTGGGACTGGCCCGTATGCGGTGATACGTAATACCAATAACCAACTGAAGATTCACGCATTTGATGATTACTTTGGCTACCGGGCGCTGATCGACGAAGTTAACGTTTGGGTGTTACCCGACATCGGCGAAGAACCAGGCGGCGGGTTGACGCTAAAAGGTCCCACGGAGGATGAAAAGGCGATCGAGAGCCGCCTCGAAGAAGGCTGCTACTACCTGCTGTTTGATACGCGTACCCACCGCGGCGCTAATCAGGAGGTCCGCGAGTGGGCTAGTCGCGTACTCTCGCCAACCCATTTAATCTGCCACGCCGACGAACAGTACCAGCGACTGTGGTTCCCCGCCTATGGTTTACTCCCCCGCTGGCACCACGCCAAACCCGGCCATGGTGAAAAACCAGCCGGACTGGAAACGCTGACGCTCACTTACTATCGCGATCATATCGAACACCGGATTATCGCGCAGATCATGAAGACGTTGCTGGCGCAGCATCAGGTGCAACTGAATATTCAGGAGATCGACTACGATCAATGGCATGCGGGTGAAATAGTCAGCGATATCTGGCTAAACAGCGCCAACTTTACTCTACCGCTGGACTTCTCGCTGTTCGCCCATTTGTGCGAAGTCCCGTTGCTGCAAAACTGTATCTCGCGGGACTGGGAAAACGATGCCGCCCGCTGGCGAACCGGTGAAATGAGCCTGGCGGCATGGTGCCAACAGCTGCTCGCCACAAAGGCCATTGTGCCATTGATCCACCACTGGTTGATCATTCAGGGACAGCGCAGTATGCGCGGGCTGCGCATGAATACCCTCGGCTGGTTTGATTTTAAATCGGCGTGGTTTGCGCCGCCGGATCCTTAGATCCGGCACTTGATTGCCGCATAGCAACAAAATCATTACACTAACGCCGTTCTCAACGGGGTGCTAAATAAAAAACATACACAAGATCATTCATGATGCATCAAGGCGGCAAGCAAGTGAGTCCCCAGGAGCATAGATAACTATGTGACTGGGGTGAGCGAGCGCAGCCAACACAGAGGCAGCGTGAATGATGAAGTGTATGGGCTGAGAGATACCCGTCGAACCTGATCCGGATAATGCCGGCGAAGGGATTTGAGGCTGTAGCTCAAGTCCTTTGCCACCTAACTCGTCATACTTCAAGCTGCAGACGCGTTGGCTTTCTTCGCTCACCCCTGTCACGTACTACCTGTACGCTCCTGGGGATGTGCTGCGTCGCCGCCTTCCTGCAACTCGAATTATTTAGAGTTTTACTTTATGAGGTGCAAAGTGTTTAAAAAATGTCTTCCGCTTGTACTGCTGTGCGCAGCGCCTGCCTTCGCTAAACCTGTACTGACCGTCTATACCTACGACTCGTTCGCTGCTGACTGGGGCCCGGGCCCGACAATCAAAAAAGCCTTTGAAGCTGACTGCAACTGCGAGCTGAAACTGGTCGCGTTAGAGGATGGCGTATCGTTGCTGAACCGCCTGCGTATGGAAGGAAAAAACAGCAAAGCTGACGTCGTACTGGGGCTGGACAACAACCTTCTGGCAGCCGCGACGCAAACCGGGCTGTTCGCTAAAAGCAACGTGCCGGAGAATGCAGTCAGTGTGCCTGGCGGCTGGAAAAACGACACCTTTGTCCCATTTGATTACGGTTATTTCGCCTTCGTTTATGATAAAAACAAGCTGAAAAACCCGCCGAAGAGCCTGAAGGAACTGGTAGAAAGCGACCAGAAATGGCGCGTAATCTACCAGGATCCGCGCACCAGCACGCCGGGTCTGGGGCTGCTGCTGTGGATGCAAAAAGTCTATGGCGATAAAGCGCCGGAGGCGTGGCAGAAACTGGCAGCCAAAACCGTCACCGTCACCAAAGGCTGGAGTGAGGCCTACGGCCTGTTCCTGAAGGGTGAAAGCGACCTGGTGTTGAGCTACACCACCTCGCCGGCCTATCACATCATCGAAGAGAAAAAGGGTAACTACGCCGCCGCTAACTTTAGCGAAGGTCACTATCTGCAGGTGGAAGTTGCCGCACGTACCGCAGCCAGCAAGCAACCGGAGTTGGCGGAAAAATTCCTGAAATTTATGGTATCTCCGGCATTCCAGAGTGCGATCCCAACGGGCAACTGGATGTATCCGGTGACGCAGGTCACCTTGCCGCCAGGATTTGAGCAACTGGAAAAACCGGGTAACGCACTGGAATTTACCCCGCAGCAAGTTGCGGCCCAACGTCAGGCATGGATTAGCGAATGGCAACGCGCCGTCAGCCGTTAATTCCCGGCTGGCTAATCCCAGGGCTTTCAGCTGCCACATTGATGGTGGCTGTCGCGCTGGCCGCATTTCTGGCGCTGTGGTTTAACGCACCGCAGGGAGAATGGGTATCGCTCTGGCAGGATAGCTACCTGTGGCATGTGGTGCGCTTTTCTTTCTGGCAGGCATTTTTATCCGCAGCGTTATCCGTTATCCCGGCGATTTTCCTCGCCAGAGCGCTCTATCGCCGGCGCTTTCCCGGACGTCTGGCCCTGTTGCGCCTGTGCGCGATGACGCTGATCTTACCAGTGCTGGTCGCTGTATTCGGCATCCTTAGCGTATATGGTCGTCAGGGCTGGCTGGCCTCGCTCTGGCACACATTCGGGCTGGAGTGGACGTTTTCGCCCTACGGCTTACAGGGTATTCTGCTGGCGCATGTCTTTTTCAACCTGCCGATGGCCAGTCGCTTACTGCTGCAATCGCTGGAAAACATCCCCGGCGAGCAACGCCAGCTCGCGGCGCAGTTAGGGATGCGCGGCTGGCATTTCTTCCGTTTTGTTGAATGGCCGTGGCTGCGTCGTCAGATCCTTCCCGTAGCAGCACTTATCTTTATGCTGTGCTTCGCCAGCTTCGCCACCGTGCTGTCGCTCGGCGGCGGACCGCAGGCAACCACTATCGAGCTGGCTATCTATCAGGCACTAAGCTTTGATTACGATCCCGCGCGGGCGGCTATGCTGGCCCTGATCCAAATGGTTTGCTGTTTAGCGCTGGTACTGCTCAGCCAACGGTTGAGTCGCGCCATTGCGCCCGGCACGACGCTGGTACAAGGCTGGCGCGATCCTGACGATCGCCTACACAGCCGACTGGCTGACTTAATTCTGATTGTTCTCGCGCTGTTGCTGTTGCTACCGCCGTTGCTGGCGGTGATTGTCGATGGTTTAAACCGCAATGTACTGGATGTGCTTACGCAGCCAGTGCTGTGGCAAGCACTGGGGACGTCACTGCGCATCGCGCTGGCGGCAGGCATATTGTGCGTCATTCTGACGATGATGCTGCTGTGGAGTAGCCGCGAACTGCGCGCCCGGCAGCAGGTATTGGCAGGTCAGGCGCTGGAACTGAGCGGTATGATGATACTCGCCATGCCGGGTATCGTGCTGGCTACCGGGTTCTTTTTGCTGCTCAATAACAGCATTGGGTTACCGGAATCGGCTGACGCCATCGTGATTTTCACCAATGCGCTGATGGCGATCCCTTACGCGCTGAAGGTGCTGGAAAACCCGATGCGCGATGTGACCGCACGCTACAGTATGTTGTGTCAGTCTTTGGGTATTGAAGGATGGTCACGGCTGAAAGTGGTTGAACTACGCGCCCTGAAGCGCCCGCTGGCGCAGGCGATGGCCTTTGCCTGTGTCCTGTCGATTGGTGATTTTGGCGTAGTCGCCCTGTTCGGTAATGAAGATTTCCGCACCCTGCCGTTTTATTTGTATCAGCAGATTGGATCTTACCGCAGTCAGGATGGCGCGGTTACGGCGTTATTGCTGCTGATCCTATGCTTCACGCTGTTTACCGTTATTGAGAAATTGCCGGGACGAAATGTTAAAACTGATTGATATTACATGGCTTTATCACCACTTACCCATGCGTTTCACATTATCGGTAGCGCGCGGTGAGCAGATCGCGGTGCTCGGGCCAAGCGGCGCCGGGAAAAGCACGCTATTGAATCTGATTGCCGGCTTTCTGACGCCTGCCAGCGGCACAATGATGATTGAAGGCGAAGATCACACCGCCACACCGCCCTCTCGTCGTCCTGTTTCCATGCTGTTTCAGGAAAACAACCTGTTCAGCCATCTGAACGTGCAGCAAAACATCGGCCTGGGTCTGAATCCGGGATTAAAACTGAACGCGTCTCAGCATGAGAAACTACAGCACATCGCCCAACAAATGGGTCTTGATAACCTGCTGGACAGGCTTCCCGGCGAGCTTTCCGGCGGTCAACGGCAACGTGTGGCGCTGGCGCGTTGTCTGGTTCGCGAGCAACCTGTTTTACTGCTTGATGAACCGTTCTCTGCACTCGACCCGGCGTTGCGCCAGGAGATGCTATCGCTGGTTGCCGAGGTTTGTCGTGACAAACAACTGACGATGCTGATGGTCTCCCATAGCGTTGAAGATGCGGCACGCATTGCACCACGTTCAATTGTGGTCGCCGATGGGCGCATTGCATGGCAGGGCAAAACGGACGATCTGTTAAGCGGCAACGCCAGCGCCTCGGCGCTATTGGGCATTAAAGCATAATGCGTTGCCGGATAAGGCGAAGCCGCCATCCGGCAAAGGAATCGTCAGTAACCCACCACTTTGCGCAAAATATCGAGATACACCGGCATCAGTGGGTGACGCAATAACGCCACCAGCGCGACTACGCCAATCCCCAGCGTCAGCGGCGCCAGATACAGCAGGCGGCCACGCGGTAAATATGCGGTTAAGCGATCGACAGCCGCTTTGCCACTGCGCCACAGTCGCCAACACAGCCAGCCACCCACCCACAGCAGCAGTGCAGTCGCCAGCAGCAGCCATTTGAAATCTCCGCTCTGCATATCAGAAGGAATATCGATTGCCGCGCCCGCCAGAATCCCCGGCAGGAAATAGAACGGAGGCCACAGCACACAGCCGATGATATTGGGGACGATGAATTTGGCGACGGGCAGATCCAGCATGCCTGCCACCATCGGTACCAGTGGACGCGTCGGGCCCACAAAACGCCCCACCAAAATAGTAAACATGCTGTGCTGGTGTAGCGCGTGTTCGGTCTTGTCCAGCAACGCCTTGTTCTTTTTCATGAAGGACCAACGGTGCAACGGCTTTTTAAAGCGCCAGCCCAGCCAGAAGGAGATCCAGTCTCCCAACAAGCAGCCAACGATGCCCGCAAGCCAGGCATGCCAGAAATTCAGTTCACCACTGCCAATTAAGGCGCCCAACCCCGCCATCATCACGGTGCCAGGTAGAATCAGGCCAACCAGCGCCAGAGACTCTAGAAAAGCCACCAGAAGCACAGCTATCAAAGAGTACATGGCGGACTGGAGAATAAAGTGTTCCAGCAATGCTTGCATAATGTGTCCGTCAGATTTACGAAGCAGGGATTCTGCAAACCCTTCTCAACTTCGTCAAGCCATCAATTGTCTGAATAGATTGCGAGTTATGACAACTTTCAGGACACATCATTCACTTTTTATTCACATCCAGCGCGAAACTCACTCGGACTGGCACCGGTACATTTTTTGAAAACGCGGGAGAAATAGAGTTGGTCGTCAAAGCCAACATTGCGACCCACCGTGGCAATAGGCATACGTGTGGTGCTCAGCAATAACTTGGCCTGGCTGATACGCTGATCCTCGCGCCAGCTTAGTACACTAATTCCAAGCTGTTGGCGGAAGAGATGCGACAGCCGGGACGGCGACAGGCAGACGTGCTGCGCAACGCTGGCAATATCAAAATTACTGTCCGCCAGATGATCGCTGATGTACTGGCAGGCATCGCGCACGCGGTTATCCATCGGCGGATGCAGTGATTCGTTAATCGCGTCCATACGTCTGAGCAATAATTGCTCCAGCAGGTTTATCGCCAGCAGTTCGGAATAGCGTCCTTCCCCCTGTCCGGCATGAATGATTTGTCCAAACAGTTCGTTAAAATGCGGCTGGTGCGCCTCGTCCGGGCGGAAAAAACCGGTCTGGGCAAAGATTGCCGGCCAGGCCAGCCACTCCTGCCAGTAGGCACGTGGTCGGAAGTAGACCCACTGGTGGTACCATTCACTGGCATCGGGATGGCGTCCGTAGTGGTGAATCTCGCCGGGTGGGAACAGCAAAATATCGCCAGGTCGACAGACAAACTGCTTCCCCTGATTATTGATGACCCCTTCACCTCGGATGGTGAGGTTCAGGATATAACCTTTCATACCCAACGGCCTGTCGATAAAAAAATCCAGATACCCGTTCGCCTCAATGGGGGTTAAACCCGCCACCAAATGCGCATTAAACGAATACCCAGGCAGCAGGGGATCGTTTTGCGGTTCAGCCATAATTTCAATACTCCCTCTGTTCTGATAAGAAACAATTTGTCCATATTGTGTGAGACTTCATCACCGCCGTCCCTGCACGCCGCTATGACATCAGCAATGGACCATCAACCCCGCTTGTGAAAAGCACTTTGTTAAAAACCTGTACGATGCCAACGACAAAAACAGCTAACAAAAGTGTCTATAAGTACGGCAGAAATGTCCACATTGAATATTTGCACGGCGTCACACTTTCTAATGTCACAGCATTTTAGTCCATAAGATTAGCGGATCCTGCCTGACGGTTTTTATCCCCACTATCTACTGTTTATCCATACCCGTATTTTTGGATGGAGTAAGACGATGGCGATTGCAATTGGCCTCGATTTTGGTAGTGATTCAGTACGTGCTTTAGCGGTGGAATGTGCCACCGGCGCAGAAATCGCCACCAGCGTAGAGTGGTACCCGCGTTGGCAGGAAGGGCAATATTGCGACGGCCCAAACAATCAGTTTCGCCATCACCCGCGCGACTACATCGAATCCATGGAAGCGGCACTGAAAACCGTGCTGGCCGAACTGAGCGCTGAGCAACGTGCGGAAGTGGTCGGGATTGGCGTTGACAGCACCGGTTCGACTCCGGCACCCATTGATGCCGACGGCAACGTGCTGGCGCTGCGTCCTGAATTCGCTGACAACCCGAACGCCATGTTTGTGCTGTGGAAAGATCACACCGCAGTCGAAGAAGCTGAAGAAATTACCCGCCTGTGCCACACACCGGGCAAAGTCGATTACTCCCGTTATATCGGTGGCATTTATTCCAGCGAATGGTTTTGGGCAAAAATCCTGCACGTTACCCGTCAGGACAGCGCTGTCGCACAGGAAGCGGTCTCGTGGATTGAGCTGTGCGACTGGGTTCCAGCCCTGCTCTCGAATACCGTACGCCCGCAGGATATTCGCCGCGGACGCTGCAGCGCCGGACACAAATCACTGTGGCATGAAAGCTGGGGCGGACTGCCACCAGCCAGTTTCTTTGATGAACTCGATCCCGTCATCAACCGCCATCTGCAATACCCGATGTTTACCGACACCGTCACCGCTGACCTGCCGGTTGGCACCCTGTGCGCCGAGTGGGCACAGCGTCTGGGACTACCGGAAAGTGTCGTCATTTCAGGCGGTGCATTTGACTGCCATATGGGCGCCGTAGGCGCCGGTGCACAACCCAATACGCTGGTAAAAGTCATCGGCACCTCGACCTGCGACATTCTGATTGCCGACAAGCAAAGCGTGGGTGAACGCGCGGTGAAAGGGATTTGCGGCCAGGTTGATGGCAGCGTCGTCCCACACTTTATCGGCCTGGAAGCGGGTCAGTCTGCTTTCGGCGATATCTATGCCTGGTTTAGCCGTGTCTTGAGCTGGCCGCTGGATCAGCTTGCGGCACAACATCCGGAACTGAAAACCCAGATTAAAGCCAGCCAAAAACAGCTGCTGCCTGCACTGACCGAAGCGTGGGCAAAAAACCCATCGCTGGATCATTTGCCGGTGGTGCTTGACTGGTTCAATGGCCGCCGTACGCCAAACGCGAACCAGCGTCTGAAAGGGGTTATCACCGACCTGAACCTTGCGACCGATGCTCCGGCCCTGTTTGGTGGTCTGATTGCCGCCACGGCGTTTGGCGCACGCGCCATCATGGAATGCTTTACCGAACAAGGCATTGCGGTCAACAACGTCATGGCATTGGGCGGTATCGCGCGTAAAAACCCGGTCATCATGCAGACCTGCTGCGACGTGCTGAACCGTCCGCTACAAATCGTTGCTTCCGACCAGTGCTGCGCACTCGGTGCCGCAATCTTCGCCGCCGTTGCCGCTAAGGTCCACGCAGATATTCCCGCCGCCCAACAAAAAATGGCGAGCGCCGTAGAAAAGACGATGCAACCTCGCCCAGAACAGGCTCAACGTTTTGAACAGCTTTACCGCCGCTACCAGCAATGGGCAGTAAGCGCTGAACAACAATACCTTCCGACTGCCATGCCGGCGCAAAAAACACCGGTAAACCAGGCAACCCTGACACATTAAGGACACGACAATGACGATTTTTGATAACTATGAAGTGTGGTTTGTGATTGGTAGCCAGCATCTGTATGGCCCTGAAACACTGCGTCAGGTAACCCAACATGCCGAGCACGTCGTTAACGCACTGAATACTGAAGCTAAACTGCCCTGCAAACTGGTCTTAAAACCGCTGGGTACCTCGCCTGACGAAATCACCGCTATTTGTCGTGACGCCAACTATGACGATCGCTGCGCAGGGATGGTGGTCTGGCTGCATACCTTCTCCCCGGCCAAAATGTGGATCAACGGCCTGGCGATCCTCAATAAACCGCTGATGCAGTTCCACACCCAGTTTAACGCTGCTCTGCCATGGGACAGCATTGATATGGACTTTATGAACCTGAACCAGACCGCGCACGGCGGCCGTGAGTTCGGTTTCATCGGCGCGCGTATGCGTCAGCAGCATGCCGTGGTCACCGGTCACTGGCAGGATAAACAGGCACACGAACGTATCGGTTCCTGGATGCGCCAGGCCGTCTCCAAACAGGACACCCGTCACCTGAAAGTGTGCCGCTTTGGCGACAATATGCGTGAGGTTGCGGTCACTGACGGCGATAAAGTGGCGGCGCAAATTAAATTCGGCTTTTCAGTAAATACCTGGGCCGTGGGCGATCTGGTACAGGTGGTGAACGCAATCAGCGACGGCGAAATCAACGCGCTGATCGACGAGTACGAAAGCACCTACACCATGACAGCGGCCACTCAGATCCACGGTGACAAACGTCAAAACGTGCTGGAAGCGGCGCGTATTGAACTCGGCATGAAGCGTTTCCTGGAACAGGGCGGATTCCACGCCTTTACGACAACATTCGAAGATTTGCACGGCCTGAAACAACTTCCGGGTCTGGCCGTACAGCGTCTGATGCAGCAGGGCTACGGCTTTGCGGGCGAAGGCGACTGGAAAACTGCCGCTCTGCTTCGCATCATGAAGGTGATGTCAACCGGTCTGCAGGGCGGCACCTCATTTATGGAGGATTACACCTACCACTTCGAGAAGGGCAACGATCTGGTGCTCGGCTCGCACATGCTGGAAGTGTGCCCGTCTATCGCGGTGGAAGAGAAACCGATCCTCGACGTACAACACCTCGGCATTGGTGGTAAAGACGATCCAGCCCGCCTGATCTTCAATACTAAAACCGGCCCTGCTGTTGTTGCCAGCCTGATCGATCTCGGCGATCGCTATCGTCTGCTGGTTAACTGCATCGACACGGTGCAAACGCCGCACGACCTGCCGAAACTGCCGGTGGCAAACGCACTGTGGAAAGCCCAGCCGGATCTACCAACCGCATCTGAAGCCTGGATCCTCGCCGGCGGCGCACATCACACCGTCTTTAGCCACGCGTTGGATCTGAACGATATGCGTCAGTTTGCTGAAATGCACGATATCGAGATCGCAGTGATCGATAACGACACCCGCCTGCCGGCCTTTAAGGACGCGCTGCGCTGGAACGAAGTGTATTACGGGTTCAAACGTTAATTGTCGAAACGGATTGCCCGGTGGCACTTCGTTTACCGGGCCTGCAAACCGCTGTAGGCCGGATAAGCGAACACTATCCGGCATTCAGGAGTTAACATGTTAGAAGATCTTAAACGTCAGGTACTGGAAGCCAATCTGGCGCTGCCTAAGCACAATCTGGTCACCCTGACCTGGGGCAACGTTAGCGCCGTCGATCGCAAACGCGGCGTATTTGTGATTAAACCATCCGGTGTCGATTACAGCGTCATGACTGCCGACGATATGGTCGTTGTCAGTATCGCAACAGGCGAAGTGGTGGAAGGCCAGAAAAAACCCTCTTCTGATACACCAACGCACCGTCTGCTATACCAGGCATTCCCGACGATTGGCGGCATTGTTCACACCCATTCTCGTCACGCAACCATCTGGGCGCAGGCGGGCCAGTCAATCCCGGCCACGGGTACAACGCATGCGGACTATTTCTATGGCGCCATCCCCTGCACGCGAAAAATGACCGATGCAGAAATTAACGGTGAATACGAGTGGGAAACCGGGAATGTGATTGTCGAAACCTTTGAGAAACAAGGGATTGACGCAGCACAGATGCCTGGCGTATTGGTGCATTCTCACGGTCCGTTTGCGTGGGGAAAAAATGCCGAGGATGCAGTACATAACGCGATTGTGCTGGAAGAAGTCGCCTATATGGGCATCTTCTGTCGCCAACTCGCACCGCAGTTACCGGATATGCAACAAACGTTGCTGGATAAACATTACTTGCGTAAACATGGCGCTAAAGCGTATTACGGACAGTAACCACTGTCGAACATGACAACTGTATAAAATCACAGCCAATCTATCAGAACCAGGCTATAATAATGCCTGGTTTTTTGACGGATACGCAGCGTGGCGCAGGCTGGTTTTATTTTAACCCGACACTGGCGGGATACCCCGCAGGGGACAGAGGTTTCATTCTGGCTGGCAACAGACAATGGGCCACTGCGGGTTACGCTTGCGCCACAGGAATCCGTCGCGTTTGTCCCCACACACCAGACGCCTCGCATAACGTCATTATTACGTACAGAGAACGGCTATCGTCTGACGCCACTTCAGTTACAAGATTTCCACCGCCAGCCCGTTTCGGGCCTGTATTGCCGTTCGCACCGCCAGCTTATGCGGCTGGAAAAACTGCTGCGTGAAAATGGTGTGACGGTTTACGAGGCCGATGTGCGTCCACCAGAACGTTATCTGATGGAACGCTTTATTACCTCCCCGGTTTGGGTCGAAGGCGACAAGCATGACGGAACGCTGATTAATGCGCGGCTGAAGCCGAACCCGGACTACCGACCACCGTTAAAATGGGTATCGCTGGATATCGAAACAACGCGTCACGGCGAGCTGTACTGCATTGGCCTTGAAGGTTGCGGGCAGCGTAATGTCTATATGCTCGGCCCGCCGAATGGCGATGCCTCCCGGCTAGATTTTGAACTTGAGTACGTCGCCAGCCGCCCGCTGTTGCTGGAAAAACTTAACGACTGGATTGCCTGTCACGATCCCGATGTGATAATCGGTTGGAACGTGGTGCAGTTCGATTTACGCGTCCTGCAAAATCATGCTGAACGTTATCGTATCCCACTGCGTTTTGGTCGCGACAACAGCGAACTGGAGTGGCGTGAACACGGTTTTAAAAACGGTGTTTTTTTCGCGCAGGCCAAAGGGCGTCTGATTATTGACGGCATTGAGGCACTCAAATCCGCATTCTGGAATTTCTCGTCATTCTCGCTGGAAACGGTATCGCAGGAACTCCTTGGCGAAGGGAAGTCGATCGATAATCCCTGGGACAGAATGGACGAAATTGACCGCCGTTTTGCTCAGGATAAGCCCGCTCTTGCCACTTACAACCTCAAAGACTGTGAGCTGGTCACGCGTATTTTTCATAAAACCGAGATCATGCCGTTTCTGCTGGAACGTTCGACGGTAAACGGTCTGCCTGCCGACCGGCACGGCGGTTCGGTTGCCGCTTTCGGACACCTCTACTTGCCGCGGATGCACCGCGCCGGTTACGTTGCGCCCAATCTGGGGGAAGTTCCCCCTCATGCCAGCCCCGGCGGCTACGTGATGGACTCGCGCCCGGGTTTGTACGACTCTGTATTAGTGCTGGATTACAAAAGCCTGTATCCCTCAATTATCCGTACTTTCTTGATCGACCCCGTGGGACTTATTGAAGGGATGGCACATCCGGACCCGTTGTACAGCACCGAAGGGTTCCTCGACGCGTGGTTCTCCCGCGAAAAGCACTGCCTGCCGGAGATTGTTACCCAAATCTGGCACGGGCGCGACGAAGCGAAACGCCACGGCAATAAACCGCTCTCGCAGGCGCTAAAAATCATCATGAATGCGTTTTATGGCGTACTTGGCACCACAGCTTGTCGCTTCTTTGATCCGCGGCTGGCCTCGTCGATCACCATGCGCGGCCATGCGATCATGCGCCAGACTAAAGCGCTGATAGAAGCACAGGGTTACGATGTCATCTATGGCGATACTGACTCGACCTTTGTCTGGCTCAAAGGTGCGCACACGGAAGAGAATGCCGCCAGAATTGGTCGTGAGTTGGTGAGCTATGTCAATAACTGGTGGGCGCAATCGCTGAAGCAGCAAAATCTGACCAGCGCGCTGGAATTGGAGTTTGAAACCCATTTTTGTCGCTTCCTAATGCCGACCATTCGCGGTGCCGATACCGGCAGCAAAAAACGCTACGCCGGGATGATTCAGGATGGTGCTGAGCAACGAATGGTGTTTAAGGGACTGGAAACGGTACGAACCGACTGGACACCGCTGGCCCAGCAGTTTCAGCAGGAGTTGTACCTGCGAATTTTTCGTAACGAGCCCTATCAGGAGTTCGTTCGCGAGACTATCAGCCGTCTGATGGCGGGTGAACTGGATGAACAACTGGTGTACCGTAAGCGTCTGCGCCGCCCGTTGAGCGAATATCAGCGGAATGTTCCGCCGCACGTTCGCGCCGCACGTCTCGCCGATGAGCAGAATGTCAAACTGGGGCGTCCGCCGCAGTATCAGAATCGTGGAACGATTAAATATGTCTGGACGACAAATGGCCCAGAACCTGTTGATTATCAGCAATCTGCACTCGATTACGAGCACTATCTGACTCGCCAAATCCAGCCGGTTGCCGAGGGAATTCTTCCCTTTATTGATGATAATTTTGCTACACTACTCACAGGACAACTGGGGTTATTTTGACGCGTGACGAAACCGCCGCCATCCAGTACCATAGCGCCCTTTCCATTCCTGGACCCATTTAACACCACTACCACTGATTTATTAGCCTGGTAGCGGGGTCGTATGCTCTCAAAACCTCGGGCTAGCCCGAAAAATGACGAGCATTGCCTGCAATTAAAGATATAGAGCCGAACACATATGCCTTTTACACTTGGTCAACGCTGGATCAGCGATACAGAAAGCGAATTGGGACTTGGTACCGTTGTCGCCATGGATGCGCGAACCGTCACTTTACTTTTCTCATCGACGGGCGAAAACCGTCTGTATGCGCGCAGTGATTCCCCCGTGACCCGCGTGATGTTCAATCCTGGCGATACGATAACAAGCCATGAAGGCTGGCAACTGCATGTCGATGAAGTAAAAGAAGAAAACGGCCTGCTTGCTTATATCGGAACTCGCCTCGATACCGAAGAAACTGGCGTCATGCTGCGTGAAGTGCTGCTCGACAGCAAGCTGGTGTTCAGTAAACCGCAGGATCGCCTGTTTGCTGGCCAGATTGACCGTATGGACCGCTTCGCACTGCGCTATCGTGCGCGTAAATTTCAAAGCGAGCAGTACCGCATGCCGTGGAGTGGCCTGCGCGGTCAGCGCACCAGCCTGATCCCACACCAGCTTAACATCGCCCACGATGTCGGCCGCCGCCATGCGCCTCGCGTGTTACTGGCAGACGAAGTTGGCCTAGGCAAAACCATTGAAGCCGGGATGATCCTGCATCAGCAACTGCTGTCTGGTGCTGCCGAGCGCGTACTGATCATCGTTCCTGAAACTTTACAGCACCAGTGGCTGGTCGAAATGCTGCGCCGTTTCAACCTGCGTTTCGCGCTGTTCGATGACGAACGCTATGCAGAAGCGCAGCACGACGCCTACAACCCGTTTGAAACTGAGCAACTGGTTATCTGCTCTCTGGACTTTGCCCGTCGTAGTAAACAACGTCTGGAGCATCTGTGTGATGCGGAATGGGACCTGTTGATTGTCGATGAAGCCCATCACCTGGTATGGAGCGAAGATGCGCCCAGCCGCGAGTATATGGCCATTGAACAGCTGGCAGAGCGCGTGCCGGGTATCCTGCTGCTGACCGCAACGCCGGAACAACTCGGCATGGAAAGTCACTTTGCGCGTTTGCGCCTGCTGGACCCAAGCCGCTTCCACGATTTTGCCCAGTTCGTTGAAGAACAAAAAAATTATCGCCCGGTTGCCGATGCGGTTGCCATGCTGCTGGCTGGCAACAAGCTGAGTAACGATGAGCTAAACATGCTCGGCGACATGATTGGCGAACAGGATATTGAGCCGCTATTACAGGCTGCGAACAGTGACAGTGATGACGCCCAAAGCGCGCGTCAGGAACTGGTTTCGATGCTGATGGACAGACACGGCACCAGCCGCGTGCTGTTCCGTAACACCCGTAATGGTGTGAAAGGCTTCCCGAAACGCGAACTGCATACCATCAAGCTGCCGCTGCCAACCCAATACCAGACAGCCATCAAAGTATCGGGCATTATGGGCGCACGTAAGAGCGCGGAAGATCGCGCTCGCGACATGCTCTACCCGGAACAGATTTATCAGGAATTTGAAGGTGATACCGGTACCTGGTGGAACTTTGATCCGCGCGTTGAATGGCTGATGGGTTACCTGACCAGCCACCGTTCACAGAAAGTACTGGTGATCTGCGCGAAGGCCACCACCGCGTTGCAACTTGAGCAAGTGCTGCGCGAGCGCGAAGGTATCCGCGCCGCCGTGTTCCATGAAGGGATGTCGATCATTGAGCGCGACCGTGCTGCGGCCTGGTTTAGCGAAGAAGATAGCGGTGCCCAGGTGATGCTGTGTTCTGAAATCGGCTCAGAAGGCCGTAACTTCCAGTTCGCCAGCAATCTGGTGATGTTTGACCTGCCGTTTAACCCGGATCTGCTGGAACAACGTATCGGCCGTCTGGATCGTATTGGCCAGGCGCATGATATTCAAATCCACGTCCCTTATCTGGAAAAAACCGCGCAGTCCGTGCTGGTGCGTTGGTACCACGAAGGTCTGGATGCGTTCGAACACACCTGCCCGACCGGTCGTACCATCTATGATACGGTTTATAACCATCTGATCGGCTACCTGGCTGAGCCTGAAAATACCGATGGATTTGACGATCTGATCAAAACCTGTCGCGAACAACACGACGCACTGAAAGCACAGCTGGAGCAAGGGCGTGACCGTCTGCTGGAGATCCACTCTAACGGTGGTGAAAAAGCTCAGCAGCTTACTGAAAGTATTGAAGAACAGGACGACGATACCAGTCTGATCGCCTTCGCCATGAACCTGTTTGATATCGTTGGTATTAATCAGGATGACCGTGGCGACAATTTGATCGTGCTGACGCCGTCCGATCACATGCTGGTGCCTGATTTCCCAGGACTGCCGGAAGATGGCTGCACCATTACGTTTGAGCGTGATGTCGCTCTGTCGCGTGAAGACGCGCAGTTTATTACCTGGGAACATCCACTGATCCGCAACGGCCTGGATCTTATCCTCTCCGGCGACACCGGCAGCAGCACCATTTCGTTGCTGAAAAACAAAGCATTACCGGTCGGCACTCTGCTGGTTGAACTGGTCTACGTTGTTGAAGCGCAAGCGCCAAAACAGTTGCAGTTAAACCGCTTCCTGCCGCCAACGCCGGTACGCATGCTGCTGGATAAAAACGGCAATAACCTTGCCGCCCAGGTTGAATTCGAAACCTTTAACCGTCAGCTCAGCGCCGTTAACCGCCACACCGGCAGCAAACTGGTCAACGCCGTGCAGCAGGATGTTCATGCCATTCTGCAACTCGGTGAAGCGCAGGTAGAAAAATCGGCCCGAGCGCTGATCGATGCTGCACGTAAAGAAGCAGATGAGAAACTGACTGCGGAACTGTCGCGCCTCGAAGCGCTACGAGCCGTGAACCCGAACATCCGTGATGACGAGCTTGCAGCCATAGAAAGCAACCGTCAGCAGGTGATGGAAAGCCTCGATCAGGCTGGCTGGCGACTGGATGCGCTACGCCTGATCGTCGTGACGCATCAGTAACGGAGCTGAAAATGGGGATGGAAAACTACAATCCGCCGCAGGAACCCTGGTTGGTTATCCTGTACCAGGATGAGCACATTATGGTGGTCAACAAGCCAAGCGGCTTGTTGTCCGTACCGGGTCGCCTGGATGAGCACAAAGACAGCGTGATGACACGTATTCAGCGCGATTATCCACAAGCCGAATCCGTACATCGTCTGGATATGGCCACCAGCGGCGTGATTGTAGTAGCGCTGACCAAAGCAGCAGAGCGCGAACTTAAACGCCAGTTTCGCGAGCGTGAGCCGAAGAAGCAGTACGTGGCGCGGGTGTGGGGACATCCCGCACCTGCCGAGGGCCTGGTTGATTTACCACTGATTTGTGACTGGCCCAACCGGCCAAAGCAAAAGGTGTGTTATGAGACCGGAAAATCCGCGCAAACAGAATACGAAGTTGTGGAGTTTGCCGCGGATAATACCGCCCGGGTCGTGCTCAAACCCATTACTGGACGTTCCCATCAGCTACGCGTGCATATGCTGGCGTTAGGACATCCGATTCTGGGTGACCGCTTCTATGCGCCACCGGAGGCGCTGGCAATGGCACCGAGACTGCTGCTGCATGCAGAGATGTTAACCATCACCCATCCCGAATACGGCAACAGTATGACGTTTAAAGTCCCGGCGGATTTTTAAATTCAGTTCCCATTTATGCCGGGGGAGCTTCGCTTGCCCGGCCTACAGTTATTAACGTAGGCCGGATAAGGCGCGGCATAACGATTATTTAAAGCCTTTCTGTTCTTTAATTAGCTCGTAAGCTTTTTGAATTTCCTGCGCTTTTTGCTTCGCCATTTCCATCATTTCTGGCGGCAGGCCTTTTGCGACCAGCTTGTCCGGATGGTGCTCGCTCATCAGTTTACGATAGGCGCGCTTAATGGTGGTTGCATCATCTGTTGCTTTTACCCCCAACACGTTACAGGCATCTTCCAGCGTGGGTCCGCGTTGCGCCTGCTGCCAGCCGCCGCCCGCAGATTGCTGTTGATATCCGCTGCCAAACTGCGCACCACCCTGCATCATACGCAGGAACTGATCAAACTGGGTACGCGAAATCCCCAGTTCTTCAGCGATGACGTACAGCACTTCACGCTCGTTAGGATGCAGAGAACCATCGGCAAACGCGGCCTGAATTTGAATTTCCAGAAACATGCGGATCAGATCGAAGCGGCCAAAACAGACGCTACGAAACTGACGCATCTTTTCACGTAATGGGTAATTGTCTGATTTTCCCACGCGGAAAGCATGCTGCGCCGCAGTACGCGAATCACCGTGCAAATTCATGCGGTCCATTAACTGGCTGGCGATATGAATATCCGCCTCAGTAACACGTCCCTTGGATTTAGTCAGATGCCCCATCACCTCAAAAGTGGTGGCAAAAAACAGCGCCTGACGCTCTCGTTGGTTGGCGAACCATGCCATTTTGCGCATGCGGGCTTTGTCGAACATATGGCCAACTAACAGGCCTAACACCACACCCCAGAAGCCGCCGCCCATCATTAAGGCCACGGCCACACCAATAATCTTTCCCCAATACTGCATACATTCCCCAAATCTTTATGCTCTTGGCCAGGCTATGTCCCACAATATAAGGTGCTTTTACCGTTTTACGGCTGCGGTCAATTGTGGGACATCGCCTATAATTTGCATTATCATACCTGTCATTCAATGCCGTGCCTAACACCACAAACGCTATACCCGTTGGATTTCGAGTTACGACAAGGCGACTACGCAGGGACAAATTCGTCTGGAACGAATTTGCACAACTGCAGACAGCCTCCAAAGAGGGTTCAAGATGGCCCTCACGGCATCCCCTGGCGCTTTACAGTGCAGGTAACTGGGGAAAACGAGGAAGACAACGAATATGCAGCTTGAAAGGTGGCGGGTATAAAATGGGCAGGATTAATACTAGCGAAGTGAAGATGAGATAAGTTAGGCTGTGACCGTTTGTCACGCGCGACGCTACTGATGATGGAACAATAAATACAACGTATGAAAAAACGTATTCCCACTCTTCTGGCCACCATGATTGCCACCGCCCTCTATAGTCAACAGGGTCTGGCAGCCGATCTCGCCTCACAATGCATGTTGGGCGTGCCAAGCTACAACCGTCCTCTGGTGCAGGGCGATACCAATGAGTTACCTGTCACCATCAATGCCGATCACGCGAAAGGGAACTACCCTGATGACGCCGTGTTTACCGGCAACGTGGATATTGCGCAGGGTAACAGCCGCCTACAAGCCGACGAAGTGCAACTTCATCAGAAGCAGGCCGAAGGTCAACCCGCTCCCGTTCGTACCGTCGATGCGCTGGGCAACGTCCATTATGATGACAACCAGGTCATTCTGAAGGGACCAAAGGGTTGGGCAAACCTGAATACGAAAGACACCAACGTCTGGGAAGGTGACTACCAGATGGTGGGACGCCAGGGGCGCGGGAAAGCGGACCTGATGAAACAGCGCGGTGAGAATCGCTATACCATTCTGGAAAACGGCAGTTTTACCTCCTGTCTTCCGGGTTCCAATACCTGGAGCGTCGTCGGTAGTGAAGTGATCCATGACCGTGAAGAACAGGTCGCTGAAATCTGGAACGCCCGTTTTAAACTGGGCCCGGTTCCGGTGTTTTACAGCCCCTATTTGCAGCTACCTGTCGGCGATAAGCGCCGTTCCGGTTTCTTGATCCCGAACGCAAAATACTCCACCAAGAACTATTTTGAGTTCTACCTGCCGTATTACTGGAATATCGCGCCCAACATGGACGCCACCATTACGCCGCATTATATGCATCGCCGTGGCGGCGTGATGTGGGAGAACGAATTCCGTTACCTGACCCAGGCGGGCGCAGGTCTGATGGAACTCGACTACCTGAATTCCGACCGGGTCTACGACGACGAACATCCGAATGATGATAATTCACGCCGCTGGCTGTTTTACTGGCAACACGCCGGTGTGATGGACCAGGTGTGGCGTTTCAACGTCGACTATACCAAAGTCAGCGACTCCAGCTACTTTAATGATTTTGACAATAAGTACGGTTCCAGTACCGACGGTTATGCGACACAGAAATTCAGCGTCGGCTATGCGGTGCAAAACTTTGATGCAACGCTCTCAACTAAACAATTCCAGGTCTTTGACGATCAGAACAACAGCAGTTATTCCGCTCAGCCACAGTTAGACGTCAACTTCTATCAGAATGACGTTGGTCCATTTGATACCCGTATTTATGGACAGGCGGTGCATTTCGTCAATACCAATGACGACATGCCAGAAGCGACGCGTGTTCACCTTGAGCCGACCATCAACCTGCCGCTATCCAATCAGTGGGGGAGTATCAACACTGAAGCGAAACTGATGGCGACGCACTACCAGCAGACCAATCTGGACTGGTATAACAACAATCCGAGTAACGTAAATAAACTCGACGATTCCGCTAACCGCGTCATGCCGCAGTTCAAAGTTGACGGTAAGCTGGTCTTCGAACGTGATATGGAAATGCTGGCGCCAGGCTATACCCAGACACTGGAGCCGCGTGCGCAGTATTTATATGTGCCGTATCGCAACCAAAGTCATATCTATAACTATGACTCTTCCCTGCTGCAATCTGACTACAGCGGCCTGTTCCGTGACCGCACCTATGGCGGCCTGGACCGTATTGCCTCCGCAAACCAGGTAACGACAGGTGTCACATCTCGCGTTTATGATGACGCGGCCATTGAACGTTTTAATATTTCTGTGGGTCAAATCTACTATTTCACCGAGTCTCGCACTGGCGATGACAACATTAAATGGGAGAATGACGACAAAACCGGTTCACTGGTATGGGCTGGCGATACCTACTGGCGCATCTCCGATCGTTGGGGTTTACGCAGTGGGATACAATACGACACACGTCTGGACAGTATCGCCACCAGCAGCAGCAGCATCGAGTACCGTCGCGACGAAAACCGTATGCTGCAGTTGAACTACCGCTATGCCAGCCCGGAATATATCCAGGCGACCCTGCCGTCGTATTACTCTACGGCAGATCAGTATAAAAACGGGATTTCTCAGGTGGGTGCAGTGGCGAGCGTGCCGATCGCTGAGCGTTGGTCAATCGTCGGAGCTTACTACTTCGATACCAATGTGAACAAAGTGGCGGATTCCATGCTGGGCCTGCAGTACAACTCCTGCTGTTATGCCATTCGCGTCGGCTACGAACGTAAGCTGAATGGTTGGGATGACACCCAGAAACACGCGGTATATGACAACTCGATCGGCTTTAATATCGAACTGCGCGGCCTGAGCTCTAACTATGGCCTTGGCACCAACCAGATGCTGCGTTCGAACATTTTGCCGTATCAAAGCTCTTTATGATCTGATTGATTTACAACGTAATCCGCATTGCGGTTAATTGAAATGGAAAAAGTATGAAGAACTGGAAAACGCTGCTTCTCGGTATCGCCATGGTCGCGAATACCAGTTTCGCTGCCCCACAGGTAGTCGATAAAGTCGCAGCCGTCGTCAATAACGGCGTCGTTCTGGAAAGCGACGTCGATGGCTTAATGCAGTCAGTAAAACTGAATGCGGGTCAGGCAGGTCAGCAATTACCGGACGATGCCACGCTGCGTCATCAGATCCTGGAACGTTTGATCATGGATCAAATCGTTCTGCAGATGGGTCAGAAGATGGGCGTAAAAATCTCTGATGAGCAGTTGGATCAGGCCATCGCCAACATTGCCAAACAGAACAATATGACGCTGGATCAAATGCGCAGCCGTCTGGCTCAGGATGGTCTGAGTTATTCGACCTATCGCAACCAGATCCGTAAAGAGATGACCATCTCTGAAGTGCGTAATAATGAAGTTCGCCGTCGCGTCACGATCCTGCCACAGGAAGTTGATGCCCTGGCGCAGCAAGTTGGCAACCAAAATGATGCCAGCACTGAGCTGAACCTGAGCCACATTTTGATTCCATTACCGGAAAACCCAACGTCAGATCAGGTTAACCAGGCGGAAAGCCAGGCGCGTTCTGTGGTTGATGAAGCGCGTAGCGGTAGCGATTTTGGCAAGCTGGCCATCACCTATTCTGCTGACCAGCAGGCGCTGAAAGGCGGCCAGATGGGCTGGGGACGTATTCAGGAACTGCCAGGTATCTTTGCTCAGGCGTTAAGCACCGCGAAAAAAGGCGATATCATTGGCCCAATTCGTTCAGGTGTCGGCTTCCATATTCTGAAAGTCAACGACATGCGTGGCCAGAGCCAGAGCGTCTCCGTGACTGAAGTTCATGCCCGCCATATTCTGCTGAAACCGTCGCCGATCATGACCGATCAACAGGCTCGCCTGAAACTGGAACAAATTGCAGCTGATATTAAGAGCGGTAAAACGACCTTTGCAGCAGCAGCAAAAGAGTTCTCTCAGGATCCGGGTTCAGCAAACCAGGGCGGTGACCTGGGTTGGGCTGCAGCCGATATTTTCGATCCTGCTTTCCGCGATGCGCTGACCCGCCTGAACAAGGGTCAGATGAGCACGCCGGTGCACTCTTCCTTCGGCTGGCATCTGATCGAGCTGCTGGATACGCGTAATGTTGATAAAACTGACGCGGCACAGAAAGACAGAGCTTATCGCATGCTGATGAACCGTAAATTCTCGGAAGAAGCAGCGACCTGGATGCAGGAACAGCGCGCCAGTGCGTACGTTAAAATTCTGAGCAACTAATGACTCGAACTCAACGTGTTGTGATCACTCCCGGCGAACCAGCCGGGATTGGTCCGGACCTTGTGGTCCAGCTTGCACAGCGCGAGTGGCCGGTAGAACTCGTTGTTTGTGCTGATGCCACGCTACTCCGTGACCGGGCAGCCATGCTCGGTTTACCGCTCTCGCTCCTTCCCTACTCTCCAGATATCCCAGCCCAACCACAATCAGCCGGTACGCTGACGCTATTACCGGTTGCGCTGCGCGCACCTGTCGTCGCGGGTCAACTGACGGTAGAGAATGGGCAATATGTGGTCGACACGCTGGCTCGCGCCTGCGATGGTTGTCTACAGGGCGAGTTTGCGGCGCTGATAACCGGCCCCGTTCACAAAGGCGTGATCAATGACGCTGGCGTGCCGTTTACCGGGCATACTGAGTTTTTTGAAGACCGCTCACAGGCGAAGAAAGTCGTGATGATGCTGGCGACGGAAGAGCTGCGTGTTGCTCTGGCGACCACACATCTGCCGCTTAAAGCCGTTGCTGACGCCATTACCCCGGCATTATTGCGGGAAGTGATCGGCATTCTGCATCATGATTTACGCACCAAATTTGGCCTGAACGATCCGCATATTCTGGTTTGCGGCTTGAACCCGCATGCGGGAGAAGGCGGTCATATGGGGACGGAAGAAATAGACACCATCATCCCGGTACTGGATGAACTGCGTGCGCAGGGGATGAAATTAAACGGTCCACTGCCTGCAGATACCCTGTTTCAGCCCAAATATCTCGACCACGCGGATGCCGTGCTGGCAATGTACCACGATCAGGGCCTCCCCGTGCTAAAATACCAGGGATTTGGTCGCGGAGTGAATATCACGCTGGGCCTACCCTTTATTCGCACATCCGTTGATCACGGCACCGCACTTGAACTGGCGGGTCGTGGGCAAGCAGATGTCGGCAGTTTTATTACGGCGCTTAACCTCGCCATCAAAATGATTGTTAATACCAATGAATAATCGAGTCCATCAGGGCCATTTAGCCCGTAAACGTTTCGGGCAAAACTTCCTCAACGATCAGTTTGTGATCGAAAGTATTGTCTCTGCTATCAACCCGCAAAAGGGTCAGGCAATGGTCGAAATCGGCCCGGGCCTTGCTGCATTGACCGAGCCAGTAGGCGAACGTCTGGACAAGCTCACGGTCATCGAACTGGACCGCGATCTGGCTGCACGTCTGCAAACACACCCGTTTTTAGGGCCAAAGCTGACTATTTATCAGCAAGATGCCATGACCATGAACTTCGGTGAGCTATCACAAACGATGGGTCAGCCGCTGCGCGTATTTGGCAACCTGCCGTACAACATCTCCACACCGCTGATGTTCCATCTTTTTACCTATACTGATGCCATTGCCGACATGCATTTCATGTTGCAAAAAGAGGTGGTCAATCGTCTGGTTGCAGGGCCAAACAGTAAAGCGTATGGTCGATTAAGCGTCATGGCGCAATATTACTGCAATGTGATCCCGGTGCTCGAAGTTCCACCGTCGGCTTTCACACCAGCACCGAAAGTAGATTCCGCCGTTGTACGCCTGGTCCCTCACGCGACGATGCCGTACCCGGTTAAAGATGTTCGCGTCCTGAGCCGCATTACCACCGAAGCGTTTAATCAGCGCCGTAAAACGGTACGTAACAGCCTCGGTAATCTGTTCAGCGTTGAAGTGCTGACAGAGTTGGGCATTGACCCGGCAATGCGAGCGGAAAATATCTCTGTCGCGCAATACTGCCGGATGGCTAACTATCTGTCAGAAAACGCGCCTTCGAAGGAGAGTTAAGCATGATCAATTCGCCCCGAGTGTGTATTCAGGTACAAAGCGTCTACATTGAGGCGCAATCCTCACCTGATGATGAACGTTACGTTTTTGCTTATACCGTGACTATCCGCAATTTGGGGCGAGCGCCAGTGCAGCTGTTGGGACGTTATTGGTTGATAACCAATGGTCATGGGCGCGAAACCGAAGTTCAGGGTGAAGGTGTGGTTGGCGTACAGCCTCACATCGAACCTGGCGAAGAGTACCAGTACACCAGCGGCGCCGTTATTGAAACGCCGCTGGGCACCATGCAGGGTCATTACGAAATGATCGATGAGCAGGGCATCGCCTTTACTATCGATATTCCCGTATTCCGACTTGCCGTTCCAACACTCATTCATTAAAACAATTTCTATGGCAACATACCTGATTGGCGACGTTCATGGTTGCTACGATGAACTGGCAGCATTGCTGCATCAAGTAGACTTTACCCCTGGAAAAGACACCTTATGGCTCACCGGCGATTTGGTCGCGCGTGGGCCAGGATCGCTGGACGTCCTGCGCTATGTGAAATCGCTGGGCGACAGCGTGCGCCTGGTATTGGGTAATCACGATTTACACCTGCTGGCCGTATTTGCCGGCATCAGTCGTAATAAACCCAAAGACAGGGTCACATCGCTGCTCGAAGCGCCGGATGCTGACGAATTAATCAACTGGCTTCGCCGTCAGCCGCTGCTGCAGGTAGACGAAGAGAAAAAACTGGTCATGGCGCACGCTGGCATTACCCCGCAATGGGATTTGCAGACCGCGAAAGACTGTGCACGGGACGTGGAAGCCGTGCTGTCGAGTGACTCTTATCCGTTTTTCCTTGATGCAATGTACGGCGACATGCCGAACAACTGGACGCCAGAGCTGACGGGGCTGGCCCGCCTGCGTTTTATTACCAACGCGTTTACCCGCATGCGTTACTGCTTCCCCAACGGCCAGTTGGATATGTACAGTAAAGAGTCGCCAGAAGATGCGCCAGCCCCGCTGAAGCCGTGGTTTGCCATTCCTGGACCGGTCAGTGAAGCCTACAGTATTGCATTCGGGCACTGGGCATCGCTGGAGGGCAAAGGCACGCCGGAAGGTATTTACGCGCTGGATACGGGTTGCTGTTGGGGAGGCGATCTCACCTGTCTGCGCTGGGAAGACAAACAGTACTTTGTACAACCATCAAATCGCCATTTGAATCTGGACCCCGGCGAGGCGGTCAACGCCTGATAAGTCGTCTGCCGGATGCGGTGCTCGCACCTTATCCGGCCTACGCATATATTACCCTGTAGGCCGGATAAGCGCAGCGCCATCCGGCAGTGACATGATTAACGACGTTCCAGCACTTCGAAGCAGTAGCTGTGGGAGTTTTGCGCGTCGGCATCGTGGAATTCGCTGAACACCGATTCCCAGTCATCCGGTTCGTAGTCCGGGAAATGCGTATCCCCTTCCACTTCCGCATCAATATGCGTCAGATACAGTTTCTGCGCTTTCGGCAGGAACTGCTCATACACGCGCCCACCGCCAATCACCATAATTTCAGGTTCATCGCCGCAGGCTGCAATCGCCTCATCAACGGACTTCACCCACTGCACGCGATCGTCGGTGCCGGGTTTGCTGCTGATGACGATATTTTTACGCCCAGGCAGCGGTCGCCCGATGGATTCCCAGGTATGGCGCCCCATGACAACCGGTTTGTTTAAGGTATTACGTTTAAACCAGGCGAGATCGGCAGGTAGGTTCCACGGCATGGCGTTCTCCATACCGATGACGCGATCTACCGCTAACGCCGCAATCAGACTGATCATTGATTATTTCCCGGATACAAAAAAATTGTCGCCACTATACGGAAAGCGCAATCTTTCGTCGACTAGCCAAAGGAAGATGTTCAGGAAAATTTTCTGTTCTGCTGGCGAGTCCGTGAATTCTGAGTGGACTCCCAGCATTACAGTCGTTCAAAAACAGCCAACTAGCAGTAAAGTTTGCAGTACATCACATTTTTTCCCCTACGCTGACGGTTTTACTTCCGGCTCATCGGCGGTGTCGCCCGTATGTTTACCTTCATCCGTGCCTTGCCAGCCATGGCGTTGAATTAACGATAAATGTTGACGATCTTCGGCAATAATTTCACTCAGCATTGCGCTGGTACGCTTATAAACAGCCGCACGCGAAATCGCGTCATCTTCGCCTTTCACCATCTCCTCAACCATCAATATATTGAAGCGCCGGAAGACGTCAGCGCGCTCACGCGCTTCATAGCGCCCAAGCCCGAGACTTTCCAACGCCAGTCGCCCGGTTTTTAATGCGCCTTCGAAGGTTTCACGTTCCGGCATGTCTACCCCGGCCTGGCGCAGACGGATGTAGTGATCCACATCGCGCGCACGGGCAATAATTTGCAAATGCGGGAAGTGATCTTTCACCATCTCGGTCAGTTGCAGGCTGGTTTGGGGATCGTCGATGGCATTAATGATCACTTCCGCTTTGGCTGCTCCCGCAGACTCCAGCAGATCCATACGCGTCGCATCGCCATAGAAAACCTTCATACCAAATTTGCGCAACGTCTCAACATGATCCGGATCGTGATCAAGGACCACCATCTTGACACCACTCGACAGCAGCAGACGACCGGTTATCTGGCCGAAGCGTCCAAATCCGGCGATGATGACCCGCGGTTGTTCTTCATCAATTTCATCTGCTTCACGTTCTTCACCGGTAGCGGATTTTTCCAGACGCGTCAGGACAACCAGTAAAATCGGTGTCGCCGCCATCGACAACGCCACCGCCAGCGTTAGCGCTTTCGCCCATTCGGGATCGAGCACGTTCGCCATTTGCGCCGCACCAAATACCACAAAAGCAAATTCACTGCCCTGCCCTAATAATACGGCAAACCAGCGACGCTGCTTACCCGGCACCTGTAATGGCCGGGCAATAAGCCACAGCATCACGGTTTTAATTACCAGGAAACCGACCAACAGAACGATAATACGCAAGGGATTATCAATCAGCGTACCGAAATCGATAGACATGCCCACGCCGATGAAAAACAGCCCTAACAGCAGGCCTTTAAACGGCTCAATGTCGCTTTCCAACGCATGACGATACTCAGAGCTCGCCAACAGAACGCCCGCCAGAAACGCGCCCATCGCCATTGACAACCCGACTTCTTCCAGCAGCAAACCAAAGCCGAAAACGAGGAACAGCGCGACGGCGCTGAACACTTCTCGCAGGCCCGAGCGGGCGACAAAACGCAATGCCGGACGCGTGACATAACGCCCTAACAGCACCACCAGCGTCAGCGCCCCCGCCACTTTAAGCGCCGACAGCGCAAATGCCCCCAGCGTTGTCGATGCACCGCTCGCTGCCAGCAATGGGATCATCGCCACCAGCGGAATGGCCGCGATATCCTGGAACAGCAGCACGGCAAACGCGCTACGCCCCATTTGCGAAACCATCAGGTTACGTTCATTCATTGCCTGCATCGCAATCGCAGTGGATGAAAGCGCCAACGTCATACCGATCAGCTCCGCCACCTGCCAGCGCAGCCCAAGGAACATACAAAACAGGCCAATCAGCCCGCCACAGACCACCATCTGCAATGCACCGCCGCCAAACACCGAGGCCCGCAGCTTCCACAGACGCTGTGGATCCAGCTCCAGACCAATAACAAACAGCATCAGCACCACACCGATTTCCGCAAAATGCAGGATAGATTCGGCGTCCGTCACCAACCTCAAGCCCCACGGACCGATAATGCACCCGGCGATGAGATAGCCCAGCACCGACCCTAAACCCAGCCGCACGGCGATGGGCACAATCAGTGCCGCCGAACCGAGATAAATCAGCGCCTGTATCAGCGTATGGCTATCCATGGTGTTCCTCCTGCCATTCCATCAGACGTTGTTTATAGTGGCGCGCCTGCGCCTGTAGCGTTTCATCATCACAGATGAACGTACAGTGCATGGCAAACGGTGGCAGCCATTTGAGTCCGCAATACAACGCCGTGGCCTGTAAAGGCTGGGAAAGCACGTCAAAACCGGGGTGGGAACCGATATCAAAGTGGTTTTCACCGCCGCCAGTGGTTACTGCCCACATCAGGTGTTTGCCATGCAGCGCGGTACCGCCGTGACCATACGCCCAGCCGTGGGAGAGGACCTTATCCATCCACAGTTTGAGTAACGGAGGTGTGCTGTACCATTGCATAGGATGTTGCCAGATAATCAGGCTCGCACGTGACAGCGCGTCCTGTTCTGCGGCGATATCGATATTGAAATCGGGATAGAGTTCGTAGAGCGAACGAACCTCTACTCCCTCCAGTGTCCTTACCTGCTCAAGCATCCGCTTATTCGCATGCGAATGCTGCGGATAGGGATGTGCATAAATGATGAGAATCATGATTAGCCTGCGATCACTGCATTATTGTAATACCAGTGAGTTTAGTCAGTTAATCCGCAGGCTAAAAGCCAATATTATTGAGTAGATGGATGAGGAAAATTGAGTTAGTTATCTAATTCACTCATATCTTTCACCTGATCGCGGTTTATCTGTTCCGTCTTACCCGTTTGCGCGTTTTTATACGAGACCAGGCCCGTATCTTCATCCACTTGCGGTTTACCATCGGTGACAATCGTTTTACCGTCGGTGGTTTTGACCGCCTGATTAGAGGAACAGCCGGCAACGGTAAACAGTGCTGCGGCGGTAAAAATGGAGGTGATCAGAATATGTTTTTGCATGGTGTTCTCCCTGCTTTTCAGTCATTTTCAGTGATATACCCGTTAACTATAGGCTAACTGACTGAGTAGTAGGGAAAATACAGAACACTCTTAACCGCTCGCTCTGGTCATCGGTTTTCTGCGAATCGTCATTTGACTGGTTTGCGCCAGCGTCAATCCTCGCGTTTCCGGGGCGAAGGCAATCGACACCAGCAGGCCAATCAGCGAAATTCCCGCCCCCATCAGCATGACATTACTGATGCCGTATTTGCTAATGAATACCGGCAGGGCCCAGGTTGAAACAATGGTTCCGATGCGGCTCAACGACATGATCACGCCAACGGCAGACGCACGAATATCGGTAGGGAACAGTTCATTAGGATACAACCATTGCAGGTTCCCGGGACCTCCAGAGAAAAACGCATACACGGCGAACGCCAGCACCACCAGCCAGGCCCCCATATCCGGGATCAGCCCCAGAGCGGCCAACGCCAGCGTCATCATAATAAAGCTGCCAATCAACAACGGCCGACGACCTGCGCTATTGAGCCAAAACATCGGTGGAATACAGCCCAGCATGAAACACAGGCTGATCACCACATTACCCAACGCGGCGCTTTTCCCAACACCAAGGCCCAGCAAGCCAACAATCTGCGGGCCAAAAGTGTAAATCGCAAACATCGGGATCACCTGGCAGGTCCAGATGGCCGCGACAAACAAAACAAATGGAAAGTGACGACGATTAAACAGCTGAAGAAAACGAGTTTCCTGTGGCGCTTCTTCATCGAACACCACCGGCTCACCGAACAGTTTGATCATCATCGCTTCACACTCTTTCACCCGGCCTTTGCGCAACAGCCAGCGCGGCGATTCAGGAAGATCAAAACGGCCAATCAGGATCAAAATACAGGGGATCACCGCGCTGCCGAGCATCCAACGCCATCCGCCCTCAACATCGTACAGCCAGTAGCCGACCAGATCGGCGCAGGTGGCACCGACATACCACATCGCGGCAATAAAACCGATGGAGAACGCACGTTGACGGGTATTGGAAAACTCGGTAATCATCGAGGTCGCAATCGGGTAATCAGCGCCAATGACCACCCCAATTAATACGCGCATCACTAACAATTCAACGGGCGAGGTCACAAACATTGTCGCCACCGATATCACGCCAATGGCGATAATATCGATGAGGAACATTTTGCGCCGCCCGACCTTATCGGATATGTAACCAAACAGCGACGTACCAACAAATAGCCCCGCCAGCGTTCCGGCACCCAGCAGACCAATCCACTCGGCATCCAGTTTTAACGCTGGCGTGAGCTGCTCCAGCGCAACGCCAATCATCACCAGCACATACCCATCCAGAAATGGCCCACCGCTTCCCCACAGCATTATCCGGCGATGAATAGAGGTAAATTTGATGTCATCAAAGTTTCTGGGCTGCTGCATAGCGACTTCCTGTTTCAACACGGGCAAAGCGTCATCTGTAGGCCGGATAAAGCGTTTACGCCGCCATCCGGCATTGGCGCCACATGATTGCCGGATGGCGATGCTACCGCATCCTATCCGGCCTACGGGGCACAACCTCGTACTTATTAGCCGTAGCGGAACTCCACGCCAAACGTCCCACGCGGGTATTCCCATTTTTCCAGCGCCGTATCAAGTCCGAGAATTCGGCACGTCCCGCACTCAAGGCACCCGGCGTAATCAAAACGCACGCTGCCATCATCCTGCTTTTTATACAGCCCCGCCGGACAGGCCTTAATCAGCACCTCCAGTACCTGTTTATCCGGTTGCGTTTTCAGAATGATATGTGGGCTCTCTTCATCCACATTGAATTTATTGACGCCCAGTTTGACGTCCACATTGACGGGAGATGTCATAATACGGTCACTCCTTTCAGGCCATCTTTCATCAGGTTGATGAAACCCACTTTCTTCGCATGGCGCAGGATTTTTTTACGCATGGGCACCGGAGCGGAACCATCCACGGTGAACAGGTCGCGCGCGATACTGACCGCCATTTCAGGATAGGCGGTGAACATGCGTGGATTATCAAGAAATGCAGGCAGTTTTTGATACATACGCATGTCACGCATCGGGCCATCATCCAGGTGCTGATGGTATTCGCCGAGCGACTGCTTGCTAAAGTCGTCACGCGTCATGGCAGAAAGCACCGTCTTCGCCGCCGCCTCACCTGCCGATATCGCTAAATCCATACCGCGGATGGTGAAGCCAAGATTCATACACATCCCGGCAGCATCACCGGCGATCAGGACGCCATCGCCTACCAGCTCTGGCTGCATATTCATTCCGGCTTCCGGTACGACGTGCGCGGCGTATTCCACCAGCTTGCCGCCGGCAATCAGCGGCGCGACAGCTGGATGCTGTTTGAAATCTTCCAGCATCTGCGGGACCGATTTTTTCGCATCTTTCAGATGATGAAGACCACAGACCAGACCCAGAGAGAGCGTTGTTTCGTTCGTATACAGGAAGCCGCCTCCCATCAGGCCATCGGTTGGCGACCCGGCAAACAGACAGGCGGCGCCTTCGTTCCCCTGCAACTGAAAGCGATCCTCAATCACCGACTTTGGCAACTCGATCAGCTCTTTCACGCCAACGGCAACATGCGATGCCTGAACGCGCTTTGCCATACCCAGCTTTTCAGCCAGCAGAGAATTCACCCCGTCGGCGAGGATCACCACTTTCGCTTCCAGAATATCGCCGTCGGCTTCCACGCCCACGACTTTACCCTCGCGCTGCACGACGTTATCCACGCGAATACCGGTAATGAGCTGAGCGCCGGCTTCTTCGGCCTGTTCCATCAGCCAGGCGTCAAACTTACTGCGTAATACGGAATAAGAAACCTGCGACGATGCTGCATCCTCACCGTTGCAGTAATCGATGGTCATCGCCCCTTTGTCGGTCATAAAGGCGAGTTTTTCGTGGGTAATCACACGTTCAATCGGGGCTTGTTCTGCAAAACCTGGGATAATGCGCTCCAGGCTATGCGCATACATGCGCCCGCCGGTGACATTCTTCGCGCCAGCAGAATTTCCGCGCTCGATAACCAACACTTGTGCACCTTCGCGAGCGAGCACCAGCGCCGCAACCGAACCGGCCAGGCCTGCACCCACGATGATGGCATCAAAGATATCTTCGGACATAACAAACTCCTCTCTGCAGCAGGGCACTCTCGTACCCTGCCCGATATGGTTTAGCGCGCTAAGGCAGCCGTCAGCGCAGGCAGGATCTTCAGTGCATCACCAACGATGCCGAAATCCGCGTACTGGAAGATCGGTGCATTTTTGTCTTTGTTGATAGCGAAGATTGTTTGCGCGCCGTTGGCGCCAACCATATGTTGGATCTGCCCGGAGATCCCCACGGCCAGATACAGTTCAGGCTTCAACATCAGGTTGGAGATGCCGACGTAGCGTTCGTGCTCCATCCACTTCTCGTTTTCCGCCACCGGACGGGAACAGGCCAGCTCAGCGCCAATCGTCTGGCACAGCGCTTCGGCCAGTGAAATATTTTCTTTGCTGCCGATACCACGTCCCACGCTGACCACCAGACGGGCTTTATCGAGATCAACGCTGTTGCTCTGACGCGCCTGAGTTGCCGTACGCGTCACGGCAATGGTCGGAGCCTGCCATTGCACCGTGTGCATCTCGCCGCTGCGGGAGGCGTCTGGCTGTTGGGCGTCAAATGTCCCGCTACTGAGCGTGATCACGGCAAACGGTGACGCGATGGTTTCCGCTCCCATTGCCAGGCCACCGTAGACCATATGTTTGACCGCTGCTTTTCCGTCCTGCCATGACACTGCACTGGCATCGTTGGAAACTGCCGCTGACAAACGAAAACCCAGTTTTGCCGCTAACAGCTTGCCGCGACGCGTATTCGGCAGCAGTACCGCCCCCCCTTCGCTGTGCTGAAGAATCGTCTCAGCCATTACCCCGGCGTAATCCTCCATCATGCGATCTTCTGGCTTACCGCTGAGCAACCAGGCATGATCCGCACCCAGTTGGAATGCCATCGCGCTATCAGCGTCACTCAGTACGAATGTGTTAACTTTTTCACCTAAAGCCTGCGCACCACTCATCAGTTCCGGCAGACGAGAAGGGGTATCGCTGAATACCCAGACACTGGAAAACTTGTTCATAACATCCCCTGATAATTAAATGATTTTGCGAAGATTCTCGACAAACGCGGCAATCTGTTCTTCACCGTCACCTTCAATCACAACGCGTTGACGCTCGCGTTGTTTCGGTGCGGCAACCTGTTGTACGGAATACGCCTGTGCGCCAGTAAACCCAATGTCCGCTGGCGACCAGACCTGAACCGGCTTTTTCGCCGCGCCGAGAATGGCTTTCATGGAAGGGATTTGAGGGGTGTTGATGTCAGTTGAGACCGCAATCACCGCTGGCAGCGGTATGCTCAGGGTTTCGACTTCATCTTCCAGTTCACGTTCTACCGTCAGCGTGCTGTCGGTAAGAGAGAGGATTTTACTCACACCGTTAATCGCCGGGATATTCAGCGCTTCGCCCACCAGCAGACCAACCTGCTGAGCATAAAGATCGGAAGAACCATCACCGCAGATAATCAGATCAAAGCCTGATTTTTGTGCGGCAGCGGCCAGCGCGCTCGCGGTATGTTGTGGCAGCGCCTGTTCAAACTGCTCGTCAATCACCACAATCAGTTCATCAGGACCACGGGAGAGCACATCTTTACGCCCTTTGGCGTTAGTCAGTGCTTTCCCCCCCACGCTCATAGCGACAACCTGTGCCTCTCCTTGCTGCTGTTTTAACTGACAAGCAGCTTCAATAGCATTCAGATCATATTGGCTGATTTTGCCATCCGCTTTGCTGAAATCCAGTGAACCGTCAGCATTATTAATTGCAATATCCTGTTCATCAGGTACGCATTTGTAGCAAGTAATTATCTTCATTGCATCTCCAGAAATCATGAAGGAAACGTTATTTATATCGGCGGTGTTAAATACAAATATCACGCTCTTTAATTCGGAAATAAAACATTAATCACCAATATTGAAAATGTCACACATTGAAATTCGTAACTTTCAATAGTGTTACATGCCTCACCAATATTGAACAAAACATGTCAAACAGGAAAATTTTCAATATTGTTTGCTGGTTCAACAATATTGAAAGACAAACACTTAAAAAAGTTAAAAAACCAACATCAAGTCATTGAATATAAAGATGTAAGATTGATTTTTAAGCCAAAATTACCAGCATAAAAAAGTGTGACGCGCATAACAGAACCACCCGTTACGAATACCCATTATGAGTTACTCACTGAGGCGCTCCAGAGGTTAAACAGTTATCAACAAATCATTAATAATAAATAAACAAAAGATTACAAACGGGAACGCTAAATAAATTTCGTTTTCACACTGGAATTCAATCATGAAAAATGAAAAGAGAAAGTCGGGAATTGAACCTAAGGTTTTCTTTCCGCCATTAATAATTGTCGGGATACTTTGCTGGCTAACAGTAAGAGATCTCGATGCCGCTAATGTGGTTATTAATGCGGTATTTAGTTATGTCACCAATGTCTGGGGTTGGGCATTTGAATGGTATATGGTCATCATGCTCTTCGGCTGGTTCTGGCTGGTTTTTGGTCCGTACGCCAAAAAGAAATTAGGTGACGAAAAACCAGAATTTAGCACTGCCAGCTGGATTTTTATGATGTTCGCCTCCTGTACATCCGCTGCCGTACTGTTCTGGGGCTCGATAGAGATCTACTACTATATCTCTACGCCCCCCTTTGCTCTCGCCCCGAACTCGACAGGAGCGAAAGAGATAGGCCTGGCATACAGCCTGTTCCACTGGGGGCCGCTGCCGTGGGCAACCTATAGCTTCCTCTCCGTTGCCTTCGCCTACTTCTTCTTTGTGCGCAAAATGGACGTCATCCGCCCCAGCTCTACACTGGTGCCGCTAGTGGGCGAAAAGCATGCAAAGGGCTTGTTCGGAACGATCGTCGATAACTTCTATCTGGTGGCGCTGATCTTTGCGATGGGTACCAGTCTCGGTCTGGCGACACCGCTGGTCACCGAGTGTATGCAATGGTTGTTCGGTATTCCGCATACGCTGCAATTAGATGCCATCATCATTACCTGCTGGATCATCCTGAACGCTATTTGCGTAGCCTGTGGCCTGCAAAAAGGGGTCAAGATCGCCAGTGATGTGCGTAGCTACCTGAGTTTCCTGATGCTCGGTTGGGTGTTCATCGTCAGCGGTGCCAGCTTCATCATGAACTACTTCACCGACTCCGTCGGCATGCTGCTGATGTATTTGCCGCGCATGTTGTTCTATACCGATGCTATCGGCAAAGGCGGCTTCCCGCAGGGCTGGACCGTCTTCTACTGGGCATGGTGGGTCATTTACGCCATCCAGATGAGTATCTTCCTGGCACGTATTTCTCGTGGTCGTACCGTACGTGAACTGTGCTTCGGGATGGTGCTGGGCCTGACCGCGTCGACCTGGATCCTGTGGACTGTCCTTGGCAGTAACACGCTGCTGCTGATGGATAAAAACATCCTCAATATCCCGCAGTTGATTGAACAGCACGGTGTGGCGCGCGCCATTATCGAAACCTGGGCCGCCTTACCATTTAGCACCGCCACGATGTGGGGATTCTTTATCCTCTGCTTCATTGCCACTGTCACTCTGATTAACGCCTGTTCCTATACCCTGGCGATGTCGACCTGTCGCGAAGTTCGCGACGGTGAAGAACCCCCGCTGCTGGTCCGTATCGGGTGGTCTGTCCTGGTGGGCATCATCGGTATTGTGCTGCTGGCACTGGGAGGATTGAAGCCGATTCAAACCGCCATCATTGCCGGGGGATGTCCGCTGTTCTTCGTCAACATTATGGTAACGCTGTCCTTTATTAAAGACGCCAAAGTGCACTGGAAAGACAAGTAATTCTCATTAACCCAATTGATCAAGAGGCTGAAAGATGGATTTCAACTTAAATGACGAACAGGAACTGTTTGTCGCAGGTATTCGTGAACTGATGGCCAGTGAGAACTGGGAAGCTTATTTTGCCGAGTGCGATCGCGACAGCGTCTATCCAGAGCGTTTTGTAAAAGCACTGGCGGATATGGGGATTGATAGCCTGCTGATCCCGGAAGAACACGGTGGTCTGGAAGCCGGCTTCGTCACCGTTGCCGCCGTCTGGATGGAACTGGGTCGTCTTGGCGCACCGACTTACGTGTTGTACCAATTGCCGGGAGGTTTTAACACTTTCCTGCGTGAAGGCACCCAGGAGCAAATTGATAAAATCATGGCGTTCCAGGGAACCGGTAAGCAGATGTGGAACTCGGCGATCACCGAACCGGGAGCAGGATCGGATGTTGGTAGTCTGAAAACCACTTATACACGCAAAAATGGTAAGGTTTATCTTAATGGCAGTAAGTGCTTCATCACCAGTAGCGCCTATACCCCGTATATCGTGGTGATGGCGAGAGATGGTGCATCGCCGGATAAACCTGTTTATACCGAGTGGTTTGTTGATATGAGCAAAGCAGGTATCAAGGTCAACAAGCTGGAGAAACTTGGTCTGCGCATGGATAGCTGCTGTGAAATCACCTTTGATGACGTCGAACTGGATGAGAAAGACATGTTCGGTCGGGAAGGTAATGGTTTCAACCGCGTAAAAGAAGAGTTTGACCACGAACGTTTCCTCGTCGCGCTGACCAACTACGGTACGGCAATGTGCGCCTTTGAAGATGCGGCGCGCTACGCTAATCAGCGTGTACAGTTTGGCGAAACTATCGGCCGTTTCCAGCTGATTCAGGAGAAGTTCGCACACATGGCGATCAAACTGAACTCCATGAAAAACATGCTGCTGGAAGCCGCATGGAAAGCGGATAACGGCACCATTACCTCGGGCGACGCGGCAATGTGCAAATACTTCTGCGCCAATGCCGCGTTCGAAGTGGTAGATAGCGCTATGCAGGTACTGGGTGGCGTGGGTATCGCGGGCAACCATCGCATTACCCGTTTCTGGCGTGACCTGCGCGTTGACCGTGTTTCTGGTGGTTCTGACGAAATGCAGATCCTGACGTTGGGTCGTGCGGTACTCAAGCAATACCGCTAAGTGGGATGCCGGATGGCGCTGTGCTTATCCGGCCTACAACTAACTGCCAGGAGCTAAATTATGAATCATTTACCCATGCCAACCTTTGGGCCACTTGCCGGACTGCGGGTTGTCTTTTCAGGGATTGAAATTGCCGGGCCGTTCGCCGGGCAAATGTTTGCCGAATGGGGTGCGGAAGTTATCTGGATAGAGAACGTGGCATGGGCCGATACCATCCGCGTACAGCCAAACTATCCACAGCTTTCACGCCGTAACCTGCACGCCCTGTCGCTGAATATTTTCAAAGATGAAGGCCGGGAAGCGTTTCTGAAATTAATGGAAACCACCGACATCTTCATCGAAGCCAGTAAGGGCCCGGCCTTTGCCCGTCGCGGCATTACTGATGAGGTATTGTGGGAACATAACCCGAAACTGGTTATCGCCCACCTTTCCGGCTTCGGCCAGTTTGGTACCGAGGAGTACACCAATCTTCCGGCTTATAACACCATTGCGCAGGCATTCAGCGGCTATCTGATCCAAAACGGCGACGTTGATCAACCTATGCCCGCCTTCCCATACACCGCCGATTACTTTTCTGGCATGACCGCAACCACCGCCGCGCTGGCTGCGCTGCACAAAGTGCGCGAAACGGGTAAAGGGGAAAGTATTGACGTTGCCATGTACGAAGTGATGCTGCGTATGGGTCAGTACTTCATGATGGATTACTTCAACGGCGGCGAAATTTGCCCACGCATGACCAAAGGTAAAGACCCCTACTACGCTGGTTGCGGTCTGTATAAATGTGCTGATGGCTACATCGTTATGGAACTGGTTGGTATCACGCAAATCAACGAGTGCTTTAAAGATATTGGTCTGGCTCACATCCTCGGTACCCCTGAAGTCCCGGAAGGCACTCAGCTTATCCATCGCGTTGAATGCCCATACGGCCCATTAGTCGAAGAAAAACTGGATGCCTGGCTGGCGCAACACACCATTGCCGAGGTCCAGGCACGCTTTGCCGAGCTGAACATCGCTTGCGCGAAGGTGCTGACGATTCCAGAACTGGAAGGCAACCCGCAGTACGTTGCCCGTGAATCCATTACTCAGTGGCAAACGATGGATGGTCGCACCTGCAAAGGGCCAAACATCATGCCGAAATTCAAAAATAATCCGGGGAAAATCTGGCGTGGCATGCCATCACACGGCATGGATACCGCCGCCATTCTGAAAAATATCGGTTATAGCGAAGCAGACATAAATGAGCTGGTCGGCAAAGGCCTGGCCAGGGTTGAGGAATAAACGCGACGCGCTAACCCACGGGTTCGGTTAGCGCTCACGCCTGTTTTCAGTGGATAAAGCAATATGGATATCGTTGGCGGACAAAACTTGCGTCAGATGTGGGACGACCTGGCCGGGGTGTACGGAGATAAAACGGCACTTATTTTCGAATCCTGCGAAGGAAGCGTTCAGCAGTTTAGCTATGCCTCGCTTAATGAAGAAATTAACCGCACGGCGAACCTTTTCCATTCTTTAGGGGTCCGTAAGGGCGATAAGGTCGCATTGCATCTGGATAACTGTCCGGAGTTTATTTTTTGCTGGTTTGGACTGGCAAAAATCGGCGCCATTATGGTGCCGATTAATGCCCGCTTACTGGGCGAAGAAAGCGCCTGGATCCTGCAAAACAGTCAGGTGCGCCTGCTGGTCACCAGCGCCCAGTTTTATCCTATGTACCGCCAGATACGCCAGGAAAACGAGACACCACTGAATCACATCTGTCTGATTGGCGATCGGCTTCCGGCGGATGACGGCGTGAGCCACTTTTCCCTCCTGAAAGACCGACAGTCAGCCACGCTATGCTATACGCCCGCGTTATCTACTGACGATACGGCGGAAATTCTGTTTACCTCAGGCACCACCTCACGTCCCAAAGGGGTGGTAATTACCCACTACAACCTGCGTTTTGCAGGTTACTACTCTGCCTGGCAAATCGCCCTGCGCGATGATGACGTCTACATGACGGTGATGCCTGCGTTTCATATCGACTGCCAGTGCACGGCTGCAATGCCGGCATTTTCATCAGGGAGCACCTTCGTGCTGATTGAGAAGTACAGCGCCCGGGGCTTCTGGGACCAGGTACGTCGATATCAAGCGACGGTGACGGAATGCATCCCGATGATGATCAGAACGTTGATGGTTCAACCTGCCGCACCTACCGACAGGCAACATCATCTGCGTGAAGTGATGTTCTACCTCAACTTATCAGAGCAGGAAAAAGACGATTTTACCGAACGCTTTGGCGTCAGGCTGCTGACTTCCTACGGCATGACTGAAACTATCGTCGGTATTATCGGCGACCGTCCCGGTGACAAACGACGCTGGCCGTCTATTGGCCGCGTGGGGTTTAGCTATGAAGCCGAAATCCGTGACGATCACAACCGTCCCCTGCCCGCCGGAGAAATTGGCGAAATCTGTATTAAAGGCGTGCCGGGCAAAACCATCTTCAAAGAGTACTACGCTCAGCCAGAAGCAACCGCCAAAGCACTGGAGCCAGAAGGCTGGTTACATACCGGCGATTCGGGTTACCAGGATGAGGATGGCTATTTTTATTTCGTCGACAGACGCTGCAACATGATTAAACGCGGCGGGGAAAATGTCTCCTGCGTCGAGCTGGAAAATATTATTTCTGCGCATCCGAAAATTCAGGACATTGTGGTTGTCGGTATTAAAGATTCAATCCGTGATGAAGCCATTAAAGCGTTTATCGTCCTGAATGAAGGTGAAACATTAAGCGAAGCCGAGTTTTTCAGCTTCTGCGAACACAATATGGCGAAATTTAAGGTTCCCTCTTTTATGGAGATCAGAACCGACCTGCCGCGAAACTGTTCAGGGAAAATAATTAAAAAAAGTCTGAAATAACCTCTCTGGCAGGAATATCTCCTGCCTGCAAACCTATTTATCTGGAGATGAACCATGAGTGAATCATTACATCTGACCCGCAATGGCCCGATTCTGGAAATTACGCTGGACAGGCCCAAAGCCAATGCCATTGACGCCAAAACCAGCTTTAAAATGGGCGAAGTTTTTCTTAATTTCCGTGACGATCCTGAATTACGCGTCGCCATCATCACCGGTGGCGGCGAGAAGTTTTTTTCCGCAGGTTGGGACCTAAAAGCCGCAGCGGAAGGTGAAGCACCTGATGCCGATTTTGGCCCAGGCGGCTTCGCCGGTTTAACCGAAATATTCGATCTCGATAAACCGGTCATCGCTGCGGTAAACGGCTATGCATTTGGGGGGGGATTCGAACTGGCGCTGGCGGCCGATTTTATCGTCTGCGCAGAGAATGCCAGCTTCGCGCTGCCGGAAGCCAAACTCGGGATCGTGCCTGACAGCGGCGGCGTACTGCGTCTGCCGAAACTGCTGCCGCCGGCTATCGTCAACGAAATGGTGATGACCGGCAGACGCATGAGCGCCGAAGAAGCGCTGCGTTGGGGGATTGTGAACCGTGTTGTTAGCCAGAGTGAATTGATGGACAGCGCCCGCGAACTGGCGCAACAACTGGTGAATAGCGCCCCGCTGGCTATCGCCGCGCTGAAAGAGATTTACCGTGCGACCAGCGAAATGCCGGTGGAAGAAGGCTACCGTTACATCCGTAGCGGCATACTGAAACATTATCCGGCGGTCCTGCACTCTGAAGATGCGCTGGAAGGACCACAGGCATTTGCGGAAAAACGCGATCCGGTGTGGAAAGGTCGTTAATCAAGACATGCCGGATGGCGGCGTAAACGCCCTATCCGGCCTACAAACACGGTATGTCAGCCAGATAAACGCCATCCGGCAAAAAAGCGAGGAACAACCATGAGCTATTACGCCTTTGAAGGACTGATTCCGGTCGTACACCCGGATGCCTATGTCCACCCCAGCGCCGTGCTGATTGGCGATGTGATTGTGGGGGCCGGTGTCTACATTGGTCCACACGCGTCACTGCGTGGTGATTATGGTCGTCTGATCCTCGAGGCAGGCTCTAATCTGCAGGATGGCTGTATCATGCACGGCTACTGCGACACCGATACCATCGTGCATGAGAATGGACACATCGGTCATGGCGCAATTTTACATGGCTGCGTGGTCGGTCGGGATGCATTGATTGGCATGAACAGCGTCATTATGGACGGCGCAGTGATTGGCGAAGAGAGCATCGTTGCCGCCATGAGCTTTGTCAAAGCCGGATTTCAGGGGGAGGCAAGACAGATGCTGGTTGGCTCCCCGGTTCGCGTACTGCGCGAAGTCACGGACCAGGAACTACACTGGAAACGGCTGAACACCAAAGAGTATCAGGATCTTGCGATCCGCTGTCAGACTGGTTTACACGAAACGCAGCCCTTAACGCGGGTCGAAGAAAACCGGCCGCGCCTGAAAGGCACGACGGACGTGAAGCCGAAATCAGCACCGTAATTGATGCCGGATGCGCTCACGCTTATCCGGCCTACGCGTCAATCACCGTTTATACCGCCATCAGGCAAACTAACAATTAGCGACGCATACTCTTGGAGAGCATCATTTGCCATTTCTGCTCACGGTTGAGCTCTGTTGGAGGAACCGCTGACAGGCGCGGCGTTTTCGCCATGCTCACCTTTTTTTCCTGCAAATTGTGATTCAACCTGCTGTAAAGATGGGAATCAATACTCACAACTTTCACCAGTCGCTGGCACTGACAGCCCCGACCGGCAATCTGATTAGGGATCATCTTAACTTCACAAACAATTTCCCCCACTTCAGACAGAATATAGGAGAGCGTATTAATCGCTTTGCAGTGTTCAATATCAAAATGGCGGGAAATTTCCTTTGCGGTGATCCAACGATCCTCAGCCATCATCCAGTCAGCAATTAACAAATAAAGCGGTCTTTCAACATATTTTTCACACATAAGCACACCATTTCACAAATTAAAAATCTGGCTACGGCCTGTCCAAATTAATAAAAACTAAGCCATATTAAAATTGTGGATATAAAGGATAGTATGCGACTTGAATGTTGATTAGTGTGAGCTATATCGTGCTTATTACATTGAAAATGTGGTTATGAAAGTGCATTTGGCCAGGAATGACCTTACACGAATTTAAAAAAGGGTTTCTTTACAGAAACCCTTTCAAAATTATATTTCAGGTCCGGTTAACGCAATTATCACCGAACCTATTTTTTATGACTTTTTGATCTGCGCGTGCATTTCCTGGACAGAGGTCACCTTCTCGGTGGCATCTGCATTCAGCGCCATCGCCGTGGCAAAACCGCCGTTCAGGGTGGTGTCGTAGTGAACCTTATACTGCAGCGCACTGCGGCGAATCAGTTTGGAGTCTTCAATCGCCTGACGACCTTCAGTGGTGTTGATAATGTAGGTGTATTCGCCATTCTTGATACGGTCCTGAATGTGCGGACGGCCTTCATGCACCTTGTTCACCAGACGTGGGTTAATGCCCGCTTCACCCAGCACAATCGCCGTGCCGTGCGTGGCATCCAGCTCGAAACCAAACTTCAGCAGTTTCGCCGCCAGGTCAACCACGCGCTCTTTATCGCCTTCGCGAACGGAGAGCAGCGCACGGCCCTGTTTTTTCATGGTAGAACTGCTGCCCAGCTGTGCCTTAGCGAACGCTTCGGCAAAGGTACGCCCCACACCCATTACTTCACCGGTAGAGCGCATTTCTGGCCCTAACAGCGGGTCAACGCCCGGGAATTTATTGAACGGCAGCACCACTTCTTTTACCGAGTAGTACGGCGGGATGACTTCTTTGGTGACGCCCTGCTGTGCCAATGTTTTACCCGCCATCACACGTGCCGCCACTTTCGCCAGCGGTACACCAGTGGCTTTAGAGACGAACGGAACGGTACGCGCCGCACGTGGGTTAACTTCAATCAGGTAAACTTCGTTGTTCTTCACGGCAAACTGGACGTTCATCAGGCCACGAACCTGCAGTTCGAAGGCCAGTTTCTGCACCTGTTGACGCATGACGTCCTGAATTTCCTGACTCAGCGTATAAGCAGGCAGAGAACATGCGGAGTCACCGGAGTGCACGCCCGCCTGTTCGATATGTTCCATGATGCCGCCAATCAGCACCATTTCACCGTCACAAATGGCATCCACGTCAACTTCTACCGCATCGTCGAGGAAGCGGTCCAGCAGCACCGGCGCGTCGTTGGAAACGCTAACCGCCGTCTGGAAGTAGCGACGCAGGTCGGCTTCGTCGTAGACGATTTCCATCGCGCGGCCGCCGAGAACGTAGGACGGACGCACCACCAGCGGATAACCGATTTCTTTTGCTTTCTCAACAGCCTGCTCGATAGCGGTTACGGTAGCGTTGGCCGGTTGCTTCAGCTTCAGACGGTCAACCGCCTGCTGGAAACGTTCACGGTCTTCGGCACGGTCAATCGCATCCGGGCTGGTACCGATAACCGGAACACCGGCAGCTTCCAGTGCACGAGCCAGTTTCAGCGGAGTCTGGCCGCCGTACTGAACAATAACGCCTTTCGGCTTCTCGATACGCACGATTTCCAGCACGTCTTCCAGCGTCACCGGCTCGAAGTACAGGCGGTCGGAGGTGTCGTAATCGGTGGAAACGGTTTCCGGGTTACAGTTGACCATGATGGTCTCGTAACCGTCTTCACGCAGCGCCAATGAAGCGTGTACGCAGCAGTAGTCGAATTCAATACCCTGGCCGATACGGTTCGGACCGCCACCCAGAACCATAATTTTATCGCGGTCTACGGACGGATTCGCTTCACACTCTTCTTCATACGTGGAGTACATGTAAGCAGTATCGGTAGCAAATTCTGCGGCACAGGTGTCCACGCGCTTGTATACCGGGTGCAGCTGATACTGTTCACGCAGTTTGCGAATTTCTGCTTCGCGCACGCCAGCCAGTTTAGCCAGACGCGCATCGGCGAAACCTTTGCGTTTAAGCATACGCAGGAAGTCAGCGTCGAGGCCGTTAATGCCCACGTCAGCCACTTTTTCTTCCAGACGCACCAGCTCTTCAATCTGCACCAGGAACCAGCGGTCAATGTTGGTCAGGTTGAACACACCATCGACGGACAGGCCAGCGCGGAACGCATCGGCGATGTACCAGATACGCTCAGCGCCTGCGTCTTTCAGCTCACGGCGGATTTTAGTCAGCGCTTCCGGATCATCCAGGCTTACTTTCGGGTCAAAACCGGTCGCGCCCACTTCCAGACCGCGCAGCGCTTTCTGCAGGGATTCCTGCTGGGTGCGGCCAATCGCCATCACTTCACCAACAGATTTCATCTGGGTAGTCAGACGGTCGTTTGCGCCCGCAAATTTCTCGAAGTTAAAACGTGGAATCTTCGTCACAACGTAGTCGATGGACGGTTCAAACGAGGCCGGAGTACGACCACCGGTGATGTCGTTCATCAGCTCATCAAGGGTGTAACCCACCGCCAGTTTCGCCGCTACTTTCGCAATCGGGAAGCCCGTTGCTTTGGACGCCAGCGCTGAAGAACGGGATACACGCGGGTTCATCTCGATGACGATCAGACGACCGTTTTTCGGGTTTACCGCAAACTGTACGTTAGAACCGCCGGTTTCCACGCCGATTTCACGCAGTACCGCCATCGAGGCGTTACGCATGATTTGATATTCTTTGTCGGTCAGCGTCTGGGCTGGTGCTACGGTGATGGAGTCACCGGTATGGATGCCCATGGCGTCGAAGTTTTCGATGGAGCAGACGATGATGCAGTTGTCGTTTTTATCACGCACCACTTCCATCTCGTACTCTTTCCAGCCAATCAGCGATTCATCAATCAGCAGCTCATTAGTGGGGGAAAGGTCCAGACCGCGTTCGCAGATTTCTTCGAACTCTTCGCGGTTATAGGCGATACCGCCGCCGGTGCCGCCCATGGTGAAGCTGGGACGGATAATGCACGGGAAGCCAACATCAGCGGCAACCGCCAACGCTTCTTCCATGGTGTGGGCGATGCCGGAACGCGCAGTGTCGAGGCCGATTTTTTTCATCGCGATGTCAAAACGACGACGGTCTTCTGCTTTATCAATGGCATCCGCCGTTGCGCCAATCATGGTCACGCCAAACTCAGCCAGTACGCCCTGGCGTTCCAGTTCCAGCGCACAGTTCAGCGCCGTCTGGCCGCCCATGGTCGGCAGCACCGCATCCGGGCGCTCTTTTTCGATAATTTTGCGTACCACTTCCCAGTGAATCGGCTCGATATAGGTTGCATCGGCCATTTCCGGGTCGGTCATGATGGTTGCCGGGTTGGAGTTCACCAGTATGACGCGGTAACCCTCTTCACGCAGGGCTTTACACGCCTGCGCACCGGAATAGTCAAACTCACACGCCTGACCGATTACAATCGGACCCGCGCCCAGAATCAGGATGCTTTTTATATCTGTACGTTTTGGCATTTTGTTTGCTCCTGATTATTTTGCTAAAGAACGGTAGTGCTTAATCAATTCGATAAAGTGGTCAAACAACGGCGCAGCGTCGTGCGGACCTGGGCTCGCCTCCGGGTGTCCCTGGAAGCTGAATGCCGGTTTATCGGTACGATGAATCCCCTGCAGGGTGCCGTCGAACAGTGACTTGTGGGTTACGCGCAGGTTGGCAGGCATGGAGGCCTCATCAACCGCAAAACCGTGGTTCTGCGCGGTGATCATCACGGTATTGTTATCAATATCTTTCACCGGATGGTTGCCGCCGTGGTGGCCAAACTTCATCTTGATGGTTTTTGCACCGCTCGCCAGCGCCAGCAGCTGATGGCCGAGGCAGATGCCAAATACCGGAATATCGGTTTCGAGGAATTTCTGAATCGCGGTAATCGCGTAGTCGCACGGTGCCGGATCGCCAGGGCCGTTGGACAGGAAGATACCGTCCGGATTCATCTTCAGAACCTCTTCTGCAGAGGTCTGCGCCGGGACAACCGTCAGGCGGCAGCCGCGATCCGCTAACATACGCAGAATGTTGCGCTTGGCGCCGAAATCGTAAGCCACGACGTGGAACGGGAGTTCATCAGCAGATTTTGCTTCCGGTAAGTCACCTTCCAGCGTCCAGCTACCCTGCGTCCAGCTATACGGCTCCGCAGTGGTCACTTCTTTCGCCAGATCCATACCGTTCAGGCCCGGAAACGCTTTGGCTTTTTCCAGCGCCAGCGCCGCATCCGGGTTGTCACCCGCAATAATGCAGCCGTTCTGCGCGCCTTTTTCACGCAGCAGACGCGTCAGCTTACGAGTATCGATATCGGCAATCGCCACGATGTTATGGCGCTTCAGGTAAGAAGAAAGGTCTTCAGTATCGCGGAAGTTGCTGGCAATCAGCGGCAGGTCACGAATGACCAGTCCTTGCGCATGTACCTGAGAAGATTCTGCATCGGCTTCATTGGTGCCGACATTACCGATATGAGGATAAGTAAGAGTGACGATTTGGCGGGAATAGGAAGGATCAGTGAGGATTTCTTGATAACCGGTCATTGAAGTATTGAAAACGACTTCCCCAACCGCCGAACCTGTTGCCCCTATGGCCCGACCGTGAAACTGGGTTCCGTCTTCCAGAACCAATAGCGCTGACTTAATCAAAACACCCTCCAGAGAATATTCACTCACTTTATTTGCATATTAATTCATTAACGCACTATGAATCAATGCAAATTTGCTTACCTATGGATTTCTGGCAAACGGCGGCATTCTAGAGATAGCCCACGTAAAAGTCTACCCAAAAGGACAATTTTTATTATTATTTTGCGCCATTGACGAATTAACCTGCCTCCAGGCATCAAAAAGATCAACTAACTTAGAGTGGAAAACGCTTGCGGAGTAGGAAGAGTATCAAATCACAGAAAAAAGAGATAAAAAGTAGACCAAATGGTCAAAATTTACATTTAACCAACATAAAAAGACAACAAAACCTATAAAAACAAGATACTCAATTCAAAATCAATATGAAATAGGCAAAATAAAGGGCAATAAAATATTGCCCTTTGTAATCAAATAATTACGACTACAATAACCACATCACGAAGGGTAATAAACCTTACAAATTGCGTAAATCAAGCACATCTCGCATATCAAAAAGACCGTTTGATTTAGATTTCAGCCAAATAGCCGATCTCACGGCACCGTTGGCGAATGTCATACGGCTGGAGGCTTTATGCGTAATCTCGATGCGCTCACCGATATCAGCAAACATCGCGGTATGTTCCCCAACGATATCTCCCGCACGCACCGTCGCAAAACCGATAGTGCCCGGCACACGTTCACCGGTATAACCTTCACGCGCATAGACGGCACAGTCTTTCAAATCTTTATCCAGTGCCCCGGCTATCGCCTCCCCCATCGCCAGCGCGGTACCAGACGGCGCATCCACTTTATGGCGGTGGTGAGCTTCAATAATTTCAATGTCGGTATAGTCACCCATGACTTTCGCGGCTTTCTCCAGCAGCTTCAGCATGACGTTAACACCGACGCTAAAGTTAGCGGCGAAGACGATGCTAATATCCTGTGCGGCATCGTGAATAGCCTGTTTTCCCGCCTCATCAAAACCAGTGGTGCCAATCACCATGCCTTTTCCGTGCTGGCAACAAAACGCCAGATGTGTCAGCGTACCTTCCGGACGGGTAAAATCGATAAAAACGTCAAAATCATCTTTTATCGCTTCAAGGCTGCTTTGCACGGTCACGCCCGTTTTTCCTGAGCCCGCCAGTTCCCCGGCATCGCTACCCAATAAGGAAGAGCCTTCACGCTCCAGCGCCGCGCCAAGCTGTACGCCATCCATACCCAGCGTGGCCTGAATCAACTGACGCCCCATGCGTCCTCCGGCTCCCGCGATGGCAACGCGGATTTGTGCATCATGCATAGCTATTCTCTTTTGTTAATTTTACGTAAATCGTTTTCAGATTAACCAGCGTATCGCTGCGCCGCCAGCCGAAAACGTCGATAATTAGAATTTAATGATAAACAGGGAAAGATATCAGTAAAAGGCATGACGCCACGGAATAAGCAGCGTCATATCGTTATATAGCGTGGAAATCAGGGGGCCAGTGCCAGAACGTGCGCCACCCACTGCTGGAACCCCTCAACGTTCAGCCCCAGTGCCACCTGGGCATTAGCGGGTTGCCCCAGCCGCCCTTCGATGTCTACTACCGTTGTGCCAGAGGTATATTCCCCCTGCGTTTCAACGGCGACAAAACAGGGCCTGAGCGTAAAGAGATCCGGGCGCACCAGCCAGGCAATCGCACAGAGGTCGTGCATTCGCAGCCCCGTATTCATGCTACCGCTACGGTAGTGACTGAACAGCGCATGTAGCATTTTTCCGGTCTGATTAAGCCCTGGTAACGTCGCCAGATAATCCGGCGCAAGCATGGCCTGGTTGGTCACGTCCAGCCCGCACATTACAATCTCCAGCCCGCTCTGGAAAACTTTCGCGGCAGCCTCGGGATCGATAGCAATATTAAACTCGGCGTTTGGCGTGAAGTTCCCGCGCCCGGCCGAACCGCCCATAATCACCAGGCGCTGAATGTTGAATACGCATTCAGGATAATGAGTCAGCAACAACGCAATGTTGGTCAGAGGACCAATGGCCACCAGCGTCACCGGCTGCGGGGCATGCATCAGCGCGTCACGAATGGCCTGGAAGGCAGGTTTTGCCAGCGGCTGGCGGTCGTGCTCGACAAATTCGTACCCTTCCATGCCGGACTCACCGTGTACGGAAGCAGCATCACGCAACGGGCGCACCAGCGGCATGGATGCGCCCTGCGCCAGGGGGATATCCGCCTTCCAGAAATGCAGCAACTGCAACGCATTACGGGTGGTTTTTTCCACCGAAACATTGCCTGCTACCGTGGTCATCAGTTGCAGATCCAGCTCAGGGGCAAACAGCGCGGCGGCAATAGCGGCGGCATCATCAATGCCGGGATCGGTATCAAGAATGATCGGTAAGCGCATGGTTTCTCCAAAAAAAATGCCAGACGTTAAGTCTGGCATCTTCGCATAATCGTAACCGGAAAGACTTACTCTACTTCACGAACATCCACACGCAGTTCTTTAGGCACTTCGAAAACGATATTCTCTTCACGGCCTTCAAGCGGGATAGCGTCTCCACCACCCAACTCCTGCAGGCGAGCAATCACGTTCTGCACCAGAATATCGGGTGCCGAGGCGCCAGCGGTCACGCCTACGCATTTCGCCTCTTTCACCCACGCTTCCTGGATATCAGTCGCATCATCGATCAGATACGCGGCTTTCCCCATTCGCTGGGCCAGTTCAGCCAGACGGTTGGAGTTAGAGGAGTTTTTCGAGCCGACCACCAGTACCACATCTGCCTGTTCCGCCAGCGCACGTACCGCTTCCTGACGGTTAGTGGTGGCATAGCAGATATCATCTTTGCGCGGCCCGACGATTTTCGGGAAGCGTTGGCGCAGCGCGTCGATGACATCCGAAGTATCGTCAACAGAGAGCGTGGTCTGCGTCATGAAGGAAAGTTTACCTTCATTTTTCACGTCCAGTTTCAACACATCTTCTGGTGATTCAACCAGATACATCCCCCCTTGCGGGTTGCTGTATTGGCCCATCGTGCCTTCAACTTCCGGGTGTCCGGCATGGCCGATCAGGATCGACTCTTCGCCGCGACGGCTGGCACGGGCGACTTCCATATGCACCTTCGTCACCAACGGACAGGTCGCATCAAAGACGGTAAGGTCGCGGCCTTTAGCTTCGTTACGCACTGCCTGAGACACGCCGTGGGCGGAGAAAATCAGAATTGAGCCGTCCGGCACTTCGCTGATTTGCTCAATAAAAATAGCGCCGCGCTCACGCAGGCTATCCACCACGTAGCGGTTATGCACCACTTCGTGACGGACATAAATCGGCGCGCCGTAAATAGCCAGCGCGTTTTCTACAATGCTGATAGCGCGGTCTACGCCAGCGCAGAAGCCGCGCGGGTTGGCCAACAGGATCTGCATTTTACGCCTCCAGTACTGGTTCGACTTCCAGCACTTCAATATCAAAATGAACGGTATGCCCAGCCAGTGGATGGTTGAAATCAACCGTGATCGAATCACCGTTGATTTCGCGGATAACACCAGGCATCTCACTGCCGTCCATTGCGGTAAAGAGCATGATTGCGCCAATTTCTGGCTCGCCCGCGTCCATAAATTCCCGACGCGAGAAATACTGAATTAAGTCCGGGCTGGTGATACCAAAGGCCGCATCAGGCTCCAGGGAGAACGTGGTTTTATCGCCCTCTTTTAGGCCCAGCAGGTGCTGCTCCAGTCCTTCAGACAGAGAACCGTCGCCCAGGCGAAACAGCGCAGGCTTGCCGTTATTGCGGGTTGACTCTGCGGTGGAGCCATCGTCGAGCTTGAGGGTGAAGTGCACCAGCACCGCACTGTTACTCTGTACTGATTTTGACATGCAGGTTGCTCTTTAAAATTGCTGCCGACTGTAGGCCCGGTGGCGCTACGCTTACCGGGCAAACAAGGATCGCAGTATATTGTAGGCCGGATTAGCATAGCGCCATCCGGCATTTTTTATGCGGCTTTTTTCTCTTTCGACGGTAAGAAGCCTTCAAGAACAATCAACGCTGCGCCGATACAAATCGCCGTATCCGCCAGGTTGAAGGTCGCGAAATGCCAGTCCCCGACGTAAAAGTCAATCATATCAACTACAAAGCCGTGCCACAGGCGGTCGAACAGGTTGCCCAGCGCACCACCGATGATTAACGCATACGCAATGTTATTCAGCTTCTGCGTCGCTTTAGCGCGGTACATCATCACCATCAGGATGACGCAAATACCGATGGCGATCCCGGCAAAGAACCAACGTTGCCAGCCACCGCTGTCAGCTAAGAAGCTAAACGCCGCACCATAGTTACGCGCGTAGTGCAGATTAAGCGACGGGAACAGCGACACCGTATCCCCCAGAGCAAAGTTCTGGAGGATCAGGTATTTGCTGCCTAAGTCGATAATCAGCACGACTACCACCAGCCACAGCCAGCGTAGCCCTGTTGAACAAAGAGGCTTACTCATCAGGCAAACTTACGTTGTTCGCCATCACCGGCGATGTTGCTGACACAGCGTCCGCAGATGTCTGCGTGTTCCGCCACCTGGCCGACGTCGGTGGTGTAATGCCAGCAGCGCGGGCACTTCTCACCTTCGGCTTTACTCAGTACGATTTTCAGACCTTTCAGCAGTTCGCTCTGCTGAGCATCAGCCGGAGCCGCAGCATAATCCGCAACCGTCGCACCAGAGGTCAGCAGAACAAAACGCAACTCTTCGCCCAGTGCGGTCAGTTTCGCCGCCAGTTCTGGTTCAGCGTACAGCGTCACTGCCGCTTCCAGAGAACCACCGACTTTCTTATCTGCACGCGCCTGCTCGATAACCTTGTTCACTTCGCCACGTACTTTCAGCAGCTCGTCCCAGTAGGCATCGTTCATCGCTTCGGTTTCGCCTAAGCCAAACAGACCGTCGTACCACTCACCGGTAAAGACATACTTCTCGCGGGAGCCCGGCAGGTAACCCCAGATTTCATCGGCGGTGAAGGACATGATCGGCGCCATCCAACGAACCAGCGCTTCGGCAATATGGAACAGCGCAGTCTGGCAGCTACGACGCGCCACGCTGTCCGCTTTCGCGGTGTACTGACGGTCTTTGATGATGTCGAGGTAGAACGACCCCATTTCTACGGAGCAGAAGCGCATCAGGCGCTGTACCACTTCGTGGAAGTCATAGGCTTCGTAAGCTTTCAGGATCTCTTCCTGAGCCGCCTGCGCACAACCTACCGCCCAGCGGTCCAACACCACCATCTCTTCCGGTTTCACCATGTCTTTAACCGGATCGAACCCGTTCAGGTTCGCCAGCAGGAAGCGTGCGGTGTTACGGATACGACGATAGCTGTCGGCAGCACGTTTCAGGATTTCATCAGAAACGGCCATTTCACCGGTATAGTCGGTAGAAGCCACCCACAGACGCAGAATATCCGCGCCCAATTTGTTCATCACATCCTGCGGAGAAACGGTGTTACCGATAGACTTGGACATCTTACGGCCCTGACCATCGACGGTGAAACCGTGGGTCAGTACCTGGCGGTAAGGCGCTTTGCCTTTCATGGCGGTGGAGATCATCAGAGAAGACATGAACCAACCACGGTGCTGGTCAGAGCCTTCCAGATACATATCTGCCGCATGCCCTGCAAACTCAGGACGCACGTCAACGACGGATGAGTGGGTTGAACCGGAGTCAAACCACACGTCCAGCGTATCCGGGACTTTGACATACTGGTCAGCTTCGTCGCCGAGGATATCTTTCGGATCGAGATCCCACCACGCCTGGATGCCATCAACTTCAACGCGTTTAGCGACTTCTTCCATCAGTTCGACAGCGCGCGGATGCAGCTCTTCAGTGTCTTTGTGGACAAACAAAGACATCGGCACGCCCCACGTACGCTGACGGGAGATACACCAGTCAGGACGGTTGGCAACCATCGATTCAATGCGCGCCTGGCCCCAGTCAGGGATCCACTGCACGCCTTTGATCTCTTTCAGCGACTGCGCGCGCAGGCCTTTCTGATCCATGCTGACGAACCACTGCGGCGTCGCACGGAAGATGATCGGCGACTTGTGGCGCCAGCAGCACGGATAGCTGTGCTGCATCTTCTCAACGTGCAGCAACGCGCCTTTTTCGCTCAGCAGCGCAACGATTTTGTCGTTGGCTTTAAAGACGTTCACACCGTCCAGATCCGGATAGGTACCCGCCAGGTATGCGCCGTCCGGGCCAACCGGGTTTGCGATTTCCAGACCGTATTTCTGGCTGATGACGTAGTCATCCGGACCGTGGCCGCCAGCGGTATGCACCGCACCGGTACCCGCATCCAGCGTCACGTGATCGCCAAGAATTGCCGGCACATCAAAGCCCATAAACGGATGGGTAAAGCGCAGCAGTTCCAGCTCAGCGCCTTTGACGGTGCCAAGGATGGTGTATTCAGCCGCGCCAATACGCTGCATCACGCTTTCAACCAGATCTTTTGCCAGAATCACCGCCTGGCCGTCCATCTGTACCAGCGCATAGTCAAAGTCAGGCGCCAGAGAAATTGCGCGGTTCGCCGGTAACGTCCACGGGGTGGTGGTCCAGATAACCAGAGAGACTGGGCCATTGACATCAGAGACGCCAAATTTTGCTTTTACTGCGTCCGGGTCTGCCGCATGGAACGCAACGTCAATAGATGGAGACGTTTTGTCATAATACTCAACTTCCGCTTCCGCCAGCGCAGAACGGCAGTCAACGCACCAGTGCACCGGCTTCGCACCTTTGTGCAGGTGACCGTTGCCGATGATTTTGCCCAGCGCACGAATGATGTTGGCTTCGGTTTTGAAGTCCATAGTCAGGTACGGATGCGACCAGTCGCCCAGCACGCCAAGACGGATAAAGTCTTTACGCTGACCGTCAACCTGGGTCGCTGCGTATTCGCGGCACTTGGCACGGAACTCTGCAGCGGTGAACTTCTCACCTGGCTTACCGTATTCCTGCTCCACCTTCAGCTCGATCGGCAGACCGTGACAGTCCCAGCCCGGAACGTAAGGCGAGTCATAGCCCGTGAGTCCCTTGGACTTCACGATAATGTCTTTCAGAATCTTGTTAACCGAGTGACCAATATGAATGCTGCCATTCGCATAAGGAGGGCCATCATGCAGAATGAAGGTTTTTTTGCCTTTTTTGGCCGCACGAATGATGCCGTACAGGTCATCATCAGTCCAACGCGCCAGCATTCCCGGTTCGCGCTTGGCGAGATCGCCGCGCATCGGGAACCCTGTTTCCGGCAAATTCAGGGTTGATTTATAGTCACTCATCAGATTCTCGGTTCCGTATTTAAAACTCGTATAGGCATTAAGCCGGTTTTGTTAGCCCAAAAAATTCGCGGGCAGTCAACTCATCACGCGCAATCTGCGCTTTTAGCTCATCCAGCGAGGCAAATCGCTGTTCGCTGCGTATTTTTTTACGCAGTACTACATCTATATGGCGACCGTAGAGGTCCATTGCAACATCCAGTAGATGCACTTCCAACTGCTGGCGTACACCGGCAACCGTCGGGCGGGTGCCAATGTTAGCTACGCCGGGATAAGGCTTTTCACCCAATCCCATCACTTCAACCGCATACACCCCTTTCACCGGGGAAACCTGGCGACGCAGCGGTAAATTTGCCGTCGGGAAACCGATAGTTCGTCCCAGTTCATCGCCGTGTACGACGCGTCCTGAAATGGTAAAAGGGTGTCCAAGCAAACTTTCGGCCAGTTGCAGGTTATCGTCTGCCAGCGCCTGACGCACCGCGGTGCTGCTGATCCGCACACCGCCTTCACAGAAGGTTTGGGTACTGGTGATATCAAAACCATACTCAGCGCCCGCTTCCTGTAATAACAAGAAATCGCCCGCACGGCTAGCGCCAAAGCGGAAATCATCACCAACAGCAAGAAATTGTACACCAAGGCGCTTCACCAGCAGGTCGCTGATAAAGGTCTGTGCCGTTAATGCGGCGAAACGCCTGTCAAAACGCACGCACAGCACGTAATCCACGCCGCATTCGGCCAGATAACGCAGTTTTTCCCGCAGGCGGGTAAGGCGCGCAGGCGACTTATCCGTCGCAAACAGCTCCAGCGGCTGTGGCTCGAAAATCATCACCATCACTGGCAGACCGCGTTTGCGCCCTTCTTCCCGTAAGCCCTGCAACAAGGCACGGTGGCCACGGTGCACGCCGTCGAAATTACCAATAGTCAGCACACACCCATGCGGGGCCTGACTGAGATTATGTATGCCTCGTATCAGCTTCATGTCTGGCTCAAAACAGTGAAAATCGTGAAAGTATACCCTGTACAGCGGTCAAGGTTAACCGGCGATTGTTTCCTCGAAACAGAAAGAAGATTGTTTTCATTGTTATGAAACAAATTGATGCCCTTCACCGGTAAACCAATTCAATTTTTCTCATCGAAAAGCTGTATTCACAGCACGCAAGCTGGTAGAATCCTGCGCCATCACTACGCAACGAGTGCTGCAATTTAAACGGCGCTTATTTGCACAAATCCATTGACAAAAGAAGGCTAAAAGGGCATATTCCTCGGCCTTTGAATTGTCCATATAGAACACATTTGGGAGTTGGACCTTGGCTAATATCAAATCAGCTAAGAAGCGCGCCGTTCAGTCTGAAAAGGCCCGCAAGCACAACGCTAGCCGTCGCTCTATGATGCGTACTTTCATCAAGAAAGTATACGCAGCTATCGAAGCTGGCGACAAAGCTACTGCACTGAAAGCATTTAACGAAATGCAACCAATCGTGGACCGTCAGGCTGCTAAAGGTCTGATCCACAAAAACAAAGCTGCACGTCATAAAGCAAACCTGACTGCACAGATCAACAAACTGGCTTAATCGCCTGCTTGTTGTCGCTTTGTGAAAAAACCCGCGCAAGCGGGTTTTTTTATGTCTGCTTATTTGCTCACTGGCGTAAAGAGCGCGGAATAGTCCGCATTACAAATACGCTGCACCGCCGGGTGCTGGATCATTCTCTCCGCAAAAATGGCATGGTATTCCTCCATCACATTCTCCACACGTCCAATCTCCACAATCGAATCATCGGCATAGAAATTGTTCGAATAGAGCGTGGGCGCAACGAAAATGGCATTGTGCGTGGCACCAAAGGCTTTCATCAATGCAGCATCATCAAACTCACCGAGGATTTCAACATTCAGCCCCTGAGAATTAATCCAGTTCAGCAGCTTACGCCCCAGCATTGAACGACGACCAGGGATCAGCAATCGCCGCTCTTCAAGACAGGCCGGAAATGGCTTCTCAGGCAAGGGATTCGTGCACCAAAAACTGACACAGCACTCGCCTATTTTCACCGAGAACAGACCTTCCTGCTGCGTCGAATCAATCGGACAATCTGAGATAATCATATCCAGCTTGTGCTGACTGAGCTGCTCTAGCAGCATCTCATGCGTAGATTCAAAGCAGCGCAGGTGGATTTGTTCATCTTCTACCACAGCGGCATCCAGCACACTGCTGACCAGCTGTTTTGACAACGCATCCGCCACACCGACATCGAACAATAAATTAGACTCTTTGCGATAGTTCACGATATCCAGCATCTCCTGGCTTAACGTGAACATTTTATCCGCATAGCGAAAGACTAATTCACCCAGTTCACTGGGCTCCAGTCCGCGCCCCTTACGCTTGAACAATTTTCCCTGTAAGCGTTCCTCAAGCGCTTTAATCTGCCCAGTAATGGTCTGTGGCGTCAGATAAAGCGCTTCTGCTGCACCAACCACCGAACCTTCTTTATACACATGCCAGAAGTAATACAGGTGGTTGTAATTGATATGAGACATACTCTCTCCCTGAAAATTGTCACAAAGCGTCAGCCGATCAGGCTGACATGTTCAATCGAGTGCGTAACCAGCAATAGCCGATCACTGCCGACAGCAAAGAACCGATCAGGATCCCCAGTTTTGCCCAGTTAATCAGCGCTGGATCAACGCTGCCAAACGCCAGGCTGGCAATGAAAATCGACATGGTGAAACCAATGCCGCACAGAATACCCACCGCCATGATCTGCTGGAAATTCGTGCCTTCAGGCAACTGTGCCAGCTTCAGGCGGAGCGCCAGCCAGCAGAACAGGCTAATCCCCAGCGGCTTACCGATGAGCAGGCCAGCGATAATTCCCAGCGGCAGAATCGAGGTCAATCCATCCAGCGTAACGCCCTGTAACGAAACACCTGCGTTAGCAAAGGCAAACAGTGGCAGAATCAGATAAGCCACCCACGGATGCAGGACGTGCTCCAGACGCTTCGCCGGTGAGCGCCCATGTTTTTCCTTTAACGGAATGAAGAAACCCACAATCACCCCGGCTAGAGTCGCGTGCACGCCAGATTTCAGTACCGCAGTCCACAGCACCACGCCGACCAGAATGTAAATACCCGTCCGTCTTACGCCACACAGATTCAACGCAGCCAGGATAACAATGGCCAGAGCGGCAACCCCCAACGAAAGCAGTGAAAGGTCGCTGGTGTAGAACAACGCAATAATCACGATAGCGCCGAGGTCATCAATAATCGCCAGCGCCATCAGGAAGATTTTCAGCGCCAGCGGGACACGACTGCCCAGCAGCGCCAGCACGCCTAACGCAAAAGCAATATCCGTTGCTGCAGGGATAGCCCACCCTTCACGAGTGATGGGATCGGCATAGTTAAATGCCAGATACAGCAACGCCGGAACAATCATGCCGCCAATCGCCGCAATGATCGGGAACGCCGCCTGACGCAAACTGGCAAGCGATCCCTGCATCAGTTCACGCTTCACTTCCAGACCGATCAGCAGGAAAAACACCGCCATCAAGGCATCGTTGATCCACAACAGCATGTTTTTGTTGATCTCAAGCGCGCCAACCCGCAGTTGAACGGGCGTCTCCAGAAAGGCGTGGTACCATCCACTGGTGACCCCGATATTGGCCATCAACATAGCTACCGCTGCAGCGATGATCAGAATGATGCCGCCCGAGGCGTCGCTACTAAAAAAACGATGTAGATGTTTCACTTTTATTCTCTCTATTGGGTGAATACTTCGTAATTACTATCTTACACCCTCAAAAAGCTCGTTAAAATTAGATTATTCATGATGGATAGATCGGTTTTTACGATCTAAAAAAGAAAAGTTGATAAAGATTTTCCGAACGGAAAATAGAAATAAAAAAGCCTGAAACTTTTCAGTCCCAGGCTTTTTATCAGATGTAAGGCAGTAATTAGCGCGTCAGATCGTCAAAGAACTTCTTCACACCGTCGAAGAAGCTTTTGGAACGCGGACTGTTTTGCTCGCCGGTCGGGCCGCCAAAGCTGTCCTGCAGATCTTTCAGTAACTGTTTCTGTTTGTCGTTCAGACCCACCGGGGTTTCAACCACTACGCGACACAGCAGATCGCCCTGCGCACCACCGCGAACAGATTTTACGCCTTTACCACGCATACGGAACAGTTTGCCCGTTTGCGTTTCACCCGGAATTTTTAACTTCACACGGCCGTCCAGCGTCGGGACTTCAATCTCGCCACCCAGTGCAGCCATCGCAAAGTTAATCGGCACTTCGCAGTACAGGTTATTGCCTTCACGTTCGAAAATTGGGTGCTGTTTTACCTGCACCTGAACGTACAAATCACCTGCCGGCGCGCCATGCTCGCCCGCTTCACCTTCACCCGCTAAGCGAATGCGGTCACCGGTATCAACCCCTGCCGGGATCTTAACGGACAGCGTTTTACTTTTCTCTACGCGACCATGACCGTGGCATTTGTTGCACGGATCTTTGATCAGCGTACCGCGGCCCTGACAGTGTGGACAGGTCTGCTGTACGGCGAAAAAGCCCTGGCGCATCTGCACCTGACCAGAACCATGACAGGTTGGACAAGTCTGCGGCTGAGTGCCTGCCTTCGCACCGCTGCCGTGGCAAACGTCACACTCTTCCAGGGTAGGAATACGGATCTCTTTGGTGACGCCACGCACGGCTTCTTCCAGAGTGAGATCCATGTTGTAACGTAAATCAGCACCACGTGAGGCGCGCTGACGACCACGACCGCCGCCAAAAATATCGCCAAACACGTCACCAAAGATATCGCTGAAGTCAGCCCCGCCGCCAAAACCGCCGCCGCCGCCCATGCCGCCTTGCTCAAACGCAGCATGACCGTACTGATCGTAAGCCGCACGTTTTTGCGCATCGGTCAGGATCTCGTACGCTTCTTTGATCTCTTTAAACTTGGCTTCGGCCTCTTTATCACCCTGGTTGCGGTCCGGGTGAAATTTCATGGCCAGGCGCTTGTAGGCCTTTTTGATTTCACGCTCTTCCGCTGATTTGGAAACGCCTAAAATCTCGTAATAGTCTTGCTTAGCCATCTCTTTTTATCTGCCCCTAACATGCGTGCACGGGCGGAGAGGAAACCTCTTCGCCCGTGCCAGTAATTACCCGTTCAAAGGGCGATTATTTTTTGTCTTTCACTTCTTCAAACTCAGCGTCGACAACGTCGTCATCTTTCGCGTTGTTTGCAGAAGCATCAGCGCCTGCTGCACCAGCCTGCTGCTGTGCGTGCTGCTGCTGAGCGATTTCCATCAGTTTCTGGGAAACCTGCGCCAGTGCCTGCATTTTCGCTTCGATATCCGCTTTGTCTTCGCCTTTCAGAGACGTTTCCAGCGCGGTCAGTGCAGACTCGATGGCAGTTTTGTCGTCAGCTGGCAGTTTATCGCCGGCTTCTTCAACCTGCTTACGCGTGCTGTGCAGCAGATGGTCGCCCTGGTTGCGGGTCTGAACCAGCTCTTCGAACTTACGGTCAGATTCCGCGTTCGCTTCTGCTTCGCGAACCATTTTCTGAATTTCTTCTTCGTTCAGACCAGAAGAAGCCTTGATGGTGATCTTCTGCTCTTTACCACTGTTTTTATCTTTCGCAGAAACGTGCAGGATACCGTCGGCGTCGATGTCAAAAGTCACTTCGATCTGCGGCATACCGCGCGGTGCCGGGCTGATACCATCCAGATTAAACTGACCCAGATCTTTGTTATCAGCGGCGCGTTTACGTTCACCCTGCAGCACATGGATGGTTACCGCAGACTGGTTGTCTTCAGCGGTAGAGAACACCTGGCTGTGCTTGGTCGGGATAGTGGTGTTTTTCGCGATCAGTGGAGTCATCACGCCACCCATGGTTTCGATACCCAGAGACAGCGGAGTAACGTCCAGCAGCAGCACGTCTTTCACATCACCGGTCAATACACCACCCTGAACGGCAGCACCAATTGCCACTGCTTCGTCCGGGTTAACGTCTTTACGCGGCTCTTTACCGAAGAACTCAGCAACTTTCTTCTGAACCATTGGCATACGCGTCTGACCACCAACCAGGATGACATCCTGAACGTCGGAAACAGACAGACCAGCATCCTGCAGAGCTACTTTCAGCGGCTCGATAGAACGGTTAACCAGGTCTTCAACCAGGCTTTCCAGTTTCGCACGAGTCACTTTGATGTTCATGTGTTTCGGACCGGTCGCGTCTGCAGTGATGTACGGCAGGTTCACGTCGGTCTGCTGAGCGGAAGACAGTTCAATCTTCGCTTTCTCAGCGGCTTCTTTCAGACGCTGCATCGCCAGCGGGTCGTTACGCAGGTCGATACCCTGATCTTTCTTAAATTCGTCAACCAGGTAGTTGATCATACGGCTGTCGAAGTCTTCACCACCCAGGTGGGTATCACCGTTGGTTGCCAGAACTTCGAAGGTTTTCTCGCCGTCAACTTCGTCGATTTCGATAATAGAGATATCGAAAGTACCACCACCGAGGTCATAAACCGCGATAGTACGGTTGCCGACTTCTTTATCCAGACCGTAAGCCAGCGCAGCGGCAGTCGGTTCGTTGATGATACGTTTTACTTCCAGACCTGCGATACGGCCGGCGTCTTTGGTTGCCTGACGCTGAGCATCGTTAAAGTATGCAGGAACGGTGATAACGGCTTCAGTTACCGGTTCACCCAGGTAATCTTCAGCGGTTTTCTTCATTTTTTTCAGCACTTCAGCAGAAATCTGCGGCGGTGCCATTTTCTGACCTTTTACGTCAATCCATGCATCACCGTTGTCAGCACCGATGATTTTGTACGGCATGATGGCTTCATCACGCTGTACTTCTTCGTCCTGGAAGCGGCGGCCAATCAGGCGTTTAATCGCAAACAGGGTGTTTTGCGGGTTTGTCACTGCCTGACGTTTAGCCGGCTGACCAACCAGAGTTTCACCATCCTGGGTATAAGCAATGATAGAAGGCGTGGTGCGATCGCCCTCGGCGTTCTCCAGCACACGTGCAGTAGTGCCATCCATAATCGCTACACAAGAGTTGGTAGTACCCAGGTCGATACCAATAATTTTACCCATCTAAACGTCTCCACTAAAAATTCGGTCATCATGTGGTTGTGAATCTGTAATAAGGGCGAAACGTGCGGTTTCAACTACCCTGAATCGTTTTTTTTCAGACTCACCACTGCGGTTGTCTACAAGATGGGGTCGTAACCCACGTCATCAAGGGGGGCATGAAAATTTTTTTTAGCGTCGTGGCAATAAAATGAGGGAAAAATGGCTGAAATGTACAATTGCGAATAATCACCACCCAAAATGTATACACAAAGCCAATAACAAAAAACCAATCATTCATCTAAAAATTGTAATAAAAAGAAAAGATTACAGGAATGAATCATTTTTCTGGCGGCGTTAAGATGACGGCAACGAACATATTTTTGAACCCGCCTAAGAGAAACACCATGAAAGCCGCATTAACACTTCCCGCCAGCCTGTTGGCGGGTCTTCTACTGAGCAGCGCCGCGCACGCTAACGATCATAAAGTTCTCGGTATGATTGCGATGCCCAGAAATGAAACCAACGATCTGACACTTAAAATTCCCGTTTGCCGCGTAGTGAAACGCATCCAGCTCACCGCCGACCGTGGCGATATCCACCTGAGCGGTGCGTCTGTTTATTTCAAAGCTGCACGCATGGCCAGTCAAAGCCTGAATGTCCCTTCATCCATTAAAGAGGGGCAGACCACCAATTGGATCAATATTAATAGCGACAACGACAACAAACGCTGTGTCTCCAAAATTACCTTCTCTGGTCAGTCGGTAAACTCGTCTGATATGGCAACGTTGAAAATCATTGGCGACGACTAATCCCTTCTGCATAAGTAGAACTCAGTATGAATGTCACGTATTTGAATGACGACGATCTCGCTTTTCTCCAGCATTGTAGTGAGGAGCAACTCGCCGACATCACCCGTTTACTCACCCATAACGAAAAAGGGAAAGCCCGCCTGTCGAGCGTTCTGAGTCATAACGAATTGTTTAAATCGATGGAAGGACACCCGGAACAGCACCGCCGCAACTGGCAATTAATCGCAGGCGAGCTTCAACATTACGGCGGTGACAGTATTGCCAACAAATTGCGCGGACACGGGAAATTATACCGGGCGATTTTGCTGGATGTCTCAAAGCGGCTAAAGCTCAAAGCAGACAAAGAGATGTCTACGTTCGAAATTGAACAGTATCTACTGGAACATTTTTTACGCAACACCTGGCAAAAAATGGATGCTGAGCACAAGCAAGAATTTCTGCAGGCGGTCGATGCAAAAGTCTCTGAGCTGGAAGAACTGTTGCCGCTATTAATGAAAGACCGCAATCTGGCAAAAGGGGTGTCTCACCTGCTCTCCGGCCAGTTAACCCGAATTTTGCGTACGCACGCTGCAGTTAGCGTCATCGGGCACGGACTCTTGCGCGGCGCAGGGCTTGGCGGCCCAGTGGGGGCTGCCTTAAACGGCGTAAAAGCCGTGAGTGGAAGTGCCTATCGGGTCACCATTCCGGCCGTGCTGCAAATCGCCTGTCTGCGCCGAATAATCAACACCTCACAAGCGTGATGCTCGTCACAGGGGAAAATAATTCATTTTCCCTTCGTTAGATCATAGACAGTGCCCTCTCCCCTGATTATCATGCCGCGCCCCGAAGACTGTGATCGTTATTCGGGGAAACTATTTCACCATTCAATCAATGATGATTTTGAGGAATTATGGGCAACACTAAGTTGGCTAATCCGGCACCGCTGGGCCTGATGGGCTTTGGCATGACCACCATTCTGCTTAACCTGCACAACGCGGGTTTCTTCGCCTTTGATGTTATTATTCTGGCGATGGGAATTTTCTACGGCGGTATCGCGCAAATTTTTGCCGGCCTGCTGGAATATAAAAAAGGCAATACCTTCGGTTTAACCGCCTTTACCTCCTACGGTTCGTTCTGGCTGACGCTGGTTGCGATCCTGATCATGCCGAAAATGGGCCTGGCAGAGGCAACAAATGGTCAGTTCCTGGGCGTATACCTAGGTCTGTGGGGTGTGTTCACTCTGTTCATGTTCTTCGGCACGTTGAAAGCCGCCCGCGCATTACAGTTTGTCTTCCTGAGCCTGACGGTGCTGTTCGCACTGCTGGCCGTTGGCAACATTGTCGGTAATGAAGCCATTATCCACGTTGCAGGTTGGGTTGGCCTGGTGTGTGGCGCAAGCGCCGTTTACCTGGCGATGGGTGAAGTACTGAACGAACAGTTTGGTCGTACCATCCTGCCGATTGGTGAAGCGCACTAATCGACGTTATCCCCCCTTTCGGGGGGATATTCCTTACAAGCGCTGTAACGCCCCCTGCGCGCTCGCATCGTGATGATAAATATCCTGCCGCAGCCAAATCCCCAGACCTAATCCCACCAGCGATAACGCCAGCACATACCAGGCCGGAGCCATTGGCGACACGCTCATTAACATCGTCACGGCGATTGGCGTCAGACCACCAAAAATGGCATAGGAAACGTTGTAGGAAAAGGAGATGCCGGTAAAGCGCACTTCTGCTGGAAACGCCCGCACCATGACATAAGGAACAGCCCCCACCACACCAACACACAACCCCACCAGTCCGTACAACAGGAACAGATGCTCAGTGTGGCTACCGGTCAGGTGATAGAAGAACCAACTGGAACAGGCCAACAGTAAGCTACCGATAATGAAGGTTTTGCTGGCACCAACCCTGTCGACAATCAATCCGGCCAGCAGACAACCCACGCACAGCATAATAGTAGCGACACTGTTCGCCTGTAACGTCAGCGCCGGGGCAAATCCATATTGCTTCTGCAACCAGACGGGCGACATCAGGATCACCACCACAATCCCGGCCGATAACAGCCAGGTCAGCAGCATTGAAATAACCACCGCTTTTTTATGCTTGCTCACCACCGACTTCACCGGCAATTCCTGTGCCAGCGCCTTACGCTGCTGCATTTCAAGGAAGATAGGCGTTTCCTGCAGCCAACGGCGCAGATACATCGCCACCAGCCCAAACGCCCCGCCCAGCAGGAACGGGATACGCCAGCCGTAGTCATGCACCGCCTGCTGCGTCAGGCCGGTGTTCACCAGCGTCGCAACCACCGACCCCAGCAGAATTCCCACCGTCAGTCCGGCGGTCAGCGTGCCACAGGCAATGCCGATGCGACGCTCCGGTACGTGTTCCGCCACGAATACCCACGCGCCCGGCACTTCTCCGCCAATGGCTGCGCCTTGCAAAATGCGCATCAGTAGTAACAGCAGCGGCGCAACGATCCCCATTGAGGCATAAGTGGGTAGCAAACCAATTGCCAGCGTCGGTATCGCCATCAGCAAAATGCTCAAGGTGAACATTTTCTTGCGCCCGACCAGATCGCCAAAGTGCGCCATGATGATGCCGCCCAGCGGACGGGCCAGATAGCCTGCGGCAAAAATACCGAAGGTTTGCACCTGACGTAGCCATTCCGGGATGTCAGCGGGGAAGAAGAGTTCGCCAACGACGGCGGCAAAGAAGACAAAAATAATGAAATCATAAAACTCCAACGCCCCACCGAGGGCAGCAAGCGTTAGGGTTTTATAATCCTGGCGATTCAGCGGTCGAGAGTGTTGTGACATAGCAAACCATGAGTCAGTGGAGTAATTGAATCTGTTCGTCGATATATGTAAAGCAAAAATTACTATATCGTAAACAATTCAATACTCCACCGTGATTGCTATTTATATCACGAATAGACTACTTTCAGGCGTTTGTATCGCGTATTGCGCTTTTAGGTCGAAAAGATGCTACGACAGCCGGTGCAGTTTCCACATACGGCCCATCCAACAACTGTATACAATACGGTACACTCGCAAAGATACCCGGCACGATAACCTTACCGTCGGCATCTTTTACGCCTTCCAGCGTTTCTTTGATCGATTTTGGCTGTCCAGGCAGATTCAGGATCAGCGCCTGCTTGCGAATGACCCCAACCTGGCGGGAGAGAATAGCCGTCGGTACAAAGTGCAAGCTAATCTGGCGCATTTGCTCACCAAACCCTGGCATTTGGCGGTCGGCAACAGCCAGCGTGGCATCAGGCGTCACATCGCGACGTGCCGGACCGGTACCACCGGTCGTCAGCACCAGATGACAGCTCATTTCATCCACCAGCTCGCATAAGGTCTGTTCGATGATCGCTTGTTCATCCGGGATCAACCGCGTTTGCAGTTCAAAAGGAGTTGTAAGGGCAGACGCCAGCCACGCTTCAAGAGCCGGGATACCCTTATCCTGGTAAACGCCACTGGAGGCGCGATCGGAAATGGAAACCAGGCCAATGCGTAAAGTGTTCATGATTATTCCGTTTAAACAGTCTCGTTAAACAGAATGATACACTGCGAAGGGAAGGACAGACAGGTTTCAGAAGAGGTAGCGTGACCCCTGTCAGGGCCACGCTCTAATGATTACAGCAGATCGCCGATCATTTTTTCCAGTTTACCCTGGTCTACAGCAAACTTACGGATACCGTCCGCCAGTTTGTCTACAGCCATCGGATCCTGGTTGTGCTGCCACAGGAACTCAGCTTCAGTGATGCGTGCAGGACGCGCTTTCACTTCGCCAGAGAAGGACAGTTTACGTTCGATAGCGCCTTCGCTTTCCGCCAGCTCTTTCAGCAGTGCCGGAGCAATGGTCAGACGATCGCAGCCCGCCAGCTCAATGATTTCGCCGATGTTACGGAAGCTTGCGCCCATGACGACGGTTTCGTAACCGTGCTGTTTGTAGTACTCGTAGATTTCCGTTACGGAAACCACACCCGGATCTTCTGCCGGTGCGTACTCTTTCTTGTCAGTATTGGCTTTGTACCAGTCAAGAATACGGCCAACGAACGGAGAAATCAGGTATACGCCTGCTTCTGCACATGCACGCGCCTGCGCGAAGGAGAACAGCAGAGTCAGGTTACAGTTGATACCTTCTTTTTCCAGCTGCTCAGCGGCACGGATACCCTGCCAGGTAGAAGCCAGTTTGATCAGAATGCGATCGTTGCTGATGCCAGCATCGTTGTACAGTTTGATCAGACGTTTTGCTTTCGCGATAGACGCGTCGGTGTCGTAGGACAGGCGAGCATCAACTTCAGTAGAGATACGACCCGGGACCAGTTTCAGGATCTCCAGACCGATATTTACCGCCAGTTTGTCCGTCGCATCGACGATCTGCTGAGCACGATCGTCGCTCTGCTGCTTAGCCCATGCCACAGCGTCATCGATCAGCTTGCGGTATTCCGGGATCTGCGCTGCGTTAAGAATGAGAGAAGGGTTAGTTGTGGCATCCTGAGGCTGATACAGCTTCATTGCCGCGATGTCTCCGGTGTCGGCCACTACTGTGGTGAACTGACGAAGGGAGGTCAATTTGTCCGTCATGATAGCGATTCTCTTTAAACAGCTTGTTAGGGGGATGTAACCGATCTTCCCTGATGATAGCACGACGCACTCTCAGCGCAACCGCCGGGATTGTCCAACTCACTGCTCATTCCCGATTACGCATCTTAAAGCCCCTGATGCGCAATTAAGGGTTATACCCATTGTTATGGTAAACTCCCGCAATCAATCTCCTGACAAGGTATATACTGTTCGATAATTGGTAGCGCTTACATGGGAATATTAGCGCGTACCGGCATCAACAAGAGGGATGTTAATGCCTGATTTTTTCTCGTTTATTAATGAAATACTCTGGGGATCGGTGATGATCTACCTCCTGCTTGGCGCAGGATGTTGGTTCACCTGGCGTACCGGGTTTGTTCAGTTTCGCTACATTCGCCATTTTGGCAAAAGTCTTAAAAACAGCCTCAGCCCGCAACCGGGTGGCTTAACCTCGTTTCAGGCATTGTGTACCAGTCTCGCAGCTCGTATTGGCAGCGGAAACCTCGCCGGGGTTGCCCTGGCGATCGCCGCGGGTGGCGCAGGGGCCGTCTTCTGGATGTGGGTCTCGGCGATCATTGGCATGGCGACCTCCTTTGCCGAGTGCTCACTCGCGCAACTGTATAAAGAACGCGATAGTAAGGGGCAGTACCGCGGTGGGCCAGCATGGTATATGGCGCGCGGTCTGGGTATGCGCTGGATGGGCGTACTCTTTGCCCTCTTTTTGCTCATCGCATACGGCCTGATTTTTAACAGCGTGCAGGCAAACTCTGTCTCCCGCGCATTGGCATTTGCGTTCGACATCCCTCCCCTCGCTTCCGGCATCGCTTTGGCGATACTGTCATTCCTGGTGATCATTGGCGGTATTAAAGGTGTTGCTCGTCTGATGCAATGGTTTGTGCCGATCATGGCGCTACTGTGGGTCGGTTGCAGCCTTACTATCTGTCTTTGGCATATCGGGCAGATCCCCGAGATCATCGTCAACATCGTAAAAAGTGCTTTAGGGTGGCAGGAAGCTGCTGCCGGCGTAGCTGGTTATACACTGAGTCAGGCCATTGCCAGCGGTTTTCAACGCGGTATGTTCTCTAATGAAGCGGGAATGGGCTCAACACCTAACGCCGCAGCTTCAGCTGCCTCCTGGCCACCGCATCCCGCGGCGCAAGGCATTGTGCAAATGATCGGTGTGTTAGGTGATACGCTGATTATCTGTACGGCCAGCGCCATGATTATTCTTCTGGCGGGGAATGGCACGACCTATATTCCAATGGAAGGCATCCAGTTGATGCAGAAGGCCATGGTCTCACTGACCGGCGAATGGGGAGCTGGGTTTGTCGCATTTATTGTGATTCTGTTTGCCTTCAGCTCTATCGTGGCTAACTACATTTATGCGGAAAACAACCTGGTCTTTTTACGTCTGGACAATATCCGGGTTGTCTGGCTGTTGCGTATTGCTACCGTCAGTACCGTGATCGCAGGCACCGTAGTCAGCTTCCCGCTGGTCTGGCAGCTCGCCGACATCATCATGGCCTGTATGGCGATAACGAACCTGACGGCGATTCTGCTGCTCTCCCCGGTTGTTCATACCCTTGCCAGCGACTATCTGCGTCAGCGCAAACTCGGTGTGCGCCCGGAATTTGATCCGCGCCGTTATCCTGAGATCAGACAACAGCTTGCGCCGGATAGCTGGGATGAGACGCCGCGCGAATAGCGCGGCAATCACAACCATCGATCAATTCTGTCGTTTTTTTTGCTAAAGTCGCAGTAAATTTCCTGCAAGGACTGGATATGCTGATTCTGATTTCACCTGCAAAAACGCTCGACTACCAAAGTCCGCTGGCAACCACACGTCATACGTTGCCCGAACTGCTGGATCACTCTCAGCAGCTTATTCACGTGGCACGTCAACTCTCTGCGCCGCAGATCGGCAAGCTGATGGGAATTAGCGATAAGCTGGCGGATCTGAACGCAACCCGTTTCCATGACTGGCAGCCAGACTTCACACCGGACAATGCGCGTCAGGCCATTCTGGCGTTCAAAGGTGACGTGTACACCGGATTACAGGCGGAAACCTTCAGCGAAGCGGATTTCGATTTCGCTCAGCAGCACTTACGCATGCTGTCCGGGCTGTATGGTGTTCTGCGCCCGCTGGATTTGATGCAACCCTACCGTCTGGAGATGGGCATTCGTCTGGCCAATGCAAAAGGTAAAGATCTCTATCAGTTCTGGGGAGATACTATCACCGATAAGCTTAACGAAGCGCTGGAAGCACAAGGTGATAACGTGGTGATTAACCTCGCCTCAGACGAGTATTTTAAATCCGTGAAGCCGAAAAAGCTGAACGCAGAACTGATCAAACCCGTCTTCCTTGACGAGAAGAACGGCAAATTCAAAGTCATCAGCTTCTATGCCAAAAAAGCCCGCGGCCTGATGAGTCGCTACATTATTCAACATCGTCTGACGAAGCCTAAGCAACTGACTGCGTTTAACAGCGACGGCTATTTCTTTGATGAAGAAGCATCAGGGAATGGCGAACTGGTGTTTAAGCGCCACGAGCAATAATGTAGTACATGTCGGATAAGGATCCGCCTTATCCGACAGCACAAACTTAATGGTGCCCGTTCGGTCCTGGACGGTGGTCGTCGCGGCGATCGTTATGATGATCATCATAGCGGTTGTTGTGTGGCTGTGGGCGCGGTCCGTGAGGTTGCCAGCGATGATCCCGCCACTCATAGTGGTTTCCCCACCAACCGTGATCGCGCCAGTTCCCGCCATCCCAGTAGTTACCCCGGCTATCACGATCGCCAATCTGTAATTTAACCGCCGGTACCAGAGTAATTTCAGCCGCCTGTACGGCAAGGGGAGCAACCAGCATCATAGAAAGCGCAAGAAGCACAGGTTTGAATTTTTTCATTGGTGACTCCTTTTTATCATTGCCCTTATCGGGTCGATAAAAGGAGATTACGTGAAGGGAATGAACGTTATTATCCTCCGCAATCCTAATCTCTAAGTTAGCGCATTTATTGGGAATTTCTCCTTTTTCGCTCCCTATTTCCTCCTTATTTTCTCCATAAAAAAAGCCGGGTAAAACCCGACTCAGATTGTTAGCAAGCATCGCCTACCTGTTACCGGATAACAGGTCTCGTCGGCCCGGTAAGCAGAGTGTCACCGGGCACAACAATTAACTGCGGGTCATCATCAGTTGACGCAGCGCGGCAAAATCAGCAGGCAAATGATGAGAGAGCAGCGGTAAGTCTGCACGTTCAGCCAGCTCTTTTGGCAGATCCAGCGTGACATTCAGAATCTGTTCAACGCTTTCTTTAAATTTCGCCGGATGTGCGGTGCCAAGGAACAGGCCATATTCGCCCGGATTCAACTGGTCACGCAGTGCACGATACGCCACCGCAGCATGCGGTTCTGAGGTATAACCTATCTCATGTAACTCACGCATAGTGTCCTGGGTCGTCGCATCGTCGACAGCGGCATAACCCAGTTCATTCAGGCGCCATATTTTACGGCGGAACAGTTCCTCCACACGCGGCCAGTTGTTTGGCTGGCTGACGTCCATGGCGTTCGATAAGGTTGCCTGAGTCGCTTTCGGCGCCCACTCGCCTTCGGCAAGAAAGCGGGGAACCGTATCGTTGACGTTAGTTGCCGCAATAAAGCGCTTCACCGGTAAGCCCAGTGATTTCGCCAGCAGACCCGCAGTCAGATCGCCAAAGTTACCGCTGGGAACAGAAATAACCAGTTGGTTACGCGCTTCCTGCGGCAGTTGAGCCACGGCTTCAAAGTAGTAGCAGATTTGCGCCAGCAGGCGGCTGATGTTGATGGAGTTAGCGGAATTCAGCCCCAGAGCCGCCTTCAGCTCTTCATCATCAAACGCCTGTTTCACCAGCGCCTGGCAGGCATCAAAATCACCATCAATCGCGACGGTTTCAATATTGCCGCCCAGCGTACAGAACAGTTTCTCCTGCAATGGGCTGATCTTGCCATTTGGGTAGAGGATCACCACACGCACATTTTTCAGGCCATAAAAAGCATGTGCAACCGCCGCCCCGGTGTCTCCGGATGTCGCGGTCAGGATAGTCACCGGTTTGTCGCCGCTGATGTGCGTTAGCATTTGCGCCATAAAGCGCCCGCCAAAGTCTTTAAACGCCAGTGTCGGACCATGGAACAGCTCCAGACAGCCGACATCACCTTCGACCTGAGCAACCGGTGCCGGAAATGCAAATGCCGCTCGCACGCGTTCTTCCAGGATCTCTTGTGGGATCTCTGTGCCAATGAATGCGGAAAGGATCTTAGCACTGCGGCTAACGAAATCCTGGTTCAGCATCTCATCCACTTCTGTCAGATTAAATTCCGGCAGATCGTGCGGAAAAAACAATCCCTGATTCTTGCCAAGCCCTTGCGTGACGGCCTGCGCAAAGCTGACCTGTTCGTTGTGATCTTTCAGATTATAGAGTTTCATTGATTATCCCAGTACCCGTGCGCCCGCCGTGTCCAGCCGGCAAATATGAACAAAGCCTTCCTGATTTTGCAGGTAATTTTTACCCAGCCAGTCTGCTACGCGCTGTGCCGTATCCGGCTTATCGCATAAGGCGAACAGCGTTGGCCCTGATCCGGAAATGCCGCTGGCCAGCGCGCCGATTTCCGCTACCGCCTGACGCGCCTGACTAAAGCCGGGCAGCAAGCGGGTACGGTATGGCTCAGCAATGACGTCCTTCATCAGTTTCGCTGCCAGAAGAGGCTGGCGGGAATAGCAGGCGTGGATAAACCCAGCCAGATGCCGCCCGTGGGCAATACAGTCCTGACGACGATACTGCGCAGGTAGAATCGCCCGCGCTTCCGCCGTCGACACTTTAATGCCCGGATACGCCAGCACCCACAGCCACTCATCAAAGCCTGGCACCTGCTGGCTGATAATGCCGTTTTCTTCGATCATTAACTGCATGCCGCCCAAAAAGCACGGGGCGACGTTATCGTAATGAATACTGCCGGAAATACGCCCTTCCAGTTCGCCCATAATTGCCAACAGTCGCGTATCGTTGAGCGGTTTACCGCAATATTCGTTCATCGCCACCAGTGCGGCCACCACGGAACAGGCGCTGGAGCCTAAGCCAGAACCAATCGGCATATTTTTTTCCAGCGTCATCGCCACCGGAACGGTTTTACCCAGTTCCTGACAAAAACGCTCCCAGCACTGATAGACGATATTTTCCCGCGGCGCTGACGGCAGCTTATTCGCAAAGCGCCCGAGGTTGTTCAGGCTGAACTGGTCTGCCGCCTCAACCGAGACCACGTCACCCAACAGTGAACCATCTACAGGGGTGACCGCCGCGCCAAGCACATCAAACCCGACGCTCATATTGGCACTGGAAGCCGGGGCATAAACTCTCACCATGTCAGACTCCTAACTTCCATGAAAGGGTGCGAAGAAGATCGGCAAATACCCCTGCCGCGGTGACATCATTACCCGCACCATATCCGCGCAGCACCAGCGGTAATGGCTGATAGTAATGGCTGTAGAACGCCAGCGCGTTTTCACCGTTTTTCACCTTGAACAGCGGATCGTTGCCATCTACCGCATCAATCTTCACACGACAGACGCCGTCCTCTTCAATATTGCCAACATAGCGCAATACTTTACCCTCATCACGGGCTTTCGCGACACGGGCGGCAAACTCATCGTCCAGTTGCGACAATTTCGCCATAAACGCGGAAACATCACCGGAATCATCAAACGCTTTTGGCAGGACCGGCTCAATGACAATGTCAGAAAGCTCCAGCTCACGACCGGTTTCACGGGCCAGGATCAGCAGCTTACGCGCCACATCCGTACCGGAAAGATCGTCACGCGGATCGGGTTCGGTATAGCCCAGTTCCCGCGCCATTGTGGTGGCCTGCGAGAAGCTCATGCCTTCATCCAGTTTGCCGAAAATAAACGACAGCGAACCGGAAAGAATGCCGGAGAAACGCTGTAGCTCATCACCCGCGCTAAGCAGGTTTTGCAGATTCTCAATAACCGGTAATCCTGCGCCCACGTTGGTGTCGTACAGGAATTTACGACGCGACTTCGCCGCGGCGAAACGCAGCTGATGGTAGTAATCCATCGACGACGTGTTGGCTTTTTTGTTCGGCGTGACCACGTGGAAACCTTCGCGCAGGAAGTCAGCATACTGATCCGCCACTGCCTGGCTTGAGGTACAGTCGACAATCACCGGGTTGAGCAGATGATATTCTTTCACCAGACGAATGAGGCGCCCAAGGTTGAAAGGCTCTTTCGCGCACTCCAGTTCCGATTGCCAGTTTTCCAGATTCAAACCGTGGACGTTGGTCAGCAGAGCCTTCGAGTTCGCTACCCCGCACACGCGCAGATCGATATGTTTCTTTTTGAGCCAGGTCTGCTGACGTTTAAGCTGTTCCAGCAGCGCACCACCCACTCCGCCTACGCCAATCACAAACACTTCAATCACCTGGTCGGTGTTGAACAGCATCTGATGGGTAACGCGTACGCCGGTGGTCGCGTCATCGTTGTTCACTACCACCGAAATAGAACGCTCGGACGACCCCTGGGCGATCGCCACGATGTTGATGTTCGCACGAGCCAGCGCGGCAAAGAATTTCGCCGAGATGCCGCGTAGCGTACGCATACCATCACCAACCACTGAGATGATCGCCAGACGCTCAGTCACCGCCAGCGGCTCTAACAGGCCTTCTTTCAGCTCGAGGTAGAACTCATCCTGCATCGCCCGCTGCGCTCGCACACAGTCGCCCTGTGGGACGCAGAAGCTGATGCTGTATTCAGAAGAGGATTGGGTGATCAGCACCACCGAGATGCCCGCACGCGACATCGCGGCGAAAACGCGTGCCGCCATGCCCACCATGCCTTTCATTCCTGGGCCGGAGACGCTAAACATCGCCATGTTGTTGAGGTTAGAAATACCTTTTACCGGCAAATCGTCCTCATCGCTGCTGGCGCCGATCAGTGTACCTGGCGCTTGCGGATTGCCGGTATTTTTAATCAGGCACGGGATCTGGAACTGGGCAATTGGAGTAATGGTGCGCGGATGCAGAACTTTGGCGCCAAAGTAAGAAAGCTCCATCGCTTCCTGATAAGACATCGACTTCAACAGCCGGGCATCGGGTACCTGGCGCGGATCGCAGGTATATACGCCGTCGACATCGGTCCAGATCTCACAACAGTCCGCGCGTAAACAGGCAGCCAGCACAGCGGCAGAGTAGTCAGAGCCATTGCGCCCCAACACCACCAACTCACCTTTTTCATTCCCGGCAGTAAAGCCTGCCATCAAAATCATATGATCTGCTGGAATACGGCTGGCTGCGATGCGACGCGTAGATTCGGTGATATCAACGGTAGATTCGAGGTAATGACCTACCGCCAGTAATTTCTCAACCGGATCGATAACGGTAACGTGATGCCCGCGCGCCTCCAGCAGGCCGGCCATGATAGCGATCGACATTTTTTCGCCACGGCAAATAAGCGCAGCGTTAATGCTGTCCGGGCACTGTCCCAGCAGGCTGATACCGTGCAGGACATGTTTAATTTGGGCAAATTCTTGTTCAACGAAGGCTTTAAGCTGCGTCAGCGGAAAGCCCGGCTGCGCGGCGGCGAGACCAACCAAAAGCTCTGAGAAAATACGTTCGGCGTCACTGATATTGGCTAAAGCGTCCTGACCACCGATGGTCTTCTCAATCATCGCCACCAGATGGTTGGTAATTTTTGCGGGGGCAGAAAGAACAGTCGCGACCTGCCCCTGCCTGGCATTGCTTTCCAGAATATCGGCAACTCGCAGAAAGCGCTCTGCATTTGCCACTGATGTACCGCCGAACTTCAACACTCGCATGGTTTACCTCGTTGCCTTTGGTCGAAAAAAAAGCCCGCACTGTTTAGGTGCGGGCTTTTTCTTGTGTTTCCTGTACGCGTCAGCCCGCACCGTTACCTGTGGTAATGGTGATGGTTGTTGTAATGGTGATGCTGATGCGTTTCATGATGTTGTGTGCTCTGTAATTATTTATGACCTGTCTTGTATTCTTTTAGGGTTAAAGTATCTGCTGACCTAAGTCAATAAATTTTTAAATTGATCACATTCCGAAACTTGTTCACGAGCAACTGCTTGCCCTTTTATTTTCAACCAATACAGCATGCGCACCCCACTTGAAGTCAGAATCAAACACTAAAAAACAAAACAAAGAAGACATTTTATTTTGTAATGTTTTTTTCGATATCATGTAAAAAACGGTGCAACATTGCTGTATCTCGCTGCCCTAACAACCCCATCCGCTGCTGTAGCCAATCCGTGAGCTTGATATCATCCGCAACGTCCAGCGTGGCTAATAATTGCAAAACCCGGGCACGTAACGCCTGCAACTGAAGCTCATCCGTCACCTCAATGTTTTTTGCCGGTTGTTGTATTAAACCTGCTAATTGATAGCAATAGACCATCACCGCCTGACCCAAATTCAGTGAAGGGTAGTCAGCCACCATCGGCACGCCGGTTAGCACATCCGCTAGCGCCAATTCTTCGTTTGTCAGGCCTGAATCTTCACGACCGAACACTAACGCGGCGTGATCCATCCACGTTGATTTTTCCTGTAACAGGGGAACCAGCTCGACCGGCGTGGCGTAATAATGGAACTTCGCGCGGCTACGAGCCGTGGTGGCGATGGTAAAATCAACGTCGTGCAACGCATCGGCTAACGTTGGAAAAACGTTAATATTATCAATAATGTCACCTGAACCATGTGCCACCCATCGCGTCGCTGGCGCCAGATGAGCCTCGCTATCAACGATTCGCATTTGTGTGAATCCCATGGTTTTCATCGCACGCGCTGCCGCGCCAATATTTTCGGCTCTGGCTGGAGCAACCAGAATAATTGTTAAACGCATTTTGATACTCTTTTTGACCGGTCTGCAGATAATTATGTGATGTGCATCAACATATTACGCAGCGCGAATTTACATATTTTTAACAGAAATCACTGAAAAAGCATTTCACATTCAGTAAAAAATGCTAAACTATTTCCTGCCTGTACTATTGCTTTTTATGTTAACAGAAGTTGCATATCTTTCTGTTTATCCATGATAATTTGATTTAGAATGGTTCTCATAGATTGGATTCATTACATTTATTAATTAGCGCGTGCAACTAGTTGTAATATTGCAATTTTGTGATGAAAGCTATCATTTAGATACGTTGATTTCATCAAACTGTTAACGTGCTACAATTGAACTTGATATATGTCAACGAAGCGTAGTTTTATTGGGTGTCCGGTACGTCTTAGCCTGTTATGTTGCTGTTAAAATGGTTAGGATGACAGCCGTTTTTGACACTGTCGGGTCCAGAGGGAAAGTGCCCACGACCAAGCTAATGATGTTGTTGACGTTGATGGAAAGTGCATCAAGAACGCAATTACGTACTTTAGTCATGTTACGCCGATCATGTTAATTTACGACATGCATCAGGCAGGTCAGGGACTTTTGTACTTCCTGTTTCGATTTAGTTGGCAATTTAGGTAGCAAACATGCAGACCCCGCACATTCTTATCGTTGAAGACGAGTTAGTAACACGTAACACGTTGAAAAGCATTTTCGAAGCGGAAGGCTATGATGTATTCGAGGCGACAGATGGCGCGGAAATGCATCAGATCCTCTCTGAATATGACATCAACCTTGTGATTATGGATATCAATCTGCCAGGTAAAAATGGTCTTCTGTTAGCGCGTGAACTCCGCGAACAAGCTAACGTTGCACTGATGTTCCTGACGGGCCGTGATAACGAAGTCGATAAAATTCTCGGCCTCGAAATCGGCGCTGACGATTACATCACCAAACCGTTTAACCCACGCGAACTGACTATCCGTGCTCGTAACCTGCTGTCCCGTACTATGAATCTGGGCACAGTGAGCGAAGAGCGTCGTAGCGTCGAAAGCTACAAGTTCAATGGTTGGGAGCTGGACATCAATAGCCGCTCTCTGATTGGCCCTGACGGCGAGCAGTATAAACTGCCACGTAGCGAATTCCGTGCCATGCTTCACTTCTGTGAGAATCCGGGCAAGATCCAGTCTCGCGCAGAACTGCTGAAAAAAATGACCGGCCGCGAACTGAAGCCGCATGACCGTACCGTTGACGTAACAATCCGCCGTATTCGTAAACACTTCGAATCCACGCCGGATACACCAGAAATCATCGCTACCATTCACGGTGAAGGCTACCGTTTCTGCGGCGACCTGCAGGATTGATATCATCCTGACTGGTATAAAAACGGCGCTTTATGCGCCGTTTTTCATTTCACTACGCCCCTATTTCCACAACCGTAATTCATCGTCCTCAGTTGCGTTCTCCGTTTCGGGCTTTGGCTGTGCAAGCGCGTGCCAGTCAAGATGACGCGTCAGGAACATGACCCCACAAAGCGCCAGTAACAGTACGCCGGTTCCCAGCAGTAAAGAGCTGTCCTGTGAACGCAACAGTACCCACATCACGCCATCCAGCCCCAGCAATGCTGCGGTAAAAAACAAGCTGTTACGCCATCCCTGTAGTATCGCCTGTAAATACACGCCGTTCATCAGCGTGCCAACCAGGCTGGCGACAATCCACGCGGCAGTAAAACCCACATGCTCCGACAGCGCCAACAACAGCAAATAGAACATCACCAGTGATAATCCCACCAGCAGATATTGCATCGGGTGCAGACGCAGGCTTGTCATACTCTCGAGCACAAAGAAAGACATGAAAGTCAGTGTAATCAATAAAATGGCATACTTTGTCGCCCGATCTGTCAGTTGATACTGATCCGCAGGCGTAGCCACAGCGACGCTAAATGCGGGCATGCCCTGCCAGCCAATCTTCTCATCGTCGAAGCGTTCCCCCAGATTATTTGCGAACCAGCTACTTTGCCATTGCGCCTTAAACCCTGACTCACTGATTTCACGCTTAGCCGGAAGAAAATCACCGAGGAAGTTCGGATGTGGCCAGTTGCTGGTTAAGGTCATTTCGCTATTACGACCAACCGGGACGACAGAAAAATCACCGGTTCCACTCAGATTAAGCGACAACACGACACTGAGATTTTTTTCCGCCCAGCCGGCATCCGGTAGCGGAATGTGGATCCCCTGAGCACGACCATCCAGTCCTGTACCGGGTTCGACTGCCAGCGATGTTCCATTGATCTGCGAAGCCTTCACGACGCCAATACCGCGCGCATCGCCCACCCCAACCACCACAAAAGGTTTGCCGATGGTGATATTGGGATGGTTCAGTTCACTGAGGCGTTCAGCATTAAACACGGCCTTCACCGATAAATCGTTGTGCCAGACCTGTCCTTCATAAATACCTATCTTACGCGCTTCAACGTTCTGGTTGCCCTCAACAACCAGCGACTCCGGCAACCAGAAGTGGATGTAGCTGCGCTTTCGCTGGATCTGTTTGTCGCCTTCCAGCTCGGTATACAGTTCCGTCACTGGGACGGCAATCAGCGGGCCTACCACCTTTTGCGCTCCGCTGGTGCTCTGTCGGATAGCATCTTCCACCTCACTACGATAGTCCGACCGCTCAACAATAATCTGCCTGACCATTGTCAGTGGAATTAACAGCAGTAGCATAGCGCCACCTAAGGTGACTATTTTCCAAAACAGGGGGGATTTAAACATAGCGTTCTCCTTTGCGATATCAGCAAGGTAGAACAGCTATGTGCGGGGAATTTGAAGTTATGTGAAGTGACGGTGAAGTGTAAACGAGGCCTGCGCCCCACCTTCTGGTCGGTTGCATAACGTCGCGTCACCTTGATGCAATCGCGCAACCTCACTGACAAACGCCAGCCCCAGCCCACTGCTTTTATGCCCATTCTCGCGGGGCAGTGAATAGAAGCGCTCAAAAATACGCGGTAACGCAAAGTCAGGTATGCCACTGCCGTTATCACTGACCTGTATTGTGACGCGGTCCTCCTGCGGATGCGCGCTGAGCGCAATCGTCCCGTCCTGCGGCGTGAAGTCGATGGCGTTATCGAGCAAATTCCCCAATGCCTGCTCCAGCAGCGCTGGGTCGGCGGCGACGCTAAGCGATGAAGGCATAATGGTCAGCGTGATATTTTTTGCGGCCAGCTGCACGCTACGCGCCTCTTTGAGCTGGGAAAATAGCGCGTCTACTGCCACCGGTATCAACGTAATGTCCTGGCGATTCTCCAGTCGCGCCTGGCGTAACAGCGTTTCGACCAACGCCTGCATGCGCGCATTTTGCGTCAGAATATTATCAGTGAAACGCGCCACCACGTTCGGCGGCGGACCTTCGCGCAAAATCTCTGCCGCGCCGCGTATGGCCGCCAGCGGACTTTTCAATTCATGCGTTAACGCGTAGACGTACTGCTCAATGTAGTTCTTGCCCTCCAGCTTCAGACGCATACTTTCCAGCGCCTGTGCCAGCTTGCGTAGCTCACTGCTACCAAGATCAGGAAGCGCAACGGGGCGATTCTCAGTGACAGAATCAGCATAGCGTGCCAGCCGCGCGATAGACCGGTTTATCCACCATACCATTCCTGCGCCAATCACTAAGGCAATGCCCAGTAACACGGCGCTGGCCCACAGTATCCGCCGTTCACTGCGTTTAATCACCGGTGCCATCGCCGCATTCGGTTTGCCGACGCTAAGCACGCCGATGATACGCCCGCCGTCAACGATCGGCGCGGCAACGTACATCACCGAACTTTCCGCATCGGCCGGGTCCTGTGGCGTACTTCGTGCGCCATACTGCCCACGTAGCGTTAACCATACGTCGTTCCAGCGAGAATAATCTTCGCCTACGGCTTTGTTGGCGGAATCAAACACCACCTTGCCCTGCGCGTCCGTCATGTAGACGTGATACTCATTGCGCACTTTGTTAATGCCACTGATGTTGGCGCGAAAAGGACGATCGTGTAGTTGCGAAAATGCCTGCGCCAGCCTGCCGTTGGTGGGAGAGCCAGACAGCAAATCATCACGCGCCAGCGCGGCCAGCAGCGTAGCGGTATCTATCAACGTCCCTTCCGTCGCACGACGAACGCCGGGCTTAATCTCCTGTACAAAGATGGACAGAACGAACCAGGCGGCAACGGCGACAATCAGAAAATAGCCCAGCAGCAAACGCATGCCAATGCGCATCAGGTGCTCCTCAGGCTGTATCCCATACCGCGATGTGTATTAATCGGTGATAGCTCCGGGTTGACGGCCCGCAGTTTGGCACGCAGCGTTTTAATGTGCGTGTCTACCGTTCGGTCAAAAGTATCCTGGGCATCGGCCCAGACTAAATCCATTAACTGTTGGCGTGAGTAGACGCGCCCCGGCGACAGCAGTAATGTTTTCAGCAGCAAGAATTCATAGCGTGTCAGATTTAACGGCATCCCAAACCAGGTAATCTGTGCGGCAAGCTCATTGAGTTCAAAATCACCGCACCGCGTCGCCGGTGAAGGCGTGGAGAATTTTTTCACCCGCCGCAGCAACGTACGCACGCGGGCGCACACCTCACGCGGAGAGAAGGGTTTCGCCACATAATCATCCGCACCAATTTCCAGCCCCAGCAGGCGATCGACTTCATCGCTGCGGGCGGTCAGAAAGAGGATTGGCAATGCCGGGTGACGTTCCAGTAGCCGCCGGCACAGTTCAAAGCCGCTGATATCCGGGAGCCCGACATCCAGAATGATCGCATCCGGACACCTCTGGCGTGATTTTTCCAGCACGGGCAATCCACGCTCAAAGGCTTCAACGCTAAAACCTTCCTGCTGCAGCATGTAGATAAGCGTATCCGCAATCCCCTGCTCGTCCTCAACCAACCAGATCAGCGCCTGTTGCATTTTGCCTACCTGTTATCGCTGCCACGGCATGATGGGTACCGCGCTGATAGCATTTTTGGGCGATCCATCAACCACCTTATCTGAATAGGCCAGATAGGCCAGCGTGTTGCGTTTCGCATCATAAAAACGCACGACCTGTAAGGATTTAAACACCAGAGACGTACGTTTCTTAAAGACCACCTCGCCCTGGGCTTTGCCGTTTTTAATTCTGTCGCTCAGCTCCACCGGCCCCACCTGCTGACAGGAGATAGCCGCGTCGGAAGTATCTTCAGCCAAACCCAGCCCACCTTTAATGCCACCGGTTTTGGCGCGGCTAACGTAGCAGGTCACATTGGTGACATCAGGATCATCAAATGCCTCGACCACAATTTTATGATCCGGTCCAAACATTTTGAACACGGTATCGACAGATCCTATCTGCTCCGCATGGGCAACCTGCGCCATCATCAGCAGAATTGAGGAAATGACTAAGCTCTTATATTTCATATTGTTACCATTCTTAAATGTTACTCTGTGTAATTATTCGACATTCTAAGATAAAACGTATACAGATCACAGGATTACAATAATCACGCTTTCGTATGTGCGAAAAAAGCACTTATGAGCAAAAAAAACACTGAATGCTAAAACAGCAAAAAATGCTATTATCCTCATACCTGACGTCAGGTACTCGTTGTTGAAAGGATGAGGATATTTTATGGATCAGGCTGGCATTATTCGCGACCTCTTAATCTGGCTGGAAGGCCATCTGGATCAGCCTTTGTCGCTTGACAATGTGGCGGCAAAAGCAGGCTATTCCAAGTGGCATCTGCAGAGAATGTTCAAGGACGTGACGGGCCACGCTATTGGCGCCTATATCCGTGCTCGTCGTTTATCGAAGTCCGCAGTGGCGCTACGCCTGACTGCGCGTCCAATACTGGACATCGCCCTGCAGTATCGCTTCGATTCTCAACAGACGTTTACCCGTGCGTTCAAAAAGCAATTTTCCCAGACGCCTGCGCTGTATCGTCGTTCGCCGGAATGGAGCGCTTTTGGTATTCGCCCTCCGATGCGCCTCGGGGAATTTGCCATGCCAGCGCATGAATTCGTCACGCTGGAAGATACACCACTGCTGGGTACCACGCAGAGTTATTCCTGCTCGCTTGAGCAGATTTCAGATTTCCGTCATGAAATGCGGATTCAGTTCTGGCGCGACTTCCTTGCCCAGGCTCCTGCGATCCCGCAGGTTCTGTACGGACTCAACGAAACGCGCCCCAGCATTGAGAAAGATGACGAACAGGAAGTGTTTTATACCACCGCGCTCACACCCGAGCAGGCCAACGGATACGTGCAGTCGGCGCAACCCATCCTGTTACAGGGCGGCGAGTATGTGATGTTTACCTATGAGGGTCTGGGGACGGGCGTGCAGGAATTTATCCTGACAGTGTACGGCACCTGCATGCCGATGCTGAACCTGACTCGCCGTAAAGGGCAGGATATCGAGCGATACTACCCGGCAGAAGATGCCAAAGCGGGAGATCGCCCTATTAATCTGCGCTGCGAATTCCTGATTCCTATCCGCCGTTAACGCTGTAGCTCATCCAACGCAGGGGCATCCAGATGCGAGATGTCCCCTGCCGTTTCAACCACCCAGCCCGGTGCCAGCCATAAGCTTTCCTGATAATCGACACGAGAAATAGAGCAGTTGCGCAGACGCAAACGACGCTCAGCCCATGCCGGCAATCCCAGAATGGTACTCACCAGGCAGCCCAGCGCAATACCATGGCTCACCAGCAATGGACGACTCCCCGGCGGCAGCTCCAGGCAGGATGCCAGCGCCGCGTTGACGCGATCGCTCAGCTCCTGCATCGACTCCCCTTGCGGAATACGACCATCCACCGTACCGTTCACCAACTGGCGACGCCAGCCCTCTTCCTCCGGCGTCAGCGTATCAATATGACGCTGCTCCAGCACGCCCATATTGAGTTCACGCAGTCGTGAGTCATAGGTGATATCACAGCCACAGGCCTGGGCGATGATTTCTGCGGTGCGTCGTGTACGACCTAAATCACTACTGATGACATGCGTAATACCAAACGAGCGGGCGCGTTCACCCACCTGCATGGCTTGCTGTTCACCTTTAGCGGTCAGTGGGCTGTCTGACTGGCCTTGAATACGTCGCTCGGCGTTCCACTGCGTTTCGCCATGGCGAACAAGGTATACCTGTAACATGCTTTTTTTCCGTTATATACTCGTCGTACTTTGAGTAGACTCTGCGATGAATTTTCAAACTGAGCTTAATTATGCACAAGGTTATCTCTGCGACCACCAATCCTGCCAAAATTCAGGCAATTCTGCGGGCATTTGAAGAGATTTTCGGGGAAGGATCCTGCCATATTGAACCCGTCGCCGTCGAGAGTGGCGTGCCGGAACAGCCTTTCGGAAGCCAGGAAACGCGCACTGGCGCACGAAATCGCGTTGATAACGCGCGCCGCCTGCACCCGCAGGCTGATTTCTGGGTCGCTATTGAAGCGGGAATTGACGACGATGCCACCTTCAGTTGGGTGGTGATTGATAACGGCGTCCAGCGCGGCGAAGCCCGTTCAGCCACGCTGCCATTGCCTACTGCCATTCTCGACAGAGTCCGTAAAGGTGAAGCACTCGGCCCGGTGATGTCGGACTATACAGGTATTGATGAGATTGGCCGTAAAGAGGGCGCAATCGGCGTCTTTACCGCGGGCAAGCTGACGCGCTCAAGCGTCTATCACCAGGCGGTGATTCTGGCGCTCAGCCCGTTTCATAACGCGGTGTATTTATAGCATTGTGCCGGATGTTTAATCGTAGGCCGGATAAGGCAAAGCCGCATCCGGCGGATCAATTTTTCCCGAGCAGTACCTGTTCCAGCCAGTGACGCAGATCCACCGGTGCGGACTTGAGGCTGTTCGACCCCCGCGTAATGGTGGCGATCCCCGCTCCTAGCTCGTTTTTAAGCTCGCGCTGGCTCATCTCGCCGCGCAGCAGCTCTTCAATGATACGCACACGCGTGCCCAACGCTTCGCGCTCATCCGGCGTTAACATCAAATTGAGCAGGGGCAGGTGTAAATCTTGTTCATAGGCGTGTTTAAGCAGATCGACAAAACGTAACCACTCCTGGTGACGCTGTTCTGCCATCTCTGCTGAATAGGGTGATTGCTGAGTCATAAGTTATCGCCATCGTTGCGGGGGGAAGCGTGCGTGCTTCCCCCTTTTGTACTCTTTAACGAGTACGATAGCATAACACAACCGACACGATCAGTAACGACGTTGCCATTCTGCGTCGCTCATCAACTCCGGTTTATCGCCGAGGAAATAGCGGTAGTACGCATCGTAAGCCAGCACGTTCTTCACGTAACCCCGCGTCTCTGAGAAGGGAATGCTCTCGACAAACGCGACGGCATCGATCCGGCCCGCGCTATTGCCAAGCCAGGTGCGAACGCGTCCCGGGCCGGCGTTATAGGCCGCCGACGCAAAAATGCGGTTATTGCCAAATTGCTGATACACGTACTGCAAATAGCTGGTACCAATGTTGATGTTGGTATCAGGATCCAGTAGCTGGCTCGGACTGCTGTAACCAGGGATCGAGAACATTTTCACCGTATGCGTCGCCGTGCCCGGCATAATCTGCATCAGCCCGCTGGCGCCGACCGGCGATTTCACTTTCGGGTTCCAGGCGCTCTCCTGGCGCGCTATCGCCATCGCATAGCTTGGCGGAATATCCTTGCCGCTGGTGTAGCGGGTAAACAGATCCTTGTAGGCCAGCGGGAAGCGCTCTTCCAGATGATCCCACAGCTTACCGGCGATCGTCGCCTGCACGCTCAGATCCCACCAGTGATTATTGAACGCGTAACGTGCCAGTTGAGCCTGCTCAGACTTCGTGCGGCTGGTGACCAGATTCGCCCATTCACTGCGCGCGGTATTATCCATGTTCCAGTACATCAGCTCGCGTACGCGCGCCATTTCCGGCCCCTGAGTCAGCGCAGAGTCAACGTTGTCCGGCGCTTTATCCACTTTAAGCTCATACTCTTCGCCCAGACGCTGTGCCGCCACCATCGGGTAGAATCCGCGCTGCTGCATGAGCTGATGCAGGATCTCTTTCGCTTCATCATTGCGTCCCCGCTCCAGCAGCAGATCCGCCTGCCAGTAACGCCACTCATCTTTTTCTTTTGCCTCCATTGGCAAACGCGCCAGCCAGGTGTTCAGCCCGCGACGATCGCCGGTTCCCAGCGCCATACGCACGCGGCGCTCCACAAGCGAGGTGGAATTGGAGCGCATAATCGCGTCATCGCGCCATTTGGCCTGCTCGTCGGTGACGTCATTGCCCATCAGACGCCAGGCGACAATGTCGCGTAGCTCCTGGGTTTGCTCGTCATTCAGCTGCTGCGCCTGCACCAGGGAAGGGATCATCAGGCGAGCGTTTTCCACATCCTGACGCGCCACGCTGGCAAAGGCCACCGCCGCCATCTGTCGGGTGAAATCCGTCGCACCGGTGGTGCGAGCAAAGGTCATCACCGAATTTGGATCGTTGGCCAGCGAGATGATCGCCGAAGCGATAGTTTGGTATTGCGCAGGCATCTGTCCAGCCAACGCGGTCACCAAACCGGTATTCCCCGCTTTCATCGCCAGACGGATACGTTCCAGATACGCCAGCGGGTCCTGAGTGCCGGAAGCGCGCCATACGCCGAATAATTTGTCACACGCATTCGGCTGGCTTTTGCCGGTTAACCACAGCTCCTTTGCGCCTTGCCAGGCCTCTTCGGTTTGCCCGGTGCTCCATTTCGCGAAGTAATAGTTACATTGCGCTTCCGTGGTACCCGGTTTTTCCGGGCTGAACGCCAGCAGTCCACGCCAGTCTTCGCGGCGCGCCAGTTCGTTCACAAAACGCGATTGCAGCGTACGTGCCGGCGGGAGCGTCGGGTTAGCGCGCACAAAATTGGTGACGGTAATGGTAGGTTGATTCATCAGATCGTCAGTGATCTGGCGATATTCCAGATAGGGATACAGAGGATAGTTTTTCAGGCCGGGCATCATCTGCTCCACGACGTCCATTTGTCGGTTATCCCAGGCCTGCTTAATTTGCGCATAGCGATTGCGCTGCTCATCCAGGGAATCGGCTCGCGCCACTTGACTGACCGTCAGCAGACATACGCTAGCCGCCAGCAGGCGCCAGGTAAATTGTTTGGCTTTGTCCACAAGCTCTTCCTCTTATCGTTTACGTCTGTGCAGCATCGTGCCGCTTAATTCATTCATGCTAACCAGACATTGCAGAATGCGCCACGTTACGGACACTTTTTTACTTTTGTTGCGAGTGAGATCTGCTGGCTGGGATTGAGCAATGAAAAAGGCTACACTTCGCCTTTGAAAACTCTATTCATCACTATAAAAGAGGCGAAGTCCACGTGGCTCAATTCGTTTATACCATGCATCGTGTCGGCAAAGTCGTACCGCCGAAACGTCATATTCTTAAAAACATCTCTCTGAGCTTCTTCCCTGGCGCCAAAATCGGGGTACTCGGTCTGAACGGTGCGGGTAAATCTACCCTGCTGCGTATCATGGCCGGCATTGACACCGATATCGAGGGTGAAGCACGTCCGCAACCGGGTATCAAGATCGGTTACCTGCCACAGGAACCGAAGCTGAACCCGGAACACACCGTTCGTGAATCCGTTGAAGAAGCGGTTGCCGAAGTGGTTAACGCACTGAAAGGCCTGGATGAAGTGTACGCCAAGTACGCAGAGCCAGACGCCGACTTCGATAAACTTGCTGCGCAACAGGGCAAGTTTGAAGAGATTATTCAGGCGCACGACGGTCATAATCTGAATGTACAGCTCGAACGTGCCGCCGATGCCCTGCGTCTGCCGGACTGGGATGCCAAAATCGAAAAACTGTCCGGTGGTGAACGCCGCCGCGTCGCGCTGTGCCGCCTGCTGCTGGAAAAACCAGACATGCTGCTGCTCGACGAACCGACGAACCACCTGGACGCCGAATCCGTGGCGTGGCTGGAACGCTTCCTGCACGATTTCGAAGGCACCGTGGTGGCGATTACCCACGACCGTTACTTCCTCGATAACGTAGCCGGTTGGATTCTGGAGCTTGACCGTGGTGAAGGCATTCCGTGGGAAGGTAACTACTCCTCATGGCTGGAACAGAAAGATCAGCGTCTGGCGCAGGAAGCCTCTCAGGAAGCAGCTCGTCGTAAATCCATTGAGAAAGAGCTGGAGTGGGTACGTCAGGGTGCGAAAGGCCGTCAGTCTAAGGGCAAAGCCCGTCTGGCACGCTTTGAAGAACTCAACAATACCGAATACCAGAAACGTAACGAAACCAACGAACTGTTTATTCCACCAGGACCGCGTCTGGGCGATAAAGTCGTTGAAGTGACCCATCTGCGTAAATCCTACGGCGATCGCGTACTGATTGACGATTTGAGCTTCTCAGTACCGAAAGGGGCAATTGTCGGTATCATCGGCCCGAACGGTGCAGGTAAATCCACCCTGTTCCGCATGATGTCCGGTCAGGAACAACCTGACAGCGGCACCATTGAGCTGGGTGAAACCGTGAAGCTGGCGTCTGTTGACCAGTTCCGTGATGCCATGGACAACAGCAAAACCGTGTGGGAAGAAGTCTCCGGCGGGCTGGATATTATGCGTATCGGCAACACCGAAATGCCAAGCCGTGCCTACGTAGGCCGCTTCAACTTTAAAGGTGTTGATCAAGGTAAACGCGTAGGCGAACTGTCCGGCGGTGAGCGTGGTCGTCTGCACCTGGCAAAACTGCTGCAGGTTGGCGGTAATATGCTGCTGCTCGATGAACCGACCAACGACCTGGATATCGAAACCCTGCGTGCGCTGGAAAACGCCCTGCTGGAATTCCCAGGCTGTGCGATGGTTATCTCGCACGACCGTTGGTTCCTTGACCGTATCGCCACCCACATTCTGGATTACCAGGATGAAGGTAAAGTCGAGTTCTTTGAAGGTAACTTTACCGAATACGAAGAGTACAAAAAACGCACGCTGGGCGCTGATGCGCTGGAGCCGAAGCGTATTAAGTACAAGCGTATTGCGAAGTAATTACCGTTAAGCGCCGGATGGCGGCGTTCCGCCTTATCCGGCCTACGAGATTAGTGCGACGTGTAGGCCGGATAAGCGCAGCGCCATCCGGCATTAAAACCTACCTCTGCTCACCCATCAGCTCTTTCACCAACTCCACACAGCGCAGGAAGCGACCGTCGTAGTCAGGCTCCTGAACGTGTACAAAATCGATGTTGTTTTCCTGTAGCATCTCCACCAGCAGAGACTGAAATGCCTTACGGTCAACCGAACTCCCAAGGCTGCGTAATCCATCCGCCACCCACGGGGTGTTGTTTTCCAGCAGGATCACCAGGTCAAAGCGGTATTCGTCAATCAATGCCTGCACAAACGGATGCTCACGCCCTTCGTACTTTTTACAGAAGGCCTGAGTGGTCACAAAGTCAGTGTCGATAAATGCCACTTTATTGGCATATTTCACCGCGAAATCAATATACTGCGCCTGTCCCAGCGCGATCTTATCGTAGTCCGAGTACTGCAACGCCATCTCATCCCCCCCCAAATGGGAAAAGACGTAATCACGGCCATATTCCCACGCACTGGTGGTGTTGAAGATATTGGCGAGCTTATTCACCAGCGTCGATTTACCGCTCGATTCTCCACCGAGGATCGCCACGGTGCGCACGAAAAACGGTTTCACTTCAGTCGGGATATATTCCCAGTAGCGGAATGGATTTTCGCGGATTTGCCCGCCGCTGATGCTCATAAATGTCCGTTTGGGATCAACCAGTACCGTTTCAATGCCCAGATGTTCGAGATACTGCGGGGCATCTGACTCTTCAGAGGTGTAAATCCAGTTAGGCTGAATCCCTTTCTCTTGCATAAACGTTTTGATGCCATTGCTCCACACGTCCCAGCCGTGCGGATAAGGCTCCATACCTTCCTCATTGAAGGCATGGATACGGATGTTTTTCTGATATTTGAAGGTCTGTAACAGCCAACGCAGACGATCGGAGACCGTTGGTTGTTGTGACATGGCGCTGTCTTCAAACAGACTGCGGTCTCGCGTATCGTCATAGCCCATGATGATATGCAGTTCATCTACCTGGCTACAGGCGCGCTGAATAAGATAGATATGGCCGGTATGCAGCGGATAAAACTTACCAAATACCACACCGATGTTTTTCTGCTGACGAGGAAACTCAAGCCCCAAAAAACGGTGCAGCGCCTCCAGTTTTTGCGCGCTGGGACTTTTGATTTTGGCATTCAATAACTGGCTGAGATATCCCTTGGTCATGCCACTGGCATCCGCCACCTGTTGCAGGGTACAGCCTTTTTGCTTTATGGCGGTTTTGAGATAGTCGAACGATGACACAAGAGCCTCCTGCTGGAAAATCGCGTAACACTGCCTGATGGCGCTTCGCTTATCAGGCCTACAGGGTGAAACAAATAATTACCCTATGGATTTCTGTTGGCAGGAAGGCGGCGAGTGAGTGACAAATTCGTCAGGAACGAATTTGACCAGCCGAAGGCTGGCCTCTGGTGAGGGACATGGATGTCCCTCATTTCATCCCGATGAGCTTAGTAAACTAAGTGATTCGGGTGAACGAACGCAGCCAACACACCTGCCGACAGAAAGACGACGGGTAATGAATTATAGGTCGTCAAACACGCCTAACGCATCCGCTAGCTTTTTAACGCCAAAGACCTGCATCCCTTCCGGTACTTTTTTCGGCACGTTAGCGGCGGGCACAATCGCCCGGCGAAAGCCGTGTTTCGCCGCTTCCGAAATACGCTCCTGGCCGCTGGGTACCGGACGGATTTCGCCCGCCAGCCCCACTTCGCCAAAGACGACTAAATCCTGCGGCAGCGGCCTGTCGCGCAGACTGGAAACCATCGCCAACAGCAGCGCAAGGTCGGCGCTGGTTTCAGTGACTTTTACGCCACCCACCACATTGACGAACACGTCCTGATCTGCCATCTGCAAACCACCGTGACGGTGCAGTACCGCCAGCAGAATCGCCAGACGGTTTTGTTCCAGACCGACCGCCACGCGACGCGGATTCGCCATCATGGAGTGATCGACCAGTGCCTGGATCTCCACCAGTAACGGACGTGTCCCTTCCCAGACCACCATTACCGAGCTGCCGGAAGTGACTTCATCGCCACGGCTTAAGAAGATAGCGGAAGGGTTGCTGACTTCGCGCAGTCCCTGTTCGGTCATCGCGAAGACGCCCAGCTCATTCACCGCACCAAAACGGTTTTTATGGCTACGCAGGGTACGAAAACGGGAGTCGGCGTCACCGTCGAGCAGCACCGAGCAGTCAATACAGTGCTCCAACACCTTTGGCCCGGCCAGCGACCCGTCTTTGGTGACATGACCGACCATCACAATCGCCACACCACGCGTTTTAGCAAAGCGCGTCAGGTAAGCGGCGGTTTCCCGCACCTGCGCCACGCTGCCTGGCGAAGACTGAATATCCGCCATATGCATCACCTGAATGGAGTCGATAACCATCAGCTTCGGCTGCTCTTCTTCCGCAATCAGGCAAATTTGCTCAATGCTGGTTTCCGACAGCATATTCAGATTCGCCGTCGGCAGGCCAAGTCGATGCGCACGCATCGCGACCTGCTGCAAAGATTCTTCTCCTGTGACGTACAAGGTTTTCATCTGCTCGGCAAGCTTACACAACGTTTGTAGCAGCAGCGTCGACTTCCCCGCGCCGGGGTTGCCACCAATCAGAATGGCGCTTCCCGGCACCACACCGCCGCCCAGTACGCGGTCGAATTCTTTAAAACCGGTAGAAAAACGCGGCAGCTCCTCGAGGCTGATATCAGACAGCTTCTGCACCTTTGCGACACCCGCATTCCCGGCGTAGCCGCTGAGCCGCTCGTTACGCGCCACCGTCGGCGACGCCGCAAGGCGTACCTCGGTAATGGTGTTCCAGGCCTGGCAGGCGCTACATTGCCCCTGCCAGCGTGGGTAATCGGCCCCACATTCATTACAAACAAAGGCGCGTTTTGGAGCTTTTGCCACGTTTTACCTCATTATTTCTGGTTCATGCTGCCGGAGAGAATGCAGAACACGCCCATCAGATCAGCGTGACGGATAGTGATCTCCGTCTTTTCATTCACTTTGGGTTTGGCATGATACGCAATACCCAGACCGGCCGTTTTGATCATCGGCAGATCGTTGGCTCCGTCGCCGATGGCTACCGTCTGCGCCATCGGGATCTCATACTCCTGCGCCAGTCGGGTCAGGGTACTGGCTTTGTACTGCGCATCAACGATATCGCCGATCACGTTGCCGGTGAATTTACCGTCCATGATCTCCAGCTCGTTTGCCACAGCCGCCGTCAGACGCAGTTTGTTACGCAGATAATCGGCGAAGAAGGTAAAGCCGCCGGAGGCGATTGCCACTTTCCAGCCGAGCGTCTCCAGTTTTAACACCAGTTGCGTCAGGCCAGGCATCAGCGGTAGCGTTTCGCGCACCTGATGTAAAATATTGGCATCAGCGCCCTTCAGCGTCGCCACGCGGCTACGCAGGCTGGCGGTAAAGTCCAGTTCGCCGCGCATTGCGCGTTCGGTGACTTCGGCAACCATCTCGCCGGTTCCCGCCAGTTTAGCAATTTCATCAATACACTCGATCTGGATGGCCGTCGAGTCCATGTCCATCACCAGTAGCCCTGGCGTACGCAGATGGGGAATTTTACCTAATGGCGCAACATCCAGTTTGGCGTCATGCGCCAGTTTTGTCGCGCGCGGTGTTAACGACCCCGCGAGGCGAATCACCTGATAATCCTCGACGCACCAGGCGGCTACGATCACCATCGCCGCACCCAGTTTGCTCTGGTATTGCGTTAAACGCTGTTTATCCAGCCCACGACCATACAGCAGCCAGCCACTGCGGCCCGCGTGGTAGTCCAGCGGCATGACTTCATCACCGCTTAAAGAAAGGGGCAGACCTGGCCACAGAGAGACATCTTCGGGTAGATCGCACCAGGTAATGTTAGGCATTAAAGCTCCTGTAAAATCGTTCGGGTCGGAATCATCCAGCGGAAAATAACGCATGAGGCTACCCTGTAACCAGCGCTTCTGGCAACATTAAGCCTCAAATTTTCAGCAGGTGGAATATGGCTCGCGCAAAACTAAAATTCCGACTTCATCGTGCAGTGATTGTATTGTCCTGTCTCGCGTTGCTTGTCGCCCTGATGCAGGGTGCATCCTGGTTTAGTCAAAGCCACCAGCAGCAACGTAATCCGCAGCTGGAAGAACTGGCGCGTACACTGGCCCGCCAGGTCACCTTAAACGTCGCGCCGCTGATGCGTACCGAAACACCGGATGAAAAACGCATCAAAGCCGTACTCACGCAGTTAACGGAGAGTAGCCGCATTCTGGATGCCGGGGTGTACGATGAACAGGGCGATCTGATTACCCGCACCGGTGAGAGCGTCAACGTCCGTGACCGACTGGCGCTCGATGGCAAAAAAGCCGGGGGCTATTTTAATCAGCAAATCGTTGAGCCCATTCAGGGGAGAAACGGCCCACTGGGTTATCTGCGCCTGACACTCGACACCCACACGCTTGCCACCGAAGCGAAGCAGGTAGACAACACCACCAACATCTTACGCCTGATGCTGCTCCTGTCACTGGCTATTGGCGTAGTCCTCACACGTACATTATTGCAAGGCAAGCGTACCCGCTGGCAGCAATCCCCTTTCCTGCTGACCGCCAACAAACCGGTACAGGAAGAAGACAACGAGAAAAAAGAGTAATTCAAAGAAAGGAAATCGACCATGACCACACTACGCCTGCTTATCTCTGACTCTCACGATCCCTGGTTTAACCTGGCCGTTGAAGAGTGCATTTTCCGCCAGATGCCCGCCACGCAGCGCGTCCTGTTTTTATGGCGTAACGCCGATACGGTGGTTATTGGCCGTGCGCAAAACCCATGGAAAGAGTGTAACACCCGCCGAATGGAAGAGGACAACGTGCGGTTGGCACGTCGCAGCAGCGGCGGTGGCGCGGTATTTCACGATCTCGGGAATACCTGCTTTACCTTTATGGCCGGCAAACCGGAGTATGACAAAACCATCTCCACGGCTATAGTACTGAATGCGTTGAATTCGCTGGGTGTAAACGCCGATGCCTCCGGGCGTAACGATCTGGTGGTTAAAACCGCCGAGGGCGATCGCAAAGTCTCTGGTTCCGCATATCGGGAAACCAAGGATCGCGGATTTCACCACGGCACGCTGCTGCTAAATGCCGATCTCAGTCGACTGGCCAACTACCTGAACCCCGATAAAAAGAAACTTGCCGCAAAAGGGATTACCTCTGTGCGCTCGCGGGTGGCGAATTTGACTGAGCTGTTGCCGGGCATTACCCACGAACAGGTGTGTAAGGCTGTTACAGAAGCCTTTTTTGAACACTACGGCGAGCGCGTAGAAGCTGAAATTATCTCTCCCGATAAAACACCGGATCTGCCGAACTTTGCCGAAACCTTTGCCCGCCAGAGCAGTTGGGAGTGGAACTTTGGTCAAGCTCCAGCGTTTTCACATCTGCTGGACGAGCGTTTCACCTGGGGCGGCGTAGAGCTGCATTTTGACGTTGAGAAGGGGCATATTACCCGTGCACAGGTCTTTACCGACAGCCTCAATCCCGCGCCGTTAGAAGCGCTGGCGGGTCGTCTGCAAGGGTGTTTGTATCGGGCGGATAGGCTGCAACAGGAGTGCGAGGCGCTGCTGGTTGATTTCCCACAGCAGGAGAAAGAGTTACGCGAGCTGTCGGCATGGATTGCCGGAGCGGTGCGTTAAGCGCTGGCCTGAAAAATGCCGGATATCGGCTGCGCCTTATCCGGCCTACGAGAAGAATGGTAGGCCCGGTAAGCAAAGCGCCACCGGGCATCACAACGCTTACTCTTTATCGCCCAGCAGAACGGATTCCAGTGCGATTTTGATCATGTCGTTGAAGGTCGTCTGACGTTCAGCGGCAGTGGTCTGCTCGTGAGTACGGATATGGTCGGACACGGTGCAGATGGTCAGCGCTTTCGCACCAAACTCAGCCGCAACGCCGTAGATACCCGCCGCTTCCATTTCCACGCCCAGTACGCCGTACTTTTCCATCACGTCGAACATTTCGCCGTCCGGTGAGTAGAACAGGTCAGCGGAGAACAGGTTGCCCACGCGCGCGTCAACGCCCAGCGCTTTTGCCGCATCAACTGCGTTACGCACCATGTCGAAGTCAGCGATAGCAGCGAAGTCATGATCTTTAAAGCGGATACGGTTAACTTTGGAGTCAGTACATGCACCCATACCGATAACCACATCACGCAGTTTGACGTCCATACGCACAGCGCCACAGGAGCCTACGCGAATGATTTTCTTCACGCCAAAATCAGTGATCAGCTCTTTGGTGTAGATGGAGCAGGACGGGATACCCATACCGTGACCCATAACAGAGATCTTACGGCCTTTGTAAGTCCCGGTGAAACCTAACATGCCGCGAACGTTGTTCACTTCACGGACATCTTCGAGGAAAGTTTCAGCAATGTGCTTAGCACGCAGCGGGTCGCCCGGCATCAAAACTACGTCAGCGAAATCGCCCATTTCTGCATTAATATGTGGGGTAGCCATCTTTTATCCTTATCTTGTTGTTATTGCCTGATGGCGACTACGCCTTATCAGGCCTACAAAACGTATTCAAATACCCTAAGGATTTCGCGTTGTAGGAAGGCGACGAATTCGTGAATCCCCGGGAGCATAGATTCACTATGTGACCGGGGTGAGCGAATGAAGTCAACGCATCGACAGCGCGAAAGACAACGGGTATCACAGCATGTTTTTACCGTAGTCCATCGGCGACGTACCAAAGTAGCTCGCCAGCGTCTGACCGATATCCGCGAAGGTTTCACGGTGGCCTAAAGAACCCGGTTTCACTTTCGGGCCGTAAATCAGCACCGGAATGTGTTCACGGGTATGGTCGGTACCGGTCCAGCTCGGGTCACAGCCGTGGTCAGCGGTCAGGATCAGAATGTCATCTTCACCTACCAGCTCCATCAGCTCTGGCAGACGGCGGTCGAACAACTCCAGACCGGCAGCATAGCCAGCGATATCGCGACGGTGGCCCCAGGAAGAGTCAAAATCAACAAAGTTAGTGAAGACGATTGTCTCATCACCCGCTTCTTTCATCTCTTTGATGGTGGCGTCGAACAGCGCGTCCAGACCGGTCGCTTTCACTTTTTTAGTGATACCGCAGTTCGCGTAGATGTCCGCAATCTTACCCACGGACACGACATGACCTTTTTTCTCATCGACCAGTTTCTGCAGTACCGTCGGCGCTGGCGGCTCAACGGCCAGGTCGTGACGATTACCGGTACGCTGGAAGTTACCGGCCTTGTCACCGATAAACGGACGTGCGATAACGCGACCGATGTTGTAACCACCTTCGGTCAGCTCTTCACGAGCGATTTCACACAGCTCGTAGAGTTTATCCAGGCCAAAGGTTTCTTCGTGGCAGGCAATCTGGAATACGGAGTCAGCGGAGGTATAGAAAATCGGCTTGCCGGTTTTCATATGTTCTTCGCCCAGTTGATCCAGAATAACGGTACCGGAAGAGTGGCAGTTGCCGAGGTAGCCCGGCAGGTTGGCACGTTTTACCAGTTTATCCAGCAGTTCTTGTGGGAAGCTGTTTTCATGATCGGAGAAATAACCCCAGTCAAACAGAACCGGAACACCTGCGATTTCCCAGTGGCCAGAGGGTGTGTCTTTGCCGGAAGAGAGTTCATGCGCCCATGCGTAGGCACCAATCACTTCCGCGTTGCCGTCCATACCCGCAGCAATTTTACCGGTAGAACCTTCGTGAGCTTTCACCAGGCCCAGACGGGTCAGGTTAGGCAGATTCAGTGGGCCTTTGCGACCATTGTCAGCTTCGCCTTTCGCACAGGCTTCTGCAATGTGTCCCATAGTGTCTGAGCCTACGTCGCCAAAGCGATCCGCATCTTCAGTCGCACCAATACCAAAGGAGTCCAGCACCATAATAAATGCACGTTTCATCTTGTTCTCCATACATCTGCGCCGCAAAAAAGCGATCAGATCAGTATACAGTTAATCGGTTATACGACGATAGACTGTCGGTGTAATTTCTGGCGCTTTGTCGTCAAGGCTGATTGCCGCTTTGACCGCTTTCGCCGCTTCCTGCCAGCTGGCTTCGTCTTTGGCGTGGATCACCGCCAGCGGACGCTGTCCGTCTACACTGTCGCCCAGACGCGCCATGTCGGTGAAACCGACGCTGTAATCAATGGTGTCCGAAGCCTGACGACGACCGCCGCCCATGGAAACGACCGCCATACCCAGCGCACGGGTATCCATTGCGCTGACAAAACCTTCGGTATCAGCATATACCGCTTTGCTGAGCATTGCCGTCGGCAGGTACTTCGCATAGTTTTCCACGAAGTCGGTTGGGCCTTTCTGCGCCGCAACCATGCGGCCAAAAATTTCTGCCGCTTTACCGTTATCCAGCACGGCCTGCAATTTCGCACGGGCTTCGGCGTCATCTTTCGCCAGTTTACCGGAAATCAGCATTTCCACGCACAGCGCCATCGTGACGTCGAACAAGCGTGGATTACGGTATTCACCGGTCAGGAACTGCACCGCTTCACGGACTTCAACCGCGTTACCCGCACTGGAGGCCAGTACCTGATTCATATCGGTTAACAGCGCGGTGGTACGAACCCCCGCACCGTTTGCCACGCCGACAATCGCTTCGGCAAGGGCTTCAGAGAGCTCGTAGGTCGGCATAAAGGCGCCACTACCTACTTTGACGTCCATCACCAGCGCATCCAGTCCTTCTGCCAGCTTTTTAGCCAGAATGGAACCCGTGATGAGTGGAATGGAATCCACCGTCGCGGTGATATCGCGGGTGGCATAAAAACGTTTGTCCGCCGGTGCGAGCGAACTGGTTTGCCCAATAATCGCCACACCCACGTCTTTAATAATTTCACGGAAACGCGCGTCGTCCGGGAAGATATCAAATCCCGGGATCGCTTCCAGTTTATCGAGCGTACCGCCGGTATGCCCCAGACCGCGCCCAGAGATCATCGGGATAAAGCCGCCGCAGGCTGCGACCATCGGGCCTAACATCAGTGACGTCACGTCACCCACGCCGCCGGTCGAGTGTTTATCCACAATCGGGCCGTTCAGCTGCAAACTTTTCCAGTCCAGCACGGTTCCTGAATCACGCATTGCCATGGTCAGCGAGACACGCTCAGGCATTGTCATATCGTGGAAGAAAATGGTCATCGCCAGGGCGGCGATTTGCCCTTCAGAGATGGTGTTGTCGCGAATACCGTTAATAAAGAAACGAATTTCTTCATCACTCAGCGCATGACCATCACGTTTTTTACGAATAATTTCTTGTGCGAGAAACAAGGGAACCTCCCGATTATGGGCCGGGTAAGCAATGCGCCACCCGGCAAGTCGTATTCATGCCGGATGGCGGCTTGCGCCTGATCCGGCCTACGATGGGCAATAAAACTTAGTAGCTGCTTGCGCTCTTACCGTCACCATGTCCCAGCGCTTTCAGCAGGCTCGCCAGCAGGCTGGATGCGCCAAAACGGTAGTGACGGGAATCGGCCCAGTCAGCGCCAAACAGTTCGTCGGCAATCGCCAGGAACTGCTGTGCATCTTCTGCAGTACGCACGCCGCCAGCCGGTTTGAAACCAACCGTTTTAGAAACGCCCATATCGCGGATCACTTCCATCATGATGCGTGCGCTTTCCGGCGTCGCATTGACCGGCACTTTACCGGTGGAGGTTTTGATGAAATCAGCACCGGCTTTGATGGAGATTTCAGATGCTTTGCGAATCAGTGCTTCTTCTTTCAGCTCACCGGTTTCAATGATCACTTTCAGCAGCACATTGGCCGCTGCGCACGCGTCTTTACAAGCTTTAACCAGATCAAAACCAATCTGCTCATTGCCAGCGATCAGTGCACGATACGGGAACACTACATCAACTTCGTCGGCACCGTAGGCAATCGCCGCACGGGTTTCCGCCAGCGCGATCTCGATATCGTCGTTGCCATGCGGGAAGTTAGTCACGGTGGCAATACGGATGTCCGGTGTGCCCTGCTCTTTCAGAGTCTTACGCGCGATAGGGATGAAACGCGGATAGATGCAGATTGCGGCAGTGTTGCCAACCGGGGTCTTCGCCTGATGACACAGCGCGATCACTTTCTCATTCGTGTCGTCGTCATTCAGGGTGGTCAGGTCCATCAGTTTCAGTGCACGCAGGCTGCTTGCTGTTAAATCGGTCATAACATTCTCCAACGGCATCGCCGTATAAAATTTCACCTTGCGAGTTTGTTAGTATTCTAACATCCGCTCGCTATTACACTTCGATATACATCACAGTTAATGAAAACCACATACAGATTTGCATTACTCTAATGAGATCTACTTCAAATAAATGACCTTTACTGGCGGCATGCGGTGACATCAGGCGCATCCGGATCAAAGGTTGGCGCTGCGTTGCTTCCTACAATGGCGCTTAACCTTCAGTACATAAAGGAATCAACGATGCCCACGTCAAGCGAACTCACGCTGCAACAGCGCTGCCAACAAATCGTGACCAGTCCAGTGCTCAGCCCTGAGCAGAAACGCCATTTTCTGGCGCTGGAGGCTGAAAACGCGCTGCCGTATCCGCAACTGCCTGCACAAGCACGCCAGGCGCTGGATGACGGGGTTATCTGCGATATGTACGAAGGTCATGCTCCGTTCAAACCGCGCTACGTATTACCCGATTACGCGCGTTTTCTGGCCAACGGTTCATCATGGCTGGAACTGGAAGGCGCAAAGGATCTCGATGACGCATTATCCTTACTCACCATTCTTTACCACCACGTCCCGTCAGTGACGTCGATGCCGGTGTACCTCGGTCAACTCGATGCGTTGCTGCAACCGTATGTTAGAATTCTAACACAAGACGAGATCGATATTCGAATAAAACGTTTCTGGCGTTATCTCGACAGAACGCTGCCTGATGCGTTTATGCACGCCAATATCGGCCCTGCCGACACACCTGTAACGCGGGCGATTTTACGCGCAGATGCAGAGTTAAAGCAGGTTTCGCCCAATCTGACATTTATTTATGATCCGCAAATTACCCCTGACGATCTGCTGCTCAACGTCGCGCAAAATATTTGCGAATGCAGTAAACCGCACATTTCTAACGGCCCTGAAAATGATAAAATTTTCACAAAAGGCCACTATGGCGTCGTCAGTTGTTACAACTCACTGCCACTTGCGGGCGGTGGAAGTACGCTGGTCAGGCTCAATCTGAAAGCCATTGCAGAGCGCAGTACCTCTGTCGATGACTTCTTTACGCGTACCCTACCGCATTACTGCCAACAGCAAATCGCCATCATTGATTCACGATGTGAATTCCTCTACGAGAAATCACATTTCTTTGAGAATAGCTTCCTGGTGCAGGAAGGGTTGATCGATCCCGAACGTTTTGTGCCTATGTTTGGCATGTACGGCCTGGCAGAAGCCGTAAACCTGCTGTGCGATAAGGCGGGGGAGAACGCTCGCTACGGCAAAGATGAGTACGCTAATCAGCTTGGTTATCGTATCAGCGCCCAGCTCGCCGACTTTGTTAACAACACGCCGGTGAAATATGGCTGGAAGCAGCGCGCGATGCTGCATGCGCAGTCGGGTATCAGTTCTGATATCGGCACCACGCCGGGCGCACGCCTGCCTTATGGTGATGAACCCGATCCCATCACCCATCTGCAAACCGTCGCGCCGCATCATGCGTATTATCACGCCGGGATCAGCGATATTCTCACGCTGGACGAAACCATCAAACGTAACCCACAGGCGCTGGTACAGCTTTGCCTCGGCGCGTTTAAAGCCGGTATGCGCGAGTTTACCGCCAACGTGAGCGGCAACGATCTGGTCCGTGTGACCGGCTATATGGTGCGCCTGTCGGATCTGGAAAAATATCGCACTGAAGGTTCACGTACCAACACCACCTGGTTGGGTGAAGAAGCCGCGCGCAATACGCGTATTCTGCAACGACAACCCCGAGTGATCAGCCATGAACAGCAGATGCGCTTTAGTCAGTAAGCTGATTCCCTTCTCCTGCGTCGACGGGCCGGGGAGTCGCCTGGCCCTGTTCCTGCAGGGGTGCAATTTGCGCTGTAAGAATTGCCACAACCCGTGGACGATGGGACGTTGCAACGATTGCGGGGAATGTGTGCTGCATTGCCCGCATGAAGCGTTAAGTCTGAGCGCGGGAAAAGTATGGTGGCAATCTGATATTTGCCAGCAATGCGACACCTGCCTGCATATGTGTCCTCAGCAGGCCACGCCGATGACGCTGACCATGAGCGTGGATGAGGTGCTGCAGCATGTTCGTAAAGCCTCGCCGTTTATTGAAGGAATGACGGTCAGCGGCGGCGAAGCAACCACCCAGTTGCCGTTTATCGTGGCGCTGTTTAGCGCGATCAAAGCCGATCCGCAGCTACAGCACCTGACCTGCCTGGTAGACAGTAACGGCATGCTGAGCGAAACCGGCTGGCAAAAGCTGCTGCCGGTTTGCGACGGTGCGATGCTCGATCTAAAAGCCTGGGATAGCGCATGTCATCTGCAACTGACAGGACGCGATAACGCGGCAATCAAGCGCAGTATTCTCTTTCTGGCCGAGCGGAGAAAACTGGCGGAGCTTCGCCTGCTGGTCATTCCAGGACAGGTGGATTACCTGCAGCACGTTGATGCGCTGGCAGCATTTATTCACCGCCTGGGCAACATTCCTGTGCGCCTTAACGCGTTTCATGCGCATGGCGTGTATGGTGAAGCCAAAGCCTGGTCGAGCGCGACACCAGAAGATGTGGAGAAGCTGGCGCAAGGGCTGCGCGAACGCGGTGTGAATAATATAATCTTCCCGGCGCTGTACCTGTGAAATGCCGGATGGCGGCTATGCCTTATCCGGCCTACACATGAGGTCAATCCGTAGGCCGGATAAGACGCTTTTGCGTCGCATCCGGCACTCAACAATCACATATCAAACAACGCCATCGTATTGCGATACAGTGCGTCAGCAATCACATCCGTGGGTTCAGTGCGCAGTTCGCATAATGCGGTAAAAACTCTGACCACCTGCTCAGGACGATTAGGCTGGCCCTGAAAACCGTTAAGCGGCATATCCGGCGCATCGGTTTCCAACAGCAGCGATTCCAGTGGCAACGTCGCCATCACCTCACGCGTTTTGCTGGCGCGTGGATAGGTGATGGTCCCGCCGACACCGATCTTGTACCCCAGTTGTACAAAACGCGTTGCCTGTTGCAGGCTTCCGGAAAAGCCATGCACCACACCGGTTCGCGGGAGATCATGGCGTTTAAGATGCATAGCCAGCTTGTCATGGGTACGGCGCGAATGGAGGATCACCGGAAGATCGTAACGCTTCGCCAGCTTAAGCTGTGCTTCCAGCACCCTTTCCTGCTTATCAAACTGCGGATCGTCACGCCAGAGATCCAGCCCGATCTCACCAACCGCCACCAGCTTCTGCGGTCGTTGCTCCAATGCCTGTTGCAACCTGTCCAGACCGTCATCATCGTGATCTTCAATAACAATGGGATGCAGGCCCAGCGCGGCATACAACGAAGGATAATTTTCCGCTAACGCCAGTACGCGTGAAAAGTTCATCGCCTGCGTTGCCGGCACAATAATATGGTGCACACCGACGTCAGCCGCACGCTGGAGGCTGGCTGGCTCATCGCCGGTAAAGGGGGGGAAATCAAAATGACAATGCGTATCGATAAACCGGGGACTCACGCCAGATCCTCATTATTAAACGTCGTATCGTTGGCCTGGGGCGCACTGCTCGCAACGGACGCATGGGCATCGTTGGCAACGGGTGCGGGTGGAACCACCACCGGGCTGGGCACCACAATCTTCGGCGTCTGACGAGGCAGCGGCGCGTTTTTCGCCAGCAGCTTACCAATCGTTGCCAAAAAATAGCGCCCGCACAGGCGTCCGGTTTTGTAGTCTTCACGCAATGCCGGAATACGGCTCCCCAGCGCCATACTATGAAGTGGCTTTGGGGGGTAGATCTCAAAGATACGCAGCTTGCCCGGCGGTTTTTCGATAAAGCGCTGAATAGCGCGGTAGCTGGCTTCATGATGTTGAACCAGATTCACCAGCGGCTGCAGACTGCTCTCCCCCAGCCAGCGCTCCATACGTTTGAACCATTGTGGGGTGTAGTACATTTGCGAAGGCACGGTGCGGATAACCACCAGCGTTTTCGCCCCTTGCTTTGCCGCCTCCTGAACGGGTATGGCATCACTGACTCCACCATCCAGATAGTTCACGCCATCCAACACAACCCCTGAACGATAAAATCCCGGAATCGCACTGGATGCGCGAATGAGATCCAGCCAATTGTGCCGGTTCGGCGAAAAATAGCCCGGCGTGTAGTCATCTCCCCGACAGGCGCACATATAAAACGCTTTACCTGCCTCAAACAGGCGCTCTGCGTTATCCAGCGCCAGCGGCATCTGCGCAGCGGTGGAGTCCACCAGCCAGTCGAGATCGATGAGATTTCCCCCGCGTACGAATCGTACCGGGTCAAAAAACTCACGTCGGGTGGTATAGCGCATGATCACTTTGCGCCCGTAGCCGGGTTGGTTACAGAGATAGGCCGACAGATTTTGCGCGCCAGCAGATGTCCCGTAGAAGAGATCGAAAGGATTAAATTGCGCACGCATGAACTCATCCAGTACGCCAGCGGTAAAGATCCCCCGTTGTCCCCCGCCTTCGCACACCAGCGCCATACTGCCTGGTTGAAATGGACGTAACGATAACGGCGCGATATTACCGAGCGTGACGGGTATTCTCTGCCCCACCTCTGCCTTCCTGTTTTTTTTAATAGAGCAACAAGGTAACGCAAATTGCCCGGCGCTAAAACCGTAAAAGCCAGTCCAATGGACTGGCTTAGTAGCAATTTTTCTTTACAGCTAATCCCCAACATAATTCGAGTTACAGGAAGGCGGCAAGGGCGTGAGTCCCGATGAGCTTACTCTGGTAAGTGATTCGGGTAAGCGCGCGTAGCCAACGCACCTGCAACTTGAAGAATAAAGGGGATACGCTAGGGCCGTTTACGCCCGGTAAACAAGCTGACCAGAAACAGGATGATCCCCACCACAAAAACAATTTTTGCAGCGCCTGCTGCAGTACCCGCCAGTCCACCAAATCCCAGAGCGGCGGCAATTAACGCGATAACCAGAAATATGATGCCCCATCGAAACATATGCTTCTCCTTTACCATAGTTAATGTCGACCGCTTTATATGAGCGCTCAGGCAGCTCATCGGCGATATTTTTAGTGTGGTGCACAATACGCCTCCCGACAAACGTCAGGAGGATGAATTAAGTCGAATTACTGAGTTTTGAGGTCGTTTTTGACGCTTTTCACGCCATCAATTGCTTTAGCAATACTCTCAGCTCGCTCACTTTGCGCCTGTGAATCGACGGTTCCTGAAAGCTGGACCACGCCGTCGGTCGTCTCAACTTTCACTTTACGAGAAGGGACAATGTCATCGGCCAGCAGCTTGGCTTTCACTTCGCTGGTGATGGCCGTATCACCGGCATAGCCTTTTACGGAGGTGCTTTTGCTGTCACGCACGTGCAGTTTGTCGCTAACGGAGGTCACGCCCTCAACGCCTTTCGCAACTTTAACGGCCTCTTCGGCCTGAGCCTGGCTTTCAACGAAGCCACTTAACGTCACCACTTTCTGGTCCGTTTTGACGGAGATATCGGTGCTCTTAATGCTTTCGTGGTCCACCAGCGCGGCTTTTACTTTGGCGGTGAGGGTGCTGTCATCCATGAAATTACCGACTTTGTTCATAGAGCTATCGACTTTCTGCCCCGCACTTTCGAGCCCGGATTGCGCTTTATCCATTGTGGCGTTTTCTGCATAAGCAGAACCCGTTGCGACAGCGGAAGTCAGCATCACGGCCAGTAGCGTTTTAGAAATCTTAAGTCCTGTCATTGTCATCGATGTATTCCTGTTTGTTGTGCTTATAGCGATGTTCTGCCGCTTAGCGGTCAGAACCAGCAACGAATCTCGTGACTGAAATAAATATCAGCTAAAGGGACTGAAAAATGCCTAATGAAGAGCATTAAAAGCCGATATTTATGTCATCACATTGTTAAATATAGTTCACGATTTCGCGGCTGATGACTGAATTGATTAAAAAACAAACAAAAACAGGGGATTTAAGAACATTCCGCAAGGGATTTAAAAGACAGGAAAAGTTGCAGGGCGCGGTGAGTACCGCGCCCTGGGAGGCAGATTAGTGTTCGCGCGTTTTGCGGAACTGAACGTCAGGGTAACGTTCCTGGGTGAGATTCAGGTTAACCATGGTCGGCGCGATATAGGTGAGGTTATCGCCGCCATCCAGCGCCAGCTGAATTTCATTTTTACGCTTAAATTCTTCGAATTTTTTCACGTCAGAACACTCTACCCAGCGCGCAGTCGCCACGTTGACCGACTCATAAATCGCTTCAACGTTGTATTCGCTCTTCAGACGAGAAACCACCACGTCGAACTGCAGCACACCGACGGCGCCAACGATCAGATCGTTGTTGGCGATCGGACGGAAGACCTGCACTGCGCCCTCTTCTGACAGCTGAACCAGCCCTTTCAGCAACTGCTTCTGCTTCAACGGATCTTTCAGACGGATACGGCGGAACAGTTCCGGTGCGAAGTTCGGAATACCGGTGAACTTCATCATCTCACCCTGAGTAAAGGTATCGCCGATCTGGATCGTGCCGTGGTTATGCAGACCCAGAATATCGCCCGGATACGCTTCTTCCACATGTGAACGGTCACCGGCCATAAAGGTCAACGCATCGGAGATCACCACATCTTTACCAATACGTACCTGGCGCATTTTCATGCCTTTCTCGTACTTGCCGGAAACCACACGCATGAAAGCGACACGGTCGCGGTGTTTCGGGTCCATGTTGGCCTGAATTTTAAAGACGAAACCGGTGAACTTCTCTTCTGAAGCCTCGACAACGCGGGTGTCGGTTTTACGCGGCATCGGCGCGGGCGCCCACTCCACTAAACCGTCCAGCATATGATCAACGCCGAAGTTACCCAGCGCAGTACCGAAGAAGACCGGGGTGATTTCGCCTGCGAGGAACAGCTCATGATCGAACTCGTTGGACGCGCCCTGCACCAGCTCCAGTTCGTCGCGCAGCTGCTGCGCCAGGTCTTCGCCCACGGCAACGTCAAGTTCAGGGTTATTCAGCCCTTTAACAATGCGCACTTCCTGAATCGTATGGCCTTTACCGGTCTGGTACAGATACGTTTCATCTTTGTACAGGTGATAGACGCCCTTGAACAACTTACCGCAGCCAATCGGCCAGGTGATTGGCGCACAGCCGATTTTCAGTTCGTTCTCGACTTCATCCAGCAGCTCCATCGGGTCACGGATGTCACGGTCGAGTTTGTTCATAAAGGTCAGGATCGGCGTATCGCGCAGACGGGTAACTTCCATCAGTTTACGGGTCCTGTCCTCAACGCCTTTCGCGGCGTCGATGACCATCAGGCAGCAGTCCACCGCCGTCAGAGTACGGTAGGTATCTTCGGAGAAGTCTTCGTGCCCTGGGGTGTCCAGCAGGTTGACCAGGCAGTCATGATACGGAAACTGCATGACAGAGGTGGTAATTGAGATACCACGCTGCTTTTCCATTTCCATCCAGTCAGATTTTGCATGCTGGCTGGAGCCACGGCCTTTTACCGTACCGGCGGTCTGAATCGCCTGTCCGAATAACAGCACCTTTTCAGTAATTGTCGTTTTACCGGCATCCGGGTGAGAAATAATGGCAAAAGTGCGGCGTTTGGCCACCTCTTGCAAATAAGGAGACAACGTCATAGTCAAATCTTCTTAGGTAAGCACGGCAACGGACCGTGCAAGTTGAATACGAAAAATTGCGGCTATTTTACCCATCAATGGGGGGGAGGCAATCAGTGTTTACACAGGAGCTGCTCCAGTTCGCTTAACGACACGACAGTCCAGGTCGGCTGAATGCCCGCTGGCTGCTCGCGGCGGTGCGTATTTAGCCAGCAGGTGGATAGCCCGGCGTTAATGCCACCAAGAATATCGGACTCTGCGGTGTCGCCTACCATCAGCACGCGGGAACGGTCAGGGTTGCCCGCCTGCGCCAGCGCATGGTCAAAAATACGGGGATCGGGTTTTGCCACCCCCACCTGCTCAGAAATCACCAGCAGGTCGAAATAGTCGCGCAGGCCCGTACGCTCAAGGCGGATTTGCTGTAATGCAGTAAAACCGTTGGTAATGATGCCAATCTTTGCTTTACCACGAATCGCATTAAGCAGCGACACGGCCCCCGGTAACGGCGAACAGATTTCCGCCATGGCATTAATAAACGCATCGTTTAGCTGGCCTGGCTCGACCTTCAGGCGTTCAGCCCAGCTCTGAAAACGAGCATGCTGCAGCTGTAATGAGGTAATTGCGCCGTTTTGATAATCCACCCACAGCGGTTTATTCACGGCCTGGTAGTCCTGAAAATCTTCAGCGGTAAAGGTGATGCTATAGTCGAGAAACATCCGCTGTAAGCCGGTAAACGAGTCAAACGTAAACAGCGTTTCGTCGGCATCAAAGAAAATCCAGTCCCACTTCATCATCATTACACCTTGTCTTACATGCTGATTGGCAATGCCATTATGATGGCATCTTCGTGACCATCGGCTGTCGGATAGTAATTGCGCCGAATCGTCGCCTCGTTAAAGCCAAGGCTTTCATACAATGCGATTGCTGCAGCATTCGAGGCGCGAACCTCAAGCCACAGCGTCAGAATACCGCGCTTTTCCAGCTCATCGATCAGGTATTCCAGCAGCTCACGCCCAAGGCCCCGGCGCTGAAAATCAGGATCAACGGCGATGTTGAACAGCGTAGCTTCATCCAGCACGACCTGCGTAATCGCAAAGGCTGCCATCGCGCCGTCAACGGTCAATTGAAAGTTGAGATAACGATCGCCCTGGTTGCTGGCGAATGTTTTTTCACTCCACGGAAAGGCGTGGGCACGTTTTTCAATCTGAAATGCTGCAGGTAAATCAGTCGGTTCGAGGGAAGAAATCGTGTTCATATGCGCAGATTTGTTGCCATAACGCGGCGCGTGCCGCGGGGTTATCCCGTAATTCATTAAACGCAGGACTGGCGACCTGAGCGCCCTCCAGCAGCAGCGGCTCTTCGGTTCCCAGCCGCCAGCTATTACAGCGGCTACCTTGCGGCAGCATGGCGACGCGGTCAGGCGTCAGTTGTAAAACCTGATCCGGGCTAACGGTCAATGCGTGTAAAATATCGCTCATTAACGGTTCGGTTAGCGCGGGTAACTGTGCAGCAACCATCACTAAACGGACATGCGCAGGAATTGAAATCGCGATCTCGCCCCGCAGCGCGCCAGGACGGCGCAGCGACCACTGCGTAATGCCCAGTTGCTGTAACTGCCAGTCTCGTCGGGATGTCATAGCGAAACACTCCTGTAATCAGGGGCGCAAATATAGCAAATTTGTCGAATCCGCGCCATCAAACAACTATAATCCCCCGCTGTACAATTTAAGGAGCACTCCATGTCTGCTTTTACCCCGGCAAGTGAAGTCTTGCTGCGCCACAGTGATGATTTCGAACAAAGCCGTATTCTGTTTGCCGGTGATTTGCAGGATGACCTGCCAGCCCAATTCGCAAGCGCCGCCAGCCGTGCGCATACTCAGCAGTTGCACCATTGGCAGGTACTGAACCGCCAGATGGGTGATAACGTCCGCTTTAGCCTCGTCGCACAAGCCGATGATGTTGCTGACAGCGATACGCTGATCTATTACTGGCCGAAGAATAAGCCGGAAGCCCAGTTCCAGCTGATGAATATTCTGTCGCTGTTACCCGTCGGCACCGATATTTTTGTTGTCGGTGAGAACCGCAGCGGTGTACGCAGCGCAGAGCAGATGCTGGCCGAATACGCGCCGCTGAATAAAGTCGACAGCGCCCGTCGCTGTGGCCTTTATCATGGCCGTCTGGAAAAACAGCCCGTTTTTGATGCAGAAAAATATTGGGATGAATACACCGTCGACAATCTGACCATCAAAACCTTACCTGGCGTATTCAGCCGTGACGGCCTGGATGTCGGCAGCCAGCTGCTGCTCTCAACGCTGACGCCGCACACTAAAGGCAAGGTTCTGGATGTCGGTTGCGGCGCAGGCGTGCTCTCCGTTGCATTAGCCAGTCACTCGCCGAAAGTTCGTCTGACCCTGTGCGATGTCAGCGCATCCGCGGTTGAAGCCAGTCGCGCAACGCTTGCGGCCAACGGTATTGAAGGTGACGTAATTGCCAGTAACGTCTTTTCTGACGTGGCGGGCCGCTTCGATATGATCATCTCTAACCCACCGTTCCACGATGGCATGCAGACCAGCCTTGATGCCGCGCAAACGCTGATTCGCGGGGCGGTTCGTCACCTGAACAGCGGCGGTGAACTGCGTATCGTGGCCAACGCCTTCCTGCCGTATCCGAAGGTGCTGGATGAGGTGTTTGGCTTCCATGAGGTTATCGCGCAGACCGGTCGTTTCAAGGTTTATCGTACCATCATGACGCGTCAGGCGAAAAAAGCCTAACGGATGTACGCCGGATAAGGCGTTTATGCCGCTATCCGGCGTGACACCAAGCAACGCCGGACAGCGCCCATTTTTACATCAATTAAATGCGTCCTGGTCAATTAACTATTGACGAAAAGCTGAAAACAACTAGAATGCGCCTCCGTGGTAACGATACTTTTTGTAGTGTCGATGGTATGCGAAGGTGGCGGAATTGGTAGACGCGCTAGCTTCAGGTGTTAGTGTCCTTTCGGACGTGGGGGTTCAAGTCCCCCCCCTCGCACCATAATCCACGTTGATATTGCTCGCACTGTGCGAAGGTGGCGGAATTGGTAGACGCGCTAGCTTCAGGTGTTAGTGTCCTTTCGGACGTGGGGGTTCAAGTCCCCCCCCTCGCACCAACGAGGCAATATCAAAAAAGTAAGATGACTGTGCGAAGGTGGCGGAATTGGTAGACGCGCTAGCTTCAGGTGTTAGTGTCCTTTCGGACGTGGGGGTTCAAGTCCCCCCCCTCGCACCAATTATCTTATTTTCCTTTCGGTTTTCTTCTCTGTGTTACTCATCCCTGATTCACGTTCATCATCACCAGAACAATACCGCCGATCAGTGCTGCACATGAAGGCAACAAAACGAAATGCCGTAAACGTTTGTGGTACAGCATTAGCGAAGTCAGCAGCAGTCCTAATACAATCATCGCCTTCCATGCGTCGAGTGACAGGTCAGTAAATGCCAGCCCGGCAATCACTATTCCCGGCAGCAAAACCCCCCATCCACTGCCCAGCGCACGTTGCAACATGGTTTCACCTATGACATTGATAATGATAACCAATATCATATGATAAATTTTCTCATTTGTCAGCCAGGAAAGGCTATCAATTCTATGAGTTTTACTTAACGATTGATGACATAAATAGTTTAAGGTGATAAATTGCTCGCCGGTTAGCTTTTCATCAAAAAACAATAACGACCTGAACGAATGATTTTTCGCTCATCATTTTTTCCTTACAAACACACCTTCGTATATTGCAGATAAATAACAATATTTACCTATGACAGTACAATCCTGGCGAACTCTGCGCACTAAGAAATATCAACTTTCTTTACGTCTGTTTCTGCTTCTCAATGCAGTCTCCGCGCTGTTTACGCTTGTTTTCCCACTTTTTGCCGTCAAAGCCGTATCTGTCCCAGCGTTGCTCATCCTGGCCGCCAGTACATTACTGTTGGCATGGCATGGGAAATATACGAATAAAAGAATTAATCTTCCTTTTATTTCAATCATTTTCGGCTTGTTGTGGGCAGCTCATATTGTGCTGAAATTCACAACACTGGATAATAATGATTATTATTTTCTGTTGATTGCACTTCTCAGCGTGCTGTTTATTGGCTCTATCGCTTTTGCCAACAATATCATCGCCTTTACGCTACATTCGTTACCCTCAGTCGTCGTCTGTTTATGGCTTAACGGTAGCGAGCATGGTCTGCGAATTTTCTATTTTATGGCGTTGCCGATGGCCGGGATTGCCATTCAACACGTGATCCAAAAGCGCTACGACGGCTTCGCCCAACAGCTGATGTACAAACTGCTGGAAGAGCGAGAAACCCTGAACGGCCTCAGCATGCTCGATCCGCTGACGGGGCTGTATAACCGTCGTGGGCTGCAACACCGGCTCGATACGTTACTGGCACTGAGCAACGCGAAGCATTACGTCTTATTGCTGGATATCGATCATTTCAAAGCCTATAACGACCATTACGGACACATGATGGGCGATCAGGCGCTGATTCGCGTTTCTGCCGCGATTCGTGATTCCGTGCGCTCCCGGGATGTGGTCGCGCGTTTTGGTGGCGAAGAATTTATGGTGTTACTGACCGCCGTCGATCCACAGCAGGCACAGGCCGCAGCCGAGCGTATCCGCCAGAAAGTATACGACCTTAAGATTCCTCATATGTTTAATGAGAGCGTAGCAACCAATGTGACGGTCAGCATCGGTATTGCGCCTTTAATGGATCAGGATATTGACTCCGCGATTACCAGAGCAGACAAAGCACTTTATGAGGCCAAGAATCTCGGTCGAAACAACACCCTGGTCAGCGATGAGCTGCGGATAAACTGCACCTCTTCCTGAGTTTTCCGTGCGGAACGGCCCGATATTGCGACAAAGATCTTGCCATCATTTACCCTCGCCTATAGGATTAGAAATCATTATCATTTAGATTAACATCCTTATATCGCCATGGCTTACCGTTCCGCACCCATCGTTGAAGATGTCATCTGGCACAGCCATCTCCCTGCAGAGATGCCCTCGCTGGCGGCTTCCGTGCGTGCGACCATCGCCCAAACCCGCGAACACTTGCTGGATTTCATTCGCCTTGACGAAACCCCGCCTCAAGGGGCAATGACATTACATGAATGGACGCAACCGACAACGCTAAGTTCGCTTCTGGCCGTTTATTCAGACCACATCTACCGCAACCAGCCCACGTTAGTACGCGAAAATAAACCGCTGATCTCCCTCTGGGCGCAATGGTATATCGGCCTGATGATGCCCCCGCTTATGGTGGCTCTGCTGACGCAAAAAGAAGCCATTGATGTCGCGCCGGAACATATGCATGTGGAGTTTCACGAAACCGGGCGTGCCGCATGTTTCTGGATAGATGTACATCAGGATCACCAGACCACGGCACTCTCACCGCAGCAACGTATGGAAACGCTGATTTTGTCAGCCCTGACACCGGTTGTTCAGGCGCTGGAATCAACGGGTGAGATCAACGCGAAACTTATCTGGAGCAATACCGGGTATCTCATCCACTGGTATTTAACGGAAATGAAACCGCTATTAGGCGAAGAACTGCTGACAACATTGCGCCAAACCTGCTTCTTTGAGAAACAGCTATCCTGTGGCCAGGATAATCCGTTGTGGCGTACCGTCGTTCCACGTGAGGGACTGTTAGTACGCAGAACCTGCTGTCAACGCTATCGCTTGCCCGATGTTCAGCAATGCGGTGACTGCACGTTAAAGTAAACGAGGAGCCACAGCCCCTCGCCTGCACGATTACGCTACCTGCTGATTTTCCTCTTCTATCCGCTGAGCTTCTTCTTTTTCCTGCGCCAACAGTTGCTTCTCATAGACCTTAAAGAATGGGAAGTAGATGATGGCAGAAACCAGCGCCAACACGATCACCAGGATCGCCGCACGATAATCCCAGCCTAATGCCCATGCCGCCCCCACCGGGGCCGGGGCGGTCCAGGGAACTACAGAAATTACGCGACCAATCAAATCCAGCTTCATCGCCGCCCAGGCCAGTACGGCATTCACCATCGGCGCAAGCAGAAATGGAATAAAGAACACCGGATTCATTACTATCGGCGTGCCGAAAATCACCGGTTCATTGATATTAAAAATGCTTGGGACGACGCTGAGGCGTCCAATCGAGCGTAGATGGGCCGAACGGCTGCGCAGATAGCAAATCACCAGCCCCATCGTCGCCCCCGATCCCCCCACGACGATGAAGAACGTCCAGAACGCTTCCATAAAGATATGCGGTAAGGGCGCGCCCTGCGCCAGCGCCGACTGGTTCATCCCAAGATTGGTGAGCCAGAACATTTGCAGCATCCCGGACACAATCGCCGCCCCGTGAATCCCAGCAAACCACAGCAAGTGGCCTATCAATACCGCCAGCAATATCGCCGGAAGAGAATCGGCAGCAGACACCAGCGGTTTAAAGATGGCCATAATGGCCTGAGGGATCAGCATATCAAACTGCGACTGTATCGCCAGGCTCAGCGGGTACAGCGTCAGCACCACAACCAGTACTGGGATCAGGAGATCAAATGAGTTTTTGATCATCGGCGGCACTTGATCGGGCAAGCGGATCCCGATGTTGTGCGCCTTCAGGAAGCGCATCATTTCAACGCAATAAATTGCCACGAGGATCGCGGTGAAAATCCCCGTCCCTCCCAGGCTATCAACCGGCATCGTACCCTTGGTTTTCGGTGCGGCAATCAGCAAAAACGCCATGATGGACAGCATCGCGCACATAAATGGATCCAGCTGATGCGACTTCACATAGTGTTTACCCAGGTTATAAGCAATGGCGGCACATATATAGACCGACATGATCCCCATCGTCATATCAAACGGCGTGAGTATCTGGCCTTCAAATTGTTTTGCCAGATCCAGCCATGCGCGGGCAAATCCCCAGGTGGTATCCGGCGAAAAAGGAGGATAGGCAAAAACCAGCAGAAAAGATCCTACAATCATAAACGGCATTGCCGAAATGAAACCATCACGTATTGCCATCACATGGCGTTGTGAAGAAATGCGCCCGGCGACAGGACTAACGTAGTTTTCAACAAAGCGGAAAATCACATTAAACACAGCATGGTTAGTAGACATGGCCGCTCTCCTGTTGTGCGAAGCCCTGTAAAAGTGCTGGTATCAACACCACCACGTAAGGCCCGTTACCCCTTTTCGCAACCGTGCCGGGAGGAACGCCAGCGCTACCGCTATTAAAGTTAAGTTTCATAGATGGCTCTTATTATGTGATACAGAGGAAGTGACAGCTTCAGTATTAATCGCCATTTCAACATTCTGCAACCGGTTACTGTAACCGGTTTCTTTGATTGTGAAGGTGATCGAAAAACTGCCAATGTTGCTGTGTTGTTACAATAAAATATTTACAGTAACGCTGCCCCTATGACAAATTACGCCAGGCGGTTTTCTGCTGTGCAGGACTGCGGATAAGCGAGAGGGAGAGAAGAATGAGTTTACAATCCGTACGGCAGTTTTTTGCGCAACATGCGCCAGATATTGAAATCATCGAATTAGATCAAAGCACCGCCACCGTCGATCTGGCAGCCAGGGCCCATAACGTCGAACCCGGGCAGATAGCAAAAACGCTGTCACTCAAGGTGAGAAACGACATTATCCTGGTCGTCGCCAGAGGAGATGCTCGTCTCGATAATAAAAAACTGAAAAATACGTTTGGCGCCAAGGCGCGCATGCTGAGTAGTGATGAAGTGGTCAACGCAACAGGTCATCCCGTAGGAGGCGTATGTCCTTTCGGGCTGGAAACACCCATATCGGTGTACTGTGATGTCTCGTTGAAACACTATACTGAAGTGCTCCCTGCGGCTGGAGCCACTCACAGCGCGGTTCGCATTGCGCCAGAGAGAATAGCAGAACTGACTGCGGCAACCTGGGTTGATGTGTGCCAGTAATCGATTTATCTTTCCATGCCAATGACTACGCCGATACGCATCTTCTCAAGCATGCAATACCGGAGCAGTACGACGAAAAGATGACGGTTCTGCAGAGCGTACATGCAACAGGATATCGGCAGCATCCAGTAATCCGGCATCCGAACTAACACCCAGTTTGGACATCACATTAAATTTATGCGCGCGAATCGTTTTAATGTTTCGCTCAAGCTCAATCGCAATCTGCAGCATCGAATAACCATTCGACATATAGCGCAGAATTTCGCGCTCGGTTGGGCTAAGCATACGGCATTGATTGATATACCAGAGTTTCTTCGTGTCTTCTGTTTCCCCTCTGACACAATCCAGCGCTGCAAATAATTCTTCCTGTAACACATTCAGCGTGGATGCTTTACTAATCACGGCATCCAGTGGTAACGGTGACAGCGAGCCAATTAGCCGCGCCTCGTCATCATCATCGGCAATGACCACCCGCTTGATGCGAGGGTGTTTCACCGCCAGCTCCGTCAGGTAAGCCAGTCCAGTGCGGCGATCGGTTCTTTTCGCGGAAAGTGAAAAAATAACCGCGGAAAAGGACGTCTGTGACATCGCCTGGCTGAAGTCTGGCAGTTGTGAAAAGGGATAAAGTTGGTATTGGTTGTTCGGTCTGGCATTAAATAAATTATAAATACCCACGCTGCTCATTACGCACTTTTCTACCAGTGCGACATTTCTTTTGATACTTCTGTCTTCCATTCCGTGGTCTCTCCATAAACTGAAGGTAGATTCAATTCTCGTGCTCCTTGAGAACTATTTATCCAGGCATACATCTCCGCATTGCTGTGTATTGACAGACGACGCATCGCACTATTTTTCTGTGCGCTGATGGTCTTATTACTTTTTTTAAGTAATGTGGCAATCTGATTAATCCCCCAGCCCTTTCCCAGAAGCCGTAGTACTTTCCGTTCAGATAGCGTCAGAATAATTGAGTGTACGCTATGATCCTGCCTTTCTGGTGTTATTACCGGAGAGAGCAATACCGGGCTAATTCTGTCGGCATAAACATTCCCTGCATCAATAGCATTTACTAAACTATCAATTGGTTCGGCATCAGATAACAGCGAACTGATTGGACACATCAGCAGCTCAACGGCCACAGGATAATAATTTCGAGAAACGAGAAAGACCCAGTGAATATCGCGGTATTGAGGTAACAAAGAATAATATTGCTCGCAGATCGTGCGCGGATGACTACAGTCTCCGGTTAAATCAGCGATAACCAGATCTGAACGTCGCAGTTGCAGCAATGTCAGTTCTTCTACGGCGCGGCAGTAGGTCAGTTTGTAATCGGAGAAATGCGCTTGCATTACCCCTTTAAGCCCAGTTTGTATGATAGGTAATTTACTAATAATAATTGCGTTCTTGCAGCGTCCTGGCAACATAACTCCTCCATATTCACATGTCCTCAATCTTGCGCACGCAAGTATCACCTTCAATCAAATAAATAATTAATAGACATGCGTTAAACAATAGACAGGATGAATTATTTATCCTTATTATAAATAGAAAATGGCGATGCTACGTTCCCAATAGCATCACACTATAAATTCATCATGCCATAATCACGCACATGTACATTCATTGTACAATTAAAATAACTACATTAAATTATTAGCATTCCTTACGTAATTACTGCTCATCTCGAAAAATTTAGTCCGGGTTCAAGCGTGGGTCCCACGATACGATTTCCTGCAACCACCAAGTAGCCTGTTTCTTTTTTCAACACAAAGATTGATCTTATCCAGAGCCAACGGACTCACGCTTCATGATAAAAAGAAGATATTCTTCATTAAGAGAGCATCTTTTAGTCAGAGCGAGCTATGCAAACAGAGCAGTCGTCACAAAGAACGGTTACACGGTTATGTATACAATGCGGGCTTTTTTTACTGCAACATGGCGCAGAAAGCGCGTTGGTCGATGAACTTTCCACCCGCCTGGGTCTGGCGCTGGGGATGGACAGTGTAGAAAGTGCCATATCATCGAATGCCATCGTGCTGACGACGATCAAAGACGGACAATGCCTGACATCGACCCGAAAAAATCAGGATCGTGGCATCAACATGCACGTAGTGACGGAAGTGCAACACATCGTTATTTTGGCAGAGCATAATCTGCTGGATGAAAAAGGGGTAGAGAAACGGTTTAACCAAATCAAACCGCTGCGCTATCCCAGATGGCTGGTTGCTGTCATGGTCGGATTGTCCTGCGCCTGCTTTTGTAAGCTCAATAACGGCGGTTGGGATGGCGCGATGATCACCTTCTTCGCCAGCATGATCGCCATGTACATTCGCCAGATCCTGGCTTCCCGGCATTTGCATCCACAAATCAACTTTTGTATCACCGCTTTTGTGGCAACCACCATCTCCGGCCTGCTGCTTACGCTCCCGACGTTTAATCACACCCCTACCGTAGCCATGGCCGCCAGCGTGCTGTTACTGGTTCCCGGTTTTCCGTTGATCAATTCGGTTGCGGACATGTTTAAAGGGCACATTAACACCGGCCTCGCTCGCTGGGCGATTGCCAGTCTGCTTACGCTGGCAACCTGCATTGGCGTGGTGATGTCGATGACCTTATGGGGGCTTCGCGGATGGGCGTAATCGATTTTATTTTTGCACTCATACAGGACATGATCCTTTCTGCCATTCCGGCATTAGGATTTGCCATGGTCTTTAATGTGCCACATCGGGCGCTTCCCTGGTGTGCGTTGTTAGGCGCCCTGGGACACGGTTCCCGAATGGTGATGATGACCGCTGGATTCAACATCGAATGGTCGACCTTTATGGCCTCGCTACTGGTAGGCTGCATTGGGATCCAGTGGTCACGCTGGTATCTGGCGCATCCGAAAGTCTTCACCGTTGCGGCAGTGATCCCTATGTTCCCTGGGATCTCCGCCTACACCGCCATGATATCCGCCGTAAAGATCGGTCATTTCGGCTATAGCGAAGCGCTGATGATTACCCTGCTGACCAACTTCCTGAAAGCATCATCGATTGTGGGCGCACTCTCAATTGGGCTTTCCGTGCCAGGGCTATGGCTGTATCGCAAACGCCCGCGCGTGTAACGAGTGAACCTGTTTACCCCTTCGCAGATGGGGGAACCTTCCCTCATCTGCTGCTCTCCTCTTTCTCTGTGTTACTATAAAAGCAGTCCCTTCTCGGTTGTTGTTCAGTATTGAGAAACATTATGTCCTGCAAAATTTTGACTCCGGACGTCATCAGTATTGACGCCTTATTACACGATCACAACGCGGTGTTGGCGAAGTCGGCGGCTGGCGCTGTGGCTGTTTTTGCCAATAATGCGCCTGCTTTTTACGCCGTAACCCCAGCACGGCTGGCAGCGTTACTGGCGCTTGAAGAGAAGCTGTCACGCCCGGGAAGCGATGTAACCTTAGATGCCCAATTCTATGAAGAGCCGCAAGCGGCACCGGTTGCCGTGCCAATGGGGAAATTTGCGATGTACGCCGACTGGCAGCCAGATGCTGACTTCCAGCGTCAGGCGGCGTTATGGGGCGTGGCATTAAGAGAGCCGGTCACCGCCGAAGAACTGGCCTCATTTGTTGCCTACTGGCAAGCCGAAGGCAAAGTCTTTCACCATATCCAGTGGCAGCAAAAACTGGCGCGCAGTATCCAAATAGGCCGGGCCAGCAATGGCGGAATGCCGAAGCGCGATGTGAACAGTGTCAGCGAACCTGACAGCCATATTCCACCAGGTTTTAGGGGATAACGATGAAAAATGTTGGCGACCTGATGAAACGTTTGCAAAAAATGATGCCACCCAATGTTGAACCAGCCTTCAAAACAGGCGAGGAGCTACTGGCCTGGCAAAAGGAGCAAGGTGAAATTCGTGCCGCTGCATTGGCACGTGAAAACCGTGCCATGAAAATGCAAAGGACCTTCAACCGTTCCGGTATCCGTCCACTACACCAGAACTGCTCGTTCGAGAACTATCACGTCGAGTGCGAAGGTCAGATGAATGCCCTGAGCAAAGCCCGCCAATACGTTGAAGAGTTTGACGGCAACATCGCCAGTTTTATCTTCTCTGGCAAACCCGGCACGGGTAAAAACCATCTTGCCGCCGCCATCTGCAACGAACTGCTGCTGCGCGGCAAGTCGGTATTGATTATTACCGTCGCCGATATCATGTCGGCGATGAAAGAGACCTTCAGCAATCGTGAGACCAGTGAAGAACAGCTGCTCAACGATCTCAGCAATGTGGATCTGCTGGTGATCGACGAGATCGGCATGCAGACCGAATCCCGCTACGAGAAAGTGATCATCAACCAGATTGTCGATCGCCGTTCGTCGTCTAAACGCCCAACCGGCATGTTAACCAACAGCAATATGGATGAAATGAACAAACTGCTCGGCGAGCGGGTGATGGACCGTATGCGGTTGGGCAATAGCCTGTGGGTGATCTTTAACTGGGAAAGCTACCGCAGTCGGGTGACCGGTAAAGAGTATTAAGCATTAGGAACACTCTTAAGACAGCCAGCGCTATACTGCGCTGAAAATGCATAACACGAGTTACACATAATGATGAAAACACCCCAACGTCTGCTGTGCTGCGCGCTTGCCGCCAGCACGCTCATCTCCACCAGCGTTTTCGCCGCCTCCTGGCAAGATTCGCTCTCCAGCGCGGCCAGTGAGCTGAGCAAACAAAGCTCCGGCTCGCAGGGCAGCTCGTCGCTCTCTTCCCTGACCAGCCTGCTAAATGGCAGCAATCAGTCGTTGACCTCCAACAGCATGAATAACGCCGCCGGGATCCTGGAATATTGCGCGAAGCAGAAACTGGCCTCGGTCACTGACGCGCAAAACGTCAAAAACCAGGTGCTGGATAAACTGGGGCTCAGCGCGCCAGAACAGAAACAAGATACCAACTATATGGACGGAATTCAGGGTCTGCTCAACGCCAAAGATGGTCAACAGTTGGACCTGAACACGATTGGCAACAGCTCGCTGGCGAAGCAGGTCAAAACCAAGGCCTGCGATCTGGTATTAAAACAGGGTATGAACTTCATTTCCTGATACAACAAATGCCGCGCCCGGCCATTTCACCATCGGCGCGGCAGCAAACAATCCCCCGATGATATTTATCTATCAAATGAGGAGTGATTGCCCGCAAACACCCGCATATCTAAACCAATTCTGAATAACAATCTCATTTAATGTCACTACAATTGCAGCAATATAACAACGCTATTACATTGTACTCTCAAAAAAATGATTAGCCTGCCAGGCAATTGCCCGGTGTTACTGAGGATAGACCGTTGTCAGAATTGCTCTCCATCACTCTGTTTCTCGCTTCGGTACTGATTTATGCCTGGAAAGCGGGTCGCAACACCTGGTGGTTCGCCGCCACGTTAACGGTGCTGGGGATCTTTATTGTCTTAAACATCACGCTGTATGCCAGTGACTATTTCACGGGTGACGGCATCAACGATGCGGTCCTGTACACCCTGACCAACAGCCTGACTGGCGCGGGTATTGGAAAATATATCCTGCCGGGCGTTGGGATCGCCCTGGCGCTGACCACCGTTTTTGTCACGCTGGGCTGGATACTGCGTCGCCGTCGCCATCATCCACATCATGTCGGTTACAGTCTGCTGGCCCTGCTGCTGGCGCTGGCTTCTGTTGATGCCAGCCCGGCGTTCCACCAAATAACTGAACTGGTCAAATCCCAGTCACGCGATGGCGATCCCGATTTTGCGGCCTATTACAAAGAGCCATCAAAAACGATCCCCAATCCGAAGCTGAATCTGGTTTATATCTACGGCGAAAGTCTGGAGCGTACTTATTTTAACGATGACGCCTTCCCGGATCTGACCCCGGAACTCGGCGCGTTGAAAAACGAAGGCCTGGATTTCAGCAACACCATGCAGCTGCCGGGTACCGATTACACCATCGCCGGCATGGTCGCCTCACAGTGTGGCATTCCGCTGTTTGCACCATTTGAAGGCAACGCCTCGGCATCGGTTTCCAGTTTCTTCCCCAACAACATCTGTCTGGGCGATATCCTGAAGAACTCCGGTTATCAGAACTATTTTGTGCAGGGCGCAAATCTGCGCTTTGCCGGGAAAGACGTGTTCCTGAAATCCCACGGTTTTGATCACCTGTACGGCGCTGAAGAGTTAAAGGGCGTCGTTGCAGATCCTGCGTATCGTAACGACTGGGGCTTTTATGATGACACCGTACTGGATGAAGCATGGAAAAAATTCGAAGAGCTGTCACGCTCAGGGCAGCGTTTTTCACTGTTTACCCTGACGGTAGACACGCATCACCCGGATGGGTTTATTTCCCGCACCTGCAACCGTAAACGCTATGACATCGATGGCAAAGCCAATCAGTCATTTAGCGCCGTCAGTTGCAGTCAGGAAAACATTGCCACGTTTATTAATAAGATCAAAGCGTCACCGTGGTTTAAAGATACCGTTATCGTGGTGTCTTCCGATCATCTGGCGATGAATAACACCGCATGGAAGTACCTGAACAAGCAGGATCGTAACAACCTGTTCTTCGTGCTACGTGGCGATCAACCCCAGCAGGAGACGCTGGCGGTGAAGCGGAATACCATGGATAACGGTGCTACCGTACTGGATATTCTGGGCGGCGATAATTTTATCGGCCTTGGACGCAGTAGCTTATCCAGCGAATCCGTATCGGAAGTGTTCCTGAACATCAAAGAGAAAATGCTGGCGTGGAAGCCCAACATCATCCGTTTGTGGAATTTCCCGAAAGAGATGAAAGCATTCACCATCGATCGGGACAAAGAGATGATCGCTTTCTCCGGGAGTCATTTCCGTCTGCCGCTGCTGCTCCGGGTCTCGGATCAACGCGTCGAACCGCTGCCGGAAAGTGAATATTCAGCCCCGCTGCGCTTCCAGCTGGCTGATTTCGCCCCGCGCGACAACTTTGTCTGGATAGACCGCTGTTACAAAATGGCGCAGCTGTGGGCACCGGAACTGGCACTCTCTACCGACTGGTGCGTATCACAGGGGCAACTGGGCGGGCAGCAGATCGTGCAGCATGTCGATAAAGCCAACTGGAAAGGGAAGACGACGTTTAAAGATACGGTCATCGACATCGAACGCTATAAAGGTAACGTCGATACGCTAAAAATTGTCGATAACGATATTCGCTACAAAGCTGACAGCTTCATTTTCAACGTAGCGGGCGCGCCGGAAGAAGTGAAACAGTTTAGCGGAATTTCACGCCCTGAATCCTGGGGGCGCTGGTCTAACGCCCAGCTGAGCGAAGAGGTGAAAATCGAATACAAGGCTCCGTTGCCGAAGAAATTCGATCTGGTTATCACCGCGAAAGCCTATGGCGATAACGCCAATCGCCCTATTCCCGTACGCGTCGGCAACCAGGAACAAACGCTGGTCTTAAGTCAGGAAGTCAGCACCACCACCTTGCATTTTGATAACCCGACATCCGCCGACACGCTGGTGATAATCCCACCCGATCCCGTTGCTACCAACGAGGGCAATATTCTCGGCCACTCGCCGCGTAAGCTGGGGATCGGGATGGTTGAAATCAAAGTGGTTGATATACAGAGTTAACCATCCGGATAACCCCAATAATGTGCCAGTAAAAAAAACAGCGCCCAACACGACTCCGGGCGCTGCATGGCAACTGTCTCAGAACGTAATCACCCCTTTGATCAGCTCACGGTTGTTGATCACATCCCGTTCATAGATCTCTGCCAATGTGTCAAACGCATAGCGATGCGTCAGCATCATGTCAGCCGTCAGTTTGCCTTCCGACATCAGACGCCCCACTTTGGCAAAATCTTCCGGCGTGGCGTTACGGCTGCCCATCATGGTGGTCTCTTTCTTGTGGAACTCAGGATCGGAGAACTGTAAATCACCTTTGAACAGCCCGACAAAAACGATGCTGCCGCCGTGGCGGATCAAATTCACCGTGTTGTTCATCGCGTGCTGATTCCCCGTGGCATCAATGACTTTTTGCGCCAGCGAACCGCCAAACTGGTCACGCAGTTGCGAATCAAAATCGTCAGCGGACGGATCGATAACCGGGAGCCCTAATCGGGAAACCACATGCTCTCTGCGTGCCGGGCTGGTATCCGCGACAACCACCTGTGCACCGTCCGCTTTGGCTATCGCCGCGGCACCGAGGCCAATCGGGCCGGCACCGACAACGAGAACATGCTCGCCAGGTACCACCGCCGCCCGACGCACCGCATGGGCGCTGATGGCATAAGGTTCGATCAATGCCGCGGCATGCGGGTCTATCCCTTGCGCATCCAGCAGGTTGCTCACCGGTACAGACAGGTATTCGCTGAAACCACCATCCTGATGCACGCCAATCACCGAGATCTTTTCACAGCAATTAGTGCGCCCACTCAGGCACGCCGGACATTGCTGACACGCCACGTAAGGAATAACCGCAACCTGCTGACCAGTTTTCATATTTTGTATATTTTTACCCAGCCGAACAATCTCCCCACATATTTCATGGCCTAATACACGTGGATAGCTGAAAAAAGGTTGATTCCCGCCCCAGGCATGAATATCAGTGCCACAAATCCCCACAGATTTAATTTTAATTAGTGCTTCGTTACCCCCCGGAATAGGTATTTCACGCTCTCTCCAGACTAATTTTTTGGGTTCCTGGCAAATCAGCGTATTCATCGTAGACATGATTCTGCTCTCCTGTTTTTTTGTTGCCTCAGATATCGACGAATTTAAAAATGCCGGAGAAAACAGAAACACAATCTGTGAATTCCAACGCATAAAAATGTTTTAAATCGGGTTTTAATGGATAAAAAGGAGACGTAATGAGCCGTTCACAGAACCTACGCCACAATGTGATTAACCAGATAATCGATGATATGGCGCGTGGCCATATCCCTTCCCCGTTGCCGTCACAAAGCGCGCTGGCGGAGATGTACAACATCAGCCGGACCACCGTGCGCCACATGCTGAGCCATCTAGGCGAGTGCGGCGTACTGACGCAGGTCGGTAGTCACTACGTTATCGTCCGTAAGCCCGACCATGATGACGGTTTTTCGTGTACCACGGCATCCATGGCTGAGCAAAATCGAATTTTTGAGCAGGCCTTTTTCACCATGATTAACCAGCGCCAACTGCGTGCAGGCGAGAGTTTCTCTGAGCTGCAACTGGCCAGAGCTGCGGGCGTCAGCCCGGTAGTAGTACGGGAATATCTTTTAAAATTCGAACGTTACAACCTGATAAAAAACGAAAAACGCGGTCAGTGGAGCATGAAGCAGTTCGATCAGGCCTACGCCGAGCAGTTGTTCGAACTGAGAGAAATGCTGGAGACTCACTCTCTGCAGCATTTCCTCAACCTGCCTGACGATGATCCGCGCTGGCTGCAGGCCAAAACGCTGCTGGAGCGCCACCGGATACTGCGTGACAGCATCGGCAGTAGCTTTCGCATGTTCTCGCAGCTGGACCGAGAATTTCATGCTTTACTGCTTTCCGCAGCCGATAATATATTTTTTAATCAATCACTTGAGATTATTTCTGTGATTTTCCACTTCCACTATCAGTGGGATGAAAGCGACCTCAAGCAACGCAACATCATTGCCATCGATGAACATATGACCATCCTCAGCGCGCTGATTTGCCGCAGTGACCTGGATGCCACCCTGGCGCTTTGTAACCATTTGAATTCAGCCAAACAATCGATGATTCGCTCCATCAACCAACGTTGCCATGATGCTTATTAAGAACAGATTAAAAACAGCAAACCATTACCGGGAGCACGGTTTTATAAAAATAAAAACGCCAGAAAAATACCTCTTGCCTATGCTCACGCTAAGTCGACTGCATTAAAAAACTTTCGTGAGCGGTGATGAAAAAATTGATTTATCACCGGTACTTTTTCAATACAGCACAGCCTGCCGCTGTGTAAAAATAAATTATTGAGGTTCAGGAGTCCGGCGTGGAAAAAAATAATATTACCCTCGACCCGAGTTCTTCGTTTGGTACCTCGTCATCTGCGGATATTAATGTTCCGCCAGAAGGCATGGTGCAACGCAGTAGTCGAATAAAGCGCATTCAGACCACAGCAATGATTTTATTATTTTTTGCTGCGGTGATTAATTACCTCGACCGCAGTTCATTGTCGGTAGCAAACTTAACCATTCGCGAAGAACTGGGGCTCAGCGCCACACAAATCGGCATACTACTGTCGGTGTTTTCTCTCGCGTATGGTATTGCGCAACTGCCCTGCGGCCCGCTGCTGGATCGTAAAGGTCCGCGCATCATGCTTGGACTGGGGATGTTCTTCTGGTCGCTGTTCCAGGCGATGTCTGGCATGGTGCACAGCTTCACGCAGTTCGTGCTGGTGCGTATCGGGATGGGGATTGGTGAAGCGCCAATGAACCCCTGTGGCGTAAAGGTCATCAACGACTGGTTTAACATCAAAGAGCGCGGTCGTCCGATGGGGTTATTCAACGCCGCTTCAACGATCGGGGTGGCCATTAGTCCGCCGATTCTGGCTGCCATGATGCTGGTCATGGGCTGGCGCTGGATGTTCATCACCATCGGTGTGCTGGGTATTTTCCTCGCTATCGGCTGGTACATGCTGTACCGCAACCGCGAACAGATTGAATTGAGCGCCACCGAGCAGGCGTACCTGAACGCCGGCAGTGTCAACGCGCGTCGCGATCCTTTGAGCTTTGCCGAATGGCGCAGCCTGTTCCGCAACCGTACCATGTGGGGCATGATGTTGGGCTTTAGCGGCATCAACTACACCGCATGGTTATATCTGGCCTGGCTGCCGGGCTACCTGCAAACGTCCTACAACCTGGATTTAAAAAGCACCGGATTAATGGCTGCCATTCCGTTCCTGTTTGGCGCAGCCGGGATGTTGATCAACGGTTTTGTCACCGACGGGTTGGTAAAACGCGGTATGGCGCCCATTAAGAGCCGTAAGATTTGTATTATCGCCGGGATGTTCTGCTCTGCAGCCTTCACGTTTGTCGTACCACAGGCAACAACATCAATGGCTGCGGTACTCCTGATCGGTATGGCGCTGTTCTGCATTCACTTCGCCGGCACCTCCTGCTGGGGGCTGATCCACGTCGCTGTCGCTTCACGTATGACCGCCTCTGTGGGCAGTATTCAGAACTTTGCCAGTTTTATCTGCGCATCGTTCGCGCCAATTGTCACCGGGTTTATTGTTGATACCACCAACTCGTTCCGCCTGGCGCTGATCATCTGCGGTTGCGTCACCATGGTAGGCGCGCTCGCCTATATCTTCCTGGTTCGTCAGCCAATCAGCGACCCACGTCAGGAGTGATGCTCTGTAAGGGTCCGGTAATCGTACATTACCGGACCTGCGTGAAACCCCGCTATACTGCCTCCATGAAAATCACTTTCCGCTCCACAACCCAGGTCGATACCCCTATCCTGCCGGGCATCGAACGCTCCGCAGGACAGCGCTTCCTGCGCGTTCCTTCGCTGGCATGGCTCGCCGATGGTCACACCGTTACGCTCTCCCAACATCAGCACTATGTTGACAACGAAATGAGCTGGCTGGCACTGGCAGATAACTCTTCCGTTGGCTTTTTGCTGGCAGAACCGCTTGCATCATCGCTGTTTATTGCTGAAGTTTCTCTGCATCTGGACTGGCAGGGGAAAGGGATTGGTCGGGGGTTGATTCGCTACGTCGCTGAACAGGCACGGGAAAAAGGGTATGCATCACTCACACTGACCACCTTTCGCGATGTGCCATGGAACGCGCCCTTCTATGCCGGTCTGGGGTTTGAGATGCTGACAGATGAGGCGCTTTCTACACCACTGCGCCAGAAAAGAGAAGCAGAAGCGGCACACGGCCTGGCGTATGATTCACGCTGCGCCATGCGCCTGATGTTGCGTTAATTGCCCGATGGCGGCTACGCCTTATCGGGCCTACGTAACCTTTTCCCGTAGGCCGGATAAGCGCCAGCGCCATCCGGCATCACAGGCTTAGAACGTTTCCCAGTTATCACCGGCATCCGTTACCGCGGCTTTGCGTGGTTGTACGGTTGCTGAAGCGGGTTTTGCGGTCGCCACATCGCGAGCACGCTGTTGATCATGCTGAATACGGAACACCGCAACGGCCTGAGTCAGACGGCTGGCCTGTTCTTCCAGCGCCGCAGCGGCAGCAGCGGATTCTTCCACCAGCGAGGCGTTCTGTTGGGTTACACGATCCATCTCGGCGACGGCCAGACCGACCTGGTCGATACCGCGGCTCTGTTCATCAGAAGCCGAAGCGATTTCGCCCATGATATCGGTCACACGGGTCACCGCATTAACGATCTCATCCATGGTTTCACCGGCGCTTTCTACCAGCGTTGAACCCACATCGACACGACTTACCGAATCTTCAATCAGGCTTTTGATTTCGCGGGCAGCCTGCGCACTGCGCTGGGCCAGGTTACGGACTTCACCCGCCACCACCGCAAACCCACGCCCCTGCTCACCTGCGCGCGCAGCTTCTACTGCGGCGTTCAACGCCAGGATGTTGGTCTGGAAGGCAATGCCGTCGATCACGCTGATAATATCGGCAATTTTCTGCGAACTGGAAGCGATGTCGCGCATGGTTTGCACCACGTTATCCACCACTTTTCCGCCTTTCTGCGCCGTTTCTGAGGCACTCAGCGCAAGATGGCTGGCCTGACGGGCGTTTTCGGCGTTCTGCTTCACGGTCGCCGTCAGCTGTTCCATGCTGGCCGCGGTTTCTTCCAGAGAAGCGGCCTGTTGCTCAGTACGTGAAGAGAGATCGTTGTTACCCATCGCAATCTCGCTGGCGCCGCTATAGATAGCGTTAGCGCCATTACGCACATCACCCACGGTGTTCATCAGCTCACCCTGCATGTGACGCAGGCTTTCTGCCAGTTGCCCAATCTCGTTGGACCCTTCGACATCAATGCGCTTTACCAGATCGCCGCTGGCGATATGGCGAATGCTGTCAATCAGACGGTTCATCGGAGAGATAAGAGAAAGTTTGATACCGAACCAGACCGCGACAATCGCCGCCAGCACGGTAATCAGCACGCACGCCAGTACCCACATCGCCTGGCTGTAAGAGCTGTTGTTATCTTCAACCGCAATGTCATACAGACGATCATTCTGCTGCATGTAATTGACATACTGCTTCTCAAAACCATCCTGATAGCTTTGCGTCGGTTGATCAAAGAATGCGTTGATCTTCCCTTCACCCAACAGTTGGATCAGCTCCGCCAGCGCACCATGGTAGATGTCATAGGTGCGGTTGATCTCCTGGAAAGCGGCTTCACTTTGACGCGGGTCACGCGGGAGAGACTCATAGACCGCCCAGTTTTTTTCCGTCAGTTTCAGCGCCGTGCTCGCTACCTGCATCAGTTCAGCAACGGTCGCACCGCTGCCGATATTGTTCTGATCCATCATGTAGCGAATCCCCGCCCGGTTCAGGGTGTTTCGCGTTTGTAGCAGTTCAACCCAGGCGGCATTCAGCGCAGACTGCTGCTGGCGAATGGTTTGCAGAACGGTAAAGTTCTCTTTGTCATTCTTAAGTGAGTTAAAGAACAACCCGCCCGAGGCCAGTTGTAAAACGCCAAATAGCGCCAATACCAGCAGTAAGCTGGTAACAATCTTCATTCGTTTTAACATGTTTTCTCTTTCCGCTAGACAGATGTCAGAATTTTCGGCCTGGAAAGGGAAAACTTTATGGAATTCGTGCTAACTGAATCGATCTCAGCATCGACGATTCGTCGATCCCCGCAGTCAACCCAGGATCTAAAGGCGTTTCTCAGTGATCTCAATCACATAATTATCCCCACTCACCGGCATCAGGAACCGCTCACTGACACTTGGGACCGCTTAAGCTGACATACAACCACTCACTTATTTACCTTACTTTACGCGCGTAACTCTCTGGCAAGATCCTCCCAACATAGCAGTCAACTTATCTCCTCAAACACACAATCAATCCCCCAGCGGCCTCGGCCAATTATTAGGTTTTACTATGGATACGAAAAAGATATTCAAGCACATACCCTGGGTCATTCTCGGCATCATCGGTGCATTCTGCCTCTCGGTAGTGGCATTACGTCGGGGTGAACACATCAGCGCCCTGTGGATCGTGGTCGCCTCGGTTTCCGTTTATCTGGTGGCCTATCGTTACTACAGTCTCTACATCGCTCAAAAGGTGATGAAACTTGACCCCACGCGTGCCACGCCGGCGGTCATCAACAATGATGGTCTGAACTACGTACCAACTAACCGTAACGTGTTGTTTGGTCACCACTTTGCCGCTATCGCCGGGGCAGGTCCGCTGGTTGGGCCGGTACTGGCTGCGCAGATGGGCTACCTGCCCGGTACGCTGTGGCTGCTGGCCGGTGTAGTACTGGCTGGTGCGGTGCAGGACTTCATGGTGCTGTTTATCTCTTCACGCCGTAACGGCGCCTCTCTGGGTGAGATGATCAAAGAAGAGATGGGCCCGGTACCGGGAACCATTGCGCTGTTCGGTTGCTTCTTAATCATGATCATTATCCTCGCGGTACTGGCGTTGATCGTGGTAAAAGCGCTGGCAGAAAGCCCGTGGGGTGTATTCACCGTCTGCTCAACCGTACCTATCGCGCTGTTCATGGGGATCTACATGCGATTCCTGCGTCCAGGACGTGTGGGTGAAGTGTCGGTGATTGGTATTGTGCTGCTGGTGGCGTCTATCTACTTCGGCGGCGTGATTGCGCACGACCCGTACTGGGGCCCGGCGCTGACCTTTAAAGACACCACCATTACCTTCACCCTGATCGGTTACGCGTTTATCTCCGCGCTGCTGCCGGTATGGCTGATCCTTGCGCCACGTGATTACCTGGCCACCTTCCTGAAAATCGGCGTTATCGTTGGTCTGGCAGTGGGGATTGTTATCCTCAACCCGGAACTGAAAATGCCGGCAATGACTCAGTATGTTGATGGTACGGGTCCGCTGTGGAAAGGTGCGCTGTTCCCATTCCTGTTCATCACCATCGCCTGTGGTGCGGTATCTGGCTTCCACGCGCTGATTGCTTCTGGTACCACACCGAAGCTGCTGGCCTGTGAAACCGACGCGCGCTTTATCGGTTATGGCGCGATGCTGATGGAATCCTTCGTCGCAATTATGGCGCTGGTTGCTGCTTCCATCATCGAACCGGGTCTGTACTTCGCAATGAACACCCCGCCTGCGGGCCTTGGCATCACCATGCCGAACCTGCATGAAATGGGGGGTGAAAATGCACCGCTGATTATGGCGCAACTGAAAGACGTCACCGCACATGCGGCGGCAACCGTCAGTTCCTGGGGCTTCGTCATTTCGCCTGAGCAGATCCTGCAAACCGCGAAAGACATCGGTGAACCGTCCGTTCTGAACCGCGCAGGTGGCGCACCGACGCTGGCTGTCGGTATCGCTCACGTGTTCCACAAAGTCCTGCCGATGGCTGATATGGGCTTCTGGTACCACTTCGGTATTCTGTTTGAAGCACTGTTCATCCTGACCGCACTGGATGCAGGTACCCGTTCTGGCCGCTTTATGCTGCAAGACTTGCTGGGTAACTTCGTCCCATTCCTGAAGAAAACCGACTCTCTGGTTGCCGGTGTCGTCGGTACTGCGGGCTGCGTAGGCCTGTGGGGCTACCTGCTGTATCAGGGCGTGGTTGACCCGCTGGGCGGCGTTAAGAGCCTGTGGCCGCTGTTCGGTATCTCTAACCAGATGCTGGCTGCCGTGGCGCTGGTTCTCGGCACCGTGGTGCTGGTTAAAATGCAGCGTACCAAATACATCTGGGTGACCGTGGTTCCGGCAGTATGGCTGCTGATCTGCACCACCTGGGCGCTGGGTCTGAAACTGTTCAGCACCAACCCGCAGATGGAAGGCTTCTTCTTCATGGCGAATCAGTACAAAGAGAAGATTGCCAACGGCGGCGAACTGACCGCACAGCAGATTGCCAACATGAACCATATCGTCATCAACAACTACACCAACGCCGGCCTGAGTATTCTGTTCCTGGTGGTGGTGTACAGCATCATTTTCTACGGGTTCCGTACCTGGCAGAAAGCCCGCACTATCAACGGTCGCTCTGATAAAGAGACGCCGTATGTACCGGTGCCGGAAGGCGGCGTGAAGACCTCTTCACACCACTAACCTGAAGCCGGGTGGCGAGCGCTTACCCGGCCTCGATCACTTAGTGCCGCAGGCGTAATTGGCGCAGTCAGTTTGGCCGCGGACAGCGCGCAGCAACCGGAGCGTACACGCAGTACGTGAGGATTGCGAGCACTGCCCGCGGTCAAAATGGCAAGTGAAATAGCCTGCATCTACGAGCTCAACATATATCCGGGGCGTTCCATGTTTGGTACTTTAGGTCAGGCAAAGAAGTATCTCGGTCAGGCGGCGAAGATGCTGATTGGTATTCCGGACTACGACAACTACGTCGAGCACATGAAGACCAACCATCCCGATAAGCCGTACATGACCTACGAAGAATTCTTCCGCGAGCGCCAGGAAGCCCGCTACGGTAGCGGCGGAAGCAGTTGCTGTTAGAAGGAGAAGTGAATGACCCCGATTGCAGTTACCCTACTCACCGGTTTTCTTGGCGCGGGTAAAACCACCCTGCTACGCCATATTCTCAACGAGCAGCACGGCTACAAGATTGCCGTTATCGAAAACGAATTCGGCGAAGTCTCGGTGGACGATCAGCTGATTGGCGACCGCGCCACGCAGATCAAAACCCTGACCAACGGCTGCATTTGCTGTACCCGTTCCAGTGAGCTGGAAGACGCACTGTTAGACCTGCTCGACAACCTCGACAAAGGCGCGATCAATTTTGACCGTCTGGTGATCGAATGCACCGGCATGGCTGACCCCGGCCCGATTATTCAGACCTTTTTCTCCCATGAAGTGATTTGCGAACGTTACCTGCTGGACGGCGTAATTGCGCTGGTTGACGCGGTACATGCCGACGATCAGATGAACCAGTTCACCATCGCCCAGTCGCAGGTCGGCTACGCGGACCGCATCCTGCTGACCAAAACCGATGTCGCGGGTGTTAGCGAGAAACTGCGCGAACGCCTGGCGCGCATCAACGCCCGCGCCCCGGTGTATACCGTGACCCATGGCGACATCGACCTCTCCCTGCTGTTTGACACCAACGGGTTTATGCTGGAGGAGAACGTGGTCAGCGCCAAACCGCGCTTCCACTTTATCGCCGACAAGCAAAACGATATCTCCTCGATCGTCGTCGAGCTGGATTACCCGGTCAACATCAGCGACGTGTCGCGAGTGATGGAAAACCTGCTGCTGGAATCCGCCGAGAAGCTACTGCGCTACAAAGGTATGCTGTGGATTGAAGGCGAGCCGAACCGACTGCTGTTCCAGGGCGTTCAGCGCCTGTACAGCGCCGACTGGGACCGCCCGTGGGGCGACGAGCAACCGCACAGCCAACTGGTGTTTATCGGCATTAATTTGCCGGAAGACGAGATCCGAGCCGCGTTTGCGGGATTGAAGAAGTAAACAGCCGCTCCCTTTTATTTGTGAAAGGGAGCAAATATCTCCGAAGCAAATATCTCGCATCACGCTTTCTGTTTGCAATATTGTCTGTTAATGTCATTAACCATGATGAATTCATGTTTTCATTAATATCCATCAGAATATTAATTTAGCATATGTATATAATTTTCATGAATTGGTAGGCGTAACATGGCAATCATTATTCCCACAATAAGCAGTTGTAGCGAGAAAATTACTGCCGGCGAGAAAAGACTGGCAAGACTTCTGGAAGGGGGACTCAGCGAACAGTGTACCTGCTGGTATGACACCCGAATGGGGGACAAACAAGAGCATCCGGATTTTGTCATTCTAACCCCCGAAAAAGGTTTGTTATTTATAGAAGTGAAAGACTGGTTTATTACAAAAATCAAATCCGCCAACAAATCACATATTCATTATGAAACTAAAGACGGCATTCAACCGTTCAAAAATCCGCTCGAACAGGTTCGTCAATATACCTTTCACACTATCGATAGCCTAAAAAAAGATCCGCTGCTTCGCCAGCAACAAGGAGATTATGAAGGCCACTTTATTATGCCGTATGGATTCGGTGTTTATTTGAGCAATATCACCCGAGCACAGCTAGAAAAGAGTTTCACTCCCGAAGCGCTAAATGAACTATTCCCAGCCAGTCAGGTTATTTGCAAAGACGAGCTCAGCGAGTTCATGACCAGGGAACAAATCTCTGCCCGGCTCGAATCCCTTCTCAGACATAATTTCACTCATCACACAACACCACAGCAACTCGACCGTATTCGATGGCATCTATATCCCGATGTACGCATTAACGCATCCGTTACGCAGGTTGATCTGGACAATTTTACGTTCCACACCCCTGATGTGGTTTGCATGATGGACAGGAACCAGGAACAACTCGCCAGAAGCATGGGTGCAGGACACCGCGTTATTCATGGCGTGGCAGGATCCGGTAAAACGCTCATTTTGCACCACCGTTGTATTGAGCTTGCCAACAATATTGAAAACACCAAGCCGATCCTGGTAATTTGCTACAACATCACACTGGCCAAAAAACTCAAATCACAGCTTGAGCAGCACACTTTAAGACTTCCCGTCGAAGTCATCCATTTTCATGCCTGGTGTTATCAGCAGTTAAATGCACATCATTGTCTTCCGCCGAAAAGCAAAAACTTTATTGAGCTGATGGAAAATGCGCTGACGGTGGCATTTGAAGAGGGGATTATAAAACCGGAGCAATACAGCGCAGTCCTGATAGATGAGGGACACGATTTCAAACCGGAGTGGCTGAGAATACTCGCACGTATGCCGGACAACAAAGATAACTCACTTCTTTTCCTCTACGATGACGCCCAGTCTATCTACCAGAAAAAGAAAGCCCTCGACTTCACACTCTCTAGTGTCAATATTAAGGCCCTCGGCCGCACTACGATCCTGAATACCAACTATCGTAATACCCGGCAAATACTCCATTTCGCCAGCAGCATGGCGTTTAACTACCTCAATAATCACATTGAAGCCGCGCTCAAATACCAACAGCCCGATGCGGGTGGATTGTCCGGAAATTACCCGGCACTGGCCAGCTTTGATAATCAGGACGAGGAGATTACCCACGTTCTCGACTGGGTTACAGAGCAGCGGCAGCAAGGGGTTGCATGGTCAGAGATCGCCATACTTTGCCCTTCAACCTACAGCATTTCGGGGATGCTGGGGCCACGTCTCGCGGCACGTAGCATCCCCTACCAAATGATTGTGACCAGCGATGACAAAAAACACTGGTCGCCGCAAAATGATTTCCTTTGTGTAATGCCTTTACCAAGCAGTAAGGGACTTGAATTTCACTCAGTGGCTATTATGGATGCCGCAAAGGAAAGGGATGAGGAAGATCTGAGTGATGACATCAAGCGGCTGTATGTCGGATTTACCCGCGCGCGCCAGAATCTTTTGGTGACAATGCACGGGACAGGGAACTTGCACGACCATCTTATCAACACCTACGAAAATAGCGCAAAGGTGATCTAACGGAGCCACGCCAGGAATCCGTAAACATTCCCCTCTCCCTACAGCGGAGAGGGATGAATTCTATTTTTACCCTTCCATTTCCCGTAGGCCGGATAAGGCGCAGCCGCCATCAGGCATATCTCCCCAACCGTTTATCGCATTCTTGCAGAACAAGAATGCTGTTTTTCCTCTCTCCTAAAAACATTCATTAAAATGATCTTTAGCTGTAAACGATCACTAGAAATTATAAAAACTCGTTATAAATGATCAACTTACAAATTTCTGGTAAAAAGGAGATTATCTACCCGAAGAAAAAATAAGCCTCTTCACAGAGGCCAGGACAGTATTTATGACATCAGGAAATTTCACCCAGACGGCCGCTTTTCTTTGGTCGGTCGCCGACCTGCTGCGCGGCGATTTTAAACAATCACAATATGGCCGCATTATTCTCCCCTTCACCCTGCTGCGCCGACTGGAGTGTGTACTCGAAGACAGCAAAGAGGCCGTACTTGCTCAGGCAGAAAAAATTAAAGCACTCAATTTGCCGGAAGAAGCGCAAGAGAAGATGCTCCTGCGCGCCGCAGATGGCCTGACGTTCTTTAACACCTCGCCGATGGACCTCAGCAAGATGGGGCAAAACGGCATCAAAGCCAATCTGGAGAAATATGTTCAGTCCTTCTCCACCGATGCCCGTGAGATTTTCGATCACTTCAAGTTCAGCGAGTTTGTCAGTCAACTGGAAGAAGCCAATCTGCTGTATAAGGTGGTGCAGAAGTTTGCGACGGCGGATTTAAGCCCGAACGCCATTTCCAACCATGAAATGGGTCTGGTGTTTGAAGAGCTAATCCGCCGCTTTGCCGAAGGGTCTAACGAAACCGCCGGCGAGCACTTCACTCCACGCGATATCGTACGCCTGACCACTTCGCTGGTATTCATCGGCGACGACGACGCGCTCACCAAAGACGGTATCATCCGCACCATCTACGACCCAACGGCGGGCACTGGCGGGTTTCTCTCCTCCGGGATGGAATATCTGCACGAACTCAACCCCAACGCGGTGATGCGCGCTTTTGGCCAGGAGCTAAACCCGGAATCGTACGCTATCTGTAAGGCCGACATGCTGCTCAAAGGCCAGGATGTCAGCCGCATCAAGCTCGGAAATACGCTTTCAAACGATCAGTTACCCGCCGAGAAATTCGATTACATGCTCTCCAACCCGCCGTTTGGTGTGGACTGGAAAAAGATCGAAGGCGAGATCGGCGACGAGCACGCACAGAAAGGTTTTGACGGACGCTTTGGCCCCGGCCTGCCTCGCGTCTCCGATGGATCCTTACTGTTCCTGCTGCATTTGATCAGCAAAATGCGCGATGCCCACAGCGGCGGCGGGCGCATCGGCATCATCCTCAACGGCTCCCCGTTGTTTACCGGCGGCGCGGGCAGCGGCGAAAGCGAGATCCGCCGTTATATCCTCGAAGTCGACCTGCTGGAAGGCATCATCGCCCTGCCAACCGATATGTTCTACAACACCGGCATCGCCACCTACGTGTGGATCCTCTCCAACAAGAAAGCGCCGGAGCGCAGAGGCAAAGTCCAGCTTATTGATGGCAGCAACCTGTGCGGCAAAATGCGCAAGTCGCTGGGTTCAAAGCGTAATCTAATGGGGGAAGACGATATCCGGCTCATCACCCGAACCTTCGGCGATTTTGAGGCGATAGAGACCACCACGCTGGAAGCACTGGGCCTGGAAAAAGTACCGGAGCAAAAATCCAGTCGTGGTCGTCAGTCTGCAACCGCGAAAAGCGAAGCGCCGAAAACCTTCGCCAGCAAACTCTTCAACAGCACCGATTTTGGCTATCGCCGCCTGACCATTGAGCGCCCGCTGCGCCTGTCGGCACAAATTACCGATGAGGCCATCGCCACTTTACGTTTCGCGCCAAAACCGTTTAACGCGCCGATGGAATGCCTGTTTGACGCGTTTGCCGCCCAATGGCTGACAGATAGTTACGGTGACTTCTCTGCGTTAGAAACCGAAGCCCGCGCCATTATCAAGACCGAGTTTACCGAGCTGAGAGAGAAGCAAATCAAAGATCTGCTCGACAGCAAGCTGTGGCTGGCCCAGCGCGGATTAATGGAAAAAGCCCGACATATTCAGGCCGCATTTGGCGATAAGCCTGGCGGTATTTTCGGCGTCAGCGATGACTTTAATCAGTTCCAGATTGACTTAAAAAGTGCGCTAAAAACCGCCGGTGTGAAGCTGGATACCAAAGAGAATAAGCAGTTTATTGACGCGGTAACCCGCAAAAACCCGGACGCCGCGCCGGTGGTGAAGAAGATATTAAAAGAAGACGCCCAGCCGCTGTACGGCGCGTTTGCCTATCGTGGGCAGGTGGTGGAGTTTGAGCAGGACGGCGATCTGCGCGATAACGAAAACGTACCGCTCAATCCCGCCGTTTCCACCAGCGATTTGATCGAGAGCTACGTCAAAGCGGAAGTGTTGCCGCACGTGGCGGACGCGTGGATTAACGCCGATAAGCGCGACGCGATTGATGGCGAGATCGGCATTGTCGGCTACGAGATCCCGTTTAACCGTCATTTCTATGTGTACACCCCGCCGCGATCGCTGGAAGAGATTGATGCTGATTTAGATGCGGTAAGTGTCGAGATTATGCAGTTGCTAAGGGAGGTGCACTCCTGATGGCTAAGTATAAGGCGTATCCAGAGTATAAGGATTCTGGGGTGGAGTGGTTGGGGGAGATACCTGCTCATTGGAATATAAAACGGTTAGGTCAGTTTTTTGACGAACGAAGAGAAAAAGTTAGTGATAAAGATTACCCTGCTTTATCAGTTACAATGCAAGGTATAGTTCCTCAACTCGATACAGCTGCGAAGACTGAAGCAGGAGATAACCGTAAATTAGTTTTAAAAGATGATTTTGTAATAAATAGCCGTTCTGACAGAAAAGGATCTGCAGGTGTATCACGATTAAATGGTTCAGTCTCGTTAATAAGTATCGTCATGCGCCCTAGAAATATCAATCCAAAGTTTGCTCATCACTTGCTCAGGAGTTGTCCATTCCAGGAGGAGTTTTACCGCTACGGAAAAGGGATCGTGGCAGATTTATGGAGCACAAAATCCTCTGAAATGAAAAATATATTACTCCCAGAAATTCAATTTTCTGAAAGCGAAAAAATTGCAAATTTTCTAGATCACGAAACTGCAAAAATCGACAGCCTTATTGAGAAACAACAACAACTTATTGAACTGCTAAAAGAAAAACGTCAGGCTGTGATTAGCCATGCGGTGACCAAAGGGCTAAATCCTGATGTACCGATGAAAGATTCAGGTATTGAGTGGTTGGATTCTATCCCCTCGTCATGGGAAGTTAAACCAACGTATGCCATATGTTCAGATTCTACCGAAAAAAACACTGATGGTTTAGAAAATAATGTACTTTCATTAAGTTATGGCAATATTATAAAAAGAAAAACTGATACAAATTTCGGATTATTACCTGACTCATTTAACACTTATCAGATAGTAAAAGATGGAGATATAATACTAAGGCTAACTGACTTACAAAATGATAAAAATAGTTTACGGGTTGGACTAGTGACCCAGAGTGGAATTATTACACCGGCTTATTTAAAGCTTAGCGTAAAACACGCTATAACACCATCATTTTCATATTACCTACTTCATACCTATGATATTTTTAAAGTGTTTTATGGCATGGGCGGAGGCCTGAGACAATCAATGAAATTTGAAGATTTTCGTAGATTACCACTGCTAATACCATCGAAAATAGAACAAGAGAGTATCGTCACTTTCATTGATAAAAAAATCATCAAAATCGACATCCTAATCGAAAAACAACTCCAGCAAATCGCCCTCCTCAAAGAACGCCGCACCGCCCTGATCTCCGCCGCCGTCACCGGTAAAATCGACATCCGCCACTGGCGCGCTCCAGACGAGCAAACCACAACCGAAGCGGAGGTTGCTGTATGACCACCGACATCACCCGCGAGATCAACCTGCAAAACGACATCATCCGCCAGATGTCCGCCAACGGCTGGGTCGTCGGCAAAAGTGACGGCTACGATCGCGAACGCGCGCTCTACGTACAGGACACGCTGCAATTCGTGCAAACCACCCAGCCGCAGGAGTGGGAAAAGTTTGCGAAGGTTTACCCCAACGACACCGAACGTCATTTTCTCGATAACCTGGTCACTCAACTGCAAAAAGCCGACATTAACGCCACCGATATGCTGTCGCGCAGCTGGGGCACGCTCGGCGTACTGCGTCATGGTCTGAAGATCCGTAACGCCCGCTTTTTTCTCTGCCAGTTTAAACCGGAGCACACACTCAACCCGGACACCCTAGCGCGCTATCGGCAGAATCGCTGCCGGATCGTGCCGGAGCTGGTTTACAGCCCTTACGCCAACGCAGCCGATGACAATGAACTGAAAGCCAAACGCTGGCGCATCGATCTGGTGCTGTTTATCAACGGTCTGCCGGTCGCCACGCTGGAGTTGAAATCCGAGTTTAAGCAGGCGGTGCAGAACGCCATCACGCAGTATAAGAAAACCCGGCTGCCGAAAGACCCAACCACCAATAAGCCCGAGCCGCTGCTGACCTTTAAGCGCGGGGCGCTGGTGCACTTCGCCGTCAACCAGTTCGACGTCTATATGGCGACCAAACTCGCGGGCGACGACACCTTTTTCCTGCCGTTCAACAAAGGCACCACAGCAGGCGGCGCGGGCAATGACATCCCGGAAGACGCGGGCCGCTATGCGACCGACTATCTGTGGAACGAAGTGCTGCAGCCGGATAACCTGCTGAAAATCCTCGCCAGTTTTGTACATCTACAGATCGAAGAGAAAGAAGACTGGAACGGGCAGAAGTACAAAAAAGAGAGTCTGATTTTCCCGCGCTATCACCAGTGGGATGTGGTCAACAAACTGCTGCAGGCCGCGGCGATCGAGGGGACCGGCAACAAATATCTGATCCAGCACAGCGCCGGTTCCGGCAAGTCGAACTCCATTGCCTGGACTGCGCACCAGCTTTCTCGCCTGTATGATGACAGCGGCGAGAAACAGTTTCACTCGGTCATTGTGGTCACCGACCGCACGGTGCTTGACGATCAGCTGCAGGACACCATCTACCAGTTTGAACATGCCGACGGCGTGGTCGGGCGCATCAATAATAAAGAGGGCGATGGCTCCAAATCAGAAAAGCTGGCCAGCGCGCTGGAACACTCGCAGCCGATTATTATCGTCACCATCCAGACCTTCCCGTTCGTGCTGAAAGCGATTGAAAATAGCGTCAGCCTGAAACAGCGTAAATACGCGGTGATTGCCGATGAAGCGCACTCGTCGCAAAGCGGATCCACGGCGCGACAGCTAAAAGAAGTGCTGATGAGCGAAGAGCGGGATGACGACACGGTACTGTCGTCAGAAGACAGCCTCAACGCCACTATTGCCGCGCGTCGCAACAGCGGCAATCTGAACTATTATGCGTTCACCGCCACGCCGAAGGCCAAAACGCTGGAGCTTTTTGGTCGCCTCCCGCACCCAGGCGAACCGGCATCGGCCACCAACAAACCGGCGGCATTCCACGTATACACCATGCGTCAGGCCATTGAGGAAGGCTTTATTCTTGATGTGCTGAAAAACTACACCAGCTATAAAGTGGCGTATCAGCTGCTGCAAAAGCTGGAAGATAAAGACCGCGAAGTAGACAGCAATTGGGCCAAAATCAGGCTGAACCAGTGGGTGACGCTGCACGATTACAACGTCTCGCAGAAGGTGAAAGTGATCGTCGAGCACTTTCGCAAGCATGTGATGAACCTGCTCGGCGGGCAGGCAAAAGCGATGGTGGTCACCAGTTCACGCAAGGCAGCGGTACGTTACAAACTGGCATTTGATAAATACATCGCCGAAAACCGCTATGCAAAAATCAGCGCCATGGTGGCGTTTTCCGGCGAAGTCGAGTTTCAGGAGAGCGACCCTAACAGCGACGCATTACTGAACCAGAAATTCACCGAAGCAAACATGAATCCGGGGCTGAAAGGCCGGGATATGCGCAAAGAGTTCGATAGCGATGATTATCAGGTGATGCTGGTTGCCAATAAATTCCAGACCGGTTTTGACCAGCCTAAGCTGTGCGCCATGTATGTCGATAAAGCCCTCGGCGGCGTTGAGTGCGTCCAGACGCTTTCGCGTCTGAATCGTACCTATCCGGGCAAAGCGGAGTCCGGCACTTTTGTGCTCGATTTTTATAACGAGCCGCAGGATATTCTGGATGCCTTCCAGCCCTATTATCAGACCGCCGAGCTGACCGACGTCAGCGATCCCCAGCAGGTATTTGATCTGTTTGAGAAACTGCGTGCCAGCCAGATTTTCCAGTGGAACGAGGTGGATCAGTTCTGTGACGCGTTTTTTACAAAGAATAAATCTAACGCCGCCATCAGTAATATCTGCCGCCCGGCCGTTGAGCGCTGGCAGAAGCGCTATGCCCTCGCCATCGACGCTTATCTGACCGCCAAAGAGATGTTCGAAAGAACCCAAAAAACCGGTGATGTGGTGCTGATCACCAATGCCGAAAACAGCTTCAAAGCCTGCAAGCAGGAAAAAGATCGGCTGGAGATTTTCAAGAAGGATCTCGGCAGCTTTGTGCGTTTCTACGAGTTTATGTCGCAGATCGTCGAGTACGATGACAAAGATCTGGAAAAGCTCAGCTTGTTCGCCCGCCATTTAAGACCTTTGCTGCACGAACAGCGACTGGAGGAAGATGAGATCGATCTCAGCAACGTGGAGATGAGCCACTATCGCTTATCGAAGATCCACGAACAGCATCTGAAATTACAGGAAGATGCTGCGGAATATACGCTTGATCCCAGTAACGATGTGGGTACGGCAAAACCCAAAGACAAGAAAGAGGAATTTCTGTCGTATATTTTATCGCGAATGAATGAGCTGTTTATCACCGATCATCTGACGGATAAAGATATGCTCAGCAGCGCAATGACCGTGTTTAATAAAATCACTGAGAATGAAACCGTGATGAAACAAATAAAAAATAACAGCCCTGAGCAGGCAATATTAGGCGGTTTTTTCAAAGCGGTGGACGATGCGGTGATGGACAGCGACGAAGCGCGACAAGAATTTATGCTGCAGTATTTATCAAACCCGCAGTGCGCTAAGGGCTTTGCCCGCCTGATGTTTGATATGGCGACGGGTCATTTAACGTTGCCTGCATAGGGTGCTGATTATTGCCGGATGACGCTTTGATTATCCGGCCTACTTTTTATTTCCCTTCAATTTAATTCCCGCATTTATATTTCCAGTTACGTCGTTATTATTACCGATTTTTAGCTGGCTTTATTTTTATTTACTGGTTAGATTTACAGGTGTTATTTTTCGCAAGACGCCCGTGCTGCAACACGAGCGCCTCGCTAATCACAATCACTATTGGAATAGGAATAGAGACCATGACTACCCCGCATTCTATTGCAGAATTCACCGTTCCAGAAGTCTCCCCGGCAAATAATCGTCTGGGTACCGTCACTTATGCGAGTCGTTATCCGGATTACACGCATGTTCCGGCAATTATTATGAAAGGCCAGTGGCTGGCCGCCGCCGGTTTTTCCACCGGTACCCCATTCGATGTCAGAGTGATGCCCGGCTGCATTGTGCTGACGACAAAGCTGCCGGAGCCGGAAGAGCCGGCGTTATTACAGTCGCTGCGTCGGGTGTGCAAGCTGTCCGCACGTAAGCAACAGCAGGTGCAGGAGTTTATCAACGTGATTTCAGCGAAGTCGCGCAAGCAGGGATAACTTCTAAGATGCCAGACGGCGCTCAGGAGTATAAGCGCCGTGTATTGATTGCATTACGGCTCAGGGTGACATCATTTTATTCAGAGTCATTTACTCAAGACCCTATGCGATAATCCCAATCATCAGAGTGGACTATATTCCCATCATGATAGTGCCAGGTAATCTTCTTGTAGCGGAACTGAGCAAGTTCAAGATGGGTCTGTTTTTCGTAATAAGGATCTTTAACATCGTGCATCAGTGAAAAAATCGTAACGACTTTCACATCTTCCAGGGTTATCGTGAAATAGACCTCTTCCTGACCAGCATCATTTATTCGATAGAGATCAATAGCCGCTTTCCTTAATGTTTCTCCGGTACTTAATGCTTTATACAAAAGCACACTAGAAGCATCAATTTCCTTTTCAATTAAAAATGGACGATGTTGACGTTTACTCAATACCCTTCCATTATGCAAGTCAGAGTTGTAACTCACATTATGATACAAACCTAAAACCTCGATCTGATTTTCACGGTCTTTTACCATCACACTACCTTTGATAACATTACCAGCATCATCGATTAGTGACATATATCCAGGGATAGCCATTTATAAATCCTTATTAAAGGGAACAGAATTTTCGACAGTATTGATCATAACCGCAATACACTGCTTCCCTTCTGCCGTTTTGACCTTATACATTTCTCTGATGGAATTAACAAATAGCTTATTCATTTCTTCTTCTGACTCAGGGAAAGAGGCAAATGCACATATCTGCTCAATAGTCAGCAATGGTCTGTTATCGCTGAGAATAGCCAGAACACCGACTGGGTTATGTGGAATGGCTTCAGAAACCGCCCCCTGCAAATCCTCCGCAGTACTGGCATCTACTCCGGATTCCAGAGCACTTGCCACCGTTAACCAGTCATTATTACCTTTGCTAATTTCAGGAATAATATGGTTCCACCATTCTGATTCATCGTCATTATAAAGTTCGTGTACAACGGCATTTGCTCCTTTTTCATTTATCATCTGCAGAAGCTGAGGTGCAGTATGCTCTGTAGCGCAGGAGGCACCCGAAAGCATAAATAGAAAGAAGATAATAATAAATTTCATTATCTTACCACCAAAATTGTATCACCCGAATCGTAAATGGTTTGGCGCTTATCTTGTCCATTCATAATGATACATCCTGCAGATGCCGTTCCCGGTGGCAGCCCTTTTTTATCACCATGAATTTCGAAATAATCTCTGCCAAAAGTATTGGTCCCTGCAATAGGTTCGAGGATAATAGCGGAGGGACTTTTGTGATTATTCCATCCTGCAATAAAATAAACACCTCGTGGAATGGGACCCTTGTTACGAATGTGTTCACAGTTCGGTTTATCCTTTGATTCACCGGCACCACTGTAACAATAAGCAATTAACTTACCGTTATGACTCAGTATACCTGTCGATACTTTATATTCCCATGTCATATGATTTTACACCCTTTAAAATATAATAATCACGCTTATCATATTTAATCATAAAATTAAATTTGTTCATAAGGTCACAATTATTAAAATTCAGAATATTTATAATTTATATTTTTTCATTCCTCGAACAAATAAACCATATTCTGAATAATTAGATAAAGGTGAAGCAGCAGGCAATCCGAAAAACGCCCGGTGACGCTACTGCTTACCGGGCCTGGAAATTCCGCTCCCCGTAGGCCGGATAAGGCGCAGCCGCCATCCGGCACTCACTGCCCACTCACTCGGTAATCACAAACCGCGTCACGGCAAAGCAGTTCAACACCCGATGCACCAGAAATACCATGGTGAGCGTTGCCACCAGCGCGACGGTGACGGAGGTGATGCGGTACAAATCGCTGAATACCAGGTCCTGATCCGGGTGCAGGTTCTGGCCAAACATAATGCCAATGGTGGTGATACTGGCAAAACCCACGCCTGCACCGACCTTTTCCATTACGTGCAGGCGGGCGCTGAACGCCAGCCCGAGGCCAATCAGCGGCATCATCAGCACCATGTGGTTGCTGAAATCATAGATAAGCAGCTGCACCAGCAGAATATACAGGCAGGCCAGCACCACCCCGACCACACGCCAGATCGAGCTGATCACCGCGCCGCGGTAGTGCATCGGAAACAGGATCAAAATCCCTGCCATCAGCGCCGACAGCGAATCACTCAAATCACAGATCTGGAAGACCACAAAAATCATCGTTGCCACCGTACCGGAAAGCAGCGATTCATGGCGCACCCGGGCGGCATCTTTCTCTATGCGCTGCGGCGGCTGGCGCGGCTCCACGTCCGGGATCAGATAATGCAGCAGCGCGCTCAGCGCCACTGCCATGACGCAGGCTTCCATATTGGAGAACATCAGCGTATGCCAGTTGGTGGTGGGATAGCTCATAAAGTTGAGCATCGTGCTCTGGCACACCACACCCATCGAACCGAGCAGAAACAGCGGTCCTTTGCTCATAAAACGAAAACGCATCACGTACAGACCGAACACCACCAGCGTCATGATCAGCGGCCACTGTGAAAGATAGCCAACGATCAACACCATTTCGACACAGTTCACCGCCGCGCTGAACACGAACTGTGTTGCCACATGGCGGTTGAACACCGGCACCAGCGACAGCAGCATCAGCGGATAAACCACAAAAAACACGCCGTACTGCACGTTATAGAAGGTCGAGATACTCAGCGCGATTGTCCCGGCAACGGAGATACGCAGGGTCTGGCGAAAATCATTGGCGGTGTAGACAATATTCCCGTGCGGCGTAAAAACATGGGCCAGCGTATTAATAGACATAATGCAGCCAGCTAACGAGGTGGATCTGCGCCCCGGCAAAAGTGCGGGCGAACATCCCCTCGCTGTTATACAGCTGTACCGTGGCGCGCGCCCCGGTCGGTAACGGCGTGTCGAGCGGTTCGTTTAGCGCGACGTGAATACGCATACGCTGGGCATCGCGCACCCAGCGGGTTGACTGTTCCGGCTGCGACAGCTGGCCGTTAACCTGCTCCTGACCCGCCAGAATACCGGCATCGCTGCTGGTAACGCGGGCAGAGAAGACCTTGCCCGGCATGGCGTCGAACACTACGGCGGCATCGGTATCCACCCGAGTGTGGCGCAGGCTTTTCTCGCGAAAGTCAGCCACGATATCGGTCTGGTGGCTGACCAGCGCCAGCAGCGGCGTAGCCGCAGTGGCATACAGTCCGGGGTTGAGCTGGAGGTTGCTCACTGTGCCATCGGTTTCTGCATGCACCTTCGTCCAGCCGAGATTCAGCTGAGCCTCGTCCAGCGCATTGCGATATTTTTGCAGCGTCACGTTGCGGCCATCATCGCGCTCACCGCGCTGGATCAGCAGGTTCTGAATACTGGCACTCAGTGCGGCAACCGACTGTTCACTGGTCTGCCAGGTGGTACGCACCTTATCGAGATCGGACTGCGAGACGTTCTGCATCGTGCTCAGCCGCTGGTAGCGGTCAAAGGTGGTCTTATCGTTGCGGGCAGTGAATTGCGCGGTACGCAGATTGGCGCGGGCAGAGGCAATCTGCGCGTCCAGCTGTTGATTGCTCAATTTCGCCTGCTCAAGGGCGATTTGCGCGGCTTCGACCTTATTGATAAACGGTGTCGGATCCAGCTCGTACAGCAAGTCGCCCTTCTTCACCTGGCTATTATTGTGCACATAAACCTGCGAGACGTAGCCGGAAACGCGTGAGGAAACGGGCGTTACCACACGCATCACCGTCGAGTCCGGCGTCAGCGGGATCCAGATATCGGCAACGATAAACCAGGCGAATACTACCAGGAAAGCGGCAATACTCACCCTTACCCAACGGGCAAATTTTTGTTCTGGGGTCATCATAGTTTTTTAGATCTTGTTATCTTCTTCGCGGATTGTCCGCAGATTGCAGGCGATTTGATTGAGCGTAGCGCTGAAGGAAGCGAGTTCCGCCTCAGGAATGGTGCAGGTGACGCGATGTTGATATGTCTCAATCACCCGGTTAAGTTCGTCCAGCCTTGCGCGGCCTTGTGCGGTCAGCGCCAGCAGGCGGATGCGTTTGTCATAAGGCGATGTGGAACGCAGTAGATAGCCCTGCTTTTCCAGCTGCGAGAGGGTGCGCATCAGCGGCGGTAGTTCAATGCCCTGCATTTGTGCCAGTTCACTGACCGAGACGTTGTCTCCCAGTTGATACAGTTGCATCAGTACCGTCCAGCTGGACTGCGTCAGGCCAGTATCGGTAATGGCAGCATCAATAATGGCCCGCCACTGGCGCACCACCATTGCCATGCGCATTCCCATTGGTCGGCGGGCAAACAGTTCATCTTCAGTCATGTTTCTTTTCCCTCATCGCTGAGAAGAAAATAATACTTATCAGGGTAAGTATCAAGAAACGGACTAACCAGAAGCATGAATTGATAAATATCATGAATGTAAAAGAGGCCGGGAGATAATCCCCAGCCTCTGTCGATAAAAGAAAGTCACTCCACCTGATCGCGTCGTAGCCCGACGTCCCGCAGCCGCTCATCACTCATCTGATGCAACACACGTCGCGTTTGCGCCCGTAGTTGCCACCGTTTTATCGCCTGCCAGATCTGCACAAATCCAATAAACGGCTGCTTTGCTTTATTCTCGTGAAATTCCATACCTTGCCTCCCCGTCTTGCCAGAGGCTTTATCTTCACGGATTTGGCCCGGAACAATACAGACTCACAAAGTACTTTTATTTAACATACAGATTGGTTAAAAAGAGTTCTGCATCGCTATTTTCACGCCAGTCTGTACTGGTTTTTTAATCTGTATGGCACCCATGAGGGATACAGCATGACGCGTTACCAACATCTGGCCAATCTGCTGGCCGAACGCATTGAGCAGGGGCTGTATCGCCATGGCGAAAAACTGCCCTCGGTTCGCAGCCTGAGCCAGGAGCATGGGGTGAGCATCAGCACCGTCCAGCAGGCGTATCAGACGCTGGAACAGCGCCAGTTGATCACACCGCAGCCGCGTTCCGGTTATTTTGTCGCGCCACAAAAAGCGCAGCCGCCCGTGCCACCGATGTCGCGCCCGGTGCAGCGTCCGGTCGAGATAACCCAGTGGGATCAGGTGCTGGATATGCTAAAGGGCAACGCGGACAAATCGATAATCCCTTTTAGCAGCGGCGTGCCCGACATTGATCAACCCAGCCTGAAGCCGCTGTGGCGTGAACTCAGCCGCGTGGCGCAGCACAACCTGCGCGCGATACTTGGCTACGATGAAATCTCCGGCTGTCGTGAACTGCGCAGTCAGATTGCACGGCTGATGCTGGATGGCGGTTCGGTGGTCAATGCAGATGATATTGTCATCACCAGCGGCAGTCAGAGCGGAATGTCGCTGGCGCTGCTGACGGTCTGCCAGCCCGGAGACATTGTCGCTGTTGAATCGCCTGCCTACTACGGCACAATGCAGCTGCTACGCGGCCTGGGGATCAAAGTGATTGAGATCCCGACCGATCCGGATACCGGGATCAGCATTGAAGCGCTGGAGCTGGCGCTGGATCAGTGGCCGATCAAAGGTGTGCTGCTGGTTCCCAACTGCAACAACCCGCTCGGATTCATTATGCCGGATGCGCGGAAGCGGGCGGTGCTCGCCCTCGCCCAGCGTCACGATATCGTGATTTTTGAAGACGATGTATATGGAGAACTGGCAACGGAGTACCCGCGCCCACGCACCATTCACTCCTGGGACAGCGACGGTCGGGTGCTGCTGTGCAGTTCGTTTACCAAATCCGTCGCCCCCGGTCTGCGCGTCGGTTGGGTGGTTCCCGGTCGCTATTACAACAAGCTGCTGCACATGAAATACGCCGTCATCGGCACCAACGTTCCCGCTACGCAGCTGGCGGCGGCTTCCTTTGTACGTGAAGGTCATTACCATCGGCATATCCGGCGTATGCGCCAGATTTATCAGCGTAATATGGAGATCTACACCTGCTGGGTACGGGAGTACTTTCCCTGCGGGATCTGCGTCACCCGACCGAAAGGCGGCTTTATGCTATGGGTCGAACTGCCGCAGCAGGTCGATATGGTCTGCGTCGCTAAGCAGCTCTGTCGCCTGAAAATCCAGGTCGCACCGGGTTCGCTGTTCTCCGCATCCGGAAAGTATCGCAACTGCGTGCGCATCAACTGTGCGTTACCGCCAAACGAGAAGCATCAGGAAGTGATGCAAAAGCTCGGCGAGGCGGTAAAGGTGGCGATAGAGTAAATCGGTACACCCGGCTACGCCTCTGCCTGGTGGCTTAAGCCCTGAATATCTTCAGCGGAAAGCCGGGTAATTTTTTGTACCGTGCTGATATCAATACCGTCTGCCAGCATGGTGCAGGCAATACGGAGCGCCTCAGTTCGTTGCCCCTCTATCAGCCCTTCCTGTAACCCTTCCAGCCTGCCTTTTTGTAGCCCTGCCTCATGCAATCTGTCCGCGATCGTCATCAAATGCTCCTTATGCTGCGGTGAACGTTCGGCAATTGCACTGATAAACGTATTGAAGCGAGGTGCATCGCCGGTTCGCAAAATATAATTAAACAGCGTCTTTAGCTGACTGTCATTAGTCGAGCCGTTAACTAACAGGGAAACAAGTTGCTCGACCAGCCCCATAAGATCGCGCTGACGGATATGTTTTTGGATTAACTCCAGCAGCGCCATGCGTCGATGCTGCACAATTTCGTCATCTGGAATAACGGTAATATCCACCAGCGGAAACGCCGCAGCATACAGCTGACGAGCCAGCTTCGGGTTGGCAAACTCGTCCAGCCAGCATAGAGAATAAGGGTACGGGCTTTTAGCGCCGTGATAAAACAGCATCGGCACCACCAGCGGCAGTTGCTGATGCCCGGCATCTAAATGTTTCTGCATGGCCGCTACCGCGTAGCGCATCAGTCTGAATGCCATATGCGCATCCGGGGTGCTTTGGTGTTCAATTACCACATAAATATATCCATCCCCATCCGTTGTTTTCACCGACCACAGCACATCGGAGTAATACGCACGTAAATCCTCTTCAATGAAACTGTCTGACTCGAGTTTCAGCGTCTGAAAATCGCAAAGTTCGCGCAGCGAAGCGGGAAGATGTATTTGTAGAAAATCCCGCGCTGTCTCTGGGTGGCGCAAAAACGTTTTAAAAACCGCATCATGCGGTGTGGAAGTCGGTGCTGTATTCATGGCGGTCCGTCACCTGGAAATAAGATGCCGTGACTGTAGCGCCGGAAAACCGCTCTCTCACCTGCGACTTTCTCTCTTTGCGAGACGTTATCAGAGATAAAAACGTCCCTTTGTAACGTCTGCATTTGTCTGGAATACCTCACGCAGAATCGCTATCTCAATGCGCATTCCCGCGTTAAGCCCCTTTAATTTCGGCGCATTAACCCGATAAACTCGTTTAATTATCATCCAATCCGCATTACACTGCGGGAGGTTATTTTCCATTCAACGTTCTCTTCCCGAGGTGTAATGTGCTGATTGTCACTTGTAATCGTTACGTTTTCTGACCTGAGTCAGAAAGACGTATTTCCTGTTTGCGCTTCACGCAGGCAGCGTTTTTGATTACATGAAATTCAGTACAGCTGCAGTCTGTTTTTTTTTCTGTCACCAGCCTGACGTCTGTAAGACGGTATTGAATTTCGCTATTCCCGTTGAGGGTTTTCTCCCGACAAGGAGTTGTTTTATGCAACGGATTCTCGCGTTTTTCGCTCAACGCGCCACAACGCTATTTTTCCCTATCGCGCTGATTTTGTATGACTTCGCCGCCTATCTGTCGACGGACCTGATCCAGCCCGGCATCATCAATGTGGTGCGAGATTTCAATGCCGATGTCAGTCTGGCGCCGGCGGCAGTCAGTCTGTATCTGGCGGGTGGGATGGCGCTGCAGTGGCTGTTAGGGCCGCTTTCCGACAGGATTGGTCGCCGACCGGTACTGATTGCTGGGGCGTTAATCTTTACGCTGGCCTGCACGGCGACACTCTTCACCACCTCGATGACGCAATTTCTGGTTGCGCGTTTCGTGCAGGGCACCAGCATCTGCTTTATCGCCACTGTCGGTTATGTCACGGTACAAGAGGCCTTTGGGCAAACAAAGGCCATTAAGCTGATGGCCGTTATCACTTCCATTGTACTGGTTGCCCCGGTTATCGGCCCGCTTTCCGGGGCGGCGCTGATGCACTTTGTCCACTGGAAGATCCTGTTTGCCATTATCGCCGTCATGGGGCTTATCGCCCTGATCGGGTTAGTCCTGGCGATGCCGGAGACCGTCCAGCGCGGTGCTGTGCCGTTCAGCGCGTGCAGCGTACTGCGTGACTTCCGCGACGTGTTCCGCAACCGGGTGTTCCTGTTTGGCGCCGCCACGCTGTCGCTGAGCTATATCCCGATGATGAGTTGGGTGGCGGTCTCGCCGGTGATCCTGATTGACGCGGGCGGCATGACCACCTCGCAGTTTGCCTGGGCGCAGGCGCCGGTATTTGGCGCCGTGATCGTCGCCAACATGGTCGTCGTACGTTTTGTAAAAGATCCGACGAGGCCGCGCTTTATCTGGCGGGCTGCGCCTGTTCAACTGAGCGGGTTGGCGGTGCTGATTGTGGGTAATTTGCTGTGGCCGCACGTCTGGCTGTGGTCGGTGCTGGGAACCAGCCTGTATGCGTTTGGCATTGGGATGATTTTCCCCACGCTGTTCCGCTTTACGCTGTTTTCCAACAAGTTACCGAAAGGTACGGTCTCCGCATCACTGAACATGGTGATCCTGACGGTAATGGCGGTTTCTGTCGAAGTCGGACGCTGGCTGTGGTTTAACGGCGGCAGGATTTCGTTTCATCTGCTGGCGGTTGCTGCGGGGATCGCTGTCGTGTTCACGCTGGCAGGTTTACTCAAACGCGTACGTCAGCATGAGGCAACGACGTTAGTAACAGAGAGTTAACCTTCTATGAACCGCCCCCATTCGCGAACACTGGTTTTGTGTTTAGCGGTTGGGGGCAATCCATCATAGTGCATCTACTTTTAATCATCTGACGAGAGATAACGGAACTTCCGCATCGGGTTCATGCGTGATCCGATTGCGCAGATCGCGACGAATCATTTCAATGACCCAAAACCAGAAAATATGCCCAATAATTTCCGACACATATTCATCAAATGGTAGCTGAGACAAGGGCGGCGAAAGATGAAGTGCGGGAATGAAAATACCATGAACCGCCACCGTCACGATTAAACCTGCCAGTACCCCCTGCCAAAGTTTAACTTTTGGAAAAATTTCAGCGGCAACGCAATACCCAACCGCAAACACCAATGAAAATATGATGTGCGTGACCATAACCGGATTAATCACATGTTCAGAAAAGGTATAGACCGTTTGCGTGGGGTCAATCCCCAAATAGTCTCGGAGAAAAAGGTACGGAGGATTAAACTCATTTCTTCCCAGAGAAAATGTCCTGGGTGGAAGAGGAACTTCGGCCCCCCACTTAACAAATGCAGAAAGTACGCCAGAAACAATGCCGACTAACACGGCGGCGCCATAATGGCGACGTTCAGTCGGTGTCCTTGTGAATAAATCTTTCAGCTTCATAACTCATCATCCCTTATATGCTAATAACACTAAAATCAGTGGCAATGCTACCCAGGATGGATACTAAAAATCGTGATTAAGATTACTTTTGATAAAAAATGATCCAATATGACTAAAGATGAGTTAATTTGATTATAAATATAACGTCATTGCGAATGTTGGGCAGGCGTTTTATCCGACCTACTCGGTTACGTAGGCCGGATAAGGCGCCTGCGCCGCATCCGGCTACGATCACATCACCTTACGCAATGCGGGCAAATCCCGCGTCCAAATCGGCAATCAGGTCGTTGATATCCTCGAGGCCAATATGCACTCTGACCAGAGTACCGCTGAAATCCACCTCTCCAGCCGGACGAATGCTGTTCAGCTCTTCCGGCTGGTTCGCCAGAATGAGCGACTCAAATCCGCCCCACGAATAGGCCATATGGAACAGCGAAAAGTTATCGAGGAAGTTCGCCATCTGTTCGTCGGTCAGTCTTTTTTTCAGCACAAATGAGAACAGTCCCGAGCTTCCCGCAAAGTCGCGCTGGAAATACTCATGCCCCGGACATTCCGGTAATGCCGGATGATTCACCCGCGCCACTTCCGGCCTTGCCGACAGCCAGCGGGCAATATGGATACTGCTCTCCTGATGCTGCTTGAGGCGTACCGCCAGGGTGCGCAATCCGCGGCTGCCGTTGTAGGCCGTATCGGCATCCAGCGTTTGCCCCATCAGGTAAGAGTTTTCGCGCAGACGGTCCCAACAGCGGGCGTTCGACACCGCGGTGCCCAGCATGGCGTCCGAATGGCCGATGGTGTACTTCGTTCCCGCCTGAATGGAAATATCCACACCATAATCCAGCGCTTTGAACAGCACGCCCGCTGCCCAGGTGTTGTCGATCATAATGACAATCTCCGGATTCACCGCGCGAATAGCCTTCACCATTCCCGGCACGTCCTGAACTTCCATCGTGATAGAACTTGGTGACTCAAGGAATACTACCTTCGTTTCCGGCCGCAGAAGATCGACGATACCCGCGCCGATCAGCGGATCGTAATACGTGGTTTCCACGTTGAATTTACTCAGGATCTTATTGCAGAAATCCTGGGTTGGCTCGTAGGCAGCACCCGTCATCAGAATATGATCGCCACTCTGAACAAACGCCAGAATCGCGTTGGTCACCGCCGCAGCACCGCACGGGTACAGCGCGCAGCCTACGCCGCCTTCCAGCTCACTCATTGCTTTCTGGAAAGCAAAGTGGGTGTAGGTTCCGCGACGACCGTAAAACAGTTCGCCGTTCGCACGATTTGCGGTGGCAAATTTCTTGTCCTTCACGCTATCAAACACCAGCGAAGAGGCACGTTGGATCACCGGATTCACCGCGCCCTGGGTGTAGCGTTTATCCCGTCCAGCCACGACCAGATGAGTTTCAAGCTTCATTGCGTCTTTCATAACATCTCCTGTTCTTAATCCGTGTGAAAACCTATACCACCGCAGCAGTAGAGTTGATTTCAGCGTTGGTCTGCTTTTTTCCAGCGAACCGTTCAACAATCTGCGCCGCATTCAAATCATGGATAACGTTAATCAGTGTGGCCGGCGCATCGGTAATGGTGCCCAGTACCACCAGCATCGGGATCGCTTCCATTGGCAGACCCAGCGTGGTGACGATAAAAATTTCACCGAGGAATGCCCCGCCCGGCACGCCGCCGACGATAATGGCGGAGAGCACCGCAATCAGCATCGTCAGGAAGAAGGTCTCAGTGGTGAACTCCATGCCCAGCACGGAATAGATAAAGACAATTTTCAGTGCGGCAATCATCGCTACGCCGCCTTTATTCAGGTTAACCAGCAGCGGAATAGAGACATCAACGATTTCCGGGTTGATCCCCATCGCCTTACCGGCACGCAGCGTCACCGGCAGCGTCCCCAGCGAAGAGCAGGTCCCCAGCGCGGTAGCCGAAGGTTCAATCGCATTACGCCAGAAGGCTTTGACCGCCGGAATACCGCCGCCAATATACGAATAGAGAATCGAACCAAAAACAAAATAGACCAGCGTGGCGACCATAAACAGGCCGATGGCGCGGGCAAAGGTTAACAGCAGCGCCGAGTCCTGACTGGCCATGGTGGCGGCGAAATAGCAGCCCAGACCAATCGGCGCAACCTTCATAATGATCGAGACGATCTTCATGATCACGGTATTGGCATCTTCCAGCAGCGACGCAATGCGTTTACCTGCCTGATCCGACTGGCCAATCGCCACACCGGCGATGATCGCCATTACGATCAGCGCCAGAATATTGGACTTAGAAAACAGTCCGATAAAGTCACTGGTGGTAATCATGCTGACAAAATCCATCTTGCCGCTACCCGCCTGCACGGACTGCGAGAGATCGATAGTGACGCCCTGCGCCGGGTTATACCATAGCGCCAGCGCCACGATCCCGGCCGCCGGAATAAAGGCCATGGCGATCGAAACAATAAAGATAATTGCCATAATGCGCCCCAGCCTTTTCAGGTCGGTCATACTGGCGATAGACGACATGACGCTGATCCCCACCAGCGGCACAATAATCATAAATAACAGGTTCAGGAATATCTGACCTATCGGCTGGAGTTTGCTGGCAAACGTCGGGGCATAAATACCTAATAAGCCGCCAATCACCAGAGCAACTAATAAAATAATCGACGATCTGTAGGGTTCGAGTCGTGACCACATAATCGGTACCTTTAGAATAATAATTAATGAGATTAAATTCACAATGTGATGAGTTTCCGTTTCGCCTCCTTTTATTTTGTGACGTAACTCACCTAAGTTGTTATTTTTTCATTTTGCAAGCAAGTTGTTTCCTGTGATTCAATAGTTGCATGTTTAAAAGGCGAATGTAACGGCCTATTCGTACCGTTTTTGCACATCACTTGTGAATTTAAGGAAACTATGAGTACGCCGATTTCACTCAAGCATCTGGAGTTTTTCGTCAAAATCGTCGACTGTGGAGGTTTATCGGAGGCCGCCTCTCAGCTTAATGTGTCGCCGTCGGCGGTCAGCAAAAGCCTGACGGCGATGGAAGATACATTGGGGACAACATTAATTAAGCGCACTACCCGCAGTATTACCTTAACCGATGCCGGGCAATATTTATTTAACCGCGCCAATAAGTTACTGACAGAATTTGATGAAACGCTGAATACTACCTCTGGTTATTATCACAGCCCGCAGGGGGAATTACGCATAACCTGTTCCATTGCTTTTGGTTATTCGCGGCTGGTAAATCTGGTGGATAAATATCGCTCACAGTTCCCCGATGTGAACCTGTATATCGATCTCAACGATAACTTCGTTAATCTGAATGAAACAGATTTCGACATCGCCCTGCGCATCTCCACCGCACCACCGCAGAACTATGCTATGCGCAAGCTGGTGCCTATCCGCTGGGCGTACTGCGCATCGCCCGGATACCTTGCCAAAAAAGGCATGCCCCAGCGCCGAAGCGATCTGGTGGATCACGATTGCCTGGTTTACCCCGGTCTCACACCGGTGCTGAAGGTGGCCGATGATCAGGATCGTCTGCATCAGTTGAAGCTGCATATGCCAATCCAGGCCAACAGCAGCCTGGTATTACTGAAGTCGGTGTTAGAAGATCAGGGCGTGGCGTATTTGCCCACCTATCTGATTGGCGATCATATTCAAAAAGAAGAGATAACGCCGCTGATGCTCGACGGCACCATCACCTGTGAAACCCACGCCCTGTATGCGCTCTATTTTCCCAGCAAGTACAGCAATCCAAAGGTGCGCTCGTTTATCGATTTTCTGGTCGCAGAACTTGGTCCGCTACCGGCCTGGGATAACTGGATCCCAGGATAAGCGCTTCCCCTCTAAAATGGGAGGCACACCACAAATTTTGCGCGATCCCGCCGTCTGGCTCTATCCTTAAGCCTATGAATAAAATTGCTGAACTCAAACGCGCCAAGCGACTGGCGCTCTCTCTGCTGCTGGCCGCCGCCGCCACCTTCGTCATTACGCTGTTTCTGCCACCTAACTTCTGGGTGCTCGGAGTCAAGGCGATTGCCGAAGCGGCGATGGTCGGCGCACTGGCGGACTGGTTCGCCGTGGTGGCGCTTTTTCGCCGGGTGCCGATCCCATTTATCGCGCAACATACGGCGATTATCCCGCGCAATAAGGACAGAATCGGCGAAAATCTCGGTCAGTTTGTGCAGGAGAAATTCCTCGATACCCAGTCTCTGGTCGCGCTGATCCGCCGCCATGAACCGGCGCTGTTGATTGGCAACTGGTTCAGCCAACCGGAAAATGCCCAGCGTATTGGCCAGCATTTACTGCAAATCATGAGCGGATTTCTCGAGCTCACCGATGACTCGCGTATTCAGCGGCTCATTAAACGGGCGGTGCATAAGGCCATCGACAAGGTTGATCTTTCTGGCACCAGTGCGCTGATGCTGGAAAGCATGACCAAAAACAATCGCCATCAGGCGTTGCTCGACACGTTGATCGCTCAACTGATCGCCCTGCTTCAGCGCGACAGTTCGCGAACATTTATTGCCCAGCAGATCGTACGCTGGCTGGAGACCGAACACCCACTCAAGGCGAAGATCCTGCCGACCGAATGGTTAGGTGAACACAGCGCCGAGCTGGTCACTGATGCCGTCAACTCTCTGCTGGATGATATCAGCCACGATCGGGCACATCAGATCCGCCACGCCTTCGATCGCGCCACATTAAGGCTTATCGAGAAGCTCAAACACGATCCGGAGATGGCCGTGCGGGCAGAGAGCCTCAAAAGCTATCTGAAAGAAGACGAAGCCTTTAACCGCTATCTCGGCGAACTGTGGGCTGACCTGCGCCAGTGGGTGAAAACTGACATTAACGCCGACGATTCCCGCGTGAAGCTGCGCATCGCCAGCGCCGGGCAGTGGTTCGGCGAAACGCTGGTTGCCGACAGCGCCCTGCGCGCCTCACTGAATGGGCATCTGGAGCAGGCCGCGCATAAAGTGGCTCCGGAGTTCGCCACTTTCCTGACGCGCCATATCAGCGACACGGTGAAAAGTTGGGATGCGCACGATATGTCGCAGCAAATTGAGCTGAACATCGGTAAAGATTTGCAGTTTATCCGCGTCAACGGCACGCTGGTCGGCGGTTCTATTGGGCTGGTTTTATATCTGTTGTCGCAAATACCTTCCCTGCTGACGCTGGCGAATTTTTAAGGAGAAAAATTCAATGACAATCAACATCCGCATTTTTTCCCTGCGCGAGACACCGGAAAAGCTGCACGAGGTCACCGCTTACTTTCAACAACAATGGGCCTCAGAAGACTCCATGAAGGTTTACGAGGATGCGCTGCATCGTTGCATTGGCGCAAAGAACCCACTACCGCAGTGGTATTGGTTGCAGGATGGCGACAGCATTGTTGGCTGCGCCGGATTGATCACCAATGATTTTATCAGTCGCGGCGAACTGTGGCCGTGGCTATGTGCGCTCTATATCGATCCTCGCTATCGTGGGCAAGGTCTGGCATTTCGCCTGATTGAACATATTGCGCAGCAGGCCAGACAGCTGGGGTTTATGCAGCTCCATTTGTGTACCGACCTGGAAGGGTTATACGAGAAAGCGGGATTTTACTTTGACGGGCCGGGCTATCATCCGTGGGGGGAAGTGTCACGGGTCTACAGTCGTAATCTGTAAACGCGCAATTGTTGTACATCAATAAAGCCTGACATATTACATGGTTATAATGCGGCGTCTTTTTACTGTCTCCCGTGTTACGGGGAAGGAAAATCATGTCGCTAATCACCGATTTACCCGCCATTTTCAACCAGTTCTCCGACGCCCGTCAGAAAGGTTTTCTCACCGTAATGGATCTTAAAGAGCAGGGTATCCCGCTCGTTGGGACCTATTGCACCTTTATGCCGCAGGAGATTGCGATGGCGGCGGGCGCGGTCGTCGTTTCCCTATGCTCGACCTCTGATGAAACCATTGAAGAAGCCGAAAAAGATCTGCCGCGGAACCTGTGTCCGCTGATCAAAAGCAGCTACGGGTTTGGCAAAACCGACAAATGCCCCTACTTCTATTTCTCTGACCTGGTGGTGGGCGAAACCACCTGCGATGGTAAAAAGAAAATGTACGAATACATGGCCGAATTTAAAGCAGTACATGTAATGCAACTGCCCAACAGCGCCAGCGATGCGGCTTCGCGTGCGCTATGGAAAGCCGAGATCCTGCGTCTGCAGCAGGCCGTCGAAGCCCGTTTTGGCACAGCCATTACCGAAACTGCGCTGCGTGAAGCCGTTATTCTCAAAAACCAGGAACGTCGGGCGCTGGCGAATTTCTATCGCGTTGGTCAACTTAACCCACCCGCACTTAGCGGCAGTGACATTCTGAAAGTCGTCTACGGCGCCACCTTCCGCTTTGATAAAGACGCGTTGATCGACGAGCTTAATAGCATGGCCGAGCGCGTACATCAGGAATGGCAGGCCGGGAAACGTCTGGCGTCACGTCCGCGCATCCTGATAACCGGCTGCCCCATTGGCGGCGCAGCAGAGAAAGTGGTGCGTGCCATTGAAGAAAACGGCGGTTGGGTGGTGGGTTATGAAAACTGCACCGGCGCAAAGGCCACCGAACAATGCGTGGCGGAAACCGGCGATGTCTACGACGCGCTGACTGATAAATACCTCGCCATCGGCTGCTCCTGCATTTCTCCTAACGATCAGCGTCTGAAAATGCTCAGCCAAATGGTTGAAGAGTACCAGGCTGACGGCGTCGTCGATGTCATTTTGCAGGCTTGCCACACCTACGCCGTTGAATCGCTCGCGATTAAGCGTCACGTACGCCAACAGCACAACATTCCTTATATCGCGATTGAAACCGATTACTCCAACGCAGATATCGGCCAGCTTAGCACCCGCGTCGCCGCATTCATTGAAATGTTGTGAGAAACGCGGATGACATACTCAATAGGGATTGATTCCGGCTCCACGGCGACGAAAGGCGTGTTGCTGGAAGGTAACGTCATCAGACGCCGCTTCCTTTGCCCAACGCCTTTTCGCCCCGCAGATGCGATCGCGCAGGCATGGGAAACGTTGCAGGATGGGCTGGAGAACAGGCCATTTTTGACCCTCACCGGGTACGGACGGCAGCTCGTCGATTATGCCGACAAACAGGTCACTGAAATTTCCTGCCACGGACTGGGGGCGCGATTGCTGGCTCCCGGCACCCGCACAGTCATTGATATCGGTGGTCAGGACAGTAAAGTCATCCAGTTGGATGACGATGGCAATCTCAGCGATTTCTTAATGAATGACAAGTGCGCTGCCGGAACCGGGCGGTTTCTGGACGTCATCTCACGCACCCTCGGTGCCAGCGTAGAGCAGTTGGATACGATTACCGCTGGCGTCGAACCGCATGCTATTACCAGCATGTGTACAGTATTTGCCGAGTCAGAAGTCATTAGCCTGCGCTCTGCGGGCATCGCGCCGGAGGCGATTCTGGCTGGCGTGATCAACGCGATGGCCAGACGCAGCGCGAACTTTATCGGGCGGCTTTCAGCCCAGGCGCCGCTGCTATTTACCGGCGGAGTCAGCCACTGTCACGCCTTTGCCCGTATGCTTGAAGACCATGTCGGTATTCCCGTACACACCCATCCCGACGCACAGTTTGCCGGTGCCATCGGGGCTGCGTTGATAGGCCAGCGTCAGGGGAAACGTCAATGAAGGAAACGCTGTTCTTGTTTCATTCCACCGTCGGTGTCATAAAAATGCGCAAGATGCTACAGGCCGCAGGGGTCCGCTTTCGGGTGGCGGATATTCCCCGCGAGCTACGCGGTGGCTGCGGACTCTGTATCTACATCGACTGTGTTGCTGGCAGGGAGGAAGAATGGGTGATCCCAGGGCATACCGAATCTATCTACCGTCAGGAAAACGGAGACTGGTGCTGTATAGCCGCGTTTCCCGCCTCCTGATCACGCCTGATTAGCACGAAACGCTGATATATACTCGAATTATCCAGGGTATAAACAACAGCTTATAGTCTGTAAAGAGCATCACTCGGCTAACGCCATAAATATATCCTCATCAGATTACTCTGCAATTAAATGTCAGCATTTAATAACCTGCAAATAACAGTCAAACACCTCTCTAAAAACTTTATAATTCACTTTTACGCATATACATTTGCTGATAGCACATGCGTAAAAATGGACATATTAATTAAATTACAACAACACTTCCGGGAAGGGTACATGTCGAGGTTGAAAAAACTCATACTTGGGTTGATTATTCTGGCTGGTTTAATTAGCACGGTAGGCGATTATAAAAACTTTGGTCTATTTGGTGCGACAGGATTGTTTATTATCTTTCTGCTAACAACCGTTTTCTTGTGGCAGTGGGCTTCCGGAAAGTTTCCGGCGGTAGCCAAAATACAGGCCATTATTATTTTACTGGTCAGTGCTATTGCGTCTATTTTTGTTATCAACATGGCAATAGCCGGAAACTTGCATGTAGACCTGATGGAGGTCATGCGTATTTCCATTACGCATAATCCTCTTTTTTACCTCATTCTCTGTGCCGTTGCATGGGCAAAAGTGGATATCTGGAAATGGCTATTTAGCGATCGACAGTCGGAGCAAAACCAACCGATGTGAGCCTCAAAAACATGTAAAAAAGGCGTCTTACTAAAGACGCCTTTTGCAATCATCACAAAAACTTAGAACTGGTAAGTCAGGCCAGCAACAACCTGGTTATCGTCGTTTTTGCCATCAAGCAGGTTAATTTTATAACCTACATCGGCCACCATGTTTTTGTTGAAGTAGTAATCAGTGCCCAGCGCAACGTATTCGGTCAGGTCTGTGTTGTTATTGTCACGCGCATGAACGTATGCCACGTTCGGACGCAGGCCAAAATCAAACACATAGGCAGCCATCGCTTCAAAATGCTGTGCTTTGTCCGCATCCTGAATCAGGTTGTGGGACTCGCCGTACATGGTTGCAACGTAGATAGCATTCGCGTCATATTTCAGGCCAGCGCCCCAGAACTCAGCGTTGTCACCTTCCCAGCCGCTACGTTTCTGCTCAGCAGTCACGGAGTTAGTGGTATAGGTCGCAATGGCAGAGACGCCTGAATCCGCAATATTGTCATAGCCCAGCGAGAAGCCGTAGCCATTACCGTGCTGTTTTGCCGGGTTAGCGTTAGAGTCATCCTGGCCCTGATACTGCGCGCCAACGTTCAGACCATCAACGGCACCAAACAGATTTTTGGTGCGGAGTGTTGCAACGCCAGAAGTGCGTGTAGTAAGGAAACGGTCAGTATCCTCAAAGGAGTCGCCACCGAACTCTGAAAGAGTGTCAGTGTAAGCTCCCACATCGTAAGCGATACCGTAGTTACGACCGTAGTCAAAGCTAACGTCATGGCCGTAATCCAGACCAGCAAACGCCAGACGTGTATTAACGCCATTCTGTGACCCTTCTGCCTTAGAAGCATCAAACTGACTCTCAAACTGGCCGTAACCGGTCAGTTGATCGTTAATTTGAGTCTCACCGCGAAAACCCAGACGCGCGTAAGTACCATCAGCATCTTTACCGTCAGTCCAGGAATGTACCGCTTTTACTTTGCCGTACAGATCCAATTTGTTGCCATCTTTATTATAAATTTCCGCTGCATGAACGGAGGTTACCCCTAATGCCATTACAGCTAATGCCACTACTGACTTTTTCATGTTGTTACTCACTTTTAATTGTGAATTTTGCTATCAACTTTGTTATGAAGGCAAAACGCCTGCATAAAAAAGTCCCCTATGGATTAAGGGGAAACACCAATAACACACCAAAAAACATACCGATAAAGGTAATAATGAAGTGGCAGGACATATTTCATTTTGGGTTTTAAATAAAACCCGAACAGAGAGATACTACTTTGAACTTTCGCTTTCGCTCTCATTAATAGAGCGATGTAACATTAACGCTTCCGCAATAATGTCTTGTTTACTTTTACGCGTTTCAAATGCCAGTGTTCGGACATATTCCCAAAGAGAAGTATCAACACGGGCACTTAAAAGGACCATATCTTTAGATCGGGTACCCCTGGCTTTTCGGATATCGGGATAATCTCGAGAAGGCATATTTAACTCCTGACGCAATAACACGCTTATGGCGATGAAATATGCAGCCAGTGTAAAAACATGTCAACGGTAAAAAAAAATCACAATAGTAATGAAACTGTTAATAAACCCAAAAAAAGTGGAACGATATTTCAAATGAAAGATAACTTGATTGTAGAATAATGTGTAATTTTAACTTTACGAATATTTATTCTTACTCACTTGATTAAAATGGGAGCGGCTGGACGAGTCATCAACCTGCGCAATCAAAACATCATTCTGACCAATAGGTTACAGAGCGTGATTAATGTCTACTTTTATCTAAATCCTTTGTTTTTATACGCCTTTACGTACACATTAACGGCACTAACCGTTGGACAAATCAGTGTGATTCTCACTTCGCATTGACCTGTTTTGTCGAAAAATAAGCACGAAAAGGTAAAGATAAGGTAAATGATGCATTTTTTTGCACGCGAAAATAAGTTGTTTTTAATTGATATATGTCAATTTTCGCCCCGCAATGACGCTGCAAAAAACGCCATTTGCATTGATGGAAACATTATTTTACGTCGCGTCCAGACCGGGAAAATAGTCAGAGGAAATCAGCGGGAAGTGATACGCGGGCCGGGATAGCCCACGTTGTAAAAGAGCAATTAAAATCAGGCGCTAACCGTATCCAACGGCCAGGAGTCAAACAGATAACCATCAAAGTCGATATCATCAACGTTTGAAAACTCCAGCAGTCGCTGTTTAACGTTTTCCAGATGCTGCCACATTGCCAGTTTGGCCGCTCGGGCATCTTTTTTAATGAGTGCCGCCAGGATCTGCTTGTGGTCGCCCATCCATTCTTTACGGTAATGGGTATCGTCAAGGTGGCTGTGCAACTGGATCCACATCGGGTTGTTCTCACGCCACTGCCATGACTGACGAAACAGCTCCACCAGCATGCTGTTGTGCGTGGCCTCGGCAATGGCAAGGTGAAACTGCATGTCGCCGCTTTCCGAGCCGTTCGGCTCGCTGGACGCCAGCTCACGTTCTTCCAGTAGCAATGCCTGGCGCATTTTGACGATATCCTCACGCGTGGCTTGCAATGCAGCAAACTCGGCGATATTGCTCTCTAATAGCTGGCGTGCCTGTAACAGCTCAAAAGGCCCCGCATCATTGCAATGGTTAATATCCGTGCTGTCGATTGTCTGCGCGTTCGCGTTGTCGAGAACGTAGATCCCGGCGCCGCGGCGCACGTCCACCAGCCCTTTAATTTCCAGCATGATTAACGCTTCGCGCACCACCGTACGGGTGACATTGAGCATCTCGGCTATTTCACGCTCCGGGGGCAGGCGCTCGCCGGGTTGGTATGGCGTCTGGACAATGAGATCGCGGATCATGGCCCCCACTTCCTGGTAGGGTCTTTGCTGAGAAGTGTTCGATTTCATTATGTTCTATCCGTCAGATGCGTTTATTCAGATCCGTAGGTCGGATGGCAGGACGCACCTTATCAGGCCTACAAATAACCTTTATGTCGCCTGAACTATAGCATTTGCGGCAAGCCAAAAACAGAAAACGGGTCAACCAAAAAGATATTTTGATTGACCCGTCATAGTTCGGGCGTTATGCGTCAGCGTGCAGTGCTGCGACACACTCGCGTGCGCCCTTCTCGCACAGTTGCTGATAAGCCTCGATAATCGCTTCCACAAAATCCGCGTTTTCCGCTAAATCATGGCCAAAGATCCCGCTTAATCCCAACAGGGCCATAACGCGTTCACTGCCCTGATACTGCTGATTGATGCGCTGGAATTCCGCCAGCATCGGGTCGACAACGTCAATGGTCTGCCCCTGCTCATCCACGCCTTGGGTATAGCGCATCCAGCCCGCCACACCCAGCGCCAGATGCCGCCAGTCGCTGCCGTTTTGTAGGTGCAGGCGAACAGGGTCCAACAGGCGCTGCGGCAGTTTCTGGCTGCCATCCATGGCAATCTGCCAGGTACGATGGCGCAGGGATGGATTGCTGAAACGCTCGATCAGCAGCGTCGCATACGCATTGAGATCGGTGCCTTCCGGCATCGACAGTGTGGGCGCCTGTTCCTGCATCATCAAGGCAAACGCGGCTTTGCGGTACGCCGGGTTGGTCATGGTATCGGCAATCGTTTCATAACCACCGAGATAGCCCAGATACGCAAGGAAAGAGTGGCTGCCATTAAGCATGCGCAGTTTCATCATTTCAAACGGCACCACGTCGGCAACGAACTGTGCGCCGACTTTATCCCAGTCAGGGCGACCGTTCACGAAGTTGTCTTCAATCACCCACTGTCGGAACGGTTCACAGGCGATGGCGCACGGATCGTAAACACCCAGTTGATCGGCAATCTCCTGCAACGTTTCTGGCGTCGCCGCCGGAACAATGCGATCCACCATGGTGCATGGGAAAGTGGCATTGGCTTCAATCCACTGCGCCAGCTGCGGGTCGCGTGCCTGCGCCAGCCCCAGCACCGCGACTTTCGCCACGTGGCCATTTTCACGCACGTTATCACAGGACATCACGGTAAAGGCCGGCAGACCCTGCTCACGACGCAGATGCAGCGCCTGCACGATATAGCCAATTGCCGATTTCGGCGCGGTCGGATTTGCCAGATCGTGTTTAATCAACGGGTTATTGAGATCTAACTGACCGCTGGCGGCATCCGTGCAGTAACCTTTTTCAGTGACCGTCAACGAGACAATCGCCGTCTGCGGACGCGCCATCGCACGCAAAATACCGTCGCAGCCGTCAAGATCCGGGTGCATGGCTTCTTTCATCGAGCCGATCACTTTCAGTACGGTGTTGTCCGCGCCTTTTTCCGCCACGGTATACAGCAGTTGCTGCTTGCGCAGGTTTTCAATCAGTATGCAGTCATTAGCCGGCATCAGGTTCACTTCACAGATACCCCAGTCGCTGTCCGTAGTTTCCAGCAGATGGTGGGTGTACAGCGCCTGATGCGCACGGTGAAAAGCGCCGCATCCGAGGTGAACAATACGGGATTGCAGGCGCGAATTATCCCATGCAGGGCGCGCAACCGGCAGGTTGCTATTGGCAATTGTCGTTGTCATCGTGAACTCCAGAACCCGCCGGAAATGCCGACGGGAAGAGAAAAGAAAAAGCCGGCCCGACAGGTTGCCGGCCGGTCTGATTTAACGGCTAAAGAAAGCGCGCTGGATAGCCATCTCAACACCGCGCACTTCCGCCAGCCCTTTCAGGCGACCAATCGCGGAGTAGCCTGGGTTCGTTTTCTTTTTCAGGTCGTCCAGCATCTGGTGGCCGTGATCCGGGCGCATCGGAATCAAATCTTCTTTACCTTCGGCTTTACGGCGATGCTCTTCTTCAACAATCGCTTTCACCACTTCATACATATCCACGTCACCATTGAGATGCGCCGCTTCATGGAAGGTTTTCGGGTTATCTTCACGCAGCGTGGAACGCAGGTGGGTGAAGTAAATGCGGGGGCCAAACTGTTTGATCATATCAACCAGATCGTTGTCCGCACGAACACCGTAAGAGCCTGTGCACATGGTGAAACCGTTCGCCATGCTGCTGACCGTATCAACCATCCACTGCATATCTTCCACGGTGGAAACAATGCGCGGCAGGCCGAGGATCGGGCGCGGCGGATCGTCCGGGTGTACCGCCATGCGCACACCAACTTCTTCAGCAACCGGAATAATCGCCTTCAGGAAGACGGCAAAGTTTTCGCGCAGCGCGGCTTTATCGATATCTTTGTAGCGCTCAAGGTGCTGACGGAACTGGTCAAGGGTATAGCCTTCTTCCGCCCCCGGCAGACCGGCGATGATATTGCGGGTCAGACGCGCTTTATCTTCTTCGGTCATGGTGGTGAAGCGTTCATTCGCCTGTGCAATCTCTTCGGCGGTGTAGTCCGCTTCCGCACCCGGGCGTTTGAGGATATGCAGCTCAAAGGCGGCAAATTCAATCTGGTCAAAACGCAGCGCTTTGGAACCGTCCGGCAGGACGTATTCCAGGTCGGTACGGGTCCAGTCGAGAACCGGCATAAAGTTGTAGCACACAGTGCGAATACCACACTGCGCCAGGTTGCGCAAACTCTGTTGGTAGTTGGCAATCCACTGCTGATAGTTACCGGAACGGGTTTTGATGTCTTCGTGGATCGGCACGCTTTCGACAACCGACCAGACCAGGCCCGCCTGTTCAATAATCGCTTTGCGTTTGAGGATCTCATCAACCGTCCACACTTCCCCGTTCGGGATATGGTGCAAGGCAGTGACAACGCCCGTTGCACCCGCCTGACGCACATCCGCTAAGGTGACCGGATCGTTAGGACCATACCAGCGCCATGTCTGTTCCATGTTTTATTCCTCGTTTACGTTATGGACTCGACGATATGGCACATAAATTCCTCCTTTTGGTATTACATGTCAACCTGAAGCGATAAATTGGTTAACCAAATCACGATATCTGCTGACCATACCGCTAATTAACGGCCATACAACCCAGTATTAATGTAAACATGTAACGCAATGTGACATCCATCGCATCATAGGTTGACCAATATATGTAACATCTCAACCAAAATCATAATGGTTCAACCAAAACAAGGTAGACGTTTTATGCACGTTCTCAATATTCTGTGGGTTGTATTCGGCATCGGCCTCATGCTGGTGCTCAATTTGCGTTTCAAAATAAACTCAATGGTCGCCCTGCTGCTGGCGGCACTCTCCGTCGGCATGTTGGCGGGAATGGATTTAATGGAGCTGCTGCACACCATGAAATCCGGCTTCGGCGGTACGTTGGGTGAACTGGCAATTATCGTGGTGTTCGGTGCGGTCATCGGTAAACTGATGGTCGATTCCGGGGCGGCGCATCAGATTGCCCATACGCTGCTGGCGCGACTCGGCCTGCGCTATGTGCAGCTGTCGGTGATCATTATCGGCCTGATCTTCGGCCTGGCGATGTTCTACGAAGTGGCCTTTATTATGCTGGCGCCGCTGGTGATCGTCATTGCCGCAGAAGCGAAGATCCCGTTCCTGAAACTGGCCATTCCGGCCGTTGCCGCAGCGACCACCGCACACTCACTGTTCCCGCCGCAGCCGGGCCCGGTGGCACTGGTAAACGCCTATGGTGCCGACATGGGTATGGTCTATATCTACGGTATTCTGGTGACCATTCCGAGCGTTATCTGCGCGGGTCTGATCCTGCCGAAATTCCTCGGTAACCTTGAACGCCCAACGCCTTCATTTATGAAAGCCGATGTACCGGTTGACCAGAACAACCTGCCGTCCTTCGGTGTGTCGATTCTGGTGCCGCTGATCCCGGCGATCATCATGATTTCCACCACCATCGCTAACATCTGGCTGGTCAAAGGGACGCAGGCTTGGGAAGTGGTCAACTTCTTAGGCTCTTCCCCAATCGCAATGTTCATTGCCATGGTTGTAGCCTTCGTGCTGTTTGGTACCGCACGCGGCCATGACATGCAGTGGGTGATGAACGCCTTTGAAAACGCGGTGAAAAGCATCGCCATGGTGATCCTGATCATCGGCGCGGGCGGCGTACTGAAGCAAACCATTATCGATACCGGCATCGGCGATACCATCGGCATGCTGATGTCACACGGCAATATTTCTCCCTACATCATGGCGTGGTTGATAACCGTGCTGATTCGTCTGGCAACGGGTCAGGGCGTGGTCTCAGCCATGACGGCGGCGGGGATTATTAGCGCAGCAATCCTCGACCCGGCAACCGGTCAACTGGTGGGCGTCGACCCGGCGTTGCTGGTGCTGGCAACAGCGGCTGGCTCCAACACGCTGACCCATATCAACGATGCTTCGTTCTGGCTGTTCAAAGGCTACTTTGATCTGTCGGTGAAGGATACGCTGAAAACCTGGGGTCTGCTGGAGCTGGTAAACTCCGTGGTTGGCCTGATAATCGTGTTGATCATCAGCATGATTGCATAAAATCTGTCCCGCTCTGGCGTCACTGCCAGAGCGGTTTTCCATCCTGCCTCAACAATCTTCAATAATCAGATACACCGCTTTCACCGGGCCATGCACCCCAACCACCTTGATAAGCTCAATATCCGCCGTTGAACTGGGTCCACTGATGATGTTAATGCACGACGGCATCCGCTCACCGGCCTGCGCTTTCTGATGCAGAATGTCTGCCAGTTGCGCCACCCGCGGCAGGATGGTGCTTTTACGTAGCACGAATATCGAGGACTCCGGCAACAGGCTCAGGGAACGCCCCTGCTCGGGTGCAGAAAACAGCACCACGCCGCCGGACTCGGTCAGGCCATATTCGGCATACACCACACCGACTTTCGCCTGCTCGGCCAGGGTAATATTCTCTGCCCCGCGAGCCGGGTCCCAGACCACGGCATTGCATTCCTGCTGCAGGCGTTCGGTTATCCCCAGTTCCACCAACCGGCTGTCACCGCTCAGCACCACTGGCTGTCGACCCAATTCTTCGCACAGACGAAGCGCCGCGTCTGCGGCCTGGTCCTCGCGAGTCAGCTCACAGCGGGCCAGCATCACGTCGCTGGCAAACTGAATAAACGCATCGCAGCGCTGCTCGGGACTAAGTTCGGTCAGGCGCTCGTTGGCATAGTTGTTCACCGGCGCGGCATCCGCTTGCGGTTCGAAGCGCAACGGGCGGCCCAGCGCCTGGGCGATGGTGTTTAAAAACGCGGTACGGTTATCCATTCTTTTTCTCCTGCGCCTGATGTTTCTTAAACCAGCTGCGGAAGCTCTCGCCGTCAGCATCAGGCAGATCGCGCGCCTCCATCCAGTCACCAATCGCGCCAACCTTGAGCGGGGTTTTGCCGCCATTGATAAACCAGCTCGCCGCATGCGCGCCCGCCATCATCCCCACTTTCCACAGCCCAGGATGACTATTGGCATAGGCGAACATTTTGATCGCCCGGCGCTCGGCTTTCGGGGTAATGCCCTCTTCCGCCATAACGCGACGATGGCGCAGGATCAGTTTTGACAACGGAATGTGTACCGGGCAGACGCTGTCGCAGGCCGTGCAGAGCGAACAGGCATACGGCAGATCTTTAAAATCTTTATAGCCGCCGAGCAGCGGAGAAATCACCGCGCCGATAGGACCGGGATAGATTGAGCCATAGCCGTGTCCACCAATGTGGCGGTAGGCCGGGCAGGTGTTCATACAGGCCCCGCAGCGGATGCAGCGCAGCACATCGCGAAACTCTGAGCCCAGCACCTGCGAACGGCCGTTATCGACAATCACCAGGTGGAACTCTTCTGGTCCATCAACGTTATCCGCCTCACGCGGGCCGGTCAGCCAGGTGTTGTAGCCCGTCAGACGTGCGCCCACGGCGCTGCGTGCCAGCATGGTGATCAGCACATCCACGTCGGCAAAGGTCGGCGCGATACGCTCCATGCCCATCACCGCAATGTGCGTTTTCGGCAGCGTGGTACACATCCGCGCATTGCCTTCGTTGGTCACCAGACACACCGAGCCGGTTTCCGCCACGGCAAAGTTACAACCGGTAATGCCAATTTCAGCACTCAGGAAATCCTCGCGGATCTTCTGGCGAATGAATAAGGTCATGGCTTCCGGGGTTTCCGGGCCGTCATACCCCAGACGTTCGTTCAGCACGCGGCGGATCTGATAGCGATCTTTATGAATAGCCGGAACCACGACGTGCGAAGGCGGGTCCTGATCCAGTTGCAGGATGTACTCGCCGAGATCGGTTTCGATCACCTGAATTCCGGCATCCTGCAGCACATGGTTGACGCCGATCTCTTCGGTCACCATCGACTTGGACTTCACCACCTTCTTCGCGTTTTTACTCTGCGCGACCTGCAAAATGTAGCGGGTAGCCTCTTCTTTGGTTTTGGCGAAATAGACGTGACCGCCGTTTTCCGTCACTTTCTCGGAGAGTTGATACAGGTAAGCGTCGAGATTGCTCAGAACGTGATCGCGGATCTGGCTGGCACGATCGCGCCAGTCTTCCCAGTGGCCTAATTCATCGACCATTTTCTGCCGATTCGCGCCGATACGCTCCTGCGCATTGGCCACGGCTTTGCGCATGATCGGATCTTCTATCTGCTGACGAATACGCAGTTTAAATTCTACATCGCTGGTTTTTATCGACATCTCATTCCCCTCAGCGGCTCATCAGCACTTCAGCAATATGCATCACTTTGACCGGCTGGCCTTCCCGTTGCAGTCGGCCGCCAATGTTGAGCAGGCAACTGACGTCCGCGCCAATCAAATACTCCGGCTTCGCATCCATCAGATGTAAGACTTTCTCTTTCACCATCTCGCCGGATATCTCGGCCATCTTGACCGAGAACGTCCCGCCAAAGCCGCAGCAGGTGTCCTGATCGGCAAACGTCAGCAGCTCCAGCCCACGCACATTTTTCAGCAGCGTGAGCGGCTCTTCCTTCACCCCCAGCTTGCGGGTCAGGCTACAGGAAGGGTGATACACCGCCCGGCCCTGCAGGCTGGCGCCGACATCCACCACGCCCAATTTGTTCACGATAAAAGAGGTCAGATCCTGCATACGCGCAGCAACTTTCTCGGCACGCAGCGCCCATTCCGGTTCATCGGCCAGATAGGTCGGGTAGCTTTTTACCGCGTAGGTACAGGAGCCTGCCGGGGAGATAATCGGGTCGTCGTTGTCTTCCAGGGCGGCGATCAGGTTTTTCATCCCCGGGATCGCTTCTTTGATATAGCCGCTGTTGATGGCTGGCTGACCACAGCACCCCTGTTTTTCAGGGAAATTCACGCGGCAGCCCAGTTTTTCCAGCAGCAATACGGAGTCTCGTGCCATCCGTGATTTCAGTGCATCACCAATACAGGTGACAAAGAAATTTACATTCACAATAACTACTCCATTGCTTCATTTCTGTTTATTGCGCTTGATATCGCGATATCAAGCAAAGGTTCAGCCGTATATCACGCCCAGTTTTTCGTTTTTTGGTTTTACTCATGCCTGGATTCATGGTGATGTTCGGATCGTTTTCCGTTGCTGGCGACTCTCCGCTTCTTATATCAGGACAATCGCAAATGTCTGTATTTTCATTTGTATGACAAAAACAAATAATCCTCTAATCGACTCGCGCATGCAACACCCTGGTTTATTTCTTTCGGCCTTGCTCACATTTTTATATTGAAAACCACCGCGTTATTAACACCTTAAAAACAGTTTCAGGTGAGTACTACTCTCGTCACTACCATTATTAAAAAGGTTATTAAATAACTACTTATAGGTATTAGGCTTACTCTTAAGTATATTTATCTGACAGCGGGTTTTAATTAAAAGATTACAATAGTTACAAAAGCATTAATCATAATTACTTTATTCACTGAAGCGATTCAGTTTACATACTTTATTAGAGCAGCAATGTAGCCTCCCCGTCATAAATATAAATCAGGTTTAATGAACCAATCGGGAATAGCAATGAACGAATATTTTATGTTTGCCCTGGCACTCTCTCCGTTACTACTGATGGTATTTTTAATATTGAAATTGAAAATGCCCATCCATTATTCTGTGTTGATCTCGTTAGTATTCACCGCCGCGCTATCAGCGATATTCTGGGCGATGCCGGCACAGAATCTGCAAGCCGCAATAGGCTATGGCGCACTGAAGGGATTATGGCCGATTGTGATTGTGATCCTCGGCGCTATCTTTAGTTATAACGTCATGCAGGCCACCAAAGCGCTGGATATTCTGCGCGATATTCTCGCCAGCATTAGCGAAGATAAGCGTATTCAGGTGCTGCTGATTTCATGGTGTTTTGGTGGATTCCTGGAAGCTGCGGCGGGTTATGGCACGGCGGTCGCCATTCCGATCGGCATTCTTATCGCGCTGGGATTCAACCCGCTGAAGGCGGCGATTGCCTCTCTGGTGGCAAATACCGTACCTACAGCGTTTGGTGCGGTGGGTATTCCCGTCTCCATACTGGCGGAACAGGTTAACCTGCCGGTTTATACCCTCGGCGGAACCATTATTCTGCAGCTCGCGCTGTTTAATATCCTGCTGCCGTTTGTGATTATTTGCATTATTGGCGGCGGTCTGAAGGCTATTCGCGGCGTATTTCTGATCACGCTGATTTGCGGCATCACCACGCTGGTTCCGCAATATTTTGTCGCTATCCATCTTGGCGCGGAATTGCCCGCCTTTGCCGGAAGCCTGGTCAGCCTGTTTGCCGTGGCCATTGCCAGTCGCCTGCGCAAAGGGAAAACCGATCCCGAGTGGCGCATTGAAGTCAGCCATACCCGCGAAACCACACCGCGCTCGGCAAAAGTGTTGTTCCGCGTGGGCTCTATTTATCTGTTTATTTTTGTGTTTATCCTGTTGTGCTCACCGTTGTTCCCGTCAGTAAAAGCTGCGGCGTCCCAACTGGCCTCGGTGCTGCATTTCACGCTGGCCGATGGCCAAACGCTGGCGCTGAAAGTGGAATGGGTGACCACGCCAGGAATGCTAATCATCTTTGCGACCATCATCGGCGGTTTTATTCAGGGAGCATCTGCACGCGGGATGCTGGAAGTGTTTATCAAAACCATTTTCCAGCTTAAAAACTCTATCGTCGCCATTATGGCGATCGTCGCGCTGGCTACGGTGATGGATCTCAGCGGGATTATCTCCACGCTGGCCCAGTCGATTGTCGATCTGACCGGCAGCTCGTACGTCTTCCTCGCCCCGGTGATTGGCGCGCTGGGCACGTTTGTGACCGGCAGCGATACCAACTCGAATATTCTGTTCGGCAAGCTGCAAACCATTGCTGCCAGCAAGTTACATATCGATCCCAACTGGCTGGCGGCGGCCAACACCTCTGGCGCAACGGGCGGGAAAATGATCTCGCCGCAAAGCATCGCCATCGCGGTTTCGGCCACCAAAATGGACGGTCAGGCTAACCAGATAATGTCCGGCACCATGAAATACTGCTGCGCCTACATTGTGATCCTCGGCTTAAAGGTTGGCCTCTTTTATTACTGGTTTATGGCGTAACCCCTTGTCAACCCCGTCAAATTCGCGGCAACCGTATTTGACGACACAGTGACCAAAAAGGTTTACACCGCCCCAGGAACGGAACAAGGCGACAGACTTTACGATTTGTCGGCGCTGACTAAAATAGCGCCGATGTTTCAAATCGAGGATGGTTGTTATGTTGTTCTGGAAAAAGATGGTGAAGAAGTTCGACGCTTTCTCTGCGTTGATTCCACCACGCTACTTCCGCGTGTAAAACCTGGCACTTATGCCTGATGGCGCTTCGCTTATCAGGCCTACATTTCACACTTATTTGTAGGCCTGCGTTTCACGCTCATTTGTAGGCCGGATAAGGCGCGAGCCGCATCCGGCAGCGACAGCGGCGTAAAATGCTCACCCCTTTCTCTTACGCAGTCCACACGCTCTTAACATCACGACCCAAATACGCAGCCACGCAAAACGGTAGACCAACGGATGCTGAAGCCGCAGCAATGTCAGAAACACAGAGCCCCCTTGCGGCGTCAGATCACCGTTGCCTGATAGCGAACCGGTGGGTCCATAATCTGATGACGCGCGTCTATCAGCCGCAGTTCATACGAGTCGCGCTCTTTCGTCAGCCGCATCACCGCATCGACAACACTGGTCGTCCGCTCCAGCGCCAGCTTGTCCTCATAGCCATTGAGCAGTGAGGCCAGCATCACGCTGCAAATCAGATCTCCAACGCCCACCGGCATTTTGGCAAAGGTATACAGCGGCCGGGCGATGTGTAACGTCTGTTCCGGCGTCACCAGCAGCATTTCAAACGCCTGCTTATCACGTGAGCAGTCGCCGAGATGCTTTACCAGCACCTTCTTCACACCCCACGCCACCAGCTGCTGCGCCGCTTCCACCACCTCGTCAAAACTACGCAGTTGTCTGCCCGTCAGCACGCCCAGCTCATACAGATTCGGCCCCATTATGTCGGCCAGTTGAATGGCGTCATCGACAAAAAAGGACTCCACGCCCTGCGCGACAATGCAGCCTTTTTGCGGGTCGCCCATTACCGGATCGCAAAAGTAGAGCGCCTGCGGGTTACGCTGGCGAATGGTGGTGACCGCGTGCTTTACCTCTTCGCAATGACGTTTATCACCGAGATAACCCGACAGTACGGCATCGCATTGCGCCAGCTTTTGCAGGTCGTCCAGCCCGCTGATGATGGCGCTCAGCTCGCCGTGCGGCATCGCCATGCCCTGCCACATCCCGTACTGGGTGTGGTTGGAAAACTGTACGGTGTAAAACGGCCAGACATCGATCCCCGAGAGCTGCATCGGCAACACGGCGGCTTTATTTCCGGCATAGCCATAAACGACTGACGACTGAACAGACAACACGTTTTTCATTTTGACTCCGTCTAACGAAACGTTGGCAGCAGACCAAATACGTCCAGAACAACCGTCAGATAAACAACCGCCCCACAGACAATCACCAGATTGAGCACGGTGTTATTACACGGCGCGGTATAGCTGGCGGTCGGAAAACGTTTTCGCGCCGCTTTCACCAGGAACGGCGGCAGGATCACGCTCCAGATGGTAAAGGCCAGACCGGCGTAACCAATCGCGTGCACAAAACCGTTCGGGAAGAAGAAGCACACGGCGGCTGGCGGGAAGTAGGTCACCAGCGCGGTTTTCAGGCGGCCCATGCCGTCATCCGGGAAGTGAAACAGGTCAGCGATGTAATCGAACAGGCCAAGCGTCGCCGCCAGCAGGGAACTGGCTACCGCGAAGTTGCCGAAGAAGGTCAGGATCAGATCCATATACCGGCTGGTGAACAGTTCGCTGATCGCCTCGACAAACACGTCAATATTGCCGCCTTTGGCGATAATCGGCGGGAATGAGGAACGGCTGATGTTGCCCATCGTGACGCCCAGCCAGAAGATATACAGCAGCAGGGCAAACAGCGTACCGATGATAATCGAACGCGTAATATGCGAGACACCGCCCTTGCCATACAGTTTGACCAGGCTCGGCACGTTACCGTGAAAACCAAACGAGATAATACAGAACGGCAGCGTCATCAGAATGTACGGCAGGTACTGCGAATTCGGCAGCGCTACCGCCACGCTGTCCACGAGTTTCGCCACTTCGATATGACCGACCAGCCCGGAGAAGGTGGCAAAGAACGCGATAAATTTACCGATAATCAACACAGTGGTGATGCGCCCGACCAGCAGTGAGCTGTACCAGGCAATCGCCCCGACCAGCATACTGACGATCACCACCGAGATATTCGCCGGAAAGCGCACGCCGCTGTATTTGAACACGGTTTGCGCCATCACCGCCGACGAACCAGAAATATAAGCATAGGTCAGAATATACAGCACAAAGCCGAAAGCGATACCGACCACGATATTCCACTTTCGGCCTAATAAATCCTGGGTAAAGGTATTAAAACTGGCACCGGCGCCATAATGCAGGTTAACTTCAACCAGCATCAGACCGGTTAATAACATCATGATGGCAATAAAAAGAAGAATAACAGAGGCGCCGGGAAACCATACGCCGGCCATCGCAATCGGCAGGGAAAACATCCCGCCACCCACAACGGTTGCGATAACCAACATGGTTCCGCTAATCAGTCCGGGGGTACTACTCTGTCGCTCAATGGCATTAATATCCATGATAAATGTTCCTGTAGACTATTCGTTATAATTACAGCTGTCATTTGTACATCATGCGGATAATAAAAATGTCGGAGTCAGGGTTTGCTTCTTTTAGTTATGTCACGGTAACGGGCACCGCAAAGGCTTCCTGTTCATGGAAAAGAAAGACAAAAAAGCCCCATCTGGTGATGGGGCCATAAAAATAATTTAGATATAATCAAAGCGTGCAGTAAAGAAGCGCAGCTGCTTCGGCTCGTAAATAAACTTCAGCCCGCGAATATCTTCTTTGTGCTGGTAAAGTTTAATAATACCGTCAGCCACCACATCCATATGTGCGTAGGTATAAACACGACGTGGAATAGTCAGACGCACGGTTTCCAGTTTCGGTCTGTGGTGTTCACCGGTCACATTATTACGGCCCGCAGAGATAATTCCGCGTTCCATACTGCGTACGCCAGTTTCCACATAGATGCTGGCAGCCAGGCTTTGCGCCGGGAACTCGTCCTGCGTCAGATGCTCGCAGAAGCGACGCGCATCGAGGAATACCGCGTGACCACCTACCGGTTCAACAATCGGCACGCCAGCGGCTTTCAGCTTGTCGCCCAGGTAGCGAACCTGCTTCACGCGGTGCTCGATGTACTCATATTGCATGGCTTCGCGCAGGCCAATCGCCATGGCTTCCATGTCGCGTCCGGCCAGGCCGCCGTAAGATGGCATCCCTTCGTACACCACGACTAACTCTTTGGCAGAAGAGAACATTTCGTCATCGTTCATGCACAGGAAGCCGCCGATGTTCACCAGACAGTCTTTTTTACCACTCATGGTACAACCGTCGGCGTAGCTGAACATCTCATGCACGATCGCGGCGATGCTCTTGTTCTCAAAGCCCTGCTCTTGCTCTTTGATAAAGTAGGCGTTTTCTACGCAGCGGGTAGCGTCGTAGAACACTTTAATTCCATGCGCTGCCGTCAGTTCACGCACCGCACGCATGTTCGCCATCGAGACTGGCTGCCCGCCCGCGAGGTTCACCGTCACCGCCAGGCAGATATAGGCAATATTCTCAGCGCCTTTTTCATCAATCAGCTTTTGTAATTTTTTAAGATCGATATCACCTTTAAATGCAATATTCAGACCGGCATCGTGCGCTTCGTCACGCACGATATCGACAAATACCGCACCATTTTTTTCCTGGTGATAACGGGTGGTGGTGAAATACATATTCCCGGCAACATATTGCCCTGGTTTAATAGCCAGTTGTGATAATAAGTTTTCTGCGCCGCGCCCCTGGTGAGTCGGAACAATATGTTTAAAGCCGAACAGTTCCTGCACGGTTCTTTCCAGATGATAGAAGTTTTCGCTGCCCGCGTACGCTTCGTCACCCATCATCATTCCGGCCCACTGCTTGTCGCTCATCGCGTTGGTGCCACTGTCGGTCAGCAGGTCAATATAAATATCTTTCGAGTTTAACAGGAAAGTATTGTAACCCGCTTCCTGCATTTTCTTAAGGCGCTCATCACGCGGGATCATAGATACAGTTTCAACGCTTTTAATACGGAAGGGTTCTGCCGGATAATTCATTTTGTTTCTCCAGTAACAGTGGTCATGTACGTATTAATGTGAAGTAAAGCATACCTGGTTCATCAATAAAGTCTGATGAAATATAACTATTCGCCTCCTGATCCAGGGGGAGAAATAATGTGGAGGCACTATGCAAGATTTGATTGATTATGGAAATAGCCCGGTCAACATTAATCACTGGCAATAATTTAAAAAGCTGTAAATGTGAGTGATGCAAATCACACGCCTTTTTTTTACCCGTTAATATTCAACAAGTTTTTTTTTGCGTTTCGATTTGCCATTCATCGTAGTGTGTCTGCGGAGAGTGGAAATACTGAAAACTTAACTTTCCAGGCTGTGCTCGTAATGTATTGCTGAATGAGTACACCTCATTTTGTGAGAGTCGGATCACTTCACGGAGTGATATTTGTGATTTACATCACTAAAAGTGTAAAGCAAAGTGTACAAAACGGTGTTGTTTCAGAGTTTGCTATTTGCTTCAGTGAGTTAGATCGCATTTTTGGCCTGATGCAGACAGGCGTTGTTTTCTGGAACGCGGGAATATTTGGGCGTGTAAAAGGTGATGAATTTATATGGTGAATAATACGGAATTATTGGGATGAGGGGGTTTTCTATTTATTCCAAAAGCGTGCTAATCGCGCTTATTTCATTGTATTTACATCTGGACTTCACCCGAGGTACTGGCGTAATTTACAGGGGTTTTATTAGCGCGATGCGAAGGTGCTACCAACACCCCCGCATCGCTAATCGCAGTAACTATTTATAGGGAATAGCCACCATGACTGATACGCATTGTATTGCAGTTTCGTTTGATCCAGAAGTGCACGCCGCAGATAACCGTCGCCTGAAGGTGGGATATGCGAGCCGTTATCCCGATTACAGCCGTCTGCCGGTGAAGTACGTCCAGTTTCCGTCCATCGTGATGAAGGGGATGTGGCTGAAAGCCGCCGGATTCGACACCGGCACCCGCGTCGATGTGCGCGTAATGCAAGGCTGCATCGTGCTCACCGCCCAAACGCCCCAGCCCGAAGAGTCAGCGCTGATGAAATCGCTGCGCAAAGTAGAAAAGCTCTCCGCACGCAAGCAAAAGCAGGTGCTGGAGTTTATCGCGGTGATTGCGGGGAAAGAGTCGAAGAGGTGAGAGTGTCCTTGAGGCGCCTGCGGGCGCCTTTGGGCGCCTTTTTGAGCTTTTACAGGTAAGCGATAAAGTGACATCGATAGTGTATCGGCCTCACACCTGTTGATCAGGTGATAATTTGCGAGCATCATCGCAATTATTTACCTGATAATGAAATCAATGACTTCCAGTAAAACCCTGCAACAGGCAATTGCCGACATCACCATCTGGCGTAAAGGCGAGCAGCGCGCGCCGCACAAGCCCCTGCTGCTGCTTCATGTGCTGGCGGGTTATCAGCAGGGTCACGGTCGCCTGTTTAACTACGGTACGGAAGTTCGCGACCCGTTGCATAGCCTGCTGGAGCGATTTGGGCCACAGCGCGCGCAGTACCGCCCCGATATGCCCTTCTAGCGCTTACAGGGAGATGGGTTCTGGGAGCTACAAAATGCCGAGCATTGTTCAACATCCGGCAGCAGCAAACAGCCCCCAGCCGGAGAACTGGTGACGCATAACGTTGCCGGAGGCTTTGATGAACAACATTTTGCCCTGCTGAAAAAGAGTAACAACCTCATCAACGCCCTGGCCCAGCACATCCTCGAGGCGCACTTCACCGAAAGCATTCAGGAAGAGATCGCGGATGAACTGGGATTTGATATCCTGCAAATCCGCAAACAGCGGGACCCATTGTTCCGCCAGCAGGTTCTGCGTGCCTATAACTATGAATGCGCCATTTGTGGCTTCAATATGCGCCACGACAGCACTTCGGTTGCGCTTGAAGCCGCCCATATTAAATGGAAACAGCACGGCGGCCCGTGCGAGGTTTCAAACGGCCTTGCGCTGTGCGCAATCCACCATAAAGCCTTTGATAAAGGTTCGATTGGGCTGGATGAGAGTATGCGGGTTCAGGTGTCACCCGCAGTAAATGGCAGCAGCATGGTGGGCAGACTGTTCTGGGATTTCGACGGAAAGGAGATTGCTCTACCGATGTTACGCGAGAATTATCCAAAAGAAGGGTTTGTGGAGTGGCACAGGAAGGAGGTGTTTAGAGGGTGAGTGCGAAGGCCGGACTCGAACCGGCACGTATTTCTACGGTTGATTTTGAATCAAAGCGATCGGGTAACTTAACCTACTAACAAATCAGCGTTTTTACAGTGAAGCCCTTTTCAGACAACGAAAAAGGCACTGGTTATGAAAAACGCAGATGCACACAGTTTACCTACACTAATTGCCGCCATCCTCTCCACCAAAGGTGGCGTGGCGAAAACCACCGATACGGCGAACCTCGGCGGCTACCTGGCCGATCAAGGGCTGAAAGTCCTGATGATTGACGCCGATATCCGACAGCCGACGCTCAGCAGCTATTACCCTCTTGATAATGAAGCCCCCGGCGGGATCTACGAGCTTATCGCGCAAAACGAGCTGGATCCAGCCATCATCATCTCGCACACTTCCATTCCCGGACTGGATATCATCATCTCTAACGATCCGCGCGGCGAATTGATGAGCCTGCTTCAGGCTGCGCCCGACGGCGTAATCCGCCTGCGCCATCTGGTACGCCAGATAACGGGCTATGACGTCATTCTGATCGATACCATTGGCGCACGCACCATCGCGCTGGAAATGGTGCTGTTAGCCAGCGATCTCATTATCTCCCCGGTACTGCCGGAAATGCTCTCTGCACGCGAGTTCCTGCGCGGCACGCTACAAATGTACCGGGATCTCCAGCCCTTCACCCGCTATGGCATCCCGCTACCGCCGCTGAAAGCGGTGATCAACAAGCTCGACCACACCAACGACGCCCGCGAAATTCATCACAACCTGCTTCAGGTTCTCCAGCACAAACAAAAGGAGCAGGAGCTGTTGGTGCCCACCGAGATCCTGATGACGCCAGTTTACGCCAGCGTGGCCTATCGCCGTGCGGCATCGCTGGGTATGCCGGTGCATCGGCTGGATGCTGCCAGACCGAAAGGACGCACAACACCCTGCGCGGCTGAAACCATGCAGATGCTGGCAAAAGAACTATTCCCGCAATTTCTCGCCCTGCCCCATCAACAGATGGAGGGCATCGCATGAAACGGAAAATCTGGCGAGCATTTTGCTCTTATTACGCCCAGTATCCCTTCGAGAAAGACGATGAAGTGATCGTGTTCTTTGAAGCTGCCGATCGTGAAGAAGCGCGGGAAACGCTACCGGTATTAATGTCGCTACTCTGGCATATCCCACCGGAAAAGGTGGACTGCTACAACCTGGAAGATGAGAACGAGCTACGGGATACGTCCGGTTCGCTGACCGCGCCCAGAAACTGGCCGCTGTTTGAAATCGGCTGGTCTAACAATAAGCCGCTCTACTCCAGCGATTTACCACTATTACTTCTGCCTCCACATCAACAAACCCGGCTGTGGGAAGCTTTTCTGGCCTGTCAGGAGGGTAATCGAGATGAGTAAGCGCAAGCGGCCACAACCGCCCCACTCTGTCGAGGCGGAACAATCAGTACTCGGCGGGCTGATGCTGGATAACGATCGCTGGGATGACGTTACCACGCAGATTTCCGCGCAGGACTTCTTCATCTCTGCGCACCGGACGATTTATTCCCATATGCAGGCCCTGATCGAACAGGGAAACCCCATCGATCTGATCACGCTAAGTGAATCGCTGGAACAGCAGGAGCAGCTCGAACAGGTGGGCGGTTTCGCCTACTTGGCAGTACTGTCCAAAAACACGCCCAGCGCTGCCAACATCATTCCCTACGCGCAATACATTGCCAGCTACGGCGAGCTGCGCCAGCTTCTGTTATTAGGCAATGAATTGAGCGATATGGCAGGCCAGCCACGTAGCAATGTGGCCGATGTACTGACCTTTGCCGAACAAAAGCTGTTTGCCATTGCGCAGTCGCATCAGGATGGCGGCCTGACCGATATCAGTACCTGCTTTGACAATGTACTGGCAAGCATCGCCCAGCGCTACGAGGCTGAACGTGGCAGCCTCAGCGGCACACCTTCCGGGCTGGAACAGCTCGATGCCCTGACCTGCGGATTCCAGCCTGCCGACCTGATTATCGCCGCCGCTCGCCCCTCCGTCGGCAAAACTGCCTTTGCCCTAACGCTGTGCGTGAATGCGCTAATGCTACGCCCCACGCAGCCGGTGCAAATCTACAGCATGGAAATGTCGGCGGAACAGCTGTTGCTGCGGTTCGTATCTCTGATTGGGCACGTCTCACAAACCCGGCTACGTAGCGGCGATCTCAGTGATGATGACTGGCAACAGATTGGCCTCAGCGCCAACACCCTGATGGCTGAATGGAAAGATCGTCTGCTGCTCGATGATTCCGGAATCCTCACCCCATCCCTGCTACGCAGTCGGGCCAGACGATCGCTGCGCCAGTACGGGCTTCCCTCGCTGATCGTGGTTGATTACCTACAACTGATGCGCAGCGGCGGAGCGGAGAATCGCAATCAGGAGATCTCGACGATCTCCCGATCGCTGAAAGCGCTGGCGAAGGAACTCAACTGCCCGGTACTGGCGCTGTCGCAGCTTAACCGGGCGCTGGAATCGCGCCTTAATAAACGCCCCTGCAATGCCGATCTGCGCGATTCCGGCTCTATCGAGCAGGATGCGGATGTCATCTTATTCCTCTACCGCGACGAGCTGTACGATCCCAACACGCTGGATCGGGGCATCGCTGAAGTCATTGTCAGCAAACAGCGCAACGGACCGATAGGCACTGTACGAACCCGATTTATCAGCGACCAAACCCGCTTCGAATCACTCAGCCAGCAAGGAGTCGGGTCATGAACAACAAGCTGACTTCGACGGAACTCCAGTCCCGCCTGCTACAGGGCAATTTTGATCGTGGAAGATCGCCCGATGAACGGTTCGCCGATCCGCTGACGGAAACCTCGATGACCGTCACGCTGGAGCAGCTCCGCCCTTATGATCTCAACCCACGGTTGATGCGTAACCCCAACTATGACGACATCAAGGCATCGATCCGCCATCGCGGGCTGGACACTCCGCCGCCGATCACCCGCCGTCCCGATCAGGATTGGTTCATCATCGCCAACGGCGGCAATACCCGCCTGTCGATCCTCAATGAATTGTGGCGTGAAACGCATGATGAACGGTTCTGGCGCATTCAGTGTCTGTACAAGCCGTGGGCCGGTACATCCGATCAACCCATGCTGGGCGAACTGCGATGCCTGATCGGCCATCTGGCGGAAAACGATCTGCACGGCAAACTCAGCTTCATCGAGCGAGCGCTGGGGATCAACAAGGCGCGGGAACTGTACCAACAGGTGGAAGATTGCCAGCTTTCACAACGGGAGCTGGCGGAGCATCTGAAGAACGACGGCTATCCTATCAACCAGTCGCACATCAGCCGCATGGAACAGGCGCTGGAATACCTGCTGCCCAGCATCCCCGAAGTGCTGTACGCGGGAATGGGCCGCTCGCAGGTGGAAAAGCTGCTGTCATTGCGGGCGGCATCATTACATCTCTGGCTACGCCATGAGGCTGAAGATACCGGTTCCTTTGATAATCTCTTTTCCTCCGCGCTGTCGCTGTTCAACGACCAGCCTGAAGACTTCGCCATCGAGCGGGTACAGGATGAGCTGCTGGGGCTGATGAGTCAGGAGCTGAACGTTGACTACAACCTGCTGTTGCTGGACGTTGATCCTTCCGAGCAAAAACGTCAGGCCGTGCTCGGCCCCACACCTGAACCACCGCCTTATGTTCCACCGGAAGAACCCGAGCCGCGACCGGCAACGCGCAGGCGTAAACCTGAAGCAGAGGAAGAGGACATTGGCACGCCAGACCCTCTGCCTGAGCCAGAAGAAGCGCCATCGCTATTGTGTGAAGGGACCGAACCCGTTACGGATATCTGGCGCATCCCACAACTGTGGGATACCACGGAGTCCTTACGCTCGGTCAGCGATCGCCTGGCGTGGGATCTGGCAGAACATTACGCCATCGATGATCGGATAATTTCAGATGCCGATGTAAATGGCATTGGCTTCCAGGTGATGCCATTCGCATCAGATCACCCCATGTTCACCCGGCCACAGTCACGCGCCTGCTGGGCGCTGCTGGCGGCACTCAACGAGATCCCGCTGACGGAAGATCTGGCCGCCGCGCTGACGCCTACGCTCTTTTTTCAACACGGTGCAGACGGCTTCTTCTTCAGCGATGAATTCCTTATTAAAGCATTCCGGCTGATCCGTATTGTCCGCCGGATCAAAGAGTTCCAGCAGGAGGCACAACATGCTGCCGACGATTAATCAGGCCGTTTTGTCACAGGTGATACAGGCGCTGAAGGACGGCAATGTGCGCTATTGCGAAGCGCTGGGCTTTGACCGCGAAGAGTTAAACGAACTTAACGCCCTGACCTTTGAAGAACTAATGCACATGGGCAACACCTCGGCACAGTTCCTGAAAATCACCATCAACCATGATGTACTGCGCAAGATGCTGGTTCAGGTGCGTCAGGAACAGAAATTCCAGCAACTGGTCGGCCAGGCGGTGCAGCTTGGCGGCTCAATAGCGTTAATCAGCCACTACTTCGGGATATCGACTGCTGAAATCAGCGCCCGCCGTCGGCTAATGGGGATCCACGTTCGTCAGGGGCGCAACCAGGTTCCCGGCGAGGAGGAAGAAGCCGCGCTCTGGAACCGCTGGCAGGAGATCAAAGTCGATAATATCGACTCCATACCCGCACTGGAAGCCATGATGCTGCTGGCGCATGAACGTTCGCTCTCTCTGACCGTGGTCTGGAATCTGATCCGACAGTGGGAGAAAAGCTGAGTGACTGAGGGGAAGATCATGACACCGTATATCCAGGCGCTGATCAACATGACCGGCGATAAACTCCAGCAACGGATGCAGAAGGATCCGACATCTGCTTCCGATAGCCTGCTGTTTATGGGCAATCAACATGACACGGTTCCACGTCGCCTGTTGCAGGATCCGTTGCTATCGCCCAGAGATAAATTCGCCTGGCAGGTGATCCGAATGCAGGCACAGGACAACGGCGGCGCGGTGTTCCCCTCTTACAGCGAATTGCAGGTGCAGCTCTCTAACCGCCCGCAGGATGAAAAAGCCTCGCGCAGTACCGTCAGCCGGGCATTGCTGATGCTGCGCCTGACGCGCTGGCTCAGCCTGTGCCATAAGGCGCGGGATCGGATATCCGGGCGCATCCTTGGGAATATCTATGCACTACACGATGAACCGCTGAGTGTGCTGGATGTCGTGCGTTTCGATGCCAGCTATCTTCATCTGCTGGAGCAGTGCTCGCGACATGAAAACAAATCTATTCGCGCCACTGCACAAGGTATTCTGTACGACATTCGCCAGGACACCAGCCTGCGTTATTTATCGTCGCGTATAGAACTGCTGGAAGAACGCGCCCGCTGGCAGCAACGCCAGTCTCCTGAGGAGACTAAGCCAGAAACGTCCGGCCTCAATACGGTACCAGGCAAAATTTCACCTGGTACCGAAACGAGACTAAGCCGGAAACCGGAGCCTGACGGCTTAGTCTCAAATCAGGACCGGGCTCCTGTACGTACTGTACCTACAGATCTTTGTAATAGTACTACCGCGCGCGCGAACAACTCACCGCCGAACTGGCCGCCGGAAATTCCGTTAACCCATCCTGAAAAACAGCTTGTCTTGCAGGCCATGCAGAACCTGCCGTCTCCGCTGCGCCAGGACGTGCTTGATGACGCAGCTCAACGCGTTGCCCGTGGCGGTATACAAAACCCACTCGCCTATCTGCTGGCGACGCTGCGCAAGGCTCAGGGCGGTGAGTTTAATCAGTATCGACGCGGCAAAGCAGCGGTGCCGGAGTTTGTACCGCCTGTAGTTTCAAAACCGCAAACACCGGCAGAACCGCTTAAAAAACGAGATATCAGTAAGTTGGTTGCGGAGATTCGGGCGCAGTGTTTAGGGAGTAGCTGATGTTGTGACGGCTTCATCGATTTCTGCCCATATGTTTATAAAACCCATTTTTATCGACATATGGTCGGAACGTGTCGATGCCATAAACATATTTCGGCCATATGTTTAAAAAAATGCATTTTATCGACATATTTACAGATGGTTAATTTGGGTTGTCTGGCGTTGTCTGTATGAATTAATGGATAAGCAGTACTCCATTTTTGATGTTTTTACAGCTTGTAGGCTGTTTTTAGACATTACAGCCTACAAGCTGTAAAAGCCGATGCCTTCATGCTTTTTAGCAGCGTAGTTCAGAAAAATGACAATACTGGTACTTTTAGTACCGAAAAACGAAATAATTCAAACCATCCGGCGCACACGACATCGATATGGAAAACACGTTGATGCCATTGGCATCACATCAGTCCCTATCAATTCACCACCAATCAATAGGCTAAAGGGTGATGCCACTGGCATCACATCAATGCCCCATCGCATTCCGCTAAAATTTCCCCGTCCCATATACAAAACAATCTGTTCGCCCCTCAGGGATTTCCCCAGACTTCAGCACTATCGCTACAGGGAGATCCTAATGAAACTCGCCCCTTACTTGATAACACTGACGCTGCCGTTTATCTCGTTATCTGCCAGAGCGGACTACCATACCCAGATTAACGCCGGAAACTCTGTTTCTGGCGATATTGTTGATGGCTCAAAGGGTAATCAGCATGTCTATGGCACGCTGACTAACTCCACCATCACTGGCCCCTATGCCTATAGCTACGTTGGCGATGGCGGGCAAACCAATCACATCACTGTTACCGATCACGGTGAGCTATTTCTGGAACCGGGCGGCAGCGCTTATGACACACAGATAACCGCCAATGGAGATCTACAGGTGAACGGTTATGCTGAAAACACCTATGTGGATAGTGGCGGACAGGTTTACGTTAACGCTGGAAATAATGGCGTTGAAGATCCAGAACAAGGCGGCCAGATTGTGAATACTACCGTCGGCGCTGGCGGCCTGGTCGTTAATCGCTACGGCATCGACACGAATACGGTTATTGAAGCAGGTGGCGAACTGGATACCGGCTGGAACTATCCTTACGAAACTCGTAACACTGCCTTTTCCCGTGATGCCGTTATACAAAGCGGTGGTATTCAGCAGGTCAGCAACGGCGGGACAAGCGAAGGTAGCAAGGTCAATGATGGCGGCACATTAATCGTCACCGGCACATGGCACTACAATGTCGTCACCGACAGCCAGCCTTCGGCCTGGTATCGCGGCACCGCAGATGACACTTTGGTTTACGGCGTGATGCAAAATCAGGGCGGACTCGATGAAAACACTACGGTGCAGTCCGGCGGGCAATACACGCTGAGCGGTTATGGCCTCTCCCACCAGCTCATCATTGCCCAAGGCGGCAGTGCCCAAATAAATGATGGTGCTCTGGATAGCTTCTGGCTTTATGGGCTGATGAACGTCAGCAGCCAGGCAACGCTGACAGGTACAGGCGTAGTGGGTAACAGTAGCGAACTGGTACTTCACGAGGGCGCAAAAACCTCCGGCCTGACCTTAGCGCTGGATGGCGTACTTTCCCTACAAAACGGCAGTGATGCTAGCCCGCATAATTATCAGATTACAGGTCTGGAGATGGATGGCGGTACAGTGCTGTTTGACTCAACCTCCTTCGCCGCACAACAGGGCGATATGATTAACATCTCCGGGGAAGCCAACGGCGATTTTGGGATCTGGATAAACGACACAGGCGAATCCCCCACTGATCCGCAATCGCTACAGGTCGTACAAACCGGAGGTGGAGACGCGCAGTTTACGCTGTTGAACCCAAACCAGCAGGTAGATATCGGCACCTGGGAATATGGACTCACTCCCGACGGTCAGGGCAACTGGTCACTGACGCCACAGGCAACTCCCACGCCATCAACTGAAGCCGTTCTGGCGATGGCAAACGTCGCTCCCACCATTTTTCAGGCCGAAGCCAGTGCGCTGCAAACCCGCCTGGACGTTACTCGTTCCCGTCCGCATCAGGGAGAGCTATGGGTGCAGGCGCTAAGTAATCGCTTTGACGTTAACCGCACAGGCAATGCAGCTTATCGCCAGCGGCTCGGTGGGCTGATGATGGGCTATGACAAAAACCTTCCTCGCCAGACTGGCCTGCTTACACTCGGTATTGCAGGCGGCTACAGCCGTTCCGATCTTGATCTCGCCAATAACAGCGATGGCTCAGTGGACAGCTACAGCGCCGCATTATACGCCAGCTATTATGATCAAAGCCGTTTCTGGCTGGACGGGATGCTGAAAGGCAATCTGTTTAACCAGCACCTTAATGCCCGCATGAGTTCCGGCGGCCATGCTGACGGCAGTTACACTATCCCCGGTCTGGGTAGCAGCCTGGTTGCCGGGTATAACGCCAGATTTGCCAACACCACCCTCTCCCCCTTTGTCGGTTTCACTGGCTTCATCTCACAAAGCGATGATTACTGGCTGTCGAATGGAATGCAGGCACATCCCGGCACGGCTAAATCCGCGCTGGGGCAAGTTGGGTTTAGGCTGCGCCAGAATATGGCAACTCGTCATGGGATGCAGTTCGTTCCGTGGCTGAAAGTCGCGCTGGAGCAGGAGTTTGTGCATAACAACCCGGTCAGGGTTAATGATGATAATTTCAATAACGATATCGCCGGAACACGAGGAAGCTACCAGGCTGGCATCAGCGCCGCTCTCACGCCGCACACGCATATTTACGCCAGTATCAATTACGAGAAAGGTGATGGGATGGAGTCGCCGTGGACCGGGAATGCGGGTTTCAGCTACCGCTTCTAATAACGCCGTAAAACTTCAGCAATAAACACCACTTTGTTCCATAAAAAGGTCTTAGTATCGATATACGCCCCATTAATGGAACAAATAGGCCCTTTGTTATGGCAATGGTTCAACTACCTCTTTTAACCTGGTCCAGTAATATACTGGTGAAATTTTCAACTTCGCGTTAGTCTGAACAACCAAAAATAGACTGTCCAACAGTCTGTCAGTCTGCCAAACACCTCATCGTCAACGCTGGTAACTCATGGATAAGAAAAGGCTTTTTATCGTACATGGTTTTATGGCAAAACCTTCAGATCACTGGTTCCCGTGGCTAAAATGTGAAGCTGAAAAACAGAATATTGACGTTATTATTCCTGAGCTTCCCTCCCCTGAATCCCCTGTGCTATCGGAGTGGCTTGCTGTTTTGCGGGATTCCGTAGGCAAGATAGATAACAAAACATGGTTCGTCGCCCACAGCCTGGGATGTGTGACAATACTTCGGTTGTTAGCACAACTAACGGTAAATGAGATGCCAGCGGGTATTATTCTTGTTTCCGGGTTCAATGAGACACTCCCGATATGGCGACAACACGGCCTTTCAGAAATGGATGCATTCATCTATCCTCCGCTAGAAATGGGGCAGATAGTTAACGGAGTAAAACACCGCTATGTCATTGGCTCATTAAATGACACCATCGTGCCGACGGAACTAACGCTTAAACTAAGTCAGCAACTCAATGCCCCCTTCTATGCGCTTCCCGATTCAGGTCATTTTTTAGGTGACGATGGTATCAACGAATTACCGCTGATTTTGCAACTATTAACATAGCCATTGCAAGATAGGCCCACCTTTTCCTCATTAGATTGTAGTGGGCAGACGGTGTTTGAGCATAAAGATGTCGTCAAAAGAGACGTTGTTCATCGCCCATCAGTTAAAAGGCCAACAGCCTCACATGCTTCAAGGAAGGGTTTTCTTAAAAAATTGCAGTCGGCGTATGGTCGCGTTCGAGTCTGCCGCGCTAAAGCAGTCAGAAAATCAGAGGGATTTCGTCCGTCCTCTCTCCATTCGTCAAGCACTTGCGTCAGCCAGTACTTACCATCATTTTCCCCGCAGAGTTTAGCTTTGTAGCGTTCTTCAATACCGTAAATATCCTTCCACGTATCGATTTCTTCGGCGACAGCATCTGGACCAAATTGCAAGGCGATATCGTTAGGTGCCAAATTTTCTATGTCCGAAGTTTGCAGTGTAACTTGTAACTCGATGGCATGTGTCACAGGTTGATATGGATAGAAAACCGCGCGACGACGAACTGCTCCCGCAGGATCTTTTGGCGTGTAGGCTGGGTTCTTACTGGTCTTATAACTACTGTTGCAATAGTGGCAGGCAGGCACGAGATTACGAAAGTTTATAGAATTAAAAGGATACAATGCCTTTGGCAGATAATGGTCGTAAGCTTCGCGTTTAGTATGGTATTCGCTAAGTAAGTCACTGATACCACAAAACGGGCATTTCCCAACTTTATTGATTTGCACGAAGTTCTTGTAATGATCGTCAATATCACCAATCTTGGCGCGCAAAGCAGCGAGATCCAGCAATGACTGCGAGTATAATCCTTTGAAAAATGTACCGAGCTGTTCTGACAGCTCTTTATGGTTCACAGCTATATCAGCGTAACGGGCTAGTTGTGTATTCGGCGTATTGGCACATACCTTTTCCAGATTATTATTCCCTTGGTACCACCGTTTAAACTGAGCTGTTTGCTTTCGCGAGAGCTGGGCGAAACTCTGAAAAATAGATTGAACTTGACTTGAAAAACGATCTCCTGCTGCAGTGTGGTCATAGGCAAAAGAGATCATTATCTCTTTAAGTGGTGGATTAGCATCAAATAGAGTCAAGTCATACCCATCTAATTTCCTCGCTCTACACCATACTTGATAGAAAATGAAATTGATAAACCGCTGCATTCTCTCCATTTGATGTGGTACATAAGTGTAAGTAAACAACATTAGCTTTGCCCCTCCTCGCTGTCTTGTGCATTCTGTCCAAGAATCGCATTGATCAACAACAGTTTTTCCACCGAGTCGCCTAATTGCTGGTGAATTTCGGTAATAAGAAATTCCCTATCCTCTTCACCAGCCTCAAAGCGTCGGCGCAGATCTTCCAGCAGGGCCTGTGCATAGCCACCGATAGTTTCGCGTTTGCCAAAAGTGTTCATAGTGATCTTGTTGATTGAAGCACCAAGTGTGTTGTAGTCCGGGTGGTTAATGCTGACAACGCCAGTTGTTTCATCTTTGCTGAATACCAAAACCTTGTCCGGCTTACTATCTGAAATCAGAAACGGTGTATGAGTTGTGATCAACATCTCTTGCCCCACAGCACTTTGATCAGGTAAGCATTGACGCAGGCGGGAGATGAAACTGGCTCGCCAATGTGGATTAAAGTGGGTTTCAGGCTCATCAAGCAGAAGCAAGCAGTTTGTGTCACGGAATAGCACACACAGACCAAGGCTATGCAATAACTGGTGTTCGCCATCCGATAGCTCTTTGAGGAGCATCGGCTTCTCGACACCTATCTTCCTGAAATAGAAATGTTTAAAGCGCATGATTCGCTCATCAGATGCTAGCGTCGGTACTGTTTCACTAACATAGTGACTGGTTGAAGAGTATAAATCCGACTTAAGCGAATCACTTACAACATACAGGTTAAGAGCTAACAACACCTGAAACGCCTGGAATAGAGCCAATGGTGAACCGTCGAAATTTTCACGGAAGGCTTGCTTAGTTGCCTCATTAACCCGGTAATCTAAGATTAGCGTATCAGTAACTTCATCGACGTAACTCAAGGTAGCGCATCGCTGTAATGCATTAATCATTAATGAAGATCTTTCGTCGCCTTCCAGTAAATGGGTAATATTTAGACGATAATGGAGTAATCCCTGTTCATCGATATGGAACTGTAGAGCGGGATTACTATTGACTATGTCTTCAGGTAACTGGTATTGATTTTCATCTTCACTGGCAAAAGCAGTAAGTTGTTCTGGCCGAAGTCCAACACTACGACGAACGATAATGCGGAATTCCTGCAGTGAGTCAATACCCACATCCTCGCGGAAAGGCCGCAAACTATCCTCATCGAGAAACAGCAGATTGCACAGCAGGATGGCCTGGCTGAATCCGTTATCAAGATATGCAAGTCTGGTTTCTGGGTGACCGGGATATGGAAGTTGCTGGGTAAGTGCGTTGTAGTACTCATCAAACTGTACAAAACGCATCTTAAAAAAAGGAAGACTAAGGATTTCGTTCTCGCCTGAAGAGTAACCGAGCACATACTGGGGCAAGAGCATATCAATATGGCTACTAGTGAATGATTCATTTATGTCCGAACCAAAGTCACTTTGGTTTTCCCAAAGAATGCGCACCGTTTCACCGGCATTTTTCCTAACATGCACTTTTGCCCATTCGGGACTGTTAGAGCTACGGTATTCAGGAAGGACTCGAATCAAATAGTCTAGCTCAAAGGAAATGGGTGAAAGATCCAGAGTATCATCTTGCAATGCTTCAGGAAGAAAACTACGACGCACACGCAGAATTTCCAGCTGAAAGAAGATTGCAGCCAGAACTTCAAGTAAGTTGGATTTACCGCTGCCATTCGGTCCGGCGCAGACGAAGGGGGCAAAGTGGTCAGCTTTTGCGAATTCATCCTGCAAATTCCACTCCGTGCGAAAATGGTGCTCAAAACCGCAGGGCAGGCTGCGAAAGCCTGCCGGGTCGGTGATCTTCAGACGTAGTAGTTTCATATCAGACCTTGCTCGATAACAGACTTGAGCTCAATACAATTGCTTGCATCGTCAAACACCTGGGACAATTTGCCGGTCGCCACCGCCTCGAATACCCAATCTTTGATATGTTCAAAGTCGCTTGTACCCAGCACCAAATCGTTGTCTGGATGAATCTCAGCCAGCCGACTCTGTGCCAGCTCCATGAATTGTTGTAAGGAAAACGGAGTGTCAGCAAGTTGCGTACGATAGGCTTCCAGCCATTCTGTAATCAATGCCTTGCGAGCCTCAGCATTTTCCAATGCAGCCAGAAGATTATCAGTATCGGGTAAATGAATGGCAGGCACGGTTTGTACAACGGGGGCGGGCATGGTCGTTTGGTCTCCGAAGGGAACAGCGGTAATATCTCGAGTAGACGGTTTTGGCATCGGCACTCGTGATAGATCAAGTTCGCCCTTGAATACCTTTTGGCCTAATGCGCCGTAGAGACACTCCAATTCAACGAGACTTCGCTGGTAATCAGATTTGAGGATTTCAATCTTTTCAGCAATGGCGACAAATTGGTTTTGAAGGTCCTCAGGAGGTTTCGGTATAAACAGCTTCTCCATGGAAACAGAATCGAATTTTCTAGTACCGTGTCCTGCCGTAGAGATGAGCTTTAACAGTTGACGCTTAAGGGATTTTAAGCAGTTCAATAAATAGACGACATTAATGTCTTTAACTGGTTTAATTGCTTTCATATCCTGATTAATGGCGATATCGACAGAATTGATCGCAACAGGAAAAGAATGAGCAAGTATCATTCCCCGAACAACTATCAGTAAGTGATTCGGAGTAATTCGTTTTAGGGATGTCTGCTCAAAAACCGTTTCAGAAATGTGGTCGATCGCATTGTCAATTTTTGTCGTCTTCATATCCTTCGGGCTAACCCAGGGAAAGTCTCCATTCCAGAAGTCGTCCCTACTCTTACTAGGTGTACCGCCGCTGATAAATTTGCCTACTTTGTGAAACGGCACAATATCCCAGCCCTTATCATTCCGTACCGGATCGCCAAACAACTCCAGAAAAACGCTTTCAAGTAGGCTATCGAGTTGTTGCAGATGCTGTTTGCGCAGAGCGATCATACCTTCTATTTTGCCAAGCAGATAAACAACCCTAGTTTGATAGTCGAAATCAGGTTGTCCATCTTTGTAGGGTATTGGTATTTTAACCTCTTTGAGAAACTTGAAATGTCTACTATAACCTGCTTCTTTGATTGGGACTGAGCGTAAATAGTAGTACACGTAGCGCGCATCAGCTATATTCGGATCTACCCAAAGAGCTTTGGCTCCATCAGCCCCGAGTGCTATAGGGTCATTTTCATATTTCAGAATCCGAGTGTGGTCACCAAAAATCAATATTGGACGTAATTGTTCATTAATAAGTCTATCATCGTCAGTATAGCCAGCGACAGGCTCTTTACTCTGGTCAATGATTTTGTATCTGCCACTAGTAAGATAATTGGATGCCTTAATTTTTCTGAACTTAGAAGTGGCATCGGTGATAACAGTAGAAAATTTATGCCACTTCATCCTAATATCCTTTTCAACTCTAGCAACTCCTTCACAATACCATTCTGCACAGTGGTCAACTCTGCTTCGTCTATGTCGCCAACTTCAGCTTGAATCAGACGTTCCAGAATAATTCTAGGAGGCTCATAGCTCACTTCTTCGAATACATCTTCTTTATAACGTGAAAGGGAAAGATCGAAGTTGTTCTTCTCATCCGCAATCTCGCTGTACGGTACCATAAAGTACTTCGCGGTTCGGTCGGTGTCGGTCCCCGCATCGCGGTTGTGGTACTTAGTGATGATGTCTTGCAGGTCACCATAACCTTCCTGCTTACTACGCTTATCGTCCAACGAGTAGCCATCAGCGGCCATTTCATAAAACCAGACGTGTTCGGTAGCAGGTTTCGTAATGATTTCTTTGGCTCCCCAGACCTTGGTGAACAGTAAAATGGCGGTACTGACTCCAGCGTAGGGTTTGAACACACCACTAGGCAGGGTGATGATGGCTTTAAGATCGCAGCGTTCCATCAACGTTTGCCGCAAATCTCTGAAGGCTTTGCCAGAACCAAACAGCACGCCCTGCGGCACGATCAAGCAGGCAGTACCGCCTTTTTTCAACAAGCGATAGATGTTTTCAACAAACAGCAGTTCGGTCTTAGTAGTGGTCAGTTGCAAGGCTTCGTTAATGTCACCTTTATCGATACTACCGGTAAAAGGTGGGTTGGCTAGCACGATGTCGTAGGCGGATTCTTCGTTATAGCTTTTGCTCAGGGTGTCCTGGTAGTCGATATTAGGTTCATCAATACCGTGCATCATCAGGTTCATCAATCCCAGGCGCACCATAGTAGCGTCGATATCGTAGCCGTACAGGCTTTCTTGCAGGACTAATTGGCGCTTTTCATCAAATGTTGCGGCAACTGAGGTGCGGATAAAACCATCTTCATCGGGTACAAGGTTCCTAGTACCAGCGTTGATAGCCAACTGGGTAACGATGTATTGATAGGCGCCCAGCAGAAAGCCCCCAGTGCCACAGGCCGGGTCGATAATGCGGTGACCCAGTTGCGGCTGCACTAGCTCGGCCATCATCTTGATGATGTGTCGGGGAGTACGGAACTGACCGTTCTTGCCTGCGGTAGCTATTTCCGAAAGCAACATTTCATAAACATCGCCCTGGATGTCCTGGAAGGCCTGCCCATGCTCTTGTGAGTCCTTTTCCATCACCGCAAAGATGTCGTCGATAGTCTTCACTGCCTCTACCAACAGCGCCGGTTTGGGGATGATGAACACGGCGTTTTTCATGTGGTGGGTAAAATTGGACTCCGCACCGTTCAGGTCTTTCAGGAAGGGAAATACCTTGCCCTGTACGTGCTGCAGCATCTCCTCTGCCTGCATACGCTTAAATTCGCTCCAACGCAGCGTACGTTTGTCAATGGGACGCTGCTCCGTCACAGGCCAGTTGCGCTCCTCAGGCGGAATCCAGGTACCTTCAAACCTAGAGGTGTATTCTTCATTCGTCCACTCAGCATCGGCCTGCCGCTTTTGATCCAACTCATCAAGCCGTTTCATGAATAGCAGGTAGGTAATTTGCTCTATGGCAGTAAGCGGATTGCTGATGCCACCGCTCCAAAATTTGTTCCAAAGCAGGTCGATTTTAGATTTTAGTTCAGGATTGTTTTGTAACATGGTATGGCCTGTTTTTAGGCAGCTAACCATTCGGTAAGCTGTAAGATCTCTTGGATTTCAGCCGGGCTGAACACGCCGCGGATGCCTTTTGGATGGATGACCGTGAAGGGGGCGTTAATTAAGTCTTTCTTCTCCACCCTTTCGCGATCAACAATGAAGTTCTTCAATAGTTCAAGGAACTCCATCTGTCGGCTGCTGAGCGTAGTGTGGACACGGATAAACTGGTCGAAGGCTGCACTAACCTCATCAGGAAAGCTTTTGAGCACTTCGATGCCGAGGATATGGCGGATGAACTGAACGAAACGTGCCTTGCGGTTCTTATAGACTTGACGCAGCAGGTCTTCAGTAATGTGCGGATGCTCTTCATGCAGCAGCTCAGCCAGTTCATTGGCCTCCTGACTACTAACCGCATCACCGTTCTTGATTTTCTGTAGCACCGGATTGTGCTCAGTCAGCTCGGCAATCAAAGTTTCGACCATTTCACGGTAACGGGTAACGCTGACGGCTTCGTGCTGCGGCCCAAATTCCACCCATTCTTTCTTATAAAGCTCATCGGCCAAATCAAGCTGAGTTTGCTCCTCGCCTCTGGATTTTTCACGGAACTTCATCAAAGGGCCGAGCCTGGCAACTATAACATCGAACGCATCCTCATCGGCTTTGGCCCAGTAATGATTAGTTTGTGCCGTGCGGATCAGGACCTCTTCTTGTTGTACGAAGCTAACTGACAGCGGTAATTCACTGATCTGCTCGACGATACCTTCTTTGAGCGTTTCGGCTTGTTCTTTATTTTCATCGAGCACAGCCAGCGAAAATTCGAGCAGGTCGCGCTCAAAGCGCATGGCCTTGAAGTCGACCTCAGAAACAGTGCGGAACAGAGGTTTGATTTCATCACGTAAGAATTCCAGTCGATCGTGGCTGAGATTAATCCAGAAGTTGTCATCCTCCAGCCGCGCCAGAGCTGCGACAGCCTCCTTGATTACGACCGACTCTTTGGGCAACGCTGCAATCTGCACACGAACCTTAGCAATTTCACGACTGGCAATATGGGCATGACCACGGTCATAAGCCTTCTCGATCTTATCAAGCCGCAAGCCGAACAAACGCACTGGCAATGGCAATTGCGGTTTGAGTTCTTTGCCTTTTGGGTTGAGCTTGAAGTATTCGAAGTTGTCCCAGCAGTCGAGGATCAGGAACATATCCTTTTCAAGGCACCAAGGCTTGAGTTTGCTGGTTTCCAGCAGGCGCGTGCCGCGCCCAACCATCTGCCAAAACTTGGTGTAGGAATAGACTGGCTTGGCGAACACAAGGTTGACGATTTCACGTACATCAATACCGGTGTCTAGCATATCCACGCTGATGGCAATGCGCGGCATATCATTGTTAGTGAACTGATCGAGAAGGCCACCTTTGCCATAGACACGTGGGTCTTCCGACACCAGCACCTTAGCCAGTTCTCCGTGGTATTGCGGATAGAGCTTATCGAAAATATCTTCCATACGCCGGGCGTGGGCCTTGGTGGCACAAAAAAAGATTGTTTTACCGGGCAGAACTCCGTTGGCATCTTTAATTGCCTCTTCCATGAACTCGCGGACGATCAGGGTATTGGTACCCTTATTAATCACCTGCTTTTCAAGCTGGGTTCCCTCAAAGTTGATGTCTTCGACATCCTTGCCTTGCAGGATCAGCTTTTTCTGGTCTTCCAACGAAATAGTGCGTTTGCTGATGCCTTCCATCTGGAATTTGGTCTGAATCTTCATAACCTGAAAATTGCAGAGATAAGGCGGCACGTGGTTTACAGCCTCTTCATAGGTATAAGCGAACGTGGGAATACCGTCTTCGCAGTGAAATAGCTGGAAGGTATTGTGGTCGATAATATCAGTTGGCGTGGCAGTCAGCCCCAATGTGATGGCTTTAAAATAATCGAGTACTTCGCCGAAGGTGTTATAGATCGAGCGATGGCTTTCATCAACGATGATGAAATCGAAGAAGTGCGGCGACAGGTGCTGCACATCATCCCGGATGATGTTGAGCATTGTCGGGTAGGTCGCGACATATATGCGACGGTCTGTAGCAATCAGCTTTTCACCCACATTTGGCCAGCGCGGTTCATTCGGCAAGTGCTCTTTGAAAGCTGCCAATGCTTGCTCACGCAAAGCGATGCGATCCACGAGAAATAATACCTTTTCAGCATGTCCGCCACGCATCAAAGCATCAACCATGGCAATGCAAGTGCGCGTTTTGCCTGTGCCAGTGGCCATAACCAAAAGAAAGTCACGCCTTTTTTGTTCAATACCTTCAAGCACCGAACGAATAGCACGAATCTGGTAGTCACGACCAGCAATTGAGGTGTTAATGAATTCCTGCGTCAGCGGCTTTCGATTGCGACGGATGTATGCAAAGCGTTCCAAATCGTCTCGCGTGGGGAAGCCTAAAACCTGACGCGGCGGTGCGTTTTCTAGATCCCAGAAATAAAGTTCTTGCCCATTGGTGTAAAAACAGAAGGGTAGCTCACCACCCACTTGCTTCTGGATGTTGTAGCAATACTGCTTCGCTTGTTCACGGCCCAGAGACGCATCTTTACTTGTGCGCTTAGCTTCGACTACAGCAAGTGGTTTGCCATCTTTCCCTAACAGCACATAGTCACTGTACTGATGCCCACCAAACTCATAGTGAGGTTTAGCTACACCTTCTGATTGATTAGTGAGGATATCGAATTCTTGCACAACCTTGGTTGGATCTTGTACATCCCACCCAGCAATGCACAATTGATTATCGATAACAGCAATCCGAGTTTCTTTCTCAGAACTTTGCATATCTCTCACATCTCCACGAAGATCCCATATGAGCAGATTTTTTGCTCTAACGCTCTATGCCAACTTATCACATGAAAAAAAATAACATGCAATTCAATTGCATATGAAAAAATCAGCATGTTAATATAAATTTATTTTTTTGATAGACTCTAAAAAAAAACATTCAAAATTTAACAATCCACTTTATCACTCAGTAGAAACAAACTACCAATCTGTATGAATTGTACCTATCTTAACATTAACCCTTAATGAAGAACGATGTCCGATGCATAAAGATCGGTATGACATTTCCGCAAAAGCTCTAAATGCCGTAGTCATGTTGAATAGACGATTGATCTTTTATCAAAGCATCTTCAGCTTCGTTAAGGGAAGGAACAGATGGCGGGAGCCTTCAGACTGGCAATCTAATAAGTGACAAATATTGATGCCACTTGAATCACACCAACACCTATCAATGTCCACCAACCGATAGGCAAAAGGGTGATGCCAGTGGCATCAAAATTTCCACCAAACAATCTTCCCGCCTGCATTTTCGTTTTCCCATTGCTCACAACCCCTCACGCCATCACTCTGCGCTGACACCCATCCGCAACAGGAAACACATATGTCGGACTACACCTTCAACATGGGTCCCCTGCGTAGTGCGATCCATATTCAGCTTCACACTCACAACGCCACCCGGCTGTGGACCGGGCGACGGGCAACTGAGAGTGGCCCTGCGCCAATCATCGGAATGCCGCGCTTTATCGAAATCCTTAATCAGATGCGCATTGCCGCAGAACATAACGATCCTTACGCCGATCTGTGGATGCTGCGCATGGAAGAGAAACTGGTACAGTCGCGTAAATTGATGCAAGTGATGCTGGATCAGGCAAAAGCCATGTTCAGCGAATTGCCGGAAGGCATCGATATCGAAAACTGCTTCAACGTGCAGCCCGCCCGCTTTCCGCTGTTTATCAACGCTCCACTGGCCTATCAGGGCGTTTATCTGCTGACCGACTTCGACCAGCTCGCACGCCAGCTTCTGCTGGCCTCGCATATCGCCGTCATCTCCCGCAGGGAAATGCACAACCGGTTAAATAATGGCGCAACGGTTATTCGCAGCGCCTTCGGTCTGGCGCAGAAATATCACGGCTCCGGGCTGACCCGTCAGGATTTTATCGACGATACACCACAGGCCAGAGCCGCCGTGGAACGTTTAGGCCCGTTGCCGGAAGCGATACTGAGCGGCAAGCTGCGCTCATCGTTTTCATCACCGCTGCCTGGCAAGACCGACAATCCCGGAGCTGCCGATGATGAATAACTCCATAACCAGCTATCAGTCGCTGGCTGATGAAGACTATAAAATGCTGGCTTACGTCTCCTCGCTAAAAGGCCTTTTAAAGCCTTTTAAGAGTAAGGGGGAGTTGGAGCTGCTGGAGAGCAATGCACGAAGCGTGCGCGAGATGATGGAGCCATTGATGCAACGTCTAATCCAGAGCGCCAGACGCTACCCCGTGCGCCAGCTTCCGCTGATATTCACCATCGGCCCAGCCCCTTCCGGCGCGAACTTCCTGCGCTGGCGCAACCAGCAGAACAACAAATCCGGCACTCCGGCATTCTGCAACCTGATTGGCAATCCCAAAATCCCGCAACGTGCCAGAGATGCCCTGCTGGAAATCGAGCGGGATCGCATTGTGTTCAATATGCAGATGTCGGTACTGACCTTCATTATCCGCCAGGCACGGGAGTGTCAGGAAAAAATGGAACAGGCAGAAATGCTGTATCAGGGGCAACAAAATAGCTGACGCAGAACATGAGTTGCAGCACGACACCAGGCGGCTACGCCATTACCCTCACGCCATACCCAACAGCGCGGTTTGTTTTGCCTGTTCGCGCTCGTGACGCTCCCGTCGCGCAAAACAACCTTTACGCTCCTGTTCAGTATCATTCCGGGTGGATAGCCAGGCGACAGCCGTCTCGCTATCCGCCCGGACCGCCTGCATTTTTCCGGTGCCCACCGGATAACAACGGGATCCGTTTGTGCGCAAGCGCCAGTTATTGCGATTTACACTGCTGACAGAAATCGCGCGTAACCCTACGCGGCCAGTGCCCCTTCAGCCCGCTGCACCTTAACAGCCTCCGTGCGGAATACGGTATTTAAGGTGCAGCAAACAGAATATCGCCTCGCAATTTCCCTTCCCCCTCGTTTAAATCCCCTTGCTTACCTGGTAGTCGGAACCTGCACGCTACCCGCCGTAAGGCGTGGTTCCAAATCCTTTTAATTGCGCAGCATCACACAGGCGCATCCCTTTCACCCGATGCACTCTGCACATCACTTAGCGCCGCGTTCAGCCACGCGGGAGGATCCTATGAGCGAGAAAACTTACTTCAATCTGTACACCAGCGGTCTGGGTTACGTTAACCGTGTCCGCACCGTCACCCCAAAACGCGGCGAGCCCTTTTTATGCTGTGATATTGCCGCATTAAGCGGGGCTGCCGATGACGTGGACTATGTCCGCTTTGACTGCAAAGTCACCGGCAGCGAAGCGCGTAAGCTGATTGCCCGCTGCGAGCAGGCGGTCAATGAAAAGCGCAAGGTGCTGATCCACTTCCGCCTGGGCGACTTATACGTCGATATGTTCACCTACAGCAAAGGTGAGCGTAAAGGCGAAACGGGCGTCAGCCTGAAAGCCCGGCTGCTCTATATTGGCCTTGTCAAAATTGACGGTGAAGTCGTCTGGCAGGCCGGAAATCAGGAAACAGAGGCAGAAGATGATGCCGCCTGAATTTTCATTGCGACGCCCGCTCCGGGCGTCTTTCTTTCACAACCGAAAAACAATTTCGCGTTGTTTGCCTTCTCACCATTGCGCACCCTCTGGCTATTCCTCACCAGATTCAGAGAGACAATGGCGCGAACAACGGGAATGGTTATCACACTGCTGATGCTGGGCGGCTGCAACTCGCCGCAACAGCCCGCTGTGCCTGCGTCAAAACCAGCCACACCACCCGCACCTGAAGTGGTGCGCTATGATCGCTACCTGCTGATTAACACCCGCCCTAACGAAGCCCAGCGCAACCCGCTGCACCAAATCGTCAACATCAACCTGCCGCTAAACCTGAAGCTCACCGTTGGCGACGCCCTCGCCTGGTTGCTGAAACAGAGCGGCTACAGCCTGTGCGCCGATGACCATCCAACACAGTTTCTGGCAGGAAAACCGCTGCCGCTCTCGCAATACCGGCTCGGCCCGATGCGGCTGGAAGAGGCGCTAAAAACGCTGGCCGGGCCGGGTTGGCTGATGCAGACAGATGTACTGAACCGCGAAGTCTGTTTTCACCTGAACACGCCGGGAACGGGAGACCATCATGCTTAAACGTCTGGCCTACCTGACTACCGGCGCAGCTCTCCTGCTCCTGGCGGCGGCGATGTTCTGGGGCTTCAACCGCCTGAATACCCTAGCGCTGGCGCAACAGCAGACACAACGCCAGATAACACAGTGGCGCGACCAGCCGCAGCCGGACAGCGATTACCACGAGCTGAAGGTTGCCGTAAAAAACATCACCGATCGCACGGAAGCCCTTGCCAGACAGCTTAACGATGCCACCAGCACTCAGGCCGAACGACTTAACCCCATTAACGAACAGCTCAAAGAACTGAAGGGACAAATCCAGACCCTCAGCACCAGTTATCAACACCTGCAACAACAGACCGCCACGCGCAGCCGCGCAAAGGCAAAACGTCCCGTCACAACTCCGCTTTGGGCCGCAAAGGCCCCTTTTTCTCTTATCAGCAGCGAGTTCCGCGCCGGGCGGCAGTTCGCCGTCATCGCGCCATCCGGCTATCGCTCGCTCTCACAGCTTCAGCTTGTTGCCCCCGGCGACAGCGTGCAGGGCTGGCAACTGCTGCAACTGGAAGGCAGCCGCGCCACCTTCAGCAAGGGCGGCCACCAACTGACGCTGAACGCCGGAGGATAAACCGCAATGCACAGATACCTGTTGCAGTTCCTTTTGCTACTGCCGCTGTATGCCAGCCCGCAGCAAACCCGTATTGAAGAACAGACCATTACCTACACGCAGGCGCAGCAGTGGGGATTAACCGACAGCGAATGGCAGCACTACCAGCAACTGCGTCAGGGCGAGCGCGGCATCTGGTCGCCGGGACTCGATCCCCTTACCACCCTTGGTGTGGAAACCAACAACGACACCGAACGCCAGCACTTCGCTGAGCTGCTGGCCCGTAAAGAGCATCAACGGGTGGAGAAAGAGCTGGCGTTCCAGCGTGCCTACGATCAGGCATGGAAGCGGCTTTACCCGACGCTGACGCCCATTCGCAGCGTCGTCCAGCCACGTCTGGCGCTGTTCGTCAGTGAAAAATGCCCGGCCTGCGAGACGCTGGCGCAAAAGCTTATCAACGACGACCGTCCGCTGGACATCTGGCTGGTCAATAGTCGTAACGACGATGCCAGCCTGCAACGCTGGGCGCAGCGCCAGCATATTGATATGCGCAAGGTCGAACGCGGGCAGATAACGCTTAATCACGATAACGGGCGCTGGCAACGCCTCGGCGGCGGAAAGCTGCCGCTATTGCTCGAACAACAGGGGGAGCAATGGCATCCCGTCTCTGCGCCCTGATAGTCGCTCTGCTCATCAGCGCTCACGCCTGCGCCGTGCCGCCGTTGTATGCACAAATCGCCCGTCAACAGCAGATTCCGGCGGAACTGCTGTACGCGGTGGCCCGCGCTGAAAGCGGCATCCGTCTGGCACAGGGGCTACATCCGTGGCCGTGGACGCTGAATATTGCGGGAACTGGATACCGTTATCCCAGCCGTTCTTCAGCCTGCCAGGCATTACTGGCCTTCGCCCGCACCCACAGCCTGAAGCGTATCGACGCCGGGCTGGGACAGGTTAACCTCGGCTGGAACGGGCAGTGGTTTCCCTCGCTGTGCGCCAGCTTCGATCCAGCGGACAATCTCACCGTCACCGCCCTGCTGCTGCGCCAGCACTACAACGCCTCTCCCGGAAGCTGGCTGGACGCTGCCGCCCACTACCACCATCCTGCCGGAGGCAAACCCGCCGCCGTTTACCGCCGGAAGATCAGCCAACAAATCCGGTTACTCTCAGCATCAGGGACGTCGCCATGAAACACCTTATTCCAGCCATGCTGCTGTTTACTGCCGCCGCGATTGCCGGACCTGCCGTTCCCATGCAGGCGCTGGATGAGGCCAGGTTACTGCCGGTCATCACTCACAATCTGCATCCCGGTCAGCAACCGCGTCTGGCGCTCAACCTGCCGGGAATGACGCCGCTGTTTTTAATCGGCGACGATCCACAGTCCACAGAATGGCTGCGCCAGCACCGGGACGCATTAAAAACCCTGCACGCCACCGGGCTGGTCGTGAACGTTGCCACACTGGCGCGGTTGAATGCCCTGCGGACCATCGCTCCAGCGTTAACGCTGCTGCCCGTCAGCGCCGACGATATGGCAAAACACCTGCCCATCACCGCGTATCCGGTGCTAATCACCGACAAGGGGCTGGCACAGTGAGGCTCGATTTTATCCTGCGCCCGGCGGTGGAGCTTTACAGCGCCAGCTCGGCCCTGCTGGCGGCAGTATGGTGTGTTATCGCACCGCAGACGTTCCTGCTTACTCCCCTTTCTGGATGGCTGCTAGCGCTGGCATTGCTTTCACTGTCTGCCCTGCGGCTAAAACAGGGAGTGCGCATCCTGCGCTTTCGCCGCCGCGTGCGTCATCTGCCACTCTGGACGCTCTCCTCCAGCCGCATCCCATTATTGCCCGACGCCCTGTTTCTCGGGCGCGGCTTTCGCTGGCTGCCCACGCATACCCAGCGGCTGTATCTGTGCCGTCTGCCACAATGTGAACACTGGCTGCGCACGGACCGTCCTTCCGCCAGCGGCGGCGATCCGTTGCTTCATGGGGTAGAACTGTGCGAAGGCCGCGTCACGCTGCCGCTGCGTGACCGACCGGGGCATACGCTGGTCCTCGGCACCACCCGCGTCGGTAAAACCCGGCTGGCGGAACTGCTGATTGCCCAGGATATCCGCCGTGGCGACACGGTGATTGTTTTTGATCCCAAGGGTGACGCTGACCTGCTGCGGCGCGTCTGGGCGGAAGCACATCGCGCCGGGCGAGAAAGCGTCTTCTGGCTGTTCCATCTCGGCTGGCCGGAGATCTCTGCCCGCTACAATGCCGTCGGACGTTTTGGCCGCATCTCGGAAGTTGCCAGCCGCATCGCCGGGCAGCTCTCCACCGAGGGCAACTCCGCCGCCTTCCGCGAGTTTGCGTGGCGCTTCGTCAACATCATCACCCGCGCCCTGGTGGCGCTGGGCCGGCGCCCAGATTACGCCCGCATCGCCCGCCACGTCATCAATATCGACAAATTGTTTATCGACTACGCCCGCGTCTTCCTGCCTGGCCACGACCGACAGGCATGGGATAACGTGGTACGGATTGCCGGTGGCATCACTGAGAAAAACACGCCGCGTAACCTTCAGGGACGGGACAGCTACGTTGTCGCGCTGGAGCAGTACCTTTCCACCACCCGCCTGCATGACCCGATCCTCGACGGCCTACGTTCTGCCGTGCGCTACGACAAAACCTATTTCGATAAAATCGTCGCTTCGCTGTTGCCGCTACTGGAAAAACTGACCACCGGGAAAATCGCCCAACTGCTGGCCCCGGACTACGGCAACCTCAACGACCCGCGTCCGGTATTCGACTGGCAACAGGCGATTCGCCAGCGGGCGATTGTCTATGTCGGGCTGGATGCGCTATCCGATGCGGAGATTGCCGCCGCCGTCGGTAACTCGATGTTCGCCGATCTGGTCAGCGTCGCCGGGCATATCTACAAGCACGGCGTGATGGACGGTCTGCCGCAGGCGGAAGAAAAAGCGGCCATTAACCTGCACTGCGATGAGTTCAGCGAACTGATGGGCGATGAATTTATTCCGCTGATCAACAAAGGCGGCGGCGCAGGCGTGCAGGTCACGGCCTACACCCAGACGCTCTCCGATATCGAAGCCCGCATCGGCGATCGCGCCAAGGCGGGCCAGGTAGTCGGCAACTTCAACAGCCTGATCATGATGCGGGTACGGGAGACCGCCACCGCCGAACTGCTGACCAAACAACTGCCGCAGGTAGACATGCTCAGTAACAGCGTCAGTTCCGGCGTCACCGACAGCGCCGACGCTCAGGGCAATATCGGGTTTTCCAGCAACACCCAGGATCGGGTGAGTAGCGTACAGGTGCCGTTACTGGAACCTGCCTCGCTGGTCCAGCTCCCCAAGGGTCAGGCATTTGCTCTGCTGGAAGGCGGCCAGCTCTGGAAATTACGTATCCCGTTACCAGACGCAGCACACGATCCGCTGATGCCGGAAAACATCGCGCAAATCGCCCGCTATATGGAAAAACAGTACGACAGTGCTCCCGTATGGTGGAACCGCCCGGAGACAGTTGTAACGGCGAAAAACGACCCTATTTTATGGCTGAACGACAGCGAAACCACGGAGAACCAAACCGATGATACCCCGGACACACCGCCAGCTCGTGAGCGTTGAAGTGATGTGGCCTGCGCAAACGCTGCCCCTTCCCCTGCAACAGGCGGTGGAAGCGCTGACGCAGGGAGAGACACCCGACCAGATTATCGCTCGCATGAATTTACAGGGCTTTCAGGCATGGCGCGAAGCTACATCACCGCAGGATGAACACGATATTTTTCAGGTACGACTGGATGAGGCTCACGAGGCGCGATTCCTCTGTCGCTACGTTACGCTGCCGCTGCACTGATGCCCGAGCATGTTCCGTCAGGACCAGTACGCCGTCCTGGACTGCTCGGCTGGATTGCATTGTTACCCGGCGTGCTGGCTGGCTTTTGCCTCGGCGCATGGATGCTGGCAATAGCGCTGGAGTGGCTGGGCGATGCGTTTTTCTGGCGGAATACCTGCGCCAGCCACAGTGAACAGGTATTACAAGCGACATGGCATTGGTGGCGGAGTTCTGCTGGCGCACCGGTGTGGTTAGTAGAAAATCTGGCCCTTATCAGCGATACGTTGCAACAAGGGAGCGCGGCGCTTATTGCTTCCCTTAATGGTCAAAGCGGATTGTTCTGGACAGAGGCGGTCACTACGGTAATCCGCTGCGCGTTACTGTCTGCGAGTAACGTCACCCTAACCTTTTTGCTGCGGCTGGCGATTTTGTTGCAGGCTCTGCCGCTGTTTGCGCTCACCATTACCATTGGCCTTATCGACGGGCTGGTAAGACGCGACTTACGGCGGTTCGGCGCAGGCCATGAGTCCGGTTTTGTGTATCACCATGCCAGACGTATGATTTCATCCAGCTTGATAGCGACGGGACTGGTGTGGCTGGCGGTGCCGATTTTTCTTGTACCAGAGTATATATTTATACCAGCGGCAGCAGGGATTGGGCTGACAGTATCCATGACCGGCGGATCTTTCAAAAAATACGTTTGATGTCATCATTTCCAGCCCAACTGATACAACTCTCGCTGGCAATGTTTATGCTGCGACAAACACCGTACATTGACTTTTCACTCACTAAATAGTTTACTTTTTTTATTATAGTTACACTCTGAGTGAATCTATGACATCAAAATTAAACTGGCTGTTGCAAAACACCTCTCCGGGAAGCCTGGTTTTACAATCGTGGCTGACCCGGAACAACATATCGCCTTCTCTGGCCTTTAAATACGCGCAAAATGGCTGGTTAATAAAACTACGGGCTGGCGTTTATGCGCGCGCAGGACGAGAATCAGACTGGAGTGATGCGCTATGGTGTCTGCAAAGCCAGCTTGAAGCGCCGGTACATCTGGCCGGACTGAGCAGTCTCTCTTGGCAGGGCCGCTCCCATTACCTACAACTTAAGCAGAATCAATGCTGGCTTAGCGTTGAAAACAAAGCGATATTGCCCAAATGGTTTAAAGAATTTCCCGGCGTTGAGTGGCTGATGGTATCAGCTCTGAAGCTTCCTCAACTGGACGAGAAGTACCGAACCGAGCTTGAGGTTAAAGGGAAAAAAATAACCGCCAGCGTACCAGAACTGGCAACCTATGAGCTGTTAAGCGCAGTCCCTCAGGAAATCTCATTTGAGCACGCTGCCGAGCTTTTTCAGGGGCTGGTCAATCTCAACCCACGTAAAGTGGAGAAGCTGCTTACGCTCAGCCAGTCCGTACAAACCAAGCGCCTGTATCTGTTTTTCGCCAGTTTCTATGAACATGCATGGTTCAAACGCGTGGATACCAGCAAAATCGACCTAGGATCGGGCAACCGACAAGTCGTTGTAAATGGCAAGTTGAACACGCAATACCAGATAACTGTGCCCGAAAATTTTACTAAGAAGGGAATAAGCCATGGATAAAACCTCCCCTTACTACCGCCAGGTCACCCTGCTGGTGCGAGCATTACCCTATGTCGCTAACGAGCCCTGTTTTGCGCTGAAAGGCGGAACGGCGATCAACTTATTTATCCGTGATTTTCCCCGCTTGTCCGTTGATATCGATCTGGCCTACATCCCGCTGGAAAGCAGAGAGGTCGCGTTGCCCAACGTGCGAGAAGCGCTCACCCGTATCGCCGCTGAACTGGAAGCTCAAGCCGGGATCCGTGCAGTGCTGCAAACCCATAATCCCGATGAGATGCGCATCATTGTCACCACTGACGACGCGCAAATTAAAATTGAAGTCTCGCCAGTTGCCCGGGGAACGTTGTATCCACCACAAGAACGCGACGTCGTCGAAGCCGTGGAGGAGGAATTTGGCTTTGCCGCGATCCCAGTGGTCTCACTGCCCGATTTATACGGTGGCAAGCTATGTGCTGCGTTAGATCGCCAGCATCCCAGAGATTTTTACGACGTCAAAATGCTCCTTGATACACAAGGAATCGACCGCGCTATTTTCAATGGTTTTATCGCTTACTTGCTCAGCCATAATCGCCCCTTGTCCGAAGTGCTTAGCCCACGCTGGAAGGATATTACTGAACCCTTTCAAAATGAATTCAGCGGTATGACTTTTGAGGAGGTATCACTGGAAGAGCTAAGAGAGGTCCCGGAAAGAATGCTCAGCGCGTTGAAAGCGCATTTCACTCAACAAGATTTCGACTTCCTGATGTCATTTAAACGCGGAGAGCCTGACTGGAATTTAGCACCAGAGCCCCACATTCAGAATTTGCCAGCCGTTCAATGGAAGCTGCGCAATATTGGCCGGATGTCAGAGGAAAAGCGCGCGCTGTCACTGGAGAAACTGGAAAAGGTCATGACAGAATGGCTAAGTTAGTTTATTAAATTCAGTATAGTTACACCAATAGTGAAACTATAGCATTTTTTATAAACTAGCAAAGCCGTATCGGGATCCATTGCCTCCAGCACTTAAAACCAGGATTGCTATTGACCTCGCAGGAGATCTGGTTTGCCAGAACCTGCGGCGCTTTGGCACAGACCATTAGTCCGGGTTGGTTTATCACCATACCAAGCATATGCTCAGCTCCAGCCTGGCTGGCAACGGGATTGGTATGGTTGTCAGTGCCAGTCTTTCTCGTCCCAGGGTATGTTTTGATGCTGAGGCCGACGGGAATTGGGCTTGCGTTATCTGTGTCGCGTGGGGCTTTCAAAAATATATATGATCGCCCCTTCAACGGTGAATTATTCAGATGAATTATTCAGATGAATTATCAGATTGAGTCTGTAGTATGTCGTTTAATAACTTGCATTCTTTAGGTCGTGGTATCAAATTTGCGAAAGCAATAAAAAATAGAAACATCATCGCAGCAACCAGATATAGGACTAAATGTCCCCAAACAGGAATTTGTTCATGCCTGTAAATGGATAACACTATTAATAGAACAGCAGACAACAGAAACTGGAACGAGAACCAACCATACACACTGTTCTCAAACCAGTAAGATGCTCCTTTCTCAAATATAAGAACCTTGTCTTTGATTAACAAAAACGAACGGAATTTTTTAAAAAAATCGCCTGAGATTAAATGACTATTACTCTCCAGCAATCGCCAGATAATTCGTTGCCTTGCGACATCAGAAATACCTGTTATGCGATAACCAATTATTCTCTTAATGTCATTTTTTATGCAAACATTAACTTCATCAGGAAGCTCATGGCTATCAAGAAGTCTCTGTAATTCATTTAACTTAGAGTTTCTGACCTCATTAACGAATCCAATAATCCCTCGAATTTTCCAGATAACCAGCGCCAATGGCCCGGCAATAAAAATAAATAGTAGAATTTGCTTTACCTGCAATGCCCCACTTGAAACTGCTGCGGTAAGCCATCCATTCACGATATCGAGTATTTTATCCATAACCTGTTCCCCAAAAAATGAAATCGTATATGAGGATAAAACAGCGTTACATAAACTTGGTAATCGAATTTTCAATTTCTGGCTGAAATCTTCTTGCAGATCGTTGCATGGTACTCAATAAACCAGAACTGAAGAAAAGCCGTTTATGCGAACCATCACGACAATTGTCATAAGCCTGTTTATAACGAAATCCGCTCTCGCAGCCCCCCTCACCGAGCGCGAAGAGCTAACCCTGTCCCTCAGCCAGCTTAGCCAAATCGAAGCCTCGCTCCACCGCGCCCAACAAAGCGCCAGAACCGATATCAACGAGCGCTATTACTTTGACTATCCGCGTATCCACGGCGATATCACCACCCTGCGCAGCGGGATAGAACATTACCTCACGCCAGCTCGCGCCCAACCGCGAAATACGGCGACGCTCGTCGGGCAATACCGTGAGGAGAAAACCACGCCATGACCCCCGAACAAATCAGCGCCTTCCAGGCTGCCAGCCTGGTGAAGTCCGATGCCGTTAGTCTGGTGATGCTCGGCCTGTTCAGCGCCTTTCTGCTGCTGTGGGTGGTCTGGGTGCTGAATGACGCCTACCGTGGCGTGGCAACCGCGCGGCTGAGCTGGCGAGCGCTGGGCAGCATCAGCGGGCGAACCATCTTACTGCTACTAGTCAGCTTCTGGCTGGTACTGAGTTAGCAGCTTCAGGAGGCATTATGAAAAAATGGCTATTCAGAGTGCTGCTGTGGCTCCCGGCCCTGCCCGTCCGGGCCGATCTGCCAGAGATGGAAGATCCCTCACGCGGTCAGGGCGACGGCATCATGGAAACCTTGCAGAACTACGGCTATGACATTGTGATCCTGATGACGCTGGGCATCTGCGCTGTGGGCTTTCTGGTGGTCGCCAACAACTGTATCGCCACCTACTCCGAAATTCAGGGTGGGCGTAAGCAGTGGAAAGATTTAGGCGCAATGGCGGGCGTCGGCGCAGTTCTGCTGGTGATCACCATCTGGTTGCTCAACCAGGCGTCGGACATCCTGTAAGCCATGAGTACCATCCCTTTTCTCCCGGAACGGCTGAACCGCGAGCCTGCGGTGTTTCGCGGTCTGACGGTCAGCGAGCTGCTGATAGCGCTGCTGGTCGGACTGACTACCGGCGCAATCACTGGAACCATTCCGGCAATACTGTGGCGCAACTGGAGCCTTATCCCCGGCAGCGCCCTGCCCGGCGCTACGCTGGCGATCCTCTGCGGTGGACGCTGGCTGGCACGGCTGAAGCGCGGGCGCCCGGAGAGCTGGCTGTACCGGGTACTGGAGCTGAAACTGGCCCGTTTCGGTATCGGCACTCAGCGTTTTGTCCTGCACGATGGCGTCTGGGCCATTCGCCGGAGCCGACGATGAGCGCCTTTAAGCACGCGCTGGCCGCGCGGGATGCGCATATCCGCACTCTGCATATTGCGCTGGTCGCGTTATTCCTGCTGGCATCAGGTATGGGATTCGGCTGGTACAGCGCCCCGCACCAGCTCACCATTTATTTGCCGCCGGACCTCCGCGCCGCCAGTCAGCGTCCATGGTGGGAAGTGCCGCCCGCCACGGTGTACGCCTTCGCATTTTCGGTGTTTCAGCAGATCAACCGCTGGCCGACCAACGGCGAGGCAGATTATCCCCGCAACCTCAGTGCTCTACGGGCTTATCTTACCCCCGGCTGCTACAGCCAGATTGACCGGGAATTTCACCAGCGCCTGCAAAACGGCGAACTGCGCGACCGGGTACGCGGCGTGTATGAAATCCCCGGTCGGGGATTCAGCGACAAGCGGGTGCAGATCCTCGACCGCGACAACTGGATTGTGACACTCGATCTGACCGTCGATGAGTATTTCCACTCCGAACCCGTCAAGCGGGCGATGGTCCGTTACCCCATCAAAGTGCTGCGCTATAACATCGACCAGCAGAAAAATCCGTGGGGACTGGCACTGGACTGCTTCTCATCGCCGCCGCAGAAGCTGGAGGCGGCTAAACCATGAATGTCCGCCCACTGCTGATCCTGCTGGTTGCCCTCCCCCTGCACGCCGTCGAACTGGTGAAGTGGGAGCGCATCCCGCTGCCGGTGGCGCTGAACATCGGGCAGGAGCGGATCGTCTTTGTGGACCGCAATGTCCGGGTGGGCTATCCCGCCACGCTGGAAGGCAAGCTGCGCATTCAGAGCAGCAACGGCACGTTGTACCTGCTCGCCAGCCAGCCGTTTGCCGCCACCCGGCTACAGCTTCAGGACACAGAAAACGGCGAGCTGATGTTGCTGGACGTCTCCGCCAGCAAGGGCGAGCACATCCGGGGACCGATGCGCATTGTCCGCGACGAGAAAAAAACGCCTGACGCGAAGCCCGATACAACTCCTGAACCCTTACCCTCCACGCCGCTGCCGGTCGCGCTCACCCGCTACGCCGCGCAGATGCTTTATGCTCCGCTACGCACCGTGAAGCCTTTGCCGGGCGTTCAGCCCGAAGGCGTGCGGCTGGCAAAAACCATCACCACTCTACTGCCCGCGTTACCCGTCAACGCCATACCGATCGGCGGCTGGAAGCTGGATCCTTACCACCTGGCAGCGATCCGGCTGCAAAATAAAAGCGCCACCCGGCTGGAACTCGATCCGCGCCAGCTTCAGGGGCAGTTTTACGCCGCCGTCTTCCAGCATCGCTGGCTGGGGCCTGCGGGCAGCGCCGAAGACACCACCGTGCTCTATCTCATTACCCGCAATCATCGTCCTGAACAGGCGATCCTGCCGGAGCCTGCGCCGGAGAAGAAGAAATGAAGCTCCAGGCCAATATCCTGCTGCGGGTTCTGACGCCGCTCATCCTGCTGGCGGGCAGCGTCATGCTGTTTCATGCCTGCCAGGACCGTAAAACCACCCCGTCAAAATCCTCTACGCCTGCAACCCCCCTCAGCCACGACGAGTTGAAAGCGCTGGGGATCGAGGGCGACACGCCCGCAGATACCGTCGCCACGCTGGTCGGCCAGATGAAGCTCTGGCGCAAGGAACTGGAAACGGTAAAGGCCAGCAACGCCGCACTGGTGCAGGAAAATCAGCGCCTGCGTGAACGCGAGCAGAATACCGACAGCCGTATCAACGAGGCCATTAACCACCAGCAAACTAGCACTTCAGAGCAGCAAAACGAATTGCTCAGCTCGCTACAGACGCAGATCCAACAGCTTAAAGGCAACAGAACAGCGGACGACTCGCTGACCGGGCTGGGCATTGATGAACCGGAAGCGGCTTCCGGCGAACCACTGCGCTGGATAGCCCCCGCCGATGCTCTGCCGACGGATAAAAACGGTCGTCCTCTGCAACCTGCGCTGGCCTTTCCCTCTGCGATGCAGAACACCGCACCACAGCCTGAAACACCAGCGCCCGCCGCCGTCAAACCGGTCTACACCCTGCCACAGAACAGCACCTTAATCGGATCGGTGGCGATGACCGCATTGCTGGGCCGCATTCCGCTTAATGGCAGCGTCACCGACCCTTACCCGTTCAAAGTGCTGATTGGCCGCGATAACCTCACCGCCAACGGCATCGAATTGCCCGACATTGAAGGCGCAGTGATCTCCGGCAGCGCCACCGGCGACTGGACGCTCTCCTGCGTGCGCGGCAGCTTAACGTCAATCACCTTTGTCTTTCGCGACGGCACGGTGCGCTCGCTACCCGCCGAAGGCGACAAAACCGGAAGCGGCACGGAAGGTAATATCGGCTGGCTGTCCGACCCTCACGGCCTGCCCTGCATCCCCGGAGAGCGCAAATCCAACGCCGCCGAATATATCGGCTCGCAGTTCCTGCTGGCAGGATCGTCCGCCGCTGCGCAGGCGCTGGCGAACAACCAGACCACCTCCACCGTGGAAGATGGTTCCATCACCACCGCGCTGACGGGCGACAGCGGGCAGTACGTTCTCGGCCAGGCGCTGGGCGGCGGTCTGAAAGAAAGCGCCGACTGGTTTAAACAACGCTACGGCCAGATGTTCGACGCCATTTACGTGCCGCCCGGCCAGGCCGTTGCCATCCATATCACTCGCCAGTTAGCCATCGACTACGAGCCTGACGGACGGCGGGTGAACTACCGCACTGCGGGCGAACGCACTGGAGACCTGGACTGATGCGTATCCTGATTTTGCTGTTGTCGCTGCTGCTGACCGCCTGTAGCACCGACCAGAAAACGCTGCTGCCGGTGGATGAAAACACCACCATGCTGAACATCTGGGGCAAACAGAATAACGATGCGCAGGCGCTATACGACGCTCGGTCGGTTCTGCGTCGCCCACTGGATGACGCCACGCTGACCGCGCAACAGCAGCAGGCGACACGCAGCGACGGCAATGCCACGCAGGCGCTGTTCCGGCGACTGCCGAATCCGGATCTGGAGATGTATATCTTCCCTCATCTGGCAGGCAGCGAAGGTGTTCCGGTGCCGGGCTACACCACCGTCTTTCCCTTCTATAACCGGGTGCAGTACGCCCTGCCCGGCGAGCGGACCGATCCGCTGTGATAATGCGCAGCGGCACCCTGACCGAACGGACGGTGGACAGCCTGTACCAGAAAGGCGCGTCGTTTGTCGATTTTCTGCCGTGGGTGGAGTACCAGCCGGAAAGCAAAACGCTGCTGCTGGATGATGGACGCTCGGTCGGCGCGGTGTACGACATTACACCATTCGGTACCGAAGGCCGCTCTCCGGCACGGCTGGAAGAACTGCGCGATATTCTGAAGGACGCGCTACAGGACAGTTTCACGGAATACGACCGCCATCCGTGGGTGGTGCAGTTTTACTGTCAGGATGAGGACGACACCGCAAGCTTGCTGGCCGCACTGCATGACTACGCCGTATCGGAGGCACGGAACTCTGATTTTACCCGCGCCTGGCTGAACGAGATGGAGCGCCACCTGCACGCAGTTTCCCGCCCGGAGGGCTACTTCCTGGACGATGCGGTCAGCCATACCCGCTGGCGTGCTCAGCAGCGCCATACCCGAATGGTGGTCTACCGCTGGCTACCCGCCAAATCCCGCGATCCGCTGGAAGACACCCCGGAAGAGGCGCTGAACACCGTCTGTGAACGGATGATTTCCGCACTGGCGGGCGCAGGTATTCACGCCCGCAGGCTGGAATGTGAAGCCATTCGCCACTGGCTGCTGCGCTGGTTTAATCCCGCCCCGCAAATGGCCGACTCGCCCCAGCAGTTCTGGCAGCAGATGGCGCAGCAGGATGACACGCCGGAGCTGCACGATTTTGCCGAGAGCCTGTTGTGCAGTGAACCCCGCTCGCAGGCCACGCAAGGGACATGGCTGCTCGACCAGCGTCCGCATAAAGTCATTGTGCTGGACCGGCTGCGCAAACCGCCCACAGTCGGCCATATGACCGGAGAATCCGCACGCGGCGACGGCATTAACGCGCTGTTCGACCTGCTGCCGGAAGGGGTGATTATGGCGCTGACCATCGTCGTCTGGCCGCAGGACCGGCTGGAGGAGCATTTAAGCCGCCTCAGCGACCGCGCCATCGGCGAGAACGTCGAATCGGAGTACACCAAAAAAGACTGTCAGGAGGTGCGCCACTGGCTGAAGGACGGCCACAAACTCTACCGCAGTGCGCTGGCGTTTTATCTTTCCGCCCCGGATAGCGGCGAACTGATCCGACGCGTGCGCAGCCTGAACAGCCTGCTTCTGAACGCGGGTATGGTTCCGGTACAGGAGAATGACGAACTCGCTCCACTCAGTTCGTGGCTGCGCTGGCTGCCGATGTGCTTCGACCCGGCGCGGGACAAGCGCCAGCTCTATACCCGCTTCAGTTTCGTGCAACACCTCGCCAACCTGCTGCCGCTGTTTGGTCGCGAGAGCGGCACCGGGCATCCGGGCGCCAGCTACTTCAACCGGGGCGGCGGAATGCTGTGCTGGGATCCGCTCAACCGCGAGGACCGCGCCCAGAACGGGCACCTGTTGCTACTTGGCCCGACCGGCGCAGGCAAATCCGCCACCCTGAACGCCAAAATCGCGCAACTGATGGCGCTGCATCGACCGCGCCTTTTTATCGTCGAGGCAGGCAACTCGTTCGGGCTGATGGCCGATTACGCCCGCGAACATGGTCTGACGGTGAATAAAATCAGCCTGAAACCCGGTTCCGGCATCACGCTGCCGCTGTTTGCCGATGCGTGGAAACTGGCGGAAAGCAACATACCTTCAGCAGAACCGGATGATGACGATCCCGAAGACGCCGACAACGAACAGCGCGATCTGCTGGGCGAGATGGAGATAACGGCCCGCCTGATGATCACCGGCGGTGAACTGAAAGAGGACGCCCGCCTTACTCGCTCTGACCGGGCGCTGATTCGCGAAGCGATTCTGCACGCCGCCCGACTCACCGCTCACGAGAAAAGACAAACGCTGACGCAGGATATCCGCGATGCGCTGTTTGCGCTGGTACAGGATGCAGCCCTACCGGAATCCCGCCGTAACCGGCTATGGGAGATGGGCGAAGCGATGAATATGTTCTGCTCCGGGTTTGAAGGGGAACTGTTTAACCGCGAGGGTGAGGCGTGGCCGGAGGCAGATATCACTCTGGTGGATCTGGCGATGTTTGCCCGTGAAGGATATGAAGCGCAACTGGCGATCGCCTATATCTCGCTGATTAACCATATCAACAACCTCGGCGAGCGCGACCAGCATCTGGCCCGGCCCATCGTCAATATCACCGATGAGGCTCATATCATCACCGTCAACCCGTTGCTAGCGCGGTTTCTGACCAAGGGGTCTAAGATGTGGCGCAAGCTGGGGATCTGGCTGTGGCTGGCGACACAGAACCTGAGTGACTTCCCAGATGATGCAAAAAAGCTACTCAATATGATTGAGTGGTGGGAGCTACTGGTGATGCCACCCGAAGAAGTGGAACAGGTTAGTCGTTTCAAATCCCTGACGCCGGAACAGCGGCAGCTCCTGCTCAGCGCCACCAAAGCGCCGGGGAAATATACCGAAGGCGTAGTACTTTCGCCAAGAGTGGAAGCGCTGTTCCGGGTGGTCTCACCTGCCCTGTGGTTGGCGCTGGGGATGACGGAAAAACATGAAAAGGCAGAGCGAATGCGGATTATGCGGGAGTTTGGGTGTAGTGAGCTGGAGGCGGCGATGAGAATTGCAGAGAAGCGTCTGTTATAGGCTAATTTACCTGCCCGCATAACACTACAGTGCAACCAGGTTGGGCAGATAGTTTTGCGTCAGCAAGCAACCCTAACAATAAATTTAAGGACTGTTTATCTCTCCTTTAAATAGACAAAAAAATACAAAAATTTACTCAAAAACACAGTTTCATCAATGACTATTGTTGATTCACTATCATACAACCCATGCAAAATTCACCAATTTTTATTCGGATAACCTATAAAAAACCATTGAAAAATTCATAGTTAGAAGCTAATTTGACTACGATTAAACCATGAAGAAAGTACAAAAAACACACAAATCATACTCGTGATAGTATTTATATAATTGTTGATATAAGGAACATAATGAAAACTATATCATTCATAAATATGAAAGGTGGAGTTGGTAAAACAACATCTGTAGTAGAGTTCGCGACTATTTTAGTTAAGGACCATGGGAAAAGAGTTTTAATTATAGATATAGATCCTCAAACAAATGCTACATTTTCCTTTATCAAATATGATATATGGCAGAACCAAATAGAAAATAATACCATTGCAGATGTCTTAGGTATGAATAAACATCTTTCGAGTAGAGATACTGAATATAATATCAACGATGCCGTAATAAAAAATGTTTCAGGAATTCAAGGGTTAGATCTCATATCTTCACATTTAGGATTGACGTTTCTAGATTTGGATCTTAGTGCTAAACCAGGTAGGGAAATGATTCTATCCCGTCAGATTTCGCGTTTAGAAGGTGAGTATGATTATATATTAATCGATTGCCCTCCCAATTTAACTCTAGCACCTCAAAATGCCTTGGTAGCATCTAATTATATTATTACCCCAATAATACCAGACTTCTACTCATTCCTTGGTCTACCACTACTTAAAAACAGAGTGGACCGTTTGAAAAGAGAACTAAATATTGATGTTTCATTTTTAGGATGCTTATTCACGCGAGTAGAAAGCTCAGTCAATCTTCATAGTGCATATATGCCTAAAATAAGAAAGGTATGCGAGGAATACGGTGTATACGATTTTAGAACTATTATCCCTAAGAATATTAAACTAAGCGAAGCCAGTAGTGCAAGTTCACCAGCAAGGATTATGTTTCCTGATGTAGCTGGTGTAATAGCATACAAGACGGCAGTTAATGAGATGCTAAAACAGTTGGAGAATGTTTAATGGATAATAATTTAGAGAAATTAGAATCTGTTTTAAAAAACATTAGAAAATATGAAAAGCTAGGGCTGGATACATCCTATCTCAAACTTTTTATTAAGAACTACAAGTTTTTTCTTGATTTGAACAACATAAAGCCCGATTACTCAGATAGTCAGAGATTTAAAATACTAGAAGAAATACTCAATAATCGACAGCTATTCCCAAAAATCTCAGACATTATATATTTTTCCAACTTTAATCTTGGCGTTGAGTTTAAATCACAAAATGCTTCTCGTGAAGTTACTATTAATAGAATTATAAAGAGGGCAGAAAAAGATGAAGCTTTCAGAAACATTCTGAAATCAAAGTTAAGTAATTTGATTTCAATGGGACATTACAAAGAGCAAAAGTTAACTTCAACCTCTAAATCAATTAACTACAATGATTTGGAAGAATGGGCAAAAATGCTTAAGGATATATAAAATGAGCAGAGAACGAATAGTACAAAACGCATATTGTGACTATGATTCATACAAAAAAGATTTTAGCATCTTTTCTGATTCAACATTAGCTCACTTAAAGACAATTGACATATTCGAAATGTACTGGAGTACTCTCATCTTCAAAAACTGGAAAGATGGTGTTAATCATATTGGAATTAATGAACTAGACGAAATATTTGATGAATTGCACCAAGACGTTAACTCATCTTATTATTTGGCATCAATGGGATTATATCGAACAGCTAATATGCATTTGCGTAGCATGATTGAATTATCGCTGCAATTACTATATTTCTATGAACATCCAGTTGAATTAAAAAAATGGAGGGCTGGTGATTTTGTAATTAAACATGAAAAATTAAAAGATTATATTAAAGACTATCCAAACTTCACTCACCAACCATTGAAGACACAAATTGACACCTTAGTGGAGCAAATATCAAAAGAGTGGAAGTGTTATTCAAAACATATTCATGCAGAATCACTAATATATTTCCAAACACAGAAACAAGCAACCCCTGCAAGTAATTTTAATGTTGCTAACTTTGGAGTTTGGAAATCTGGATTTACAAAAATAGTGTTAAAAATAAATAAATTATTTATGCTATTTTTCGCAGAAAATTACAAACTATTCCCATCCCATACCAAAGAGCTTTTAGCTATGGTGTGAATCTTAAAATCTCTTGTGAGTGATTAAGTATGCATAATATGTAGCTAGATATTACCCCCCAACTCTCACTCACAAAGATTCCCCCAATAAATTAAAAAAATCAATGAAATGTATTAGTTCAGATTTGGCCTAACACAGCTATGGTACAGATCTAAACCTAATCTGACAGGCTGCTCCGTGCCAAAAGCAGACATCATCTCTCAGATGTACGTATGGACTCGACAACAGCTTTTCTTGGCATCAGTTTGGAGGACAATAACAGAGTCTGGAAGAGAGCGGCCTAGGAAATGCGGCTTAAACGACATATGATGCCTGCCAACAGGGCTTCTGGTAACATTACGAAACGGGCTAATAGACAACCAACATTTCGGTACAACAAAATGTTAGATAACGCACAAATAATAGGATTGGCAAACATTCTGGCTGACAATTTAAACGAGGGTGACTGGTATACAGTATGCTCTCTTTCGGGATTTCCTGAGTATATCAATGAATCATTTTTGAAGGATGTAAAGTGGAAAAATGAAGGACTGTCATACAAATGTATCCAGATAGTAGAAAATATCCTTGGAGCAGACGAGGGAAATATTAAACATTTCTGGAATATTGAAAGTATGCAGCGTGTTATAAAACACAGGGATAAAGATCTTTATAATGCCATTGAGTCATATATAAATGGCGATACTCTTAAGACGGTTACAGCTTCGCCGGTTAATCATACTAATGAAAATATCTATACACTTCTGAAAGATGCTGAATATTTAATTCAGAATCAAGGGCCAGGAAACGCTTTTGATCGAGTACATACTGCCTTGCATGCCACACTAAAAATGATGTGTGATAAACATGGCATTATAAGAAAAGTTGACGCTGGGATTCATGAACTGTTACCGCTAATAAATAATCATCTGAAAGTACAAAAAAGTACCGAACGTAATAAATTAGTTTTTGACATGCTAAGATCTACAAACTCTATATTGGATAAGGCTAACCAATTAAGAAATCACCATAGCAACGCTCACCCCAATGACGGATTATTAAATGATGCTGATGCAAAATTTGCGATCAATCTTATTCGCTCGATAATGAGTTACTTAGATGATCTTTTAGTTGATGATAACTTCACTTTTCAGAGGTGACTGTTGCTGTCAGTAGATCCTAGCTGAATTAGCGGGATGTCCAGAACAGTCCTGAAGAAATATCCGCTCTGTACCAAGAGCGGACAGTGTTCACATAACTATGAGTATCTTAAAGAGAGAATCAGCCCGATCTATTATATCATCTTATGCGATTTATTCATATTACAGGAATGATTATTTAAATTTAATCACTCAAGAAAATACATAACTACAATTGATTTTAATAAAAAAGTTAAGTATATTGTGAAACCTATAAGTTATGGAGGTATTTCTTGTGAAACATTATTTGGAGTTGTTGAGGTTAAAGAATAAATCCTTAATTGATGGCCATCAATCTTCTGTTACTGATTTTGATTTTTGTTCAGAGTGTGTATTATTGCAGGACAATGACTTCCTACAACTTACTGAATATATAAAAAGAAATCCCAGTGAAATTGAAGGTGATTTAATTGATCAAGTTAAATTCGAATGCAAGAATAAAATCCAAAATATAAGACTTAAACTAGAAAATAGTGTTCTCACCAATGAGGAATATGTAAGCGCATATTTGTTTCATAAGCCTGAAATAGATCGTGCAAACGCTGACCTCCATATTAATAGCATTGAAAATTTCATTGATAATTATAAGGGGGAAGCATTTGATAGCTTCTACTCTATAGGAATGGCGTCTATATTTTATAAATTAATCTATGCGAAGGCTCTTTCCTATGAAAACCTACAAGAAAACGCCATTTATTATAGAGTTAGCAAGTTATTATTCCACAAGTATAATCGTGAGTATGAAAAAAATAATTTTGATTACAAATCCTTAATGGTATCTGATGAAGTAAAAGAGAAAATAAAAGACTTGTATGGAAAAAACTATTTATGCAGGTACGAGCTTTTTAAAGTTGACATTGATAATCAATATATTACCAAGGATGTTTTTCCTTATATCTCTGATGAAAATCATAATGGCACCTATCTTATTATCGACAGTAAGAATAAAAACCTTATAGATTTATTCAATGACCTAATTGCAAATAGCTACATTCAAGATATTTCATTTAAAATTGATTCAGTTACGAATCAACTTATCTCGCTTGAAGAAAGAATGTTTGGACAGAAGTTTTCGTTCAATTTAGACAGACTACCTGACTTATCTCGCTTCTATGATATTAATGCCCAAAATGATAATGTATGGGTTACGGTGGTGAAAGAAGAAAATAAGTTCTCTATAACCTTTGAGGAAACTCTAGAAGACACATTTTATGATAAAGAACTAAATGTTGTGACTAACTTAGTTCACGTAGAAGTAACAAAAAAAAATGGAATTGATGTGATTAATCATATTGATCATGAGTATATAGTTTATGACGTGGACACTTATTTTAAACGTTTAGATGATCCAGCAGTCAAAGGAGAGCATAAAATAAAAACGTTTAAAATAGATAATGCAAAAATCCCTATAAATTATAAATACCAAAACATAAATGTACTTTTTCTTATGATTTATGAAAGCATGAATAAAAAAGACTTAGTCAGAGAATACTTCGAGGATATCAGGTAATCTGACAAGCTAACGTTTTTTTTAAATAACCTTGGTCGTTCTGATATGCAAATTACGTGATGAAATAACGCTTCATCACCAAAGCTATTAGATTATATATGAGCTAGTAAAAGGTGCATCATCTGTTGTTAAAGTATAACAATACGCATAATACATACTTTGGTTCTGATGAAAATGTATGAATTTCCGCTTTTCGCTCACAGCGAACCTTCAGCTCAGTTAGCTTGTCCGCTCCTGCCAGAAGCGGACATTGAGCGAAAAATTCTCCCTCAGTTAATGCTTTTTAAAAAGAGAAACATTCAATATTTAACCCATCCTATTTTTCTTGGAACGTGAGATAGTTGGGTCTGGCGATGGAGGGGAGATCAGATTTTCATAGCTATCCATTGGAATAAAGCTGCTGTCCAATTCAGGTTCGATTATACCTAGCATACTCGTGCTAGCATTAATAACATGTAGTGGTTTTTCTGACGACTTTATAATTTCCTTCATCTTATTCACCGCATCTGTTGAGTAATCGAGACCAAAGCCGGAAAGATTTTCAGACAATGATTTCACCCAAGGATTGCCATAATGGGTCAATATACGTCCCGGTACAGCTAATGGTGCTTCACTTATTATCTTTTCAACGAAAACTGTAGGTAAGGAAAAAGCTCCAGCACTCCCTTTGTTAATATCCACATCATATAGCAGAATATTACTTGCGCTTGTAATTTTTTGAATTCTAATTAACTGTTCTAGTTTAATTGAATTAAATCCTAGTGGATCATTTTTTTCATCGTAGTATTGCCTTTTAGCCTCATAAAAGACAACCCCCTCTAAATACAATTCAGATGTTAACATAATTTTTATAAAAAATGCGATGTCACCAAGTTCAGTTTCTTTTGCACCTTTTAATTTAAATGAATCCCATTTTATTCTCTGAGGCATGGAGGTCCATTTAATATCCTGACCAAAACCTAGAAGTGCTATCAACATCCTAGTTGTTATATAGTTTTCACTCCATGAGTCTTGCTGCTGGTTTTGAAAGCTATCTGATAACTCTTTAACAATTGCTTTGTGAGCATTTATTACCCACTCATTTTTATTTATTTCTAGCATTGTCAGTTCCTTTCAAGGTTACGATAAGTGTATTAAACTCATCAATAAACTTTACATTATTTTGGATGGTAAGTAACACTACCTTTTTAAGGGAAGTATTTTTATATTTTCCTGCATCGCCCCGTTGAACTCACAGCTCAAAGCGGACCATCAGATTTGATTGTGTTCTGCCAGTGAAAACCGTCAGCTCAAGTCTGAGCTAATACAAATGAAAACACTGTATTCCCGCAAAAATAGTACCTATATAACTATATTTCTTTTAACAGCTCCATCGGTGTTTTCCATTTCAGCAACCGCTCAACAGCCCTATGCTCCGATAAGAACTTACGGGCCAGTTGTAGGCGTCCCATAATCTGTATCTTCTGTTGCTCATCAAGACCTACCTCATCCTGCTCTACTTCATAAAAAAACTGCTCTATTCGCTTATCTTCCGCCCACTGCGCCATGATAAATTTCAATTCAGCTAAACTGCCGTTGTATGCCTCTCTTTCCCTTTTGATCCGCTCCTTTTCCTGATATCTCTTCTCATCCAATTCCCACTGGATCTGCCGTTCTTCAGCTTTGACTCTCGCCTCTTCCTGCTGCTTCTTAATCAACGGAACAGCATCACGCATCGCAGAAATGATTTTTGGGATCTGGCTTATAAGCCCGCACTGTTTTGTCTGGCGAAACTCAACCTGCCAGTTAGTTGACGAGTATGGCGAGTAGAGCTGTAGAAAGAAACGTCCGGTAGGTAAGGCATGTTTAATGACATAGCGAAATGGCTTGTCATATTTTCCCCTCATCCAGCGGATCATCGTTTCATCTCGGATGTATCGACCATCAACCTCTTCTGCTGGAACATATTCCGTCATTTCAGCCAGGCTAAACGCAAACAGCATGTCTCCAACGCAGATAATACTGGCTGAACAAGGGCGCCATAAACTGTCATAGCGCAAACCGCCCTCTTTTGGGTCTTCTTTGATATCTATGCCCTGACAATGAAGCCCTTCATTTCCTTCAGCTAACCTTACCCAATACCCTTGCTTTCCCAGTGCAGCAAAAAACCGACTCAGAAAATCGATAGCACTATTGAATGCCTTTTCTGAAACATTCAGATCGAGTAACTTCTTTTTCGTTGGTTTGTAGTAGCCGTCTTTTGTGACGGAAGAGACGGGAAGGTAAGTTTTGAGATCATCGATCAGTGCATAGCCACTACCCGCTGTCCTCACTCGCTTTCGCGGTGCTGGCGCTACTACTTTCGATGATATTTTTGTGGGAGGAGGAATGGCCTGGCTGGTTTTTCTGGGGGATTTTTCTACCTTGCCACTCTTCAAATCAGGCAAAGCAGGTACCGCCGGTGCAGTTCCTTTCGCTAGCGCCTTCCAGTATCCGGCGAGCGGTCTCGGTATTAGTAATTCAGCGCATCGTTTTATCAGTTGTTCTTTGCTGATGCTATAGAGGGAAGTGATTCGCTCCGCAGGCTCGCGCCAGACAAGGTGATACAGCTCTTCCCTATCGTCAGGTAACGTTTGAGTTGTATTAGATTGCAGGCTCTCTGACATGGCATTCTCCCTTTGCGGGAAACATTATCAAAGAATCTAACAGGCAATAGATTGAACGATATCACTTTTTGAGGGCTTTATTGTGAACATCCTTCACTTAGTAACTTCATGTTCTCGAAGTGAATATTAGTACTATAGCTTATTAATGATACTGACAGGATCAATACCAACCAATCGGCATAGATGAACAAACTCGACGATATCTAACCGCCGCTCTCCGTTTTCTACTTTTGCGATGAAAGATTGTGGTCTTCCCAGCGCCTTGCCTAGCTCTTCTTGGGTGATGTAGCCAGCAACCCGCGCTTCACGTAATGCCTTTATAACCATCTGGTATTCAATGGAGTAGACAGAAGTCATTTCGTCAGCCTCAACAATAAGTTAAGACCCGACTATCATGTCACCACCTAAATATCCCAAAGTGGGATATTTACGATCAAACCCAACAACAATGAGCTGAGAAAACGTCACTTCTGAGGCAAAACCATTTTCAGTACGGCAGCAGGATCCAAAGATAGCAAATGAGCAATATGGGCAAATTCGATGATGTCCAGACGACGCTCACCATTTTCAACTTTGGCAACAAATGACTGCGGACGACCTAATGCTTTTGCAAGTTGTGCTTGCGTCAGACCTCTATCCTGTCTCGCCGAACGCAACAGTCTTATAACTTGCTGATACTGTTCAGAATAAATAGATGACATTTGTGATACTCGATTTTAATCCCAAAATCGAATATCAGTGATTTACAAAATAATCCCAAAACAGGATAATTTGTTAAATACGCAAGTTTGTGAGGTAACAGGAATGACTAAGCAAGACTGGCACCCAGCCGATATCATCGCCGCCCTGCACAAACGCGGCACCAGTATGGCGGCAGTATCGCGGGAAGCGGGGCTGGCCTCTTCCACGCTGGCGAATGCGCTTTCACGTCCCTGGCCGAAAGGCGAATGGCTGATTGCTCGCGCACTCAACGTTCACCCTGCGGAAATCTGGCCCAGCCGTTACGAGGAAGAAGGCGAACAGCGGCAACCAAAAAATCCGCTCCCCGTCAGGTGCAGGCTATGATTATTCCAGACACCAACCTCCACAGTATCTCTACGCCAGTTCAGGTTCAGCAGGCCGCCATACCACCGCCGGTGGAGATGCCGTTTCTCGCAGCTCCAGTGCGCAACCGCTCCGCCTTCCACTACGCCCACTTTTCCCGCCATGCCCTGCTACGCCCTATCGCTCGTGAAACAGGAAGCAAAATCTATCTACAGGAAGAACCCATCTGCGGCTTTTGGTATCTCAACCATGGCGTCGTCGGTTTACACCACACGCTGGAAAATGGCAAAGAAATGCTGGTTCGCGCCTGCCAACAGGGGGACTGGTTTGGCTATCTGGGGTTGTTTGGCTCTGAGTTCTACCACTGCTACGCCTGCGTTTTGCAGACAGCATCGCTGTGCCACGTCATTCCCCACTCCAACAGCGACTTCCTGCGCTATCACCCGCAGTTCACCCAATTTCTGTTAAATCAGGTGGTGGCAAGTCTGTCTGATTCGGAGCATCGCATGACCTGGATCGCTCGTTACCGCACCCGTCACCGGGTCCTGAGCAGCCTCTGGTATCTGACGCAGTATTTTCCCGGTTATGACTGGACGTGGCGTGAAGTAGCCGAGTTTGCAGGATGTGAGACTGAAACCGCTTTACGGTTCAGCAAAGAATTGAGACAGGCAAGCATACTGGATGACTCACAGCGTCGCCTGCATGTTCTTCACCCGGTGCGGTTACTGGCATTGCTGGATAACAGTATCATTGCACCTCAGCAGTAAAGCCTTATGTATAGCATTTGATGTACTTAATCAGTCGCATGATGAACATATAATCCCCGTTTTTCTTGTGTTCTCTTGGTGGTGATATGTTTGAAGACAATTCCCCTTTTAGCTCAATTAAAGATGCTTTCTTGCAAAGAATAAATAATTCTTTTTTTGGTTTTATAGCACTCTCATTTTGTGTGGATAACTGGCGAGATATTATATATGCGTTCTCTACATCTACAAATGTAGATACCAGAATAAACTATATAGCACAGAATACCTCCATCATATTCCCTATCGTGTTTGGGTGTATAGCAGCGGCTTTGTACCCATATGTACAGTGCCTCTTCGAAATCATACATAAAAAGGCAATCATATTTCGCTGGACATTAAAATCCTCAGAGCTGATTGCTAAAAAAGTTGCCGAAGATTCTGTCACCTATGACAAAGAACTTCGTGATGCAAAACAAAAAGCCGCATTAAAAGAAATAGAATATAGTGCTAAAATAAAAAACCTCGAAGAGTCCATCAAGGAATACGAGGCGAAGATCGTACAATCAGAAGATGACAGCAAGATGGCCAACATTCGCTTTGACCAAATTAATAATCAGCTACAAGAATATATCAGGATGCGGAATGGCGTCTACTCTGACATTGAAGCCGGGCTCTCGTTTATTAACGAAATTAAGAATGCTATAAATAAATCTTTACCTTACATAGATGACCTTAACAATACTAATCATGCTGAAAAACTCAGCTATTACATTGAGACAATACACGATAACTTCAAAAATATTAAGACTGATAAAATGGTAAAATTCACAAATCAAATACTTAATAATAAGCACGATTTACCCGCTAAATTTTAATCATTCTTAGGAACCGGGGGAATCTTCACCCGGTAATTTCATCCTTAACATGAGAGCTACGTTATCAGTTATGGCAGCACGTGATGTCGCAGGCATGTTATTACTAATATGCAACGCAATGTCATTCGCTACCGACATCACCCCAGCCGGAGACTGCTGCATACGAATCTGCTGCGCCATATAGGTCATATACGGATCCATATGGCTAAACATCATGCGATATCCGGCACAAAGATGATTCAGCCGCTCGTGTAGTCGATGCTTTGGACAACCACCCTGGCAGGCAAAGCGCCACGGACAACGATGGCAATCATCCGGGAGCTGCGCTTTCTGCTGGCCGAACCGTCGTTGTGCTTTACCCACAACCAGCTTTTCCAGCGGCTGCTGTAGCAGATTGCCTAACCGATGTTCCACATCCACATAGTGATCGCAACTGTAGATATCGCCGTTCTGCTCAACCACCAGCCCGCGTCCACAGGTGGGCTGCATCACGCACAGCGCCGGGCGTTCGCCCAACCACGCCGCCAGTGCGTTATCAAAAAGTTGAACGAATACCCGCCCGACATCATGGCGTATCCACTCATCGAAGATGGCGATCATAAACCGCCCGTAATCCTCTCCCGTCACTGACCAGGGCAACAGCCCGCGCTGCACGTCATGCTCCACTACCGGAATGAACTGGATAAACTCAGCCCCCACCTCACGCGTCAGAAAGCGGTAAATTTCCAGTGGAGCCTGTGCCGTCACATTGTTCACCACGGTCAGGATATTGATGTCCACACGATGACGCTTCAGGATATCCAGCGCCGCCATCACCTGCTCAAACACGGGCTGACCGCTGTTTGTCTTGCGGTAATGATTATGCAGATGCGCCGGGCCATCCAGCGATATTCCGACCAGAAACCGATGCTGAGCCAGAAATGCCGCCCATTTGTCGTTAATCAGTACGCCGTTGGTCTGAAGGCTGTTGGTAATACGCTTATCCCCGGCATAGCGCTGCTGAAGCGCCACGGCCCGGCGATAAAAATCCAGTCCGGCCAGCGTCGGTTCGCCGCCCTGCCAGGTAAAGTTCACCTCCGGGCCGGGCGATGCCGCGATGTACTGGCGAATGTACGTTTCCAGTACCTTATCGGACATGTGCCGCTGTCCGCAGGTATCACGCAGCACACCCTGCCCTTTTGCCAGGTAAAAACAGTAATCACAGGCCAGATTGCAGCGCCAGCCCGCAGGTTTTGCCATCAGATGGAAAGCGTGTTTCATAGCGTCACCAGAATCAACGTGGCAATCATCAGCAATACTCCGGAGAAAACGCGCTGTAGCCAGCATTCAGGTAGCAGAGTGCGCAACCTCATGCTGATCGGCTGGAACAACAGCGTGCAGAGAAAAATCACGGCCACAATGGCCATATTGACGTAACCAAACTGCATCGCCGGTGGTAATGCGCCGATATCCGGTGCAGTGCGATACAGATAGCTGACCACCGTTCCGGCGCTGCCGAACAGCATCATCCAGTTGCAGTACACAGCGATATGCTGGCGCGGGATCCCAGAGAGCTGCGACATCAGCGGTGCGAGCACGGAACCACCACCCAGCCCGGTTAACCCGGCCACGGCACCACCAGCGGTACACAACAACATCCCGGCGCTGCGCGTCCGGTTGTCTAACTGGACGTTTTCGCTGATTGTCTGGTGCGAAAATCCACAGCGTAATGCCAGCCCCACGAGAACTAGTGCAAACAACATCAGTAGCACCTTATCCGACAGCAAAAAGCTGGCGTACACGCCCGCCTGCATTCCCGTCGCCATCCCCAGCGACCAGAGCACCAGCAGCCACGTATTTAACCGGATCCCTTGTCGCCAGAAGGCGCAGACGTTAATCAACGCACTCAGCATCACCACCGTCAGGGACGTCGCAGCCAGTACCTGCACAGCACATTGCGGAAACAACAAATGCAGCACCGGCACGAGCAGAATACTGCCCCCGACGCCGAACAGCGCCGAGAGCAGGCTGGTTGCCATACCACAGCCGCATAGCGCGGCAATCATCCATGTTGTCATCACTTACTCCACCGGAACAATGACGGGCAGGTCTTCACCAATCGCCGTCATTTTGCGGCCAATATCCTGACGTAATTTATCGCGAATCCGCGCATGTTCAGGACTGGCAATCAGATTCTGGCGCTCCCACGGGTCGTTCAGCAGGTCATAAAGCTGGCTCTCCACGTAAATCATCGCGGCAGACTCATTCCACGGATCGCTGCCGGGCGCGACAATTTCATATTTCCAGCGCGTGGTGCGCAGCGCCCGCCCGACTTCCGACTCACTTATCTGGATCAGCACCTCCTCGTCCCAATCATCAGCATCCAGAGCCGTTTGCAAATCACGGCCTACCAAGGCATCCGGTACTTTGATGCCTGCGGCGCTCAACATCGTGACCGGAATATCCAGCAGCGTCGCAAGATGCTCCACCGTCCTGCCACCGCTAAATGGCCCACCTCGTGCCACACAGGGAATGCGAATACTGGACTCATGGCACGAGCGTTTGTATTCATCGTTGCGGGTGCGGAAGTGACAGCCATGATCGCTGAAGAACAGAATAATCGTGTTGTCGTATTCGCCGCTGGCCTTCAGGTAATCGACGATACGCCCAAGGTTTTCGTCCAGGTTCTGACACATACCGTAATAATCAGGGAGGTTCTGCGGCCAGTCGCCGGGGCGGTTAATCAGATCCGGCGGCACCGATGCGGTCTGGAAGCGTTCGGCATAGCCATCTGGGGCGACAAAACGCGCCATATCGTTCTGAAAGTGAGGCTCCAGGTAAGAGAGAAACAGCAGGAACGGATTATCCCGCTGGCGATTTTTCAGGTAATCGAGTGCGAACGTAGTCTGGCCATCCACCCGGTAGCCGTCGAAATGCACCGGCTGGTTATCGTTATCGAAAAAGTGACCGCCGTAAGGGTGCGATGTATGTTCCAGCGCATCTGCCGCCAGCCAGTATTGCCAGCCGCCGCGCAGTTCTTCCGGTACGGGTTTTTCATCCAGATCCGCCAGGTGCCACTTCCCGATATAGGCAGTGTCATATCCCGCCTGATTGAACAGCTTCGCCAGCGTCACCTCATCCTGTCGCATGGCGATATTGTTGCGGTAACAGCCGTTCTGCGTCGGGTAACGCCCGGTTTGCAGACAGGAACGCGCCGGGCCGCAGACCGGCTGGACGGTAAAGGCGTTTTCGAACTTCACGCCCTCGCGGGCAAGCTGGTCCAGCACAGGGGTAGTACTGACGGCAGGGTTGTAGCAGCCCACCGTATCCCAGCGCTGTTGATCGGTGAAAAAGACCAGAATATTCGGTTGCATAATGTTCTCTCCATTAGAGTGTGACGGGCGCGCAGGCGTCCGCCGTTTTCTGTCGTGGGGTTGAAGTCAGCAGGAAAGCGGACAGCAGAGTGAACGCGGCGGTAATACTGCCAAGGATCAGATAGGTGTTATGAAAGCCGATAGTGTCGTACAGATGGCCCGCAACTGTTGATAAAACAATGGCGGCGGATTGCTTGATAAACATCACTCCCACCAGATAGATGGTCCCGGAAAGACGAGTATCAAAAACGTCAGCAATATATTTGAAAATACCAATCAGCAGGAAAGGGACTTCAAAATTATGCAGCATCCGTAAAAAGAGCACTTCAATCGGGCCAGTGGCAAAGGATGAACCAACGATCCGAATCGTCATAATGGTACCGGTAATTAATAATGCATTCTTGCTACCAATATATTTATTAATCAGCAGGGGAATAAAAAACATTACGGCGGCATCGCCGAGATTTCCGGCGGTAGTGATATAACCGAATGCTCTCGCCGCCTGTTCCTGATGGTCAAAGAAACGAGTGAAGAAATTAATAAACTGCTGGTCGAAGACATCATATATACAGGCCACACCTAATACATATAATGTGAAATACCAGAACCGGCGGAGTTTAAACAATTCCCACACGCTGACCTTCTGCTGGCGGACTTGTTCCGCTTCAATCCCCGGCAGCGGCTCAGAGCGGGCAACCAGCAGGATCACCACCAGCAGTAACGCCAGCGCCGAACCAATCCAGTAAATCCATGTCGGATCGAAGCCATACAGAATGCCGGAGATAGTCGCGCAGGCTGCCGATCCGAAGCAGCCAAACAGCCGGGGGCGACCATATTCAAAGCCCCGATTACGGCTGACTTTCTCGACAAAGGCTTCTACCGCGCCATAGCCTGCGTGGAAGATAAATCCGAGATACAACCCGCCCACCACCAGCCCAATCGCAAAGTGGCTTTGCAGCAGCGGGGTATACACGTAAATAAAGAACGGCGCGAAGAGCACCATCAGGATAACGATCAGCCACAGCAAGTATTTCTTCGGCCCAAGCTTATCCGTTACCCAGCCCAGCAGCGGTTGCAGGCAGATAGCCGCCACGGCAAAGGAGGAAAACACCATACCAATATGCGTTTTATCCAGCCCCACCATCTGGGTTAGCCACATGGGTAAAAACAAGAAGCAGGAAGACCAGTTGTAGTAATAGAACAGGAAAAAGAATCCCCAGAGGATCACATTCCATTTTGTATCGCGTTGAATAGCCATAATGCCCTCAGAGTCGGAACTTCGTCAGATTCAGAATAAAGAGCACCTAAAAACCTGCTTATAACCGTTGTCATAACGCCACAGGAAATTAGCGTGAACGGATACACAGTTTATGGCTGATTTATTTATTCGCAGCGGCAAACTCTTTTTCCGCATGGAACAAATGAAGTGAAGCGGATCATAAATAACGGACTGTCGTATATGATAATGGTCATAAGCCTCCCGTTTGTTTCCTGTCATCGTTTTTTGAATTTCAACAAACAGGATGGCAAGTATGAAAAAAACAACCGGATGGCTCTCTTTACTGGCGCTGTCAATTTCTCTGGTCTGCCACCAGGCGGCAGCAAACAGTCGCTTATCTGCGTCGGCAATTCGTGTGATGGATGCACAAGGCAACAATGTCAGTCAGCCTCTGCTGGACAATAATCCGGCAACCCAATGGCAGTCGAAGCTGGATTACAACCGCTGGCTGGAGATGGACTTAAAAGGCACGTACCAGCTTAGCGAGTTACAGCTCTCTACCCCACTCAATACGCTAACGCACTTCGACGTTTATAGCAGCGAGGATGGCGTGACTTACCGCAAAATCGCCTCCGCAAAGACTGGCAAACCGAACGACCGACTGCCGCTTAACGTTCGCGCCAGCCGCCTGCGCATCAACATCACCGACTACTCGGCGGGTACAAAGGGCGTGGTCAACGATATCTATCTAACGGGGGATAAAATCAGCGATACCGCGCCGACGCCGCCTGCGATTCAGGTCACCGATTACGCAACCACCGAATGGGCGAAACGCCATGAGCGTCGCCAGAACACAGTGTATCGCCAGCAGGAAGTCATCAGCGAAGCGCAGGCGCTGGTTGAGCGGGTGCTCGGCGCACAGTACCAGAACCGCTTTATCTTCGCGGTTGCGCCCTCCACCACCGGCAAAGACAGCTTCACCGTAAAAGCAACTGACGGCAAAATCAGCATCAGCGGACCAAACGGTATTTCACTGGCCTCCGGGCTGAACTGGTATCTGAAAAATTATCTGCACGTCAATTATGACCCACTAAATGTGTCCAATCTGGCGATACCGACAGACTGGCCGATGCCGCAGGGCGTGACGGAAAAAGCGACGCCGTATCAGTACAAGTATGCCCTTAACTTCTGCACGCCGTCCTACACCATGGCGTTCTGGCGCTGGCACGATTACGAGCAATTCCTCGACTGGGCGGCGATGAACGGTGTCAACCTGATGCTGGATGTTGTCGGTCAGGAAGAGGTTCAGCGGCGGATGCTGCACCAGTTCGGCTACAGCGATAATGATGTGCGCCAGTATCTGCCCGGCCCGGCTTACTTTGGTTGGTTTTATATGGCGAATATGCAGAGCTTTGGCGGCCCGCTGCCGCAGAGCTGGTTTGCCCAGCGCACCGAGCTGGCGCGTAAAATCCACGACAGGATGGAAGTATACGGCATCACGCCGGTCTTCCCCGGCTTTGCCGGGCAGGTGCCGGATACTTTCGCCGCCAAAAACCCGCAGGCGCAGGTGATCGATCAGGGCGACTGGGTTGGCTTTGTCCGCCCGCCAATGCTGCGCACCTACGTTAAGCAGGGAGCGGACTATTTCAGCAAAGTCGCCGACGTTTATTACCAGACGCTGAAAACCACCTTCGGTGATATCAGCCACTACTACGCCGTCGATCCGTTCCATGAAGGCGGTAATCGCACCGATCTGGACATGGTGAAAGTGGCGCAGACCGTGCAAAACAAGATGCTGGAGCACGATAAAGATGCCGTGTGGATTATCCAGAACTGGCAGGAAAACCCCACCGACGCCTTCCTTAACGGCCTGAAGAAAGATCACGCGCTGATCCTCGATCTCTACGCCGATAACAAGCCCAACCATGCTATTCGCCACGAGTTCAGCAACACGCCGTGGATCTGGAACATGCTGCACGCCTTTGGCGGTCGGATGGGCTTCTCCGGGATGCCGGAAGTGCTGGCACAGGAGATCCCGCAATCGCTGGCGGAATCGAAAAATATGAAAGGTGTCGGCGTCACCGCTGAATCGCTAGGTACCAACCCGATGCTGTACGAAATGCTCTATGACATGGCATGGGAAAAATCGCCCATATCCTCGACGGCGTATATCCACAGTTGGCTCACCAGCCGCTACGGTGCGCAGTCGCCAGAGATTGAGCAGGCATGGGATATTATGGTGAAAACCGCGTATCACCACCGCAAAGACCGCCAACGGGCGGAAGACTCCATCATCGACGCCAAGCCCGGCTTTGGCGTCACCCACGCCTGCACCTACTACACCGCGCTTATCGACTACGACAAGGCCGAGTTTGAAAAAATCCTGCCGCTCTACCTGAGCGTTTACGACCGCTTTAAGGATAATCCAGCGTATCAGCACGATCTGGTGGATATCACCCGTCAGGTATTGGCTAACGCCTCGTATGAATATTACCGCGCCTTTGAAGATGCGTGGATGGCGAAGGATTACAGCGCCTTCAACCAGCTTTCCGGCAAGTTCCTGCGTCTTATCAAACTTCAGGATCAGGTGCTCGGCACCCGCCCGGAATTTATGCTCGGCACCTGGATCAACAGCGCCCGCACGATGCTGGATGACATGGACGACTGGACCCGCGACCAGTTCGAGTTTAACGCACGGGCAATGGTCACTACATGGGGAACCGAGCAAGCCGCCGACGCCGGGCTGCGCGATTACTCCAACCGCCAGTGGCAGGGACTGACCGGTGACTTCTACTACCAGCGCTGGGCGACCTGGATTCAGGCGTTGAAGAACTCGGCTGCGACCGGGCAGAAGCAGGATGCCATCAAGGTCCACTGGTTCCCGCTGGAATATCGCTGGGTCAATCAGACCGGTAACGGCTATCCGACGCAGCCTTCCGGGCACGATATCCGACAACTGGCGCAGCAGGCGCTGAAAGAATTCTCCGTCACCAGCGAAGACTTACGCCCGTACCGGGAGAGGAAGGACAAGCGCAATCTGGCGCTCAATAAGCCAGTCTTTACCCACGGCGATATTATCAACGCCGAATTCTCAACCGAACGGGTAGTAGACGGCAAATCCTCAACGCTTTGGGGCAATAAAACCTGGCCTGCGGATCTGATTATCGATCTTCAGGGCGTGCAGAAGGTAGACGGTATCGAGCTGGAGTTTGAGCAGACGGCGGAGGATATGCGTAATCCGGTGGTCTCTGGCTGGACGGTAGAGATTCAGGACGCACAGGGTAACTGGCACACCATTCAGGATAAATCGAAAGACTTCTCGCAAAAGCAGGTCGTCAATGCGGTGCCATATAAAGGCGAAGCGCAGAAAGTCAGGGTCACGCTGACCAGTGCAGATTTCAAACTGCGCCCGGATCTGAAGCCACAGCTGGCGGAAGTCCGCGTCCTGGCGGCAACCCAATAACCCCATCCTGATACCGAGGAGAATGCCCATTTTTGCGGCATTTTCCCTTTCTGCGAGAAAGCTTATGAACAGAAATACCCTACTCTGCGCCCTGCCACTACTGGCATCCGGTATCGGCCTACCCGTCATGGCAGCGGATATTGATACCGACGATATTCAGCAAGAAATGGATACTGGTCTCGACCAGACTCCGGCATCAAAGCCCTGGAAAGTCCGAGCTGGCCTGCTGATAGAAACCGAAAACAAAGAAGGGCAGTCGTACGATAAAGACGGCTTTTTCGAACCCACATTATGGATGGATTTCTCCCGCGATCGCTGGACGTTTTACGGTTCCTATTATCAGGAAACCCACGGCACCAATTACAGCGATGGATTCAGCCGCGACAACTGGTTTAACCAATACGAATTTGACGCCCGCTATCTGATGGTAGACCAAAAGGATCTGGCGCTAGGCATGACCTTCCACTTCAGAAATTACACCTTCATCTATCAGGATAACCCGGAAAAAACGCAGTCCGGCGGCTATAACTCCCAGCGCTGGTCATTCCAGCCCGACTGGCGGATTAATTTCACCGATAAATTCAAATCCACCGGCTGGGTGACGGTCTACAACTGGTACAACAATCTGCATGAAAACGGTCTGGCGAACCGGGAATTAAAAGGCGAAGGCGGCTTCGAATATCGCTTTAATCCGACCATCGCGGTGCGGCTGAATTACTTTATCGACCGGGGCTGGAATACCAACAGCGACGACCAGACCGGTGAGTTCTGCCGCTCGCAGCTGCGCCCTTATATTCCAATCACCTTCTCACTGTTTGACGCAGGCCCCACCACCATCACGCCTTATGGGCGCTGGACGCTGGATGTTTGGTCACAAAATGCTTCACGCAATCAACGGATGCACACCACGGAAACCCGTACCGGCATCTTTATCGAGCAAAAGCTGTCGCCCCATCTCTCCATGACGCTGGATTACGCCTATGAAGTGCAGGCCCGGCATGATTTATCTCCCGGCGATAAGCCTGTTGTGAAGTTCCACAAAACCGGCCTCGGTTTTATCTATAGCTTCTGAAGAGGATTACCATCATGAGTACACCAATATTACCGTTTCTGCCCGATAACGCAGATTGGATCTATCAACCCGATCTCAGCGACGAATTTAACGGACCGGACCTCGACCCGCGCTGGTGCCCGTATTACCAGGCAAGCTGGGGCGATCTGGATGCCTCCCGCGCCCGCTATCGTTTTATTACTGAATCAGACGGCACCGTCAGCCTAGAACTGTATGTCGATAATGCCGGGCAGGGATACTGGCAACCGTGGCGAGCCAGCAACAACACCTACAAGGTCGCGGGTATCACCGGCGGCACGCGGGACTATATGAATCAGTGGCCGAGCGGCGGTTTTCCTATCACCAACCATATGCCGTATTACGATGCCTTTGCCACCCGCTACGGCTATTTTGAAATCCGCACCCGCTTTCTGAGCGGCAGCGGACTGGCCCCGGCCTTCTGGTTCCTGGGGATGCAGGATGCGGTGTACACCGAAAATATGGAGGTCGATTCACCGGAAGTCTTCACTCTGGAGAACGTCGTTAAGTTTAATCTGCTGCCTCGACAAGGAGAGGCAAGCCAGTCGCTGGTGACAGCTTACGGTGAGGGCGCTACGCTACCGGATCTGGATGATGGCTATCATATTTACGGTATGGAGTGGGATCCGGAATATCTGAAGCTCTATATCGACGGACAGTTGGTTTCGACAATAGAAACTGAGATTGATTACCGCATGTTCCCGCTGATTTCTCTCAATCACCATGAAACTAATAACGCCGAAGTGGGCAATATCTACGATAACGACCCGCCGCTGCCCAACGACGAAACCTTCACTATCGATTATTACCGGGTATTTAAAAAAGCGGATACGCCCGCCGATCCATGGCCGAATTATCAGAACCCGTTACTGCCTGGATACAATATTGCCGAACGCGCCTTTATTAATATCTATGGCTATGACGGCGATAACTCCACCTCAAGGGAAGGCAAGCTGAACGACGGCGATCACTTCAGCGTCGCGGATACTTATCCCAAAGGCAGCGGCACCGAGGAGGAGAATGAACGCTGGTACAACGACCAGTTCCGCTATATCTATATAGAGTGGCATCAGTCGGTGGATTTCGACACACTGGTCCTCTATGCCACACAGGCACAATCCACCGCACCGCAGAATATCCGTATTGAGGTATCCGCCGACGGCTACGGCGACTGGACGGTTGTGAAGCCTGATTTCGATCTGGACTGGCAAACGGATGATCCGGGTATTGCCGAAGGGCTGAAAATCACGCTGGATACGCCATTGCAGCAGAATCAACACGCCCGCATCGTCATCAATACCGCGCCGGAAAGCTATGCGTTGAGCGAAATTGAAATCGGCACACAAATTAACGCCACTACCCGCTTTAAATAATTCTCCACGGCGGCATCCCCTGCCGCCGTTAATTTTCCCATCTGGATATTGAGTTTCGACGGGAAAACTTTCATAGAGTGCGATAAACCCACGGCATCCGTCTCATCCGGAGTGCCATATGCCTGTTCGTCACGTTGTTCTATCTTCATTAATCTCACTGGCTGTGCCTGCCGCACAGGCTATCACCACGCCGGAAATCGCCGCCTCTGCGCTGTCGCCGGAATGCGTGCAATACCAGATTGTGGGCGTCTGCTACTGGCTGTTCTGCTCACCGTTTGGTTGCTCGGTACGTACATCAGTGAAGGTACGGCATTTCCGCCCGGACCTGGTGGTATCAGCCTACAGCGTTACCGGACAAAACCCGTGGGCTGAGATGTCGCCGTTAAGCTCGCCGTTGCCCGGTATCGCTGAAGCTGGTGGCGATACCAATCCCCGCGCCGTCGGCCAGCACAGCAAAGTCCGCTTTAAAAATTCTGATGCGATTGGCTTCCCTGCCGGTGATGCGCTGGCAAACTTCTTCGCCCAGTTTGGCTACGTCTGCGCCCCGTCATCACAGCCTTTCCTCCCCTACTTTCTCAGCACGCTGGATGCGCTCGCCTGGCGCAGCGGTGTACCGGAAATGTTCTACCCGGAGGCGTTAACGCCAGGACTGCGCGAAGTCAGCAAAGACGGCGATATGTGGGGCAATATCTACCCACGAGCCGGGGCGCTCAGCCAGACGCATGACTACAAGGCCGGGGCAATCATCGCCCAACGCACCGCCGATCTGGTAACACGCAGCGGTCAGTCACATGTTTATATTCCGCTGACTGCCACTTCACACGACGGTTACTGGCCTCCAGATCCGGTTACGGAAGGCGACAGCAATAACCACCAGTGGCAGATGCTGGTTCCTAAAAAATCCACCTCCTGCACCATCTTCCCGGATGGCTCCTCCACCGACTATTACGCCGATAAACTGGCGGAGGATGGCGCATATGCCTGGACGCTGTGGCGACCCTATAAATGCTGCCCGCGCCGTGGGCAGACCTTTCTTGGCAGCAGCGGAGGTTAACGATGCGCTCAGCCTGGTGTCTTCTGTTCGTCGCCTTTTTCGCCCCGGCGGCTGATAAATATCAGTATCAGCAACAGGGGGCAATCAGCGACTGGATGTATTACCGCATCGGCGGCGGTGCGGCCATTCCCCCTTCCGCAACCCGGCGTAACACCTTCCCGCTGACGGCAGGTGTAAGCTGGAACAGCGATATGATGTGCGGCAATTTCGATATTGATACCACGGTGCGCAATCAGCTCAACGGCGTGACGGACGGCTTCCAGCAACTAATGGGTGAGGTTATCGAAAGCGCTACCAGTGCGGTCGCCAGCCTGCCCGCGATGGTGATCCAGCGTGCCAATCCCCAGCTCTACGATCTGCTGACCAACGGCGTGCTTCAGGGACGACTCGACTTTGATAAATCACTGTTAAGCTGCCAGAAGATGGCTGGCAAGATGACCGATTATGCGCTCGGTCCGGCATGGACGCAGAGCGCCCAGGCGGAGAACTATCAGGGAATTGCGGCCAGCGAAAAAGACGCCGTTCGCGCCGACCAGAGAGCGGCCGAAGAAGCGGCAGAGAAAGGCAAACGCTGGGTTGGTGGCGAACATCGCGGCGGTAAAGGTCAATCGCCCATCAAACTGGTTCGCGATACGACGGTTGCAGGCTACAACATCCTCAATAATCGCAGCGCGACCAGCACCAGCTCGGTATCCAGCAACGACTGTCAGGGGGAACTTTGCCAGGTATGGAGCAAGCCTGACGATGCCGCGCAGTGGCTAACGCGGGTGGTTGGTGAACAGACCATTAACGTCGCCCCGGATAACGATCAATCCGGCGACACTGACCAGCAAAGCGGCGCACAATCTGGCGTCGGGCTGACGCCGCTGATTCAGGAAGAACAGGATAAAATCCAGCCGCTGATTATCGATATGGTGAACCGCAGCCAGCCCGTTAACGATGACACGCTGGCGCAGGCCAGCGGTGGCGAACTGCATCTTACGCGCGGCGTGATTGAGGCGCTACGCGACGATCCCGATGCAGCGGTACTTATCCAGCGGCTCTCCGGCGAACTGGCCCTCTCCCGCGTGATGGAACAGGCGCTGATGGCCCGGCGCACGCTGCTGGCAGGAATGCGCGAACCCAATGTCTCCGGTGAAAAAGAGGCACAAACCGCCCTGGCCCAGACCACCGCCCAGCTCGACCAGGAACTGTCGCAGCTTAAACTGGAGCTGGATATGCGTCAGGCGCTGGCGGATAACGCGGCACTGACCATCCTTGAACGCCAGACAATGCGGGCGAAGACTAAAGGCCAGGCTATCGGCGTAGAAGACGATACCGACAAACGGGTGGACGATCTCAGCAAACCCACAGGCGGAGAGACGCAATGAAGCGACTGATGCTGTCCGGCACCCTGCTTCTGGTCTGTATGGCGGTGATGTTTTATCTGGCTGCTGGCAATACACCGCAGATTAACCACAGCGACCTGCTGCCCTGGCGCATAATGCTGTATGGCGTGATTTGTGGTGTGGGCTGGCGTCTGTATGACCGCTTACCGCCACATCGTCCGGCAATCCGCCGTATCGCGCTGATATTTATCGTACTGATTGTGCTCAACGAAATCGTGCCGGAGGCGTTCCGGTGACGACCAACAGCTATCTGGAATACTTTCTGACGCTGCTCGGCTGGGTGGTCAATAACGGGCTGTGGAATGCGATTAGCGCCACCGGATTATTCGCCCTGCCGCTGTTGATTAAGCTGCTGGCACTGTGGTTACAGGCCAGAAGTCAGGGAGCGGATGAAGGCAACAAAGCTGCGTTGTCCCTGATATGGACCGAGCACCTGATGTACACCTCGCTGCTGGTGATTATGTTCACCTGCGTGCCAATGTTGAACATCGACCTCGATACCATCAAATATGACACCACGCGCTCAAAGCAGTGCGGCATGTCGGTGCCGCAGCCCGCCGATACCGGCTATCAACCGATTATAAACTCGCTGGGCGGTAAAACCGCCGCCGTCCCGGTCTGGTGGTATTTTATTCATGTGATCAGCAAAGGCATCACCAGCGCAACGGTTGCCACCCTTCCCTGCCAGCCGGATCTGCGTCAGATCCGTTTTGAGGTACAGCACACCCGAATTAAGGATCCGGCGCTGGCTCAGGAACTGCGGGATTTTGTCGAGGAGTGTTATGCCCCTTCCCGCGCCCGCCTGAAATTCCGCGCCGGAGAGCTGGACGATGACACCAGTGACGATACGGCCTGGCTGGGATCATCTTATTTTCTCAACACGGCTGGTTACTACGATACCGACCATGCGCTTTCACCGCACAGTGCGTGGCCGTACAGCACATCACGCGATGCCGGGCTGGCCGATACGGGCGCGGGCGGCTACCCCACCTGCAAACAGTGGTGGGCCGACGACACTGTTGGGCTGAAGGCCCGACTCCTGCAACTCCCGGCCCCGGATATCTGGACGGCGTTTAAAAAGATCGGCCAGTCGCAGGCAGTATATGAAGAGGCCGTGCTGCGCTCGCTGGTCAGTGAACGCAATATGCAGGTATCGCAGGATGGACGCGTTTACCCCGGCTACGGCGGTAATGTCGATGGTACGCTCACTAACGCCGCCACGCGGTTAGCCTCCACTGCTGGGAACATCATCGGTAGTGCGGTGGCCTTCCCGGCGTTTGACAGCGTGCGTCAGGCTCTGCCAATGGTACAGGCGTTGCTGCAAATGGCGCTGGTGATTTGTATTCCGCTGGTAACGCTCTGCTCGGCCTGGGACGTTAAGGCGGTAATGACGCTGACGTTTGTGCAGTTTGCGCTGTTTTTCCTGACGTTTTGGTGGGAGCTGGCCCGGTGGCTAGATAGCTGGCTGCTGGGCGTGCTTTACAGCAGTGATACTCACAGTAGCTGGAATCTGGCCGGGATCCAGAACTCGCAGGATGATGTGATTATCAATCTGGTGATGGGGTCGATGTTTTTGGTGCTGCCAACGTTCTGGCTGGGGGCAATGACGTGGGCGGGGGTGAGGGTTGGCGTGGCGGTGAATGGGGCGCTGGCGGGTGGGGTTAAGGTGGCGCAGGACAGTGGGGGGAAGGCTGGGGGGATGATTGGGAGGTGAATTATTACGCCCTCAGCACAATGCGGCATAACAATATGATTGAGTGTCAATTTATTGCACAAACTGTGTTCAGCACAATTAGATACAAAACCCTCCGAAAGCCCGTCATACCAACTTATCTAATGTTTTTTTGTTGTATACCTAATCATAAGTGATTAATTATCACTCAATTCATTAACTAAGTTTGTGATCTGTATGGATTAACATCGTTGAACATTGACAGAGTGTTGTTCATAATCCCTTCAAAAGGTCTGGGGATGGCCATTACCTCAGGGCGGTAGCGTGACCAAAGTTTATATCCATACCAACCAATTTTATTTAAAATATCAACTTATTCGAGTTATTCTATTTAGTTCAAAGAAGGTATCAAATTGATAGTTATAGATTTTTTTTGTGGCTGTGGCGGAGCCAGTGAAGGGCTACGTCAGGCTGGCTTTGATATCGAGCTTGGATTAGATATTGACCCACAAGCATCAGAAACGTTTAAAGCAAACTTCCCTGATGCAAAATTCATCCAAGATGATATTAGGAAAATAGAGCCTAAAGATATCTCCGAAATCATTGATATTCAAGCTAAACGGCCTTTGTTGCTAAGTGCATGTGCTCCATGTCAACCGTTTTCGCAACAGAATAAAAACAAAACTAGTGACGACTCAAGAAGAAATCTATTAAATGAAACTCATCGTTTTATTAGAGAACTCCTTCCTGAATATATTATGCTTGAAAATGTTCCTGGAATGCAAAAAATTGATGAAGAAAAAGAAGGTCCATTCCAAGAGTTTATTAAACTACTTAAAGAGTTAGAGTATAATTATATATCTTTTATAGCCAACTCTGAGAATTATGGGATCCCCCAGAGAAGAAAAAGGCTCGTGCTCTTAGCCAGTCGAGTAGGTGAAGTTACTCCACCTGAAATAACTCATGGTAAAAATAAAATTCCATTCAAAACTGTACGGGATTATATCCAAGACTTCACAAAATTATGTTCAGGAGAAACCGATCCCAAAGATCCTTTACATAGAGCAGGAACACTAACCCCTCTTAACTTAAAAAGAATTATGCACACTCCAGAGGGGGGGGATAGAAGAAACTGGCCAGAAGAGTTAGTAAATAAATGCCATAAAAATTATGATGGTCATACAGATACTTATGGAAGAATGAGTTGGGATAGACCTGCGCCTACGCTTACGACGAAATGTAATAGTTACTCCAATGGTCGTTTTGGGCATCCAGATCCCACGCAACATAGAGCAATCAGCATAAGAGAAGCATCAAGATTACAAACATTTCCTTTAAGTTATGTCTTCAAAGGTTCGCTGAACTCAATGGCAAAGCAAATCGGCAACGCTGTACCTTGCGAACTCGCCAGACTATTTGGGCTACATCTCATAGAAAATTGTACTAATAAGGATTCATAGATATATGGCTAAAATAAAAACAAAAGCCCGAGCTTTGGATATGCTTGGCAGACAACAAATTGCTGGTATACCTACTGCCCTAAGTGAGTTATTTAAAAATGCTCACGATGCTTATGCTGATAATGTTGAAGTTGATTTTTTCAGGAAAGAGAATCTTCTTATCCTGAGAGATGATGGTTTAGGCATGACCGCTGATGAATTTGAAGAGAGATGGTTAACAATTGGTACCTCCAGCAAATTAATAGACGAAGATGCCATTGATAAACCCGTGATAGACAGAAATAAAACTTTCCGCCCTATTATGGGAGAGAAAGGTATAGGTCGTTTATCTATTGCAGCAATTGGACCACAGGTGCTGGTTCTTACTAGGGCCAAAAGAAACAATGAACTTAAGCCTTTAGTTGCTGCATTTGTTAATTGGAGTCTATTTGCAATACCATCACTTGATCTTGATGATATAGATATACCGATTAGAACTATTAACAACGGTGAGCCTCTTAGTAAAAAGATTCTTGATGAGATGCTGGAGCAAGCAAAAAATAATTTAGACTCCTTATCACACAAAATATCGAAATCAAAACTATCACAAATAAATACACAATTATCATTTTTTGAATTTGATCCTATTTTATGGGAGAGAAAATTAGGCGGATTAAAACTATCCGGTGATGGTCACGGGACTCATTTTATAATAACTCCTACCGAAGAAATATTAATAGATGATATTTCCACGAGTGATAGCAATAAAACAACAGAGCAATCTTCCCGCTTAGAAAAAGCCTTATTAGGCTTCACTAACACAATGTACAGTGATTCGAATCCTCCTATTATAGCTCGTTTTAGAGACTATTTGGAAGATGGTGAGTGTATTGATAGAATTAGCGAATCAATTTTTTTTACACCGCAAGAATTCAATATTGCAGATCACCATATTGAAGGATGGTTCAATGAATTTGGTCAATTTAGTGGTACTGTTTCTGTTTATGGTGAAAAACCAATCAACCATGTGGTAACTTGGAAAAATAATAATCAATTAACTCAATGCGGCCCTTTTAAGATAAAGTTAGCATATATTCATGGTCGACTCCGTGACTCACGATTACCCATGGAGCTGTGGGCCCCACTGAAGGAGAAAACTGATAGGTATGGTGGTTTATATATCTATCGAGATGGATTAAGAATTTTACCTTACGGAGATTCAGATACGGATTTCCTGAAAATAGAAAAACGAAGAACGTTATCCGCTTCTGAATATTTTTTCTCATATCGACGTCTGTTTGGAGCAATAGAATTAACAAAAGAAAACAATGCTTCGTTAGTCGAAAAGGCGGGGCGAGAAGGATTCATTGAAAATAAACCATATAAACAATTTAAAGAAATGCTTGAGAATTTCTTTATCGAAATAGCAAGAGATTTCTTTAAAGATGATGGTGACATGTCTGAATTATTTGTTGAGACAAAGCAACGTAGAAATGAAGAGCATGATCTATTGTCCAAAAGATCTAAACAAACTAAAGCTAAAAAAGACAGATTAAAGAAAGATTTATATGACTTTTTTGATAAGTTAGATAATGATTACTGGAACATTGAAATAAATAAACTAATAAATAAAAACGAAGACTACTTTTCCAGCACAGAAATAACAGACACCAATATAGATTATGTATATAATAAAATTAAAGAACAGAATGATACCATCATAAAAAACTTACGTAATTCTATCGATATAAAGAAACCCTCTGGAGTTGGGTTAACAAAAGAATTATCAAACTTATGGGATAGATATCAAATAGAAAGACAAAAAATATTGTCATCATTAAATGAGCTAAAAGACAACGTTGACAGAAAGCTTATAGAGCTAGACAATAAAAATAATGATTTCCTCAACTTACGGAAAAGACTTGAGGATTCTTTGAATCTACAGCAAAGTTACTACGATAAAGAACTCACTAAGCTATATAATGATGCTAAAAATGCTTTGAAAGATGTACAATCTAAAGCAAACAAGCTAATCTCTGATAATAAGAAAAAACATAAAAGTGAACTAAAAAATATTTCTTATGAGTTTCAATCAACCAATCTTAATGGCAAAGATACTGCGTACATATTGGATGTAAAAAGAAATCTAGAAAGTAAAATTGAGAATACTTCAAACGAAGTCATTAATGAAATAAAAAAACTGACCGACCAGATTTCCATAATTAGTGATAGTACCATTTCAGAAAATTTATCATCAGCTCAAGTAACTGAAGCAATCGAAACTGAACTTGAACATTTACGTGACCAACAAGCAAATAACGCAGAGCTAATACTACTTGGCATGGCTCTTTCCGTAGTACATCATGAATTCAATGGTAATATTAGGGCAATTCGAAGCGCGCTAAGGGAATTGAAAGCATGGGCAGACAGAAACCCTAAGCTTGATATTATATACCAAAAAATCAGAACTAGTTTTGATCACTTAGATGGTTATTTAAAAACCTTTACACCATTAACAAGACGTTTAAGTCGCTCCAAAACAAACATAACTGGAACTGCGATTTTAGAATTTATCAGAGACGTATTCGATGATCGTCTTGAGAAAGAAGGAATTGAATTATTCACTACCTCAAAATTTGTTAGCCAAGAAGTTGTAACTTATACATCAACTATTTATCCTGTCTTTATCAATTTAATTGATAATGCAATATACTGGCTCGGGAAAACAACAGGAGAAAAAAGACTTATACTTGATGCTACTGAAACAGGATTTGTTATTGGTGATACAGGCCCCGGTGTTTCAACTAGAGATCGAGATATAATATTTGATATGGGATTTACACGAAAAACAGGAGGTCGTGGAATGGGATTATTCATTTCCAAAGAGTGTTTATCTCGAGATGGGTTTACCATAAAATTGGATGATTACACACCTGATCAGGGTGCTTTCTTTATTATTGAACCATCAGAAGAAAAAAGTGAATAACGGATATAAATAAATGACAAGTTCTACTGATTTTCATAAACTTTCTGAAGACTGCGTTCGCCGTTTTTTACATTCTGTAGTTGCTGTAGATGACAATATGTCTTTTGGAGCAGGTAGCGATACTTTCCCTACAGACGAAGATATTGATGCTTTAGTTGATCCCGACGATGAGGCTACACCAATAATAACACCATCAGCATCCCAAGGGATAGAATTAACTAAATCAAAAGCAAAGATAAAAAACCATCCTTTTGATTACCAAGCTCTAGCAGAAGCTTTCGCCAAAGATGGCATTGCTTGTTGCGGATTATTAGCCAAAAGTTTTAATATTGAAGAAAGAGATATAATTACAGCATCATCCCGTAAGGCAGATATAACAATACTTGACTGGGATATGCAAAGCGATAGTGGGCAATTTGCTATTGAAATAATAAAGTCGATTATCGTATCAGATATAAATTCTGGAGGGCGTTTACGTCTTCTTTCTATTTATACTGGTGAACATGTTACTGCAGTTATAACTAAGTTGAACAATGAGTTAAAGAAAATATACCGTAGCGTAATAAAAAATGATGATAGTATTTTTATTGAAGATAACTATGCACTTGACCAATGGTGTATAGTTGTTATTAGTAAAGACGTTTATGAAAAAGATCTTCCAAATGTATTAATAAAAAAATTCACTAACCTTACAGCTGGATTGCTATCCAACGCCGCACTCTCTTGCATCTCTGAAATAAGAGAAAAAACCCATGGAATATTAACGAAGTATAATAATAAATTAGACACTGCATATGTTTCCCACATTTTAAATTTAATGAACTCCAGAGAATCAAGGCCATATGCTTATGAAAACGCTCATGATTATGCAGTGGATTTAATTTCTGAAGAAATAAGATCAACATTGCAAATAAGTGAAAACTTAAAGAAATCTTTAAGCAAAGATTCCTTATCCCACTGGCCTATTTTTCAATATACAAAAAATGGTCGCAAGAATTTTCTATTAACTGGAAAAAAAACACAAAAAGACTTATCAGTAGAACATCTAAGGAATATACTCTCGGCTGATTCTTTAGAAGAAATTCAACATGCTATTGAACGCGCATCTTTAGGTAAAAAGGAATACTTAAGCCAAGATGGTGAAGAAGATAAAAAATTAATGCAATTATGCTCTCTTGAAATCACGCGCAGGAATTTAAGATACCATTCTCATATAGATAATGTATCATTAAAACAAGGGACTTTGCTTTTAGATGCATATAATTTTGTCTATCTATGCATACAACCATTATGTGATAGTGTCAGATTGCATGAAAAAGCCGATTTTTTATTCCTCAAGGGAACGCTAGATGATAATAATTACAATTTGTTAATCGAAGATGAACATGGCGATTTTTATAAAATCAAAATGCCGGCAAAAGCTTCTAATATTATTTCATTTTCCTTTGGAGTCGAAAATGGGAACGGCGTCATCATCGGGAAAAGGAACAATCTAGTTAATACTGACTACATCTCATTCGTTCCTTTACTCGTTGAAAGAACATCCACTCCTAAAGTATTGAAATGGATTGGGGAAATAAAAACAACGTATGCACAGAAAATTACAACTGATATTGTTAGCAATCTTTCAAGAATAGGTTTAGATCAACATGAGTGGTTGCGAACAAAATCAAAAGATATATAAATAATAAGATACGCCGTCGTTTTATAAAAACGACGGCGTGTATTTTCAGTTAGTCAATCATGGAAGTTAATAAATATAGTTTCCCTTATATCCTATAGGAAAACTATATTATTAGCATAAAAAACACAAACTTTATAAGATGGTATTTATGTGCTTTGTTTCCATCAATCACAATTGATATATTACCATATTGATTGATTTTATGTTATTTACCAAAATAACGGCATCTTAATATACCGTCATAATATAGTGCGCGCTCTAACTCTAATACTGAAAAATTCATTTGCTCTATTTTACGCTTACTGCAGATAGCATCAAGTTTATCATATAGTGTTGCATCAATTGGCGCTGATGTCATCACACCAAATCCTTGAGCATTATAATGCTCTAACATATCCCCTACATCAATCAATCTTGTTGCAGATAATGACTTCGAATTTGTTATAAGTTTGCACTGGAAAATCCATTTACGAGGAATATCTCCAGCAGTTCTTGGAATATCAAACACTTCAATATCCCTCCCTCCATCTCTGGAGCGAGACTTACCATATTTTCTTATTGTGTCAGAATTAAACCTTGGATGCGTATGAATTACATCATAACAAAGCTGCTCAAATTGTTCATCGGAAAGAGAATCCCATTTGCAACTGATATTATCAGGAAGATTTATATAATTAGCGAATGCTAATGATATTGTTCTAAACTTATCGTAGATTCTTTTTATTGCATTTATTGAAAGTATTTTTGTGTCATATAAAAGATGCCAACATTTGCCATCATAAGCAGCAGTCATTGTTCCATTAGGATCTATCATACATTTATTTATATTCTGAGATGAAATATAAGCATGTTCAATAGCAAACATTTTTGGATCATATATATCTCTATCTGACCAATCGTACTCTTCTGTTTCTTTATCTCCTTCAGCATCGGCAAACATTGCAAGGCTACTACAAATCATTGAGTTAATATATTGCTTCATCGGAAAATATGCAACCAGACCATCCGCCATTACATAAGAAGTATCATTTATTATCAATATTTCTGCTGGTAATAGCGTCTCAGTTCGATATTTTTGACCGGTAACTTCAAAAAAGTGATTAAGATTTAAATCATCAGGAAATAGCCATCCTGCCTTAGAGACATAGCAATTATTATCTAATTTACTACTAAAGGAACTTCTCCAATATCCGAACGCCCTCTCAGGATATTTTTTTAACTCGTCATGATATAATTCAGGTGATTCAGATAACATTTCACAATAAGCCCCCTCTATTAAGTTCGCATAGTAATCGTCTGCTATTTCGGGGAGCCTAATAGGGTGGTTTTCTAATTCCAGTTCAAAATCTAAAACTTTATCGCGTACAGATTGGTAGAATACTGAATTACCATCATCACCCCTACAATATAAGGAGATACATTCTTCGAGGGCGATTTTTATATTAATGCTTGGCTCATGAATTATTAAACACAATCGAGTCTTATGCGTCCCTAAAGGGTAATCATAAACCACATTAGCGACCTTGGCTTCTGACGCTAATCTCTCACCAACCCATATTGCTTCTAAATAGTCATCACAAATATCTATATATGAATTTGTAACTCCAATACTATCCAATGGGATGTATATTTTTAGAACATCAGACTCCTTTATATCTAGTTCAAAGATATCCTCAACTTCCATTTTGCCGAGATCTAATTCTAACATTTCAAATAGCCTTAACCAATATTAAAGACTCTTAAAAAGAATTATCATATTTAAAGTTAACCCGCAACCATAGCCTTTGGATTATGATGCTTGCTGGTAAGTATAGCCTTTCCGCCGTTTATATCCTCGAACGGACAATACTCAGCACCTAATGCCACCTATAAGCAGGGCATTCGTCTCTGCCAAGCAATGTTTCTCAATTTTCCTCACTGGAGAAACACGTTGGCCTACTTCATTTGACTTCGAATCATCGACTGTCTCATATAGCCTCCAGAAGAGGCTGGGCTATGCTGCATCCAGCAGTTTCTTCTGCTCGGTTATACATGATTACCAACTCCTGTAAATAAGCAAAGGTTACCTTTCACAATTACAGACATAAAACGTCAATTTTGCTCTAACCAACGTGACGATCAACAATTGAATTTCAGCGTTTTTGCGAGCATGATCGCAATAACATCAGCCTGTTACCCGGTTCATTCCTATGATATCTCTCGAAACGCTGAAATCAGCCATCTCCAACGTTTCCGTGTGGCGTCAGGGTGACGTATGCGCGCCGCACAAGCCGTTGCTGCTGTTGTTTGTGTTATCGCAGTACAAAGTAGGCCACCCGCGCCTGTTTAACTACGGCCTAGAGATCCACGAACCGCTCACTCACCTGCTGAAAGAGTTTGGCCCCAAGCGGCACACTGACTATCCAAATATGCCTTTCTGGCGGCTCAGAACTGATGGCTTCTGGGAAATCACTAACGCGGAAGGCTGTAAACCCCGTAAAGGCAACACCCAACCGACCAAGAAAGAGTTAATTGATAACCAAGTAGCGGGCGGCTTTGATGAAACAGCTTACCACCACTTACTTGCACACCCTGAAGTAATCGACCAACTGGCCCAGCAGATCCTGATCGATCGTTTCCCCGAGAGTATTCAGCGGATCCTCGCCAACCAACTGGGTCTGGATTTTATCGATCGTTCGAAGAACCGCGATCCGCGCTTCAGAGATATCGTTCTCCGGGCTTACCATTCGCGATGTGCTTTCTGCGGTTACGACCTACGGCTGGATGGTGCGCTGGTTGGTATTGAAGCAGCCCATATCCACTGGAAAACCTATGGTGGGCCGTGTGTGGTTAACAATGGTCTGGCGCTGTGTTCTCTGCACCATGATGCTTTTGATATGGGCGCATTCGGGCTGGATGAAAGCCTGACTATCCGTATCTCCGGCGGCGTCAGCCGTAGCCCGGTAGTGGATAATCTGTTCTGGCAACGGAACGGCCAGCAGTTGCATCTTCCTCATGACATATCGCTGTGGCCCACTGAACAATACGTCGGCTGGCATCGTAAGCAGATCTTCAAAGCCTGAGCCGTAAGCTTCGCAGGTATCATCGATTGCCCAATATGCTTTATCCCCTCCAGAGGATAAATTACCTTTATCCCCTGTAGCGGATAACCCTTGCACACCAAAGTGGATTCAGGAATAACGACTCCCAGACTCTCTCGCTGAACAACCAGGCTCTTGATTATTATTTATACCGTATTAATCTGGACGAAGTTCACCCCGCAACCAGAGCCTTCAGGTTGCCACCTACCCGGTGAGGCTCGCCTTTTCGTCCGCTCCGTATCATCCTCACGGACAGCGCTTAGCGCCTGATACATCCTCTACCCCACCATGCAGGGAATTCCTCCCTGTCGGGCGGTGTTTCTCTGCTTTCATCACTGGAGAAATACTATGCCAACTTCATCCATCACTGAAGCAACATCCTTATCATTGTCTATCTCATCTGAGGCCTGGGAAAAGGTAGTCAGTTTTCCACCCGATCCCTCTCAGGAAGACGACCGTCTCGAAAACCTGATTGTCGCGACCATACTGACATTCAAAAGCGCAGGCCCAGACCGTAAGAGTATTAATTTCGGTCTGTACTGTTTTCCCGCCGACGGCAGCAGCAATGTACCGCTGATGACGCCGCTGCGCTTAACCCTTGAAGATGATCACTTGTTGGTTACTGCCCTTCACACCAGCTGATTACCTCAGCATCCTCTACTCCCATGCCGGGTGACTCCCGACCGGGAGCGCTGTACCCGGCTTCTTTATCATGAGGTTACGCTTATGAACAGAAGCAACGATCTTTACCAAAAAGTCACCGATGAAATTATCGCCGCGCTGGAGAAAGGTGTGATCCCCTGGGTTCGCCCGTGGCGAGAAGGGGAACCGGTGGTGCCGATGAATGCCCTGTCCGGGCGGTTTTATCACGGCATCAATATTCCTCTGCTCTGGAACAGCGCAGAACGACAGGGATATGAAAGCGATCGCTGGCTGACCTTCACTCAAATTCGCAATGCGGGCGGTAACATCCGCAAAGGCGAAAAATCTACACTGGCCGTGTTTTATCTGCCCCAGCAGCGCGAGGTAGTAGACAGCAACGGGAACGCGGTTTTTGATGCTGACGGCAACCCTAAAGTGACGTCCTACGCCGTGGTACGCGAGTTCCGGCTGTTCAACATTCAGCAATGCGAAGATCTGCCGGAGGCGTTTTCACAACCTGTCGTGATGGTCGATGACCCTATCGCCGCTGCCGAGCAGGTTGCCCGGCAAAGCTCGGTAGTGATCACTCACCGACGCCAGAATCGGGCGTATTACTCGCCGGGACGCGACTGTATCATCATGCCGCATCCTGAGCAGTTCACTTCGCTTGAGGATTATTACGGCACGCTGCTGCATGAACTGACGCACGCTACCGGACACGCTTCACGGCTGAACCGGGACGGCATCACTGCCGGAAAGCATACCTTCGGCGATCCGACGTACAGTTTTGAAGAGCTGGTCGCCGAAATGGGAGCGGCTTTCCTGTGTGCTCACGTTGGCATCCAGTCGAAGCTACAGCATGACAGTTACATCGCATCGTGGCTGAAGGTGTTGCGGCAGGACAAAAAAGCGATTTTCCGCGCCAGCGGTTTAGCGCGTAATGCCTGTGAATACCTGCTTGAACGGGCGCAGCAACCGTTAGCGCTGAGCGCATGACCTTCATATCAACGGCGGAGCATCCTGCTCTGCCGTTTTTCTCCACTCCAATAAATTTGCGTGGCCCAATAAACAATTTCGCCCCAAATCTGACGGCACCAAAAGGCAAAATCCAAAGGGTGAAGGGGAAGAGAGTGAAGGGGGAACGGACTTACCCGAAAAAGGTTCTTCCCTTCGTCTTTCGAGTTGCAGATGCGTTGGCTTTCCTCGCTCACCCCAGTCACTTACTTATGTAAGCTCCTAGGGATTCACTGCGTCGCCGCCTTCCTGCACCTCAAAATCCATTGGGAATAAAGGGCCATTATGCGGATATGGCTGACGCGCAAAAAGCAAAACACCACACCATCCACTGGCGAACCAGACGTCGCGGAGGGATGGCTGCATCCTGAATCCGCGCAAACGCTACTGGCTGAAACGACCCGCCAACAGCTTATCCAGTTTATTCGGCAGAGCACCGCCCTTCCCGCCTCACTGTTTGAACGCTTCTGGCTGATACCAATCCACCGCTTCGCAGAACTGGCGCAGTCGTTTCCGGCCTCGGAAAACCATCACCATTCCCACGCGGGCGGTTTGCTCGATCACAGTCTCGAAGCCGCCTGTTATGCCGCACGGCTGCGGCAGAGTTATCTTTTTCCGCCTGATGCAGCGCCGGAAGATCAGGCCGCTCAGTCCGAACGCTGGACGACGGTCATCATCTACGCTGCACTGCTGCACGATCTGGGCAAACTCATCACTGATATTGAGGTGGAGGACGCCAGCGGGCAACGCTGGTTTCCATGGCATGGTCCGCTGACCCAGCCTTATCGGTTTCGCTATCTGCCGCAACGTGATTATCTGCGCCATCCGGCTGCGGCAGCTCTTCTGCTCACCCAGCTACTCCCACCGGAAAACCTCGACTGGCTCGCCGCCGATGCCGCGGCGTTATCCACTCTGCTGCACTGCCTGAACGGCCAGTATCAGTATGCCGGGCTGGCGGGTGAACTGGTGCAGAAAGCCGACCGGGCGTCGGTGGCGTTTAATCTCGGCGGCGATCCGGTCAAGGCTATCCACCACCCACAGACCTCTCTGCCGCAGCAAATCATCGCCGCCCTGCGCGACCTACTGGCGCATGAGTTCCGACTCAACAACCCGAATGGCGGTTCTGACGGCTGGCTGACGGAAGAAGCGCTATGGCTGGTCAGTAAGAACGCTGCCGATGCTGTCCGTGGCTGGTTGCTGCGCCAGGGAATTGACGCCGTACCGCAACATAACGTGCGACTGTTCGACGAGATGCAGGCTCACCAGTTACTCATCCCCTGTGAGGATAAAGCCATCTGGTATTGCCGGATTGAGGCCAGCGGCGGCTGGAGCAGTGAGCTTACGCTGCTGCGCTTTTCCCCTTCGCTGATTTGGGAAGATCCACAACAGCGGCCTGCAACCTTCAGTGGAACCGTCACACCGATAGCGGAAGTCCAGAATGCGACAGAAACAGTGATTGCAACGGATATCACTGTGGAACAACCATCCCCCCAACCCGAACAGAACGATACCCCACTTTCAGGAGAAGCCTTCTGGCAGTGGCTGGTGCGTAATGTTCAGGCTCAACATCTGGAAGTCAATGAACCTAACGCCCGGATCCATACCGTCGCCGGATCGGTGTTTCTGGTGACGCCCGGTATTTTCAAACTCTGGCTTAGCACCTGTGGTCAGAATGCCCCTGAAGAATACTGGCGGGAGGTACAGAAGAAGTTCCAGAACCTGAATCTTCACCGAAAACAAAAAAACGGCCTCAACATCTGGCACTGCGCCGTTGTCGGCCCACGCCGTTGTTCACGTCTGAAGGGATATCTGCTTGACGATCCCACGCCGCTTTTTGGAGATGACGTTCCCTTTAATAACCCTCATCTCTTGCTCAATGAAGGAAGTCACTCAAATGACCTTTGAACAGATCCTGGAAGAGTATTTTTTTGCCCGTCTGCTGCGCCCTGATACCCAGAGTTGCTATTGCACGGCGGTAAACCAGTTTACTCACTGGCGCAACGTACTGCCCGCCGAAGTCACACCACATATGGTACTGGAGTGGCGTCATTACCTGTTAAATGTGCGCTGTATCAAACCCGTGAGCTGGAATCACTATATGCGCCATATGCGGGCTTTATATAACTTCGCGATTGAACAAGGATTACTGGAGCAGTTCATCAATCCATTCCAGAAAACATCACTACGGGAATCTCGTAAGAAAAAGAAAACCCTGACCCGCGAGCAAATCCTCGCTTCCCGAAAAGTGCTGAACCAGTTTATCGAACGGGAGAAAATGCAGCGCGGCTATCGTTCGCCTTTATATCCGGCATGGTTTTGGCTGACCGTGGTCGAAACCTTCAACTACACCGCTATCCGGCTGAATCAGCTTATTCACCTGCGGGTCAGGGATATCGATTTGGTCCATGACACGCTGTTTATTCAAAGCGAAGGCAGTAAAAACCATGATGAACACGTTGTTCCTATCGCCTCCCGGTTACGGCCCTATCTGGAGCGGATGCTTGAAGAAGCGAAAACAAAGGGAATGCGGACTGACGATCAGTTGTTCAACATCAATCGTTTCAGTCGGCGGACGCTGCGCCAGGGTAAACCGATGACAGAAAATCAGGTGAGTTATTTCTTTGCCAAACTCAGCGATGCCTGCCACAGCCGTTTCTCATCACATCGCTACCGTCATACTGTTGCCACAGAATTGATGCAGAAACCGGAGCAAAATTTGTATGTCACGCAGAAACTACTCGGCCACCGCGATATTAAGGTGACGCTCAGCTATATTGAACACAATGTCGAGATGCTCAGAAGTTGCGTGGAGAGAGATTGACAAAACAGGAAGTGAGTGAAAAGATCCGGCCCGAGGCTTTGTAAACAAAAAAAGCCGGAGATGCGGCCATTTTGTAGTTGCCGTCAACGTCCAGCTTCATTGTACAACGTATTGATTGTTGTAGGTTTTCCGATTATCACAATCGTTTTTGGTGCCGAAGGCCGGACTCGAACCGGCACGTATTTCTACGGTTGATTTTGAATCAACTGCGTCTACCGATTTCGCCACTCCGGCACGGAAGGGATGCGGAAAACGTTGTGGATTATACCTGTCATGCGCCACCATGCAAGCACCAGCGTGTGTCTGGCTCGCTAAGTGTTGAAAATTTCAGCATTACCTTTCGTAGCTGCAATCAGCATCACGGTTTAGCCCACGCAATAACCGCCTTAATCCCCCCTTCTGCGAAGCGTCCCGTTTCCTCATGCTCTACACTTCCAGTTCAACACCACACTGAGGGAAACACGATGTCGATGATAAAAAGCTACGCCGCAAAAGCGGCGGGCAGCGAACTCGAACTCTATGAATACGATGCGGGCGAGCTTAAACCGGAAGATGTCGAAGTGCAGGTCGATTACTGCGGTATCTGCCATTCCGATTTGTCGATGATCGACAACGAATGGGGATTCTCTCAGTATCCGCTGGTTGCCGGGCATGAGGTGATTGGTCGCGTGGCGGCGCTTGGCAGCGCGGCGCAGGATAAAGGTCTGAAAGTGGGCCAGCGCGTCGGCATTGGCTGGACGGCGCGCAGCTGCGGGCACTGCGATGCCTGTATCAGCGGTAATCAGATCAACTGTCTGGAAGGTTCTGTTCCCACTATTCTTAATCGCGGCGGCTTTGCCGAGAAGCTACGGGCCGACTGGCAGTGGGTGATCCCGCTGCCGGAGAGTATCGATCTGGCGGCAGCCGGTCCCTTGCTGTGCGGCGGTATCACGGTGTTCAAACCGCTGCTGATGCACCATATTACTGCCACCAGCCGCGTTGGGGTGATCGGCATCGGCGGCCTGGGGCATATCGCCATTAAGCTGTTACACGCGATGGGTTGTGAAGTCACCGCGTTCAGTTCCAATCCGGCGAAAAAGCAGGAAGTGCTGGCGATGGGGGCGGATAAAGTGGTCAACAGCCGCGATCCGGATGCGCTAAAAGCGCTGGCGGGCCAGTACGATCTCATCATTAATACGGTTAACGTCGATCTCGACTGGCAGCCCTATTTTGAAGCGCTGGCCTACGGCGGGAACTTCCATACCGTCGGCGCGGTGATGAAACCACTGCCGGTGCCGGCATTCACCTTAATTGCCGGCGATCGCAGCATCTCCGGTTCGGCAACCGGTACGCCGTTCGAGCTGCGCAAGCTGATGAAGTTTGCCGGGCGCAGCAAGGTGTCACCTACCACCGAGCTGTACCCAATGTCGCAAATTAATGAAGCAATCCAGCACGTGCGTGACGGCAAGGCCCGCTACCGCGTGGTGCTGAAAGCCGACTTCTGATGCCGGGCTCAGTCCCGCAAGGGGCTGGGCCTATTGCCCGTGACGAAACGCGAGCACCGCCTGGCGGCACTGTTCCGTCACATGCTCGATGTCATGGTTAACGTCGATGCGGGCAATATCGCGTTCATCCTCCTGCGGGCACTCCAGCGCATCGAACTGGCTTTTGAGTAATCCCACCGGCATAAAATGCCCTGCCCGACGCTGCATGCGCGCCAGAATAGTCTCGTAGTCGCCGTCCAGCCACAGGAAATGCACATTCGGGCTACCCTGACGCAATATATCGCGATACTGTTTTTTTAATGACGAGCAGACAATAAACCCGGTCTCATTCTTTTTATATAAACTGTATGAGGCATCATTTAATCGCGCTAACCACGGCAATCGGTCTTCATCGGTTAATGGAATGCCTTCAGACATTTTATCAATATTTTTAGCGGGATGGAGATCATCACCATCAATGAATTTTGCCGATAATACCGCGGCAATTTTACTGCCAATTAAAGATTTACCGCTACCTGAAACACCCATCAAAATATAACTTTCCCCGGCCATCGAAAAAACTCCAGATTCATATTCCATGGCGCGATACTACGCTTTCCACATTGGGAATTTCACGCTTTTTCAGCGCCGCTGATGAGATTTATAAGGCGCATCACGTTATGCGTAACATTGTAGTGTAACAATTTTCCAGCGTGACCTGCGTCACAAATAATAACAATCAAAACCGTTTAAATGCTGCCGAGGTTACTACCTGACCAGTGAGGCATTTATGCAAGTCAAAACCCAATCCTGCGTTGTCGCGGGTAAGAAAACTGTTGCCATTACCGACCAAAACATTGAATGGAATAATAAAGGAACACTGGTACAAATTACCCGCGGGGGAATTTGCGGTTCCGATTTACATTATTATCAGGAAGGAAAAGTCGGTAATTTTACCGTTAAAGCGCCAATGATTTTAGGCCATGAAGTTATTGGTAAAGTGGTGCACAGCGATTCAAAAGAATTACATGAAGGTCAGTCGGTGGCGATTAATCCGTCGAAACCGTGTGGCCACTGTAAATACTGTTTGCAGCACGAAGAAAACCAGTGCACGGAAATGCGCTTTTTTGGCAGCGCCATGTATTTCCCCCATGTCGACGGCGGTTTTACCCGCTTTAAAACCGTCGATACCGCGCAGTGTATCCCGTACCCGCAAGAGGCCGATGAAAAAGTGATGGCCTTTGCCGAACCGCTGGCGGTCGCGATCCACGCCGCACATGAAGCAGGCGACCTGCAGGGTAAACGCGTGTTTATCTCCGGCGTGGGGCCGATTGGCTGTCTGATCGTCAGCGCGGTGAAAACGCTCGGCGCGGCAGAGATTGTCTGTGCTGATATCAGCCCGCGCTCGCTGTCGCTTGCCCAGCAGATGGGTGCCGACACGCTGATTAATCCGCAGCAGGACTCACTCGACGAGTGGAAAAAAGAGAAAGGCTACTTTGACGTTAGCTTCGAAGTCTCCGGTCATCCGTCCTCAATCACCACCTGTCTGGAAGTCACCCGCGCAAAAGGCGTGATGGTGCAGGTCGGCATGGGCGGCGCGGTGCCGGACTTCCCGATGATGATGCTGATCGGCAAAGAGATCGCGCTCAAAGGCTCGTTCCGCTTTACCACCGAGTTCAACACCGCGGTGTCGTGGCTGGCGAATAACGTTATCGATCCGCTGCCATTACTCAGCGCCGAATATCCGTTTACCGAGCTTGAACAGGCGCTGATCTTCGCCGGGGATAAAACCCAGGCGGCGAAAGTCCAGCTCGTTTTTGCAGAAACAAAATAAGGAATAACATGATGAACGATCTTTTTTCACTGGACGGCAAAAACATTCTGATCACCGGTTCGGCCCAGGGTATTGGTTATTTACTGGCGACCGGACTGGGCAAATATGGCGCACAGATTATCGTCAATGATATTACGCCAGAGCGCGCGGAGGCCGCCGTCGCCAAACTGCAGCAGGAAGGGATCCGCGCCGTTGCTGCACCTTTTAATGTTACGCAGAAACAAGATATTGATGCCGCCATTGACCATATCGAAAAAGACATTGGCCAAATTGATGTGCTGGTGAATAACGCCGGTATTCAGCGCCGCCATCCGTTTACCGAGTTCCCGGAACAGGACTGGAACGATGTAATCGCTGTTAACCAGACGGCGGTGTTCCTGGTCGCGCAGGCGGTCACGCGTCGCATGGTGGAACGTCAGGCCGGGAAGGTCATCAACATCTGCTCCATGCAGAGCGAACTGGGGCGCGACACCATCACGCCGTACGCCGCCTCGAAAGGCGCAGTGAAAATGCTCACCCGTGGGATGTGCGTTGAGCTGGCTCGCCACAATATCCAGGTCAACGGTATCGCGCCGGGCTACTTCAAAACCGAAATGACCAAAGCGCTGGTCGAGGATGAAGCCTTCACCTCCTGGCTGTGCAAACGTACGCCAGCCGCCCGCTGGGGCGATCCGCAGGAGCTGATTGGCGCAGCGGTCTTCCTCTCTTCCAAAGCATCCGATTTTGTTAACGGGCACCTGCTGTTTGTCGATGGCGGCATGCTGGTCGCCGTCTGATACCACACAACGCAACATCACGCAGCGCCCAGGCGCTGCATTTTTGGCTCCCCCCTGAATCATTCGAGTTGCAGCCAACACGCCTGTAACCTGAAGGATGACGGGGATATAAGAGAAACGATTATGCCATTAATAATAATTGCGGCAGGCGTCGCGCTGCTCCTGGTCCTGATGATTGGCTTTAAAGTTAACGGCTTTATTGCCCTGGTCCTGGTGGCGGCGGTCGTCGGTTTTGCCGAAGGGATGGATGCACAGGCCGTTTTACACTCTATACAAAATGGGATCGGCGGGACGCTCGGCGGGCTGGCGATGATCCTCGGGTTCGGCGCGATGCTCGGTAAGCTGATTTCCGATACCGGCGCGGCCCAGCGCATCGCCACCACGCTGATTGACACGTTCGGTAAAAAACGCGTGCAATGGGCGCTGGTGATCACCGGTCTGGTTGTCGGTCTGGCGATGTTCTTCGAAGTCGGCTTTGTTCTGCTGCTGCCGCTGGTATTTACGGTGGTGGCCTCCTCCGGCCTGCCGCTGCTGTATGTTGGCGTGCCGATGGTCGCCGCACTGTCCGTGACCCACTGTTTTCTGCCGCCGCATCCGGGGCCTACCGCGATTGCCACCATTTTCGAGGCCAATCTCGGCACCACCCTGCTGTACGGATTTATTATTACTATCCCGACGGTGATTGTCGCCGGGCCGCTGTTTTCTAAGCTGCTGACCCGCTTTGAGAAAGCGCCGCCGGAGGGGTTATTCAACCCGCATTTGTTCACCGAAGAAGAGATGCCGTCGTTCTGGAACAGTATCTTTGCGGCGGTAATCCCGGTCATACTGATGGCGGTCGCCGCGGTATGTGAAATTACGCTGCCGAAAACCAACAGCGTGCGGGTATTCTTTGAGTTTATCGGCAACCCTGCGGTCGCGTTGTTTATCGCTATCGTGCTCGCCATTTTTACCCTTGGTCGACGTAACGGACGTACGATCGAGCAAATTATGGATATCATTGGCGACTCTATCGGCGCGATTGCGATGATTGTGTTTATCATCGCCGGGGGCGGTGCGTTTAAGCAGGTTCTGGTCGACAGCGGCGTGGGGCAATATATCTCGCACCTGATGACCGGTACGTCGCTCTCTCCGCTGCTGATGTGCTGGACGGTCGCCGCGTTGCTGCGCATCGCGCTCGGTTCTGCGACCGTGGCGGCGATCACCACCGCAGGCGTGGTGCTGCCGATTATTAACGTCACCCACGCCGACCCGGCGCTGATGGTGCTGGCTACCGGCGCGGGCAGCGTAATTGCCTCCCACGTTAACGATCCCGGATTCTGGCTGTTTAAAGGCTATTTTAATCTCAGCGTAGGCGAAACGTTGCGTACCTGGACGGTGATGGAAACGCTGATTTCCATCATGGGTCTGCTGGGCGTTCTGGCGCTGAACGCCATCCTGCATTAATACGGTATTACCGGGGAGCATCAGTCCGCGCTCCCCGGCTCAGGAGAGAAAATGAGGAACCACAGAATTTCTTTGCAAGACATCGCCACGCTGGCGGGTGTGACCAAAATGACGGTGAGCCGCTACATTCGCTCGCCGAAAAAGGTCGCAAAGGAAACCGGTGAACGCATCGCGCAAATTATGGAGGAGATTAATTACATCCCTAACCGCGCGCCCGCGATGCTGCTGAACGCGCAAAGCTATACGCTCGGCGTGCTGATCCCCTCGTTTCAAAACCAGCTGTTCGCTGACATTCTGGCCGGTATTGAGTCGGTCACCTCGGACCATAACTATCAGACGCTGATCGCCAACTATAACTATGACCGGGAATCCGAGGAAGAGTCGGTGATCAACCTGCTGTCATACAATATCGACGGCATTATTCTTTCCGAGAAATACCACACCCTGCGCACGGTAAAATTTCTGCGCTCTGCCAACATACCGGTGGTCGAGCTGATGGATATCCAGGGCGATCGTCTGGACATGGAAGTCGGGTTCGATAACCGTCAGGCGGCATTTGATATGGTCAGCACCATGCTGGATAAACGCCAGCGCCGCAAAATCCTCTACCTCGGTTCGAAAGACGATATCCGCGATGAACAACGCTATCGTGGCTACTGTGACGCCATGACCCGCCGGGGTCTGGAACCGCTGCGCGTCAATCCGCGCTCTATTTCGTCCATCCATCTCGGTACCCAGATGATGCGCGACGCACTCACCGCACATCCGGATGTAGACGGTGTATTTTGCACCAACGACGACATCGCGATGGGCGCGCTGCTGCTGTGTCGCGAGCGCGAACTGGCCGTTCCGGAGCAGATCTCGATTGCGGGTTTTCACGGGCTGGAAATGGGCCGACAGATGATCCCCAGCCTCGCCAGCGTGATCACTCCGCGTTTCGACATTGGCCGTATGGCGGCACAGATGTTGCTGAGCAAAATCAAGAACAACGACCATAACCACAACACCGTGGATTTGGGGTATCAGATTTACCACGGCAATACGCTTTAAGTCATTTTCTCTCGCCATCGCATACTCTCTTTGATGGACATTGCCTATACTCCAGGCAGGATAAATGGAGGAAATCTCAATGAGCGCACCCCTGCTAATTGCCCGCACGCCGGACACCGAACTGTTTTTACTGCCAGGTATGGCCAACCGTCACGGGCTGATTACCGGCGCAACCGGGACCGGTAAAACCGTCACGCTACAGAAGCTGGCCGAATCGTTGTCCGAGATTGGCGTGCCGGTCTTTATGGCCGATGTGAAAGGTGACTTAACCGGCGTAGCCGAGGAAGGACAAGCCTCTGAAAAGCTGCTCGCCCGCCTGAAAAATATCGGCATTACCGACTGGCAACCGCATGCTAATCCGGTCACGGTGTGGGATATCTTCGGCGAAAAAGGTCACCCCGTGCGGGCCACGGTATCTGACCTCGGCCCGCTGCTGCTGGCCCGCTTGCTGAATCTCAACGATGTACAGTCCGGCGTGCTGGATATTATCTTCCGCATTGCCGATGACCAGGGTCTGTTGCTGCTCGATTTCAAAGACCTGCGGGCCATTACCCAGTACATTGGCGATAACGCTAAATCCTTCCAGAACCAGTACGGCAACATCAGCAGCGCCTCGGTCGGGGCTATCCAGCGCGGACTGCTGTCGCTGGAGCAGCAGGGCGCGGCGCACTTCTTTGGCGAGCCGATGCTGGACATCAAAGACTGGATGCGTACCGATGCCAGCGGCAAAGGGATGATCAACATCCTCAGCGCCGAGAAGCTCTACCAGATGCCCAAACTGTACGCCGCCAGCCTGCTGTGGATGCTCTCCGAACTGTACGAACAATTGCCGGAAGCGGGCGATCTGGAGAAGCCAAAACTGGTGTTCTTCTTCGATGAAGCGCATTTGCTGTTCAATGATGCCCCGCAGGTGCTGCTGGATAAGATCGAGCAGGTCATCCGCCTGATCCGCTCGAAAGGGGTCGGCGTGTGGTTCGTCTCGCAAAACCCGTCGGATATTCCGGACAACGTACTCGGCCAGTTGGGCAACCGTGTGCAGCACGCCCTGCGCGCCTTCACGCCGAAAGATCAGAAAGCGGTGAAAACCGCGGCGCAAACTATGCGCGCCAATCCGGCATTTGATACCGAAAAAGCCATTCAGGAGCTGGGCACCGGCGAGGCGCTAATCTCGTTTCTGGACGCCAAAGGCAGCCCGTCGGTGGTTGAGCGAGCGATGGTGATTGCACCGTGTTCACGGATGGGACCGGTGACGGATGACGAACGCAACGGGCTAATTAATCACTCCTCGCTGTACGGCAAATATGAGGAAGAGGTCGACCGTGAATCCGCCTATGAACGTTTGCAGCAAGGCGTGCAGGCCAGCACCGGGCAGCAAAATACGCCTCCCGCCAACGGTAAAGCAGTCGAGGTGGACAGCGGTATTCTCGGCGGGTTGAAGGATATTCTGTTTGGCAGCACCGGACCACGCGGCGGCAAGCGCGATGGCGTGGTACAAAGCGTAGCGAAAAGCGCGGCGCGACAGGTCACCAATCAGATAATCCGGGGGATGTTGGGGAGTTTGATGGGCGGGAGAAAACGCTAGTGTCCGTGTTGCTGTGCCGGATGGAGGCGTAAACGCCTTATCCGGCCTACGGGCCCAGGTAGACCTGATAAGCGCAGCGCCATCAGGCACTGCGCTTTACTGTGATTACGACCTACGCAGCATCAGCCACAGACTAATCAGCAGGAAGCTGGCACTTGGCAGCAGCGCGCCGATAATCGGCGGAATGCCGTATACCAGCGTCAGCGGGCCAAAGATTTGGTCCAGCACATAGAACACAAAGCCAAAGCTAATCCCCGTCACCACGCGCACGCCCATCGGGACGCTACGCAGCGGGCCAAAGATAAACGACAGCGCCATCAGCATCATGACCGCCACAGACAGCGGCTGGAAGACTTTGCTCCACATATTGAGCTGATAGCGTCCGGCGTCCTGGCCGCTCGACTTCAGGTATTTCACGTAATTATGCAGGCCGCTAATCGACAGCGCATCCGGGTCCAGTGCCACCACACCGAGCTTGTCCGGCGTAAGGTTGGTTTTCCACGTCCCGCTCACCGTTTGCGAGCCGGTGATTTGCTTCGGATCGGTCAGGTTAGATTCATCCACCTGCGACAAACGCCAGACCTTCTGCTCCGGGTCAAACGTCGCGCTTGCGGCATAACGTACCGACTGCAGACGGCGCTTGTCGTTAAAGGAATAGATGCTAATCCCGCCTAATTCGGCGTCGCCTTTCACCCGCTCGATGTAAACAAAGCTGTCGCCGTCTTTCGCCCACAGCCCTTGCTGGGTAGACAGCAGCGAACCGCCGTACATCTGCTGCGCACGGTAGTTACGTGCCATCTGTTCACCCTGCGGCGCCACCCATTCACCAATGGCCATCGTCAGCAGCACCAGCGGAATCGCGGTTTTCATCACCGACAGCGCCACCTGCATACGGGTAAAACCGGACGCCTGCATCACCACCAGCTCACTGCGCTGAGCCAGCATGCCCAGCCCCAGCAACGCGCCGAGCAGTGCCGCCATCGGGAAGAAGATTTGGATATCTTTCGGTGCGCTAAGCAGGGTATACAGCCCGGCGCCCATTGCATCGTAGCTCCCCTGCCCGGCTTTTTTCAGCTGGTCGACAAACTTGATGATCCCGGAGAGCGACACCAGCATGAACAACGTCATCATGATGGTGGTAAAAATGGTTTTACCGATATAGCGGTCAAGTACACCAAAGGGCTGCATTATACCGCTCCTTTACGCATAAAACGGGCACGCAAGCGACGCATCGGCACCGTATCCCAGAGGTTAAGCACAATCGCCAGTGCCAGATAGGCCAGGTTAACCACCCACATCCAGAACACCGGGTCCAGCTTACCTTTCCCGCCGTTCGACTTCAGCGACGTCTGCACCAGGAAGAACAGCAAATAGAGCAGCATGGCTGGCAGCATGGACAGTACGCGCCCCTGACGCGGGTTAACCACGCTCAGTGGGACAACCATCAGCGCCATCATAAATACGGTGAATACCAATGTGATACGCCAGTGCAGCTCCGCACGGGCCCGATCGTTGTCGGTATTCCACAGCGTGCGCATGTTCATCTGGTCGGTATCGTTGGGGTCCAGCGCCACGGCCTGATGGCCAATAATTGCCTGGTAGTCCTGGAAATCGGTAATGCGGAAATCACGCAGCAGCGCGGTCCCTTCAAAGCGCGTCCCTTTGTTCAGCACCACGACCTGAGAGCCGTCACGCAACTGAGTCAGATGTCCGGAATCAGCCACCACCACCGAAGGACGGGCGTTGCCTTTCGGGCGGATTTGCGCGAGGAACACATCTTTGAAGCTGCTACCGTCAACGCTTTCGATAAACAGCACCGAACCGCCGTTCGTTGCCTGCTGGAATTGCCCTTGAGCAAGCGCCGCCATGCCGGGGTTCGCTTTCGCTTCCGCCAGCACTTCGTCCTGATGTCTGGAGGACCATGGTCCAGCCCACATTACGTTGACTGCCGCAACGATACTGGTGAACAACGCCAGCACCATCGCCGCTTTTACCAGCACAGCCTTGCTCAGCCCGCAGGCGTGCATGACCGTAATTTCACTTTCGGTATACAGTTTGCCCAGCGTCATTAGCAGCCCAAGGAACAGGCTTAAGGGCAAGATAAGTTGCGCCATTTCTGGCACGCCCAGCCCCAGCAGCGAGAGCACCAGATTTGCCGGGATATCACCGTCAACCGCCGCACCCAGGATCCTGACCAACTTTTGACAAAAGAAGATCAAAAGCAGGATGAATAGGATCGCCAGTTGGCTTTTGAGCGTTTCCCGAACCAGATATCTTATGATTATCACTTTAAATACGCCCGTAAAAACCCGTCTTTTGCCGGAATTTAGCTTGTTTCATGGCTTAAACGTCATTTATTCTCTTGAGTCGTCGAAATCGTCGCTAAGATCATTATACTCAACGGATCCACCTCTCAGAAATTGTTCTGACGTGCCAATGCCGTAATAACGTTAAGATTAACACGAAGTCACCGCAACAGCGGGTATGAGTTACGAAAGCTTGCAATTCTATCCGTAGCCACCGCCGTTGTCTTTAAGATTCAGGAGCGTAGTGCATGGAGTTCAGTGTAAAAAGCGGTAGCCCGGAGAAACAGCGGAGTGCGTGCATCGTCGTGGGTGTCTTTGAACCACGCCGCCTCTCTCCGATTGCAGAGCAGCTCGACAAGATCAGCGACGGGTACATCAGCGCACTGCTGCGTCGTGGCGAACTGGAAGGCAAACCGGGTCAAACCCTGTTGCTGCACCATGTTCCTAACGTTCTGTCGGAGCGAATTCTCCTCATTGGGTGTGGCAAAGAGCGTGAACTTGATGAGCGCCAGTACAAGCAGGTCATTCAGAAAACCATCAATACGCTGAATGATACCGGTTCGATGGAAGCCGTTTGCTTCCTGACTGAGCTGCATGTCAAAGGCCGTAATAACTACTGGAAAGTGCGCCAGGCCGTTGAGACGGCACAGGAAACGCTGTACAGCTTTGATCAGTTGAAGACCAATAAAAGCGAGCCGCGTCGCCCGCTGCGTAAGATGGTGTTCAACGTACCGACCCGCCGCGAACTGACCAGCGGTGAGCGCGCGATTCAGCACGGTCTGGCCATTGCGGCCGGTATCAAAGCGGCGAAAGACCTCGGCAACATGCCGCCGAACATTTGTAACGCCGCCTACCTGGCCTCTCAGGCGCGTCAGTTGGCAGACAGCTACAGCAAAAATGTTGTGACCCGCGTGATCGGCGAACAGCAGATGAAAGAGCTGGGCATGCACTCTTATCTGGCGGTCGGCCACGGCTCGCAGAACGAGTCGCTGATGTCGGTTATCGAGTACAAAGGTAATCCGTCTGAAGATGCGCGTCCGATTGTGCTGGTCGGCAAAGGGCTGACCTTTGACTCCGGCGGTATTTCCATCAAACCAGCCGAAGGCATGGATGAGATGAAATACGACATGTGCGGCGCTGCGGCAGTGTACGGCGTGATGCGCATGGTGGCGGAGCTTCAGTTGCCCATCAACGTCGTCGGCGTGCTGGCGGGTTGTGAAAACATGCCGGGCGGCCGCGCGTATCGTCCGGGCGACGTGCTGACCACCATGTCAGGGCAGACCGTTGAAGTACTCAACACCGACGCCGAAGGCCGTCTGGTGCTGTGCGACGTGTTAACCTACGTCGAGCGCTTTGAGCCCGAAGCCGTTATTGACGTCGCCACCCTGACCGGCGCGTGCGTGATTGCCCTAGGTCATCACATTACCGGCCTGATGTCGAACCATAACCCGCTGGCGCACGAGCTGATCGGCGCGTCCGAACAAGCGGGCGACCGTGCGTGGCGATTACCGCTGGGTGATGAATACCAGGAGCAGTTAGAGTCCAACTTCGCGGATATGGCGAACATCGGTGGACGTCCTGGTGGCGCGATTACCGCAGGTTGTTTCCTGTCACGCTTTACCCGTAAGTACAACTGGGCGCACCTGGACATCGCCGGTACCGCATGGCGTTCAGGGAAAGCCAAAGGCGCAACCGGTCGTCCGGTGGCGTTGCTGTCGCAGTTCCTGCTCAATCGCGCGGGTTTTAACGGCGAAGAGTAAGTTTGAGATTGCCCCGTAGGCCGGATAAGCGCAGCGCCATCCGGCAAAACGCCTGATGGTGGCGCTAATGCGCCTAATCAGACCTACGGTGTGCATCATGGCTACGCATTTAAATCCACCACAAGAAGCCCCATATTATGAGAAACGCAACGTTCTATATTCTGGACAATGACAACACCGTCGATGGCTTAAGCGCCGTTGAGCAACTGGTGTGTGAAATTGCCGCAGAACGTTGGCGCGCGGGCAAGCGCGTATTGATCGCCTGCGAAGATGAAAAACAGGCCATACGCCTGGATGAAGCATTGTGGGCAAGACCGGCAGAGAGTTTTGTGCCGCATAATCTGGCGGGTGAAGGCCCCAGAGGCGGCGCGCCGGTAGAAATAGCCTGGCCGGAGAAACGCAACAGCAGCCCGCGCGACCTGCTCATCAGTTTGCGCGTTGGCTTTGCAGATTTTGCCACCGCTTTCACAGAAGTGATAGACTTCGTTCCTTACGAAGATTCTTTGAAACAATCGGCACGCGATCGCTACAAAGCTTACCGCGTGGCTGGTTTTAACCTGAATACGGCAACCTGGAAATAATGGAAAAGACATACAACCCACAAGATATCGAACAGCCGCTTTACGAGCACTGGGAAAAGCAGGGCTATTTCAAACCTAACGGCGATGAAAGCAAAGAGTCCTTCTGCATCATGATCCCGCCGCCGAACGTCACCGGCAGTTTGCATATGGGTCATGCTTTCCAGCAAACCATCATGGACACCATGATTCGCTACCAGCGCATGCAGGGTAAAAACACCCTGTGGCAGGCCGGTACCGACCACGCGGGTATCGCCACCCAAATGGTGGTTGAGCGTAAGATTGCCGCTGAAGAAGGTAAAACTCGCCACGACTACGGTCGCGAAGCGTTTATCGATAAAATTTGGCAGTGGAAAGCGGAATCCGGCGGCACCATTACCCGTCAGATGCGCCGCCTGGGCAACTCTGTTGACTGGGAGCGCGAGCGCTTCACTATGGATGAAGGTCTTTCCAATGCCGTGAAAGAAGTCTTCGTTCGCCTGTACAAAGAAGACCTGATTTACCGTGGCAAGCGCCTGGTGAACTGGGACCCGAAACTGCGCACCGCTATCTCTGACCTGGAAGTGGAAAACCGCGAGTCTAAAGGCTCCATGTGGCACATCCGTTATCCGCTGGCCGACGGCGCGAAAACCGCAGACGGTAAAGATTACCTGGTCGTTGCCACTACTCGTCCAGAAACCGTACTGGGTGATACCGGCGTGGCTGTGAACCCGGAAGATCCGCGCTATAAAGATCTGATTGGCAAATTCGTCATTCTGCCGCTGGTTAACCGCCGCATTCCGATCGTCGGTGATGAACACGCCGATATGGAAAAAGGCACCGGCTGCGTGAAGATCACTCCGGCACACGACTTTAACGACTATGAAGTCGGGAAACGTCACGGCCTGCCGATGATCAACATTTTGACCTTTGATGGTGATATTCGCGAAACCGCGGAAGTGTACGACACCAAAGGTGAAGAATCCGACGTTTATTCCAATGAAATTCCGGCTGAGTTCCAGAAGCTGGAACGCTTTGCCGCGCGTAAAGCCGTGGTTGCGGCCGTTGATGCGCTGGGCCTGCTGGAAGAAATTAAACCGCACGACCTGACCGTTCCTTACGGCGACCGTGGCGGCGTGGTTATCGAACCGATGCTGACCGACCAGTGGTACGTCCGTGCCGACGTGCTGGCGAAACCGGCGGTTGAAGCGGTTGAGAACGGCGACATCCAGTTCGTACCGAAGCAGTACGAAAACATGTACTTCTCCTGGATGCGCGACATTCAGGACTGGTGTATCTCCCGTCAGCTGTGGTGGGGTCACCGTATCCCGGCATGGTATGACAACGACGGCAACGTCTACGTTGGCCGCACCGAAGACGAAGTGCGTCAGGAAAACAACCTCGGCGCCGACGTTGCGCTGCGTCAGGACGAAGACGTTCTGGATACCTGGTTCTCCTCCGCGCTGTGGACCTTCTCTACCCTCGGCTGGCCGGAAAATACCGACGCGCTGCGTCAGTTCCACCCAACCAGCGTGATGGTTTCCGGCTTTGACATCATCTTCTTCTGGATTGCCCGCATGATCATGATGACCATGCACTTCATCAAAGATGAAAACGGCAAGCCGCAGGTGCCGTTTAAGACCGTCTACATGACCGGTCTGATTCGTGACGACGAAGGCCAGAAGATGTCCAAGTCCAAAGGTAACGTTATCGACCCGCTGGATATGGTCGACGGTATCTCCCTGGCAGATCTGCTGGAAAAACGTACCGGCAACATGATGCAGCCGCAGCTGGCTGAGAAAATTGCCAAGCGTACCGAGAAACAGTTCCCGGACGGCATCGAGCCGCACGGTACCGACGCCCTGCGTTTCACCCTGGCGGCGCTGGCCTCTACCGGTCGCGACATCAACTGGGATATGAAGCGTCTGGAAGGTTACCGTAACTTCTGTAACAAGCTGTGGAACGCCAGCCGCTTCGTGCTGATGAACACCGAAGAGCAGGATTGCGGCTTCAACGGCGGCGAAATGACCCTGTCTCTGGCGGACCGCTGGATCCTGGCTGAATTCAACCAGACCGTCAAAGCGTACCGCGAAGCGCTGGATAACTTCCGCTTCGACATCGCCGCGGGCATCCTGTACGAGTTCACCTGGAACCAGTTCTGTGACTGGTATCTGGAGCTGACTAAGCCGGTAATGACCGGTGGTTCCGAGTCTGAACTGCGCGGCACCCGTAATACGCTGGTTACCGTGCTGGAAGGTCTGCTGCGTCTGGCGCACCCGATTATTCCGTTCATCACCGAAACCATCTGGCAGCGCGTGAAAGTGATTTGCGGCAACACCGCTGACACCATCATGCTGCAGCCGTTCCCGGAATATAACGCTGCACAGGTTGATGAAGCCGCGCTTGCTGATACCGAATGGCTGAAACAGGCGATTGTTGCCGTACGTAACATCCGTGCGGAAATGAACATCGCCCCGGGCAAACCGCTGGAGCTGTTGCTGCGCGGTTGCAGCGCTGACGCGATGCGTCGCGTGAACGACAACCGTAGCTTCCTGCTGAACCTGGCACGTCTGGAAAGCATTACCGTGCTGCCAGCCGATGACAAAGGCCCGGTCTCCGTGACCAAAATCATCGACGGCGCCGAGCTGCTGATCCCGATGGCTGGCCTCATCAACAAAGAAGATGAACTGGCGCGTCTGGCGAAAGAAGTGACGAAAATCGAAGGTGAGATTGCCCGTATCGAAGGCAAGCTTTCCAACGAAGGTTTTGTCGCTCGCGCACCGGAAGCCGTGATCGCCAAAGAGCGTGAGAAACTGGACGGTTACGCCGAAGCCAAAGCGAAGCTGATTGAGCAGCAGGCGGTCATCGCCGCGCTGTAAAAATCGTGCCTGTACGTTTGCCGGATGGCGCTACGCTTATCCGGCCTACAGGTACCGCCAACACAGGTTGGATAAGCGGAGCGCATCCGACCTGTGTTGAATTATCCTCGCTTGCACTTCCCCTCTTCGCAGTGGTATTAACTGCATATGTCTCACTTTTATGTCATGAGTTCGCTATGAGTGTCATTACGCCTGTCTCGGCGACGCTGCGTCGCATTGCTGCCGACGATAACCCCGCCATTGCCTGTGTGATCCGCCAGGTCTCCGCCGAATACGGCCTGACCGCCGATAAAGGTTACACGGTGGCCGATCCGAATCTGGATGAGCTGTTCCAGGTGTACAGCCAGCCGGGCGCGGCCTACTGGGTGGTTGAGCAGAATGGTCAGGTGGTGGGCGGCGGCGGCGTCGCGCCGTTAGGCTGTAGCGAGCCGGACATTTGCGAGCTGCAAAAGATGTACTTTTTGTCGAGCGTGCGCGGTCAGGGGCTGGCGAAAAAGCTGGCGCTGATGGCGCTGGATCACGCCCGCGAGCAGGGTTTTAAGCAGTGCTATCTGGAAACGACCGCGTTTCTGACTGAAGCTATTCGTTTGTATGAACATTTAGGGTTTGAGCACATCAGCGAAGCGCTTGGCTGCACCGGCCACGTCGATTGCGAAGTAAGGATGTTAAAGCCCCTCTGACTTCACGCCGAGGGGCCATGTCGGCCTTACTGCATCTCAGCTGAAAGCATCAGACGAATTACGCCAGCCGCACGAGCTGTTGGCAGCTTCAGGACCTGAGTCCAGAGATCCTGCACAATCTCACAGGCGATCTTCTCTTTGCCAATCCCTTTATTCGGGTCGGCCATAATCTGAATGTCATCTCCATAGCGCTGTACCAGTCCGGGGCTGATCGCTTGTAAATCCTGCAGCGCCAGCTGTTTTTCTTCGGCCGTCACCGTATGTTTATCCGGGCCATAGGCGGCGCGCATCATTCCCATATCGCCCACCATCCGCCGACTCATAATCTCACGCGGGACAAGATGTACCGGGTTAATGCCCCCTTTCACCGCCGGAAACAGGAAACGGAAACATTCGTCATCACCCACCTTTTCCACCGCGGCAATCTGCTCGAGGTTAATCTTCATATACTCAATGACGTTAGCATCAGGTGCTTGCTGCAAACGTGCCATCTGTAGCTGAAGGATTTGCGGTTGTATGGCGTCGATAACCTGCTGCTCGCTTTTGCCCTCGTTCTTCATCTGCACGGCCTGGGTGATGATTTTTTGTGTTAGCGCAGGCTCCTGCTCCCTAATCACCTGAAACACCGGATTGGCGCGCATCGCCTTGTCAAACTTCTGCTCTTCGGTCAGTCCATATTCCGGGCTTTCACGCGGGATCAGGTAGTGCACATCAAAAATATTCCATGCAATAATCGCGACCACAAAAATCACCGCGCCGGAGATCTTGCCTACCCAGCCTTTTTTGCGAAACATGCCGACGACGATAGCAATCACCGCCCCGATATAGCCCGCCAACAGTACGTGTGCCCAGTTCATTAACCATCCTTATTCAAATCAATATGCATGTCGGGGATATATTTCCCCGTTGTGTGTTCTGATTATTACGGTAGAGACAATGGTTTTCCAGCCACCAGAATTTATCTGCAGGTATCAGGAAGAGGAGAGATGGCGCGGCAATCATGGCGAGCCGCGCCGGGACAGCGTATTACGCGGGAACGCCGCTGTGAAAGCGGAATTCATCATCAGGAGACAGGATCAGCGATGCTTCCACTTCACCAAAGAATCGCACCCGGGCGCTGATGTCATCGGTTGAAATCTGCTGTGCCAGCGCCAGGTAATCCTGATAATGGCGCGCTTCTGATCGCAGCAGCGACAGATAAAACGCCTGTAAATCCTCATCCAGGTACGGTGCCAGCGCCGCGAACCGTTCACAGGAGCGCGCCTCAATGTAAGCCCCGCAAATGAGCTTATCAATCAGCGTTAATGGCTCGTGGGTGCGTACCTCTTTGAGCATGCCTTTGGCGTAACGGCTGGCGGTAATTTTGATGTAGGGGATGTTGCGGCTCATCATCGCCTCGCGCACCTGCCAGAAGTGATGCAGCTCTTCTTTGATCAGCAACACCATGCTGTCGATAAGCTTGCGCCCCCACGGATCGTCGGTCTGCGGCATCACGCTTTTGCTGATCTGTTTATTCAGTGCAATAAAGTCAGGTTCCTCTCCCTCTCTGAACGCGAAGGCCTCGTAGGGTTTCAGCCAGTCCAGCAACGCCTGTGAACCGGCTTTGTCAGCAACATATTTACGCACCAACAGCATCGCTGTTTGCGCCGCTTTCAGCTCGCAGACGAGGTGATCGGTCAGTAACAGGGGAAGATTCGCCGGGTCCTGCGCTTTATCAAGCCATGCCTGGGGTGTTTTGCAGTGCAGAAAATTGAGGATTGGGGAGAGTATTTGCGGGTAATCCATACGTTGTCCTTGCCCTACGGCAGCAAACACTGCCGTAGGTCAGCAGATGACTTAGTGACGCACGCCGTCATCATCTTCGTCGACGAAGTCTTCATCGTCGCCGTCTTCACCTTCTTCGCCGTTCGGGTCTTCGAAATAGGTGCCCCAACCGTCGTATTCCACATCATATTTTTCAGCCAGGTTCATCAGTTGCTCAACCTGAGCGTCAATCAACTCGGCATTCAGAGCACATTCGCTCAGGATGTCACAGCAAATAACCGTGTCGCCTTCTTCCACTTCCAGCTCTTCCGGCTCGGTCACTTCATAACCCAGCTTGAAGGCTTCTACAGCCGCTTTTTCCAGGGTTTCAAAGTCGTCCGCGGAAAGGTGATGCTCGATGGTGTACAGCGCGTCTGGATCGCTGCCATCTTCGAGTAACTCTTCAATAATCAAGCGCGTTTCTTCACGCTGTTCTTCCAGTAGTTCCGGGTTGGCCATGGCTCGTTCCTCATAATGTCCTGCCGATACTCTTATTGTCACATACCGCTGACATTGCCTCCACCTTTCCAGGAAAGATTTGTTAAACAAGGTTGCAAATGAATAAACATCCATATAAATTGAATTTTAATTCAATAAATGGCTTAAGCCATGCGAGGGAACCATGTCTGCGTTTTATCAGAAGCACTTTTTGAAATTGCTCGATTTCACCTCTGCTGAACTCACGTCACTGCTCCAGCTCGCCGCGCAGCTGAAGGCAGATAAGAAAAACGGTACAGAGGTCGCTCAGCTCACCGGCAAAAATATTGCGCTCATCTTCGAAAAAGACTCAACCCGTACCCGTTGCTCTTTCGAAGTTGCCGCATACGATCAGGGCGCTCGCGTGACGTATCTCGGCCCAAGCGGTAGCCAGATAGGTCATAAAGAGTCGATCAAAGATACCGCCCGCGTGCTTGGCCGCATGTACGACGGTATTCAGTATCGGGGTCATGGTCAGGACGTTGTGGAAACGCTGGCAGAATTTGCCGGGGTGCCGGTATGGAACGGGTTAACCAACGAATTTCACCCCACCCAGTTGCTGGCGGATCTGTTAACTATGCAGGAACATCTGCCGGGTAAAGCATTTAATGAGATGACGCTGGTCTACACCGGCGATGCCCGTAACAATATGGGTAACTCTATGCTGGAAGCCGCCGCGTTAACCGGGCTGGATCTGCGCCTGGTTGCCCCACAAGCCTGCTGGCCAGAGGAAAGCCTGGTCGCGGAATGCAAAGCGCTGGCGCAGAAAAATGGCGGCAATATTACGTTGACCGAAGACGTTGCCACAGGTGTAAAAGGTGCAGATTTCATCTATACCGACGTCTGGGTGTCAATGGGCGAAGCAAAAGAGAAGTGGGCCGAGCGCATTGCGCTGCTGCGTAACTATCAGGTCAATAGCGCGATGATGGCGTTGACCGGCAATCCGCAGGCGAAGTTCCTGCACTGCCTGCCCGCGTTTCATGACGATCAAACCACGCTTGGCAAACAAATGGCGCAGGAATACGGTCTGCACGGCGGTATGGAAGTGACCGATGAGGTCTTTGAATCCCCCGCCAGCATCGTATTCTCTCAAGCGGAGAACCGGATGCACACCATCAAAGCGGTGATGGTGGCGACACTGGCGAAATGAGGGCATATGCCGGATGGCGATGCTAAGCATCGTATCCGGCCTACAACCGTGCTCCCGTAGGCCGGGTAAGACGAAGCCGCACCCGGCAAGGACGCTTATGCCACCCGCATTTTCACTACGGCTTTGCGCACCAGTGCCGGCGCCCCCACCGCGCACAGCGGTTTATGCACTTCGCCCGGATAGAACACCACGAAGTCACCTTCGTTCAGCACCACCGTTTTCTCCTGTACCCCTTCCGCCACGAAGGCGATATCTTTGTCCGCCAGCCAGTCGGTTTCCGGCGCGCCCGCAGGCTGGGTGCTGAAGGTCATGCCTTCCTGACCTTTGAGCAGGATCTGAATATCCAGATAACGGGCGTGATACTCAGCGCGACGCTGGGCAAACGGCTCTGTCATATCTTCTGCAATCAGATAAAACAGGCGATCGCCGTCGATGTCATGCTTACCCTTTTCCGTCGCATCGGTCACGTGCGCTTTGATGTGTTCAATCGCCTGATGCAGCTCTTCCGGCAGCCAGGCATCCAGGTTGTGAATATTGCCGACAATCATCTCAAACCCCTTAATTAAAACAATGTTTCATTTTGGTTGTTATACGAAAAAACCGCCTGCCATACCACTGCTATTTGCTGATATTTTGCGTCAACGCATGTTTATCGCTGATGATGTTAAATAATTGCTAACTCTCAGCAACAGGTTATGCATAAACTCTGCATAACTTTCGGCACCCCTTTTTCACTATCACCAGTAAACCATTGTTATTAAATACTTTATTATAAAAACCAGCGTTCGATCACAGTTCACGCCTCGTTCATTATCCGTCTTTATCGTCATATTTATTTTGCAATAAACTTTACCGCACAAATAATAAAATCATAGATTCGCATAATAATTCATCACACAGAAAAAAGCATAAATAAATCAATAGATTATTTATATCGAAGCACTTTTAAATATGTACATAAAATTAACACCAATAAATAACAAGACATATTCCCGCGTAGTGATTCAATTATTCGTATTTTTATTTTTTTAATTCTCAGAGCCATATCATAAATTAAGCAACAAAAGCCAAATACCAACCCGACTGTGAAATAAATCACATTTCCTCATCAAATAAAATCTAAATATAGATTATGAAATCAGCTGAAAAACCATGACTGCAACAAATATTATTTGCAGGCATCTCCTCTTTATTTTTTAAAATAGTATTGAAGGAATAATGATGGAAAAGCATTATGTCGGGTCTGAAATCGGTCAATTACGTAGCGTGATGCTACACCGCCCTAACCTCAGTTTAAAAAGGCTGACGCCATCAAATTGTCAGGAACTGCTTTTTGATGATGTTCTTTCGGTAGAGCGTGCAGGAGAAGAGCATGACATATTCGCCAACACGTTGCGCGAACAGGGAATTGAGGTTCTGTTACTCACTGATTTATTGACACAAACCCTGGATATCCCCGATGCCAAAAGCTGGCTGCTGGACACACAAATCTCTGATTATCGCCTTGGCCCCGCTTTCGCCACGGATATTCGCGCCTGGCTTGCAGATATGCAGCATCGGGAACTTGCCCGGCATTTGAGCGGCGGGCTGACCTACGGAGAAATTCCTGCCTCAATCAAAAATATGGTAGTCGATACTCACGATATTAATGACTTCATTATGAAGCCATTACCCAACCACTTATTTACCCGAGACACTTCATGCTGGATATATAACGGTGTATCCATTAATCCGATGGCAAAAACTGCGCGGCAACGAGAAACCAATAACCTGCGGGCGATCTACCGTTGGCACCCCCAATTTGCCGATGGTGAATTTATTAAATATTTCGGCGATGAAAATATTAATTACGACCACGCCACATTAGAAGGTGGAGATGTGCTGGTCATTGGTCGCGGCGCGGTTCTCATCGGTATGTCGGAACGTACAACGCCGCAGGGAATCGAGTTCCTTGCCCAGTCGCTATTCAACCATCGCCAGGCAGAACGCGTCATCGCGGTCGAACTGCCTAAACATCGCTCCTGCATGCATCTCGATACCGTAATGACCCACATCGATATCGATACCTTCTCCGTCTACCCGGAAGTCGTGCGTCCTGATGTGCAGTGCTGGACCCTGACACCTGACGGGCGCGGCGGCCTGAAAAGGACGCCGGAAACTACGCTGCTCCATGCTCTCGAGAAAGCGCTTGGCCTCGACCACATTCGTCTGATCACCACCGGCGGCGATGCCTTCGAAGCTGAACGCGAACAGTGGAATGACGCCAACAACGTCCTGACGCTACGCCCCGGCGTAGTCGTGGGCTACGAGCGCAACATCTGGACCAACGAGAAATACGACAAAGCAGGCATCACCGTTTTACCCATTCCTGGCGACGAACTTGGACGCGGACGCGGCGGCGCACGCTGTATGAGCTGCCCACTGGAACGCGACGGTATTTAAGGAAAAGTCATGGAAAACAAACCTACCCTGGTTGTAGCTCTGGGCGGCAATGCATTGCTTAAACGCGGCGAGCCGCTGGAAGCTGACATCCAACGCACGAATATTGAATTAGCGGCAAAGACTATCGCTCAGCTCACGCAGCAGTGGCGCGTGATCCTGGTACACGGCAATGGTCCCCAGGTTGGGCTTTTGGCGTTGCAAAACAGCGCGTATGCCAGCGTCACCCCCTATCCGCTCGACATTCTCGGCGCGGAAAGTCAGGGAATGATTGGCTATATGCTGCAACAGGCGCTGAAAAACCAGCTTCCACAGCGTGAAATTAGTGTGCTGCTGACTCAGGTTGAAGTCGATGCTCACGATCCGGCTTTCAGCAATCCTACCAAATATATCGGGCCGATTTACGACGCCTCCCAGGCCAGCGCCTTGCAGGCGGAAAAAGGCTGGGTTTTCAAAGCTGATGGCAAAGCGTTCCGCCGCGTTGTGCCCTCTCCACAACCCAAACGTATCGTTGAAAGTGACGCTATTCGCACATTGATCGCCCGCGATCATTTGGTTATCTGCAACGGCGGCGGCGGTGTACCGGTGGTGGAAAAAGCCGATGGCTACCACGGTATTGAAGCGGTGATCGACAAAGATCTCTCCGCCGCCCTGCTCGCCAGCCAAATCCACGCCGATGCGCTGCTGATCCTGACCGACGCCGACGCCGTGTACCTCGACTGGGGCAAACCTACCCAGCGCCCGCTGGCCCAGGTCACGCCGGAACTGCTCGGCGAAATGCAATTCGACGCCGGTTCAATGGGCCCCAAAGTCACCGCCTGCGCAGAATTTGTCTCTCGCTGTCACGCAATAGCAGGCATCGGCTCATTGGCTGACGGCCCGGCCATCCTCGCCGGCGACAAAGGCACGCTCATTCGGCTCGAAACCACCGACGCAAACGCGTAGGGCTTTTTTGCCGGATAGCGACGGCGCTTTATCCGGCCTACACAAGGACATTTTCATGACTGTTAACCTGAAAAATCGCAATTTTCTCAAACTGCTTGACTACGCCCCAACGGAAATCCAGTACCTGATCGATCTGGCTATCGAGTTAAAAACGGCCAAAAAAGCCGGGCGCGAAAGACAGACGCTGGTGGGTAAAAATATCGCGCTGATCTTCGAAAAAACCTCAACCCGTACCCGCTGCGCCTTTGAAGTTGGCGCTTTCGATCAGGGCGCACAGGTAACCTACCTCGGTCCAAGCGGATCGCAGATCGGTCACAAAGAATCAATGAAAGATACCGCCCGCGTGCTAGGCCGCATGTACGACGGCATTGAGTACCGCGGATACGGTCAGGAGATTGTGGAAGAGCTGGGGCAGTTCGCCGGGGTTCCGGTATGGAACGGGCTGACCAACGAATTTCACCCTACGCAGATCCTCGCGGATCTGATGACCATGCTGGAACACGCGCCGGGTAAAACCTTGCCGGAGCTGAGCTTCGCTTATCTCGGCGACGCCCGCAATAACATGGGCAACTCGCTGATGGTAGGCGCAGCGAAAATGGGGATGGATATCCGTCTGGTCGCACCTAAATCCTTCTGGCCGGACGAGGCGCTGGTTGCCGAATGCCGTGAAATCGCCAGCGTGACTGGCGCACGTATTACGCTCACAGAGGATGTCGAGGAAGGCGTTTACGACGTCGATTTCCTCTACACCGATGTCTGGGTCTCGATGGGCGAACCCAAAGAAGCCTGGGCAGAACGCGTAAGTCTGATGACCCCCTATCAGATTAACCAGCGGGTCATCAACGCAACCGGTAACCCCAATGTGAAATTTATGCACTGTCTGCCCGCCTTCCATAACGAGCACACAAAAGTTGGACGTGAAATTGAAGTGGCCTACGGCCTGAAAGGGCTTGAAGTCACGGAAGAGGTTTTTGAGTCAGCACATTCCATCGTCTTCGACGAAGCTGAGAACCGGATGCATACCATTAAAGCGGTAATGGTAGCGACCCTCGGCGACTAACCCCAGCGGGCATATGTCGCCAGACGGCATATGCTCAAGCTATCCGGAGAACATCATGGGCAAATTCAAATTTCCCAGCGCATATACCATCCTGTTTATTCTCATTGCACTCGTCGCGGTTATGACCTGGATAGTCCCGGCAGGGAAATACCAGATGGCGATGAATGCCACTCTGGGCAAAGAAGTGCCGGTTGCCGGTACTTATGCCCCGACAGAGGCACATCCGCAAGGTTTTACCGCTGTACTGCTGGCGCCAATTGACGGTCTTTACAACCACGAAACCTATACCGCAGGCGCCATTGATGTGGCGTTGTTTGTCCTGATTATTGGTGGGTTTCTCGGCGTGGTAAACAAAACAGGCGCCATCGATGCAGGTATCGAGCGCGTGACGGTCAGGCTGAACGGTAAAGAGGAGTGGATGATCCCCATTCTGATGGGACTGTTCGCCGCTGGAGGTACGATTTACGGGATGGCAGAGGAGTCACTCCCTTTCTACACATTGCTGGTTCCGGTAATGATGGCCGCACGCTTTGATCCGTTGGTTGCCGCCGCTACCGTTCTGCTCGGCGCGGGCATTGGCACACTCGGCTCGACAATCAACCCTTTCGCAACGGTTATCGCGGCTAACGCCGCCGGGATCCCCTTCACCCAGGGCATGCTGATGCGCATTCTGCTGCTGGTCGTCGGCTATGTTATCTGCGTGGTGTGGGTCATGCGCTATGCACGGAAAGTTCGCAGCCATCCTGAACTTTCCATCGTGGCAGATAAAATGGAGGAAAACCGCGTCCATTTTCTCGGTAGTCGCGCCAATGCCAATCTTGAATTCACAGCAACGCGTAAATGGATCCTGCTGATTTTCGCCGCTGCCTTTGCGGTGATGATCTATGGGGTGGCGGTGCTCGGTTGGTGGATGGCAGAAATTTCTGGGGTTTTTCTGGCATCTGCGATTATCGTCGGCGTTATCGCCCGCATGAGTGAGGAGGAATTTACTGGCACATTCATTGACGGGGCACGTGACCTGCTTGGCGTCGCGCTAATTATCGGTATTGCACGCGGCATCGTGGTGGTGATGGATAACGGCATGATCACCCATACTATTCTGCACAGCGCGGAAAATGTCGTCTCCGGACTTTCCACCACTATTTTCATCAATGTGACCTACTGGCTGGAAGTTTTGCTCTCTTTCCTGGTCCCTTCCTCTTCGGGCCTGGCGGTCCTCACCATGCCCATTATGGCCCCGCTGGCCGACTTCGCGCATGTCCCCAGGGATCTGGTCGTCACCGCGTATCAATCCGCTTCCGGCATTGTGAATCTGATTACGCCCACCTCAGCAGTTGTGATGGGCGGGTTGGCCATCGCCCGCGTTCCTTACGTGCGATACCTGAAATGGGTCGCACCGCTCCTGCTCATTTTGACGTTACTGAACATGGCCGTCCTGAGTATCGGCGCGATGCTGTAGCCCTTTTAGCCGTCGGATCCCGACGGCTTTTTTTGAGCGCGCTCTCGTTTTTCTGCACAACCGCCCATTTGAGCCGTTATTGATACTGCAAATGTGGTGAATTTCGCCATCACATTGATACAAATGATAAATTTAGGGTGTATTTATGAAGGAACTCGATGATTACTCGACCAAAGAGCAGAAACAACTGGCGATTTGTCAGCGCCTGATTACTGAAAAAAGCTACCTTTCCCAGGAAGCGCTTCGCCGCGATCTACAACACCATGGTTTTACCGGAATTAGCCAGTCCACGGTATCCCGTCTGCTGAAACTGCTCGGGGCGATAAAAATAAGAAATACAAAAGGGCAAAAAATTTATTCTGTAAATCCGCAATCACGACCCGCTCCTGATGCTGCCCGATCAATTGCTGAAATGGTGGTCAGCGTGGAACACAATAGCGAGTTTATCCTCATTCACACGGCAGCAGGTTATGGCCGTGCCGTTGCCAGAATCCTCGATTACCACGCGTTACCCGAGATTCTGGGTGTCATCGCTGGCAGCAGTATTGTCTGGGTTGCGCCGCGCGTCGTGCAGCGAACGGGGCTGGTGCACAAGCAGATTAACTATCTATTTAAAATGAATTAAAATTCATAAGAACCGTTTGCGGTGAATAAATTGTGCATTTTCCGCTTGATCCCATAACGGAGCTGAGTATAATCGCGGACAATTTGCCGGGAGGATGTATGGTTCAGTGTGTACGACATTTTGTCTTACCGCGTCTGAAAAAGGACGCTGGCCTGCCGTTTTTCTTTCCGTTGATCATCCATTCCGAGCCCCTCAATTGAGGGGCTTTTTTTTTGCCCAGGCGTCAGGAGATAAACATGGCTAACCCGCTCTATCAAAAACACATCATTTCCATAAACGACCTCAGCCGCGACGACCTCAATCTGGTCCTCGCGACGGCGGCGAAATTAAAAGCTAACCCGCAGCCGGAGCTGTTAAAGCATAAGGTGATTGCCAGCTGCTTCTTTGAGGCGTCAACCCGCACCCGTTTATCCTTTGAAACCTCGATGCACCGCCTGGGCGCCAGCGTGGTGGGGTTTTCTGACAGCAGCAACACGTCGCTGGGCAAAAAAGGCGAAACCCTGGCCGATACCATTTCCGTCATCAGCACCTATGTCGACGCCATTGTCATGCGCCATCCGCAGGAAGGCGCCGCGCGTCTGGCAACGGAGTTCTCCGGTAACGTGCCGGTGCTGAACGCCGGCGACGGCTCCAATCAGCATCCAACTCAAACGCTGCTGGATCTGTTTACCATTCAGGAAACCCAGGGCCGCCTGGACAATCTGCACATCGCCATGGTGGGTGATCTGAAATATGGCCGTACCGTCCACTCCCTGACCCAGGCGCTGGCGAAGTTCGAAGGTAACCGCTTCTACTTCATCGCCCCGGACGCGCTGGCCATGCCGCAATACATTCTGGATATGCTGAACGAAAAAGGTATCGCCTGGAGCCTGCACGGCACTATCGAAGAGGTGATGGCAGAGGTTGATATTCTCTACATGACCCGCGTACAAAAAGAGCGTCTGGACCCGTCCGAATACGCCAACGTGAAAGCACAGTTCGTCCTGCGCGCCAGCGACCTGAACGGCGCCAGAGCGAACATGAAGGTGCTGCATCCGCTGCCGCGTATTGATGAGATCACCACCGACGTCGATAAGACGCCGCACGCCTGGTATTTCCAGCAGGCTGGCAACGGCATCTTCGCCCGCCAGGCGTTACTGGCACTGGTACTGAATAGCGAACTGGCACTGTAAGGGAGAAAAAGAGATGACACACGATAACAAACTGCAGGTTGAAGCCATCAAACGTGGCACCGTGATTGACCATATTCCCGCACAGGTTGGTTTTAAACTGCTGACGCTGTTCAAACTGACGGAAACCGACCAACGCATCACCATTGGCCTGAACCTGCCGTCAGGCGAAATGGGCCGTAAGGACCTGATTAAAATTGAAAACACCTTCCTGACCGACGAGCAGGTAAACCAGCTCTCCCTGTATGCCCCGCAGGCAACGGTGAACCGCATTGACGATTATGACGTGGTGGGTAAATCACGCCCGAGCCTGCCGGAGCGTATCGACAACGTGCTGGTTTGCCCGAACAGCAACTGCATCAGCCATGCTGAACCAGTATCGTCCAGTTTTGCAGTGAAAAAGCGCGCTGATGACATCGCACTCAAATGCAAATACTGTGAAAAAGAGTTTTCGCATTATGTGGTGCTGGCCAACTAATTGGGGTTGGTTATGAGATCCCGGCTCCCTATAATGGCCGGGAACATTCTATTACCGCTGTAATTCAGGAGAAATCATGAGCAAGACTATCGCGACGGAAAATGCACCAGCAGCAATCGGCCCATACGTTCAGGGCGTTGACCTGGGTAGCATGGTAATCACTTCCGGTCAGATTCCGGTCGATCCGAAAACCGGTGCCGTAGCGGAAGACGTGTCCGCTCAGGCGCGTCAGTCGCTGGAAAACGTAAAAGCTATCGTTGAAGCAGCAGGCCTGAAAGTGGGCGATATCGTAAAAACGACCGTTTTCGTTAAAGACCTGAACGATTTCGCAACCGTCAACGCCACCTACGAAGCGTTCTTCACTGAGCACAACGCGACTTTCCCGGCGCGTTCTTGCGTGGAAGTTGCTCGTCTGCCGAAAGACGTGAAAATCGAGATTGAAGCGATCGCCGTTCGTCGCTAAGTTTCCTTGTGCCAGATGGCGGTTTCGCCTTATCCGGCCGACGGAAGCGTAATTTGCAGGCCCGGTAAGCGCGAGCGCCACCGGGCATTTATCACAGCACACCAAACAGTTTCGGCAGGAACAGCGAAATCGCCGGAATGTACGTTACCAACATCAGCACCAGGAACAGGACGAGGTAGAACGGCAGCATCGCCTTCACCACTTGTTCAATCTTCTGCTTACTCACCGCACTGGCAACAAACAGCACCGACCCTACCGGCGGCGTAATCAACCCGATCCCCAGGTTCACCAGCATGATCATGCCGAAATGAACCGGATCAATACCGAGCGCGTTGGTCACCGGCAGCAGAACCGGCGTCAAAATCAGGATCAGCGGCGCCATATCCATCAGCGTACCAATCAGCAGCAGCATGATGTTAATGCACATCAGGATGACGTATTTGTTATCCGAGATACTGGTGAACGCGTCGGTGATGCGCATCGGCAACTGCATGTAGGTCATGACAGCGCCAAACGCGGCAGCAAAACCAATCAGGATCATCACGATAGTGACGGTTTTCACCGTGCGGAACATCAGCTTCGGCAGCTCAGACCATTTATAGTCGCGATAGATAAACATGGTGACGAAGAAGGCCCACAGGCAGGCAATCGCCGCAGACTCAGTCGCGGTAAAGATGCCCGACAGGATCCCCCCCATGATGATCACCACCGTCATCAATCCCCACAGCGTATCGACGAAAATCTTCAGCGCCTGGCGAAACGGCACGCGTTCCCCTTTTGGATAACCGCGCTTGTGCGCAAACGCCACGCACATCACCATCAGGCTGAAGCTTAACAGCAGACCCGGCAGGATCCCGGCGATAAACAGCGCGGCAATAGATACCGTACCGCCGGTTGCCAGCGAATAAATGACCGAGTTATGGCTGGGCGGCGTAAGGATTGCCTGTACCGAGCCGCTGGCGGTCACCGCCGCGGCAAAGTCGCGAGGGTAACCTTTTTTATCCATCTCCGGGATCATCACCGAACCGATGGATGCGGTATCGGCCACGGACGATCCGGAAATGGCGCCAAAAAAGGTCGACGCCACAATGTTGACCAGCGACAGCCCGCCGCGAATAAAGCCAACGAAAATATAGGCAAAGTTCACCAGTCGCCGCGCAATTCCGCCTTCGGCCATGATCGCGCCAGCCAGAATAAAGAAGGGGATCGCCAGCAGGGAGAACTTGTTCACGCCGCTGGTCAGTTGGATCATCACCGCTTCCAGTGGGATATCAATGTACCAGGCACCAATGATGGCGCTAATCCCTACCGCGTACGCTACCGGTACCCCAATCGCCAGCATAATGCCAAGCGTAAAGACGAGAATAAATGCATCCATCTGCTTTCCTTAATGAAATGGGGGCGGTAATTAGCTGGTCGATCCCAGCATGACAACGGGACGCTGGTACTGCGGACCACGGAAAATCTTTTCTGCGATAAACAGCAGCGTGATAGCAGAGCCAATTGGCAGCGGAAGATAGTTTTGCCCGGCGCTTAAAAGCGGGAATTCCGCAACGGGTTGATCCCACAGCTCAAGACACAGATTGGTTCCGTACCAAAGGATAAACAGGCTTATCGCCGCCAGCATGATATCCGCGGCAATAAAGCAATAACGACGGGCGCTTTCGCCCAGACGGTCAGTGACCATACTCACTGCGATATGTGAGCCTGCGCGATAACTTACCGCAGCACCAATAAAGGTGAATGTCACCATGCAGAGAATAGCAACGGGTTCTGGCCATGACAGGGCATTGTTCAGGACATAACGTGCGAATATCCCAATCGGTATAATGGCAACCATCACCAATAATGCCACACCGGCAATCCACATTGAGACCCGATAAAGAAAATCCATTACCGATGAATAGCATTCACCCATAATCATCACCTCGAATTAATCAAATGATTCAGGCGGAGGGTTGATATCCTCCACCTGATGAATTACTTCACATCCTGAATACGTTTGATCAAATCCTGGTGGTCTTTACCGTAATTATCCCGCACTGACTGCGTGGCTTTATAGAAATAGTCCGTATCAATATCGTGGAACTGAACGCCGTTGGCTTTCATGGTTTCCAGTGATTTCGCATTATAATCCTGCCAAAGTTTGCGTTGCTCTACCTGGGCTTCTTTAGCGAGTTTAATAATGAGATCCTGATCTTCTTTTTTCAACTTATCCCATTTGGCTTTCGAGAACAGAAAAAGCTCAGGAATAATAAAGTGTCTGCTCCAGGTATAGTTTTTCACGACCGGCAAATAGTTATGCGCAACAAACGTTGGCGGGTTATTTTCCGTGCCATCAATAACGCCGGTCTGCATGCCGCTAAAGACTTCGCTGACGCCCATGACAACGGAGTTAGCGCCCATCGCTTTCAGGGTATCCAGCGCTATCGGACTTCCTTGCACGCGGATTTTCATACCGTGTAAATCTTCCGGTTTCACCACCGGATTTTTAGTGATCAGGTTACGCGTCCCCGCATCCATCCAGCCCAAAAACACCAGCCGTGATTTGTTACTTGCCGTCAGACGGTCGCCAATTTCCTGGCCGATCATGCCGTCGAGAACCTTATGCAGATGGTCTTCATCACGGAAAATATACGGCAGGGTAAAGACGTTAATTTCAGGGAGGATAGCAGCGACAGGTGTCATCGAGACGCGAATAATATCGATAGCGCCTAATTGCGCCTGTTCAATCATCTGTTTTTCATCGCCTAACACACCACCGGGAAATGTTTTAATTTCCAGACGACCATCGGTCGCCGCGCTGAGCTTTTCCCCCATGTGTTTCACTGCCACCACGTTCGGGTAATCAGCCGGATGCACGTCTGCGGCGCGGAAGGTTTGTGCCAACGTTGAATGGCTGGCCAGTAATACCGATGCGCCAATACACAGACTTATCAGGTTTTTTGTCAGTTTCATTTGTCCTTCTCCAGAAGTTCATAATATCCATTAACAGGAATAGCTTGCAGAGCAAATGACTGCCGGAATTAAAAATGGGCAGCGAGAAACTTTCTTAACGACGTTACCGGTGCAGACTAACTGGTGTAACAATTTATTTCGATGACTACCTTCACAAAAAAAAACTAAGCTCTATAATTTTTAGCACGCTGTTTCATTTTTGCAACGCAGATCGTTTTCCTGATAAAAAAGCAACGCAAAGGACGCGGTTTTATACTAATTAGCCGCGTTAGTATTTCAATAAAAATAAAACAGCAATATTACGGAGGAATATCTTCGAATGAAGAAGAGAAATGCAGGATGGTGTTAACACCATCCTGTTGAGACGTGTAGCGGTTATTGCCAGCCGTAACGACGGCTATAAAAACCTTTCACTAACTGGGTTAATGTCATGTAGCCTGCCAGAATCGCAATCAGCCACGGGAAGTAGCTCAGCGGCAGTGCCTGCAATTGCAGGTAGCTGGCCAGCGGTGAGAACGGTAACGCAATGCCCACCACCATTACCACCAGCGTCATCAGCATCAACGGCCATGCGGCGCGGCTCTGGATAAACGGCACGCGACGGGTACGGATCATATGCACAATCAGCGTTTGCGACAGCAGACCGACCACGAACCAGCCTGACTGGAACAACGTCTGATGTTCTGGCGTATTGGCATGGAAAACGAACCACATCAGGCAAAATGTCAGAATGTCGAAGATAGAGCTGATCGGTCCAAAGAAAATCATAAAGCGTCCCAACTCGGCAGGGTTCCAGCGCTGCGGCTTTTTAATCTGCTCTTCATCAACGTTATCAAACGGGATCGCCACCTGGGATACATCGTACAGCAGGTTCTGAATCAGTAAGTGCAGCGGTAACATCGGCAGGAACGGCAGAAATGCGCTCGCCACCAGCACGCTAAACACGTTGCCAAAGTTGGAACTGGCCGTCATTTTGATGTACTTCAACATGTTTGAGAAGGTACGACGCCCTTCGATCACCCCTTCTTCCAGCACCATCAGGCTCTTTTCCAGCAGGATGATGTCTGCCGCTTCACGCGCAATATCAACCGCACCATCAACGGAAATACCAATGTCCGCCGCGCGCAACGCCGGGGCATCGTTGATACCATCGCCCATAAAGCCCACTACGTGACCTTCACGCTTGAGCAGTGTGACAATGCGCTCTTTGTGCATTGGCGTCAGGCGGGCAAATAGCGTGGTACGCTGAGCCAGTTTTGCCAGCTCGTCGTCGCTTAACCCTTCAATGCTGCTGCCGATCACCACATCACCAGCATCCAGACCCACTTCATGACACACTTTCGCCGCCACCAGCTCGCTGTCACCGGTGAGAATTTTCACCGTAATACCGCTGGCTTTCAGGGCTTTCAGCGCCGGGGCGGTCGTTTCTTTCGGCGGATCGAGGAAGGCGATATAGCCTTCAAGGATCAGGTCTGACTCATCAATACGTTGGTAATCGCCCTCACGCGCAGGCAGGTATTTCGTCGCCACCGCCACCACGCGCAGCCCCTGGCGGTTCAGCGTATCGGTAACGCGTTTCACCCGGCGCAGCATGTTCTCATCCAGAGGGACAATTTCCCCGTTATGGCGCACCTGGGTGCAAACGCTGAGGATCTCCTGCAACGCGCCTTTGCACACCAGTTGATGCACATCGGTTTCTTCAGCGACCACCACCGACATCCGACGACGCTCAAAATCAAACGGGATTTCATCAATTTTCTGCCAGCGGGTAGAGAGCTGACGGGCAGATTCTTCATCCACACCCTCGAGAACCGCCGTATCCAGCAGATTCTTCAGCCCGGTCTGGTAATGGCTGTTTAGCCACGCGGAATGCAGGACATGTTCGCTGGGCTTACCGGAGATATCGGTATGATTCTCCAGCACTATTTTATCCTGAGTCAGGGTACCGGTTTTATCGGTGCACAGAATATCCATCGCGCCAAAGTTCTGGATGGCATCGAGGTGTTTGACGATAACCTTCTGTTTGGACAGCTTCACCGCCCCGCGCGCCAGCGTTGAGGTGACGATCATTGGCAGCATTTCTGGCGTCAGCCCCACCGCCACAGACAGCGCAAACAGCGCCGCTTCCCACCAGTCACCTTTGGTGTAGCCGTTGATGATGAGCACAATGGGCGCCATCACCAGCATAAAGCGAATCAGCAACATGCTGACGCGGCTGATCCCTTTCTGGAAGGCATTCTGCTCACTTTCCTGCTCGCTGACGCGGCCTGCCAGTTGTCCAAACCAAGTGTTCGCCCCGGTGGCAATGACAATGGCCTGTGCCGTTCCGCTCACCACGTTGGTGCCCATAAAACACAGGGTATCGCACTCCAGCGGGTTGCTTTGTTGCGGGTCACGGCTGGTCGCCACTTTCTCTACCGGCAAAGACTCACCGGTCAGCGAAGCCTGCGCCACAAACAGATCGCGCGCCTGGACGATACGTAAATCGGCCGGGATCATATCGCCGGCTGCCAGCTTAATAATATCGCCAGGAACCAGCTGATCGATCGGCAGTTCAACCCAGCCGTTCTCTCCTTTTTCGTTGATGACACGCAGGACGGTTGCGGTATTGCTGACCATCGCTTTCAGCGCATCCGCCGCTTTGGTGGAACGCGCCTCCTGCACAAAATTCAGCAGCGTAGAGATACACACCATCAAGGCGATGACGCCCGCAGCAAACAGATCTTCGGTGGCATAAGAAATGCCGCCCAGAATAGTCAGCAGAATATTAAACGGGTTGCGGTAGCAGACCCACAGATGTACCCACCACGGCGACGGCTTTTGCGTCGGCAATTGGTTTTCGCCATGCTTTTCGCGGGCGCTCTCCACTTCTGCGGCATTCAATCCTTCCGGATGCGCATCAAACGTTTTCCACAGCGCCTCTTCATCCATCAGCGCCATCTTCAGGCAATGTTCACTGAGTGACGGTGGGATCGGCGTGCTGGCAACGGTCTGCGCATTAGGCAACGGATCGCGATGCACCAAACGATGCGGCAAATGGCGGTTAAGCCGGGCAAACAGCTGGCGGGTAATATTTTTGAACATAGGCAGTCCCTCTGCACCAGTATAAGCGGGCGCAGTAAATCCTTCAGGCGTGGCAAAGCCTTGCCTGGTGGCAATTTTAAAATCACAACAGGGACGTCAGAACGTCACTGTCTTACAGCTCCGGTAAGACAGTGAAGACAGGCTTACCGGAGAAGGGGGGTTCTCCATTTAGGGAGAGGGGTGGGATCGGGATCCATATAGCCTCCGGTAAGTGAATGATTTGCGCTGCGGATTATACGCAGAAAACCATAAGGTTTGTGACAATTATGGCGGTATGATACAGCACGGAAACTAAACCAAACGTATACACATCGCCTGAAGGGTGAACGGTTTAAAGCAGACTTTGCCCATTGCACTCCACATGAGTAAAGTTACTCTCTTTGATATAACTGAAAAAGTGCGCAACGGGAAAACAGGATGCAAAATCGGCTGACTATTAAAGACATCGCCCGCTTAAGCGGCGTGGGGAAATCAACGGTTTCCCGCGTGCTCAACAACGAAAGCGGCGTTAGCGAACGCACCCGTGAACGTGTTGAAGCAGTGATGAATCAGCACGGTTTCTCCCCTTCCCGCTCCGCACGTGCCATGCGTGGGCAAAGCGACAAAGTTGTGGCGATTATCGTCACACGTCTGGACTCTCTTTCAGAAAACCTCGCGGTGCAGACCATGCTGCCCGCCTTCTATGAGCAGGGTTACGATCCGATTATGATGGAAAGCCAGTTCTCACCTGAACTGGTAGAAGAACATCTGGGAATGCTCAAACGTCGTAACATTGATGGGGTGGTGCTGTTTGGTTTTACCGGCGTAACAGAAACCATGCTCACCTCCTGGCAGGACTCGCTGGTGCTGCTGGCCAGGGATGCCAAAGGCTTTGCCTCCGTCTGTTATGACGACGAAGGTGCCATTCATACCCTGATGCAGCGTCTGTACGATCGCGAACATCGTCATATCAGTTTCCTTGGCGTCCCCCATAGCGACGTCACCACCGGTAAGCGCCGTCATGAGGCCTATCTGACCTTCTGCAAGAAACATAAGCTGCATCCTGTCGCTGCTCTGCCTGGTCTTGCCATGAAGCAGGGCTATGAGCATGCCGCCGATGTCATCACCCCGGAAACCACCGCGTTAGTCTGTGCAACGGACACGCTTGCCCTTGGCGTCAGCAAATATCTGCAGGAACAGCGAATCGACAACCTGCAACTGGCGAGCGTCGGTAATACGCCGCTGATGAAATTCCTCCATCCGGAGATCATCACCGTCGATCCCGGCTACGCTGAAGCCGGACGGCAAGCGGCGTTACAGCTGATCGAACAGATCAACGGCCGCAGCGAACTGCGGCAAATCGTCATTCCCGCCACCCTCTCCTGATCGCTTTCTGAGCACTAATTTGTGATCTTCGCTGCGTTTCGGGAACGTTCCCATTTTTAAATATTCACCGAAGATATACTCTGGCACCAACAACGAGACAGCTGCCGGATGACGTCGCGAAAGCGTCTAATCCGACCTACGGGGAACACACGTCATCATGAGCAAAGTAAAACAAGCGGATATCGACCGACTGATAGAGCTGGTTGGCGGGCGCGACAATATCGCCACGGTGAGTCACTGCATTACGCGCCTGCGTTTTGTGTTGAATCACCCCGCGAATGCCAGACCGAAAGAGATCGAACAGCTACCGATGGTCAAAGGCTGCTTCACCAACGCCGGGCAATTTCAGGTGGTGATTGGCACTGAGGTAGGTGATTACTACAAGGCGCTGTTGGCGACCACCGGACAAGCCAGTGCCGACAAAGAGCAGGCAAAGAAAGCGGCACGGCAGAACATGAAGTGGCACGAGCAGCTGATTTCTCACTTCGCGGAGATTTTCTTCCCACTGCTCCCTGCGCTGATCAGCGGTGGTTTGATCTTAGGTTTTCGTAACGTCATCGGCGATGTGCCGATGAGCAACGGGCAGACGCTGGCGCAGATGCATCCCTCGCTCAAAACGCTCTACGACTTCCTGTGGCTGATTGGCGAAGCGATCTTCTTCTATCTGCCGGTGGGGATTTGTTGGTCTGCGGTGAAGAAAATGGGCGGTACGCCGATCCTCGGCATCGTGCTGGGCGTCACGCTGGTTTCTCCGCAACTGATGAACGCCTATTTGCTCGGCCAGCAGGTACCGGAAGTGTGGAACTTCGGCCTGTTCAGTATCGAGAAAGTGGGCTACCAGGCGCAGGTTATTCCGGCGCTGCTGGCGGGCCTGGCGCTCGGCTTTATTGAAACGCGGATGAAACGCATCGTCCCGGATTATCTGTACCTGGTCATCGTCCCGGTATGTTCGCTGATCCTGGCGGTGTTCCTCGCCCATGCCTTTATCGGTCCATTTGGCCGCATGATCGGCGACGGTGTGGCGTTTGCCGTCCGCCATCTGCTGACCGGCAGCTTTGCCCCGATTGGCGCAGCATTGTTCGGCTTCCTGTATGCCCCGCTGGTGATCACCGGTGTACATCAGACCACGCTGGCTATCGACATGCAGATGATCCAGAGCATGGGCGGCACACCGGTATGGCCGCTGATTGCGCTGTCTAACATCGCTCAGGCCTCTGCGGTGGTCGGCATCATTATCTCCAGCCGTAAACACAATGAGCGTGAAATCTCCGTTCCTGCTGCGATCTCCGCCTATCTGGGGGTAACTGAACCCGCGATGTACGGCATCAATCTGAAATATCGCTTCCCGATGCTGTGCGCAATGATTGGTTCGGGCCTTGCCGGGCTGTTGTGCGGCCTGAACGGCGTGATGGCAAACGGCATTGGCGTCGGCGGCTTGCCAGGCATCCTCTCCATCCAGCCAACGTACTGGCAGGTATTTGGTCTGGCGATGGTGATTTCAATTGTTATCCCGATGGTACTGACCTCGTTCATCTACCAGCGTAAATACCGTCAGGGCACCTTACAGATTGTCTGACTTTTCTTCGGGGCGCAGTTGCGCCCCATCGTATCTCCAGGAAACAGCAATGAATATTCCACACTGGTGGCAAAACGGCGTTATCTATCAAATTTATCCCAAGAGTTTTCAGGACACCACCGGTAGCGGTACCGGTGATTTGCGCGGTGTAACACAGCGTCTCGACTACCTGCAAAAACTGGGGGTCGATGCTATCTGGCTGACGCCATTCTACATTTCACCGCAAGTTGATAACGGCTATGACGTCGCTAACTATATGTCCGTCGATCCGGCCTACGGTACGCTTGCAGACTTTGACGAACTGGTCGCGCAGGCGAAGGCACGTGGCATCCGCATTATTCTCGATATGGTGTTTAACCATACCTCAACCCAGCATGCCTGGTTTCGTGAAGCTCTGGATAAAAACAGCCCGTATCGTCAGTTTTATTTCTGGCGCGATGGCACGTCAGAGGCCAGCCCGAACAACTGGCGCTCCAAATTTGGCGGCAGCGCCTGGAGCTGGCACGCCGAAAGCGAGCAGTATTACCTGCACCTCTTTGCCCCGGAGCAGGCCGATCTGAACTGGGAAAACCCGGCGGTTCGCGCTGAACTGAAAAAAGTGTGCGAGTTCTGGGCCGATCGCGGCGTGGACGGTCTGCGTCTCGACGTGGTGAATCTTATCTCTAAAGATCAGGACTTCCCGAACGATCCAGACGGTGATGGCCGCCGTTTTTATACCGACGGTCCACGCGCACATGAATTTTTGCGTGAGATGAACCGCGATGTCTTTACTCCACGCAATCTGATGACGGTGGGAGAAATGTCATCCACTACGCTGGAACATTGCCAGCAATATGCCGCCCAGGATGGTAGTGAGCTGTCGATGACCTTTAACTTCCACCATCTGAAAGTGGATTACCCCAATGGAGAGAAATGGACGTTAGCAAAACCCGACTATGTGGCGCTAAAAACCCTGTTCCGCCACTGGCAGCAAGGCATGCACAACATCGCCTGGAACGCGCTGTTCTGGTGTAATCACGATCAGCCACGTATCGTTTCGCGTTTCGGCGATGAAGAGAAATACCGCGTTCCTGCCGCTAAAATGCTGGCCATGGTGCTGCACGGTATGCAGGGCACGCCTTATATCTATCAGGGGGAAGAGATTGGCATGACCAACCCACACTTCCGCCAGATAACCGATTATCGCGACGTAGAAAGCCATAACATGTTCGCTGAGCTGAATGCGCAGGGACGCGATGCCGACGAATTACTGGCGATTCTGGCCAGTAAATCCCGTGATAACAGCCGCACGCCGATGCAATGGGATGCCAGCAAACACGCAGGCTTCACGCAGGGTGAGCCATGGATCAATCTGTGCAACAACGCAGCGGATATCAATGTCGCAGCGGCGCTGAATGATGACGACTCGGTGTTCTATACCTATCAGAAGCTGATCGCCTTGCGTAAAGCGGAGCCGATTCTCACCTGGGGTGATTACCAGGATCTGCTACCTGACAGCCCGCACATGTGGTGTTATCAGCGCGAGTGGCAAGGGCAACGGCTTCTGGTCATTGCCAACCTGAGCGACACCTTCCAGCCCTGGCAACCCGCCAACACCCAGGGAAACTGGCAGGTGATGATGCACAACTACGCTGAGGTCGCCAGCCAGCCAGGCGATATGACATTACGTCCTTTTGAAGCCATCTGGTGGCTGCAAAAATAGCTTGCAATTGGCTTTGAGCCCGGTACGTATGGCGCGACCGGGCTTCACCGAAGATGTCTGCCTTACCTTCCTGTTTTTGTTGAATAATTAATCAGATTTTTCTTGCCACAATTTACAATCGGCTACAGTGCCCGTCATCTGTACGCTCCAGTTTTTACTTTGCGCTACATCAAATAAATCGTAAACATCCTTGATGCAAATCACTACATATAGAACTTAAAATGCACGCCGACCCAATATGTTGTATTAATCGACTACAATTGCTACAACGACATTTCCCCGGTTAGCGGTGGAATTGTGGATAAAGTGGGTCGGGATTGCGGGAAGTCATTGGCCTGATAGATGAATAAACCCATGGCCGCTTCCCCAACCTCTGTGGATAACCTGTTCTTATAAATATGGAGTGATCATGACACCGCATGTGATGAAACGAGATGGCTGTAAAGTGCCGTTTAAATCAGAGCGCATCAAAGAAGCCATTCTGCGTGCAGCTAAAGCAGCGGGAGTCGATGACGCAGATTACTGTGCCACCGTCGCAGAAGTCGTTAGCAGTCAGATGAATGAGCGCAGCCAGGTCGATATCAACGAGATCCAGACCGCGGTAGAAAACCAACTGATGTCTGGTCCGTACAAACAACTCGCCCGTGCGTACATCGAATATCGCCACGACCGTGATATACAGCGTGAAAAACGTGGCCGTCTGAACCAGGAAATTCGTGGTCTGGTTGAGCAAACCAACTCTGCTCTGCTGAATGAAAATGCCAACAAAGACAGCAAAGTGATCCCGACCCAGCGTGACCTGCTGGCGGGTATCGTCGCCAAACATTATGCACGCCAACACCTGCTGCCGCGTGATGTCGTCCAGGCACACGAGCGTGGTGATATTCACTATCACGACCTCGACTACTCGCCGTTCTTCCCGATGTTTAACTGCATGCTGATCGACCTGAAAGGTATGCTGACACAGGGCTTTAAGATGGGTAACGCGGAGATTGAGCCGCCAAAATCCATCTCGACCGCAACCGCCGTCACAGCACAAATCATTGCGCAGGTTGCCAGCCATATTTATGGCGGCACCACCATTAACCGTATTGATGAAGTCCTCGCGCCCTTCGTGACCGAGAGCTTTAATAAACACCGTAAAACCGCTGAAGAGTGGCAGATCCCGGACGCTGACGGTTATGCACATTCCCGTACCGAGAAAGAGTGCTACGACGCATTCCAGTCCCTTGAGTATGAAGTGAATACCCTGCATACCGCTAATGGTCAGACGCCATTCGTCACCTTTGGTTTTGGCCTGGGGACCAGCTGGGAATCCCGTTTGATCCAGCAATCCATTCTGCGTAACCGCATCGCGGGACTGGGTAAAAACCGTAAAACAGCCGTCTTCCCGAAACTGGTATTCGCGATTCGTGACGGTCTGAACCACAAGTTTGGCGATCCAAACTACGACATTAAACAGCTGGCGCTGGAATGCGCAAGCAAGCGTATGTACCCGGATATCCTGAACTACGATCAGGTAGTGAAAGTCACCGGTTCGTTCAAAACCCCAATGGGCTGCCGTAGCTTCCTCGGCGTGTGGGAAAACGAGAACGGCGAACAGGTTCACGACGGACGTAACAACCTTGGCGTTATTAGCCTGAACCTGCCACGCATCGCGCTGGAAGCCCATGGTGACGAAGCCACCTTCTGGAAACTGCTCGACGACCGTCTGATTCTGGCACGTAAAGCGCTGATGACCCGTATCGCACGTCTGGAAGGTGTGAAAGCACGCGTTGCGCCAATCCTGTATATGGAAGGTGCCTGCGGTGTTCGCCTGAAAGCGGACGATGATGTGTCTGAAATCTTTAAAAATGGCCGCGCATCCATCTCTCTGGGTTACATCGGCATTCACGAGACCATCAACGCGCTGTTTGGTGATAAGCACCTGTACGACAGCGAAGAGCTGCGCGCCAAAGGTATCGCCATTGTCGAACGTCTGCGTCAGGCTGTTGATCAGTGGAAAGACGAGACCGGCTACGGTTTCAGCCTGTACAGCACACCCAGTGAAAACCTGTGTGACCGTTTCTGTCGTCTCGATACCGCCGAATTTGGTGTGGTGCCAGGCGTAACCGACAAAGGTTACTACACCAACAGCTTCCACCTTGATGTAGAGAAGAAGGTAAACCCGTACGACAAAATCGATTTCGAAGCGCCGTACCCGCCGCTGGCAAGCGGAGGCTTCATTTGCTACGGCGAGTACCCGAATATTCAGCACAACCTGAAAGCGCTGGAAGACGTGTGGGATTACAGCTACCAGCACGTGCCGTATTACGGGACCAACACGCCAATCGATGAGTGCTACGAATGTGGCTTTACCGGTGAGTTCGAATGCACCAGCAAAGGCTTCACCTGCCCGAAATGTGGTAACCACGACGCCGCGCGCGTATCGGTCACCCGTCGCGTATGCGGTTACTTAGGCAGCCCGGACGCCCGTCCGTTTAACGCCGGTAAGCAGGAAGAAGTGAAGCGCCGCGTTAAGCATTTAGGTAATGGGCAGATAGGTTAATTTCGACAGTATTATTGCCCGGCAATGCGATGCTTTTCGGGCCATTTTTTCCGCAACGCAATTCACGTCATAGCAAGGCAGCAAATGAGTGGGTCCCGGGGAGCTTACATAAGTAAGTGACTCGGGCACACGAATGCAGCTAACGCAGCTATGGCGCGAATTGATAAGCGGATGAGAAGCAAAAATGAGGTTTCATCAATATTATCCCGTCGATATCGTTAACGGCCCAGGAACCCGCTGCACCCTGTTTGTTTCAGGGTGCGTGCACGAATGCCCCGGTTGCTATAACAAAAGCACATGGCGGTTAAACTCCGGTCTGCCATTTACCAAAGAGATGGAAGACAAGATCGTTGCCGATCTGAACGACACGCGGATCCCTCGCCAGGGTATTTCGCTGTCCGGCGGCGATCCGCTGCATCCGCAAAACGTGCCGGATATCCTGCAATTGGTACAGCGTATTCGCGCTGAGTGTCCGGGAAAAGATATCTGGGTGTGGACCGGTTACAAGCTTGATGAACTCAACGCCGCGCAAATGCAGGTGGTGGATCTCATCAACGTGCTGGTCGATGGCAAATTTGTGCAGGATCTTAAAGACCCGGCGCTAATCTGGCGCGGCAGCAGCAACCAGGTTGTACATCATTTGCGTTAATCGCTAAAGCCGTTTGTTTGCATCGTGATAAACGGCTGAATGTTCTCGCTTGCCGACCGCGACAACAAACACGATCACAACCTCATCCCGAACCTGGTACACCAGACGATAGCCGGACGACTTGAGCTTAATTTTATAGCAATCTGGAAGAGCGTTTAAACGGGCAGAGTCAATTCTGGGGTTCAACAACACGTCGGCCAACTTCTTCTTAAACTGAGCCTTCACCGTATCACCCAGTTTATGCCACTCTTTTAAGGCTCTCGGGTCGAATTCCAGTTCATAAGTCATCCAGACTAACCTTGATTCCCTTTTGCGGGCTGGCCAGCCTCTCCCGGACTGTCTGAATCAGTGCATCTTCACTGTCGCTAACGGTAACGGTTTTCACTGGCATTCGCCCCGTTTCCGCGACGTACTGAAACAGTAATCGCACGGCTTCCGTTGGCGTAATGTTCAGTTTTTCCAGCACGGCATAAGCCTCATTTTTGAGTTTTTCATCCAGACGGACGTTCAGCGTGGCCATTATGCCTCCAGTAGAATCGAATGTGTAATGCAGTTTAGCATTACATTCACATTACATCGAATTCTGGAAAACGCCTCTCAAAAACGACTCACGCACTCCATCGCAACCGCTTTGAACTCAGTGAAATTCCGACACGCGCAGAGTCTGGTCATCGCGCGCTCGCGCAGGAAGGTGACGAAAATATCGTAAATGGCCATCGCCTCTTCATATTCGCTTTTACTAATGGCGAGCAAGAAAATCACGTGTGCCGTTTCATCGCCCCAGGCAATACCCTGCGGGGCGAGGATGGTGTAGACCACCGTTTTCTTTGCCAGCAAGCCGAGCGCATGCGGCAGGGCAATGCTGTCGCCCAACATGGTGCTGACAATGGCCTCGCGTTCAACAACCGAATCAAGAAACTCCGCGTCGACAAAACCTTCATCCTGCAACTGGTGGCATAACGTTTTGAACAGCGTTTGCTGATCCATGGTGCCGTCGATAACACGAAAGTGGGCAGCGTCGAAAAACTTGTTCAGCATCCACGGACGGGTTCGGTCCACCAGCACCAGTTTGCCGATTTGCTCCAGTTGATAATCGGTAGGAAACGGCGCAATCATCACTACAGGCTTATCTTTTTCACCGATCCGCGCGGTAGAGATGACAAAATCTTCGCTGATGCACTCCCGCTGTTCGTAGTCGCGCAGCGTTACGGTATCGACGATTTCTATCTGTGGATACTTACGCGCCAGCACCGCTTCAATCATCCGCACCATCGCATTTCCCGCATCACAGACCAACAGCACACGCGGTTGACGCTGGTAACCGATGTTGTAACTACGCTCAAGCCCAACGCCGATATGCAGCACGAGGAAGCCAATTTCATTTTCACTGATGCTGTACGGCGTATATTTTCCCCATCCCGAGACGGCGGCCAGCGTCATATCCCATGCCATCGGGTAGTGCTGTTTAATATTTTCCAGCAACGGATTGGGGATCATTATCTGGTAACGCACCCGGGTGATCATCGTCCTAATATGTGTCAGCAGGTCAGCATGTAACTGTTTATCATTCAACAGGTTGTAGTTGTACTGACTGTTGATAAAACGCAGGATGTAATTGACCAGCGCTTCGTCATCATCGGCATTAATGGCGCTGGGCGCAATCCCCTGTACCTGACGGGCGGCAATGTGTACCTGAAGCCAGTTTTCTTCATACACGGAAAGCGGCTTGTCTGCCAGTTGGTGCAAAATCCCCGCTATCTCTCTTGCCGCCAGGCACACCGCCTGTTCAGTTTCTTCAGCGGCAAACTCAGGCAGTGGATACCCTTCGCTAATCCGCCGGATAGCCACCGCACAGTACAAGCGCAGAAACAGCTCGCCCTCATCGGTCAGACGAATATGAAAACGGGCAAAAATATCCTCTAAAACCGGCTGTAGTTGCTCAGGTATCCCGGCATTAAGCGCCTCTTGCGTCACTAACGGATGCTGCGGATCCTGCTGCGCCAGCGTCCATAGCAGATCGGTCAAACAGGCGCGGATCGCCATCTCGCTGCCGAACAGCTTCATGCCGTGACGGGGACGCGTTTCCAGCGTCAGATGATAACGTTGCAGATGTTCACGGACTTCAGCCATATCGTTTTGCAGCGTCGCACGACTGATAAACCATTCATCAGCTAAATCTTCAAGCTTCAGTGAAAAGGCCGACGTCAGAAAACGCACCACCAGCCAGTGTATCCGTTCCTGGCTGGTCCGCGGGATACGCAGCAACGTATTGGGCTGCTGCGTTTGCAGGGTGTGAAAGCTTGCCGGGTCGTCAATTTTGAGCTGATAACCGCTGCCCCTGCTGAGAACAAACTGCGCACCATACTGAGTAAGCAGCGCGTTTAGCGCGGTAATATCCGCACGTACGGTGCGTGTAGAAACCGACAACCGCTGCGCCAGCTCGTCCTGTGGAAGCGCTTCGTTTTGCAGCATGCCAAACAGCTGCGCTAAACGTTGGTTGGGGAATCGCACGTCAGTTTCCTCATCTTTCAGTTAGCCTACGCAGGCCCGGGTCATCGCCAGCAGTTGACGTACGTCGTCCGGGCGGGTGTTACCACTCACCTTATCAATAATCGAACTATAGATGTGAGGAATGATTTTGCTCACTCCGGCATCGAGGGCGATCTGCAGGATTTCAGTGAAATTATCCAAATCGATCCCGCCGGTTGGCTCCAGCCAGAAGTCATAACGGGCACAGGCCTGCGCAACCGCAATATACTCGTCACGGCACTTCAGGCCGCCCATCGGGAAGTATTTAATTGAGCTACCGCCCATGTCTTTGAGCAACGCAATCGCAGTTTCTACCGGCACAATACCGTCCGGCGTCTGGCTGCTCAATGGACCCGTGGAGATTTTCACCCTGCCCGGCGTGCCGGTTGGCGAGACCAGACCGTTGACCACTGTCTCCTGCTGGCCCAGCAGCGCACGGCTGGTTGCCACACCGGTAAACACCTGATTAACATGCTGAGGCTGCACCTGGCGGGAAATTTCGCTGACCATCGCCGACTGGTTCGGATCGCCCGCCCCCAGCCCCACGGAGAGCGCATTGTCGATAAGGGCTGCGTATTCACGCATATCCGCTACCGCACTTGCGACATCCGGGTAATTTTTTGACAACACGCCAACCAGCACGTGTCCTTCCGCCGCCGCGTAAATATCCCGGGCATTTTCTTTGGAGCCGGCCAGTACATTCAGACAGACGCGATCGCGATAAAAGTTAGGGGTCAGTTTCATGCTTTTTTCTCCTGCAAAATCACTTCGCCAATTCGACGGGCCACAATCTCCAGCTGCGCACGATCGACGCTGCGCACATCCGCCTCGATAATGCCTTCGTTGGCTTTGTAACCACGGAAGTAAATCGCGTACTCCCCCTGCTTCAGCGCATCAACCAGTTCGCCGGTGGCGATCCCGGTTACCGCTTCGTCAAACTTAATTTCCGTGCGCGCGATGTCACGCCCTGCGCTGTCCCACACAACACGAGCGCTCACGCCATTCAGGGCATTCAACGCCTCTATAAACGGCGTCATTTTTTCTACCATCTCCGCACCGCTCTCTTTCTGCGCGCTTAGGTACAGTTCGATAGCGCAGGTCAAACCGAGGATGCCTTCTTTGCCGACCTTCATTGCCCGGCCAATGCCCGCCGTCTGGCGCTTGACCCATTCAACATACTGCGTTTTGCCAATCACCAGACCGCTGGTTGGCCCTTCGATCGCCTTCGCACCGCTGTAAATGACCAGGTCCGCGCCGACACGGTAGTAGCACTGCAAATCCTCTTCCGCCGCCGCATCCACGATCAGCGGCAGATTATGCGTACGCGCAACCACCGCAGCCTGCTCCACGCTAAGCATACTTTTCTGTACACAGTGGTGCGATTTGATATACAGAATCGCCGCCGTGCGCGGTGTAATAGCCGCAGCCAGCTGCGCCGCCGAACATTCGTTGGCATAGCCCGCTTCCACTAACTTGCCGCCACCGAGCGCCACCATCGTGCCAACCGGGGCGCCGAAGTTAACGTTGTGGCCTTTGGGCAGTACGATTTCGTTGTTATCGACAGGCGTCACATGCAGGTTTTCCAATAGCCAGTCACTGTCTTTAACCAGCACCGCCGCCACCGACTGGGCAATCCCTGCCGAGGCACAGGAAACGACGGTTGCCCCTTCCACATCCAGTAACTTCGCGATGTAGTCACCGGTTTTGTTGACCAGGTCTTTCATCTCAAAGTATTGATTCATCCCCGCCATTGCAGCCTGAATCACTTCCGGTCGTGGCGTGGAAACGCCGAGCGCCGTCATGCGGCCTGATGTATTAATCACCTGTTTTAAATCGTACTTCTCAAAAATCGAAGGCATGTTCCGCGCTCCCTTGTTCGGTCATATAGCCCTTGCCCGCACGTATTGCGGCAAGCGGCACCAGCAGTTGTTCAGCCTGCAGGCTGTCGTTTTCGGCATCTACCAGCACGCCAGGCTGGCGCTTAAGCGTAAAGAGGGTCAGATCGGCATCCAGCCCCGCCTGCAGTCGGCCCTTGTTTATCAGACGCAGACCATCGGCGGCATTGGCGGTTACGCATTCAATGACCTGCGGTAGCGACATGCCAATAGCGAGAAACTTCGACATCACATTCGCCAAGGAATGCACCGGGCCACTGATGCGGTTGCGACAGTAAATATCGGAACTGATGGTGTGCGGCAGAATACCCAGTTCGATAGCGCGTTTCGCCACCGCAAAGCTGAGGCTGGCTGTACCGTGCCCAACGTCCAGACGAACCCCGCGCGAAATCGCCCGTGTCACCGATGCACGCAGCTCACCTTCCGGTGTCAGAATGCGGTTTGGCTTGCCGTTGTAGCAGTGGGTGATGATGTCGCCCGCCATCAGGCGTTCGGCAATCTCATCCAGATCCGGCGGGTTGTTGCCGATATGCACCATCAGCGGCAGGTCGCCGTTCTGCGCCTGCATCGCTTTGGCGCGCTCCAGCGGCGTGATGCCGTTTTCACCGACTACGCTGCTGCTCATGCGCGCCTTCAGGCCGACGATAAAATCGGGGTGGCGTTTCACCGCCTGCTGCACCGCATCGGCGTCGATATTGGCCATGTTAGCCAGTTCGTTTTGGGCAATAAGCCCAACGCGGGAGATATTCAGCAGCGCATACACCTCGGTGGCGGCATCGCGCGTCAGCGTGTAAAAATCGTCAATATCATCAGCGCCAGTACTGCCCGCATCCACCACCGTAGTGACGCCGGTGGCAATGCCGACGCTGTCGGGTTGGTCATGATAAATCGGGGATTTGGGATAACAGTGGACGTGGGAATCAATCCAGCCTGCGCTGACGTAGCACTCACCGCCCAGCTCGATAGTTTTCAGCGCCGGGCCATCAACGTCGCCCAACGCCGCGATTTTGCCGTCCCTGAGCGCAATATCGCTCAGCGTATCGTCAACCAGACGCGCACGGCGCAGGAGTAAATCAAACATCGCTCTCTCCTTTGCCGGATGGCGGCGTAACCGCCTTATCCGGCCTGCAAATCAACAGTTAGCTAATAGCAATCGGGAAGATGGACCCGAGGATCATTGCGCCGAGGATCGCCCCGCCGGTAATCGGTTTTTGCCACAGATAAAACAGCAGCGCGCCCGCCAGAGAACCGATCCCGATAGGAATAGAAGCCGTCATGGCGCTGAGGATAATCAACGGTCCGAGGAAGCGGCCGGAGGCGTTACCGGCCCCCATCATGACGTCCGCACCGTAGGTTGAGTCGCTCTGGTTGATGGTGAACTTACGCGCCAGAATGATGATGTAGCCAATCGCCAGACCAATCACCAGACCGGTGACCAGTGAGGCGGCAAAATTGGCGACCGGGAAAATAATGCCCGCGCCCAATAACAGCGCCGGAACGCCTAGCCCAACACCGGTCTGAATCGCCCCGCCAATGTCCAAAATCCCCACCAACGAACCTTCAATGATGCGGGCAAACAGGAAACTTGCGCCAAAAGCCGCTACCGCGCCGTAGGAGCCGGTGTCCATTCCCGCTTTAAGCATCGCCACAAACGCCACTTCGTTAAATGCGCCAATACCATACAGGTAGTACATGTGCGTTCCGGCAAAGACGCCGGAAGAGAGCAGGCCAACGAAGATCGGGAACGACCAGTCGGCAAACCAAAAACCTTTATTCTGTTCCATGATGGCCTCCGTTATTTGCCGCTGAGCGAGTTGTGGATCAGTTCCAGCCAGTTAGGCACGGTCAGATGGAAGGATTCGATCATCTTCATGTCGAAGCCGCGGAAGAAGCCGCTCAGGACGAACAGCGCGACGATAGCCACCATCATCACTTTCGTGACGTGGTTCCAGCCGCTCTCTTCAACGCCTTTACCGATCAGAATGCCAAGGACCAGCCCCGGGACGGCGTTGCCCATAATCAGCTGCGCCGCGCCGCCAAAGACGGTGGCCCAGAAGCCGGATTTCTTACCCGCATCAATCGCCGCCAGCCAGAAGATCACCGGCATCACGGTGTTAACCAGCAGGTTAGCCGCGGGCACCAGCACCTTGACGGCAGTAACTTGCAACGCTTCCGGTACCGATGACGCAGTGAGGTTCAGGAAGGTCACGACAATCATCCCGATAACGCCGCAGGCAATCGCCATACGCTTAGGATCGTGCAGCGTTTCACCGACGTTACGATTTTTAATCATCAGCGCGGCGGCGCCCCAGTTGGGGATGATGCGATGGTCGACGTCCTGCGTGAACGCCCCTGCCGCAACGGAGGAAGCCCAGGCGTTAAAGAAGAAGCCCAGGCCGAACGAGAAGTGAGAAGCCGGATCCCCTTCGCAGGAATTCAGTTCTCCCAGAGTACGAAACGCGCCCATCCCTTGAGTGGTAGGCGCATGAAACATGCGTGCAGCCCCAGCGCCGACACCAACGCCAACCAGGCCGCCGATAATGAGCGATTTTATTAATATTATCAGGAACATAATTATGCCTTTTAATAAAGAATCAGCGTTGCGTAACGAAATCCACCTTGTCGAGATTGATGGCAGTCACGTTAACAGTCACATCCAGCTCCACGCTGAAGGTGCGTCTTTCCCGGCGTAAAAAGAGGAACAGAAACGCCTCTTTGCGCACCGATTCACGCGCTTGAACAACCTGCACATCCTGTGGCTCAATACGCAGTAAGATATGCGGCGACGCTTTCATCACCGCCGCCTGAACGTGGTTCAGGGCATCGGCAAAGGCGCGCGCTTTGGCTTCGCCCTTGCCAGTGACTCTCACCGTGGTGGTGAATTGCTCTTTCATACTTAAGCGCCGTATTTCTTTTGCCACGCCTGTACCAGGCGCTCGCCGAGCTCTTCTTTGTCCATAAAGCCGAACCCCAACACGTTGCAACCTTCGTTGATGGCGGTCACGCCCTCTTCAACTGAGCGCATTCCATATTTCGCCTTGTAGCCGTATTTGGTCTGTGCAGTGATAGCCCCCGCACCGCCACTGCCGCAGAACGAGATGCCAAAGGTGGCGTTTTCCGCTTTCATCACATCGCCCAGCTTCATATCAGCGGCAACGCCCGGTACCACAACCGCACGGCCACCCGCTTTCTCAACGCCTGCCGCCACTTTCTGGCCTTTACCCAGACGATCGCCAATCACTACGGTAATCTGTTCCATCTTTTGCTCCTTAAAGGTTGTCTTTCGCGACTTCGAAGTGCACCGACAGCAGCCAGGCCTCTTCCTCAGGAAGATTGCCAAACTCGGCGACGACGTCGCGGGCAAGCGCCATTGATTCAGCAGATATTTCATCAAATAAGCTGGCATCGACTTCAGGTAGCGGTTCACCCGTGAGCGAACGGTGCGCCATGGCGCGAACGTGCGATGTCAGCATCTGTTCCTGTACTGCGTTGGGAATAATGTGGCGTTCACGCAGCAAGGCATACACCTGCGCCAGCATGCGGTCGGCCAGTTCCACCGATTCCCCCATGTCATTCATTACAGCTCCGTTATTCACTCGTCTTACCCCACTAATGGCTCTGAGGGTAAAGTAGTGGTGGAGGTTAAAAGTTTGTAGCGAGTTGTTTTCCACTTCGAAGTGGAAAGGGATGCAGCGATAGTGATCTGTGCCGCAAAAAGGGCGGGATTGGTTATTTTCCCCTTGGATAACGTGATGGAGATCGCACGAGATAGCAGGGAAACCGCAAGCGGCAGGAAAAACGGGTTGGCGTTAAAAGTTAAATAATGTGATGGGGATAACGTTTACTTATGGGTGAGAGTGGTGCCGGGGGGCGACGCTGTCGCGTCTTATCCGGCCTACGGTTGCGCAGGCCGGATACATAAATTAACGATACTTCTTATGGTAAGCGTTGCGGGTGGTTTTTAGCTCTTCCGCTGCGGCTTTCGCCTCTGAGACTTTACCTTCATTCGCCAGTTTCAGCGCACCGTCGATCTGGCCGATCAGCGTGTCAAAACCGTGACGAAAATCTTTCATCTCCGGGCTATCAGGGGATTTGCTTTCCAGCTTCGGAGGCGTTCCTTTTTGTGCATCCAGCGCAGCTGTACGCATTTTGGTTAACGCATCTTTTAGCTCGGTCGCGTTATCCGTTTTTTCAACGATCTTCAGGTTGTCGTTGAGGATCCCCATGTCGTCTTCAAGATCGGCGGCAAAGGCAGAAGAACCAAGAACCAGCGTTGAAGCCGCGACGATCGCTAACAGGTGTTTACGCATTGCTCACTTCCTTTTTATTATTAAAAAATAACGCCGGATACCCTAAATCATTCGAGCTGCAGCTTGAAGTATGACGGGTATTACTGCCCGGCGATCTTCATCTCCGGTAACAGTACCGAACCACACTGTATATTGCTGCGGGTTTCAATATCATTACCGACGGTGACGATATTTCGCCACATATCTTTTAAGTTACCGGCGATGGTAATTTCGCTCACCGGGTACTGAATTTCGCCATTTTCAACCCAGAAGCCCGCCGCGCCGCGCGAGTAATCTCCGGTAATACCGCTCACGCCCTGCCCCATCAGCTCAGTCACCACCAGGCCGGTACCCATCTCTTTGAGCAACTGCTCGAAGCTTAGCCCCTGCCCCGGAATTCGCCAGTTGTGAATTCCGCCAGCATGGCCGGTGCTCTTCAGCCCCAGCTTACGCGCAGAGTAGTTGGTCAGCAACCACTGGGTCAGCACGCCATCTTTAATAATGTCACGGCGTTCCGTACGCACGCCTTCGCTGTCGAACGGCGAAGAAGCCAGCCCTTTGCGCAGGTGCGGATGTTCTTCAATGGTCAGCCATTCCGGCAAAATTTGTTTGCCCAGCGAGTCCAACAGGAAGGTCGATTTACGATATACCGAGCCACCCGCAATGGCGCCGACGAGGTGTCCAAACAGCCCAGTCGCCACTTCATTGGCGAAAATAACCGGTGCTTTCATGGTGGAGAGCTTACGCGGCGACAGGCGCGATAACGTGCGGCGCGCACAGTCGGCCCCCACCCATTCCGGCGTTTGCAGATCGCCCATCGCACGGCCAATGGTGTAGGCATAATCGCGTTCCATATCGCCATTTTCTTCCGCGATCACGCAGCTGGAAAGAGAGTGACGCGTAGAGCAGTAGCCCTGCAACATGCCATGGCTGTTACCAAACACTTTGATGCCATAGTGGCTGTTAAAGCTGCCGCCTTCGGTATTGGTGATGCGTTTGTCCGCCTGCAACGCTGCCTGTTCAGCGCGCGCCGCCAGTTCGATAGCTTCATCAGGCGTGACTTCCGCCGGATGGAACAGGTCTAAATCGGGTGCATCAAAGGCCAGCAGGTCTTTATCAGCCACGCCTGCGCACGGATCAGGTGAAGTGTAACGGGCGATATCCAGCGCGGCCTGCACGGTGCGCGCTATCGCCTGTGGGCTTAAATCAGTGGACGATGCGCTGCCCTTACGGTTCTGGTGATAAACCGTAATCCCCAACGCGCCATCGCTATTGAATTCTACGTTCTCCACTTCACCATAACGGGTGCTGACGCTAATACCCGTGGTCTTGCTTACAGCGACTTCCGCGCCATCCGACTGACCTGACGCTAATTCCAGTGCCGTCGAGACCGCTTCTTCCAGAATCTTACGCTGCGTTTCAACTTGTGAGATTACTTTCATCGCAAATGCCATAATGTAGAGAGAGTTTCTCTGAAGTCTAACAGAGAACCGTTTTTCAGTGCGCATCTTAACTGGTAACATTAGCCTCTTTTTTTAAGGAGCCTGACATGACTAAGCAGCCCGAAGACTGGCTCGACGACGTTCCCGGTGATGACATCGAAGACGAAGACGATGAAATTATCTGGGTCAGTAAAAGTGAAATTAAACGTGACGCCGAGGAGCTAAAACGCCTGGGTGTGGAACTGGTAGAACTGGGGAAAAACGCGCTGGATAAAATCCCGCTCGATGCGGATTTACGTGCCGCCATTGAGCTGGCCCAGCGTATTAAGATGGAAGGACGCCGCCGCCAGCTGCAGCTGATTGGCAAAATGTTGCGCCAGCGCGACGTTGATCCTATCCGTCAGGCGCTGGACAAGCTGAAAAACCGTCATAACCAACAGGTTGTTGTCTTCCATAAGCTGGAGCAACTGCGTGACCGTATGGTTGACGGTAGCGATGAAGCCATCGAAGAAGTGATGAACCTGTGGCCTGACGCCGACCGTCAGCAACTGCGTTCGCTGGTGCGTAACGCCAGGAAAGAAAAAGCGGGCAACAAACCGCCAAAATCTTCCCGTCAGATCTTCCAGTATCTGCGTGAACTGGCGGAAAACGAAGCGTAACAAAAGGTTCAGGGTTATAGTCTGCGCTCATAAAGTGGGGCAGCAGCTTTCAGGGCCTGGGTTCGGTATCCTACCGGGCTCAGGCTTTGTAATTTAAAGCTCATCCGCTCGTAGGTGTAGCAATGGATATTGCAAATAACGGAGTTCAGCCCGTAATTCTTCGGGATAGAGCTTTTCCAATCCCGCATCGATAAGTGGAGATGTTATTGATTGTTTTGACATTGGTTTGCCCCAGCCGCGTTTTATACTCAGAAGTCCTTTCTGGTCTTAGAATTTGTACACATTAACCCAGTACGGGACAACGGTTTTCCGAAATTCAGGAGAATCATTGTCGTTTTTAGGTAACACCGTCAATACCGTGTAATTGCAAGGCTCTGACCAAGCGAGGAACTGACGTTATTCTAACTCCAAAGCATTCTGCGGTTCTTCGTGTCCCATCATTACCGGAGAGGTAGCATCTGACTACAACCTCTCTGGTTCCGAGGGAATATTTTGGATTTGCCATAAAAAATGGAGCGTCCAACTTTTGGGGTGCAATCCAGTTTTATACCAGAGCCTTTAATATAGATCCAATTACCTCACATACCTTCCCTTCTAGTTGTATATATCAAGACAAATATATACACATAACATTCATATTCAGACCAACTTATTATACAGTCAACAATAAATACACCACCAACATATAATGCGCAAAGAAAATTCACGAAATAAATAAATTCATCAAAACAATAACTATTTGAGTTTTATATAACCGCATCTAGTTTTTGGGCGTAAATCCTAAAAAAACAACAAGGAAATTCTTAATAAAAATGCGCTACCCATTGTTTTTAAAAACAAAAAAATAAAAATAATCATATCCTCAATAAATAATACAATTGAACTAACAACCCATAAAATTATAATCTGCATGGAATTAGGTGCAGAAGTCTTAATAAACATATCAACAAGGATGTATAGCATTAGAGTAACCCTATCTCATGCCTTGTTATTTCACAATAATATATATACGGAGATTATCAATTATGAATTTTAAACGTAGTGCGCTTACTATTGTTGTTTCATGCGCGTTATTACCGGGTGTTGTTTTTGCTGGGCCTGACGATAATGCAACCGAGAAATATGTTGATGATGCAGTGACAGCTGCCACTCAAACCCTGGAAGGGGAAGTCGCAACCAACACAGCAGCAATTTCAGCCAACACCAGCGCTATTGCCGATAACGCTTCTGACATCGCAGACCTTGACACCCGTACCACGGCCAACACCACAGATATCGCCGCTAACACCAGTTCTATTAACGATTTGAGCAATCACGTAGACGATGTTGCAACTGGTTTATCTCAAGATATCGCAAACAGCACAGCTGACAGTAAATCATATACTGATACCGCTAAGCAGAACGCTATCGACACCGCCAATAGCTAGACCTTGACACCCGTACCACGGCCAACACCACAGATATCGCCGCTAACAC
>NZ_SZXJ01000095.1:403094-479022 GCF_005281345.1 Citrobacter sp. wls619
TAAGCAGGACGCTATCAACACCGCCAACAGCTATACTGACACCACCACCGCAACGGCTAAAAACGAAGCGATTGCGACGGCAAATAGTTATACTGATGTCGCAAAAGCAGATGCAATCAGCACTTCTTATGCTTACACCAACACAACTTCAGACAAAAATCGCGCAGATGGTAAAGCGTATGTCGATAATTCGCTCACCCAAGCAAATAATTATACCGATAACAAGTTCTCCCAACTTGATGGCCGAGTAAATAGCTTAGATAACAAAATTGATGATAACGATAAACAAGCAAAAGCAGGTATTGCTGGCGCAATGGCGATGACTGCAATTCCACAAAAATTTGGCTATGATTTCAACTTCGGTATGGGTGCAGCCACATTTGGTGGTGAACAATCCATGGCTGCCGGTGCATATTATAATGTTGGTAAGAATGCCACTCTTTCTGCGAAGGCCTCTCTTGATACCCAACACAATACTGGTGTTGCGGTTGGTATGAGTTTTGGTTTCTAATCAATCGTGTTTAACTATTTAGGTTACTAATCCTGGTAGAAATTGACACTCTTCAGCCTGATAATGCCCGATGAAACTCATCGGGCATTTTGCATTCAAAAATCGCTATGGGTTGTAGATTTGCCACCAAGTCTCTAACCATCCTTTTTGCCTGTAAAACTGTAGCCAATATTACTCGACCACTACAGCTACTGAAACAGAAGTGGAGCAGAGAAAGATGTGATGCAGTATCTGAGCGGATATTACAACCGTTTTAGGCCACATCAAAACAACGGTGGGTTAACGCCACCGAGATGGAAAGACAGAAACCTCTGACTGTATCTAAATTAAGTAGACCACTTCAAACAAGTCCCCCCTATCCCCACAGGGCCGGGGGCAACCCGCTCCGCGCAAAACCAGGCGAATTACTCCTGCTGAGCTTTCTTCGCCAGACCATCCAGCAGTTTTTGATGAATACCGCCAAACCCGCCGTTGCTCATTACCAGGATATGATCGCCGGGCTGTGCGGTTTTCACTACCATATCCGCCAGCGCATCCACATCACCACTCCAGTGAGCTGGCTGGACGCAGGCTTCAGCGACTTCCGCTACCTGCCACGGAATATGCGGGGGTTGCAGCAGGAACACTTCGTCTGCACGGCCTAATGATGGTGCGAGATCGTCTTTGCACAGGCCCATTTTCATGGTGTTAGAGCGAGGTTCCAGCACCGCGATGATGCGCGCCGTGCCACCTACTTTACCGCGCAGTGCGGCAAGCGTTGCCAGAATAGCCGTCGGGTGATGGGCGAAATCGTCATACACCGTCACGCCATTGGCTTCGCCGCGCAGCTCAAGACGACGACGGGCGTTGATGAACGAACCCAATGCATTGGCCGCATCCGCAGGCACAACGCCAACATGACGCGCGGCTGCAATCGCCATCAGGCCGTTGTGCATGTTGTGTTCGCCGACCAGGCCCCACTTCACTTCGCCAACTTTTTCACCGTCCAGCCACACTTCCCACTCGGAAGCATCGGTGGTCAGCTTTTTCGCCTGCCAATGACCCTGCTCGCCCACCAGCTCCTGTTCGCTCCAGCAGCCCATCGCCATCGTCTGTTTCAGATTGATGTCGTTTTCCGGGTAGATGATGCGTCCCTGACCCGGCACGATGCGCACCAGGTGATGGAACTGCTTCTGAATCGCTTTCAGATCGTCAAAGATGTCCGCGTGATCGAACTCAAGGTTGTTGAGGATCAGGGTACGCGGGCAGTAATGCACAAATTTGGAACGCTTATCGAAGAAGGCGCAGTCGTACTCATCCGCTTCAATCACGAAAAAGTTGCTTTCACCCAGACGCGCGGAAACCTCAAAGTTACCCGGCACGCCGCCGATCACGAAACCCGGTTTATAACCGCAGACTTCGAGGATCCAGGTTGCCATTCCAGCCGTAGTCGTTTTGCCGTGCGTCCCCGCCACCGCCAGTACCCAGCGGTCGCGCAACACAAAGTCATGCAGCCATTGCGGGCCAGACATGTATGGAATGTTCTTCTCCAGCACCGCTTCCACGCAGGGATTACCACGGGTCATCGCATTACCGATGATCACCAGGTCCGGCTGTGGGTCGAGCTGGCTGGCATCGTAACCCTGAATAAGTTCAATGCCTTGCTTCTCAAGTAAGGTGCTCATCGGCGGATACACATTGGCGTCCGAACCCGTTACTTCATGACCGAGCGAGCGTGCCAGCATCGCCAGACCGCCCATGAAAGTGCCACAAATTCCCAAAATATGAATGCGCATACGTCACTATCCTTTTTTAATCTGGGGGCCATTTTACGCACATGTCTGGCAACTGAGAAACGCATTTCAGGATATTCCGTAGTTTGCTGGCGCGATTCACCTGAGCGCGATAGCTGAAATATTTGTTAATATTGTTGCGGTCGCTTTACTCCACATAAATTGCAGGGAAAGTGTTATGAAAACGTTAGGTGAATTTATTGTCGAAAAGCAGCACGAGTTTTCTCATGCTACCGGTGAACTCACTGCTTTGTTGTCGGCAATAAAGCTGGGCGCCAAGATCATCCACCGCGATATCAACAAGGCCGGTCTGGTCGATATCCTGGGTGCCAGCGGTGCTGAGAACGTGCAGGGAGAGGTTCAGCAAAAACTCGATCTGTTCGCGAACGAAAAACTGAAAGCAGCACTGAAGGCGCGCGACATTGTGGCGGGCATTGCCTCAGAAGAAGAAGATGAAATCGTCGTCTTTGAAGGCTGTGAACACGCTAAATACGTTGTGCTAATGGATCCGCTGGATGGCTCATCCAACATCGATGTTAACGTCTCTGTCGGTACGATTTTCTCTATTTACCGTCGCGTAACCCCAGTCGGCACACCGGTCACGGAAGAGGATTTCCTGCAGCCGGGCAACAAGCAGGTTGCTGCGGGCTACGTTGTTTATGGTTCTTCCACCATGCTGGTGTACACCACCGGCTGTGGCGTGCACGCCTTCACCTACGATCCTTCTCTGGGCGTATTCTGCCTCAGCCAGGAACGTATGCGCTTCCCGACGAAAGGCAGCACGTACTCCATTAACGAAGGCAACTACATTAAATTCCCGAACGGTGTGAAGAAGTACATTAAATTCTGCCAGGAAGAAGATAAGTCAACCCAGCGCCCGTACACCTCGCGCTACATTGGCTCTCTGGTTGCGGACTTCCATCGCAATCTGCTGAAAGGCGGGATCTACCTGTACCCAAGCACCGCCAGCCACCCGCAAGGGAAACTGCGCCTGCTGTACGAATGCAACCCAATGGCCCTGCTGGCCGAGCAAGCAGGCGGCAAAGCCAGCGACGGTAAAAATCGTATTCTGGATATCATCCCGGAAAGCCTGCACCAGCGCCGCTCCTTCTTCGTCGGTAACGACCATATGGTCGACGATGTAGAACGCTTTATCCGCGAGTTCCCGGACGCGTAAGTATCATTCATCGCACGGACGTAGGCCGGATAAAGGCGTTTACGCCGCCATTCGGCCTACAAAATCCATCGTTCGGTTAGGCTGTCTGTAGCTTAAATACGGCCATGGCTTCGATTAGCGCTGAAGACTGCTCTTCCAACGAGCGGGTAGCTGCCGAAGACTGCTGTACCAACGCCGCATTCTGCTGCGCCGTTTCATCCATCTGACTCACCGCAATATTCACCTGCTCAATCCCACGGCTCTGCTCCTGAGACGCGCTGGCAATTTCACGCATCAGCTTGGTCATACGCATAACCTCGGTCGCGATTTCATCCATGGTTTCACCCGCCTGTTGCGCCAATTCACTTCCCTCACCCACATGCGTATGGGAATCACTGATCAATGTACGGATCTCTTTTGCCGCCTCGGCGCTACGGCTGGCAAGATTGCGTACTTCCCCTGCTACCACCGCAAAACCACGACCTTGCTCACCCGCGCGCGCCGCTTCAACGGAGGCATTGAGTGCCAGGATATTGGTCTGGAAAGCAATACCGTCGATCACACTGAGGATATCGGCAATTCGGCTAGAGCTGCCGGAAATATCGCGCATCTTTTCAATCACATAGCACACCATCTCACTGCCCCGGTCGGCGGTATCCGATACCGATTTTGCCATCTGATGCGCCTGCTCTGCGTTCTGCGCATTCTGTTTCACGGTCGCGGTGAGTTCTTCCATACTGGCAGCGGTCTGTTCCAGCGACGTGGCGGTGGATTCTGTACGTTGCGCCAGATGTTGGTTACCTGCGCTCAATTCGCGGCTGCCAACATCAATTTGCGAGCTGGCTTCACGCACACGCTGCACAGAATCACCCAACGCATGGCGCATTTCATCCATTGCCGCGTTAAGGCGGTTAAATTCAGCGCTGGCCGATAACGCGCTAACAGGCGACAAATCGCCTGTCGCCAGACGTTCCAGCTGTTCAATAATGTTATCCAGCGGTTTAAGAAACTTATTTCGCAGCATAAACCAAATGACCGCCAGCAACGCAATGGCAGCCAACATAGCAGCGCTCATAATACCGTGATAAACCAAAGAGTTAATAACGCGAGTGGCGGCATAAAGCCCCATGCCGCCGGTCAGCAACAGAAGAAACGTCAGCAGAGACAATAACACCAACAAACTTGATCGAATTGAAAGGGATTTTGGCATCGTTATATTTCCGGTTGTAGGGATAAAACAGACCTGTACAGAACCTATCGACTACAACCGGAAAAAGTTTAGGTATTTAAATGTTTTCTGGAAAATCATGATGTTACTTTGGCACTTCAGCCGTGCTCACGCGGGTGACCGGCGAGCTCTGACGATTTTCCCAAAGCACCGTGAGACCACGTTGTAAGGCAATAAAAATAAACAATAAAATGCCAATCGCGATCTTCGTCCACCAGGAACTTAATGTGCCATCAAAATTAATATAGGTCTGAATCAGCCCCTGAATGGCAACACCAAATAAGGTACCTAAAACCGTACCAACCCCACCGCTCAGCAACGTACCGCCAATCACCACCGAGGCGATAGCATCCAGTTCTACCCCGACACCTGCCAGCGCATAACCGGCCTGGGTATAAATGGAAAAGACAATGCCGGCAAGCGTCGCAAGCCCGGTGGACAGCATATAGATACGGATGGTGGTGCTGCGGGTTGAGATGCCCATCAGGTTAGCCGAAGTGGCGTTGCCGCCAATGGCGTAAACCTGATTACCAAAGCGCGTACGGTGCGCCAGGAATATACCGATGATGACGACCGCCAGCATCAGCAAACCCATCGCGCTCAGGCGACCGCCGCCGGGTATCTTCCATGCCAGACTGGAAAGAGCATCATACACAGGATGGTTGATCGGAATGGATTCTTCGGAAACCAGATAGCTAACACCGCGCAGGAAGAACATTCCCGCCAGGGTAATGATAAATGCCGGGATCTTCAGCGCATCAATCAGTAACCCCATAAACGCGCCAAACGCGCAGCCCATCAGCAAAACCAAAGGGAACGCCAGCAGCGGGGAAATGCCCCAGTAGCCGATGGCTTTCGCCAGAAATACGCCGGTAAACGCGATCACCGAACCAACGGAAAGGTCGATCCCGCCAGAGAGAATGACGAAAGTCATGCCGACGGCGATAATCCCTAAAAAAGCGTTATCGGTCAGGATATTGCAAATCACCCGGGTGGAAGCAAAAGCGGGAAATTGCGTCAGGCAGTAGAGGTAGCCCAAAATAAAGACCCCGAGGGTGATCATCAGCGGTAAATTACGTTTTATCACGACCGCGCACTCCTTTTATCAGGCTGATAAAGCGTTGTGACTGCACGACCAGCACGCACAACACCACGATGGCTTTGACCACCTGATTCAGTTCCGGCTGGAAGCCCGACAGTAAAATCCCGGTGTTCATCCCCTGAATGATCAACGCGCCAATTACCGATAGCAGCAGGTTAAAGCGCCCGCCCATCAGCGAGCCACCGCCAATAACTACCGCCAGGATGGCATCCAGCTCCAGCCACAATCCGGCGTTATTGGCGTCTGCCCCGCGGATATCCGCCGTGACGATAATGCCAGCGATAGCCGCGCACAGGCCGCTCAGCACATAGGTAAGCATCACAATGATGCGGGTGTTGACCCCGGCATTTTTCGCCGCACGAATGTTGATACCTACCGCTTCAATAAACATGCCCAGCGCCGTTTTTCGGGTCAGCAACCAGAACACCACCAGCGTGAGCAGTGCAATAATTACCGGCGTGGGGAACAGTAACAGCGAGCCGCTGCCAAACCACGACAGATCAGGTGAGTTGAAGGTGACGATCTGCCCGGAGGTGATCAACTGCGCAACGCCGCGCCCGGCCACCATCAGGATCAGCGTCGCGACAAACGGTTGGATCTTGAGGATCGCCACCAGAATCCCGTTCCACAATCCCGCCAGAAGGCCGGAGCCTAAGGCAGCAAGCAGCACCACGGGTAAGCTGTACCCGGCAACCGTCATCGCAGCGGTTGTCGCCCCGGCAATGGCCATCACCGCCCCAACGGAAAGATCGATGCCGCCAGTGGCAATCACCAGCGTCATACCAATCGCCAGCAGCGCCACGGGCGCGGCGCGGTTGAGAATATCAATCGGGCTGCCGAACAGCCGACCATCTTGCAAAATGACCTGATAAAAGTGCGGCGCGACCAGGCTATCCACCAGCAGCACCAACAGCAGCGCCACCAGTTGCGGCATTCCCTTTGGCCAGCGAAACCGCCGCTCAGGCGGATTGGATTGAGGGAGAGATTGAGGCATCACCATAGTCTCCTTAGGCCGCAATAGCGTTCATGATCGCCGGTACGGACAATTCAGCCAGTGGGATCTCGGCCACCTGTTTGCGATCGCGCATAATAATGACCCGATCGGCATAGCCCACTAACTCTTCCAGTTCGGATGAAATCACCAGCAGCGCCAGACCATCCGCGCACAGCGTTTCGATCAGGCGGATAATCTCGGCATGCGCACCAACGTCGATCCCACGCGTGGGTTCATCGAGGATCAGGAACTGCGGTTTGGTCAGCAACCAGCGCGAGAGCAAGACTTTTTGCTGATTGCCGCCGGAGAGAAATTCGATCGACTGCTCAGCGTTGGGGGTGCGAATACCGAGCTGACGAATAAAACGCTCGGCGATCTCGTTTTGTTCTTTCCGCGGGATGGGCCGCAGCCAGCCGCGCTGCGCCTGCAGGGCCAGAATGATATTTTCCCGTACCGAAGCCGCGGCGATGATGCCATCCGTTTTGCGATCCTCCGGGCAGAAGCCGATCCCCAGACACGAAGCTTGATGCGGCGATCGCAAGGTCTGCGATTTACCTTTGATCAGCGCACTGCCGCTGTCCGCAGGTTTAATACCGAAGATCACTTCCGCCGTTTCTGTTCGTCCCGATCCCAGCAGCCCCGCCAGCCCAACGATCTCGCCGGGACGCACCTGTAGATCGAACGGCGCGATGGTACCTTTTTTGCCAAAATCCCTGAACGCCGCCACTGGCTTATCGCTCAGCAACGTGCGGCCTGCACGCTGTAGCGCATGGGTATCCAGTTCGCGGCCCAGCATCATTTTGACCAGTTCGATTTGCGGTAATTCCCGGGTTTCACGGCAGCCAACGAAGCCGCCGTTCCGCAGGACGGTAATGCGATCGCTGACCTGATAAACCTGATCGAGGAAGTGGGTGACGAAGATCAGACTGACGCCGCGATCGCGCAGATGTCGCATCAGACCGAACAGCATTTCAACTTCCTGGGTGTCGAGGCTGGCGGTGGGCTCATCAAGGATCAGCACCTTCGCGGAGAGATCGATCGCCCGACAGATGGCAACTATCTGCTGCATCGCCACCGAAAAGCGGTTCAGCGGCTCGCGCACGTCGAGCGAAAAACCGTATGACGCCATCAGCTCCGTCGCGCGTTTTTCCATTTGCTTGCGCTGAAGCAGGCCAAAGCGCCGCGGTTCACGACCAATAAATAAATTATCGGCAACCGACATATTGGGCAGCAGGTTCACTTCCTGGTACACGGTGCCAATCCCCAGTTGTTGGGCATGGGCGGTGTTTTTGGGGGTGATCGGTTGGCCTTCGAGCCAGATAGTGCCGCGATCGGCATGGTAAACGCCGGTCAGCGCTTTGATGAGCGTCGATTTGCCGGCTCCGTTTTCTCCCAGCAGCGCCATAATCTCGCCACGACGCAAGCTGAAATCCACATTATCCAGCGCCTTAACGCCGGGAAAGAATTTGCTTAATCCTTCGGTGCGGAGGATTTCCTGATGTTGTTCGGTGGTCATGGTTCCCCCTGCCTCACGCCGGATGGCGCTACGCTTATCCGGCCTACAAAAGAGCGTAATGTAGGCCGGGCAAGCGCGGCGCCCCCGGCATTTTCATGAAGGCCTAGTAGCCCATGTTTTTCTTCTTCTCTAACTCTTCTTTCGCCGTATCCGGCAGATAGAGGATCGACTTGGTAATGGTCAGCTTCTCAGGCATCGTGCCGTCTTTTTTGAATTTCTCCAGCGCGTCGAATGCCGGCCCGGCCATATTTGGCGTCAGCTCGACGCTGGCATTGGCTTCGCCATCAATCATCGCTTTATAGATATCCGGTACGCCATCGATTGAACCGGTCAGAATATCTTTGCCCGGCTTCAGACCCGCTTCTTTAATCGCCTGGATAGCCCCGATCACCATGTCATCGTTGTGAGCGTAAACCATGCAGATGTTCTTGCCGTTATTTTCAGCTTTGATAAAGCTCTCCATGACTTCTTTGCCTTTACTACGGGTGAAGTCCCCGGATTGAGAGCGAATAATTTTGATGTTTGGCGCGCTGGCGATGGCTTCGGCAAAACCTTTTTTACGGTCAATCGCCACGCTGGCACCGACGGTCCCTTGCAGCTCAACCACGTTACACGGTTTGCCGTTCACCTCTTTAATCAGCCAGTCGCCGATTAATTTACCTTCCAGCACGTTATTGGCGGTAACGGTGGTCATATAGAGAGATTTGTCTTTTACATCGATGGAACGATCGAGCAAAAAGACCGGAATGTTGGCATCTTTTGCTTCTTTTAACACCGGCTCCCAACCCGTTGCCACGACCGGCGCAATGAAGATGGCATCCACGCCCTGCGCGACAAATGAGCGTACGGCTTTAATCTGGTTTTCCTGTTTTTGCTGGCCGTCAGCGATTTTCAGCGTAATACCACGCTTTTCGGCCTCGCTTTTCGCCACATTGGTTTCCGCCGCGCGCCAGCCGGATTCAGAGCCAACCTGCGAAAATCCTACGGTTAAAGGGGCTGCCAATGCCATAGACGACATGGCTGTCGAAACTGCTGTGACTAAAAGTAAGCGCTTCCACATAAGTGCGTCCTCGTAGGGGGATTATTGTTGGTTAATAAACAGTCGCGAAAAAACTATAGACAATTGAGCATGTAACGAATTGCGTTACATCACACTTCAAAAAAGTAAATAAAACGTTAATCACAACTTTGTAATCGCTTTCATATCACTATGAAAAATGCGGCTGAAGATATGGATTTTTCTGTCACTAAAGAGAAGAAAAAAGAAGAAAATGTGCGCCGCGAAAGCGAAAACAAGCGGAGACATTCGGCGCGAGTTGGCTATAATACCCGCCACTTGTTTGCCATAGCTTATTTAAAGGAAACAGACATGAGCTTACTCAACGTCCCTGCCGGTAAAGATCTGCCGGAAGATATCTACGTTGTTATCGAGATCCCTGCAAACGCAGATCCGATCAAATACGAAGTTGACAAAGAGAGCGGCGCCCTGTTCGTTGACCGCTTCATGTCCACCGCGATGTTCTATCCGTGCAACTACGGTTACATCAACCACACCCTGTCTCTGGATGGTGATCCGGTAGACGTTCTGGTCCCGACTCCGTACCCGCTGGAGCCAGGTTCAGTTATCCGCTGCCGTCCGGTTGGCGTACTGAAAATGACCGACGAATCCGGTGAAGATGCGAAACTGGTTGCCGTACCGCACACCAAACTGAGCAAAGAATACGATCACATCAAAGATGTGAACGACCTGCCGGACCTGCTGAAAGCGCAGATCACTCACTTCTTCGAGCACTATAAAGACCTCGAAGCGGGCAAATGGGTGAAAGTTGACGGTTGGGACAACGCTGAAGCGGCTAAAGCTGAAATCGTTGCTTCCTTCGAGCGCGCGAAGAAATAATTTCGCCTGCGCTGAAAACCCTGAACACCAGCCTCTGGTTAGTAAGGGTTTTTTTATGCCTGTACTTTCCCTCCCTTTATTCTCCCGGTAGCCCGCTGGTTTCTTTTTGACCTACCAGATTGGGTAGTCACATTTCATTCATCTTATTTGCGAATGAGATTAGATCTCATTATCATTCGCAACACGTAAATAAATGTGAATAAAAGTCAATGAACCTCCACACTGTGAAGTCCCTGAAACACTATTCCGGCGTAGCACTCGTCACGGCGCTGTTATTTACCAGCCTGCCCAGCACGGCAGAGACGCTGCCTGAAAAAGATTTTCTGACCCACGATGTCGGTAACGGCGTGTATGAACTGGCGGTTGACAGTCAGCAGAACGCGCTCTTTGCCGCCTCGTCTCCGTCATTTGATAAAGACAAAACCAGCGGGCTTATCTACAAACTCGATCTGGAAAAACTCACAACCACCGAAGTCATCAAGACCAGCCGCCGTGCCTTCGCCACCGCGCTGGATGAAGAGAACCAGGTACTGTATGTCGGTAATACACTGGAAGGTTCAGTCACCTTAATCGATACCCGCAGCGGTAAAGAGTTGGCGATACTGCAACTGAGCGAAGCCAGCAACCCGAAAGACATTGTCCATACCCGTGAAATGGTGCTCGATAAACAGCATCACCGCCTGTATGTCTCCGGCGTGGCTGAAAAAGGCATTGTCTGGGTCGTGGATACGCAAAAACGTGAAAAAATTGCCACCCTTGAAAACATGGGTCAGTACCCAACCGGTATGGCCGTCGATGCTGATAAAGATCGCTTGTATGTCGTGAATGGCCGAAATGAACTGATTACGCTGGATACCACCAGCCAAAAAATTATTAACCGTTTTACCATTGAATCTGACAAAAAACATTTCTTCCTGAACATTGCGCTTGATGCAAAAAATAATCGTGCGTTTCTGACCGATCCTGATCTGGCTGATGTTCTGGTTGTCGACATTAATAATGGAAAAGTTATCGCACCAATTAAAGTCATTAATTCTTTAGCTGTGCTATATAACGAAAAACGCCAGGAAGTTTATATCACCCACCGTAATGCAAAGCGCATCAGCATTGTGGACAGCAAGACTTATCAGGTAAAACAAAGCATTGAAACCAATGCGTTACCTAACAGCCTGGCGCTTTCGGCAGATGCTAGCACTCTGTTCGTCAGTGTAAAGCAGTCGGAAAAGATGATTGGCATAAAACCCGACTACGTGCTGAAAGTCGATCTGTCTAAATATTAATAATTAAAAATGCTTCTTACACCTTGCAGCTTTTCCGGGTTGCAAGGTGATGCTTTTATTTTTTTACTTTTCAGGTGTCTTATATTATGAAAACGCGTCAACTTATTACGCTGACAGGGATCGTTGCATTCTCAGGCGGTGTTATTTTTCCCGCGCAGGCCGAAGAATTAACGGAAACCTCACGCAATAGTGAAGATGAAATGGTGGTCACCGCATCCGGGTTCTCGCAGCAAAAGCGCGAAGCGCCGGCCACCATTTCAGTTATCGATCGTAAAACGCTGGATATTCAGCCGGACCGTAGCATTGGCGAAGCGATTAAAAACCTTCCCGGTGTCTCGGTCACCAACAGCAGCGGCATGAACGCGGGCAGCATTATGATCCGCGGTATGGACCCGTCCTATACCGCTTTTATGGTTAACAGCGTCAAACAGAATACCGGTGAGTCGCGCCCCTACGGCCATGATATTGGTACCGAAGCCAACTTCTTACCGCCTATGGAGGCCATTGAGCGTATCGAGGTTATTCGCGGGCCAATGTCCTCGCTGTACGGTTCAGACGCTATCGGTGGCGTCGTCAACGTCATCACCAAAAAACCGTACGGCGCGAAAGACTGGACGACGGCGATTGCGGCGAATACCTGGCTTCAGGAACACCAGTATTTGGGTAATACCAGCCAGATGAACCTGTTTACCATGGGGCCGATTGTGCCCGATGTGCTGGGCCTTAGCGTGGCGGCCGACTGGCTCGACCGCCGCGATGACGATCGCAATAACTATTTCGGCAAACACAACCGTAAATCCGTTGATATGACGCTGGGCCTGGCCGCCAGCGAAAATAACCTGTTCGACCTCAACGTGGTCACCGGTGAACAGGAGAAAAACCGGACTCAGAAACGCGGTGCCCCGTGGTCATGGCTGTTCGATCGTAATGCCGCCACCCTGACGCATACCGGCTGGTACGCAGACGATACCATCGCGACAACCAACTACATTAATTACGAGAAAGGCCGTTCGAAGTACGTCTATAACGGGCAGGCTCCGCAGTATGTACAGATGGAAAACTATGTCGCTAATTCGCAAACCACGTTTACACTCGACAACCATAAACTGACCATCGGGGCGAATTTTACCCGCGAAGAGTTAAATGACCGCTTTGATGTGGCTAACAAAACGCTGCCCGGCTCAGAGCCGGTAACCAAAATCAGCCGCAACGGCTGGGCGCTGTTTGCTGAAGATGGCTGGAGTATTGACGATTTCATCCTGACCACCTCGGCGCGTATGGATCAGGACGATAACTTTGGTACGCATATTACGCCAAAAATGTACGGCAACTGGGCCTTCAGCGATGCCTGGGCGCTAAAGGGTGGTATTTCGGCAGGATATAAAAAGCCGGAGCTACGCGCGACCTCCAGCAACTTCGTCACCCCTTACGGCTCAACCGTGCCTTATCCATTCCTGACGGTAGGTAATGACGACCTGAAACCAGAGAAAAGCGTTAACTCTGAGCTGGGTCTCTACTGGACGGGCGATGCGCTGGCTCTGGATAGCACGGTCTTCTATACCCAGTTCAAAGACAAAATCGCTGAACAAACCATTTGTGAAACCACGGCGACAAACCAGTGCTCGGTGAATGGCTACAAAGCAGATTCCGTCAGTAAATACTTTAACGTCAGTGAGGCAGACGTATACGGCATTGAGCTGAATGCCGACTGGCAAATTAGCGCCGACCTCAAAGCCAACGCTAACTACACCTGGAACCACAGCGAGCAGAAAAGCGGCGTCAACAAAGGCTACGCGCTGAACGACTACCCGCGTCATATGGCGAATCTGTCGCTGACCTGGGCAGCGACACAGAGTCTCGACGTGTGGAGTACAGTGAACTATCGCAGCAGTAACCGCAACAGCGGCAATAATTACAAATACGATGACTACACAATGGTTGATGTGGGCGTACGTTATCAGCTCAATAAGCACACGCAGTTGATGGCAGGTATCTACAACGTGTTGGATGAAGATCCGAAGCTGACTACCGCGTGGAATGAATCTGCTCAGGTGGAAGGCCGTCGCTATAACCTCGGCGCGCGCGTAGAGTTTTAAATCTTGAAGGTAAAACTGGATGGCGGATTCGCATGTGAACTCCGCGCTGAAATGCCTTCTTTTCATAGGGCCATCTGAGCAGATGGCCCTATTCAGGGTGCCCTTACAATTATGCGGGATACTGATAAATACTATTATCAGCTCCAGTTTTCATTAAAGTTAAGGCTATCTGGTTTTCTATGACTCAATTGCAATTCTGACTGGGGAGATAGAAGAAAAGTCGATACGGTAATCTTCAGACTGCTTGCTTGTTCTTCGAGTGCCGAGGCTGATGCTGCAGAGTCCTGCACTAGTGTAGCATTCTGGTGTGTAACGACATCCATTTCCGATACAGCCAATGCCACCTGTTCTATACCGCGGCTTTGTTCATCAGACGCATAAGCGATTTCACCTATGATGTCTGTTACTTTCGTAACGGACATCACAATATCAGTCATAGTCTGTCCTGCATTGACCACTAACACGGCGCCATTGTCTATACGGGAGACTGAATCTTCAATTAGGGATTTAATCTCTCTCGCTGCGTTAGAACTACGACTGGCAAGAGTACGTACTTCGCCAGCAACCACCGCAAAACCGCGCCCCTGCTCTCCAGCACGAGCGGCCTCAACGGCAGCATTCAGCGCAAGGATGTTAGTCTGAAACGCTATACTATCGATCACACTAATAATATCAGCTATTTTATTCGAACTTTCAGTTATATCGTTCATAGTTTTCACTACTCTATCCACAGCAAGTCCACCACGCTGAGCGATTTCGGAAGCACTCTCCGCCAGGAATGACGCCTTGCGGGCATTATCAGCATTCTGCTTTACTGTAGCGCTAAGTTCTTCAATCGTAGCGGCTGTTTCATCTAATGCTGAAGCTTGCTGTTCTGTTCGGGAAGACAGATCTTTATTTCCTCTGGCAATTTCACTGGTACTTGTATAAACAGCATCAGAACTGTTACGTACATTGGAAACAGTATCAATAAGTGCGTGTTGCATATGAACTACGCTGCCAGCAAGGCCTGCAATCTCATTGCACCCTGAAATGGTTAGAGTTTTAGTCAGATCACCACTGGCGATATCGTGGATATGGACAATGATGCGGTTGAGTGGATTAAGTAGGGCATGGCGAATACAGTACCATAATGTCAGTAAAACGATAATCAGTACCAAGATCAGAGCGCTCATTTGCCACTTGGCGAAATCAAAGTCATTCTGGCTCTCAGCAAATGCCGATTGGAATAAATTACTACTGGTTTTTTCGTACTCTGTGATCACTGAACCAAGGGCATTTTGCATCCCCTGCGTAGGATGTTCAAAATAGGCATCTAAGTTACCAACTTCAAGGAACTGGAGTAAATCTGTCAGACCAGTAAAGTAAGCATTGTATTTATCGTCAACATTCTGGTTTAAATTATACATCGTTTGTTGTTGGGTAATACTCTTAAATGCCGAATAGTGTTTAGCTGCCATTGCTAAAGTAGCATATGAATCGTTAAGGAGATCCTTTTTTGCAGCGCTTTGCTGATTATTAGGATCCATCAACATACGAGCTGCCGAACGGCTCAAATTTATGCGTGTTTGCAGCATTAGCTCCCAAGTAGAATTGAGTTCACTTTGCTGTAGACGCATATCATGTGTAGTGCTGAATATACTCTGGTTTTTTTTTAGCGATGAGAAAAATAGTCCGCCAGAAGTAACCTGCAGAAAAGCGAAAATGGCCAATACCAGCATAAGCATTGTAACGACACGAATATGGTTAAACATAGAACACCTTCTATATATTTCCATTCAATTAGCACCTATTTGTCATTGTTATTAATGGCAAATGTGAATATCACTTCAGTTTTCCATTCGATAATAACGTCAATTGCCATTGATAATTGAATATCCATGACTTACATCCGTTTTATATCATTATCTAAGACCTTAACACTGCCTTATAAAATAAAAATGCTAGCAGTGTTTTTATATTTCATACTTAAACCTTCTTGGTTCTTATAAAAAATCGATATCACTACAATATATAAATATGACTACAGTATAAAAAATATATATCTACATTTTTTCGTGTATATAATTAACTATCGGCATTCAATTTTTTTTCATAAGATATTTTTGCAGTGGAATAGTGCATTTTTCTACTTGAATAGAAGTGATATCATCGATTCATAGGCAAAAGCAGGTGGTATTTTGACCAGGTATAGCTGACGAAATTTTGACCCAGCGTTTCGCCTCGAAGCCACTCCGCTTGTACTCGATCAACATTACACTGCGGCCGATGCAGACACGGCAATGAATATCGGTAAATCCGCAATGGATAAGTGGGGTCGATAGAGTGAACAGGCCCCCCTGTAGCGCCAACGATGACGCACGAGCTGACTGAAATTCGCGAACTGAAGATTAATACACAACACATTGAAATAGAAGAGATTTATTTAATGAAATCACCAGAATAAATATGCCAGACTTCCTGAATAATTCTCATTAGTTGAGAAACGAAGGGAGCGGATCTGATATTTTATACTTGTGCTTTTCTTAATTTTTGTACAATGGTGATTTCCAGTATTTATCAAGTTAAGCACAACATTACGGCGCCATAGTTATGTTCTGACCTGAGTCAACACTCTCCAGAGGTATTCATCTATCACCTCTCCTTCATCTTGATAATTAATAGGCAAATCCTATTAATTCTCTTCTCACTTCCACCGAAGGTATAAGTAACAAATAATTTTACTAACAGGTCATTTATGTTTTTTTTAAGAAGATTCACATCATCTTCCATTTCTATGATTAGCTTAGCAGTTTTTATTTGCATAACGATAGTTCAGGTAGTTTTAAATGTTACATCAAATAATGCAGCATATCATGCCTCAATAAAAGCCAGCGAGCTATACGAGAAAAGTAATCTTATTGACGAAGTCACAATTTCACTATACAAATCAAGAGCATATAGCGAGGCCGCGTTTAGCTATATAAATGTTGATAATAAAAAAAGAGCGAGTGAACGGTTAGCTCTGTCAAAACAGATATTAACATCTGGCCAAAAAAGCTGGGTTGCTCTAAAAAACAAATTTGACTTGGGCGGTGATCTAATAAAATCGCACGATGACAGCTTCAATATCCTCAATGAATACATTGAGATTCTTTCTAATAACAACATTGATGCCGCCAATAAAATATCAGTTAGTAGCGTATTGGAAAGATTTGAACGAAACGTGAAATCAACCAGTGATTTTGATAAGGCATATCTTATTAATTTACATGATGAAAACTCATCCCGAAAAAACAGTCAAAATAAAACATCTTTCTTTATGGTTGTGATTACTTTGTTTGTGACTATCTTCTTATTTGTCACATTAAACAAAGTGTTAAATATTCCAATAAAAAAAATAATCACTTATTTAACAAACATAGCAAATGGGGAAATAAACCAAAAAATAGAGGTATACGGGTGCAAAGAAGTTGAATTACTGGGTGAAAAAGTAAAGGTAATGCAAGAGTCTTTACAAGCAATAGTATGTTCAATTAAACATAGTTCTTTTGAGATAGATAATAATGCGTCAAATATTTCACAAAAAAACATAGAATTATCATCCAGAACTGAAGAACAGACCAGTGCCTTGCAGGAAACTGCTGTCATGATGGCCCAGATAAAAGATACGGTTGGACATAATTCTGAGAATGCACACAATGCCGCTGACCTTGTACAACAGGCTGATACTCTCGTAAATAAAGGTTCAAAAGCCATGTCTGAAGTTTCATCCAACATGGTTCTGGTTACAGAAAATGCGAGAAAGATGGAAGATATAACCAAATTAATTCAAGGTATTTCTAACCAGACTAACATTCTTGCGCTGAATGCTGCCGTTGAAGCAGCTCGTGCAGGAGAACAAGGTAAAGGATTTGCTGTTGTTGCGATGGAAGTCAGAAATTTAGCGTCCCACAGTCGTGAAGCAGCAAAAGAGATACAAAACCTAATAAATGGTTCCGTAACCAATATCACTCACGGTGCTAAACTGGTTTCAGGAACTGAAGCAATGATGGCTAGCATCGCAATATCTGTCAGACAAGTTAAAGACATTATGAGTGATATATCGATTGCATCAGATGAGCAAAGTACTTGTATTAACCAAGTAGCGGTCGCAATAAATCAACTGGATTCCGTAACTCTAGGAAATGCTTCAATGGTTGAGGAATTCTCTAGTAATACACATACTCTTAGCCAACAAATAGAGGGGTTAAATCTTCTTGTTAGCAAATTCCATATTGAAGTGTCTGGTCACCCCCAATAAATAACTAAATACTTTAGCTATATTAAATTAAAGTATTATTAGAATCTATGCTTCCTCGGGAAAAAGTCTACAACCTGGTTAGCTACCCCGGTACAGTGCACCTCCACTATACCGGGTAACTTGTAAGCATCCCGCATAATTGCGCCATTCACATTTAGAGATCTTTCGGCATACTCAACCTGCCAACGACGGAGATCGCTATGCATAAAGCCCGTTTTACTGAGCATCAGATCATTACGGTGAGTAAATGAGTTGAAGCCGGACGAACCGTCACAGATGTCTGCCACGGAGCTGGCAATCGAAATAGAACTGAATTTGCCACGTTCGTGTACTCAACAGGATCGCAGCAAACCGGGGATATCCTGTGATGCTTAGCATGGATAACAGTCCAAAATTTATTTCACTGATTCTGGCTGAGTGGGCAGAAATGCATGCAGTAAAGCTGGAATTTATCAAATCATGCAAACCAACTCAGAACGCATTCATTGAATGCTTTAACCGGACATATCGCACAAAAGTAATCGATTTCTATCTATTCAGAACATTGAATGAATTTCTAAAAATCACGAAGAGAGGGTTTTCAGAATATAACTGTGAATATCCTCATAAAGCACTAAACAATATGACACCAGAGGAATACCGACAGAAGTATCATCTGGTCGGGATCTCAAAGCGTACGTGAAACTAAAAAGGGTCTGTTTACATAAATTCTAATAATATCTGCAAAGGTGAAGTATAACGATGTCTATTAATATTTAGACTCTACCCTTCGCCAACCTTTCTGGTGCATACAGTCATTCACCAATATATATCTCTTTGACTCGTTAGCATCATTTGTAGAATAGCGAGTATCTGTGCCATTATTCTTTTTATTCATCAATGTGTACTTGCCAGTAATAATATTATCAGGTGGTAAATCTCTTAAAGCTTGTGCTGTACATTTTGTCTCATCAATATTTTCCTGATGTTTATCTGCACCTGGTTTAATCCACTGATACTTAACACATCCAGAAAGGCTAATAATTAAAGTAAGGAATATGAATTTTCTCATCAATAACCCGCTATTTATTTTGAACCCGGTACTGTAACAGTTAATAGAAAGTCGACCCCTTCAAACCAAGGGTCGACAGTACATTACGGATGAACGCCAATATCACCTATATCAATGCAGGTTCCGTCCGTGAAACAAACCCATTTAGCATAAACAGAAGTAGAAAAGCTTCCGAAAGAAGCTACAAGGGCTAAGACTAGTAACATCTTTTTCATAACAATCCCTCTAATAATAATTTTTCAATTACACCCATAAAATACTATGAGTACAATGTTGATATTACCCCATACAACTTACATGGGGTAAGTTCATTATCTATATAGAATTCAGAAAGTCACTATTTTTTACACGAAAATTTACAGACCTACCAGATACTAAAATCAATAAAACAATAAGCGCTCACTTTTGTTTTTTGTATAGAAAGGACTTGTGCTAAATGAATATTAATGGTATGCCGTGACGACGAGTGGCTTTTACAATTAAATTTTCTTCATCTTAGACTTAATTCATGCATGAGTTTAGATATTTGGAGCATTACTTCAGTACTGCTTTTCTCCATACAATCTAGATCTTGAGACATTTTCTTTAAATTTCCGATAGTGAATTCATTTAATGCAGAATTCCCATAAGCATGTACTTTTTTATGAGGTTCTTCTAAGAGAGAAAATGTTTTTAAGTGTGCATATGCTTTGCTTGATGGGCCATAAAACCATTTTCCAAATCTACATTGGTTATGAGATGTAGATTGTTTATCTTTTTCCTTGTTTAGTAAGGTTTGATAAATATTTAACTTCCATAAAACATGGTCTATATTCACGACATTTAGAAACTGAATTATCAACATTTGTTCTAGTATTTTTTTCATTTCTTCTGATTTTATTATAATGTTGTTTATCAAATTTACGATTTCACTTATGTTAATCATGGTGTTATTGACTAATTTCTTTTGTTCGGCATTCGCAATATTTATTTCTTTTGAATCTTCTAGTATCATTTCGGTTCGAGCATTCACTGTTATAGCACTATTTGTGACGTCTTCAGCCAGCCTTTTAACTTCAGTTGCTATTACACTAAAACCCCTTCCTGAATCTCCGACCTTTGCTGCCTCTATAGATGAGTTTATAGCGATAAGATTAGTTTGTTGAGCGATTTTTTGAATACTTTTAATGCACTCCGTGATTTTTGAAAGCGATAGATTTAAAGTATTTATGCTATGTTCAGTATCTTCAGAGTGAACACTAATATTGTTAATGATTGATGTTAATGCTTTTAAAGATTCCCTTGCCTCATTGTTTTGATGTGTTACTTGATCAATTTGCTTTATCTGCTTCTCAAATTCTGCACTGGACTCCAGAATGGAGTCTCGTACTAAATTGATTGATGAAATCCCTAATAATACTTTATGGCATAAAATCTCTTCTAGTGAAGGATCTAGCACTACTTCATTGACTACATAGTCAGAATCATACTGATTACTTTCATATGAAATTGTGTTTTTTTTTGAAAAAATGAAACATAAAAATGCCTACAAAGGTTAGTTAAATTGAATGTGATAGCTAAAAAACTGCTTTTCTAGCATATATCAACTATCTATTTTTCAATTTGGAAAAAAAGAGTCAAAGATGATATTTTTGATGTAATATGACGAAGCATGTAAATTTAATGTGTCAAATGTTAAGTTAGATCGCTGTGCATCACCACGGATAACTCTGACACTTTTGAAGCATTGTTGGACTGCCCCACCCGGTAGACGATCCTGCCCTATAATTTTGGCATAGGAGGAGAGTAAAAAAGGCCGCTGATGGAGACTGTAGATATATTTCTAGCATTGCCTGATTTTGATATATTCAATTCAGCATATAATGGAAGTTAATTTATTGACGAAAAACAGTTACAGATACTGGCTAACGAACTGGTGAAAATATAAAAACATCTGAGGGACATTTCTGAACAAGGTGTTTACACAGAGTGTGTACAGATTATTTATCCGTCCTACAACGGCTTAATACAAAAAACAACGCCACCCGAAGGCGGCGTTGTTTATTCTCGTAGGCGATATATCAGTACTGGTCTCGGTCTAACCAGTTACCGCTTTCAATCAGTGTTAATCCCTCGACAGAACGTTGGTACACGTACATCCATGCACTTCCGTACGGCGTCTGAATTAACTGGCGTGCATATTCGCCACCTCGCGTACGCAGAGCGTCAAGCTCTGCCAGCGTGGCGTTGTCAATACGATAAACTTCCCCGTGTACCGTTCCGTTCCCCGGAACTGCGCCTGGATAGTGGCCCAGGCTGTACAACTGGTAGTTGTCGATACTGAAATTTCCCAGCAACAGGGCATTGGTCATCCAGTGGCTGTTGCCTTGTTTGGTTCGTAAACTGCCGTAGACAAATATTCGCATTGCTAAAACTCAAACTGATAGAGCAAATCAAGTGCCTGATCTACGCCAGACACGGCTTCCAGATATAGCTTAGGCATCAGACGATAACGTAGCGTGAGTGTCGCTAAAGAGTCAAATATACCCACACCATATTTCACCTGCAGACCTGGCAGTACGTATCCGCTGACAACCACCTGAGAGGAGTCACCCACCCCTTGCGTGTCCAGTGCCAGATTGCTTACGCCAAATGTCTCCCCGATTTTACCCACAACCTGACCACTTTGTGCAACCCCCAGGCCAATAAGCATTGAGGTCATCGCCGCGCTGTCGCTCTGCTCGCTGTCCAGTCCTTGTCCACGTAGCAGATAGGAAAGCGCCATTTGCTGCGACATCGCCGGGTCGGAGAAGATCTCCGCTTTCGGTTCATCGGCAGTGCCGGTGACGCGAACACCGGCGATCACGTCGTCTTCGGTGGCATCCGGGTTACGAATTGCTTCTATGTTGAGTAACGGCTGATCCGGCGGACCGGAGAATAACAGCTCGCCCTTACGCACAATCAAATCCTGACCATAGGCATGGAAACGCCCGCTCGGGATATTGATCTGTCCGTTCAACCCAAGGCCCTGCTTATCCTGTGCCACTTTCAGATCGCCCGTCAGACGCGCTTTCAGACCAAAGGCATCGATACGTACGTTGTTGCCTACATGAATGTTCAGGTTGCTGTTGATCGGAATACCGGCGCTTTGCGGCTTCTCTGGCTGCAGATTGTTGTTAAGCATGACCATATCGCTGGAAACCCCGACCGCGCTCTCCGGCAGGTCATGCACCACAATACGCGCCCACGGCACATCCACGTTGCCATCAAGGGTAAACAGGCTCGGCGTGGCTTCGAAGACCACATCCGGCGAGACGTCCAGACGCACCATCGGCGGTACGGTAATACGCACGCGACTGCCTTTGGCTGCAACACGCGCCCGCCAGTTATCTATCTGGCTCCAGTCGGCATCGCCGCTGAGGTTAATCTGCCCCTGCTGCGTACGCACCACGCCCGCCAACGTCGAACGCGTTCCGGTGAAGTTAACGGCTAACTGGCTGGGCTGCATGTCAAACGGCATAAAGTTACCGTCGATATCCAAACCGCTCAGTTGCAGTTGTCCAAGCAACTGCGGACTTTGCACATCGCCACCCAGACGCAGATTGGCGTTGATCATTCCCGCGGCTTTTTCACCTCTGGAGAAGATGGGATTCACCATCGCCAGATTGAAGTTGCGGATATTCACATTGCCGCCAAGATTACGTCGTCCCTGCGGATCGGTTACCTGCACCTGTCCGTCGAACTGCCCGTTATTGGTCAGGCGAATCAGCCATCCCAGTTCAGCACGGTTGTTGTGCAGGTCAGCGGTCAGGTTCAGCGTCTCAAACGCGACCGGTAACGCGGCATCGTTTACGCTCTGGGTGACCTTCACATTACGCCCACTTAGCGTGACCTGTCCCTGCGGCAGCCCCTCTTTGGTGGTGTCCCAGCTCACATCGGCTTTACCGGTGAACACGCCGCTGGCCTGGGTTGTATCCGGCATAAACGGTTTCAGCATCGCCAGATCGAAACGGTTAAGATTCACCACCGCGCGACCTTCCGCGCCCGCATCAATCGTCTGTGGCACGCACAGTTCCGCATTCGGGTTATTCCAGCAGTGTGGCCCAATGCTGATTTTCTGCTCCTGGTTACGGTAATCCAGCGCAATCGCACGGTTAAGCGACCACGGACCGACCGGCGTCTGGAAGCGGGTATTGCTCAACGCCCCTTTCCAACGCTGTTCTTTGCGATCGAAGCTGCCGGCCAGATCCAGTTGCCCGGAAACCGGCTCCCCCTGAATGCGTAGCTGTAATTCATGCTGCTTTTCACTGCCTTTGGCGTTCAGAGTGACCAGCCCGATATTGACGTCAGGTTGTACAATTCGCTCTACGCGCACGTTGAGGCTACCGGCGATTTGCTCAGCTGATTTCACGTCGCCCTCAACGCGCACCTGAGCCACGGAAAGTTCCTGCCAGCGCAGACCACGGGCGGTGATATCCGCCAGCAGTTGCGGTGCCTCGACCGTACCGCGAACTTTTACCAGCCCTTTCGCCGTTCCGCCTAACCCCGGCAGTGCGTTATCCAGATTCGGGGCATCAATCGTCGCATCCAGATTGAGATCTTTAACCCCCAGTTCCCCTTTTACCTCAGCGCTGTTGCGCCCCAGTTCCAGGTGCAGACCCGGAATGGTCCACTGCAGGTAGCTATTCCCCTTCAGTGAACCGTTCACATTGACCTTATTCTGTTTCACATTCCCGGTCAGCTTCAGTTCCGGAACCTCCATCTGCCAGCTTCCGCCATACAGACTGCCGCGGGTTTTCACCAGACCATTCAGTTTTGACGGCCAGTCAGGGATCTCTTTTGCCGTATTGATGCCATCCAGCGTCAACTCTCCGCGCCAGCTAATGGCCTGCTGCCAGTCCACCAGCGCCTTCAGCTCGGTTTTTCCTTCCAGCGCCGCAATGCTGAGTTTGTCGAGATTGATCTGTTGTTCGTTACCTTTGGCATCCAGCGTAATGGTGGCCGGAGGGATATCCTGCCCTTTCACCGCGGTGCGCATCGATAACGTGTAGTCGGTCATTTTTCCGGTCAGCTTGAGCTTGATATCATCAGCCTGGAACTGCTTGTCGCCAGTGAACGGCCAGTAAACCTGTTTACTGTTCACCTCCAGATTGAGCGGTAACCCCGCTTCCGCCAGGCGCGTCTGCGCACGCAGATCCAGATCGACCGGACCGGAAAGATTGACGCCGACCTCCAGCTGTTCACGCAGCGCGCCGCCGACCTTCAGCTTCACCTTTTCGCCTTTTAACGGGTCGATATTGAGTGTGCTGTTTAACGTAATATCAACCGGCCATGTGTCGGTGAGTTGCGCCGTGCCGCTGGCCTTTACTGTTCCCTGATTCGAGTCGATATCCAGCACATCAAGCTTCATGTTGCCGTCAATGCTGCTTACTTTCAGCAGCATGTTATGTACCGTTAAATCTGTATCCCCGGTCACACGCAGCTGCTCGCCACGAAACTCTTCAATGTTGAGGTTCAGCGGCAGATGGACATCGGTCATCTCCGGTAGCACCGGCTTTGAGAACAGATCTTTTAGCGTTTCACCCAGCGGCTTTTCATCCGGCTGCGGGTGTTGAATCTTCGGTTCGACGACCTCTTCCTGCGCCACGTCCGCCACTTTAGGCAGGGCAATCAGCAGCCCCTGTAATGACGTTGGCTTCAGCGTCAGCGTTTTTTCCTGCCAGTTGAGGCCGGACGTGAAATCCAGGACGGAAACCGTGGTGTCATCAATTTTGATATTGATGTTGTTAAGCGCCACGTGTGAAAGCGTGATGGGATAAGGCGTGGAAAGGTTGAGCGGCCCGCTGTCTTCTTCTGCAACCGGTGCGGAAGGCGGCATCTTTTTACTGTCGATCGCCACGTTGATGTTTTTCAGCGACAGATCGTTGACGCACAGGCTACTGTTCCACAGACAGTTGAGTCCCACCGCCAGATGCACTTCACCGGCATTTACCGCCACACCGGGCTGGTCGTAGCGGATATTCTTCAGCGACAGATCCCGCCAGCCGCCGGTAACCTGACCAATCTCCAGCCCAGGCACCCAGCGATTAGCTGCCTTGAAGACCAGATGTAGACCGGAGGTTGTCCCCACCAGGAACGCGACGGTACCTAACAACAGCAGGATAAAAACCAGTACCCCGAGGCTTATCTTCTTCCATAAACTCATAATTCAGGCCCCAGACCGATGTAAAACTGTAAACCATGTTCATCTTTGTCGCCGACAGGGACGGCAAAATCGAGCTTGATAGGCCCTACCGGCGACTGCCAGCGTACACCAACCCCGGCACCGGTTTTGAAATCGCTTCTGCGGATATCGCTGACCGCTTCACCGCTATCGACAAACATCGCGCCCCACCATTTCCCGGTCACGTTGTACTGGTATTCCAGCGAGCCCGTCGCCAGCTTCGAGGCCCCTTTCAGCTTGCCGTCGCTGCCTTCCGGCGAAATAGATTTGTATTTGTAGCCACGAATACTGCGGTCGCCCCCGGCGAAGAAACGCAGATCCGGCGGGACTTTGTCGAAGTCACCGGTTTCGATCCAGCCGAGGTTACCGCGCATCACAAAACGGTGCTTGTCGTACAGTGTACGGATCCAGACGTTCTGCGCCTGGAAGACGGAGAAATCAACGTCTGAACCCCAGGCCGTATTCGAATAGTCAATGGAATAGCGCTGGGAATCACCCCAGACAGGCATCAGCCCGCCGCGCGAGCGCGTCCGGCTAATCATCACACCCGGATAGAGCAGCATCGTCGTGTTGGTGACGTCACCCTGGGTAAAGTGGTCGAGGCTCCAGCGCAGGTTGATTGCACGCTGCCAGCCACTCGACAGATCCCAGTAGCGGGAGACCGCGAGCGTGGTGGAGTCCTGCTCGGTGTCGTTTAAATCGGTACGCTTAAAACCCCCCTGCACCAGGTAATACTGCTCCAGCGGGTTCTTTAACAGCGGCATTTTATAGCTGAAATCAAGGACCTGCTCTGGCGCAGAAATACTGGCACTGGTGGTCAGGCTATGGCCGTAGGAGTTCATCCACGGCTTTTTCCACGAGGTTTTCAACCGCGGTCCGACGTCAGTCGAGTAGCCGGCCCCGGTTTCGATGGTATTTTCAGTGCGCGGCGAGACCACGCCTTTTAGCGGCAGTACTTTGGTTTCACGGGCTTTATCAAATTCAGGCGCCACCACCACGGAATTAAACCATCCGGTCGCCGACAGACGACGGTTCAGTTCACCCAGATCTTTCGACTCGTACTCTTCACCTTCTTTAAAGGGCACCAGATTTTGCAGATACTCATCGCGAATTTGCGAACCTTCAAAAGTGACATGGCCAAAGCGGTAGCGTTCGCCGCTGTTGTAATCAATATCCCAGAATGCCTGGCGGCGATCGAGCGCTATCCCGAGCTGACTTTTATTAAATTCGCTGTCGAAATAGCCTTTACGCAACGCCACGCTGGTGAGCGACTTTTTGAAGCTGTCATAATCGCCTTGATTCAGCACGGTGCCAATTGCCGGACGCGTCTTCAGCAGGTCCAGATAATCCCGGTCCGTACGTGCGCCACCGCGCAGAATCACCTCGGTGCCGCCAATCAACACCGGTTCGCCAGGCGTCACTTTGGCAATCAGCACCTGACGTCCTTTTGCCGGTGGTGGACGTAGCTCAAAATCAATGGTCGGCTCAAAGTAGCCCAGCGCTTTTAGCCCTTCGCGGATAGCATCATCAACGCGCGCACGAAAACGCCGGTCTGGTGTGACTTCGTCACTCTGGATCGTGGACAGTTGCGCACGGACATTTTTCTCCAGCGGTCCAGATAATCCTTCGACCTGTAAGCGAACATTCGCAGCAGTGGCGGAGCCACTTAAGCACAGTAATCCCACCCAACATAACTGACGGATATGTGGCACATTTTCTCCTGAATATCCTTTTTTCCCACCCCTGGAAAAAAATACTATGCCGTTCCTCGGCTTAACAAAAAATCAACAGTAAGAGTTGAAAAACAGACGACAACCCAAATATTTCTTATGTTTAACTCTAGACGCATTCACGCTATTTATTGTGGGCAAAGACGCGTCTCGTTACAACCTTAACCCAAATGACTGATTTCGGGAGAACGGCCATGAGTTTATTTGATAGAAAGCATCTTGTTACTCAAGCAGATGCGCTACCTGGACGCAACACCCCGATGCCAGTGGCAACGCTGCATGCGGTTAACCAACATTCGATGACCAACGTGCCCGACGGTATGGAAATAGCGTATTTCGCCATGGGATGCTTCTGGGGCGTTGAGCGCTTATTCTGGTCATTACCCGGGGTATACAGCACGGCAGCCGGATACACCGGTGGATACACCCCTAACCCAACCTATCGGGAAGTGTGTTCCGGTGACACGGGCCATGCCGAAGCGGTACGCATCGTCTATGACCCGCATGTTATCAGCTACGAACAACTGCTGCAGGTGTTCTGGGAAAATCATGACCCGGCGCAGGGTATGCGTCAGGGGAACGACCAGGGCACTCAGTACCGTTCCGCAATTTATCCATTAACCCCGGAGCAAAGCGCAGCCGCGCAGGCCAGCCTTGAACGTTTTCAGGCGGCAATGACCGCCGCGGGCGACGAACGCGAGATTACGACGGAAATCAGCACGGCGACCCCGTTCTACTACGCCGAGGACGATCACCAGCAGTATCTGCATAAAAACCCTTATGGATACTGTGGCATTGGTGGCATAGGCGTTTGTCTGCCACCGCAGAGTTAATCCGCAACGGCCCGATAGCACAGCGCTTATCGGGCCTCCCCACGCTCTTCACGTGACCTCTGGCGGCTTTACAGTACCTTACGCTATACTAGCGTCTGAATTTACCGGCTCAACGCCACGAGCAGGTTTTCAATGAATTTTCCATTGGATTTATACTTTATGGATTTCGGGTTGCAGGACAAAACGCCATAGGTGTTTTGAACAGCGCTAGCGCTGGCTCTAACGCACCTGCAGCTTGAAAGACGACGAGTACCAACTTCTCCCTTCCGAGGATCTGGCCCTAACGGTCGGATAAGATATGTTAAACAGTATTTTAGTCATTCTCTGCCTGATCGCCGTGAGTGCGTTTTTCTCGATATCCGAGATCTCGCTTGCTGCCTCACGCAAAATAAAACTTAAACTGCTTGCCGATGAAGGCAACGTAAACGCACAACGTGTTTTGAAGATGCAGGAAAACCCCGGCATGTTCTTTACCGTTGTGCAAATTGGTCTTAATGCGGTTGCGATTCTTGGCGGTATCGTCGGTGACGCAGCGTTTTCACCGGCATTTAACGGTCTGTTCTCGAAATACTTTGCCCCAGAGCTGTCCGAACAATTGAGCTTTATTCTGTCGTTCTCCCTGGTGACTGGCCTGTTCATCCTGTTCGCGGATTTAACCCCGAAACGCATCGGTATGATTGCGCCAGAAGCTGTGGCTTTGCGTATCATCAACCCGATGCGCTTCTGTCTGCTCGTGTTCCGCCCGCTGGTATGGTTCTTTAATGGTCTGGCGAATAACATTTTCCGTCTGTTTAAGATCCCGATGGTGCGTAAAGATGACATCACTTCGGACGATATTTACGCCGTAGTAGAAGCCGGCGCATTGGCAGGGGTTCTGCGCAAGCAGGAACATGAGCTGATCGAAAACGTATTTGAACTGGAATCCCGTACCGTGCCGTCTTCAATGACCTCGCGCGAAAACGTTATCTGGTTTGATCTGCACGAAGATGAACAGAGCCTGAAGAACAAAGTGGCGGAACATCCGCATTCCAAGTTTCTGGTCTGTAATGAAGATATCGACCACATCATTGGCTATGTGGATTCCAAAGACTTGCTTAATCGCGTACTGGCAAACCAGAGCATGGCGCTGAACAGCGGCGTGCAGATCCGCAATACGCTGATTGTTCCGGATACGCTGACGCTCTCAGAAGCACTGGAAAGCTTCAAAACCGCAGGCGAAGACTTTGCCGTCATCATGAACGAGTATGCACTGGTGGTGGGGATTATTACGCTTAATGACGTAATGACGACACTGATGGGTGACTTAGTCGGCCAGGGTCTGGAAGAACAGATCGTCGCGCGTGATGAGAATTCATGGCTGGTTGACGGCGGTACGCCGATTGATGACGTGATGCGTGTGCTGGATATCGACGAATTCCCGCAGTCCGGTAACTATGAAACCATCGGCGGTTTCATGATGTTCATGCTGCGTAAAATCCCGAAACGCACCGATTCAGTGAAGTTCTCAGGCTACAAATTTGAAGTGGTGGATATCGATAACTACAAGATCGATCAGCTGCTGGTAACACGTCTGGACAGTAAACCGAGCGTCCTGGTACCGAAACTGCCGGATGCAAAAGAAGAGACCAGGGCGTAATCCCGCCAGAAACATCAACGGCTCCCATCAGGAGCCGTTTTTTTAACTACTGCATAGCACTTTGGTTAAGCCATCTCTGTCTGCAGACGCAAAACCTGACGGTTAACTTCGGACATAACAGAAAAATGCAGTTTGTCCTTCACTTTTGGGATAAGAATCTTACCCTTATCAAACTCAAAAGCGCCTACATCCTTGATATATAACCGTCCACGAAACAGGATCTTCACGTACTTCGCCACCTGCAGCGGGTTGTATCGTTGGAAAATTTTCATTGTATCTCCTGCTGAGCGTTACGCCTTTGCGGTACCACAATCGGTCCGACAATCCTCAGGCGCAAATTTTAATGCCTTATGACTATAGACTATCTGAACCATGTTTCCAGCGTGTATAAGTTTATTTACCTTCAGGTTACAATTATTCAGAATTATCTTTTCAACGCTTCGCTGTCTTCAGTATAAGCCTTCATTTTTCGCAGGATTTGTGCGCCCGTCCGCAAACTGGCATCGCGCTTGCGGGAAAAAGCATCATTCGCACATATGATTAAATTCCAGGCCCAAGTGGTCGGATCACCTGCAAAATAAAGAAAGAAGGAAAACCCATGACCTTACAAAAACTGCTGGCCCTGTCGTGCCTGCTGCTGCCGATGATTGCCTCCGCGCATAAGTTTGAAACCAACCAGCGCGTACCGCCGGTGGGCATTGCCGATCGCGGCGAACTGATTCTCGATAATGATAAGTTTAGCTACAAAAGCTGGAATAGCGCGCAACTGCCAGGGAAAGTCCGCATTGTGCAACACATCGCCGGACGTACCTCCGCCAAAGAGAAAAATGCGACACTGATTGAAGCCATCAAAGCGGCAAATCTGCCGCATGATAAATACCAGACCACCACCATCGTCAACACGGATGACGCCATTCCGGGTTCGGGCATGTTCGTGCGCAGTAGCCTGGAGAGTAATAAGAAGCTCTACCCGTGGTCACAATTTATTGTCGACAGCGAGGGTATTGCGCGTAAAGCCTGGCAACTGGATGAAGAGAGCTCCGCTATTGCCGTACTCGACAAGGACGGACGCGTACAGTGGGCAAAAGATGGTGCGCTAACGCAGGATGAGGTGCAGCAGGTTATCGCCCTGCTGCACAAATTGCTCAGTAAATAGAGACGCGGAAGCCGGGGTTAAGGAACGATTCACGCGGGGTGTAATCCAGAGGTTTTCCCTGCCAGTCGTGAACGTGAGCCCCGGCAGCGGCTGCAACCGCGTGGCCTGCTGCGGTGTCCCACACGTTTGTGGGTCCAAAACGCGGATACAGTTGCGCCTGCCCTTCGGCAACCAGACAAAACTTCAGCGACGAGCCAATCGACGTGGTCTGATGTTCGCCTAACTGTTGCAGATACTCTTTTAGCTCATTGTCCGCGTGCGAACGGCTAATCACCACCAGCGGTGGACGGGCATCACGAACCTGGATTTGTTTGCGTACACCGCACTCTTCTTTCCACGCTTTGCCCTGTTCCGCGCTGTACATCACTTTCATCACGGGGGCATACACCACGCCCAGCACCGGCTTTCCCTTCTCGATAAGCGCAATGTTAACGGTAAATTCACCGTTACGTTTAATGAACTCTTTGGTCCCATCCAGCGGATCGACTAACCAGTAGCGCTGCCAGTGTTGACGAACATCCCAGCCAGGAGGCGCTTCTTCAGACAGAATCGGAATATCCGGCGTCAGCGCCAGTAATCCTTCGAGGATCACCGTGTGCGCGGCAATATCCGCCGCCGTGACCGGAGAATCATCCTGCTTGCTGGTAATCTCCATCGGTTTGAGTCCATCGTAGACCTGCATAATGGCATCGCCCGCGTTCCGTGCAAGCTGGCATACATGTTCTAGCATTCTCCACCTCGTTTCTGTCAGTGGTGTTAACTCGTTGTTTTACTTATACCCGATCGTCAAGGGATCCGCCAACTGTGATAGCGTCTGCGGTTTTAAACGCTATATTCATGTCATGATTCACAGTTCTGTAAGCAAGAAGATTTATATACATTTTCTTTTGTGGCTTAGATCTTAAAAGGATGCCCCTGATGATTAAGTTTAGTGCAACGCTTCTCGCCACGCTGATTGCAGCCAGCGTGAATGCCTCGACCGTCGATCTGCGCATAATGGAAACCACTGATTTACATAGCAATATGATGGATTTCGATTATTACAAAGATACGGCGACTGAAAAATTCGGCCTGGTGAGGACGGCGAGTCTGATTAATGCGGCACGCAGCGAAGTCAAAAACAGCGTGCTGGTTGATAACGGCGATTTGATTCAGGGCAGCCCGCTCGGGGATTACATGGCGGCCAAAGGGCTGAAAGCGGGTGAAACACATCCGGTATATAAGGCGCTCAACACGCTGGACTACGCGGTCGGCAACCTTGGTAATCATGAATTCAACTACGGCCTCGACTATCTGCACAATGCCCTCGCTGGCGCGAAATTCCCCTACGTTAACGCCAATATTATCGATGTTAAAACCCAAAAACCGCTGTTCACCCCTTATCTGATTAAAGACACTGACGTCGTCGACAAAGAGGGGAATAAGCAGACGCTGAAGATAGGTTACATCGGCTTTGTGCCCCCACAGATCATGACCTGGGATAAAGCCAACCTCAGCGGTAAAGTAACGGTGAACGACATTACGGAAACTGCACGCAAATACGTTCCGGAAATGCGGGAAAAAGGCGCGGATGTAGTAGTCGTGATTGCTCACTCCGGTCTTTCTGCCGACCCGTATCAGACCATGGCGGAAAACTCCGTTTATTACCTCAGCGAAGTCCCGGGCGTGGACGCCATTATGTTTGGCCATGCTCATGCCGTCTTCCCAGGGAAAGATTTTGCCAACATCAAAGGGGCTGATATCGCGAAAGGCACGCTCAATGGCGTACCTGCAGTCATGCCGGGTATGTGGGGCGATCATCTGGGCGTGGTCGATTTGGTGCTGAGTAACGATAGCGGTAAATGGCAGGTCACCCAGGCGAAAGCCGAGGCGCGCCCGATTTACGACGCCGCAGCGAAAAAATCTCTGGCGGGCGAGGACCAGAAAATCGTTAAGATCCTGAAAGCCGATCACGACGCCACCCGCGAGTTCGTCAGCAAACCGATCGGTAAATCCGCCGACAACATGTACAGCTATCTGGCACTGGTACAGGATGACCCGACCGTGCAGGTGGTGAATAACGCGCAGAAAGCCTATGTGGAACACTTTATTCAGGGTGACCCGGATCTGGCAAAACTGCCGGTGCTCTCCGCCGCCGCGCCATTTAAGGTCGGAGGACGTAAGAACGATCCGGCAAGCTTTGTGGAAGTCGAAAAAGGTCAGCTAACCTTCCGTAATGCCGCTGATTTGTATCTCTATCCCAACACCCTGGTGGTGGTGAAAGCCAGCGGTAAAGAGGTGAAAGAGTGGCTGGAATGTTCCGCCGGCCAGTTTAATCAGATAGATATTCACAGCAGCAAGCCGCAGTCGCTGATTAACTGGGATGGGTTCCGTACCTATAACTTTGACGTCATTGACGGCGTGAATTATCAGATTGATGTTTCACAGCCGGCCCGTTACGACGGCGAGTGCCAGACCATCAACCCGCAAGCGGAACGAATTAAAAACCTGACCTTTAACGGCAAACCTATCGATCCTGATGCCACCTTCCTGGTCGCAACCAACAACTATCGTGCCTATGGTGGTAAGTTCGCCGGAACCGGCGACAGCCACATCGCCTTTGCGTCACCGGATGAAAACCGCGCGGTGCTGGCGGCATGGATAAGCGCTCAAACGAAGAGCGCCGGTGAAATCCACCCGGCGGCAGATAACAACTGGCGTCTGGCACCGATTCACAGCGATAAGAAACTGGATATTCGGTTTGAAACGTCACCGTCCGATAAAGCCGCAGCGTTTATCAAAGACAAAGGGCAGTATCCGCTGAAGAAAGTCGCCACCGACGATATCGGCTTTGCGATTTATCAGTTGGATTTGAGTAAGTAATTTTCGTGCCGGATGCGACGCAATAGCGTCTTATCCGGCCTACAAAACTACGCAACCCGTTCGTCCCGCAGCGCCAAAACCTGCGGCAAATTCATTTCAATCCAGTCGGCCAGTGCCGCAACTTTATCGCTCACCTGCTCACCCAGCGGGGTCAGGCTATACTCTACATGCGGCGGGACGACCGGATACGACACCCGGTTAATAAACCCATCCTGCTCCAGCGCCTGCAGCGATTGCGCCAGCATCTTTTCGCTGACACCGCCCATTTTGCGACGTAAATCGCTGAACCGGTGCGTACCGTCACGCAGTGCCACCAGAATCAATACGCCCCAGAGACTGGTGACGTGTTTTAACACCTCGCGAGAGGGACACTGCTCGGCAAACAAATTGCCGTCGCGCAATTGCTGAGAAAGCGTTGACGCTGTCATCTCTATACTTACCTTTTTGTACGTACTTACTAAAAGTAAGTTTAGGTGTTAGCGTGTTTAAACACAAGACCAATACCAAGGAGTTCCCCATGATTGCGATTACTGGCGCCACTGGCCAACTGGGCCAACACGTTATTGAAAGCCTGTTGAAAACCGTACCTGCCAGCCAGATTGTGGCGATTGTACGCAACCCCGCTAAAGCGACGGCGCTGAGCCAGCAGGGCATCATCGTTCGCCAGGCGGATTACACCGACGAAGCCGCCTTGACGACGGCTTTGCAGGGTATCGACAAGCTGCTGCTGATTTCGTCGAGCGAAGTCGGACAACGTACTCCGCAGCATCGCAACGTGATTAACGCGGCGAAAGCTGCCCATGTGAAATTCATCGCCTATACCAGCCTGCTTCACGCTAACACCTCCCCGCTGGGGCTGGCTGATGAGCATGTGGCAACCGAGAAGATGCTGGCAGACTCCGGCATTGCCTATGCGTTGTTACGTAACGGCTGGTACACCGAAAACTATCTGGCGAGTGCGCCAGCCGCACTGGAGCACGGCGTGTTTATTGGGGCTGCAGGAGAAGGAAAAATCGCCTCAGCGACCCGCACCGACTATGCCGCAGCCGCCGCGCGCGTTATCAGTGAAGACGGTCACGCTGGTAAAATCTACGAGCTGGCAGGCGATGAGGGCTGGACGCTGAGCCAACTGGCCGCTGAGCTGGCCAAACAGAGTGCTAAAAAGGTGGTGTATCAGAACCTGAGTGAAGCCGATTTTGCCGCCGCGCTAAAAGGTGTGGGTCTGCCTGCCGGACTGGCGGACATGCTGGCCGACTCTGACGTCGGCGCCGCCAAAGGCGGACTGTTCGACGACAGCCATACGCTGAGCAAACTGATTGGCCGCCCAACCACCTCGTTGGCGGACAGCGTCAAAGGTATCGTGTAAGTGTTAAAAATCGGTTAATTGTGGTGGCATCCTCACGCATCCTCTCTGATAATGACAGGATGATGCGTGGGGAGAGATAACGTGCAAGGTGTACCTGAGCAGTTTATTGATGAGAAAGACAGCGCCCGCTTTCGCCATCTGGCGCAGGTACCAGGCGTTGAGCTGTATCATGCGCACATCTCTCGTTATGCGTTTGAGCCGCACACCCATGAAGCTTTCGGCATTGGCGCGATTGAAGCTGGTGCCGAGCGTTTTCGCTATCGTGGCACGCAATACGTAGCGCCTGCCCACTCCGTTGTCACCATGAACCCCGATGAGCTGCACACCGGTGAAGCCGAAACCGCCGACGGCTGGCGCTACCGGATGATCTACCTTGAGCCCTCTCTTCTGGAAGAGGTCACCGGCGTTCGTCACTGGTGGTTCCATGACGTTACCCGTCACGATCCGCTGCGTTCGCGTCAGATCTGTTCATTGATCCACGGTCTGTGGAACACCGAAGATCCGCTGGCGCAAAAAGGATTGCTGCTCGATCTGATCGATACATTCCAGCCGCTGGCTCGCCATGCACCGGTATTACCGGAGGGGTCACATCGCTTCGAACGCGTGCGTGAATACCTGCACGATAACTACATGCACCCTGTGACACTCGATGAACTGGCTCGCGTGGCGTCACTCAGTCCCTGGCATTTTCAGCGCCAGTTCAAGTCTCATTTTCACGTCACACCGCATCAGATGCTGATGGCGATCCGCCTGTGGCGAGCCAAAGGTTTTCTCACTTACGGTATGCCTGCCGCAGATGTAGCCGCCGCCACCGGACTGACCGACCAATCGCACCTCACCCGCGCCTTTACCCATCGCTATGGCATTACGCCGGTACGCTATCAGAAGCAGGTTTATTCGCGCTAATGCGCAATCTCATACAATACAGTGATGTTTTCCCTGCCTACACTCAGCGCTATGTTTAATGATGTGGATGTCAAAAATGATTAGCGGTGTGTTGTATGCCCTGCTGGCCGGGCTGATGTGGGGATTAATTTTTGTCGGCCCCTTGATCGTGCCGGAATACCCGGCGGTATTACAGTCGATGGGGCGTTATCTGGCATTGGGGCTGATCGCACTCCCGTTGGCCTGGCTGGGCCGCGGGCGTCTGCGTCAGTTGACGCGTAAAGACTGGATAACGGCGCTGGCGTTAACCCTGATGGGCAACCTGATTTATTACGTTTGTCTGGCCAGCGCCATTCAGCGCACCGGCGCACCCGTTTCAACAATGATTATCGGTACATTACCGGTGGTGATCCCGGTCTTCGCTAACCTGCTTTATAGCCAACGTGACGGCAAATTATCGTGGTGGCGCCTGGCCCCTGCGCTGGTACTGATCGGCATGGGCCTGCTGTGTGTGAATATCTCTGAGCTGAGTCAGGGGTTGCCTGATTTTAGCGGCTGGCGATATGGTTCAGGCATCGCGCTGGCGCTGATTTCCGTGGTGTGCTGGGCGTGGTATGCGCTGCGTAATGCCCGCTGGCTGCGGGAAAACCCGGATAAGCATCCAATGATGTGGGCAACGGCTCAGGCGCTGGTGACGCTTCCGGTTTCGCTGCTGGGGTACATCGCAGCCTGCCTGTGGCTGCGTGGACAAACACCGGAATTCTCGCTGCCCTTTGGCCCGCGACCGGACGTGTTTATCGGCCTGATGATCGCCATTGCCGTATTGTGCTCGTGGGTTGGCGCGCTGTGCTGGAACGTCGCCAGTCAGAAGTTGCCGACGGTGATCCTCGGACCGCTGATTGTCTTTGAAACACTGGCGGGCCTGTTATACACCTTTATGCTGCGCCAGGAGATGCCGCCATTGCTGACTCTGAGCGGCATCGCACTGTTGGTTGTCGGTGTGGTGGTCGCGGTCAGAGCCAAACCGGAAAAACCGAGCGTCGTCGTGGTTTCACAATCATGATGTTGCCGGACCCGGCCTACCTTGTAGGCCGGATAAGGCGTTTACGCCGCCATCCGGCGCGACACTTTAAACACCGCCACCGTCTGATTCAGTCTGGCCGCCTGCTCTTCGAGCGCGGCAGCTGCAGAGGCAGACTCTTCCACCAGCGAGGCGTTTTGCTGTGTCACACGATCCATTTCGGCAACGGCCTGCCCGACCTGATCGATACCCCGACTCTGCTCATCGGACGCCGACGCAATTTCGCTCATAATATCGGTAACCTGAGTGACGGCGCTGACAATTTCCGCCATCGTCTCACCCGCTTCATGCACCAGTGCCGTACCGGCATTGACCCGATTCCCTGAGTCATCAATCAGCGCCTTAATCTCTTTCGCCGCCTGAGCGCTACGCTGCGCCAGTGTGCGTACTTCACCGGCCACCACGGCAAAACCGCGTCCCTGTTCACCGGCACGCGCCGCTTCTACCGCCGCATTCAATGCCAGAATATTCGTCTGGAAAGCAATACCGTCGATAACAGTGGTAATTTGCGCAATTTTGCTGGAACTGGTGGCGATTTCATCCATCGTACGCACCACACCATCGACCACGGCTCCGCCTTTCTGCGCCGTCTGCGAGGCATTTTTTGCAAGGCTAGTCGCCTGTCGCGCATTGTCCGCATTCTGTTTTACGGTGGCCGTGAGCTGTTCCATACTGGCAGCAGTTTCTTCCAGAGAGGCAGCCTGCTGTTCAGTGCGCGAAGAGAGATCGTTACTGCCTGCGGCAATTTCACCCGCACCAGTATAGATAGTATCCGCACCGTCACGTACCACGCTAACTGTGTTCGCCAGCGCCTGCTGCATATCACGGACGTTCTGGGCCAATAGCGCCATTTCGTTACGTCCATCGGCGGTAATCGTGTGGGTCAGATCGCCTGAAGCGATATGGCGAATATGCCCCATCACCTCGTGGAGTGGTTTCAGCAGGACACGCTGCATGGCAATCCAACTGACAATAATGACGGTTAACACAATCAACAATATGGCGGATAACAACCAGATAATTTTCTGGTAGTCATTTTCGTTATCCCGAACGCCCTCATTCGCCAGCGCGGTTTGCGCAGCACGCCATTCCTGATAAACCTCTTGCATGGCCGTCTGCTTTTGCTCGGCATTCTGTTTGAACATCTCTTCCAGTTTGCCTTCAGCCAGCAGCGCGTTCATTTTTGCCAGCGCAGTAGAATAGATACCGTACTGTTCTTCCAGTCGATCTGCCAGACTTTCATCCAGACCCGGCGTTTCCGGCAGCGCGTAGTATTTATCGTAATGCTCTTTTGCGTCTGCCAGCAGGCGATTCGCCGTGTTCACTAACTCCGTCAACTGTCCGCCATTAATTTCGCTCGCCATCGTCCCTTGCAGACGCAGCATGCCCCGGTTGAGCGTGACACGAGCCTGGTTCAGGCTAATCCACGCATCGGTAAACTCGGCCACGTTCTGGCTGGAAAGTTGAGAAACGTTAAAGTTATCCTTGTCGTTTTTAAGTGCGCCAATAAAAACGCCTGCGGAAATGAGCTGCATCGCGCCCAGGGCGAGTAACACGGTGATAAGTAAGGTTATCACTTTGATTCGTTTGAACATCTGTTGCCTTTTAGTTATGCAGGTATTGTCTGAGGTCTAACTATCGGCAGCAGCGTCGGCTTATTTAATCTTGCGGCGTAGCTTTTTTCACCGCGTTGTCCCTTTTCAATAAGATTCAGCATGTTAACGAGATAAGAAATTTTCGTGACAATCATCACAAAATCCTCTGCCCCGAAAGGGTTATATCCTTCCTCATAAGTTGCATTTAAAATACATCTTATATTATTGAGAATGAGGTAACGGCTATGTCTTATCGCGATCAACCTTTAGGTGAACTGGCGCTCTCTATTCCTCGCGCGTCGGCACTGTTTCGTAAATACGATATGGATTACTGCTGCGGCGGTAAGCAAACGCTGGCACGCGCTGCCGCACGTAAAGAGCTGGATGTGGAAGCTATCGAAGCGCAGCTCGCTCAGTTGGCTGAGCAGCCGCTGGAAAAAGACTGGCGCACCGTGGCACTGGCAGAAATCATCGACCATATCGTCATTCGTTATCATGACCGCCACCGCGAACAGCTGCCGGAGCTGATCCTGCAAGCCACTAAAGTTGAACGTGTTCATGCCGACAAGCCGAGCGTACCGCGTGGTCTGGCGAAGAACCTGACGATGCTGCATGAAGAGCTGTCCAGCCACATGATGAAAGAAGAGCAAATCCTGTTCCCAATGATCAAACAGGGAATGGGGAGTCAGGCGATGGGGCCAATCAGCGTGATGGAAAGCGAACACGACGAGGCCGGTGAACTGGTAGAAGTGATCAAGCACATCACCAACAACGTAACGCCGCCGCCAGAAGCCTGCACCACCTGGAAAGCAATGTATAACGGCATTAACGAGATGATCGACGATCTGATGGAACACATCAGTCTGGAAAATAACGTGTTGTTCCCGCGTGCGTTAGCCGGGGAGTAACCTTTTGCCCGGTGGCGGCTTCGCCTTACCGGGCCTACAACGACCTCGAACGTAGGCCTGATAAGCGCAGCGCATCAGGCAATCCCGTCGGTACATTGCCGGATGCGGCGTAAACGCCTTATCCGGCCTACATCTCACTGCTTAGCGATTATCGCGTACCTGCCATACGTTTCTTACCGATAAACAACCAACCCAGACCCAGAGCGATAAACCACAGCGGCGTAACGATCAGCGCCTGACGGGTATCCTCTTCCAGCGTCAGCAGCACCAGTACGAAGACGAAGAACGCCATACATACCCAGCACATCAGCTTGCCTAACGGCATCTTGTAGATCGATTTCTCATGCAGGTGTGGACGCTGTTTGCGATACACCAGATAAGAGCAAAGAATGATGGTCCAGACAAACATAAACAGGATTGCCGACACGGTGGTGATCATGGTGAACGCACCGATTACGCTCGGATTCACGTACAGCATTACCACGCCGCCCAACAGGCAGATACAGGAGAAGGTCAAGCCTTTCGCCGGCACCGCACGTTTAGACAGCTTAGCAAACGCTTTTGGCGCAACACCTTCCTGAGCCAGACCAAACAGCATACGGCTGGTAGAGAACACGCCACTGTTTGCGGAAGAGGCCGCTGATGTCAGCACCACAAAGTTAATCAGGCTCGCCGCCGCTGGCAGACCTACCAGCACAAACAGTTCAACGAATGGGCTCTTAGTGGGAACCACCGAGCTCCACGGCGTCACGGACATAATCACGATCAGCGCGAACACGTAGAACATGATGATACGGATTGGAATCGAGTTAATCGCACGCGGCAGAGACTTTTCCGGATCTTTAGTTTCTGCAGCCGTCGTACCCACCAGTTCAATACCGACAAACGCGAAGACCGCTATCTGGAAGCCCGCAAAGAAGCCACTCAGACCTTTCGGGAACCAGCCACCGTCATTCCACAGATGCGTGAACGAGGCCTGAACGCCGGTTGGCGACTGGAAGTGCGTCAGTACCATCACCAGACCGACGACAATCAGGCCGACAATGGCGACGATTTTGATCATCGCAAACCAGAACTCCATCTCACCAAACATTTTGACCGTGGCGAGGTTAAGAGCCAGCAACAGAATGATCACCGCCAGCGATGCCACCCAGTCTGACAGCCCGGGGAACCAGAATTGCGCATACGCCGTAATCGCAACGACGTCTGCCATCCCGGTAACCACCCAGCAGAACCAGTAGGTCCAGCCGGTAAAATACCCGGCCCAGGGCCCGAGCAGGTCGGAGGCGAAATCACTAAAGGATTTGTATTCGAGATTCGAGAGCAGCAATTCTCCCATTGCCCGCATCACGAAAAACAGCATAAAACCGATGATCATATAGACAAAAATGATCGACGGCCCGGCGAGGCTGATGGTTTTCCCAGAGCCCATAAACAGGCCGGTACCAATAGCGCCACCAATGGCAATAAGTTGAATATGACGGTTTGTAAGATTGCGCCGTAGCGACTGTTCAGACGAAGCCTCTTCAACGGCGTCGACTTTTACCTGATCTACCATGTTTTTTCTTCCTGTACCTGTCTGTGTTGTTCAGGCTCTACGGCCTTTAGTGTGTCTATGATACGACGATCCTGTTGGCAGGACTCATCGATATTAGGTAAGAATCGGCGGGATGAATACTAAGATTTAGATATAATGTTAATTTTATGTTTAAAGTGAGTGTCATATCACTCTGATAGCGAGAATCAGTTCACAAAAATACACGCAATAACATCATTTGCAAGATAAAGTATCGACATCGGCATAACAATAGCTTTTCACGCTATTTTGTTGCTCCCCCCTGCGTCGGGGGGAACAGAAATTACTGCTTACAGGATTTCAAGCAGCTCAACTTCAAATACCAGCGTGCTGAACGGAGGAATGGACGCGCCAGCGCCACGCTCACCGTAAGCCAGTTCCTGAGGAATAGTCAGTTCCCATTTGGAACCTACCGGCATCAGGGTCAGTGCTTCAATCCAGCCAGGGATCACGCCGTTAACCGGGAATTCAGCCGGTTCGCCACGCGCAACAGAGCTGTCAAACACGGTACCGTCGATCAGTTTACCAGTGTAATGCACGCGTACGTGGTCGGTACGTGCCGGGATAGAACCTTCACCCTGAGTCAACACACGGAACTGCAGACCGGATTCAGTGCTATTCACACCTTCTTTCTCACGGTTTTCTTCCAGATATTTGACGCCATCAGCCGCCATAGCCTGGAAACGCTCGCGACGTACTGCATCAGCACGTTCGTGAATTTCACGCAGCGCACGGTGCACAACATCAACAGGCACTGCCGGGTGTTTACCTTCCAGCGCATCAGCGATACCCGCTACCAGCGCTTCAGGCAACAGCCCTTCCAGACCGGATTCGCTCAGCTGCTGTCCTACCTGCAAACCAATACCGTAGCTTGCTTGCGCTTCGATAGTGTCAAAAGTCGGGGTAGCCATCATATTTCCTTTCATCGGATGTAAAGTAGCGGGCAGCATATCAGCCATGCCGCATCCGGTAAAACTTTGTCTCGGGAACAGATGACAAATCGCGAGGAAAAAGAAACAATGCTATTGCCCGTATCAATGTCACGAAAGCGGGTACCTGAACAAGTATCATAGAGTTAGCGATCTATACTCTATGACAGAGGAACGAGACGCGGAGCAGGAGGAAAGCCATGCCCGGGCGCTTTGAATTAAAACCAACCCTGGCGAAAATCTGGCATGCACCGGACAATTTTCGCATTATGGACCCGCTACCGCCTATGCATCGCCGTGGCATTATTGCTGCTGCCATCGTGCTAGTGATAGGTTTCCTGCTCCCTTCCAATGACACCAACGATACCCCGGTGGTCACGCGTAATGCACAGCTGGATTTGCAGTCGCAGTCCCAGCCGCCAACTGAAGCGCAGCTTCAGGCACAGTTGGTCGCACCACAAAATGATCCCGGCCAGGTGGCTCCCGTTGCGCCGGAACCCATCCAGGAAGGCGATCCCGATTCACAGCCACAGAGTCAGCAATCACAGCCTCAGACGCAGCCCTTTCAGCAGAATAGTGGTATTGAGCAGCAGTGGCGTACCTACCGCGTAGACTCAGGGAAAACGCTGGCGCAGGTCTTCCGGGACCATAACCTTCCGCCAACTGATGTGTACGCAATGGCGCAAGTGGAAGGCGCCGGGAAGCCGCTGAGCAATTTGAAAGACGGCCAGATGATCCAAATCAGGCAGAATGCTAATGGGGTGGTGACCGGGTTAACCATTGATAGCGGAAATGGTCAGCAGGTATTGTTTACCCGCCAGCCCAACGGCAGCTTTATTCGCGCACGCTAACTGAACTGATTGCCGGGTAGTGGCTTCGCCTTACCCGGCCTACGGCCCCCGCGATTGTAGGCCTGACAAGCGGTAGCGCCATCAGACGTTACCGCTTCACCTTATTCACCCACCAAATCCCCGAACAGACCAGCACCAGCGCCACCGCATATTTCCATTCGAGAATGTTCTCACCGAGGAAAATTGACGACAACACCGCCCCTGAAACCGGGATCAGGAAATTAAACGGCGCGATCATTCCCACGCGGTTGTACTTGAGCAAAATGCTCCACAACGCGAAGGCCACCGATGAAAGCAACGTCAGGTAACTCAGAATAGCCACTGAAGCAGAGCCGTGTACGGTCAGCGTCCCGCCAAAAGCATAACCGCCGATAACCAACGCCAGACCGCCCATCCCCAGTTGGTAACCTGTCATGACCGTTGGGTCTACCGTCTGAGAAATGCGTTTACCGTATAGCGTGGCCGCAGAGAGAATAAAGGCCGCCATCACCACTGAACCATCTCCTAACAGGCTGAAACTAAAATCCATTCCGCTGTTAAAGTTCACCACCATCACGCCGGTAAAACCCAGAATACAACCCAGTGCTTTGTTGTAGCTTAGTTTGTCGTTTTGATAGATAAAATGTGCCAACAGCACGCTAAAGAATGTACCGGTAGCGTTCATGATTGACCCCTTTACACCCGTCGTGAATGCCAGACCGATATAAAAGAAAATGTATTGTAGCGAGGTTTGCGTCAGCCCAAGCAGCGTAAGCTGGCCAAACTGGCGCGGGCTTAACCTGCCAATCGGTTTACGCTGCACCATCGCCAGCAGCAACAGCAATAATCCCGCGAACAGGAAACGATATCCGGCAAAGACAATTTTTGACGGAATGTCATCCGTGGCAATCTGGAAGATCTCGTATCCGCTTTTTATCGCTGGATAAGCGCTCCCCCACAACAGACAACAGAAGGCTGCGCCCAGGTAGACTACATTTTTACGCGCGAACAGAGGTTGGTGCGTTGGTTCCATTCCATCACCACTTTGAAATAATGTTTTATTTTTATGATTATCCCGAAAAGGACAAAGAATAGCCAGAGCGAAAAACAGGAGGGTAGAAAAGCAAAACGCCGGCACAAGGCCGGCGCTTTTACGCGGTCATCAGAATAAAAACTTATTCTGCAACTACGTTTACAGTCAGCTTAGCAAACACTTCGCTGTGAACCTGGAAGCTCACTTCGTGCTCACCAGTGGTACGCAGAACGCCGTTCGGCAGACGAACTTCGCTCTTAGCAACGTCAACGCCAGCTGCAGTTACAGCGTCAGCGATGTCGCGAGTACCGATGGAACCGAACAGTTTACCTTCGTCGCCAGCTTTAGACGCGATGGTTACGGTTTCCAGTGCGTTGATTTTCTCAGCACGAGCTTCAGCAGCGGCCAGAACGTCAGCCAGTTTGGCTTCCAGTTCAGCGCGACGCGCTTCGAAAAATTCAACGTTTTTCTTGGTAGCAGGAACAGCTTTACCCTGTGGTACCAGGAAGTTACGAGCATAGCCCGCTTTAACGTTAACCTGATCACCCAGGCTACCCAGGTTTGCTACTTTATCAAGCAGAATAACTTGCATTACCTTATCCTCTCAAAGTCGTATTAATGGACCGTGACCGATTACTGATGACGATCAGTGTACGGCAGCAGGGACAGGTAGCGAGCGCGTTTGATAGCGCGAGCCAGCTGACGCTGGTATTTTGCACGGGTACCGGTGATACGGCTTGGGACAATCTTACCGCTTTCGGTGATGTAGTTTTTCAGCGTAGCGATATCTTTATAGTCGATCTCTTGAACGCCTTCCGCGGTGAAACGGCAGAACTTGCGACGACGGAAATAACGTGCCATATGGCTAGTCTCCAGAATCTATCAATTCAATCTGCTCGGCATGCAGAACCATTTTGCTCAGGCCGTTCTTTGCCTTGTGGCAAGAGATGAACCCCTGAACGGTCACTGCGCTACCGACCGTTATACTGTGAGTAATGGCCTGGTTTTCGTGTCCGCTAATAATAACGGGCATTTGGCACCACGCCTGCCGGTGAAACCCGGCTTCCTCCTGCACAGAACGATGCTCAAGCACGAACTGGCAATGAGGAATTCCTGATGGACTGACCTTTCGAAGGGGAGCCCTGCACACGGTGCCGGACAGCGCCAGACGGTTGGTCATCAGAAATTACTCTTCAGAATCCCCAGCTTCAGCATCATCTGCGGTTTCGTTAGCGAAATCATCGCGACGTTCACGACGCTCGTCTTTCGCTTTAACCATCGGAGATGCTTCGGTAACAGCGTGTTTAGTACGCATAACCATGCTGCGGATAACGGCATCGTTGAAGCGGAAGGTAGTTTCCAGCTCATCGATCACTTCCTGCGGCGCTTCAACGTTCATCAGAACGTAGTGAGCTTTGTGCAGTTTGTTGATCGGGTAAGCCAGCTGACGGCGACCCCAGTCTTCCAGACGGTGGATCGTGCCTTCTGCACCAGTGATGGCAGCAGTGTAGCGTTCGATCATACCCGGAACCTGTTCGCTCTGGTCAGGATGGACCATAAAAACGATTTCGTAATGACGCATCGAATTGCTCCTTACGGATTATTCAGCCTCCTGTCTGGGTCAGCCGAGGCCCATGGAGGCAAGGAACGTGTTAAAGGTCGGCTGAAAAATGACGCGTCATAATACTGGGGTCAGCAGGTAAACTCAAGGTGCTTGTACGATTATTTATCATGTCGCCATTAATACATATCCAGCAGCATTTTGATGCTGATACAAATAGAGACGATGACAATCATGGGTCGGATGACTTTCTTGCCGCGCGTCAGTACGACTGTCGCACCCAGACGTGCGCCGAGGGATTGCCCGGCAAACATCACCAGCCCCAGCGACCAGATCATTTTACCGCCGAAAATGAAGAACAAAATCGAGGCGATGTTCGACGCCAGGTTAATAAAATTCGAGTGGATTTGCGCTTTATCGATACTATATCCCCACAGCAGGATATAGCTGAGCGTATAAAAGGAACCGGCCCCGGCACCGAGAAAGCCATCATAAAAACCAATGCATCCCCCGCCGATCAACGAAAAGAGAAACAGGGAGACTTTTTGCTTTCTCTTCGGTTCGCTGAGATTAGGCGCAAAAATAAAGTAGATAGCGACGGCAATAATCAGTACCGGCAGCAGTTTTTTCAGCAGTTCCGGTTCAATGAACTGGATAAGCGTCGTTCCCATCGCAGAACCAATAAAGGCAGATAAAAACACATACTTGTGCTCCTGAACGTTGATATGCCCCCGGCGTAAAAAGTAAATTCCGGAGGTCAGCGAGCTACCCAGCGCCTGGATTTTATTGGTTGCCAGCGCATTAGCCGGGGGTAAACCGGAAATTAAGAGTGCGCCAATAGAGAGAAAACCACCGCCGCCCGACACCACGTTAATAAAGCCAGCCACCAGTGCGACCATGAACATAATCACAAAGTAGCTGAAATCCATGAATGAAGTATCCATAAGTTTTTGCCTTATTATCATAAAGTTATATTAATTATCCGGCTCACTATAAACGGCGTACTCCCCCGATTAAATTGACTATTTGGTAAGAGCTTATGCGCGAAAGGCAGGTATTTTTTCACCGCAGCGGTATACACCAGCAGACTGTTAATTAAAGAAAAGATGGCTATGCGGTAATTTTTTGAACAACTGCATCAGAAATGGTCGCTATCGACTGCGCCGACAGCGGTTAAAATTACATCAGAAGCTAATCACTCACAGGAGAGAAGCAACCAGCGACCGCAGTCGAGGAGGCACATATGCGAGCCCGTGTTTTGACCCTTCTGGCTGTGCTTTTGCTCAGTGCAAATGCAACGGCAGCCATCAAAATTGATAACCATCAGGCCAGGAACATGGATGATGTGCAGAGCTTAGGCGTCATTTACATAAATCATAACTTCGCCACTGAAAGTGAAGCCACTCAGGCCCTGAATGAAGAGACCGATGCGCAAGGCGCAACCTACTACCACGTGATCCTCACCAGGGAACCCGGTAGTAACGGGAATATGCACGCCAGTGCAGATATTTATCGTTAACACCAGAAATAACCAACGAGAACATTGCCACAGTTTGACTTGCCCCCTTCACTGGGGGCTTTTTTTGCAAAACAATCCCGAAGCCAGACCGATCTCATCCCCATGAAGAGTTGGCTCCGGAACGTTTTATCTTACTTCTGCCCGTAATAGGCATTTGGGCCGTGCTTACGCATGAAGTGCTTATTCATCAGATAACTGTCGATGGGATTGAGCGACGGATTAATGCCACGCGCAATCCATGCCATTTTTGCCACCTCTTCCATCACCACCGCGTTATGTACCGCGTCGTGAGCGTCTTTGCCCCAGGCAAACGGACCATGCTGGTACACGACGACGCCTGGCGTATGTAAAGGTTCCACCTCCCCCAGCGTTTCAACAATCACCTTGCCGGTATTCAGCTCATACTCATCCTGAACTTCAGCTTCAGTTAAAGCCCGGGTGCAGGGGATATCGCCAAAGAAGTAATCCGCATGCGTCGTGCCAAGCGCGGGTATTGCCAGACCCGCCTGTGCCCACGCTGTGGCATGAGTTGAGTGGGTGTGCACCACGCCGCCGAGCGACGGATAACGGCGATACAGCGCCAGATGGGTGGCGGTATCGGAAGAAGGACGATAGCGTCCCTCCACCACGTTGCCGTGCAGATCTACCACCACCATGTCGTCCACTTTCATCGTTTGGTAGTCGACGCCGCTGGGCTTAATCACCACCAGCCCACGTTCGCGGTCGATGGCGCTGACGTTACCCCAGGTAAAGGTCACCAGCCCGTAGCGCGGCAGATCCATATTGGCCGCAAAAACCTGCTGTTTACGTTTTTGCATTACCCCACCTCCACCAAACCGGCACTGGCCATCCGCGCTTTCACCCAGTCGCGCGCCTTCGCCACTTCACGTGCCGGGTCGCCCGACGTTTCACTCCACATTTCAATCAGATAGGGTCCGCAATACCCACTCTGCTTGAGCGTCTGGAAGCAGCGTTCGAAATCGACAATCCCTTCACCAAACGGCACATTTTTGAATACGCCGGGTTTGGTATCTTTCACGTGTACGGCAACGATATGGCCCATTCCCGCCTGCAATTCCATCTGCACGTCGTTATCCCACGCCGACAAATTGCCAATATCGGGATACAGCTGGAACCACGGATTGTTGAGATAGTGGGCATAACCCAGCGCCTTACTGATCGAATTCATCAGTGGATAATCCATGATTTCCATCGCCAGCGTCACCTGTGCACGGCTCGCCATCTCTACGCTTTCTTTCAGCCCATCGCGAAACCGACGACGCGTTTCGTTATTGGCCTGCTGGTAATAGACGTCGTAACCGGCCAGTTGAATAACGCGAATACCGATATCCTGCGCAAACTGAATCGCTTTACGCATGATCTCCAGCCCTTGGTCGCGTACCGCATCATCTTCACTACCCAGCGGGAAACGACGATGAGCGCTCAGGCACATGGACGGTACCCGTATCCCTGTCTCGGCGATAGCGGCCACCAGCGCCAGTCGCTGCTCGCAGCTCCAGTCAAGACGCGCCAGGCGATCGTCGGTTTCATCAACCGACATTTCGACAAAGTCAAAGCCCAGTTCCTTCGCCAGCTGCAAGCGTTCCAGCCAGCACTCCCCGCCGGGGAGTGCTTTTTCATAAATACCGAGCGGGACCTGTTTCGACAACATAGTCGCTCCTTATCCCCACAGCTGGGCGATAGAACGTTTGAACTGACGGGCCGCTTCCACCGGAGAGGCGGCATCGCGAATGCTGCGACCGGCAATAAAGACGTGAATCGGAATTCCCCGGAACAGCGGCAGATCTTCCAGCGCCAGACCGCCGGTTACGGTGACTTTAAAGCCCATCTCGGACAGGCGTTTGATCGCACTGATATCCGCCTCTCCCCACGCCACACCCGCCGCCTGCGCATCACGGCTGCGGTGATACACAACTTGCCCAATGCCCGCGTCACGCCACTCTTGCGCCTGCTCCCAGGTCCAGTAACCCGTCAGTTCAATCTGTACATCACCGTTAAATTCTTTCGCCACTTCCAGCGCCCCCTTGGTGGTGTTGATATCCGCACAGCAGATGACGGTGACCCAGTCAGCGTTGGCTTCGAAACACATGCGGGAGAGGATTTTTCCCGCATCGGCAATTTTCGCATCCGCCAGCACAATTTTATGCGGGTAAAGCGCCTTCAGATCGCGTACGGCGCGCACGCCCTCTGCCACGCAAAGAATAGTGCCCACCTCAATAATATCGACCTCTTCGGCAATCAGACGCGTTGTTTCATATGCGGAAGACATTGATTGGTTATCCAGCGCAACCTGCAACATAGGTAATGACATTTTATTGTTCCTTTAAACGGCCGCCGCAGTGGCGTTATCAATTAAATCCAGCACTTCCTGCGCGGTGCGGCAGGCACGTAAACGGTCAAAATTGGCTTCATCATCAAACAGGTTAACGATCTGCATGATGCCGACTTCCTGATGCGTGTTGGCGTCTACTGCCGCCATTGTTATCAGGATGTCGACCGGGTCGTTATCTTCATGGTTAAACACCAGCGGTGTTTTCAGCGTCACCAGCGCAAAACCGGTTTTCTTAACCCCTTCCTCCGGACGGCCGTGGGGCATTGCCAGGCCGGGCGCAATGACAAAGTACGGGCCGAACTGTTCGACGCCATCGAGGATGGCCTGGTAGTAGCGAGGTTCAACCACATCAGCCTTAACCAGCAGATCCACGCCCAGCTTTACCGCTTCCTGCCAGCTACTGGCCTCGGCTTGCAAAAGGATGGAGTTATTGTCTGCCAGCGAATCACGTAATTTCATGTACCGCCTCCTTACTTCACGTCCTGTGGAAAATGCGCTTTGATCACTTCCAGCAGTTTTGGACCAAAATCAGCGGGAGACAGCATGTTGCGTACCCCTACAACATATTTATTGCCAGATACCGTAATCTCACCGGCGATATGGGTAGAGGCGATGATGATATCCGCGCCGCTCAGTTCACTTTTGTACTCACCCACTGCGCAGCTGTTCACCGTATGGTCAATATTTGACTGGGTCAAAAACTGATCCACTTTCATTTTCATGATCATGGAACTGCCCTGTCCGTTGCCACATACAGCCAGAATACGTACGGTCATAATCGGAACTCCTTATTAAGCAGACTGTTCTGCCAGTTGTTTTTCTGCGTCTTCCTCAGCGCGCAAGGTGCGTCCTGCGAAAAACATATAAGCCAGTGCAATCAGAATAATGACGGCCATAAAAATCAGCCCGATGGAGGCAAAGCCCTGCATCATCGGCGGCGCCAGAATTGACCAGTCCGCCATCCCCATCCAGGCGCTCATACCGGTGAGCTTTACCGCCCAGACGCAGCCAAAGATTTCAATCATCCCCATCACCAGACAAATCTTGATCGCCGCACGCCAGCCGCCAAAGTGGTTGGCAAACACGCCGATAGTGGCGTTCGAGAAGAACATCGGAATAAAGCCCGGGATAATCAGGATGGAAGAGCCGCAGCCCACCAGAATGCCCACCGCAATCAGTTGGCCGATGGTGCCCCACATAAAGCCCCAGACCACCGCATTGGGAGCAAAGCTATAAATCGCCGCGCAGTCAATCGCCAGTACCGCCCCAGGAATCAGACGTTGAGAGATGCCGTTGAACGCTTCTGAAAGTTCAGCAACGAACATACGTACACCCTGGGTGATGATGAAAATGGCAACGGCGAAGGAGAAACCGGTTTGCAGGATATACACCGTCCAGTGGGTTTTACCCGCCATCGTCTGAACCACATCAATGCCGAAAGAGAGCAGGATCGCGCCGAAGAAGAGGGTCATCACGATCGCGGTTGAAACGATGTTGTCATGGAAGATATTCAGCCAGCCAGGCAGCTTGAGATCTTCCACGCTCTCCTCTTTCTTACCCAGATACGGCGCGACTTTGTAAGCAATCCAGGAGGCGAACTGCTGCTGGTGACCGATGGAAAAACCGCAACCGTCAGTCACTTCCTGTGTCGGCTTGTACATCATATTGGAGGTAATACCCCAATAGAGCGACACCAGCACTGCAGTGCAGATGATGGTAGTCCACATGGAATAGCCAAAGATGTAGAAAGAGACGGCGATCAGGCCCGCCTGCTGGAACATGATGTGTCCGGTCAGCATGATGGTGCGAATGCCAGTAATACGCCGTAGCAGTACATAACAAATGTTCAGCGCCAGCGCCAACAGTACGGCGTACCCTACCCAACTGTAGGCATCACCCATGCGTTCGATGGTTGCCATCATGGAGGCATAGGTATCAGAGATCGCGCCATTGATACCGTAAACCTCGGACATCTTCGCCACCACCGGTTTAAACGTACTGGTCAGGATGCCGGACCCTGCCTGCAGCAACATAAAGCCGATGATCGTTTTGATCGTGCCTTTGATAATGACGCTGACACTTTTACGCAGCAAGATGTAGCCGAGACAGGTCACAATACCCAAAAGCAACGGTGCATTGGTCATAACCTGATTAAAAAAGACGGTAAAGATGTTGTAGAGGATCTCCATAACGATCTCCAGTAGACGAAGTTGCTGAACATTCATTACAGATGCCCAGGATGTTGTGCTCTCACTCTAGTTTTCAAAAATAATCACAACAAGATTGAATTTGATTAAATGTGATGCAGTACGCAAATAATTCTCTTACTTGCCGAGTGGATTTACTTCGAATTCTTCAAGCTTAAAATAAATTCTTTTAAAACAATCAAATAAGAAAATACATTTCATATAAACCCTCTTGTCACGCTGTAATTTGTTCACATTTTGCTATTCAAAGCCAAAAATCATTGCATTGCCTTCTTGATAAAACGATGTCATTATCAATCAAATTAAATCACATTATGATTCGATATGAACAAACATGAGGGTAAATGCGATGAGTAAAGTAAAAAGCATCACGCGTGAATCATGGATCCTGAGCACATTCCCGGAGTGGGGTAGCTGGCTAAACGAAGAGATCGAACAGGAACAGGTTGCACCTGGCACCTTTGCGATGTGGTGGCTGGGCTGCACCGGAATTTGGCTGAAATCGGAAGGCGGGACTAACGTCTGCGTTGATTTTTGGTGCGGAACAGGCAAGCAGAGCCACGGTAATCTACTGATGAAAACGGGCCATCAGATGCAGCGTATGGCAGGCGTGAAGAAACTCCAGCCAAACCTGCGCACCACGCCGTTTGTACTCGATCCTTTCGCCATTCGTCAGATCGATGCCGTTCTAGCCACACACGATCATAACGATCATATCGACGTGAACGTTGCTGCCGCCGTCATGCAGAACTGTGCCGACGATGTGCCGTTTATCGGACCACAAACCTGTGTGGATCTGTGGGTGGGTTGGGGCGTGCCAAAAGAACGCTGCATCGTGGTGAAGCCAGGCGACGTCGTTAAAGTAAAAGATATTGAAATTCATGCGCTCGACGCGTTTGATCGTACGGCATTGATCACCTTACCTGCGGATCAAAAAGCGGCAGGCGTCCTGCCTGACGGCATGGATGCACGTGCGGTTAACTACCTGTTCAAAACGCCGGGCGGTACGCTATATCACAGCGGTGACTCGCACTACTCCAACTATTATGCAAAGCACGGCAACGAGCATCACATCGACGTCGCACTGGGCTCCTACGGTGAGAACCCGCGCGGTATCACCGACAAAATGACCAGCTCCGACATGCTGCGTATGGCGGAAGCGTTGAATACAAAAGTAGTCATCCCCTTCCATCATGACATCTGGTCAAACTTCCAGGCCGATCCGCAGGAGATCCGCGTGCTGTGGGAGATGAAAAAAGACCGGCTGAAGTATGGCTTCAAACCGTTTATCTGGCAGGTTGGCGGCAAGTTCACCTGGCCGCTGGACAAAGATAATTTTGAGTATCACTACCCGCGCGGCTTTGAAGACTGCTTTACGATTGAACCGGACTTACCGTTTAAATCCTTCCTGTGACCTTTTGCATAACTGCCGTATCACTGCTCACACAAACGATACGGCAACCTCTATTGAAGTACGCTCAATAAAATCCTCCCACAATCAAAACTGGAGCACTTTTTGAAAGTATGCTCTGCCTGAATCACATAGACTCAGGGCGTAAAGGTACTTTGTCGAGTATCCCCCGATCAATATGTAATACTAAGGAGAATGAAAATGGGAGTGAAATTTTTTTCTGCTATAAAGCATAATTATGAAATACAAAAAAAACAAGGTACTGGAGATTTAGCAAGACATAAAACAACTTTTGGGAAAATGTTAAGTTCAGTGCGCAATGGCCATCAACAAATGAAACTGGATAAACTGGATAAAATGACGATTCAGCAATTGTCTGAATTCGTAGGCAAACAAAAACTTCCTTCCCCAAATACTGGAGGCACAAAACCTAGCTTAGCGGTAGAATTGGCCAAAAACAGGAGGGAGATGTCTGCAAAACTAATAAACACTGATAACATCGATAATCTTTTTAATAAGATGAAGGCGGGATATGTCATCGAAAATGATGCCATCCTCAAGACTCCACTGCGTAATGCACCCCGGTTCCATACTGCCGATCTAGTAACACTGGCTAAAAATGGAAGTATCGACGGTGGAAAGACTGCTAAAAGGCCGGCATCCCGTGATATAAATCAATTTTCTAGTGGTATTGAAGTTAAAGGCTCAAGTTATCAGTCCTTCGAAAGCGGCAGCGAGAGTCAGGCGGCAGGCACACTAATAAATAATTTCTTACATTCAGAACGTTCACCTCGTATAACAGATGTCAGTGCTTTTAATATGAATCGTGAAGAGTTCCACAACTATATGAATAGCAAGATGGATAACCTACCGGAAGAAGATCGCGTGCTGGCAAAAGTGATCTTCCATAAATTAGGAGCGTTATCGAAAGATGGTAATTTCTTCATCAAAGATATTAAGTCAATACTGTTCACACAAAGCGCCATTGATACTAAAGTTTACGACCATGTTCAGGGCATTAATAGAAAATTTAGTTTAACAGAAAGAGAGTGTATCCAAAAACAAGCTATACCTAATGCGCCAACATCAATAATGAACACACTGAGTGAAAAACTGATAGATTATGCGCAAACATTAGAAGACCCCCGAACAACTAATGTTGTATGATATTTTCTTCGATAAATGATGGTAAAACCGCCATTGACGTTACTCGTGGCGGCTTTACCAACACTGCTCACACATCCCCACCTCCCAGCAAAGCTGGCGTTGTCGCTCCAACATCCATCCAGTTTGTAAGCAAAACCGAAAGAGTAATGTGTCCGGTTGATTTCGCTCGCTTTGGTAACCACTATGGGTGACAAACTAAAGGCCGCTTACGCAGCATTTTTCTACATTTACTTTAGTATTTCCTGGCTATTTCAAATATCATCTTTTCAAATCAATTTGTATCGGAATAGCTCATGACTGAAGCACAAAGACATCAAATATTGCTGGATATGCTGGCGCAATTGGGCTTTGTTACCGTTGAGAACGTGATTGAGCGCCTGGGCATTTCACCTGCCACAGCACGCCGGGACATCAATAAACTCGACGAAAGCGGCAAGCTCAAGAAAGTCCGTAATGGCGCAGAAGCCATTACCCAGCAGCGCCCGCGCTGGACCCCAATGAATCTGCATCAGGCGCAAAACCACGACGAAAAAGTGCGGATTGCCAAAGCGGCCTCCCAGTTAGTGAACGCGGGTGAAAGCGTGGTGATCAACTGCGGCTCGACCGCCTTCCTGCTCGGACGTGAAATGTGTGGCAAACCGGTGCAGATCATCACCAATTATCTGCCGCTGGCAAACTATCTGATCGACCAGGAGCATGAAAGCGTGATCATCATGGGAGGGCAATACAACAAGAGCCAATCCATCACGCTTAGCCCGCAGGGCAGCGAAAATAGCCTGTACGCCGGACACTGGATGTTTACGAGTGGTAAAGGACTGACCGCAGATGGACTGTATAAAACCGATATGCTGACGGCAATGGCTGAGCAAAAGATGCTCAACGTGGTCGGCAAACTGGTGGTGCTGGTCGATAGCAGTAAAGTTGGTGAGCGTGCGGGGATGTTGTTCAGTCGCGCCGATCAAATCGATATGCTGATTACCGGCAAAAATGCAAACCCTGAGATCCTGCAACAACTTGAGGCTCAGGGCGTGAACATTATACGCGTTTAAAGGTGCTGGCGGAAAAACGATACTGTCGCAGCGAGCGCTTCTGGCGTGATGCGGTGTCGGACACCCGCTTCCCACAGGCAGGTCAGATGGTTATCCAGACCTGCCTGAATTAACGCCTGCTGCAAACGGAACGTTTCCACAGCCGGAACCACATCGTCATCCTGACCATGCCACAACAGCAATGGTCTGTCGGCCAGACGTTGCAACTGATGTGTAACATCCCACTCGGCCAGTGGGGCAATAATCTTATCAAATTCCGCCTGCTGTTCTGGCGTCTGAACCGCTACAGGGGGGAAAAGCGTTTGTGCAAGCCGGGTAAAATAACCCGAACCCATCAGGCTCGCTGCACATTTTACGTCAGGATGACGTGCCATAATGCCCAGTGTCGTCATTGCCCCCATTGAGGCACCACCGACGGCGAGACGTTCATCTGATAGCCAATTTTCTGCCACCAGCGCCGCACGTAACGTCGTAAACTCCTGCATATTTTGCTGCAAAATCTGCCAGAAGCGATACATTCTCCCCTGGGCGTCACTCGTGAAGCGGGCACCATGATCGGGCGCATCAGGCATCACGACCCGGAATTCGGCCTGTGCCAGAGCAACGGCAAAATAGCTGTAGACCAGGTTTGAAGAGGTAAACCCGTGATAGAAGATAATACAAGGGAGTGAACATTCGCGTTTACCCGCAGGAACGGCGTGCAAGACAGGGATACCAGCCAGCTGGCGTGTTTCAATTTCGATCATTTGTCGCCTCTTTTTTTCTGGTATGCCATGGAGAAATACTTAACGCAAGCGAATGTGTTCAGCAATGATTCATAATGTTGAGAACTGGGTTACGCTTTCGCAACATTTTCATTCGAAAATCGCGTGAGAGATAACAATTCGGGAACATTCCCCTAAAGGGAATTTAATAAGGCACTACACTATGGCTATCAGGAAACGAGATAGAGTTATGCGTCGGTTTGCCTCTTTGTTGCTGGTGACGTTTTTAAGCGCCTGTAGTGTGCTACAGGGTACACCACAACCTGCACCGCCCGTAGCCGACCACCCGCAAGAGATCCGCCGCGACCAGAGCAACGGGTTGCAGCGAATAGGGACAGTCAATGCGCTGGTAAGAGGCTCTCCAGATGATGCGCTGGCAGAGATCCGTGCCAAAGCCGTCGCGGCTAAAGCTGATTATTACGTGGTCTTATTAGTTGATGAGACCATAGTGACAGGCCAATGGTATTCACAAGCTATTTTGTATCGTAAATAACATTGGGTTGAAATTTAGTCAGCTTTACATTGCTTTGCGCCCCTATGCGTTTACCTGTGCACAATAAACCAACAGCAGGGAGCTTGAGGTTTATTATCGCGATGGAATGCCCTGCCATGTGTAGGGGTACGAATAATGGAGCTGACGATGAAACAATCACTTGCCTTATCCTCACTGCTGCTTTCTGCCGGACTGGTAGGTACAACGGCGCAGTCTGCCGAGTTCGCCAGTGCTGACTGCGTAACAGGCCTGAACGAAATTGGCCTGATATCGGTCAGTAACATTGCAGGAAACCCGCAGGACGTAGAACGCGTTGTGGCGTTAAAAGCGGATGAACAAGGTGCCTCATGGTACCGGATTATTCAGATGTATGAAGAACAGCAGCCAGATAACTGGCGCGTACAGGCCATACTTTATGCATAACAGATTGCCGGATGGCGTAAACGTATCCTGCCGGTATTGAACGTGGGCAGGATACGACGCGACAGCATCGCCATCTGGCACAGTATTACCGTATTCCTCCCGTCGCCCGCAGTAGCAAATCACTCTGCACCTGTGCAGACAACTGTTTTACACCACGCGTATCCAGCATCATCTGACACCAGGCCTGCGCCACTGGCGGAGAGGCATAACGCAATATCTGCGCGCCACACCCGAGTAGAAAAAGCTGCTGCGTAATCTCCCTCGCCAACGCCTCACTGGGCTTACGCAGGTGTTGCTGTAACTGACGCACCATCCGATCGTAATGACGATCCTGCCCTTTTACTTCAGCAAAAGCCTCACTGAGCATATCGTACATGCCGGGTTGTTTCGTCAGCACCCGCAATACATCAAGACACATAATGTTGCCGGAGCCTTCCCAGATGCTGTTTACCGGCATCTCACGATACAGGCGCGGCAGCTCACTCTCCTCGCAATAGCCAATCCCGCCCAGCACTTCCATCGCCTCGGCAACAAACGGCATGCCATTTTTGCAGATGGCAAATTTCGCTGCGGGTGTGAATAATCTGGCCCACAGGGCTTCTTTCGTATCGGTGCGGCGATCCCAGGCTCGCGCCAGCCGAAACAGTAACGCGGTCTGCCCTTCCAACTGCAACGCCATTCGGCTTAGTACCTGACGCATCATCGGTTGTTCGATCAAAGGTTTACCAAATACCTGCCGCTGATGTGCATGATAAATCGCCACGGAAAAAGCGCGTCGCATCATGCTGTGACTACCCAGCGCGCAGTCGAAACGCGTCATACCGCCCATTTTCAGGATGTGGCGAATACCTTCCCCTTCCTCGCCCAGCAACCAGCCGATGGCATCCTGAAACTCAACCTCACAGCTGGCATTAGAACGGTTACCGAGCTTATCTTTCAGGCGTTCAAGGCGGATGGCGTTGCGCCGACCATCAGGTAAGAATCGCGGTACAAAAAAGCAGGATAATCCCCCCTTTGTCTGCGCCAGCACCAAATGGGCATCGCTTTGCGGCACAGAGAAAAACCATTTATGTCCCACCAGGCGATATGAGCCATCTGCAAGACGCTCAGCCTGAGTGGTATTGCTCAGCACATCTGAACCCCCTTGCTTCTCCGTCATTCCCATACCAATCAGCACCCCACGCTTTTGTCCACCGGGCAGCAAATGTGAGTCATAGCGATCGCTGCGCAGAGGGGTAAACCAGTCATGAAATTGTGAAGGTAGCATCTGCAGTAACAGCGGCGTGGCGGCAAAGGTCATGGTTATCGGGCACAAGGTGCCCGCCTCCACCTGCGCATGCAGCATAAAACGTGCCGCCCGGGCAACAAACGAGCCCTGCCTCGCCTCCTCTTCCCAGGCCAGGTTATGCACGCGATTTGCGCACAATCCCTGCATCAGTAAATGCCAGGCGGGATGAAACCGCACATCATCCAGGCGCTGCCCCTGCGGATCGTAACGCAATAATTCGGGGGGAAAGGTATTGGCCAGTCGGCCCAGCTCGAGCGATTCCGCGGTCCCTAATTGCTGGCCAATACTAGCGAGAAGATCGCTGTCCCAGCCCGCGCCTTCGCGAGCAACGGCTTCACACAGTGCGCCATCGGACAGGTATAAGTTGCTGTTATTGAGCGGTACAGGTTGGTTAAAAACGGTATGCGTTTGCCAGTGCATTGTGTCTCCCTCCGTCAATGGCCGTCGCCATAAGTATGGCCAGTCAGAGAAGAGAGTGCCTGGGATAAAGGTCACAAAAAAGCCATCCCGAAGGATGGCTTAAGAGAAGAGGGAATCAATTACCCGCGCTGACGAACAGCTTCAAACAGGCAAATTCCCGTCGCGACTGAGACGTTAAGCGATGAAACGCTCCCGGCCATTGGGATGCTGATCAGTTCATCGCAGTGTTCACGGGTCAGGCGACGCATACCTTCGCCCTCTGCGCCCATTACCAGCGCCAGACGTCCGGTCATTTTGCTCTGATACAACGTATGGTCAGCTTCGCCTGCGGTACCAACGATCCAGATGTTCTCTTCTTGCAGCATACGCATGGTGCGCGCCAGGTTGGTCACGCGGATCAGCGGTACGCTTTCTGCCGCGCCACAGGCGACTTTTTTCGCCGTCGCATTCAATTGTGCAGAACGATCTTTCGGCACGATAACCGCATGCACACCAGCAGCGTCTGCGCTACGCAGGCATGCGCCCAGGTTATGCGGATCGGTGACGCCATCGAGGATCAAAAAGAACGGCTGATCGAGCGTAGCAATCAGATCCGGGAGATCGTTTTCCTGATACTGACGACCCGGCTTCACGCGCGCAATAATCCCCTGATGAACCGCACCCTCACTTTTCTCATCCAGGAACTGGCGGTTAGCTAACTGGATGACAACACCCTGTGCTTCCAGTGCATGGATCAGCGGCAGCAGACGTTTATCTTCACGACCTTTGAGAATAAAGACGTCCTGAAAGCGCTCAGGCGCACGCTCCAGCAGAGCCTGCACCGCATGGATGCCGTAAATCATTTCACTCATGAATGTACTCGTTAATAGTTTAGGTGTAACGCCGGGCGACACGCAGGCCACCCGGCTTACGGTTTATGGCTTATTCCGTGACTTTCTTTTTCGCCGCGCGTTTGGCTTTGGTGGCGGCAGCGATTTTAAGCGTTTTCGCCGATGGCTTTTTCGCTTTTTTGTCGCCTTTTTTCTCAGCCGCATTCTTATCCGCCTGAGGTTTGGCTCTGCCTTTTTTCTCACCGCGGAAAGCACTGTCCGGCTCGAAATTCACCTTTTTGCCCATCTGACGACGTTTACCGGTATTCTTACCTGCATCGCCTTTTTTGGCTTTTTCGCGCGCGGTTTTACCCTCGTTGCGCGGCGCTCGTTCGCTGGAAATCAGACTAAAGTCGATTTTGCGCTCGTCCATATTGACGGCTTCCACACGGACTTCCACACGATCGCCAAGACGATACATCTGACCGCTGGATTCGCCAGTCAGGCGTTGCCCTACCTGGTCAAAACGATAGTAATCGTTATCCAGCGAGGAGACATGCACCAGACCGTCGATAAACAGCTCATCAAGACGAACAAAGAAGCCAAAACCCGTCACGCTGGCAATAACGCCCTTAAAGACATTACCGACCTGATCCAGCATAAAGTCGCACTTCAGCCAGTCGGAAACATCGCGCGTGGCTTCGTCAGCACGGCGCTCTGCCATCGAACAGTGCTGGCCCAGTTGCAGCATCTCTTCCATCGAATAATGGTAGCCACCCGTTTCCGTGGTGTTACCTTTATGACCCTGCTCCTGCGCCAACAGATACTTGATTGCACGGTGCAAGGAGAGATCCGGGTAACGACGGATCGGCGAGGTAAAGTGTGCATAAGATTGCAGCGCCAGACCAAAGTGACCGCGGTTTTCCGGATCGTAAATCGCCTGCTTCATCGAACGCAGCAGCATAGTTTGCAGCATTTCTGCGTCAGGTCGATCAGCAATCGACTCCAGCAGTTCGGCATAATCACGCGGCTCTGGTTTGTTACCACCAGGCAACTCCAGCCCCAGCTCGGCCAGTACCGAGCGGAAAGAGTTAATCGCTTCGGTCGTTGGCTTATCGTGAATACGGAACAGCGCAGGCTCTTTGGCTTTCTCAACGAATCGCGCCGCTGAGATATTCGCCATGATCATGCACTCTTCAATCAGTTTGTGCGCGTCATTACGCTGCGTCTGCTCAATACGCTCAATACGGCGTTCAGCATTGAAGATAAACTTCGCTTCTTCACTCTCAAACGAGATACCGCCGCGCTCTTCCCGCGCTTTATCCAGTACTTTGTAGAGGTTATGCAGCTCTTCAATGTGTTTAACCAGCGGCGCGTACTGTTCACGCAGCTCCTGGTCGCCCTGCAGCATGTGCCAGACTTTGGTGTAAGTCAGGCGCGCATGGGAGCTCATTACCGCTTCGTAGAATTTAAAACCGGTTAAGCGACCTTTCGACGAAATGGTCATTTCACAGACCATACACAGCCTGTCCACCTGCGGGTTGAGCGAACACAATCCGTTTGACAGCACTTCCGGCAGCATTGGAACAACCTGCGATGGGAAGTACACGGATGTACCGCGGCTACGGGCTTCCTGGTCCAGCGGGGTCGGTGGGCGAACGTAATAACTTACGTCAGCAATCGCCACCCACAAACGCCAGCCGCCGCCACGCTTTTTCTCGCAATAGACGGCATCATCGAAATCACGCGCATCTTCACCATCGATAGTAACCAGCGGCAAATCGCGCAAATCAACACGCCCGACTTTCGCCTCTTCCGGCACTTCTTCTTTCAGGCCAGCGACCTGTTTCTCTACTGCCTGCGGCCAGATATAGGGAATTTCATGAGTACGCAGGGCCATATCAACGGCCATGCTGGTGCCCATATTATCGCCCAGCACTTCGACAATTTTACCCACTGCTTTGGTACGGCGAGTCGGGCGCTGGGTGAGTTCAACCACCACCACAAAGCCCATACGGGCACCCATCACCTCTTCAGGCGGGATCAGGATATCGAAACTCAGGCGGCTGTCGTCAGGCACGACAAACCCGACGCCAGCGTCGGTGAAGTAGCGACCAACAATCTGGCTGGTTTTCGGCACCAGTACGCGCACGATACGTGCTTCGCGGCGGCCTTTACGATCCGCCCCCAGCGGTTGTGCCAGTACCTGATCGCCATGAATGCAGGTTTTCATCTGCTCACTGGACAGGTACAGGTCATCTTTGCGGCCTTCAACGCGCAGAAAGCCGTAGCCATCACGGTGGCCAATAACGGTACCTTTCAGCAAGTCGAGACGTTCCGGCAGCGCATAGCACTGACGACGGGTGAAGACCAGTTGTCCGTCACGCTCCATCGCGCGCAGACGGCGACGCAGTGCTTCTTGCTGCTCTTCACCTTCAATATTGAGTTCAGCGGCCAGCTCATCGCGGTTGGCCGGTTTTTCACGTTTAGTTAAATGTTCGAGGATAAATTCCCGGCTCGGGATAGGGTTCGCGTATTTTTCAGCTTCGCGTTCCTGGAAAGGATCTTGTGACATCGAGGTTCCTCCATTGTCAGCTCTGATGAAGATTTTCGTCACTCCACCAGCAATAATTTATAAAGCGGTTGATTCTCTTCAACCAAATCAGCAAGTGTGTAGTTGTCCAGTTCCGTGAGAAAACTTTGCACTGCCTTAGAAAGCGCCTGCTTGAGTCGGCAGGCAGGGGTAATGTGGCAAAACTCGCTGCTACAGTTAACCAGCGATAAGGGTTCCAGCTCGCGAACCACATCACCAATTCCAATAGCCTTAGCCGGTTTGCCCAGGCGGATGCCGCCATTTTTTCCACGAATAGCAGTAACGAAGCCCGCCCGGCTAAGTTGATTGATTATTTTGACCATATGATTACGGGACACGCCGTAGACTTCTGTCACCTCAGAAATACTGGTCATACGTCCTTCGGGTAGCGACGCCATGTAGATTAGCGCACGTAATCCGTAATCGGTGAAACTTGTTAACTGCACATCAACCTCAGGAAAAGGGATAAAACGGATAAGCCTGGTAGTATTATTTATATTGATGATAAACCAGCCACCAGCCAGGTCGCTAATTTATTTCAGTTCGGGAAGGAAAAAAGCGAGGAACCTACGTGATTTTAAGCCGGATTCTGATGCAAAGCGCCTCACCCGGCCTAAATTAGTGCAAGCGCAGCGCCATTTGACGCTACGCTGTAACCAGAATTATGCGTCGAACGGGTCGCGCAGGATCATGGTTTCAGTACGGTCTGGGCCAGTTGAGATAATATCAATCGGCACACCGGTCAGTTCTTCAATACGCTTGATGTAGTTCAGTGCTGCCTGCGGCAGACCGCTACGATCCTTCACACCAAAGGTGGATTCAGACCAGCCAGGCATGGTTTCGTAAATCGGCTCAATACCTTTCCAGTCGTCTGCTGCCAGCGGAGTAGTCGTGACTTCACGGCCATCCGGCATACGGTAAGCAACACAGATTTTAACCTCTTTCAAACCGTCCAGGACGTCCAGTTTGGTCAGGCAGAAGCCAGACAGAGAGTTAATCTGTACTGCACGACGTACAGCCACGGAGTCCAGCCAACCGGTACGACGACGACGACCCGTCGTTGCGCCATACTCGTTACCTTGTTTGCACAGGAACTCGCCGACATCATCAAACAATTCAGTCGGGAACGGACCTGCACCTACACGGGTGGAGTATGCTTTGATGATACCCAGAACGTAGTCCACATAACGCGGGCCCAGGCCGGAGCCGGTCGCCACGCCACCAGCAGTGGTGTTGGAAGACGTTACGTACGGATAGGTACCGTGGTCGATATCCAGCAGAGTACCCTGCGCACCTTCAAACATGACGAAATCGCCACGCTTACGCGCCTGGTCCAGCAGATCGGAAACATCAACAACCATAGACGTCAGGATGTCGGCTATCGCCATCACATCATCCAGCACTTTCTGGTAGTCAACTGCTTCAACTTTGTAGAAATTCACCAGCTGGAAGTTGTGATATTCCATCACTTCTTTCAGTTTTTCAGCGAAAGTTGCTTTATCAAACAGATCGCCAACGCGCAGACCGCGACGAGCCACTTTATCTTCATAAGCCGGGCCGATACCACGACCGGTGGTACCGATCGCTTTCTCACCGCGCGCTTTCTCACGAGCGTTATCCAACGCAACATGATAATCAAGGATCAGCGGACACGCTTCAGACAGCAGCAGGCGCTCACGAACCGGGATACCACGATCTTCCAGCCCTTTCATCTCTTTCATCAGCGCGGATGGAGACAGTACAACACCGTTACCGATGATGCTGGTTACATTCTCGCGAAGAATACCTGATGGAATAAGATGGAGGACGGTTTTTTCACCGTTGATTACGAGAGTATGGCCTGCGTTGTGACCGCCCTGGTAGCGTACAACATATTTAGCCCGTTCAGTCAGAAGATCGACGATCTTCCCTTTACCTTCGTCACCCCATTGGGTGCCCAGTACGACGACGTTGTTACCCATTTTTCAAAATCACCGTTTGCTTAAAAATGGATTCTACCACCGCTTTTTCAGATATACAGCACTTTTTGCATCCAAAAATCTGCAAATTAGTCTACTTATTGATCAGCCAATCGTTTTCCTCAACATGTAGTAGACGACCACGCCCGCGACCACAAGACCTCCACCAAAACGACGCAAAATATTTTCAGGAAGTTGTGCCATCGCCGAGATCATTTTCTTCCAGGCGCGGGGATACAGCATAGGACCCAAGCCTTCCAGCACCAAAACCAGCGCGAGCGCCAGCAAAATTGTTGAGTTCATCCGTCGTCCTTATATAAAAAGAAAACCACCGCATCCCTGGGGATGCCGGTGGTTTTGCTGGTCTAAAACCGCTGGCGCTATTTTAGCGTGTTGCGCTATTCGGCGTCTTCATGTAGCGGAAGAAATCGCTGTCCGGGCTCATGACCATGACATCCTGGTTTCCTTCGAAGCTCTTCTCGTAAGCGCGCAGGCTACGGATGAAGGCGTAGAAATCAGGATCCTGACTGAACGCATCGGCAAACAATTTAGCGGCTTCTGCATCGCCTTCACCGCGCATAATGCGGCCCTGACGCTCAGATTCTGCCAGCGTTTTAGTGACTTCATAGTCCGCTGTTGCACGCAGTTTTTCCGCTTCTTCCTGACCCTGTGAACGATGGCGACGCGCTACCGCTTCACGCTCAGCGCGCATACGGTTGTAAATAGCCTCGGACACTTCAGCTGGCAGGTTGATTTGCTTGATACGCACATCGACCACTTCGATACCCAGTGCCGCCATACTGTTCGGGTTGATGACCGGGACTTTACCGTTCGTTTCAGCCTGCACACGTTCAGCCGCTTCGGCAATCGCGCTATCCGCCGCCGGAGTCGCGACTTCATCTTCTGTGCCAGCAGAACCGGAGTTCAGCGCGTCACGGACTTCCAGGGTCAAACGACCGCGGGAATCGGTAACGATATCTTTCACGTCCAGACGACCGATTTCAGAACGCAGACGGTCAGAGAACTTACGTTTCAACAGCACTTCTGCCTGAGAAACATCGCCACCGCCCGTTGCCAGGTAGTAGCGGCTAAAGTCACTGATGCGCCACTTGATGTAAGAGTCAACGATCAGGTCTTTCTTCTCTTTGGTCACAAAGCGATCGGCCTGGTTGTCCATGGTCTGAATACGCGCATCCAGCATCTTCACGGATTCAATAAACGGAATCTTGAAGTGCAGGCCTGGTGCAACGACCAGCGGCTTGTTGTCATCGTCACGCAGAACTTTCCCAAAGCGCAGGGTAATACCGCGCTCGCCTTCTTTGACCACAAAGACAGACATGAACAGAACTACCAGAACGATGATGATAATCGCAATAACTGACTTACGCATCGTTATTCCCCCTGACGCTGGTAGTCGTTACGCTGCGCGTTCGCGCGGCGTTGGTCCATAATATCGCCCTGACTGGTGGACGAGGTGTTGCTTGCTCCAGTGCCGGAAGACGTTACCGGTGGCAGACGCAGCAGATTTGAACTGCTGTCGCTCTTCGCTGCTGGCGCATTACCGCCTTTCAGCATCTGATCCAACGGCAGAACCATCAGATTGCTGCCCTTATCGTTAACCAGGACTTTGCGAGTATGGCTCAGCACTTTTTCCATGGTTTCGATATACAGACGCTCGCGAGTAATCTGCGGTGCGGCTTTATATTCCGGCAGAATTTTTGCGAAACGAGCCACTTCACCCTGTGCTTCCAGGATGGTCTGGGTCTTATACGCACGCGCTTCTTCCAGAATACGCTGCGCCTGACCGTTTGCACGTGGCTGAACTTCGTTGGTATACGCTTCTGCTTCACGGATGTACTGCTGCTCGTTTTCACGCGCTGCGATAGCATCATCAAACGCCGCTTTTACCTCTTCCGGCGGACGCGCTGCCTGGAAGTTGACGTCCAGCAGGGTGATACCCATGTTGTACGGACGAATGGTTTCTTCCAGTTCACGCTGGGTATCGCTACGAATAACGGTACGCCCTTCGGTCAGGATACGATCCATGGTGTATTTACCGATGACCCCACGCAGGGCGCTGTCGGTTGCCTGACGCAGACTGTCATCCGCGCTGGTTACGCTAAACAGGTAACGCTGCGGATCGGTCACACGGTACTGCACGTTCATTTCAACGCGCACGACGTTTTCGTCTGATGTCAGCATCACGCCGGATGCGGCAAGTTCACGCACAGCTTCAACGTTGACCGGAGTCACTTCGTCGATAAAGGTCGGTTTCCAGTTCAGACCCGGCTCAACCAGATGGCTGAATTTACCGAAGCGTGTCACCACGCCACGTTCCGCTTCTTTAATGGTGTAGAAACCGCTAGCCGCCCAGATAATGACGATAGCTGCCGCTGCGATAGTAAAGACTCGGCCGCCCAGTTGCGGACGCGGGCCTTGTGATGAACTACCACCACCAGAGCCCGTACCTTTACCACCACCCAAACCACCGAGTTTTTTACTCAGTTTGCGGAAGATATCATCCAGATCGGGAGGTCCCTGATCGCGACCACCTTTGTTTCCATTTCCCTCTGGGTTGCCGCCAGGTTTGCTGCTTCCCCAGGGGTCGCGGTCTTGTCCGTTATTACCGGGCTGATTCCACGCCATGTTTGTGCTCCATATTTGTTATGCGATGCTATACCTGCGTTTTTTGCGCTGCAGATGCGTTGGCTACGTCTTTCAACCCCAGTCACATAGTTGACTATGCGCCTGGAGATTTCAGGACTTGCCGCCTTCCTGCCGCATAAAATTCACGAGGAATAGAGGCGAAAAAATCTTCAGGCCATATCCGTCAGGTCAGACAACATAGTCTTCCAGTGCCGGTTCTTGTTTACAGAGGCGACGCCAGTCTACGATCGGCATACGTACTTGCAGACCTACGCTACCGTCTTCCTCCATCCACTCTTTCTCTATTGCCTGAAGTTGGTAAAACCGGCTTCTCAGTCGCCCTTCCTGCGGCGGCAGACGCAACGTATGCTGCGCAACCTCACCGGAAAGTCGCTCTGTCAAAGCCTGAAAAAGTTGTGGTATGCCCATTCCCGTTTGCGCTGAGACCCACACGCGAATGGGTTTATTCTCTTCATCTCTGTCGATACGCGGTTCAAAATCATCCAGCATATCGATCTTATTCATTACCAGCAGCGTCGGGATTTCATGTGCATCGATCTCTTCAAGAACCGTGTCGACGGCCTCGATGTTTTCCTGCACACGAAAGTCTGCCGCATCAATAACGTGCAACAGCAAGGTCGCCTGACGTGTCTCCTGCAAAGTGGCCTTAAACGCCGCCACCAGGTCGTGCGGCAAATGACGGATAAACCCTACGGTATCCGCCAGCACGGTTTCACCGACATCCGCAACGTCTATTCGACGAAGCGTCGGATCCAGGGTCGCGAACAGTTGATCCGCTGCGTAGACCCGGGCTTCGGTTATCTGGTTGAACAGGGTGGATTTTCCGGCGTTGGTATATCCCACCAGTGATACGGTTGGGACATCCGCTTTCTTGCGCGACTGCCGCCCCTGCTCACGTTGCTTTTCAACTTTTTCCAGGCGCGACTGTATTTGCAAAATGCGATTACGCAGCAAACGGCGGTCAGTTTCGAGCTGGGTTTCACCCGGACCACGCAAACCAATCCCGCCTTTTTGCCTTTCAAGGTGAGTCCAGCCACGGACCAGGCGTGTAGCCATATGGCGCAACTGCGCCAGCTCAACCTGCAACTTACCCTCATGGGTCCGCGCACGCTGGGCAAAAATATCTAAAATAAGACCAGTCCTGTCGATAACAAGACACTGGCATAACTGTTCCAGGTTACGTTCCTGGGCAGGGCTTAGCGCATGATCAAAAATCACCACCGCAGCGCCAGTCGCTTTTACGGCTTCGGCAATTTCGATTGCCTTACCTTCACCAACAAAATACTTCGGGTGCGGTGCTTTACGGCTCCCGGTAATCACCTGCATTGCTTCGACACCGGCGGAAGAAACCAGAGATTCAAACTCCTGGAGGTCTTCCATATCTTTGTCTTGCGAAAAATAGATGTGTACCAGTACCGCCTGCTCACCGGCATCATAACGGTCAAACAAGCGTCAACCCCTTAATATGTATCAACGGGGAACGCAGGATCTCTGGCTCCCCGTGTGTAAAACAGCCTAAAACCTTATTCGGTTTCTTCGCTGTCCTGTTGCGCTGATGAACCCTGCGCGTTGCTACCATGATGGTAGTTGCTGCCAGTGCCGCCGGTGGCATTGTTACTGTGATGAGAAACCGGGCGAGACGGGACAACCGTAGAAATCGCGTGCTTATAAACCATCTGGCTGACCGTGTTTTTCAACAGGATCACGAACTGATCAAAAGACTCGATTTGACCTTGCAGCTTAATACCATTCACCAAATAAATAGAAACTGGAACACGTTCCCGACGCAGTGCGTTCAGGAACGGATCTTGTAAAGATTGCCCCTTAGCCATTCTCTCTTTTCCTTATATGCTTATTTGTACTTAATACGCCTCATCCTTCAGGTTGCCTCTACGTTAGCGACGTTCGTTCACCCCTGTCACTTACCTGAGTAAGCTCCTGGAGATTCACTCTCTTGCTGCCTTGATGCAACTTGAATGACTTTGCGTATTGAACCTTATGGTTCTGAAAAATTGCGCACGATACGTTTCAATTGTACACATTCAGTTCGCGATAGCACCAACAACCTGTAATACTTCGTTTCGCGCCTGGTCAGGCTTTTCACTGTCAAGCCAGTGCACCCCTTCCCAGCCACGCAACCAGGTTATCTGCCGCTTCGCTAACTGCCTCGTGGCGCAAACACCTCTATAAACCATTTCATCGTATGAAATTTCGCCTTCAATGTATGACCACATCTGGCGATACCCTACACAACGAATGGAAGGCAAATCCGTATGCAAATCTCCTCGGGCAAAAAGCGCCCGGACTTCTGCTTCAAAACCTGAAGCTAACATCTGATGAAAACGCTGCTCAATTCGCTGATGGAGCAATTCACGGTTCGCCGGAGCGATCGCAAACTGGTGCACCTCATACGGCAAAGCATCTCCTGACGTTTGCGTCAGCTCCGTTAAAGTTTTACCCGAAATGAAAAAAACTTCCAGTGCCCGGGAAAGTCTTTGCGGATCATTTGGATGAATCCGCGCTGCAGCTACCGGGTCAATCTCCTGAAGCTGTCGGTGTAACGCGTCCCATCCTAGCTCTGCCGCCTGCTGCTCAATTCTGGCCCTGACCTCCGGATCTGCCGACGGTAACGGTGACAACCCTTCAAGCAACGCTTTGAAATATAACATTGTGCCACCCACTAACAGCGGGATACGCCCCGCTGCGGTGATATCGGCCATCTCGGCTAGCGCATCGCGACGAAAATCTGCTGCAGAATACGCTTGCGCTGGATCACGAATATCCAGCAATCGGTGCGGTGCGGCCTGCAATTCATCAGCATCAGGCTTCGCGGTGCCAATATCCATCCCCTTGTAAATAAGGGCGGAATCAACGCTTATCAACTCTACGGGCAAAACTTTACGCAATTCAATTGCTAATGCCGTTTTACCGGAGGCCGTCGGCCCCATTAAAAAAATTGCCTTTGGCAGGCTCGCCTTACAGGTATCACTCATGTTTCAGGGCGTTCATTACCGAATGTAAATCAACAGGTTGTAACAGACCACCCGGCGGCGCCTTCACGAGTTGTGGGCATAGCCGCTCAACATCCGCCAACAGCGTAATCGCCTGGGCCATGCTCCACTGCGGATGCTCGCTCATCAGGTTACGTGCAATCCACTGCGCAATGTTGCCCGCTTCGAATACGGTTTGCTGCGCCAGGTAGCCTATCAGTTCAGGAATCAAGATTTGTAAATTTTGTTGGCGTAAGGGTAAAGGCACCGCTCGGATGGTCACATGCTGCGCATCCAGCTGAAATTCAATCCCCACATCGGCCAGTTGGCTTTGTCCTTTTTGCAACGCGGCGTTTTCATCAGCGGTGACTTTTAGACGCAATGGGATCAGCAGTGGCTGAGCGCAAACAGGGCCCTGCCCAGGCGTAAGCTGCGCCTGACGCAACCACCGTTCCGCAACAGGTAACGCCAGCAGCCGAATCTGGCCATCGCTTTCCAGTAATGCACAGTCGGTCCCTACGATAGTCAGCACCCGCCCAAACCCCTGACTGTTGCCGGTAAGAGGTTCCGCCGGTGTTTCAGCGACCAGTGGTTTGTGCATCGGAGCCGGTGTCTGCAGCAGGCGCTGATAAATTTCGCCCTGCTGCTTTTGATAGCCGGGCTGGGCATGCGGCCAACTGGCGCTTGCCTGCCCCTGGCGACCACTTCCGCTACCGGAAGAGGCAGAATAACGGGGAGTAGCAGGTTCACGCGCTGGCGCTGGTTCGGCGAAATGGTTACGCCCTGCCGCCACGCGGTTTTCCGGGATATGTCTCGGGGCCAGTTCTTCGTCATCAGCCAGCGGCAACGAGGTTTCCAACTGCTGTTGCAGGACGCTTAATACGCCCTGATAAATAAAATCATGTACCAGACGAGACTGGTGAAAGCGTACCTCATGTTTGGCTGGATGCACGTTGACATCCACCTGATGCGGGTCGATTTCCAGATACAGTACAAATGCGGGTTGCTGATCGGCGCCCAGCTTATCTTCACAGGCCTGGCGAATAGCATGGTTGATCAGTCTATCGCGCATCATCCGGCCATTCACATAGCAGTACTGGATTTCCGCCAGCGCCGCCGTCGTGTGGTTCGGATCGGCCACCCAGCCGCGCAGCGTCAAATCGCCATGCTGCCATTCAATCGCCAGAGCATGCTCCAGAAACGGCGTCCCGCAGATCGCCCCCAGTCGGCGCTCTTTTTGTCCATCCGCCGCGACAGCACGATACTGGCGCACCATTTTGCCGTTGTGCGATAGATTAATCGTCACATCGAAACGCGCCAACGCAATGCGGCGGATAATTTCGTCGATGTGGTTAAATTCCGTTTTCTCGGTGCGCATAAACTTGCGTCGGGCTGGCGTGTTGTAAAACAGATCCAGCACTTCCAGCGTAGTACCCACCGGATGCGCAGCGGGTTTAACCGTCACATCCATGTCACGCCCTTCGGCATAGGCCTGCCAGGCTTCGGGTTGTTCTTGCGTACGCGATGTCAGGGTTAAACGGGAAACCGAGCTGATACTCGCCAGTGCCTCGCCACGAAATCCAAGGCTTACGATGGCTTCGAGATCGTCAAGCGAGGCAATTTTACTGGTGGCATGACGCGCCAGCGCCAGTGCCAGCTCGTCTTTTTTAATCCCACAGCCGTTGTCACGAATACGGATAAGCTTCGCTCCGCCGCGTTCGATATCAATATCAATGCGCGTCGCACCGGCGTCAATGCTGTTTTCTACCAGCTCTTTCACCACTGACGCAGGCCGTTCTACCACCTCGCCTGCGGCAATCTGGTTCGCCAGCTGTGGCGGTAGAACCTGAATCGGCATGGCTAATCCTTAGTTTGTTAACGTGCTGCCAGGCGATACGGCGCTGGCAGTTTGCGCCGGTGCGCCCTGTGGGCCGGTTTGCATCGGATGCGCCTGGAAATAGTTACGCAGTCCTTTGTAAATCGCCTCGGCCAACTGCTGCTGGTAATCATCGCTTGCCAACAGCCGTTCTTCGCTGTTGTTGCTGATAAAACCGGTTTCAACCAGCACTGACGGGATATCCGGCGAGCGTAATACGCCAAGGCTGGCGTGTTCCGGGCGGCGTTTATGCATCGAACCAATACGCTCTAACTGACCGATCATGCTGGTCGCCACATCATACCCGACGCGCTGCGAATGACCGAACTGCAGGTCCAGTACGGCCTGACTGAGATAGGGGTCAGACTGGCTGTTAGCCAGCACATCACCCGCGCCGCCCAGCAGTTCCGACTGTTTCTCATGCTGTTCCAGCCAACCGGCCATTTCACTGTTGGCACGACGGTTTGACAACACCCATACGGAAGCGCCAGTCGCATCGCGGTTTGGCGCGGCATCCGCATGAATAGAGACCAGGAAGTTGGCATTTTGTTTACGCGCAACATCAGAACGGCCCATCACCGAGATAAAGTAATCGCCGTCACGGGTGAGAACCCCCTTAAACATCGGATCATCATTCAACAAGCCGCGCAGTTTGCGCGCCACGGCAATCGTGACGTTTTTCTCGCGTGTACCGCCTGGGCCGATCGCGCCAGGATCCTGTCCACCGTGTCCGGCATCAATAGCAATAACCACTTTTTCGCCGTTGCTGACGCGGGCCTGAGCTGCCGGTCTCGTGGCCGTATTGCTGTTGGTCACCACCGTAGTGCGATCGTTTTCTGTTTTAAACGGATTACGTGCTGGCTCAACGGGACGCGGAGCGACAACGGGTGCTTCAACGCGTTTCACCACCACAGGAGGAGGCGGCGGCGGGGCATCGGCATTAATGGTAAACACCACCGTATAATTACCGCCGTTTTGCCGTTTTACGGCGGCGGCTTTGCCGTTTTCGGTTAAATCCACGACCAACCGCAGAGACTGGGCATCATTTGGCGTCCCCGAACGGATCGCCTTCACCAGATTATTGCCGCTGAACAGCAGCGGTAATCCCTGAATCACACCGGTTTGTTTAATATCCAGCGTGACCGTTCGTTTCCCCTCCTGCGACACAGCGTATTCCGGCTCACCGATAAAGCTCAGCGTAATCCGCGCCTGTTGATCGCCATTGGAAACCTGAAGATCGGAGAGGCTGGCGGCCCCTGCCTGCGCGCACAGCAGGACCAGGGTTGCCATCAGCCAGTTTCTGATGCGATAAATCATCCCGCCACCCTTAAGGTTAATCGGCTAAACGCGCCAGCAATAAATCACCCGATGAGGAGACAGCACTTACGCGCGCCTCACGACCTTGCGCCTGATATTCAATGTGTATTTCGACGTCCGGGTCTGGCAGTACACCTTTACCTTGTTGCGGCCATTCCACCAGGCAGATGGCATCATTGGCAAAATAATCGCGGATCCCCATAAATTCCAGCTCCTCCGGGTCCGCAAGGCGATACAGGTCGAAGTGATAGACCATTAAATTATCGAGCGCATAGGGTTCGACCAGCGTGTAGGTCGGGCTTTTTACATTACCTTTGTGACCTAACGCCTGCAGGAATCCCCGACTAAAGGTCGTTTTACCCGCCCCCAGGTCGCCATATAAATAAATAACCGTCGCGCCGTCACAGGCTTTGGCTACCCGCAGTCCCAGGTCTAAAGTTGCCTGCTCATCAGGTAGTGGAATTACTCGATTCATCATGATAAACGTCAATCACATCAGGGTTAACAATACGCTGTAGCGTGGTAAAGAGATCTGTCGCCAGCATGCCGCGCATACCAAAACGCGCTGCCAGTACATCCGCCGCCGCACCATGCGCAACACATCCCGCACACGCTGCATCATACGGGGTAAGCGTCTGTCCGAGCAATGCGCCAATAATACCGGAAAGTACATCCCCCATCCCGCCGCTGGCCATTCCGGCATTACCGGCATCAATAATACCCAATGCAGCCTGTTCAGAGGCGACAACCGTCCCCGCGCCTTTCAGCACCACCACACCTCCGTACCGTTTTACCAGACGTTGTGCGCAAAGTAAGCGATCGTCTTCAATTTCTGCAATGGAACAGCCCAGCAGTCGCGCAGCCTCCCCCGGATGCGGCGTGATCACGCGATTGTGACGTTTATCGGGATTGATTGCCAGCAGGTTAAGCGCATCGGCATCCCAGAGCATTGGTTTGCGAAAATTCTCGACCTTTTGCAATGCTTTTTTGCCCCACTCCTGCTGTCCAAGACCCGGACCAATCACCACGACATCCGCCCACGCCAACCCCTCTTCCAGCGTCTTCGGCGTTAGCGTATCGACCATGAGTTCCGGTCGGGCAGTCAAAATGGGGGCGATATTTTCACTGCGCGTCAGCACTTTGACCAACCCAGCCCCCGCACGCAGTGCCGCTTCACCGGCCATGCGTATTGCACCTGCCGTGCCGTGGTCACCGCCGATAATCACCAACCGACCGTGGGAGCCTTTGTGCGAGGTAGGTCGACGTGGTGTTAACCAATGCGCAAGCTGCGAGGCTTCATAACGCTGAATCGGCGCATCTTGCCCGGTAAGCCAGGCCTCTAACCCAAGCGCGTTAAAGTGCAGATGTCCGGTAACATCGCGCGCTTTGCCAGTTAACAGTCCTGGTTTCAACACAATAAAGGTGACGGTATGCGCTGCATTTATCACCGCTCCCGGCGTCGCGCCTGTTTGTGCCAGCAGGCCGGAAGGAATGTCTACGGCGACGATGGGAGCAGGATGGGTATTGGCATGCTCAATCAGCGTCCGGAGCGGTTCGCGCGGTGCCTGTTTTAAACCGGTCCCCAACAGCGCATCGATAATGACATCCACACAACCAGGCCAGACGATATCTGTAGAGTGAATGACGCCCCCCGCATTAAGCCAGGCATCACGCGCCTGCTGTGCTTCCTCGGGCAGCGGTTTATCGCTCTCCTGCGCCAGCAATGTGACATCAATGCCCTGCGCTTTGGCAAGCCTTGCCACTACGTATCCATCACCGCCGTTGTTGCCATGACCGCATAGCACCAGCCAGTGTTGGGCGTGCGGATATGCGTTCCGGGTAGCCTGAAACACAGCCTCTCCCGCGCGCAGCATCAGTTCATACAGCGTCAGCCCTAAGTTGTCTGCCGCCTCTCGTTCCATCCGTTTGATGTCATCGGCGTGCCAGATGGAGTGTGGTATACTTGCGAGGTTTTTCTTCATTGTATGGTCCGTCATGTCAGAGCCCCTCGATCTCAATCAGTTAGCGCAAAATATTAAGCAGTGGGGGCTGGAACTTGGCTTTCAGCAGGTCGGTATTGCCGATACCGACCTCAGCGAAGCCGAACCCAAACTGCAGGCCTGGCTGGATAAACGCTATCACGGCGAGATGGACTGGATGGCCCGTCACGGCATGATGCGCGCCCGACCTCACGAATTATTACCCGGTACATTACGCGTTATCAGCGTGCGAATGAACTATCTTCCTGCCAACGCGGCTTTTGCCAGCACGTTGAAAAACCCCTCTCTGGGTTACGTCAGCCGGTACGCGCTTGGACGTGACTACCATAAGTTGCTACGTAACCGCTTAAAAAAGCTGGGCGAGATGATTCAGCAGCACTGCGCTTCGCTGAATTTTAGACCTTTTGTCGATTCTGCGCCCATTCTTGAGCGTCCGCTGGCGGAAAAAGCCGGGCTTGGCTGGGCGGGTAAGCACTCACTTATCCTCAACCGTGAGGCTGGCTCATTCTTCTTTCTCGGTGAGTTACTGATCGATTTGCCTCTCCCGGTTGATAAGCCTGTCGAAGAAGGATGCGGTAAATGCGTGGCCTGTATGACCATTTGTCCTACCGGCGCTATCGTTGAACCCTACACGGTGGATGCGCGCCGCTGTATCTCTTATCTCACGATCGAACTGGAAGGTGCGATCCCGGAAGAATTTCGTCCCTTGATGGGGAATCGAATTTACGGCTGCGATGACTGCCAGCTCATTTGCCCGTGGAATCGCTATTCGCAGTTGACGGCAGAGGATGACTTCAGCCCGCGCAAGCAGCTTCATGCTCCGGAGTTAATAGAACTATTTAGCTGGAGCGAGGCGTGGTTTTTGAAAGTCACGGAGGGATCTGCCATTCGTCGTATTGGCCATCTGCGCTGGCTGCGCAATATCGCCGTTGCGCTGGGAAATGCCCCCTGGGATGAAGCTGTAATCAATGCGCTGGAAACCCGCAGAGGTGAGCACCCACTTCTCGACGAACACATATCGTGGGCGGTTGCCCGGCAAATTGAGAAGCGAAATGCCTGCGTAGTGGAAGTGCAGTTACCGAAGAAACTACGTCTGGTCAGGGTCGTTGAAAAAGGATTGCCACGCGATGCTTAAGTCATCCACAGCTTGTGTATAAAAATAAAAACACATTGATATTCAAGAGGGAAAAAATCGTCAAGTGATCGCATTAACAATTTGAAATGATAATTAGCTCAATGATTTCAATTGGTTGCGAGGATATTATTCACCCAGCGAAGTTGTTTGCATTCAAGGAATGATGCTTCGGCCTGTGGATAAGTCTGTTTACAGAAGTATGTCAATGGCGAAAGAAAACGTCCCCAACGCGATACTACGTTGTGGATATTTTTATTGAGATAAGAATTTGGAGCGGGAAACGAGACTCGAACTCGCGACCCCGACCTTGGCAAGGTCGTGCTCTACCAACTGAGCTATTCCCGCATAATCTTCGTCTTTCGAACCGCTACTGCGTTGGCCGCCTTCACTCGCCTAAGTCACTTACTTTTGTAAGCTCCTG
>NZ_SZXJ01000095.1:479368-509273 GCF_005281345.1 Citrobacter sp. wls619
AATTTGTACTTCTTTTGTTGCTGCCGTAACGTGTAATTCTCTGTCGTTACGGGAGGCCATTATACGAGAAATCCTTTTAGCTGCAACCCCCCTGAATACGTTTTTTTCGAAAATTCGTTCAAGTGATTACTTTGCAACCAGGGTGAACAATTTAGCGTCAAAAAGCCGGTGACGCAAGCCACCGGAGAACAAAATCAAAGCTTAATAAAATGCTCGCGATAGTAAGCCAGCTCAGCAACGGACTCACGAATATCGTCCATTGCCTGGTGCGTTCCTTGTTTCTTGAAGCCATCAAGGATCTCTGGTTTCCAGCGACGAGCCAACTCTTTAAGCGTGCTGACGTCCAGATAGCGATAATGGAAATACGCTTCCAGCTCCGGCATATATTTAAACAGGAAACGGCGATCCTGGCCGATGCTGTTGCCGCAAATAGGTGATTTTCCTTCAGGTACCCACTCTTTTAAAAAGGCCAGCGTCGCCAGTTCGGCTTCACGATCGCCCATGGTGCTCGCTTTTACGCGTTCCACTAGCCCACTTCCGGTATGCGTACGTACGTTCCAGTCATCCATTAACGCCAGTTTCTCATCAGACTGATGCACCGCAATTGTCGGTCCTTCAGCCAGGATATTCAGGTTGGCATCAGTCACTAGCGTAGCGATCTCAATAATGCGATCGCGCTCGGGATCCAGACCTGTCATCTCCAGATCGATCCAAATCAGGTTGTTTTCATTGGCACTCATGCTATTTTCCACCCTTCAGACGTCACATTCAGTGTGACTATATTCATCTAAAATTGCGTGTATCATAAATGTTTTGCCCATTATGGGCGACCAGGAGCCAGTCCGATTGAGTAAGAATAAACTCTCCAAAGGCCAACAGCGCCGCGTGAACGCCAATCACCAGCGTCGTCTTAAAACGTCCGCGGAGAAGCCCGACTACGACGACAACCTGTTTGGCGAGACCGCTGAAGGCATCGTTATCAGCCGTTTTGGCATGCATGCCGACGTAGAATCTGCTGACGGGAAAATTCACCGTTGCAACATCCGCCGTACCATTCGTTCGCTGGTTACCGGCGATCGTGTAGTCTGGCGTCCGGGTAAAGCGGCAGCAGAGGGCGTGAATGTTAAAGGGATCGTTGAGGCGGTACATGAGCGAACCTCAGTACTCACACGCCCGGACTTTTACGACGGGGTGAAACCCATTGCGGCCAACATCGATCAAATCGTGATTGTCTCAGCCATCTTACCTGAGCTGTCACTGAATATTATCGACCGTTATCTGGTGGCATGCGAAACCTTGCACGTAGAGCCCATCATCGTACTCAACAAAATCGATCTGCTGGACGACGAAGGTATGGCCTTCGTTAACGAGCAGATGGACATCTATCGCAACATTGGTTATCGCGTTTTGATGGTCTCAAGCCGCACCAAAGACGGCCTAAAACCACTTGAAGAAGCGTTGACCGACCGTATTAGCATCTTTGCTGGTCAGTCAGGCGTAGGCAAATCCAGCCTGCTCAATAACCTTCTCGGCCTGCAGGAAGAGATCCTGACCAATGATGTCTCCGACAACTCTGGTCTTGGGCAGCACACCACAACAGCTTCTCGCCTGTACCACTTCCCTCACGGCGGCGATGTCATCGACTCCCCCGGTGTACGTGAGTTTGGGCTGTGGCATCTTGAACCGGAACAAATCACTGATGGCTTTGTCGAATTTCATGACTATTTAGGCCATTGCAAGTACCGCGACTGTAAACATGATGCAGATCCGGGCTGTGCAATTCGTGAAGCTGTCGAGGAAGGGAAAATCGCTGAGGTTCGGTTTGAAAATTATCACCGCATCCTGGAAAGCATGGCGCAGGTAAAAACGCGTAAAAACTTTTCTGATACAGACGACTGACAACTAAGCTAAGCATCGCTAGAATCGTCCCCCCTTTTTTCAGGATCCGGCCCCTATGCCGGATCGGGAACAAATTATGGCCTGGAGGCTACCTTGTTAAACTCATTTAAGCTTTCGCTACAATACATTCTGCCGAAACTATGGCTCACTCGCCTGGCGGGTTGGGGTGCGAGCAAACGAGCGGGATGGCTGACTAAACTGGTTATCGATCTGTTCGTGAAATATTACAAGGTCGATATGAAAGAGGCGCAAAAGCCGGACACCGCCAGCTATCGTACCTTTAACGACTTCTTTGTTCGCCCGCTGCGCGAGGATGCACGCCCGATCAATACCGATCCAAACATACTGGTCATGCCCGCTGACGGCGTGATTAATCAGTTGGGAAATATTGAGGAAGACAAACTGTTGCAGGCTAAAGGGCATAGCTACACCCTTGAAGCGCTGCTGGCAGGCAACTACCAGATGGCGGATAAATTCCGTAACGGGACGTTTGTAACCACTTACTTGTCTCCACGCGATTACCACCGCGTTCACATGCCGTGTAACGGTATCCTGCGAGAGATGATGTACGTGCCAGGCGATCTCTTCTCTGTGAACATCCTGACCGCGCAGAACGTGCCGAACCTGTTTGCCCGCAACGAACGTGTTATTTGCCTGTTTGATACTGAATTCGGCCCGATGGTGCAGATTCTGGTCGGCGCGACCATCGTCGGCAGCATTGAAACCGTATGGGCTGGCACCATTACCCCACCGCGTGAAGGTGTGATCAAACGCTGGACATGGCCGGAAGGCGAAAGCGAAGGCTCTGTGGCGCTGCTGAAAGGTCAGGAAATGGGCCGCTTTAAACTCGGTTCAACCGTTATCAACCTGTTTGCGCCGGGTAAAGTAAATCTGGTTGCACAGTTGCAGGATCTGTCGGTCACCAAAATTGGCCAGCCGATGGCCATCTCTACCGAGACTTTCGTGACGCCAGAGGCAGAACCCGCGCCATTGCCGAAAGAAGAGATCGAAGCAGAACACGACGCCAGCCCGCTGGTTGAAGACAAAAAAGACGCAAGTTAACCATAGGAATCGCTGCTGTGCGCCTGATTATCACTTTTCTGATGGCCTGGTGCCTCAGCCAGGGGGCGTACGCTGCGACGGCCCCCGACAGTAAACAACTCACTCAGGAACTGGAGCAGGCAAAGGCGGCGAAACCCGCTCAGCCAGAAACCGTTGAGGCGCTCCAGTCCGCGCTGAATGCTCTCGAGGAGCGGAAAGGCTCCCTTGAGCGTGCAGAACAATATCAGCAGGTTATCGATAACTTCCCCAAGCTGTCCGCCACGTTACGCGCACAGCTAAACAACCTGCGCGACGAACCGCGTAGCGTACCGACCGGCCTCACGACGGATGCATTAAACCAGGAAATCCTTCAGGTCAGCAGTCAGTTACTGGATAAAAGCCGCCAGGCTCAACAGGAGCAGGATCGCGCCCGGGAAATCGCCGACTCGTTAAGCCAGCTTCCTCAGCAACAAACCGATGCTCGCCGCCAGCTAAATGATATTGAGCGACGCCTTGGTACAGCCAACAGTAACTCAGCGCTCAATCAGGCGATGCAGGCGGAATCCGCCAGGCTTAAAGCCCAGGTCGATGAACTGGAACTGGCGCAGCTTTCCGCAAACAACCGCCAGGAACTGGCGCGAATGCGCTCCGAACTGGCAGAAAAGCAGAGCCAACAGCTCGACGCTTATCTGCAGGCATTACGCAACCAACTCAACAGCCAGCGCCAACGTGAAGCCGAGCGTGCGCTGGAAAGCACGGAACTGTTGGCAGAAAACAGCGCTGGATTGCCGGAAGGCATTATTGACCAGTTTAAAGTTAACCGTGAGCTGTCTCAGGCGCTCAATCAGCAGGCGCAACGTATGGATCTGGTCGCCTCCCAGCAGCGTCAGGCCACCAGCCAAACGTTGCAGGTACGTCAGGCGCTGAATACGCTGCGGGAACAGTCACAATGGCTTGGCGTCTCGAATATGCTGGGAGAAGCACTGCGCGCACAAGTTTCTCGTCTGCCAGAAATGCCCAAACCCCAGCAGTTAGATACCGAAATGGCGCAGCTGCGCGTACACCGCATGCGCTATGAGGACCTGCTCAACAAACAGCCGCAACTGCGTCAGATTCATCAGGCCGATGGACAACCGCTGACCGCTGAACAGAGCAGCATTCTCAACGCCCAGCTACGCACCCAACGTGAGCTGTTGAACTCTTTGTTACAGGGCGGTGATACGCTTATCCTCGAGCTCACTAAGCTCAAAGTCTCCAATAGCCAACTGGAAGACGCGCTAAAAGAAGTCAACGAAGCGACACACCGTTATCTGTTCTGGACATCAGACGTCAGCCCCATTTCGCTTTCCTGGCCTGTCGACATTGTTCAGGATCTGCGCCGCCTGATCTCACTCGATACATTTAATCAGCTTGGCAAAGCCACTATCATGATGCTGACCAGCAAGGAAACGCTGCTGCCACTGTTCGGTGCACTGGTGCTGGTTGGGTTTAGCCTTTCTTCACGTAAACACTTCACCCGCTTTCTTGAACGCTCGTCAGCGCGTGTTGGTAAAGTCACCCAGGACCATTTCTGGCTGACAATACGCACAGTGTTCTGGTCGATACTCGTCGCCTCGCCCTTGCCGGTACTGTGGGCAACGCTCGGTTACGGACTGCAGGAAGCCTGGCCTTATCCGTTGGCTGTTGCTATCGGCGATGGCGTAACCGCTACGGTGCCCATGCTGTGGGCGGTAATGATTTGCGCCACCTTTGCGCGCCCCAACGGTTTGTTCATTGCCCATTTCGGCTGGCCGCGGAACCGCGTCGCGAAAGCCATGCACTACTACCTGATGAGCATCGGGCTGATTGTCCCGTTGATCATGGCGGTGATTATGTTTGATAACCTCAATGACCGGGAATTCTCCGCCTCATTGGGACGTCTGTGCTTTATTCTGATTTGCGGTGCGTTAGCGGTCGTAACCCTGAGCCTGAAACGCGCCGGCATACCGCTATACCTCGATAAAGAGGGCAACAGCGATAACATGGTCAACAGCATGCTGTGGAATATGCTGATGGGCGCGCCACTGATTGCTATTCTCGCAGCAGCTGTGGGCTACCTGGCAACATCACAAGCCCTGCTGGCGCGCCTGGAGACTTCAGTAGCAATCTGGTTCTTGTTACTGGTGGTCTATCACGTCATTCGCCGTTGGATGCTCATTCAGCGCCGCCGCCTGGCGTTTGACCGCGCTAAGCATCGACGCGCCGAAATGCTGGCGCAGCGCGCGCGGGGTGAGGAAGAACCACCGCATTCCACCAGCCTTGAAGGCGCGATTGATGTTGATGAAAGCGAAGTGGATTTGGATGCGATCAGCGCGCAATCGTTGCGCCTGGTGCGCTCTATCCTGATGCTTATCGCCCTGCTTTCGGTTATCGTGCTGTGGTCAGAAATTCATTCCGCTTTCGGCTTTCTGGAAAACATTTCGTTGTGGGATGTCACCTCCACGGTGCAGGGTGTGGAAAGCCTGGAGCCGATAACGCTGGGTGCGGTGCTCATCGCAATACTGGTATTTATTATCACCACCCAGCTAGTGCGCAACCTGCCCGCACTGCTGGAGCTGGCGCTGCTGCAACATCTGGATTTAACCCCCGGCACCGGTTACGCCATCACCACCATCACAAAGTATCTGCTGATGCTGATTGGCGGTCTGGTTGGCTTCTCGATGATCGGTATTGAATGGTCCAAACTGCAATGGCTGGTGGCGGCTCTCGGTGTTGGTCTGGGCTTTGGTTTGCAGGAAATCTTCGCCAACTTTATTTCCGGCCTGATTATCCTATTTGAAAAACCAATCCGCATTGGCGACACGGTGACGATTCGCGATCTTACCGGTAGCGTGACGAAAATTAATACCCGCGCCACTACCATCAGCGACTGGGACCGCAAAGAGATCATCGTGCCCAATAAGGCCTTTATCACCGAGCAGTTCATCAACTGGTCGCTGTCCGATTCGGTCACCCGTGTGGTATTAACCATCCCGGCGCCATCGGAGGCTAACAGCGAGGAAGTCACACAAATCCTGCTTACCGCCGCACACCGTTGCTCGCTGGTTATCGATAACCCGGCGCCAGAAGTCTTCCTGGTTGACCTGCAGCAAGGGATTCAAATCTTCGAACTGCGTATTTATGCCGCTGAAATGGGGCATCGCATGCCGCTGCGCCACGAGATCCACCAACTGATTCTGGCTGGCTTCCGCGAGCACGGTATTGATATGCCGTTCCCACCGTTCCAGATGCGTCTGGAAAGTCTGGGGGGTAAGCAAACGGGAAGAACGTTAAGTTCTGCGGGCAGAAGCAGTCGTCCGGCGGGAAGTTTGTAGCGCATGATCCTGGCAAGAAATGCCGGATGGCGACCCGTTGTGTCTTATCCGGCCTACGAAGATACTTCTTTGTAGGCCGGACTAAGCAGGTCGTTTATTCAACCGCCCACTCAGGATCGTTGGCCGTGCGGCGACTGTAGTTCTGATAAATCGCCATCGCCAGCAGTGAGAAGAAGATCGGACCGCCGGTCATCCACAGCGCGCTGTTCCAGTCTCCGGCCTCGATCACCGGCTGGATGATGGTAAATACGTTGGCAAACGTCACCACCAGTACCACCACTCCCGTTGCCAGCAACGTTGCCGTGCGGGTTTTAAAAATAACAAACGGTCTTACCAACCCCACGCGGGATTTGAAGAATGGGAATGCCAGCGCCAGGAACAGATACGGCAGCGTCATAGATACGTTCGCCATCAGCGTCAGTTTGTTATAAAACGCGGAAGCCGTATCACCGCCGAACGAAACCAACAGAATAAACAAACTCACAAGCCCGCACTGCATCCACATGGCAGTCGTTGGCATGCCCATCGCATTCAGTTTGGTCATCGGCGCGGGCCACAACGCCTTCGGCGTCCCCTGAATAATCGCTTTCAGCGGCGAGTAGCTAAGAGTAAAAAAAGCGCCGGTATAGGCAAGGAACATGGAAAGCCCGGTAATACGCGCAAACCATACCCCCATCGTCATCGCCGTCTCTGGGGAAAGGTGCAACGCATTACCCAATGTCATCCCAAGGCTTTTCATCAGGATATAAGTAATATTACCAAGGTTAACGGAACCATTACTTAATACCTGCTGCCAGTTGGTGCTAACACCCCACAAGAATATGGCCAGCGAATAACCCACTGAAATGACGATAGCGGCAAAGACAATGCCTTTGGCAAAGTTCTTTTCTGGTTTCTCTGTTTTATCGACCAGTCCACCCACGGCTTCAATTCCACCATAAGCAAAAATGGCAAATACCACGAACGACAGCATGGCCAGGCCGGACTGATATCCCGGATTGGGTGAAGATGTAAAATTAATATCCTGCGCAAAGTGGCTACCTGTTAATAACAAAATAGCGACACTCACTAACAACAGAACTAAGTTAAGACACATTACGGCAATTCCGCCTACAGCCGTAATACGTGCAATCTTATTAATACCGCGAGAAGCAACACAGGTGACCACCACCATCCAGCCGACCGCAAGCAGCCCGACAACCTGGGTTGGTTCAAGCCCGGCGATACCCCAATGTTGCGTCATGTCTGCGCCGAATAAGAAGGTGGAGAACGGCACCCATACTTTTGCCGCCGTGCTAACCATCCATATCACGTAGGAGGAGAACCACATAAACGTACCGATAAACGCGTAGCGTGGTCCAACGCTATTATTCATCCACGAATATATTCCACCTTCTTCTTTCCGATAGGCGGAACCCATTTCTGCCATCATTAACGCGAAGGGAATAAAGAATAATAATGCAGAAAATATATACCAAGGAATCGCACTATATCCCATTAAATAAAATGCAGAGGGACTATTTGCAAATCCGAAAACTGACGTAAATATCATAAGGATGAGACCTGTCAGGCTCATCTTCTTTATTGTTTGGGTCATTCAACTATCCCTTACTCTGGCAAGCGTTTCGCAAACGCCGCTCACCGATTAGCACCGCTCTCTTTGCAGAGTTCAGCAATTAAAAATCAACACAGAATTGATACCTAAACGATACCAGATATCCAGAGTCAAATTGTGGCTATTAGAGGGAAAGTGAAAAAATGTGCTACAAAGTGGCGACTTTACCGCCACTTTGTATTGTAGAGGGATAACGCGTTATGCACGATCGACGGTAAAGGCGATAACGTCAGCCAGACTATCAGCGCCCAGCGCCAGCATCACCAGACGATCAACACCCAGCGCCACGCCAGAGCAATCCGGCATCCCAACCTTCAACGCTTCAAGCAAGTTGTTGTCAATTGGCTGCTGCGGCAGGCCGCGCGCGGCACGTTTACGATTATCCTGCTCGAACCTTTGCTGCTGTTCACGCGCATCGGTCAACTCATGGAAACCATTCGCCAGCTCAATACCTTTGTAATAAACCTCAAATCGCTCAGCGACCCGATGATCTTCGGTACTGATTTGTGCCAGTGACGCCTGACTGGCCGGGAAATGGTACACAAACGTTGGTTTGTCTTTGCCAATATGCGGCTCAACGCCCATTGTAAACAGCAGTTGCAGCAAGGTATCCCGGTCTTCTTCAGTATCCGCGATATTGCTGAGATCCAGCTTCGCCGCCACTTCCCGCAGTTGAGTTTTATCCGCAGACAGCGGGTCAATTTCCAGATGGCGCTGGAAAGCTTGCTGGTAAGAAAGGCTTTCGGCAGGTGAACAGTCCAGCACTTGCTGCAGCAAATCATCCACTTCGTTCATCAGGCGATACATGTCGTAGTGTGGGCGATACCACTCAAGCATGGTGAACTCAGGATTATGATGCCGCCCCATCTCTTCATTACGGAAGCTGCGACATAGCTGATACACCGGGCCACATCCCGCGACCAGCAGACGCTTCATATGGTATTCCGGGCTGGTCATTAAATAGAGGTTCATCCCCTGGGAATGACCAGGGCCAACGAAACGCGTTTCGAACGGGAACAGATGGATGTCCGTTACCGTCGCCTGACTCATGCAAGGTGTCTCAACCTCAAGCACTCCACGATCGGCAAAAAAGCGACGAATCTCCGCTATAATTGCTGCACGTTTTAACAGATTGGGGATGGACGCGCTCGGCTGCCAGGTTGCCGTTTCGCTCATGGTTGTTTCTCCGATTTCAGACAAGGGCACGAAGTCTACTCGTATCGCGCTAGCGAGACAAATTTCACGCGGGAATAATAAACACTGGCTGGCGGGTAAAAAAAGCAACATTGGGTGGTTTAGTAATTAAATTAATCAAATTCAATGATAATTCAGCCCACTGATACGCTAAAAAAATCGAACACGTCAAATTTCCCTCACATCCCTAAGACTATACTATTGTACCTATAAAGGAGCAGTGGAAACGCGTTCATAACCTGTTTGAATCCGATGAAGCATCTGAATTCGGGCGGGGATGAAATAACAACAATCTGGAGGAATGTCGTGCAAACCTTTCAAGCCGATCTTGCCATTATAGGCGCCGGTGGCGCGGGATTACGTGCTGCAATTGCTGCCGCACAAGCAAATCCCAACGCTAAAATCGCACTGATCTCAAAAGTGTACCCAATGCGCAGCCATACCGTTGCTGCCGAAGGCGGCTCTGCTGCTGTCGCGCAGGATCATGACAGCTTTGACTACCATTTTCACGATACGGTAGCAGGCGGAGACTGGCTGTGTGAGCAGGATGTCGTGGATTACTTTGTCCACCACTGCCCAACTGAAATGACGCAACTGGAACAATGGGGCTGCCCATGGAGCCGCCGTGAAGACGGTAGCGTCAACGTACGTCGCTTCGGCGGCATGAAAATCGAGCGTACCTGGTTTGCCGCGGATAAAACCGGCTTCCACATGCTGCATACGCTGTTCCAAACGTCTTTGCAGTTCCCGCAGATTCAGCGCTTTGATGAACACTTCGTTCTGGATATCCTGGTGGACGACGGTCATGCTCGCGGCCTGGTCGCCATGAACATGATGGAAGGCACCCTGGTACAAATCCGTGCTAACGCAGTCGTGATGGCAACGGGCGGCGCGGGTCGTGTTTACCGTTACAACACCAACGGCGGCATCGTCACCGGCGACGGTATGGGCATGGCGCTGAGCCACGGCGTTCCGCTGCGTGATATGGAATTCGTTCAGTATCACCCAACCGGTCTGCCAGGCTCCGGCATCCTGATGACCGAAGGCTGCCGTGGTGAAGGCGGTATTCTGGTCAACAAAAACGGCTACCGTTATCTGCAAGACTACGGCATGGGTCCGGAAACCCCACTGGGCGAGCCGAAGAACAAATACATGGAACTCGGTCCGCGCGACAAAGTTTCTCAGGCGTTCTGGCACGAATGGCGCAAAGGCAACACCATCTCCACCCCACGTGGCGATGTCGTTCACCTCGACCTGCGTCACCTCGGCGAGAAAAAACTGCTCGAACGTTTACCATTCATCTGCGAACTGGCGAAAGCTTACGTGGGTGTCGATCCGGTTAAAGAACCGATCCCGGTACGTCCGACCGCGCACTACACCATGGGCGGTATCGAAACCGATCAGCACTGTGAAACCCGGATTAAAGGTCTGTTCGCTGTCGGCGAATGTTCCTCTGTTGGTCTGCACGGTGCTAACCGTCTGGGCTCCAACTCTCTGGCGGAACTGGTGGTCTTTGGCCGTATGGCGGGTGAGCAGGCTGCAGAACGTGCTGCAACGGCTGGCGCTGCAAACAGTGCCGCACTCGACGCACAGGTTGCTGGCGTTGAAAAACGTCTGAAAGATCTGGTTAACCAGGAAGGTAACGAAAACTGGTCTAAGATCCGCGACGAAATGGGTCTATCTATGGAAGAAGGTTGCGGTATCTACCGTACACCGGAACTCATGCAGAAAACCGTTGATAAGCTGGCTGAGCTGCAGGAACGCTTCAAGCGCGTACGTATCACTGATACCTCCAGCGTCTTTAACACCGACCTGCTGTACACCATCGAACTGGGTCACGGCCTGAACGTTGCCGAATGTATGGCGCACTCCGCGCTGGCACGTAAAGAATCCCGCGGCGCGCACCAGCGTCTGGATGAAGGCTGCACCGAGCGTGACGACGTTAACTTCCTCAAACATACCCTCGCCTTCCGCGATGCTGACGGCACGACTCGCCTGGAATACAGCGACGTGAAAATCACCACTCTGCCACCAGCTAAACGTGTATACGGTGGCGAAGCGGAAGCAGCCGATAAGAAGGAGAAGGCGAATGGCTGAGATGAAAAACCTGAAAGTTGAGGTGGTGCGCTATAACCCGGAAACCGATACCGCGCCGCACAGTGCTTTCTATGAAGTTCCTTATGATGAAACCACGTCTCTGCTGGATGCGTTGGGCTACATCAAAGATAACCTCGCACCGGACCTGAGCTATCGCTGGTCCTGCCGTATGGCAATCTGCGGCTCTTGCGGCATGATGGTCAACAACGTGCCGAAGCTGGCGTGCAAAACCTTCCTGCGTGATTACACCAGCGGTATGAAGGTTGAAGCGCTGGGCAACTTCCCGATTGAACGCGATCTGGTCGTCGATATGACGCACTTCATCGAAAGTCTGGAAGCGATCAAGCCGTACATCATTGGTAACCCGCGTACTCCGGATCAGGGTCCAAACACCCAGACTCCGGCGCAGATGGCGAAATATCATCAGTTCTCCGGTTGCATCAACTGTGGTCTGTGTTACGCCGCGTGTCCGCAGTTCGGCCTGAACCCTGAGTTCATTGGACCGGCTGCAATTACGCTGGCGCATCGCTATAACGAAGATAGCCGCGACCACGGTAAGAAGGAGCGTATGGCTCAGTTGAACAGCCCGAACGGCGTTTGGACCTGTACTTTCGTGGGCTACTGCTCCGAAGTCTGCCCGAAACACGTCGATCCGGCTGCGGCCATTCAGCAGGGTAAAGTCGAAAGTTCAAAAGACTTTCTTATCGCTACCCTGAAACCACGCTAAGGAGTGCATGATGACGACTAAACGCAAACCCTATGTGCGGCCGATGACGTCCACCTGGTGGAAAAAGCTGCCATTTTATCGCTTTTACATGCTGCGCGAAGGCACGGCAGTTCCGGCAGTCTGGTTCAGTATTGAACTGATTTTCGGCCTGTTTGCACTGAAGCATGGTGCTGAGTCCTGGATGGGATTTGTCGGCTTTTTGCAAAACCCGGTGGTGGTCATCCTCAACCTGGTTGTTCTGGCTGCAGCGCTGCTGCATACCAAAACCTGGTTTGAGCTGGCGCCGAAAGCCGCCAACATCATCGTAAAAGACGAAAAAATGGGGCCAGAGCCGATCATCAAAGGTCTCTGGGTAGTTACTGCGGTTGTGACCGTAGTCATACTGTATGTAGCCCTGTACTGGTAAGGAGTCCGGGATGATTAATCCAAATCCAAAACGCTCTGACGAACCTGTATTCTGGGGTCTGTTTGGTGCAGGTGGTATGTGGGGCGCAATCATTGCGCCGGTAGTGGTTCTGCTGGTTGGTATTATGCTGCCGCTGGGTCTGTTCCCGGGCGATGCGCTGAGCTATGAGCGCATTATGGCATTTGCCCAGAGCTTCATCGGACGCGCATTTCTGTTCCTGATGATCGTTCTGCCGCTGTGGTGTGGTTTACACCGTATGCACCACGCTATGCATGACCTGAAAATCCACGTGCCTGCTGGCAAATGGGTATTCTACGGCCTGGCTGCTATCCTGACCGTTGTAACAGCGATTGGCATTCTGACTATCTAATCGCCGTTGTTACCTATTAGGCCCGCCACTGGCGGGCCTTTTTATTTGTGCACAACACCGGTCAACCAGCGGGAAAAATCACGCATCGCAGGCGTCTCCGGACGGGATTGCAATCGCGTCATCCAGTAACTTCCCAAATCAATCTGCGTTAAAAACGGTTGTACGATACGCTCACTGTCCAGCAAATGCGTGAACATTCTGACGGGAGCAATCGCCACCCCCAGCCCTGCCTGCGCCGCTTCAAGCATCGTAACGGACGAGTCAAACACGACCACATTGTGCGTTGGTGAAGGAGGAGCCTCTCCGGCCGCCTGCATCCACAGCGCCCATTCATCACGACGATACGATCGTAATAGCGGAAATTTCAGGATATCTGCAGGCGTCTGAATCTGAGAGGCCAGATCGGGTGAACAAAGTGGAGACATCAGCGCGCTACATAAATATTGCGCATCGGTATCGTGCCAGGCTCCACCACCATAGCGAATGGTATAATCCAGGCCTTCGGCGGCAGGATCAACACGGTTATTATGCGTGGAAAGCTGTAAATCGATATGCGGATAGCCCCGTTTAAAATCGTGTAGACGTGGGAAAAGGCACCCCACCGCAAAAGTGCCCACCACACCAATTTTCAGTTTTTCCTGAGCCTGGTTACCGGCAAAACGGTCTAACATCGCCGCCATACGATCGAAGGAGTCATTAAGTACAGGTAACAGGCTTTCACCTTCTGTCGTGAGCATCAGTCCCCGTGAAACGCGGATAAAGAGCTGACAATTCAGCTGTTGCTCCAACGCTTTCACATGCTGGCTAATAGCAGAATGCGTTACATTCAGCTCAATTGCTGCGCGGGTAAAGCTGAGATGCCTGGCGGCCGCTTCAAAAGCCCGCAGAGAATTAAGGGGGATATAGCTACGCGTCATCATCTTGCCTGTTAGAAAAACTTATATCTGCTGCTAAATTTAACCGTTTGTCAACACAGTGCAAATCAAACACACTGGTCGCGTCTGATGGGCCCGGACACCCTTTCGCTTTTTATTACGGAAATGATTTCATGATGAAAAAATCGTTATGCTGCGCGCTGCTGCTGGCCGCCTCTTTCTCCACGTTTGCCGCCTCAAAGACAGAACAACACATTGCCGATATCGTTAACCGCACCATCACACCGCTGATGAAAGAACAGGCCATTCCGGGTATGGCCGTGGCCGTTATCTACCAGGGAAAACCGTATTACTTTACCTGGGGTAAAGCTGATATCGCCAATAATCGCCCGGTCACACAGAATACGCTATTTGAGCTCGGTTCAGTCAGTAAGACCTTCAATGGCGTGCTGGGCGGCGATGCGATCGCCCGCGGTGAAATTAAGCTCAGCGATCCGGTCACGAAATACTGGCCAGAACTCACAGGCAAACAGTGGCAGGGTATCAGCCTGCTGCACTTAGCCACATACACGGCAGGTGGCCTGCCGCTTCAGATCCCCGACGAGGTGACGGATAAAACCGCATTGCTACACTTTTATCAAAACTGGCAACCTCAGTGGGCCCCAGGCGCTAAACGTCTCTATGCTAACTCCAGCATTGGTCTGTTTGGCGCACTGGCGGTGAAACCCTCAGGAATGAGCTACGAAGAGGCGATGACCAGACGCGTCCTGCAGCCATTAAAACTCGCACACACCTGGATTACCGTTCCACAGAACGAGCAACAGGATTATGCCTGGGGCTATCGCGATGGTAAGCCCGTACATGTTTCGCCGGGCCAGCTTGATGCCGAAGCGTATGGTGTAAAATCCAGCATTATGGATATGGCACGCTGGGTTCAGGCCAATATGGACGCCAGCCACGTACAGGAGAAAACCCTGCAGCAAGGCATCGGGCTCGCACAGTCACGTTACTGGCGCATTGGTGAGATGTACCAGGGCTTAGGCTGGGAAATGCTGAACTGGCCGGTAAAAGCAGACACGATTATCAACGGCAGCGACAGTAAAATCGCTCTGGCGGCGCTTCCGGCCGTTGAGGTAACCCCACCAGCCCCCGCAGTAAAAGCCTCCTGGGTACATAAAACAGGTTCGACTGGCGGATTTGGTAGTTATGTGGCTTTTATTCCGGAGAAAAATCTGGGCATCGTGATGCTGGCCAATAAAAGCTACCCGAATCCTGCTCGCGTCGACGCGGCCTGGCGCATCCTTGAAAAACTGCAGTAACCGGCGTTGAGGTCCGATCCGTCGGGCCTCCTTTCTTCCACGTCTTTTCCTGCTGTCATCTACACTTAACAAAAATACAGCAAGGAATATCCCATGCGCATTCTGCCTGTCGTTGCTGCAGTCACGGCTGCATTTCTGGTAGTGGCTTGCAGTTCACCTACGCCGCCCAAAGGCGTTACCGTTGTAAACAACTTTGATGCCAAACGTTATCTTGGCACCTGGTATGAGATCGCGCGGTTCGACCACCGCTTTGAACGTGGGTTGGATAAAGTTACCGCAACCTATAGCTTGCGCGATGACGGTGGGCTCAACGTCATCAACAAAGGCTACAACCCGGACCGAGGCATGTGGCAAAAAACGGAAGGCAAAGCCTATTTCACCGGCGATCCTGGCCGGGCGGCTCTTAAGGTCTCGTTCTTCGGTCCCTTCTATGGTGGGTATAACGTGATTGCTCTCGACCGGGAATATCGCCATGCGCTGGTCTGCGGCCCGGATCGCGACTATCTGTGGATTCTCTCTCGCACCCCAACGATTTCAGATGAGATGAAACAGCAGATGCTGGCAGTCGCGACCCGGGAGGGGTTTGAAGTGAACAAGTTGATTTGGGTAAAACAACCCGGCGCTTAGTGGGTGCTGAGCTTCAGGCCAATAATGCCGGCAACAATCAACCCCAGGCTGAGCAGGCGCGCCGGGCTGGCTGATTCACCCAGTAGCAGAATGCCGGTAATGGCTGCCCCTACCGCGCCAATCCCGGTCCAGACGGCATAAGCCGTACCAACCGGCAGCGTTCTCATCGCCCAGGATAGCATAGCGATACTGACGATCATCGCCGCAATGGTGATAATACTTGGCGTTAAACGGGTAAAACCGTGGGTATATTTCAGACCAATCGCCCAGACAACTTCAAGCAGGCCCGCGATAAGTAAAACGATCCAGGACATAACAGGCTCCAGTACACGATGGGGCCGTCCCCGGGTGAAAGATGCGTTTGCAGGTCGTCCTGCAAAGCGGATGTATGAAATGGCATTTTTGCCCGGGAGAAAATGAATTTCAACCTTTTTATTCATTGCTTACTTAAAGCAAGAATTAAGCCCAATTAGAGGCGTAGTTCCCGCATTTGGCTCACATTGGACTTCTCTATGATGAAGAGCTTTCTGAACTCAGAGAGCCATTGGATCCTCTTCTGAATGCGAAAGGTTTATGCTTAAAATTTTAGTGATTGACCGGTGCCACTTCACCCGCACAGGGATAGAGGCCTTGCTTAATCATTCTGGTATGTTCAACTCTTCATTTCTGGTGTCAGGGATTAATAATCTGATGTTGGCTAAAGAGCATATTTTGCAGTGGAAGCCACATCTGGTAATCGCAGATTTATATAGTTTTCTCAGCGATATTCACTCCAGCCCCCCCATCGCACCATTTTTTATGAGCTGCGGCGCCATCCCGCTGATTTTACTACAATCAGGCGAACGATCGCATAACCCAATCGATCCCCCTCACTCTGCCGTTCACTCGACATTGTCCAAACACATCGCGTTGCATGATCTTTCGCGCACGATCCAGAATGCACTACAGATCCGCCCCGTATTAGATACACCCAAAAATGCCACACCGCTGCTTACACCGCAGGAAGAGAAGGTACTGTCATTGTGGATGGATGGCGTTGATAACAATGCAATAGCCGCCGCGCTCTGCATTCATGGTAAGACGGTATACACCTATAAGCGAAATATCCGTATGAAGCTGCACCTGGGGAATCGCTTTTCACCGTTTCTCTCTCTACCTGAGAAGATGAATTAACGGTACGACGGTGCGTCGTACCGTTCATAGTTATTGCTGAGCCTTTGTCGCTGCGCCAGAAATGGCACTACCGCCCTCAGAAATATCCTGACCTACGCCTCGCGTCGTATTACACGCCGTTAATACGGAAGAAAGTACCAACACAGAAAAGATCGCAGCAATTGTCTTCTTAACCATAACGTCTTCCTTTTCTAGCCAATATTGTTTGTGTATAGCCACTTAATAATAGACAAGATCCGGGGGGGTGACGGATAAACGACCGTTTTTAAGACAATATGAGGGGACTAGCTGGCAGCGTGAGAAATTGAATTACCAAGATGTTTGATATCTTCACCAAAGCCGCGCGCCGTATTACAGCCCGCCAGGAGGGTGCTGGTGAAAAGGATAAGCATTACAAGACCGAGAAGACGTTTCATCATTCCTGCCCTGGAAAAGTATGGCGCAGCAACCTGCACCAACATCTTAAAAATACGCAACATCTTTCAGGCTGCCTGATGCAGCCTGAAAGATGAAGGCTATTACTTCACGCGGGATACGTATTCGCCAGAGCGGGTATCCACTTTGATGACTTCGCCGATCTGTACGAACAGCGGAACTTTAACCACAGCACCGGTGGACAGCGTCGCTGGTTTACCACCCGTACCTGCAGTGTCACCTTTCAGACCTGGGTCCGTTTCAATGATTTCCAGCTCAACGAAGTTCGGCGGGGTCACGGAGATTGGCTGACCGTTCCACAGGGTCACGATGCACTCAGCCTGATCCAGCAGCCATTTAGCGCTATCACCTACCGCTTTCGCGTCAGCAGCCAGCTGTTCGAAAGTGGAGTTGTTCATGAAATGGTAGAACTCACCGTCGTTGTACAGGTAAGTCAGGTTCATATCGACAACGTCCGCACCTTCTGCGGAGTCGGTGGATTTGAAGGTTTTCTCTACACGAGTACCGGTCAGCAGGCGGCGCAGCTTAACGCGTGCAAATGCCTGGCCTTTACCCGGTTTAACGAATTCACTGGCTTCAACCGCATAAGGTTCGCCATCCATCATGATTTTAAGACCGGCACGAAAATCGTTGCTATAGTAAGTCGCCATAAGGCCCTCTGAAATTGTTAACTGGTAGCTAAGCCACAAAATGGCGCATATTGTAACCCTAAACACCCCATCCAGAGAAGATTGGTTAGTACAACTTGCCGATGTTCTCACCGATCCGGATGAACTATTACGTCTTTTGAATATAGACGCTGATGAAAATTTGCTCGCAGGTCGTGAGGCAAAACGTCTTTTTGCCCTTCGCGTACCGCGATCGTTTATCGCACGCATGGAGAAAGGCAACCCCAACGATCCGCTACTGCGTCAGGTGCTTACCTCGCAGGATGAATTCGTTGCCGCCCCCGGATTCTCTACCGATCCACTGGAAGAGCAGCACAGCGTCGTACCCGGACTGCTGCACAAATATCGCAACCGGGCGTTGCTGCTGGTAAAAGGCGGATGTGCGGTAAACTGCCGCTATTGCTTCCGCCGCCACTTCCCGTATGCCGAGAACCAGGGAAATAAACGTAACTGGCAGGTGGCGTTAGATTACATCGCCGCGCACCCTGAGCTGGATGAGATTATTTTCTCCGGTGGCGATCCCCTCATGGCTAAGGACCACGAGCTTGACTGGCTACTCACGCAACTGGAGGCCATTTCACACATTAAGCGTCTGCGAATTCACAGCCGCTTGCCAATTGTGATCCCGGCTCGCATTACCGAAGGATTAGTCGAACGTTTTGCGCGATCTTCTCTGCAAATTCTGCTGGTGAATCACATTAATCACGCGAACGAAATTGATGAGACATTTCGTCAGGCGATGGCCAGCTTGCGTAAAGTGGGTGTCACATTGCTTAACCAAAGCGTCCTGCTGCGTGGCGTAAACGACAACGCACAAACGCTGGCAAACCTGAGCAATGCACTGTTTGATGCGGGCGTGATGCCCTATTACCTGCATGTTTTGGATAAAGTGCAGGGAGCCGCTCACTTTATGGTGAGTGACGATGAGGCGCGGAAAATCATGCGCGAGCTGCTGACGCTGATTTCAGGCTATATGGTCCCAAAACTGGCGCGCGAAATTGGCGGTGAGCCAAGTAAAACGCCGTTGGATTTGCAATTACGACAGCAGTAATCCCGGTGAGTGTCCTGTTCAGGGACACTCCGTGCTGATGGCACTGTGCTTATCAGGCCTACGTTTACTGATACCAGTAGGCCGGATAAGACATGTCAGCGTCGCCATCCGGCATCAACAGCGTCTATCAGTTAGGGCACTTATAAACCTGGCCATTCATCTCGCTGGCGGTCGGGACAAAGCTGGAGAGCATTCCCTGAGATGGGCTGCTGACACCATAAATCACGTTACCGCCCATTGCAGCGGCCTGGTTACGCAGATCGTTCGCCGCGCCACGCATAGAGCCACCTTCTTCGCCATGCTGGCCAGAAAGCCAGTTGCTCTGTTTACCGGTCGCAGTGCCGAGCAGTTGACACTCAGCACCAGGCTTATCTTCAACAAAGCGAACGCTTTGTCCGGCTGAACTCAGTTCATTGCTGGAGCTACAACCCGCCATCAGTAGCGCGGCACCAACGATCCCTGCTAAATATTTCACGTGCATGTCATTCCCCATAATCAATTAGTTGGACCTTATGTCCGTAGCTGAATCATATACTAAAAAGATGACCAAAAGAAAAACCCCCGGACATTTCTGCCCGAGGGTTTCTCATTTTTCGCGAGATATGTATCTAATCAAATAATTCAAGTTGCAGGCAGGCGGCAAGTTCATGAATCCCCAGGAGCTTACATGAGTAAGTGGCTGGGGTGAACGAACGCAGCCAACGAACCTGCGGCTTGAAGTATGAAGATTAAATTACATCATGCCGCCCATTCCACCCATGCCGCCCATACCGGCAGCACCTAAGTCAGGCGCATCGCCTTTCGGCAGGTCGGTAACCATGCACTCGGTGGTGATCATCAGGCCCGCAACAGAAGCCGCGTACTGCAGAGCAGAACGGGTTACTTTGGTCGGATCCAGAATACCCATATCGATCATGTTGCCGTATTCTTCAGTTGCAGCGTTGTAACCGTAGTTGCCGTCGCCCGCTTTCACGGTGTTAGCAACAACAGACGGCTCTTCGCCGCAGTTCAGAACGATTTGACGCAGTGGAGATTCCATTGCACGCAGCGCAACTTTGATACCCACGTTCTGGTCTTCGTTCTGACCTTTCAGGCCAGCAATTTTGGATGCTACGCGGATCAGCGCTACACCACCACCAGCAACCACGCCTTCTTCTACCGCAGCACGGGTCGCGTGCAGAGCATCTTCAACGCGAGCTTTCTTCTCTTTCATTTCAACTTCGGTTGCAGCACCGACTTTGATCACCGCAACACCGCCAGCCAGTTTCGCTACGCGCTCCTGCAGTTTTTCACGGTCGTAATCCGAAGTTGCTTCTTCGATCTGCTGACGAATCTGAGTCACACGACCCTGGATTGCCGCTTCTTCACCCACGCCATCGATGATGGTGGTGGTGTCTTTGTTGATAACAACACGTTTCGCCTGACCCAGATCTTCCAGGGTCGCTTTTTCCAGCTCCATACCGATCTCTTCAGAGATGACGGTACCGCCAGTCAGGGTTGCGATATCCTGCAGCATTGCTTTGCGACGGTCGCCGAAGCCTGGTGCTTTAACTGCAGCCACTTTAACGATGCCACGCATGGTGTTAACTACCAGAGTCGCCAGCGCTTCGCCTTCAACATCTTCAGCGATGATCAGCAGCGGTTTGCCTGCTTTAGCAACGGCTTCCAGAACCGGCAGCATTTCGCGGATGTTGGAGATTTTCTTGTCAGCCAGCAGGATGAACGGCGTTTCCAGTTCTACTGCGCCAGTTTCCGGCTTGTTGATGAAGTAAGGGGACAGGTAACCGCGGTCAAACTGCATACCTTCAACCACGTCCAGTTCGTCCTGCAGACCGGTACCGTCTTCAACGGTGATCACACCTTCTTTACCGACTTTGTCCATCGCTTCAGCGATCAGTTTACCTACGGTTTCGTCGGAGTTAGCGGAGATGGTACCAACCTGAGCAATAGCTTTAGAATCGGAGCATGGTACGGACAGTGCTTTCAGTTCTTCAACTGCAGCAGCGACAGCTTTGTCGATACCACGTTTCAGATCCATCGGGTTCATGCCCGCAGCAACGGCTTTCAGGCCTTCAGTAATGATGGACTGAGCCAGTACGGTTGCGGTGGTGGTACCGTCGCCTGCGGCGTCGTTCGCTTTAGAGGCAACTTCTTTCACCATCTGCGCACCCATGTTTTCGAACTTGTCTTCCAGTTCGATTTCACGTGCTACGGAAACACCATCTTTAGTGATGGTCGGTGCACCGAAAGATTTATCCAGAACTACGTTACGGCCTTTTGGACCGAGGGTAACTTTCACTGCATCTGCCAGTACATTCACGCCGCGCAGCATTTTCACACGAGCGTCGTTACCGAATTTTACGTCTTTAGCTGCCATTTTCTCTTTCCCTTAAATTCGTATGTTCAGTGTCGTTCGCGGATTAGGCTTCAACGATTGCCAGGATGTCGCTTTCGGACATGATCAACACTTCTTCATTGTCGATCTTCTCAGATTTAACACCGTAGCCATCGTTGAAAATGACGATATCGCCGACTTTCACGTCCAGCGGCTGTACAGAACCGTTGTCCAGGATGCGACCCTTACCGACAGCGATGATTTCGCCACGAGTTGATTTACCTGCAGCGGAACCGGTCAGTACGATGCCACCAGCAGATTTGGATTCAACTTCTTTACGTTTGACGATCACACGATCATGTAACGGACGAATACTCATTGATAGCTCTCCTTTGAGAAAGTCTTTATCAGTTATGGGTGACGCCGGCCCGTAAACGGTATCCCGGCTAGTGACCAGAGAGATGGGGATGGGCTTTTGCGCCTTCAAGGGGGCAAGCGAAAAAAAATTTTTATCAGCAGAAAATCCCGTCAAAACGCCGACACGCCTCACATTTCATAACGATTTCAGTCGCGTCGTCATAAGCAAATTCGATTGTGATACCATCGAAAATCTGCGCTGTAGCCCGGTACATGGGCATAACCGGATAACAACTTATGAGCGGACTAAAACAAGAGCTGGGACTGGCTCAGGGCGTTGGCCTGTTGTCGACATCATTGTTAGGTACAGGCGTTTTCGCCGTCCCCGCACTGGCCGCGCTGGTTGCTGGCAACAACAGCCTGTGGGCATGGCCGGTGCTGATCGTTTTAGTTTTTCCGGTGGCGATTGTCTTTGCCGTACTCGGCCGCCATTTTCCCAGCGCAGGCGGCGTGGCGCATTTTGTCGGCATGGCCTTTGGCTCACGGCTTGAGCGCGTTACCGGATGGCTTTTTTTATCGGTAATTCCAGTGGGGTTACCTGCGGCATTGCACATCGCCGCCGGATTTGGCCAGGCGATGTTTGGCTGGCATGGTTGGCAGCTTCTGCTGGCAGAGCTCGGCACGCTGGTACTGGTCTGGTACATCGGCTCGCGGGGAGCCAGCTCCAGCGCTAACCTGCAAACGGTGATTGCCGGACTGATCGTCGCGCTGATAGTCGCCATCTGGTGGGCTGGCGAGTTGAAACCGAGTGAGATCCCCTTTCCTGCCATCGACAAGATTGAGCTTCCCGGTCTGTTCGCCGCGCTGTCGGTGATGTTCTGGTGCTTTGTTGGCCTTGAAGCATTCGCACACCTGGCCTCTGAATTCAAAAATCCGGAACGGGACTTCCCGCGCGCCCTGATGATTGGCCTGCTACTGGCCGGTTCCGTGTACTGGGCATGTACCGTCGTGGTGCTGCATTTTGATGCCTACGGTGAACAGATGGCGGCAGCGGCATCGCTGCCTGAAATCGTCGTCCAACTGTTTGGCGTTCAGGCTCTGTGGGTGGCCTGCATCATTGGTTATCTGGCCTGTTTTGCCAGCCTGAACATTTATATCCAAAGTTTCGCCCGTCTGGTGTGGTCGCAAGCACAATATAAACCGGAGAGCTATCTGGCTCGCCTGTCCCCTCGGCATCTTCCGGGCAATGCGCTAAACGCAGTATTGGGTTGCTGCGTCATCAGTACCTTGTGCATCTATATGCTGCAAATCAATCTCGATGCGTTAATCGTCTACGCCAACGGCATCTTTATTATGATTTATCTGCTGTGCATGCTGGCGGGATGTCGATTACTGAAAGGGCATTATCGCGCGCTGGCGATAGTGGGGGGGCTACTGTGCCTACTGCTGCTGGCGATGGTCGGCTGGAAGAGTCTGTATGCGTTGATTATGCTGGCGGGGTTATGGCTATTTTTACCGAGCCGGAAAATGGCGGAGGCCAAATAATCAGTAAAAAGACCCGGTGTCACGAACGCTTACCGGGCCTACTGGGTCAGTCACGGCGATCGTCATCTTTATGATCAAGACGGTTACGATCGTCATCTTTGCGCTGAAATTCACCGTCAAAGGTATCACCACCGCCAGTTCCGGCACTAAATCCACCACCTGGCATACGCGAAAAACGCAAATGTGGCAGCAACTTCATAGTCAAATGTTTCTGCACCGGGGGTAATAAAAGAAGAAGACCGAGGAAATCGGTGAAGAAACCAGGCAACACCAACAGCAAGCCGGCGATAATCAGCGACACGCTCTTGATCATTTCTGCAGCCGGACTTTCACCTGCTGCCATTTTCTGTTGCATCAGTAAAAAGTTCTTAAACCCTTGGTTACGAACCAGAGACATACCGATAACCGAGGTAAAAATAACCAAAATCAGGGTCATCAGGACACCCAGCACATGGGCAACCTGGATAAAAATAGATATCTCTATGTAAACATAGAGAAAAATGGCAAGTAATGGTATCCAGCGCAAAGGGCTCTCCTGTTGAAAACAGTCGTTTTCACCAACAACTGCTCGAAAATTGTGTGACTTGCATCACCTTAATATTGTGGTGATTAGCAAAATTTCAAGCTACTTGTACACTAATATTTGGTGTTAATCCTAAAGGGGTGATCTATTTCACAGAATAATAAATAAGGGGTAAATTCCACGTTTTAAGTGATCCAGATTACGGTAGAAATCCTGAACCAGCATATGATCTCGGGTATCAGACCGATGCAGGGGATAATCGTCGGTCGAGAAACAATCGAAATCACATATATCCTGTGTGTTTAGTCAAATCATTGGCAGCTTGAAAAAGAAGGTTCACATGTTAAACAACATTCGTATCGAAGAAGACTTGTTGGGTACCAGGGAAGTTCCAGCGGACGCTTACTATGGTGTTCACACTCTGAGAGCGATTGAAAACTTCTACATTAGCAACAACAAAATCAGTGACATTCCTGAATTTGTTCGCGGCATGGTAATGGTTAAAAAGGCAGCGGCACTGGCTAACAAAGAGCTGCAAACTATTCCTAAGAGCGTGGCAAATGCCATCATCGCGGCGTGTGATGAAGTCCTGAATAACGGAAAATGCATGGATCAGTTCCCGGTAGATGTTTACCAGGGTGGTGCGGGTACCTCCGTCAACATGAACACCAACGAAGTGCTGGCCAATATCGGTCTGGAACTGATGGGTCACCAGAAGGGTGAATATCAGTACCTGAACCCGAACGACCACGTCAACAAATGTCAGTCTACCAACGACGCTTACCCGACCGGTTTCCGTATCGCTGTTTACGCATCCATCATCAAACTGATTGATGCTCTGAACCAGCTGCGTGAAGGCTTCGAGCAAAAAGCTGTTGAATTCCAGGACATCCTGAAAATGGGTCGTACCCAGCTGCAGGATGCTGTACCGATGACCCTCGGTCAGGAATTCCGTGCTTTCAGCGTACTGTTGAAAGAAGAAGTGAAAAACATTGGCCGTACCGCTGAGCTGCTGCTGGAAGTTAACCTCGGCGCAACTGCAATCGGTACGGGTCTGAACACACCGAAAGAGTACTCTCCGCTGGCAGTGCAAAAACTGGCTGAAGTGACCGGTTTCGCCTGCGTTCCGGCAGAAGACCTGATTGAAGCCACCTCCGACTGCGGCGCATACGTTATGGTGCACGGTGCACTGAAACGTCTGGCTGTGAAAATGTCCAAAATCTGTAACGACCTGCGTTTGCTCTCCTCTGGCCCACGTGCCGGCCTGAATGAGATCAACCTGCCGGAACTGCAGGCGGGCTCTTCCATCATGCCAGCAAAAGTGAACCCGGTTGTTCCAGAAGTGGTAAACCAGGTGTGCTTTAAAGTCATCGGTAACGACGTCACTGTTACCATGGCATCTGAAGCAGGTCAGCTGCAGCTGAACGTAATGGAACCGGTTATCGGCCAGGCCATGTTCGAATCTATCCACATTCTGAGCAACGCTTGCTACAACCTGCTGGAAAAATGCGTTAGCGGCATCACTGCTAACAAAGAAGTGTGTGAAGCATTCGTTTATAACTCCATCGGTATCGTCACCTACCTCAACCCGTTCATCGGTCACCACAACGGCGATATCGTCGGTAAAATTTGTGCCGAAACCGGTAAGAGCGTGCGTGAAGTTGTCCTGGAGCGCGGTCTGTTGACCGAGGCAGAACTGGACGATATCTTCTCTGCACAGAACCTGATGCACCCGGCTTATAAAGCAAAACGTTATACTGATGAAAGCGAACAGTAATCGTGTAGGGTAGTACCAGAGAGGGCACGTCATGATGACGTGCCTTTTTTCTTGCACTAAGTTACTTAAAAACAACAATTTAATATCAACTTGTTAAACAACAAGGAAGGCTAATATGATAGTTTTAGAACTTATCATCGTTTTGCTGGCAATCTTTTTGGGTGCCAGACTTGGGGGTATCGGTATTGGATTTGCAGGTGGGCTGGGTGTTCTGGTTCTCGCCGCTATTGGCGTAAAACCGGGTAATATTCCGTTCGATGTTATTTCCATTATCATGGCGGTTATCGCTGCTATCTCTGCCATGCAGATTGCAGGTGGTCTGGACTATCTGGTCCATCAAACTGAAAAACTGCTGCGTAAGAACCCGAAATACATCACGATCCTTGCACCGATCGTGACCTATTTCCTGACTATCTTCGCGGGTACCGGCAACATCTCTCTGGCAACGCTGCCAGTTATCGCTGAAGTCGCGAAGGAGCAAGGGATCAAACCTTGCCGTCCGCTCTCTACTGCTGTGGTTTCTGCACAGATTGCGATTACCGCATCACCTATCTCTGCGGCCGTGGTTTACATGTCTTCCGTAATGGAAGGTCATGGTATCAGCTACATTCACCTGCTGTCAGTGGTCATTCCGTCCACCCTGCTGGCTGTGCTGGTGATGTCTTTCCTGGTCACCATGCTGTTCAACTCCAAACTGTCTGACGATCCGATTTATCGCAAGCGTCTGGAAGAAGGTTTGGTTGAGCTGCGCGGTGAAAGACAAGTTGAAATCAAAGCCGGTGCGAAAACCTCCGTATGGTTGTTCCTGCTGGGCGTAGTTTGTGTCGTCGTTTACGCCATCGTCAACAGCCCAAGCCTTGGTCTGGTTGCTAAGCCGCTGATGAACACCACCAACGCCATTCTGATCATCATGCTGAGCATCGCGACGCTGACGACAATCGTCTGCCGCGTTGAAACTGACTCCATCCTGAACTCCAGCACCTTCAAAGCAGGTATGAGCGCCTGTATTTGTATCCTGGGTGTTGCATGGCTGGGTGATACCTTCGTATCTCACAACATTGACTGGATCAAAGATACTGCAGGTAGCGTAATTCAGGGTCATCCATGGCTGCTGGCCGTCATCTTCTTCTTTGCTTCTGCTCTGCTGTATTCTCAGGCTGCAACAGCTAAAGCACTGATGCCGATGGCTCTGGCACTGAACGTTTCTCCACTGACCGCTGTAGCGTCTTTCGCTGCGGTTTCTGGTCTGTTCATTCTGCCTACCTACCCAACTCTGGTTGCGGCGGTTCAGATGGATGACACCGGTACTACCCGTATCGGTAAATTCGTCTTTAACCATCCGTTCTTCATCCCAGGTACTCTGGGTGTGGTACTGGCTGTCTGCTTCGGCTTCTTGCTGGGTAGCTTCATGCTGTAAGTTTTACCTGCGGGGTGCTTATGCATCCCGCAGTTCCTCCCCGCCTCGCTTTAACTAACATCCTTCCCTCGTCCGTTGTATAGTTACCGTTCTCTTGCTGGTTACTCTGTTCTTTCGAGGTGTTTATGCTTGATGTTAAGAGTCAGGATATCTCCATCCCCGATACCGTTGTGGTGCTCTGTACCGCCCCGGATGAAGCAACAGCCCAGGATCTGGCTGCCAAAGTACTGGCAGAAAAACTGGCCGCCTGCGTGACGCTGCTGCCCGGTGCTACGTCTCTCTATTATTGGGAGGGTAAGCTGGAGCAGGAATATGAAGTCCAGATGATTTTAAAAACCACCGTCACGCACCAGCAAGCGCTTCTCGATTGCCTGAAGTCTCATCATCCATATCAAACCCCTGAACTTCTGGTTTTACCCGTCACTCACGGAGACTTTGATTACCGCTCATGGCTCAACGCATCCTTACGCTGATCCTGCTGCTATGCAGCACATCCACTTTTGCCGGATTATTTGATTCGCCTGGCCGCTCGCAGTTTGTCCCCGCCGACCGGGCATTTATTTTTGATTTTCAGCAAAACCAACATGACCTGAACCTCTCATGGCAGGTAAAAGACGGCTACTACCTGTACCGCAAACAGATAAGCATTACGCCGTCTCAGGCTGATATTGCCGAGGTAAAGCTACCGCCAGGTGTCTGGCACGAAGATGAGTTTTACGGCAAAAGTGAAATTTACCGTAAGCAGTTGAACGTTCCGGTAACCATCAATCAGGCCGCATCTGGTGCAACGCTGACCGTCACTTACCAGGGCTGTGCCGATGCCGGATTTTGCTATCCGCCGGAAACCAAAACCGTTCCACTCAGTGAAGTCATGGCGCGTACAAATGCAACGCCAGCACCAACGTCTGCTACAGTCGCGCCGGAAGAACAATCACAGCCAGCCGCCCAGCTCCCCTTTTCCGCACTGTGGGCATTGCTGATCGGGATTGGCATTGCCTTTACCCCTTGTGTACTGCCGATGTATCCACTGATTTCCGGGATCGTACTCGGCGGTAAACAACGCTTATCAACCGGGCGGGCGCTGCTGCTGACCTTTATCTACGTACAGGGAATGGCGCTCACCTACACTGCTCTGGGCCTGGTCGTTGCGGCTGCCGGACTACAGTTTCAGGCCGCGCTACAGCATCCCTATGTATTGATTGGGCTTGCCATTGTCTTCACGCTTCTGGCTCTGTCGATGTTCGGCTTATTCACATTACAACTCCCTTCCTCACTGCAAACGCGCCTGACATTGATGAGTAACCGCCAGCAGGGCGGTTCTCCGGGCAGCGTCTTTACAATGGGGGCGATTGCAGGCCTCATCTGTTCCCCTTGCACTACGGCACCACTGAGCGCGATTTTGCTGTATATCGCTCAGAGCGGGAATATGTGGCTGGGAGGCGGCACGCTGTATCTGTACGCGCTGGGGATGGGATTACCCCTGATTCTGATTACCGTATTTGGTAACCGCCTGCTACCGAAAAGTGGCCCATGGATGGAACACGTCAAGACCGCTTTTGGTTTCGTCATCCTTGCGCTTCCCGTCTTTTTACTCGAACGGATTATCGGTGATGAGTGGGGCATTCGCCTGTGGTCATTGCTTGGCGTGGCATTCTTTGCCTGGGCGTTCATCACCAGTCTGCAGGCAAAACAAGGCTGGATGCGTATCGTGCAGATCATTCTGTTAGCCGCCGCACTGGTAAGCGTACGACCATTACAGGATTGGGCATTCAGCGCACCGCATGACCAACCCCAGACGCACCTGAACTTCACCCCAGTGACATCGGTGGACGAGTTAAATCAGGCGCTGGAGCGAGCCAGAGGCAAGCCTGTCATGTTGGATTTGTATGCTGACTGGTGTGTTGCCTGTAAAGAGTTCGAGAAGTACACCTTCAGTCACCCGCAGGTGCGACAAGCGCTGGGCGATACGGTGCTGCTGCAGGCAGATGTCACCGCAAACAATGCACAAGATGTCGCACTTCTTAAACATTTACAGGTATTAGGGCTGCCAACCATCCTGTTCTTTGATGCCCAGGGTAAAGAACATCCGCAAGCGCGGGTAACGGGCTTTATGGATGCAGCAACCTTTAGTGCGCATTTGCGCGATCGCCAACCGTGAGCGACACTTGCAGAAGGAAATACGGAGGAGAATACCGTGCAACGTGAAGATGTCCTGGGAGAAGCCCTGAAATTACTTGAGGTTCAAGGGATAGCCAATACCACACTGGAAATGGTGGCAGAGCATGTCAATTATCCGCTTGATGAACTGCAACGCTTCTGGCCTGATAAAGAGGCCATTCTGTACGATGCCTTGCGTTACCTCAGCCAACGGGTGGATATCTGGCGGCGTCAGCTTTTGCTGGATGACACGCTGAGCGCTGAGCAGAAACTACTGGCACGCTATAACGCGCTGTCCGAATGCGTGAGTAATAATCGCTATCCCGGTTGCCTGTTCATCGCTGCCTGCACGTTTTACCCCGATCCAGGCCATCCTGTCCATCAGTTGGCCGATCAGCAGAAAAAGGCTGCACATGACTTCACACATGAGCTGCTGACGACGCTGGAAGTTGATGACCCGGCAATGGTCGCCAAACAGATGGAACTGGTGCTGGAGGGCTGCCTGAGTCGCATGCTGGTTAATCGCAGCCATGCTGATGTAGAAACAGCACATCGTCTGGCCGAAGATATCCTGCGTTTTGCTCAGTGTCGTATGGGCGGGGCGCTGACCTAAACGCGCATTCCTTTCCTGCCACGGCTAAAACCGCACCATCTTCACGGTGGTGCGAAATACCCGGTTATTCACCTTGTCTTACCATGCATCCACGCAGCTGGAATCAGCAGAAACCACCGTACTTAGCACGCAATATCCCGCAACTTCATGTCACCATGGTTGCGCCTCCTTCCACCTGGATTACCAGGGAAATTTGTGCAAACTTCAGGCAAAAACGCACAGATTGCCGTAATATTAAGCGTTTGAGCAGCTTTTCCGGAAATTTGATTGACTGGCATGCGTGAATACGGTTTAATGCGCCCCGTTGCCCGGATAGCTCAGTCGGTAGAGC
>NZ_SZXJ01000106.1 GCF_005281345.1 Citrobacter sp. wls619
AGGTGCTCTCCCAGCTGAGCTAATCACCCCCGCTGTGTGGAGTCGCATTATAGGGAGAGTTGAAAATGAGTCAACGCATTTTCTAAAGAAATTGTTCGTTCGTCGTAAATTTAAACAAAACGATCGCAAAACAATCCATGTCGCATGATTTGTATACGAAAATGGCAAAGCGTGATGTTCCAACCCGATGAACATTGAGGAATCAGACCACAGTGATAGAATACCAGCCTGATAATCTTCCCTGGATTTGCCGGTTGTCGGCATCTTTATAAACGTAAGGCCATTTCATGAAAATCAAAACTCGCTTCGCGCCAAGCCCGACAGGTTACCTGCACGTCGGCGGTGCGCGTACTGCTCTTTATTCCTGGCTTTTTGCACGTAACCATGGCGGTGAGTTTGTGCTGCGTATTGAAGACACCGATCTCGAACGCTCCACGCCGGAAGCTATTGAAGCCATTATGGATGGCATGAACTGGCTGAATCTGGAGTGGGATGAAGGCCCGTATTTCCAGACTAAACGTTTTGATCGCTACAACGCTGTCATCGATGAGATGCTGGAAGCAGGCACCGCGTATAAATGCTACTGCTCCAAAGAGCGTCTGGACGCGTTGCGCGAAGAGCAAATGGCGAACGGTGAAAAACCACGTTACGATGGTCGCTGCCGTCATAGCCATGAACACCACGCGGATGACGAACCTTGCGTCGTACGCTTTGCCAACCCGCAGGACGGGTCCGTTATTTTTGATGACCAGATCCGTGGGCCGATCGAATTCAGCAACCAGGAGCTGGACGATCTGATCATCCGCCGTACCGACGGTTCCCCGACCTACAACTTCTGCGTCGTTGTCGACGACTGGGATATGGAGATCACCCACGTTATTCGTGGTGAAGACCATATCAACAACACCCCGCGTCAGATCAACATCCTGAAAGCGCTGAACGCGCCGGTGCCGGTTTACGCGCACGTGTCGATGATCAACGGCGACGACGGCAAAAAACTCTCTAAACGTCACGGTGCGGTCAGCGTGATGCAGTACCGCGACGACGGCTACCTGCCGGAAGCGTTGCTGAACTATCTGGTACGTCTGGGTTGGTCCAGCGGCGATCAGGAGATCTTCACCCGTGAAGAAATGATCAAGCTGTTCTCTCTCGGTGCGGTGAGCAAGTCTGCGAGCGCGTTCAACACGGAAAAACTGCAGTGGCTGAACCATCACTACATTAATGCACTAGCGCCAGAATATGTGGCGACACACTTGCAGTGGCACATTGAGCAGGAAAATATCGATACGCGCGTCGGCCCGCAGTTGTCTGAGCTGGTAAAACTGCTGGGTGAACGCTGCAAGACGCTAAAAGAGATGGCGCAGAGCTGCCGCTACTTCTACGAAGACTTTGCTGAGTTCGATGCCGATGCGGCGAAGAAACACCTGCGTCCGGTTGCGCGTCAGCCGCTGGAAGTGGTTCGCGACAAACTGGCTGCTATCAGCGAATGGAGCGCGGAAAACGTGCACCACGCGATTCAGGCAACCGCGGATGAGCTGGAAGTGGGCATGGGTAAAGTCGGGATGCCGCTGCGCGTAGCCGTAACCGGTGCGGGTCAGTCTCCGGCGTTAGACGTTACGGTGCATGCGATTGGTAAGTCTCGCAGCATTGAACGTATTAACAAAGCACTGGCGTTTATTGCTGAGCGTGAAAGCCAGCAGTAAGACGGGTTTAAGAGATGAAAAAACGGCAGGCGCACACCCTGCCGTTTTTTTGGCATTTATTCAGACTCATCAATGCCCAGACGGGTCAGGAAAGTGCGAATCCCTTCGCGCGAAATATACATCGCCAGCTTTTCCTGTTCCGTTGGCGACATGTTATCCAGTGCGCTGATTATCTGACGGCAGGCGTGACTGCGAACCACGTGTGTATACTCGGCAAGCGGTTCTTCTGCCTGATAAAATTCTGGCACCTTGCGAAAAGCTGGAATATTGAGAAGAAACTCTCGGACGCCGGCATCAATATGAATAAGCCTTGCGCGACCACCTTTAACACCGGGAAACTTTTCGGTTGTCCAGTTTTGCTCTCTGATCCAACGATTGACGGTTTGTTTCGCGACACCGAGACATTCAGCCAGCTCTTCGGTGGTCATTTTACTGCGTAATTTTTTCATATTATTTGCTGTCGCGAATCCCTAAGCGTTGTAACAAACCCGTAATGCCTTCACGCAGGATCAGCGACGTAAACATTTTCTGTTCTGATGGCGTCATTTCTTTGGCGAGTCTTATCAGTAGAGCTTCGATGGAGGTATCACCGGATAACGATAAATTATCTGATAAGCCTTCCGCTGAACGCTCAGCGCTGCGAATGTATTCACGAACTTGTTCGGTAACGTGAACCAGACGGGCTTTACCGCCCTGAACGCCGGGTTTAGGTGAGGTAGCCCAACCTTCCTTGCGCACCCATTTATTGATGGTCTGCCGGCTGTATCCGGTCAGATTAGCAAGTTCTTCTGGCGTCATCCGTTCCTTGAACATAACGATTCCCTGAATAGTCGTGGGGTTAATTAGTGGCTCATTTTATAGCACCATTTTAGTAGAAACCGTGACGCGTTTAACTACTGAATGCGAGTTGTTGCGCAATGTTCTTCATTTGCCTGCTTTTTCAGCGATTGAATTCTATGAGTTAATTTTGCCGTTGACACACGCGAAGGGAATTCATATGATGCCGCCCGTCAACTCGACAAGCTTTACGTGACGGGGCTATAGCTCAGCTGGGAGAGCGCTT
>NZ_SZXJ01000089.1 GCF_005281345.1 Citrobacter sp. wls619
TGAACATGAGGTGAACGGAACCCTTTCTCAGAGAGAGCATGTTCATTACCCCGCCAACACATGTTGATGCTTTCTGAAACTGAAATGTTAACTGAACAGGGTGAGTGCCGGGGGAGGGTTATTGTCTGCCGGATGGCAGCACGGAGGCCTTACCCGACCTACACTATCTTACGTAGGCCGGATAAGCGCGATGCCATCAGGTACTAGATTACTTCTTCACACGTTTCGGAAAGTGCATTTCGCTGTAACGAACGAAACGGGTTCCTTTGGTCAACTTATAGCCAAACCAGATGATCAGGAACAGCGGGATACCAATGTAGGTTGCCATTACGCCGCCCCAGTCAATGGTATCTTTCAGGAACGCTTCGTAGTTTTGCCCCAGGGTGATTATCAGACACAGGACAAAGGCAAAGATCGGCCCCAGAGGGAAGAAGCCTGAGCGATACGGCAGATCCTTAATATCATGGCCCTGCAACACATAACCACGACGGAAACGATAGTGGCTAATCGCAATTCCCAGCCAGGCGATAAAACCCGTCATCCCGGAGGTGTTCAACAGCCACAGGTACACCGTCTGGTTACCAAACATGGATGTCAGGAAGCACAGACCTGCCACGACAGTCGTCGCATACAGCGCGTTACGCGGTACGCCGCCACGAGACAGTTTAGAGAAAATACGCGGCGCTTTACCGTCACATGCCAGGGTGTAGAGCATACGTGTTGATGCATACATACCGGAGTTACCCGCCGACAGCACCGCCGTCAGGATAACGGCGTTCATCACCGCCGCCGCAGACAGCAGACCCGCGTGCTGGAATACCAGCGTGAACGGGCTGACGCTGATGTCTTTTACATCATTGCGCAGCAGGCTCGGATCGGTATACGGGATAATCAGGCTGATAATCAAAATCGCGAACACATAGAACAGCAGAATTCGCCAGAATACCTGGCGCACCGCGCGTGGAATGTTCTTCTCTGGATCTTCAGATTCGCCCGCGGCGATACCAATCAACTCGGTCCCCTGGAAGGAGAAGCCGACGATCATCGCCACACCAATCATGGCGGCAAAACCACCAGCAAAGGGTGCATCACCTGTCGTCCAGTTACTCCAGCCCACCGGTTGAGCACCTTTGAAGATACCGATAATCATCATCACGCCAACCACGATGAAGATAATCACGGTGGTGACTTTGATCAGTGAGAACCAGTATTCCGCTTCACCAAATCCACGAACCGAGATGTAGTTCAGCAGGAAGATAACGCCAAGGAACAGCGCACTCCAGATCCAGCCTGGCGTATCCGGGAACCACCAGCTCATGACCAATTGTGCGGCCACCAGGTCCACGGCGATAGTCACCGCCCAGTTGTACCAGTAGTTCCAGCCGAGCGCGAAGCCAAAGCCTTCTTCTACATAGTTCTGACCGTAGGTAGAGAACGAACCGGAAACCGGCATGTAGGCAGCCAGCTCACCGAGACTGGTCATCAGGAAGTACACCATCAGGCCAATCAGAATATAGGAAAACAGCGCGCCGCCAGGACCCGCCGCAGAAATGGTTGCACCAGATGCAACAAAAAGACCCGTACCGATGGAACCACCAATGGCGATCATCGTCAGGTGACGCGCCTTCAGTTCACGGCGTAGCGTGGGCGCTTCTGTGGTTTTAGTTTCGGAAACCATGTGAAAATGCTATCCATCCAAAAAATGAGGCGCGATTGTAGCAGACGAAATGGCATTCTTCCGGCACAAATGCGCTGTTATAAGAGACCTTCATGACTGGCCGCGGATTATAAGTAAAGCAGAAAATGGGCAACGTATGACGATTGCCCTCAGTTGACGATGGGGTGTTCATTGCAGGCGCGACGCACCAGCGTCTTATTCAACCTGCTCTACCTGGTCGCTATAACGCAAAAAACGCAGCAGCGAGTTTGAAAGATGTTTTTGGCGATGATGGACGCGCCAAAGCGTGCGGACCAGACGTGGCAACGGCACCGGAACTTCGCTTAACGTTCCTGCCTGCAGTTGTTCGGCAATAACCCGGCGCGACAAGCAGCTGATCCCCAGGCCATGGCGGACAGCATGTTTAATAGCTTCAGAGTTACCCAACTCCATTGCCATCTGAAATCTCGGTAGATGAGACAGCAACAGGTAATCCACCAGCTCACGGGTACCGGACCCACGTTCGCGCAGGATCCAGGGCGAAGCCGCAAGTTGCTCCAGCGTCACCGGGCCCGTGGTTAGCGGCGATGACGGCGCCGCAAATACCACCAGTTCATCTTCCAGCCACGGTTCAGAGATGATCTCCGTACTGTGACAGGGCCCTTCGATAAGCCCGATGTCGACCCGAAAATCCAGCACCGCATTGATAACATCCTGGCTGTTGCCCACGCTGAGTTCCAGCGGCAAGTCGGGGAAATCACGCCGGTAACCTGCAATCATGGCAGGTAAAATATAGTTGCCGATGGTGCTACTGGCATAGACGCGAATCGCGCCATTATCTTCACGAAAAAGCTGTTCGATTTCTGTCGTTTGCTCGAGCAAGGCCAACGCACGCGGATAGAGTAAGCGCCCGTGCTCATTGACGACCAGCCGCTTGCCGACACGGTCAAACAGTTGCACGCCAAGTTGCCCCTCTAAATCGGTAAGCGCAGCACTCACCGCTGACTGCGACAATGACAACATGACAGATGCCTGAGTCGTCGAGCCGCTTTTCAGTACCTCAGCAAACACTTCAAGTTGTCGCAGGGTGATATGCATAGTCGTTTTCCACCGGGTAGCTCGCGCTTACCACTTATAAAGATTAATTATAAATATATAATCAATTTTATTTTTAAGCCACTTCACCTTACAATTTTTGCCAAGAAATCATTCAAATTGTTCAGGAGGGGTTATGACTGAACTCGCCCTACAGAATCATCGTCGTACAGTGTGGCATTTTATTCCGGGGCTTGCCCTGAGTGCAGTTATCACCGGGGCCGCCTTATGGGGAGGTTCCATTCCCGCCGTCGCAGGTGCCGGGTTCAGCGCCCTCACCTTAGCCATCTTATTCGGGATGGTTATCGGCAACACCGTGTATCCACAAATCTGGAAAAGCTGTGACGGTGGCGTGCTGTTTGCCAAGCAACATTTACTGCGTCTGGGGATCATCCTTTATGGTTTCCGCCTCACCTTCGCCCAAATAGCCGACGTTGGTGTCAGCGGTATCGTCATTGATGTCCTGACGCTCAGCAGCACCTTTATGCTGGCCTGCTTCCTCGGACAGAAAGTCTTTGGTCTGGACAAACACACCAGTTGGTTGATTGGTGCGGGGAGCAGCATTTGTGGTGCCGCCGCGGTATTAGCCACCGAGCCGGTGGTGAAAGCAGAAGCCAGTAAGGTAACGGTCGCCGTTGCTACCGTGGTTATCTTCGGGACCATTGCTATCTTCCTGTACCCGGCAATGTACCCGCTACTGGCGCACTGGTTTAGCCCGGAAACCTACGGGATTTATATTGGCTCCACGATGCATGAAGTTGCACAGGTTGTTGCTGCCGGGCATGCAATCACTCCGGAAGCTGAAAACGCAGCCGTCATTGCTAAAATGCTGCGTGTCATGATGCTGGCTCCGTTCCTCATCATCCTGGCAGCTCGTGTTAAACAACTGTCTCCGGCGACCGGCGGAGAGAAAAGTAAAATCACTATTCCGTGGTTTGCCATCCTGTTTATTGTGGTCGCGATTTTTAACTCGTTCCACCTGCTGCCACAGTCAGTGGTGAACATGCTGGTGACGCTGGACACCGTGTTGCTGGCGATGGCGATGGCAGCACTGGGGTTAACCACTCACGTGAGTGCGCTGAAAAAAGCCGGTGCAAAACCTCTGCTGATGGCGCTGGTGCTGTTTGTCTGGCTGATTGTGGGCGGTGGCGCGATTAACGTTGCCATCCACGCGCTGATGGCATAATCGATCACGACTCACCTCCATTAACCCGCTATACTCTTCCCTTTTGAGTATGGCGGGTTTTTCCCGTCATATTTCAAGTTGCAGGCGCGTTGGCTGCACTCGTTCACCCCAGTCACGTACTGAAGTACGCTTCCGGGGATTCTCTCTCTTGCCACCTTCCTGCAACTCGAACTATTTAGGGAATCATTATGAAATACATCGGAGCGCATGTAAGCGCCGCTGGCGGTCTGGCTAACGCTGCTATTCGAGCTGCAGAAATCGAAGCGACCGCATTCGCCCTGTTCACCAAAAATCAGCGCCAGTGGCGCGCCGCACCATTGACCACTGAAGTCATTGATGACTTCAAGGCAGCCTGCGAGAAATATCACTTTTCCTCCGCACAAATCCTGCCACACGACAGCTACCTGATTAACCTCGGCCATCCCGTCAGCGACGCGCTGGAAAAATCACGCGATGCTTTTCTTGATGAAATGCAGCGCTGCGAGCAGCTTGGTTTATCCCTGCTTAACTTTCACCCGGGCAGCCACTTAATGCAGATCCCGGAAGATGAATGCCTGGCGCGTATTGCCGAATCAATCAACATTGTCCTTGCTCAGACTCAGGGCGTGACGGCAGTCATTGAAAACACCGCCGGGCAAGGCAGTAATCTGGGTTTTAAGTTCGAGCATCTGGCGGCAATCATCGACGGCGTGGAGGATAAATCCCGTGTAGGTGTCTGCATCGACACCTGCCACGCCTTCGCGGCCGGTTACGATTTGCGTTCCGCTGACGAGTGTGAAAAGACATTCGCTGAATTTGAACGTATTGTCGGCTTTAACTATTTACGCGGTATGCACCTGAACGATGCCAAGAGCGCATTTGGCAGCCGCGTTGACCGCCACCATAGCTTAGGGGAAGGCAATATCGGTCACGATGCATTCCGCTGGATCATGCAGGACAACCGTTTTGACGGCATCCCACTGGTACTGGAAACCATCAACCCTGATATCTGGGCCGAAGAAATTGCATGGCTAAAAGCGCAGCAAACTGAAAAGGCGGTTGCATAATCATGAACGACAGGGAAAAGCAGATCCTTAAGATCCTGCGACGCAATCCGCTGATACAACAAAATGAAATCGCCGATATTTTGCAGATCAGTCGTTCGCGCGTCGCCGCACATATTATGGATTTGATGCGCAAAGGAATGATCAAAGGTAAAGGTTATATCCTTACCGAACAAGATTATTGCGTCGTCGTCGGGGCAATAAACATGGATATTCGTGGTGTCGCTGACATCCACTATCCTCAAGCCGCATCTAACCCCGGCAGCATCCACTGTTCTGCAGGCGGCGTGGGACGAAACATCGCCCACAACCTGGCGCTACTGGGCCGCGACGTGCATTTAATCTCCGCAGTTGGCAGCGATTTCTATGGCGAAACGCTGCTGGAACAGACCCGTCAGGCCGGTGTTAACGTTTCCAATTGTATTCGTCTGCATGGACATAACACCTCCACCTATTTGTCGATCGCGAATCAGCAGGAAGAGACCGTACTGGCGATTAACGATACCCACATTCTGCAACAGCTAACACCGCAGTTGCTGAACGGTTCACGGGATCTTATCCGCCATTCCGGCGTCGTGCTGGCAGATTGCAACCTGACGGCTGAAGCCATCGAGTGGGTATTTACTATTGCTGATGACATTCCGGTATTTATTGATACCGTTTCAGAGTTCAAAGCGGCAAAAATGAAGACCTGGTTTACACGTATTCATACGCTCAAACCCACGCAGAAAGAGCTCGGTATTTTATGGGGTAAGCCTGTCCAGTCGGATGCGGATCGCGTGCAAGCCGTCAACGACCTCCATCAGCAGGGCGTAAAACGCATCTTTGTGTGTCTGGAAGACGAATCCGTTTTTTGCAGCGAAAAGGACGGAGAGCAATTTTTACTGACATCGCCGAAGCATACGGTGATAGACAGCTTCGGCGCCGATGACGCATTTATGGCGGGATTGTTATACAGCTTCCTGGAAGGCAGTGAGTTCCGCGAAAGCGCGCAGTTTGCAATGGCCTGCGCAGCATTATCACGCGCCAGCGTCAGTATTAACAACCCGACGCTCTCTGCCGATAATGCCCTGTATTTGCTGAAAACCGCTTAGATATAATGCCGGATGGCGCTACGCTTATCCGGC
>NZ_SZXJ01000012.1 GCF_005281345.1 Citrobacter sp. wls619
GGGTCGGGTTCGCCACCCACAGCCGCCCGGCGAGAGTGCGCATAATCTCCTGCATTATGTTTAATGACCGTGGCCCGGCCGCTCCGCACCCCCATATGCCGCTACAGCCCCCGCCGGGACGCGGGCATTTACCCCCGCGCACGCCGGTGCCGGGCGGGGCAAGAGGTGCGCAGGGATGCGCGCCTTTTGCCCTGTCCACCGCGCCCTGCGGCCTCACAGAGTGCGACACCTAACCTTTCGGGCTGTCCGGCAACGCCGCGCTCCCGTCCGGCTCCGTGGCCTCCGGCGCTTTCTTCCTTCGCCGCTTCTCCGCCGGATGCGTCTTCTCATGCACCCGCTGTAACGGCGCGATGGCTACCTTTGTGTAGATCTGCGTCGTCTCCAGCTTCTCATGGCCGAGGATCGCCTGGATATGCCGCGTGTCCGCTCCGTTATCCAGCATCTGCGTCGCCATCGAGTGCCGGAAGATGTGACAGGCCCCCGGCTTGTCTATCCGCGCTTTCTCCCGGATAGCCTCTCCGCCGAGCTGCGTCAGCGTTACCGGACTTAACCCCTTGCCGTGATATGTGATGAACAGATGCCCGCTGTCGAACCGGTAAGCCAGCCGGGGCCGCACGTCCTTCAGCCAGCGCTGAACCCACTCCAGCGCCACATGGCCCACCGGCACCACCCGATCCTTGCGTCCCTTACCCTGCCGCACATTCACCACGCCCCGCGTGAAGTCCACGTCGCATAACATCAGGTTCGCCAGCTCCATCCGCCTGATCCCGGTACTCCACAGCACCTCAAGGATCGCCCGGTTACGCAGGCCCAGCGGCGTTTCCGTGTCCAGACTCTGCAACACCGCCCGCGTCTCCTGCTCGCTGAACACCTGCGCCGGAAGCCGTTTCTCCTCCTTCGGTAGTTCAAGCTGCTCTGCCGGGTTGTACAGGATGATGTGACGTTTCAGCAGCCAGCGCCAGAAGTTGCGCACCGCGCTGAGGCGGTTGAGCTGGCCACCGACCGCAAGCGTGTTGCCGTCTGCCTTGCGGTAACTGCGCAGATGACGCTGGTATGCTTCCAGCACCGCCAGGCTCACCTGCGGCGCGTACATCAGCCCGCGCTCCTCGCACCAGGTGATGAACGGCAACACCCGTTCGCGGTAGCCTTCGGTGCTGCGCGGGCTGTAGCCCTGCGCCTCAAGGTGCGCGAGCCATGCGATCACATGCTGGCGCTGCGTGGCGTTCTGGTTCTGGCGGCTAAGATAAAGGGCTTCCGGCCCCGGTGGTATGGGTCTGCTCATGAGGGTTTGTCCTGATTGAGATTAGGGATTGAGTATTGAGTATTGAGATAGCGGTACGGTACGACGAAGGAAGGGTAAAGCAGTGGAACTGTGGTTTTAGCGTTACCCCAACTTGCGGGGCGTTCAGGTCAATAATGATGCGACTTGCAGATGATTTTTATTGCCCCAACTTAGCCCCAACATGGGGCCAACTTGAGGGCAACTTGCGGTCAGTTTGATCCAACTTGCGTTGATCGTAGTGATGCCTTGCCGTTCACTGCCGGGCTGTCCCGGATGCGATCCGCGTGGTTGTCCTTACGACTACGACGGGGTGTTTTCTTTGTCTCCGGGAACAGTGCTTTTTCATCGCTCCCAACTTGCGACACATCCGGGCCAGCACTGGCGCAGTCTGTGGCCTGTTTTGTCTGCCCCAACTTAGCCCCATCTTTGGGGCAACTTGAGGGCAACTTGTCCTCCGGCGTCTCCAACTTGCGTGAGTCATACGCGGGCTTTTCACCCGGCTCGATCAGGCCGCACAGGTGGGAACCGTCGCCGCTGCCGTCCCATAACAGCTCGTACTGCAACAGGTGGCCGCGGCTGCCACCATGTACAAGCAGGTATTCCATTTCGGCCAGCCGCAGACAGTGAACCTTGAGCTGGTTGTCGCTCCACTGCGTGACGTCGCGGATCTCGCGGCGCGTGAAGCGTATCTCGCCGGGCTTGCAGTTCCGCGCCGCTGCCGCCTCACTGACCATCGCCTGTATCAACAACAGCAGCTTACGCGTCTGTGGCGGCATTTCGTCCAGCGTGCGGCCCAGTATTTCATGCGCCAGTTGATTAGCCAGCACGATATCCGAACGCTGAACCTCGATGTACTCCACTATCTGCCCGCGATGCTCCACGCGCTTTACCTCCCGCTGGTACTGGTGCAGCAGGGCTACCGACTGGATCAGCGTCAGGTATTTCATATGGTCGCGCCGCGTCCGCGTCTTGTCGCTCATGAAGGTAAGCTGACTGGCGAACGGGTTCACCACGTTCAGCGGACGCAGCAGCCGCTGCGCGTTCTGGTGAAGCTGAGTGATGTAACTTTTCTCATTCGAGGCGAGCAGCCCTTCCAGCGTCTGCGCGTAACGCTGCGCCGCGTGGATCGCTTCCGTCTGTTCACGGCTTTCATTCACCGTGAGCACAAGGCAGCGGTTTAACAGCTCCTCGTCAACGTCGATCGCCGTGGTAGTCAGCATCAGCATTACCGGGCCTTTGACGGTGTACTGCTTCGTGACAAGGCTCCCGGTCGCGTCATCCTTGCCCGTACTGGCGATGGTTAACTCCCCGTCCGACTGCAACAGCTTCAACGCATACGCCGCCTGTCTCACACCTTCTTCTTCCGCGATGGCGAGGATCTTATGTTGCAGGTTGGTCTCGCCGAGGTAGAACAGGCTCTGCCCGGTCATGGCGCTGTACTGCATTCGTTCCTCCGGCGGGATCAGGTTCAGCACCGCGTCCATCAGCGACGACTTGCCCGCCGCGCTTGACGACTGGATGAGGACGGCCAGCGGTTTCTCCAGCTTGCGCGACACCGCCGCCAGATACGCCGCCGTCAGGTTGGTACTTTCCCCCACCACGCCGCACGCCGCCATATCCGACGCGATGCGGCCCGCCAGATCCGGCGAGCACAGCAGGGCCAGCGCCGCCTCCCGATCTTCGTCAGTCATTTCCGGCGCGGCGTTCTCCGGCTCCGGTTGTGCCTGCCAGCTTTCGAGTGCCAGCAGTACCTTACCCAGCGAACGCCGCAGATCGCCCTCGGCAAGGCCCAGCTCTGCCGCCGCTGCCCGCGCATACCCGCCGCGAGAGCGGGCGCTCATCATGTCCACGCTGTCCGCGAACACCACGCCGCTCTGCATGTCGATCACCTGCGCGTTAACCTTCATCGCGCCGCTGCCCGCTTTCACGCTGCCGATCCCCCGGATGCGCCACCGCTGCGATTCAACCGCCAGTTGCAGATCCCCGCCCGGCAACGCTTCCACCACCACGCCCGGCGCGGGCGATGCCGCCGCAGGAAGCGCCTCCACAGCAGTTGCTAAGGGTAAAGACTCCGCAGGCGCGGCATCCGGCATCAGCGGATCGACAGCCTCCACGCCTGCCACGTCCTGCATCGTCACCGCGCCATCGATCAACATCCCGAACGCCTGTGCAGGCTCCGCCACCTGACACAGATAACCGTTGGCGTCCATCCCCTCCGGGAACGTCACCCGGAACGGCGCGATCCCCTCAGCGGCTAAGGAAGACGCCAGTTTTACCGCAGCCTCATTGCCTGCCGCATCGTTGTCGAACGCGATCAGCACCTGCCTGATGCCGTGCGCCCGGAACGCCTCCCGCATTTCATCGGTCACGCCGTTCACCCCGTAAGCCGCCGTCACGTTGCGCAACCCGGCCACCCAGAACGACATCGCATCGATCAGCGATTCGCAGAGGATCACCGTTTTTGAGCCGACCAGCGCCTGCTCGTTCCACACCCCGCCATGCGGCCCCGGAAGGTAAAGATGCAGCGGCGTGCCGCTGCGCAGACGATCGGTGATTTTGCGCCCGTACATCCCGCGGATCTGGCCGTTCAGATCCACAACCGGCACAACCAGCGAGCCGTGGAAGTGTTCGTGTCCTGTGTCGCGCAGCACGCCGACACCCTGCAACCGGGCGCGGATCTTCGCACCTGCCTGCACCGCTTTTGGCGGCAGACGGTAGGCCAGTGTGCGGTTGGCGAAGCCTAAGCGGAACTGCGCGACCAGTTCAGGATGGTTAAGGCGGCGCTTTTCCAGATACGCCACCGCCTCCGGCGCGTTCAGCAGCGTGTGGTGATAGAAGTCCGTCACGCGGGAGAGCAGTTTCTGGCGGCCCGCCTCGTCTTCGGTGAACATTTCCGGTTCATCCTTCGTGACCAGTGGCGCCACGGCGGGATTGTCGCCCAGCTCGCCGCGCAGCCGCTCCACCGCCTTACGCAGGCTGAGTTTTTCGGTGTGCATCACCCAGTCCAGCACCGAGCCGCCCGCATCGCAGCCGAAGCAGTGGTACAGGTTCTTTTCCGGCGAGATAACGCACGAGGGGGTTTTCTCGTCGTGGAACGGGCAGAGCACGGTGAAGTCCTTACCTTTTTTGAACATCTGCCGCCCCTGTGAGCGCACAACGGCAACTAAGGGAACGGCGGCTTTCAGGTGCTGTAGTTCTGCTTCCGGGATGCGGGCCATATTGATACGTCCTTAAAAATATTTTCAATAAAGCATTTATGCTTGATAAGGTAGCCTCAAGGCTTTATTATGTCAAGCATGTAAAGTACATATCAACGCACCGGAGCATGGAAGATGACGGATAATTACGGCAACATGGCTATATTTGACGTAGCAATGATGACTGAGGTGCTTGATATGGCGGACATGGCTGATACCGGATTTGCGCAGCGTCTGCGCGAACTGCGCAGGCAGAAGGGACTTTCACAGTCTGAACTCGGGAAGCTGGCCGATCTGCATTACACCCACATTGGCCGCTTTGAGCGCGGTACATCCCGGCCGGGCGGCGACACGCTGAAGCGGCTGGCCGATGCACTGGATGTGACGGGGGATTATCTGCTGGAAGGGGCGGCCACCGAAGCGGCTAAGGCAAGGTTTGAGGATCGGGAACTGCTGCGCCAGTTTCAGGAAGTGGAGCAGTTACCCGACGAGGACAAAGAGGTTATCAAGAAGCTGCTGGATGCGTTCCTGACCAAGAAGCAGATTCAGGCGCTGGCCAAGTAGCTGATTTAACGCGGAACTGACGCGCTTGCAACACGTCAGCCCGCTCACCACAAGTAACTAACTGGAGTAGTTAATCATGGCTGAACACGATTCTAACACAGTGCCGGATCTGGCCCACAGCGAGTTTTATTCCCGCGTTGACTTCCATTCGCTCCGTTTACACGGCGCATGGATGGCACGGGCCGGGTTTATTGACGGGATGCCCGTCAAGATCCGGGTCATGCGGGACTGTATTATTATCACGCCGCAGCACACCCGCGAACTCTTTGGCTGTATTGAAGGGATGAGCGTTACCCGCATCAACAAGCAGAAGGTAACGCAATGGCTGAAGACATTTCCGGGGGCGCTGAATGATACCGGGGATATTCCGGTGATTAAGCGCGACAGGATCGACGGCGGGATTTAACAGGGATTACGTAATAAAAAGCCGGGAAGATTTAGTTTCTTTCCCAGCTTTTTATTGATTACATATTATTTAATAAAGATTTAATTTGATAATCACCATGAGGTGTCAAACGGGGAAAATTTTCTGCATCTTTTTCTGATATGCTGTATTCATTATCGAATACATCAACTTTTTTACAAGAATTTCCTACCCCATATACAAAGAAAACATTATCAACGTTATCAGGAGTATAATTTTCCTGATGGCCTATAATTCGCCAATCACTTCCTTTCTCTATTTTTTTATCAAATAAAGAATATGTATCAATCACAATTGGAGGTATGGCTCTTTTAGCTATATTAGCTTCCATTACTTTAGGAATATCAGATGTAAAATCAAATATTTCAGCAACATGCCCGGTAAATATCTTAGATATAACTCTACCAAAGCAATACCGATTTTCATCTAATCTAAAGCAAAATATGTCTCCGGGCTTCACAAAACGCAGCATTGTTCTCGGCTTCTTATCCCAGCCCCAAAATTTAAAATCACTCATCCGCATTTTCCTCCACCGGAACCACCTTTCTTACTATTATAAGCATCTTTAAATGCCTGTGCCCTGGGATCGGTTCGCCCATGATCAAATGAATTATATTTGTTTCCTCGATTTGTTGAGGAAATTTCTTCGCCTATAGTTCCAGTTCTGGTTTTATATTTCTCTATATAATACTGCTCGTAACCTCTGGCCTGACCATATTTAACATTTCGCTCAAGAGGTTCCATTCTCGAATCAGGAGATAATCTTCCAGTATCAAGATGCTCGCCTCTTCTTCGATCCATGTCATTAGTAATGCCAACGTAATAAGGTTCTTTTGCTCCGGGATCAAATAAACCATAAACACTATATCCGGGAGCATCAACGGCGGTTAAACCTAAAGGATCGATCCAACTGAGTGGATTAGGCGCATACTGATATAAGTTTAACCCGCCTCTCAGCCCTATCGGGTCA
>NZ_SZXJ01000108.1 GCF_005281345.1 Citrobacter sp. wls619
GTTGCGTCCATCAGTTGAACTCACAGCCAGAAGCGGACATCGACGAGACATAGTTTATGTTCGTTAGCAGGGAATCGGTCAGTAGACTTCTTCCTGGCTCCTCGGGTAGTTCGTTATATGTTTTGCATGCCCTTACTTGGCACACAATCCTCTCCGGAGGTTCGGACTGACCGTACCCGCCGTAAAAACAGCATTTACAGCCTCAACCACACCCACGGTGCTCGCTATAGTGTGCTAGCTCAGTGTCTGCCATTACTGTTCTGCGACTGCAGAAGTCATCTATCAGGAAATACAGATCATGCTGTTTAACTGGAAAGATCTTATCACACCCATTGTGACCGTCACTGCGGTCTGGCTCGGGGCCAAACTCGCGTTAAGTAATGATATTCGTAAGAAAGTGCTAGAGCTCGAAACTACCAAGTTGGAGCGGTTGGCATTTGAGTGCGACAGCTGTGTGAACAATCTGCACATGAACTGCATGAGAATCTATAAAATTATTGAAGATTTATCCGGGGAATATACCAAGAGAATCACCTTGGCGGAGGTTACTCAATGCCTGAAAAAATCAGCTGAAGCAGGAACAGTAATCGATACTAAAGCTGGACAACAATTTCAGAATACGCTGGAACTTCACCGTCAGGCCGACTTTGAAGAATGGAAAATACTCATCCTTCCACTGCTACTACATATTAACAAGGTACTTGCCTCCCCATCGCTGGCCAACGATGACTGTACGAAAGAACTCAGCCGCCTTTACTGGAAGCCAGAGCAAGCAAAAAGCTACAATGAAGAGCTTGCCGTGCTGGCAGGCCCATTGCCTAGCTATCGGCAACAGCTGTTTAAACGCATCGCCGATGATTACCAAGCATTACTGCACCCCGCACCGCTTAATATATGGGTGATTACACGTAAAACTTGCCACTCAATCCGGGATTTCTTCAAATACACCCCGTTAGCGTCGCGAAATAATATGCGGCAATGATATCAGTTTTGCTGGCAGCGTTTCACTCATAGTGAACCTGCAATACGACGGTACCTCATGGTTATTTCCCAAAGCATGACTCTGTCAGGCTAGTTTTTTAATGTAGTACTTATGTAACTAGACCCGTTTTGGTTCCATGCATTTTTTGAGATCCCCGCCAAATAATGGTGCTGCCGGTATTCCTCCGGTGTCATATTGTTCAGTGATTCATGCGGGATACTTACACTTAGTTCACATTTACGACGCAGAGACGTAAATCATATGGATGATTATTATGACATTTATACATAAGCCACAAACAATCCATTCAGTACAAAATACTGAATCTTTAGATGCTCAGGAATTCAATGAGCTGATAAAAGAGTTATCCGAACTGAGCTTTACGCATAGCTCGGAGGTTTCTGAATGTATTGTTAAGAATAATCTCGGTAATAAGTATAAAAATATATCTGGGATTCTACAGATGACGAAACATAGCGATAAATGGTCGTTCGATGGAGGTTTTCCTCCAGATGTTTATGGACGATTATGCCGAAAGCTGAAACTTAAAAATAAAGGTTCACAATCTCGTCCAGGAAAATTTACTCTATATAAAAGCGTCAAGTAATCGGTGGTCGTTGATACGTCGATGAATAAGCCAAAACTGCGAAATACTTATCGTCAGCACTGATCGTAACTGGCGGTCCGGCCCTATAAAGTCGGAGGGGCCGAACGTCCTCAGAGTGCCAAAAGCGGACATCACTATTTGTGTAAATATCCCGCTGAACCTGCAGTGTTTGGGACATAAACATCACAAAAATGGAGATCATACTCTGGGTTAATAACATATGGGAACTTGAAGGTTCCCATATGTTATTAATAGAATTCGAGCGATTATCAATGAAAGTCGCAAAAAAGGTTAACTAACCTTCCTTTTCTTGACTTTGCTTAACAACTAAAATTATGCAACCAATCACTTCAACAACCAGATTGAGAGACAGTGCTACGGCAAACAGCTTTGCTGCTATAAACATTTAGCATGAGAAATAATTAGCTAATGCTTGGGATGACTTATTAAAGACAAATTATAAATTTTAATATATGGCAGAAAAAATTGTGTGTCTAAACAGAACACAAGGAATTTCAGATCAGCCTCTAAATTTTCAAAGCAACCTGAAAATCTTGGACATTGTTGCCCTTTCTTTATAACCACTAGCATGCCCACGATTACAGCCCCCTAGGTGATTCCTCAGAGTAATGATCCAATCCCTCTGCCGATGCCTCTACTCAAACAGGGTATATATTTAACTATTGCGATCATTTACAACATTGCTAATATTGAGTGGTGAATTAGGTGATCGTTGTATGCTGTTAGCATGTTTTTTGATGTAACACTCACTATCCATATAAAGGTTATTGAAATTTCACCTTATATACAGTAATGTGTCTCAAGTATACCATCATATATTAACAGTGGGTGTAAATGAAAATTTTCAATGACCGTGAAAAGTTTGAAATCAAAGAGTCAATATTTACTTTTGAATCCTTAATTGCGGACGCACCACCAGAAATATCATCAATACTCAAAGGAAAAAACGTTATTATTTTACCATCTCATGGGTATGAAGACGTTTATTACACAGGCACATTAGATACACTAGATTATCTTAATGAAAATAAAATTAGTGCCGAAGTATATGCTACCGACGACGAATATAAAGAATTGGGGTTGCATGCGGCAGATATATGGCTTGGTACCTTTATTATTAAAAATTTTGTAATACCTATATTCTGTAGCGTAGTTTCAGCATATATTTATGATAAAATAAAAGCAAAGAAAAATGATAAAATTTCGCTAACATTCATCGTTGAAAAGAAGGATGGAAAGACTGTTTCAATTGAGTACAATGGAAAAATAGAAAACTTCAATGAAGTTCTGAATGCTGTTAAAGGATTTAGTAATGAAGATTGAATTAACAACCTTGGAAGACATTGTAAATCCAGAAATTATTAAAGCGATTGACTCCATAAAAAAAGAAAAATTAAACGCTATCAAATATGGTGATGAAGAAAAAGCCAATGAGTGCTGGAGAGTACTTAAAGCATTTGATCTAAATGTGCTTTATATTCGAGCATTCAATAATATAAAAAATAAGAAATATAGAGATGCATGGAATGAACTCGAACAGTGTGAAATAAATTATGAATTTCTTAATGAAAATTCAACTGAAACTTTTTTAATTAATACAAGATCTAAGTTCATAATAGACAAGGTTCTTAAATGGCAGTCTCTTTATCCGTATTGCCTATTTATTAGTCCCGGTTTTAAAGTTGGTTACTATACCTGCAGTATCTGTGATCACAGAGTTAGACCAAGATCGAGGTGCGGACATAAAAAAGGTAAAATCTATAACGGTGAACTATGTCTTCATATAGCTCATGACATGGAGTTCCTTGAGGTTTCAATTGTATCAACGCCGGCTCAAAAGTATTCAGTAATGCATGATGATGCAACCCTTGATTTTACACTGATACAATATATATCAAATATTTTAGAAAATGCATTCGAGGAGTGGGATTTAAATAGAACAACTATGAGGTTTCCAAAAGAGCGTTTTGCAAATGTGAGAAACGAGGATGATTGCCCTTGTAAAAGTGGCAGAGAGTTCCATAGTTGCTGTAGTGATAAAAAAGAAATTGAAATTCCACATATTGATTTCATACTTTCAAAAGCTATCCCTTCTGATAAAGAAGAAATTAGTTTTCCGTATTAAAAATAAACATGAGTTAGAGCAGAGTCACTAGGGCAAGCACATGATGCTTTCCTCGCCCATAGACGTCATGCCAGAGGGATTCATCGGTATCGACGGAGGGGAAATTTTTTTGTTGGCAGAGGCGTTCGAGACGCTGATCCGTGAATTCACTGCGGGGTGCGTTGAAGGCACACTGGCGGAGGCCCTCGCCGGATTGAACTGTATGTATGAGGATTTGTGAAATGTCTGATATCGATGTAATGAGACTGGATCAGTCTGTCACCCGTCCGGAACAGGATCGCTATGATTTTCGCTATGTTGCTGCACAGCTGGCACAGTCAATACAGGCTATCGGTCGTGAAGGAAGCGCCGTTATCGGCATTGAGGGAGTATGGGGCTCGGGAAAAACGAGTCTGCTTAACCTATTGCACACGGAACTGGATAAACAGAAAGAGGACAACACCTTTGTTCTGAGTATATCCCCCTGGCTCGACGGCAGCGGAACCAGTCTGGTGGAATCGCTGTTGATACCTGTGGCAGGTATTATTGCCGCTGAGGAAGAGCGTCTTCTTTCGCCTGAAGACCGGGAAAGCCTCGAAAAGAAAAAAGGACTTACCCGGACAGCTCGGACCCTGATGGAATATACAAGAGCGACTGCCCGCCATCTTGCCCCCCTAGCTCAGGCTGCAGCGATGATCCCGGTAATACCAGATGCCAGCGGCGCGCTGGATGCGCTATCAGAGTCTCAATGGCTAAAAGAAAAAGAAAAAACTGCTACGGAGATGCGTACTGAAATTGCAGAAAAGATTGTCGGAATGGATTTAAGCTTTATTATTCTTCTTGATGATCTGGACAGACTGGAGCCTGCGCAGGCTGTGGAGGTCGTCCGCTTGGTCAAATCCGTCGCTGATTTTCCCCGCTTCCGCTACATACTTTGTTATGACAAATCTGTACTTGCTCTGGCCATCAAAAAAGGTCTAGGCGTGGAGGATGGCGAACTTTATCTGCAGAAAATTGTGCAAATTTCGTTTAGCCTGCCGAGACCGGAATCTTTCGACCTACGTCGTGAATTTTTTTCGGGAGTTGTCGGATTATACGAAACGGTTAACGGCGAGATTCCGGACGAAGAATTTATAAATGACTTGAATCGCGTGACTGATATCTACGGTGCTGCGCTGAAAACACCCCGTGAAGTTCATCTGTCCCTGAATAATCTGCGGTTCAGATACAGCGGAATACGTGATTACGTCTATTTACCGGATCTGAGCTTTTTGCAATTGATTCGCACCACCAATCCCGGATTGCATGACTGGATAGAAGAATATCTTACAGAGCGGGCAATTGTGGAATCTGGTGACGGCAGTGTAAGTGAGGAAGAACAAAAATTGCTGACACAAAATTTAGTTGAGTGTCTGTCCCGTTTCCGAGCTTCAGAAGCAAAATCTGTAAGTTCCCTGAAAAACTGGGTGCCGGGAATTTCAGGGTACCAGGCTAATATACAGAAGCTATTTGCTCAGACAAGTGATGAAGATAAAGCGTTGATGACAGCAAATCGGCGTCTCGGGAGCACGGCATACTGGCGTTATTACTTTGCATTTTCTTCGCCTCAGAACGTACTGCCACCAGCGTATTTTGATGAGCTGTTCCGTAAAAGCAGTAATCCTGAAGAATATCCGGCGATGGCCCGTGAACTCTTGGCTAGGATCAACAGCAATGGTGTGTCCTCACGCACTTGGTTTGAACATATTCTAAGTCAGTTGACACGGCCGATGATAAACGAGCGTGCAGCCTTCGAGTGTCATGGTCTGCTGACATTTTTCTTTAATGCTGGCGATGAGATATATGAACGTTACAGGCAGAGAAATCGCTGGTTTTCACGGTATGATCTTGATGTAAACAGCGTGGCTGATCGTCTTCTGAAAAGGATGTTGGATAATGACCGGACGAAAACGATGGAAATCCTGCTTTCATTGACGATGAAAGGAACCGCTTGGGTCTGGATTGCGAATTATATCCGCGATTTGCTGTGGCAGAACGGGTTGGCCGGTGACCGAGCTGAGCCAGAGAACGAGTGTGTACTGAACGATGGAGAACTGAACTGTATTCGTCAACATTTCTGCGAACGTTTAAACAAGGGTGAACTGAAATCACTGCTTGTGCAGGATGGCGATCTGGGGGGCTTTGTCTGGGCCTGGCAGGATATTGCAGGCCCAGAATACGTTATTTCATGGATTACTCAACATATTGACAGTGATAAAGTTTTTCTGATGTTGTTACTGAGCCTGCGATCTCATATTATTTCCAGTGCAACTGGGCACTATCTGACACTAAAAATAAGGGATATAGCTCACCTGTTTGGAGGTGAGGAAATGCTCCTGGAAAGGTTAGAGCGTATTGAGTCCGAGGATAATTTTCCAGATCAAGTTAAAGACGTTAGGGCCGCCATCGCCCTCAGTAAGTCATTCTGATGCCTCTGTTCTACGGGTAATAACGACTAACTCAGTGTGAGAGGCCGCTTAGCGGCCTTACATCTATTTTCAGACACTAAGAGCTTTTTCTTTGTCAAATGGGATCCCAGCATATTCCTTTGCTCAACAATTTGCGTTTCCAGCCGCCATGTTCATCAAGCTCGGTATACAGTACGACAGCAAGATCTGAACGTCTTTCGTGCTCGCCCTTCTTGAGTACCAGTACTTCCCCGCGAAATATCCCAGCTCATACAGGACATTCTGACGTGCACGCAGTCGTGTGCTTTCAGATGCCAAGGAATAACCGCTAACACTAACTTCCGCTCCTCGCTGTGAGTTCAACTGATGGACGCAACAC
>NZ_SZXJ01000063.1 GCF_005281345.1 Citrobacter sp. wls619
CGGTCATAAAGGGTCTGCATTTGCAGATTGCGCGCCATCCACTGGTTACCCAGATAAGCCCCAATATCTGCCCGGTACTGCGGATCTACCGGCGTAACATCACCGCCGTCATCAGGGTCTACCGGCGTAACGGTCTGCGAGCGCAGATACCAGTCCCCGGCGTCTTCATACAAACGGTATTCATACAAACCAATCTGCACCTGGTTCCCCTGGGTGAACATACCATCAGACTGACCACCGACATCGATGACTTCAATACCCTTTGCCGTTAGCGCACCTTCTCCACCTGCGTTACTAACATAAACCGTTGTGCTACCGGCACTATCACCCGTAATGACCAATTTATCCGTTACTGCGTTATCATCACCCAGTTGGGTATTGAGATAAAGATTGCCATTATCGCCGGTATAATTTCCGTTAATTGTCAGCGTATTTCCCACATCTCCGTTCTGACTCATTGCGATATTGCCAGAATTATTCACATCGGTATTCACTACGCCACTGCCGCCAAAGGTTGCCCCAGCTGCTACATTGACAGCACCGGAAGAAGCGGTCATTGACTGCGTATTGGAGTCAGGGACGCCAATAACGCCCGAATCAGCAAGCCACAACGTGCCATCACTTACGTCAGTGGCACCCGCGTAGGTATTTACTCCCGTCAACAACAATGTACCCTGGCCGGTTTTTTTCAGTCCCCCGCTGCCCTGGATAATATTACCTTCAGTTCTGGATACGCCACTATCAACCTCATAGTTCAATATGCCTTCATTGCTGATAACACCCGAGGCCGCATACAGAATGCCACCTGTTTTAATCAGCGTGGTTCCATCGAGCGTCGCATTCTCTGACTCCAGCCACAAGGTACCGCCGCTATTGACAGTCGTATTGATCGCTGTACCGACCCCAGAAAGCTCAACATCGTCATACTTGCCACATCCACCATTTCCACCACAGACCCGCAGCGTTCCACCATTGTTTACCGTTGAGTTTTCAGCAATACCACCAGCAAAAGCTATCTGCTTACCACCGTCATTAATGGTCGCATTAATAGACTTACCCGAATCAATCAATTCAACTCCCAAAGAATTAATAACAGAATCTTCGGCTATTCCAGTTTCATCAATTTCGTTCGTTGCCCCTGCGCTAATTGTCGTATGTTTTGCTATGCCAGCTACATATTGGGTGCTACGGACCCCACTCACAACGGTATCAATTGATGTTCCGTCTTCGTTAACCTGCAAGGAACCACCACTCGTTATCCATACATTTTTCGCCGTATGGTCTGTAATATCAAATGCACCGCCTTCTTCATGGGTACCGGTAACGCTAGCATCTGTTGATACGAGCATCCTCGCATCAGAAAATAACTCAACACCATTGGCTATAGCGTTGCCCAATATATTGATGCCGCCACCTTTAACCGTTATCCCATCAGCCTCACCACCATCATTGATTTGAAGAGTACCTGCATTGACCGTTGTATCTGTTGCGGTAGTATTCTCATATATAGTGAAATAAGAGTCATTGGCGTTCAATATAATATTGTTAGCTAAGCCATTCGCAATACTGAATGCTGTCCCATCCCCGTTCACACCAGAAACCGTTGCATCAGTACCAGACTGGAATGCAGTATTTTCTGCCAATACAACATTTGTTGCCACTGCCGATCCATTTGTATAAAAAAACCCACCATCCGTAAAGGTAATATCGGTGGCCATCCCCCCCGCATTTACAGAAACATTTCCGCCATTACTCGTAATATTAGTAATATCCCCCCCATTCCAGACCGTTATCTGCCCATTGAGTGTAACGGTCGCTCCTGAAGACTGCCCAAAAACATCCTGGCGTCCTCCCGCTATCGCGGTATCTGATGCGTTGCCATAAACTTGCTGATAATCACCCTGATTGAGAATTTCATCGGTAACGAACTCACCAGACTCTACATCTGGCGTATAGCTTGCCAGAACTGAACCAGAGAACATCCCCAGAAGAGATGCCATGCCTACCGCTCTGGCCTGCGCTTTAATACGGCTGTTGCTCTGTGCAAATTCAGAGGCCACAACGTACATATTGCGGGCTGCATTCCAGATTATGTTGAAGTTTTTATTCATTAGTTATGACTTCCCTGTAATATTTTTCAGCAAAAAATTATAACAGTAATTTTGATAATACTGGTGAATAAGGTGCGGAATTAGGAATACATTTATATGTATAAAAATTCATATTCCATACAAATAAAATTTTCATTTGTTATTAATACACAGTGAAATATATTTAGGCGTTATTGATACAAAGATAAAAAAACCGGCCTAATCGCCGGTTTTAATAAGGGAGGAAAATAACTTTAACCGCGGCGCGCTTTTACCGCTTCAGCCAACTGGCGTAACACAGCATCAGTATCTTCCCAGCCAATGCAGGCATCAGTGATGCTCTTGCCGTAGGTCAGCGGTTCACCGCTATCCGGATTCTGATTACCTTCTACCAGATGGCTTTCGATCATCACGCCAATAATCGCTTTTTCGCCCCCAGCAACTTGTCCGCAAACATCTTTCGCGACATCCATCTGCTTTTTGAACTGCTTGCTGGAGTTGGCATGGCTAAAGTCGATCATCACCTGAGCTGAAAGCCCTGCTTTGATCAGACCTTCTTTCACATCGGCAACGTGCTGGGCGCTGTAGTTCGGCTCTTTGCCGCCACGCAGAATGATATGGCAATCGCCATTACCGCTGGTATTCACAATGGCGGAGTGACCCCATTTAGTCACCGACAGGAAACAGTGCGGCGCGCCTGCGGCGTTAATGGCATCAATGGCAACTTTGATGGTGCCATCGGTACCGTTTTTAAAGCCAACCGGACAGGAAAGACCAGACGCCAGCTCACGGTGCACCTGAGACTCAGTGGTACGCGCGCCAATCGCGCCCCAGCTCATCAGATCCGCAAGATATTGCGGGGTGATCATATCGAGGAATTCACCCGCTGCCGGCAATCCGCTGTCATTAATATCCAGCAGCAGTTTACGTGCAATGCGCAGGCCGTCGTTGATCTGGAAACTGTTGTCCATGTGCGGATCGTTGATAAGCCCTTTCCAGCCAACCGTGGTACGCGGTTTTTCAAAGTAAACGCGCATGACAATTTCAAGCTCGCCTTTCAACTCTTCGCGTAGCGCCAGCAGGCGAGCGGCATACTCTTTGGCGGCAGCCGGATCATGAATTGAGCACGGTCCAATAACGACCAACAGGCGATCGTCATTCCCTTTCAGAATTTTATGAATCGCCTTACGGGCATGCGCAACCGTATTTGCGGCATTTTCAGTAGCGGGGAATTTTTCCAGCAGTGCAACCGGGGGTAATAACTCGTTGATCTCTTTAATGCGTAAATCGTCGTTCTGATAATTCATGATTATTCCAGCGTAGCCATACTTATATAAATGAATGCAATACCCCCAATCTATATCTTCAGTCATAAAGTGTAAACGGGGTTTTACAGTACGAACCGTGTTATCCCGGGATTAAGCAAAAAAACGCAAGAATGTAGCGAATAATGAGATCTAAACCGCAAATCCAGGCTGTAATTGCGGATTTTATTATTATTTTCAAAATTCTGTGCTGGCTATCGATGCACATCGTGGATCTTTACCCACCGTACTGTAAGGCAACGGCCACTATTTACGTGGCTGATAACGGGATAATAGGCGCTCTCATTTTTAATTTTATCCCCCCAAAAACGGTATGATGTCATACAGTAAAGGTGAGAATAACAAAGGGATGGCACAATGGCGCACTCACATACTCATACTTCCCCCGACCAGCCAAAGGATAATAACGCCCGTCGACTGCTGTTCGCCTTCTGCATTACAGCGGGGTTCATGCTGGTCGAAGTGGTGGGAGGGATACTTTCAGGCTCGCTGGCGCTGCTGGCTGATGCCGGACATATGCTCACTGACGCCGCAGCGCTGCTTTTTGCTCTGCTGGCGGTACAATTTTCCCGTCGACCGCCAACCATCCGACACACTTTTGGCTGGCTGAGGCTCACGACGCTGGCCGCATTTGTTAACGCTATTGCGTTGGTGGTGATCACGATTTTAATCGTCTGGGAAGCGATTGAGCGCTTCCATACGCCCCGTCCCGTAGCGGGCGGCATGATGATGGTTATCGCCGTTGCGGGTTTACTGGCTAACGTCCTCGCCTTCTGGGTTTTACATCGCGGCAGTGAAGAGAAAAACCTTAACGTCCGTGCCGCAGCGCTGCATGTGATGGGCGATTTGCTGGGCTCGGTCGGCGCGATCATTGCAGCACTGATCATTATCTGGACAGGCTGGACCCCAGCGGACCCTATTCTCTCTATTCTGGTTTCTGTTCTGGTGTTGCGTAGCGCCTGGCGCTTACTGAAAGACAGTGTGAATGAATTACTCGAGGGCGCGCCCCATGCGCTGGATATCGCCGCTCTACAGCGACATCTCAGCCGGGATATCCCCGAAGTTCGCAATGTACACCATGTTCACGTCTGGATGGTGGGTGAAAAACCGGTCATGACGCTGCATGTTCAGGTCGTCCCGCCGCACGATCACGATGCGTTGCTGGAACGCATTCAGCACTTTCTTATTCATCACTATCATATTGAGCACGCGACAATTCAGATGGAATATCAACCATGTAATGGGCCGGACTGTCACCTGTATGAGGGACTGTCCGGCCATTCACATCACCATCACTAATGGGAAAACGCGCGTGAACCCCGTTCGCGCGCGCTGTTAATCCACATCCTGCTGCCGTTCAGGGCGATAACCGTCAGGATCATGTATTCCAGCGACATGGCATACACCCCTTGCAGGGCAAAGATCACGACGCTGATGATGTTAATGATCACCCACAATAGCCAGTTTTCGACGTATTTGCGCGTCATCAGGATCATCGCCACAATCGATAGCACCATCATGCAGGAATCCCAGAACGGGAACGCATCCGGTTGCAATTCAGGTAGCGCGACCTGTAATCCCAGTCCTTGCATGATAGTCACCGCAATGCGGGTGAGGAACGCAAACACCGGATCGATGTATACCGTCATCAGTCCAATTGCCACCACACAAGCCGCCAGCCAGCCCAACGCTTTCGGTAACGGCAGCCAGCGAATTTTAAGTTCAGCCTCATGCTGGCTGGTTTGCCGCGACCAGGCGTACCAGCCATAGATATTGGCGGCAAAAAAGAACACCTGCAGCAACAGGCTGGCGTAGAGTTGGATCTGAAAGAAGATAATCGCAAACAGCGTGACGTTTATCAGACCAAAGAAGTAATTACTGATTTTCTCCATACTGGCGAGGCCAATACACAGTAACCCGGCGATAGTCCCCACCGCTTCAATCCACGACAGATCGTACCCGCCTGCACCGATTGGAATATGTACCAGAATGTTCTGCGTGCTAAAAAAATCCATCTTTTCCCCCAGAGCGAAACGCCGTAATTAAGCTCGTAGTGTAGCCGCAAATTCCAGCATGCGGTTTAACGGCAGCAATGCGCCTTCTCGCAGCGCGGCATCAACATGTATCTCATGAGCCACACCCCCTTGATCAAGTCCCTCAGCAATCGCTTTAAGGCCGTTCATTGCCATCCACGGACAGTGCGCACAGCTACGACACGTTGCACCTTCACCCGCCGTCGGGGCTTCAAGCAGCTCTTTATCCGGAACAGCTTGCTGCATTTTGTAAAAAATACCCCGATCGGTCGCCACAATCAGTTGCTTGTGCGGTAACGATTTAGCAGCGCTGATTAACTGGCTGGTTGAGCCCACCGCATCGGCCATATCAACGATAGACTGAGGAGATTCAGGGTGTACAAGTACGGCAGCGTCAGGATACAGTCCTTTCATGCGGGTTAATGCCTGGGTTTTAAACTCATCGTGAACGATACAAGCCCCCTGCCAGCAAAGAACGTCTGCACCGGTCTGTTTTTGCACGTAGTTGCCCAGGTGCTTGTCCGGGGCCCAGATGATTTTTTCACCTAAACTATCAAGATGCTCAATAAGTTCTACCGCGATACTGGAGGTGACGACCCAGTCCGCACGTGCTTTAACGGCGGCTGAAGTATTGGCGTAAACCACCACGGTACGGTCCGGATGCGCGTCGCAAAATGCGCTGAACGCGTCAATCGGACAGCCCAGATCTAATGAACATTCCGCCTGTAAGGTTGGCATCAGGATAGTCTTTTCCGGGCTGAGAATTTTGGCGGTTTCGCCCATAAACCTCACGCCTGCAACCAGCAACGTAGAGGCCGGATGTTTTGATCCGAAGCGCGCCATCTCCAGCGAATCAGAGATACAGCCGCCGGTTTCTTCAGCCAACTGCTGAATTTCAGGATCGGTGTAATAGTGCGCGACCATGACGGCATCACGCTCTTTCAGCAGACGTTTAATTTTTTCACGATAAAATTGCTTTTCATCCGCACTCAGCGGCGCTGGCTTCGGCGGAAACGGATAAATTGCTGCTTCTGGATCAAATATCACGCTCATCTTGCTTTCTCGTTTTACTGGCTTAACGAAATAACCGAGTAAAAGCGTGACATACGCCATATTCGGTTAGAATTGTTTTGTATGCTAAACAAGATAGCGGATTGGTGTCGAAAAGTCACAAGAATTGCGAGTGATGAATGCCAGATGGCGACTGGCGTCTTATCCGGCCTACATGGGTCGTGTCGTCTGTAGGCCTGATTAGCGAAGCGCATCAGACAGGCAGGTTCGAATCTTATAAATCGCAGATA
>NZ_SZXJ01000052.1 GCF_005281345.1 Citrobacter sp. wls619
CAGAAAAGCGATGAACATGAGGTGAACGGGACCCTTTCTCTGAGAGAGCATATTCATATGCTCAGCCAACATATGTTAATGCCGTAGCGTTAACAGGGCGTCATTGCGCAATCTGCCGATTTTTATATATCTAAACAAAAGATAAAACAGTGAAAAAGCGGATTAACGCGCTGCGTTCGACTACCGCTATCTGTTCCGCACGTTAAAAATTCTGTGACGCTCTCCAGCATTCCTGGCGGAAAGCATTCCATTCTCCATTTCAATAAGCAAACTTTAGCTATTCTTATCAAACATACTTACGGGAGACCCTACAGATGATGTCAACGCTTGCCCCGCCATCTGTACTATCCGCTCCCCAGCGCCGTTGTCAGGTGCTTCTGACGCTTTTCCTGCCTGGGCAAATTGCCACTGCGCAGACTTTCAGCTCGCTGAACGGGGTCGATGATGCCACGGTTCGGGAAGATATTATCGGTGCCGGACTCGAAATCCAGCGCTATCACCGACTCGCCATTACCACCGCTCAGAATGGACATTATGCAATAGAGGGAACCCCGCTCAATCAGCGTCTGTGCCTGTTACAGTGGCTGCGCCGTGGCCTGCGGATTTGTCCAACGTTTATTGCCCAGCAGTTTACCCCGGCGTTAAAAATGGAACTTAAACAACACGGTATTGCGCGGACGCTGTATGACGACACCAATCTGCATGCGCTGATCAACCTGTGTTCCCGACGCTTGCAGAAGCCGTTTGAGTGCCGTGATATCCAGTTCCTGCGGCTTTATTTACAGTACTGCCTGCTACAACATCACGCAGGGATCACCCCGGAGTTTAATCCTCTGCAACAACGCTGGGCGCAAGCTTGTGCCGAATACCCACTCGCTGAGGAAATCGGCCGCCACTGGCAACGGCACGTTATGCAGCGTGCGCCACTGGGGGAATCGCTGTTTATGGCGTTGCTGTTCTCAATGCTCCGCATCCCCGACCCGATTCGTGATAACCACCAGCAGGATCGTCGTCTGCGCCTGGAGATTGCCCGGTTGGTGCTGCGTTTTCGTGAATATGGCAACGTCCGCTTCAGCGATGAGCAAGGGCTGAACGATCAGCTGTATATTCACCTTGCCCAGGCGCTTAACCGCAGCGTGTTTGCCATCGGCATTGATAACACCCTGCCGGAAGAGTTCAGTCGGCTGTATCCCCGGTTAGTACGCACCACGCGTGAAGCGTTACACGGATTCGAAGAGGAATACGATGTGCGTTTTTCAGAGGAAGAGACCGGGCTGGTGGCCGTCATTTTCGGTGCCTGGCTGATGCAGGAAAAGGATTTACACGAAAAGCAGATTATCCTGCTGACTGGTAGTAACGAACAACTTGAAGCGCATATAGAGCAACAGCTGCGAGAACTGACGCTGCTGCCACTCAACGTAAAACATATGCCGATGCAGGACTTTCAAAAAGAAGGTTCACCGCGTGGTGTGGCGCTGATTATTACACCGTACACCACGCCGCTACCGCTGTTTTCACCGCCGTTGATTCATGCGGACCTGGCGCTTACGCAACATCAGCAGCAGCAGATCCGCAAAATCCTCGAATCATGATGCTGCCGGTTGCGCCACCACTTTTGGTCGCAGGACAATCGCGGGAAGCGCCACCAGCGCCATCACCCAGAATACGCCGCTGCCCAGGTTTTGATACAGGTAGCCAGCGAACACGGTCATGATAGCGATGCTGCCGCCCATCGCCACCGCGGAATACACCGCCTGCAAACGAATCACTTCGCTGCCCTGTCGCGTCGCGATATAGCGCATCGCTGCCAGGTGACAGACGGTAAAGGTTCCGCAATGCAGGATCTGCACCACAATCAGCCACGGCAGTTCGGTGCTCCAGCCCATCAATCCCCAACGCACCACGCCGCAAACGGCAGAGAGCAGCAGCAGATCGCGAGCGCTAAAGCGACGGAATAGCTTGTGGCTGAGCGCAAAAATAATCACTTCCGCCACCACACCGAGCGACCATAAGTACCCTACCGCCGAAGCGGAGTATCCGGCAGACTGCCAGTAGAGAGCGCTAAAACCGTAATAGGCCGCATGAGCCCCTTGCAGCAGGCTTACGCAGGCAAGAAAACGCCAGCTTTGGGCTATCAACGTGCGCCAGGCCGGCAATCCCGCACTCTCCTGCTGACGGTTTTCACCCGCAGGCTGAACGCTCGGGCGGATCATCATCCCCAGCAGCATCGACGCGACCCCTAGCGACAACAGGACAAGGATCATCCGGTAATCGAACAGGCTCACCAGTTTACCGGTTAACGCAGAGCCGATGACAAAGGCCACAGACCCCCACAGGCGCACCCGACCATAATCCATGGTTATTTGTTTTTGCCAGGTGTTGGCCAGCGCGTCGGTCAGCGGCACCAGCGGTGAGAAAAACAGGTTAAAGCCGACCATCACCACCATCAGCCACGCGACGTTAGTGCCGGCCCAGAAGGCCAGCGCAAACACCAGCGTCAGGAGCGCCAGAATACGTAAAGCAGAGATCAGGCGAGAGGGATCGCTCACGCGCGGCGCAATCAGCAAACTCCCCAGAAAACGAGCAATCAGCCCCGCGCCCAGCAGCACACCAATGGTTTCCGGCGTCAGCCCCAACCCTTCGAGCCAGACGCTCCAGAAAGGCAGAAAAATACCGTAGCTAAAAAAATAGGTGAAATAACTGAGCGCCAGCCAGCGCGTGGAATGCAGAGCCATGAATCCCTCCCGTTTGGAGGCGATAGTCTGGCGACAAACGCAGGCTGGCGCAAGAGAGCATTAACAGACAAATAACATGATTTTCGCCCTATTCGATACAAATTTGCAGCGAAAAATGGCAACGTTCCCCCTGAGCCAGAACCTGCAATCCCGGCTGCCCCTGCATGTGGTGGGCATTTACCGGATGCGTCTGCGGCTCAAGACACAGGAACGACTCACCCGACATTCTGAACAGCATCAACCATGGAGTTTGCGCTAAAATCGTGACTTCCATCACATTGCGTTGAATGACGGCCCGACCACTCCAGCCCGAATAGCCGACGTTGAGCCGCTGATGGGGATTGGCTATCTGTATGTGGAATCACAACTGAGCGAGCTGTAACCATTACTCTGTCAGACTCACCGCTAAACGTTCCTGTACCGTGGCGATAAAATCAGCAAGCGCGGGTTTTATCGTCCCCTTTTTCCACGCTAGCAGCAGTGAAATGGTCGGGATATCGCCGACAATTGGCCGGAAAACCACCTGTCCGGTATTAAAATTATTCATATAACCGGGTATCAAAGTGACCCCCAGTCCCATACCGACCAGATTCATGGTCACCAGAATGTTGGTCGCCACCTGTACAACATTGGGCTGGCTTTTTTGCTGCTGGAACCAGTTTTTGACAATCATCGCTAACGCACCGGAATAAGCGGGATCGGTGCTGACAAAATTGACGCCGTTCAGTTGCTGTGCCGATATTGCCTTTTCACTGGCTAACGGATGGTTAACCGGTAGCACCACCACCAGCGGCTCATGGAAAAGTTCCAGATAGTCCAGCTCCGGGCTGTAAACCGGATGACGCATTAAGCCCACATCCAGCTCCCCACGCAGGATCTTCTCTTCCTGCTCCGTAGTTATCAGACTCACCAGTTCAATGTGTGTATCCGGTTGTTTTAAACGAAACAAAGGCAGCACCTTAGGCAGCAGATTCACCTCTGCTGAAGGAACAAAACCAATCGTAAAATGGTTATCTTCCTGCACCGTTTTACGGGCGCGAATTTTCGCGCTCTCCGCCTGTTCGAGGATAGCCAGTGCATCCTGTAAAAAGCACTCTCCCGCCGCCGTCAGCGCCACTTTTCGCTTATCGCGTACCAGCAACGGAACGCCCACACAGATCTCCAGATCGCGGATCTGGCTGCTCAACGACGGCTGAGAGGTATGCAGCTTTTCTGCCGCACGGGTGAAATTCAGCGCCTGCGCCACCGCGACAAAATAGCGTAAGTGCCTCAGTTCCATACCCTTCTCCTTGTTATCGAAAAAATGTCTCAACTGGTAGAAATTTACTATTTCACAGATTGATAACTAACCAGCAACATCCTTAGGGCACATAAAAAGAAGGTCAATACATCTTAGCTTTCAGGATTAAAAAATATGACCACACCCTCAAATTTAGACATCTACCAACTGATTGATACCCAAAACGGTCGCGTAACGCCACGGATTTATACCGACCCTGAAATTTACCAACTGGAGCTGGAACGCATCTTTGGACGCTGCTGGTTATTCCTCGCCCACGAAAGCCAAATCCCCAAACCCGGTGATTTTTTTAACACCTACATGGGCGAGGATGCGGTCGTGGTGGTGCGTCAGAAAGACGGTAGCATCAAAGCCTTTCTCAACCAATGTCGTCACCGCGCAATGCGGGTCAGTTACGCCGATTGCGGCAACACCCGCGCCTTTACCTGCCCATATCACGGCTGGTCATACGGTATTAACGGCGAGCTCATCGATGTCCCGCTGGAGCCGCGCGCTTACCCACAAGGGTTGTGCAAATCTCACTGGGGCCTGAACGAAGTGCCCGGCGTGGAGAGCTACAAGGGGCTGATCTTCGGTAACTGGGACACCAGTGCGCCTGCGCTACGCGATTATCTCGGCGACATCGCCTGGTATCTGGACGGCGTGCTCGATCGTCGCGAAGGCGGCACAGAAATCGTCGGTGGTGTACAAAAATGGACTATCGACTGTAACTGGAAATTCCCCGCCGAGCAGTTTGCCAGCGACCAATATCACGCCCTGTTTAGCCATGCTTCTGCCGTTCAGGTACTGGGCGCGAAAGATGACGGCAGCGATAAACGCCTGGGGGACGGACAAACTGCCCGTCCGGTGTGGGAAACCGCCAAAGATGCGCTGCAATTCGGTCAGGACGGTCACGGCAGCGGATTTTTCTTTACTGAAAATCCGGATGCCAACGTCTGGGTCGACGGTGAAGTCTCCAGCTATTACCGCGATACCTACGCCGAGGCCGAACAGCGGCTGGGCAAAGTTCGCGCTCTGCGACTGGCGGGCCATAACAATATCTTCCCAACGCTGTCATGGCTAAACGGCACTGCCACGCTGCGTGTCTGGCATCCACGTGGCCCCGATCAGGTAGAAGTGTGGGCATTTTGTATTACTGATAAGGCCGCGTCAGATGACGTCAAAGCGGCATTTGAAAACAGCGCTACCCGTGCCTTCGGCCCGGCTGGGTTCCTTGAGCAGGATGACTCAGAAAACTGGTGTGAAATTCAAAAACTGCTGAAAGGCCACCGGGCGCGCAATACCAAACTGTGTCTGGAGATGGGATTGGGCCAGGAAAAACGCCGTGAAGACGGTATTCCGGGGATCACCAACTACATCTTCTCAGAAACCGCCGCGCGCGGCATGTACCAGCGTTGGGCCGATCTGCTTAGTAGCGAAAGCTGGCAGGAAGTGCATGAGAAAACCGCCGCTTACCAGCAGGAGGTGATGAAATGAGTACCTTAGTCTCCCTGGAGCTTCATCATCGCATTGCGCAGTTTCTCTACCATGAGGCCAGCCTGCTGGATGACTGGAAGTTTCGCGACTGGCTGGCACAACTGGACGACGACATTCGCTACACCATGCGTACCACAGTCAATGCCCAGACCCGCGATCGTCGCAAAGGCGTGCAGCCGCCGACGACGTGGATTTTCAATGACAACAAAGATCAGCTTGAGCGCCGGATCGCCCGCCTCGAAACCGGTATGGCCTGGGCGGAAGAGCCGCCATCGCGCACTCGTCATCTGATCAGCAATCTGCTGGTCAGCGAAACGGGCCAACCCGACGTGTTCGCGGTGCGCCTTAACTACCTGCTGTACCGCGCGCAAAAAGAGCGAGATGAAACCTTTTACGTTGGCATGCGCGTAGACAAAGTCCGTCGTCTGCCGGGTGATGAGTGGCGTTTACTGGAGCGTGAGATCGTGCTGGATCAGGCGGTGATCACCTCCCATAACCTGAGTGTCCTGTTCTGATGAGCCGTATTTATGCCTGCCCCGTAGGGGATTTGCTGGAGGGTGAAGCTCTCCGGCTCGACACGTCGCCCGTCATCGCGCTGTTCAACGTCGGCGGCGAGTTTTATGCCATTAACGATCGCTGCAGCCACGGCAATGCCTCGATGTCGGAAGGTTATCTGGAAGACGATGCCACCGTGGAATGCCCGCTGCATGCGGCCAGTTTTTGTCTGAAAACCGGCAAAGCGCTATGCCTGCCCGCCACCGATCCGCTGACTACCTATACCGTGTATGTGGAAGGTAGCGATGTATTTGTTGATATTCCCGGAGGGACCTGATGAGCGATTTACGCGACAACATCATCTTTATCACTGGCGGTGGCTCTGGCCTTGGTCTGGCACTGGTCGAACGCTTTATCGAAGAAGGTGCAAAAGTTGCCACGCTGGAACTGTCGCCAGCCAAGGTCGCCAGCCTGCGCCAACGCTTTGGCGAACACGTGCTGGCGGTAGAAGGCAATGTCACCAGTTATGCCGACTATCAGCGGGCGGTAGATCAGATCCTCACGACGTTCGGCAAGCTGGACTGCTTTATCGGTAATGCCGGGATTTGGGATCATAATGCTTCGCTGATCAATACCTCCGCCGAGGCGCTGGAAAGCGGCTTTCATGAGCTGTTTAACGTTAACGTGCTGGGCTATCTGCTGGGTGCGAAAGCCTGTGCCGCTGCGCTTATTGCCAGCGAAGGCAGTATCATTTTTACCCTCTCCAATGCCGCATGGTATCCCGGCGGCGGCGGCCCGTTGTATACCGCAAGCAAGCACGCCGCAACCGGACTCATTCGTCAGTTAGCCTACGAGCTAGCACCGAAAGTTCGTGTCAACGGCGTAGGGCCGTGCGGTATGGCAACTGACCTGCGCGGCCCGCAGGCGTTGGGTCAGAACGATACATCAATTATGCAATCACTGACGCCGGAAAAAATCGCCGCTATCCTGCCGCTGCAGTTTTTCCCTGATCCAGCAGATTTTACCGGTCCATACGTGATGCTGGCATCAAAGCGCAACAACCGTACGTTGAGCGGCGTGATGATCAATGCCGATGCTGGCCTGGGTATTCGCGGTATTCGCCACGTTGCCGCCGGGCTGGATCTCTGAGGAGGCGTTATGCACAACAAAATTATTGCTATCGTCGGCGGTGGACAGGCCGCAGCGATGGCGGCGGTAGCACTGCGCCAGCAAGGGTTTGACGGCGAGATACATCTGTTCTCCAATGAGCCGCATCTGCCGTACGAACGCCCTCCATTGTCCAAAGCGATGCTGCTGGACGACGCCCCGCAGCTGCAGCCGGTGCTAAACGCGACCTGGTGGCAGGAAAATACTGTTCATCTGCATCTGAACGTGACTATCCAGACGCTCGGTCGCCAGACACATCAGCTAGCGCTGGCTGACGGCCAGGGTTATCCGTGGGATCAGCTACTGATTGCCACGGGAGCGGCTGCCCGCCCTCTTCCACTGCTGGATAAACTGGGCGATCGCTGCTTTACCCTGCGCCACGCGAACGACGCGACTCGTCTGCGCGACGCTTTACTCCCCGGTAAATCGATGGTGATTGTCGGGGCGGGCACCATTGGCCTGGAACTGGCGGCCAGCGCGACCCAGCGCGGCTGTCGGGTAACGGTAGTGGAGCAGGCGCCAACGGTGATGGGCCGCAATGCGCCTGCCCCGGTGCGTGACTATCTGCTAGCACGCCACCAACAGGCGGGTGTGCAGATACGGCTCAACAGCACCATCGAGCATGTCGAAAGCGGAGAGTTACTTACCCTGACGCTGCAAAATGGTGAAACCATCACTGCCGATGCGGTGATCTACGGCATTGGCATCGTGGCGAATGACGCACTGGCCCGCGATGCAGGCCTGGAGACGGCGAACGGCATTATCGTTGATACCGCTTGTACCACCTCCGATCCGGCGATTTTTGCTGCCGGCGACGTGGCGCTGACGCATCAGCCCGACGGTTCGTTGGCGCGTGTAGAAAGCTGGGAAAATGCCAATATCCAGGCGCAGGTTGCTGCCGCAGCAATGCTCAATTTACCGTTGCCGGAGAAGACACCAGGCTGGTTCTGGACTGACCAATACCAGGATAATCTGCAGTTTATTGGCGAAATGCAGGGAGATAGCTGGCTTGTACGCGGCGATGCTGATGCGCAGAAAGCGATATGGTTTAACCTGCAGGATGGCGTGATAGTCGGCGCCGTAACGTTGAATCAGGGCCGAGAAATACGTTTATTGCGGAAATGGATTCAGGCAAAGAAAAAGCCGCCAGTGGCGGCTTTAGTCGACGAAGCAATCTTGCTTAAATCGATATAACGACCGGAGGATACTGCGTTTATCCGGCCTACAAGTTATTCGTATGTAGGCCGGATAAGGTGATTACACCGCCATCCGGCAATCCGTATTGCTTACGCGTAAACCGGGAAACGTGCGCAGATATCCAGTACTTTACCTTTGACGCGCTCAATAACAGCTTCGTCATTGATGTTGTCCAGAACGTCACACATCCAGCCAGCCAGCTCTTTCACTTCCGCTTCTTTAAAGCCACGGCGAGTCACAGCCGGAGAACCGATACGGATACCGGAAGTCACAAACGGGCTCTTCGGATCGTTCGGCACGCTGTTTTTGTTCACGGTGATGTTAGCGCGGCCCAGCGCGGCGTCAGCTTCTTTACCGGTCAGGTTTTTATCCACCAGATCCAGCAGGAACAGGTGGTTTTCAGTACCGCCAGAAACCACTTTGTAACCACGGTTCAGGAACACTTCCACCATCGCTTTGGCGTTTTTAGCAACCTGCTGCTGGTAAACTTTGAACTCTGGCTCCATCGCTTCTTTCAGCGCTACCGCTTTTGCCGCGATAACATGCATCAGCGGGCCGCCCTGCGCGCTTGGGAACACCGCGGAGTTCAGTTTTTTGTACAGCTCTTCGTCACCGCCTTTCGCCAGGATCAGGCCGCCACGTGGACCCGCCAGGGTTTTGTGGGTGGTGGTGGTCACAACGTGTGCGTGTGGAACCGGGTTCGGATAAACGCCTGCGGCAATCAGACCCGCAACGTGCGCCATGTCAACGAACAGGTATGCGCCGATGCTGTCAGCGATTTCGCGCATTTTTGCCCAGTCAACCACACCGGAATAAGCAGAGAAGCCGCCGATGATCATCTTCGGCTTGTGCTCTTTGGCCTGCTTAGCCATGTCTTCGTAGTCAATTTTACCGGACTCATCAATGCCGTAAGGGATGATGTTGTACAGTTTGCCGGAGAAGTTTACCGGGGAGCCGTGAGTCAGGTGGCCGCCTTGTGCCAGGTTCATACCCAGAACGGTATCGCCCGGTTGCAGCAGCGCGGTGTAAACAGCGAAGTTAGCCTGAGAGCCAGAGTGCGGTTGGACGTTAGCGTAATCAGCGCCAAACAGCTCTTTCGCGCGGTCAATCGCCAGTTGCTCAACGATATCAACGTATTCGCAACCGCCGTAGTAGCGCTTGCCCGGATAACCTTCAGCGTATTTGTTGGTCAGCTGAGAACCCTGTGCCTGCATAACGCGCGGGCTGGTGTAGTTTTCGGAGGCGATCAGTTCGATGTGCTCTTCCTGACGTACTTTTTCCTGCTCCATAGCCTGCCACAGTTCGGCATCATAATCGGCAATGTTCATTTCACGCTTTAACATCCGCATCTCCTGACTCAGCTAACAATAGAATTTCGGCCTAAAAAGGTTGTCCCTAGGACTTCGGCCAACAGTATAACCGAATCATTCTTCGATAACAGGTCTTGACAAAGGATTTTACGCAAACGATTACCTTCACGGCACGCAAGGCTTTGCAGAACAAAGCTCTGCTGAATTTCAACGGATTTCTTTTCAGGTTTGTGATGCAGATTTTTCACGATGTAACCTTTACAACGCAAAGTTACAAAGAACCATTTACAATGCAGGGGTATTTTTTATAAGATGTATTTGACATACATCATTAAAGTCTCAGATAAAGGAAGACCGCATGCTTGACGCACAAACCATCGCTACAGTGAAAGCCACTATTCCCCTGCTGGTTGAAACAGGTCCGAAGCTGACCGCCCATTTCTACGATCGCATGTTTACGCATAACCCAGAGCTGAAAGAAATTTTCAACATGAGTAACCAGCGTAATGGCGATCAGCGCGAAGCGTTGTTTAACGCCATTGCCGCGTATGCCAGCAATATCGAAAACCTGCCAGCGCTGCTGCCAGCGGTCGAGAAAATTGCCCAGAAGCACACCAGCTTCCAGATTAAACCCGAGCAGTACAACATCGTGGGTGGCCATTTACTGGCAACGCTGGATGAGATGTTCAGCCCAGGCCAGGAAGTGCTGGATGCGTGGGGCAAAGCATACGGCGTGCTGGCGAACGTCTTTATCAACCGTGAGGCGCAAATCTACAGCGAAAATGCCAGCAAAAATGGCGGCTGGGAAGGTACCCGTCCTTTCCGCATCGTGGCCAAAACCCCGCGTAGCGCGTTAATCACCAGCTTTGAGTTTGAACCGGTCGACGGCGGTGCGGTCGCGGAATACCACCCGGGGCAGTATCTGGGCGTCTGGCTGAAGCCGGAAGGCTTCCCACATCAGGAGATTCGTCAGTACTCGCTGACCCGCAAACCGGATGGTAAGGGCTACCGTATTGCGGTTAAGCGTGAAGACGGTGGTCAGGTTTCAACCTGGCTGCACAACCATGCGAATGTTGGCGACGTTGTTCACCTGGCCGCACCTGCGGGCGATTTCTTTATGGATGTTTCTACCGATACCCCTGTTTCACTGATTTCCGCAGGCGTGGGGCAGACCCCGATGCTGGCGATGCTGGATACGCTGGCAAAAGCGCAACACACCGCGCAGGTTAACTGGTTCCACGCGGCTGAAAACGGCGACGTGCATGCCTTCGCCGATGAAGTGCATGAACTGGGCAAAACGCTGCCACGCTTTAGCGCACACACCTGGTATCGTGAGCCAACCGAAGCCGATCGCGCAAAAGGTGCGTTTGATAGCGTTGGGCTGATGGATCTGAACAAACTGGAAGGCGCTATCAGCGACCCGGCGATGCAGTTTTACCTGTGCGGCCCGGTTGGCTTTATGCAGTTCGCTGCGAAGCAACTGGTCGGTCTGGGCGTGAAAAACGAAAACATTCATTACGAATGCTTCGGCCCACATAAAGTGTTGTAATGAATTGCGCGAGTAGGCCGGATAAGGCGTTTACGCCGCCA
>NZ_SZXJ01000085.1 GCF_005281345.1 Citrobacter sp. wls619
TGGTAATCACCGATGGAGAATTTTGGTGGGCTGGCGGAGTCTGAATTGGTTATATAACTTGTTGTTAAATATATTGTAATCTTCAATTCAATTTTCATTTTGGTCCCATTGTTGGTCCTAAAAGAAAATGTCAGGTTTTTTGCAGGGGAGTGGAGGTTACAACAGGAGTCTCTTCGTCTGTGAGATTAGCATTTTGCTTTCCTTTAGTCTGCTCTGTATTTAAGCGTTTATTTCACATTAGTTTTTAGTAAGCCGGTAGAGCGCCTTGCTCGCAGAATATCCACTACGGAAATATACGGGGTTTGTTCTTGCCATGAAAATCCCTTTCGGTCGATACGGATAAGCCCGTATTTTTCTACCAGAAAGTTCACCGCATCGCTGAGTGATACTCCAGCATCAATATGCTCCCGTATGGTGGTTTCATTACTGAACGGTGTGTCATTCAGCGTCAGGCCATAGTGCTGCGATAAAAGATGAGTCAGCAGCCGTCGCCAGGTTTCAACGGGTGACAGATAGGGCTGAGTCGCCCGTGTCGGGCATGATGATAAGGTTTGCATGATGTTTGCTCTATGAGTTTAAGAGATAAGCGTAGAGTTAATGGGGTTCAAGCTAGTCGGGATAAATAGTGATATAGACATAACCACAAGAGCCGAGTGTATCTGCTTCGCAAGTCAGTCCATTGTGATATAGCGTGACGCAGTGCTGATGCCGGGGAGAGAGTTCTCCGCTGGTGAGCATCAGTTCCAGTTGCTTGAGTATCAACGGAAAGGCCTGATCCAGGTGCAAAGCGTCATCGTCGCTGAAAGCACTGTTAAACCCGGCTCGGTCAGCGAGAAAGTGCAGCCGGTTGCTCTCCTGTACCAGACGAGCACCAAAACAGGGTGTGTTCGTACGCTTTAGTCCCCACTGCGGGCAGGCGGGATTCTCCGGCTTGGTACCGGATTCTAAGTGGTTGTTCATTATTTTTCCTGATTAAAGAGAAGGATTAATTGAGAGTAACGCCTCGAATAATGACATAGGGACCATTGCGATCCTGACGACGTTCAGCAAATATGGCCGGAACGCCGCATATATCTTCCACCTCGCGGCCAGCATAATGGCAGATACTGCCTGACCATTTATATTTGCCCTTACAGAAGCGAAACAGTCGGGAGCCAGGATGCTGGCGGTATATCGCCATCGCCTGACGTTTGCTGATAATTTTCATGCTATTGCTTTCCTCTGGGGTTACAGCCATCCCCGCTCGGCAAATGAGACGATATCCATTCCACCAACGACCAGGTGGTCCAGCAGACGGATATCCACCAGGTCCAGCGCCTGTTTAAGCCGCTCTGTGATTCGTCTGTCGGCATTGCTGGGTTCTGAATGTCCAGAAGGATGATTGTGTGCGAGTACGGCCGCTGCAGCGTTATATTTCAGGCCTGCCTTCACCACTTCACGCGGATGCACATTTATGCTGTTGATGGTTCCAAGGAATAGCATGTCATCGGCGATAAGCCGGTGCTGATTGTCCAGCCACAGGACTGTGAATGCCTCGCGGCCCAGTGGGGCAAGCTGCAGGCGTAGCCAGTCGCGGATGGCGTGACTGGAAGTAAAGGCCGCGCCGGGTTCACGTAACTGTCGCTCCAGTAGAGTCAGCGCTTCCAGGATGGTTCGCTGTGCAGAGGCGGGTAATTCACAGGCAAACAGCGGTAGTTGCTGTTTCATGGTCATCCCCTTCAGTCGATAAGGTGCATGATGGCGCTGCATTCGGGGTGGCTTAGTGCGTAGTCACGCAACCGGTAATAGTGGGCCGTCATGGCATCACATTCTTTTCGGCAGGCATGATGGCTGTATTCCAGCAGGCAGGCCGCGATACCGGCCGCCATGGAGCTCATTTCGGTGCGGTTGCCATTCATGGTATTGAACAGTGTCCACCGTTCATCGTTCTCATCATCCGGCTCGGGGGCCATAAAAACCCCGCCATTGCTGAGTGTGTAAAAACGCCAGATGCCGCCGCTGTAATTCTCACAAAGCCGGCCCATCCAGCCGAAGATACGGGGCTCCAGCAGTATCCACTGCGAGATACCGCCAAAGTGCTGCGGCCAGAAATGAAGTCGCTGTGCATCAGGCAGCAAAGTAGCGGTGATGAGAGCCGCGTTGTCAGTATTGGCGGACGTGTACAGACTGGTGGTGTGACTCATGGGATGTTCCTTATGAAAGATAATCATTGAGGTCCCGCTGAACGGGGACTTACGGTTGAGAGATAGATTCCGGGGGACAGAAAGATGGGGTATTGGCAGATTAGGTCGTCCAGGCAGAAGACCAGATGACATTCACTTCAGCTCAGCGCCTGCTGCAGTTCTTCAGCCATAACCCATAACGCGCGATTCAGCTTAATGTCGCCGTCGATACCATTGACGGCTCTCGTCCGACTACGTTTCCCCTGCACTGAACGGCCGGACAGACCACCTTTACTCAGGTTTTCCTGAAGCCGGTTAAAGACGCTCCACAGGTCATTCTGTTCATCCTGCCAGCGGCGGGCACTCAATACCTGAGATTCGGTGACGGGCTGATGCTCTTCACCAAAACGGTACGTCAGGGCAGCTTTCGCAAGCGCCTGCTGAGCCGTAGGGGGCAGCAACAGAGACTGCATGGCATCTCGCTTCTCCTCCACCCAGTCAAATACCCCGAGTATTTCATAAGCCCCTTCAATCACCTTCTCTACGACATTCCCTTTATGTGGTACCCGCACTTCTCCGAATGACTGACCGCAGACTAGGCCGTTGGTACAGACGCCACGAAACAGTCCCGGCAGCATCTGGTAGCTCGAGGAGCCGTCATGACTGTTAAGCAAAATGATCTCCGGTACCTGATGCCCGGTCAGTTGACCGGCACGACGCAGGCGAAGCATGTGTTTGGTGTGCTCCCGCTTGTTCTGGTCACGAACCTTTGTCTGGCAGGCAAAGAACGGTTCAAAGCCCTCGCGCTGTAGGCTTTCCAGGATGGTGATGGTCGGGATGTAGGTATAACGGTCTGAGCGTGATTCATGCTTGTCACTCCCAAACACGCTGGGGACATGATTCATCAGCTCTTCATGAGTTAAGGGGCGGTCGCGGCGGATCAGATTAACGCGACCAAAGCGGCTGGCTAATTTCATGGAGTTTACCTTGTATATTATTTAAATGGAAAAAGCCCTGCTCATTTGAGCAGGGCTTCAGCGGGGCATACAACATTACGAGTGGAGCAGTGTTGAATATTCAGTTAAGGTTAATACTTTTTACCTATATTGACTGGACATCTGTATAAGTATTGGCTGATAGCAAATGCGTGAGGTAAGTCATGTGTCAAATGCCTTAATGGTTATTAAGGCCACCTATCATTATCTCTCATGAGAGATAAAACAATAAAAAATCAGACTATTATTTCTTGAACTCTATTTTCCCTTTTGGCATTCCCATTTCATTCAGTTCGTTCATTGCCAGCGCCCAGGAGTTATCCGTTGGATTGAGTTTGGAACGGATATAGGCCGTCGTCATTTTCTGGATAAATAGTAATGTCTCAGGGTTTTCATCATCTGTAAGGGATGTCTCATAAGCATCATATCCCATAATCCCTCCCAGCATATGCCCGGTATTTACCAACGTCAGTAATGTTTTCGGGGCTGGCGAAGTCTTGTAAATATCAAAGCGCCAGTCATCCCGTGTTGAGAATTGAGGGTTTTTATCGCGATCGCCCACAATAATCAAAGCATCCCTCGTCATTGTCGAATAATCTACGCCAGTAATAGCAGGGTAGTTTTTCAAAGCCCATTCGGCTACGTCATTGCCATTACCAGGAGCGCCAAGAGTTACAAATGCTTTAATTCGTTGGTCTGATTTAACCATCTTCTTCCCGGAGACAGGATCGCGCATTGTTGTTCCTGCCAGCATAGAAACAGTTTGCCCTCCCATGGAAAAGCCGACAGCCGCGATATCAGATTTCTTCGCCCGCGTTGAAAGGTTGGGAACAGAATTAATAAGCTCATCAAGATGATCAATACAAAAAGCCATATCCTCTATTCTTGATTTCCAGAACAAAGCCCCTTCGGGGCCTTTTTTGTCCAGACCGAGTATTCTGGAGTCCTGATGAGTTGGCTGTATAACAATAAATCCATTTGCAGCATAATAATCAGTCAGTGGTGCCATCCCCCGATAGGAGCCAAGATACCATGGTGCTCCGTGCCCATGAGAAATAAGTATTATCGGAAGGTTATCGCCTTGAACCGGCGCTGTAACTTTCACCTCCAGATCAACTAAGCGATGCGCTGTTTTAAATGTAACGGGATAAACTGACGTAATCTGGTTTTGTATTCCAGAGCTTTCAGGTAAGCTGGTCTTTTCTGACGCCATCACACCAGGAATACAGCCTCCGACCATCGCGACAAAAGTAATTGTAACTAATATCTTTCCTGTTGCTGATTTCATAATACAATCCTTATAATAAAAATTTGGAAATGATAGCGATATATTCATTACGTTATTCACGCCATCATAATGCCCTGTTTCATCCCTGTACCCGCAGGAGTTGTGACGTATTTGGATTAAGTTCAAGCACGCCTGTTTCGCTTACTACTACAGTGCCTCCCAGGGTCACAACATTACGACCAAAGCCACAACTTGGCTCAAACGCGAATGACATGCCGGAGCAAATCTCCATATCTGGACGCAAAACAGGAATGGAAGCTAGCGCAGGATACTGTTCCAGCCCATCAACTCTCGGACAATCTGGAGGGACGCCTGAGATAGCGGTAAAAGGATTGAGTGAATGAATCTGTGGGCCACGAACCCACCCACCGGAGGCCTCAGCAGGTGCCAGCATTGCTTCCACCACATCACGAAATTTCACCCCAGGGCGTATTACTCTTAGCCCCGCAAGGTAGCATTCACGCGCAATCGCGGCAGCCCGTTCGATATCTTCATGGACCTCACCTATCGCTATTGTCACCTGATGCTGAGTGTGGAGCATGCCGTAGTGGCTAAAGACTTCTGCCATAACCACATCTCCGGATTTAAGCTCTCTGACGGCTGAGGGTCGATAAGTCCAGGAAGGCGGTCCGGACGCTGCAAATTCGGCACCACTCCAAAGGTGCATACCCGGTACAGTAGTGCCGTGAAGCAATGCTGCATGAGTTCCCGCAGCGTATAATTCAGATTCGAATGTCCCAGGACGACACACGTTGACCATTGCATCAACCATGGCATCACCAATTGTTGCTGAGTGCCTGATAACCTTTATTTGTTCAGCACTGAGTCTGAAACAAATTTCTTCGAAAACTTCACCTACTGGTACAAGTGTTATTTCAGGAAAAAGTTCGTTCAGTGTTTTGACGAAGCCATAAGGAATAACCCCTTCCGGGTGCCATGGCATATAGGGAGCGAGCCCAATCACTCCAATCCTGGAGATTTCGGGCCTATTTTTTTGTAAAAACTCTGCCAATGTTTTTGCATCACGTCCAACCAGGATGTTGCTTACGGGTATCCAGAGGTGTCCCCCACGCCGCTCAGTTTCAAGCCTGTCCAGCAGGTATAGTGGCATGGGGACAAATGAAACTGGAAGTTCTCCACGGCACATTAGTACTGTTGTACCTGCACGATCATTAGTAAACCACGTATCGAAGTTGAATGGGGCTGGGCCCGCATCCTCATGTTCGCCGTACACGAGCAGTGCATCCAGTTCCAGGCGCTCCATCATATCGTTAGCAAGCGTCCAGCGCCGGTCACGCTCTGCCAGCGAATAGGCCGGGGGGGAAGTCATTTGAGATATCATATCCTTCTCCTGAATATTTTTTCAGCTATTCTATTGATTCTTCTAGGGGTAAATCTCACGTCATTTTCTTTTCAGGCGTTTTTAACTAAGGCCCGTCGTTCTTTGACCTGGTTCTATTCTGCCCGCTTGCAAAGAGGTTCATCTGGCAGATAAAACTCCGCCATTACCACGGAACCGTACCATTTTCGTCGCTGAATGTTCCTGTCGGACCATCATCGTCAAGCAGAGCCAGCCTAACAGGTTCACGGGCAGCATCCTCCATTCCTCGGGTCCCGTGGAAATTATTGAGAGCAGTGGATGTGAATCCTGGACAGGCGGCATTAACTTTGATGTTTGTATCCTCAAGTGCGAGTGCAAACGCCAGCATGACACCATGAGCAGCCACTTTAGAGGTTGAATAGTTGCCAAACATTTTACGGTGAGGGTTATCTTTATCAGAGTTGAGCGTAAGGGAAGCTCCGGAACTCCCCAGAATAACGATCCGCCCTGCGGGTGCTCTGCGCAGAAGCGGCAACATTGCCTGAGTGACCGCGATGAGGCCAAATACATTAGTTTCGTATACTGCCCGAATATCTGACAGAGGTGCCTCGGTGAGCAAATTCGTTTTTATAACCTCTTCAAAACTCTGATTCTGGGCCGCACGGGAAATTCCGGCATTGTTGACCAGGATGTCCAGCCTGCCAAATGCAAGGCGTATATGAGAAACTGCATTTGCAATTGATATTTCATCAGTTACATCAAGCTGGAGAGCATGTGCCTTGTCACCTATCTCCTGAGCTGCTTTCTTCCCTTTTTCCAGGTCACGAGCTCCAAGAAAAACAGTTACCCCTTTCCTCACCAGTTCCTTTGCTATTTGAAAACCAATCCCCTGATTTGCCCCCGTCACAAGCGCAACACGTGTTTCGTTCATTCGTTTTCTCCCCAAAATTTGTTGCTCTGGTATCAAATCTGTCAATACGATAAAATCAAAGCATTAAACGGAACGCTGATCCGATTATAAGCGGATCAGCGTTCCGTTTGTCAAACATCTTTTTAAAAGGTTGTGAAACATATGGCCGTAAAACCCTCTGAAAGACCACAAAGAGCTGACAGACGACGAAACACCGAAATGCTGATTCGAACGGCTCGTGATGTTTTTTTGACGTCCGGAGTAGAGGCTCCAATGCGAGAGATTGCTGAAAAAGCAGGTGTTGGTGTTGGGACGATATACCGCAATTTTCCTCAGCGTTCCGATCTCATTGCGGCGGTGTTTCGCAGCGAGGTTGATGCCTGCGCTGATACAGCATCAGACTTTGCTGCGGCTTATCCTCCGGCAGAAGCACTGGAACAATGGATGGGGCGTTATGTTGACTTTATTGTGGCAAAACGTGGTTTGGCGGCAGCACTTTACTCAGGCGATCCGGCCTATGAAGCGCTACCGGAGTATTTTGACAGTAGATTTGAACCGGCACTGCAAAAATTACTGAATGCCGCAATTGAATCTGGCGAAATCAGCGCAAGTGCTACACCTGGCGATTTGTTACGTGCAGTAGCCAGCCTGTGTATGTCATCTCGCGATGAAGACCCATCTATTACGCGTAAGTTAGTGGCACTGCTCATTGATGGTTTGCGCTACAGAGCCTCTAAAAAGTAATGCTATAGAATACCTGATATTACTACGCCTATACTGAGGTCATTATTACAACGCTTAAACATGCAAACTTTGGCCCCCCTCTAAATTAGGCTCCTCTGGCTAAAGTAACTGGTTTCAATTCATCGTTCTGGCGGGGAAAATAAGGAAACCCTACTCATTCGAGCAGGGTTTCAGGAAGAGAGATAGTATCAGAAGAGAACAGGCCTACAATGAAGTCCGATACATCATTCCTTCATTTCTGTGCTGAAAGAGGTATTCTCTCTCGTTATGGTTGTATCGTCAGATAGCCGAGTTATAGTTAATCCACTTTGTATAATTTTGTGTTTAGCTAAAGCCTCCGGCATCGCATTGATGCAGTAGGTGATATAAAACACGTTGAAGATGATGAGATAGAAGATATTCATCTTCAGCTCAAACTTAAAGGTATTCAGCACATAGCCCTGCAGAGCCGTGCGTGCTTTAAAGGCCCAGATGATGTACATCACAGCGCTGGCAATGGACAACACACCACCGAGCATGGCAATGGCATCCATAGTCGGGTCATAGCCATAGAGTTCCTGATCGGTGGTGCCCATGACGCTCAACTGGCGTGAAATACCGTAGCAGATGGCTATCCACAGCACGTAAAGGTCAGAGGAAAACGAAACCTTCGTGGTGTCGATGATGATGTTCTGTTTACGATAAAGCCACATCAGTGGATAGATACCGAAAGTGACGAATGAGAGTAAAACAAAATTCAGCGTCTTCGTGTTCAGCCGAGCCCCAAGCGTGGTGATGTCGGTCATAATTGATTTCCTTATTATTCGGGAGATTTATTCGGGAGGATGAATTTGTCGATAATGTGGGGGGTTATGGAGCAGCAAATCCAGAAATACAGCCATTCGTCCCGAATTCAGGAATGACTCCAGAGGCACCCTGCAACGTAAAGACAGCAGCCTTCACACCATCCCCTGAAACAATCACTTTTTTGCCTTTACGCAGTTGGTTCCAGCCAAAGCCAAAATTGTCTGAACCAACATGTGATTCACTGTCTCCCATCTCCACTTTTTCGTTGTTGTCGATTTTCACTTCCAGCTGTTTTTCCGTATCGCTGCTAACCTGATTGCCATGAATATCGGTGAATATCACGGTGGCAGCACGGGAGGCACTATCTTCGCAGGACAGATAAAGCGAGGACTGCCCCTTACCCAGCACGATAAACTCCGATACTCCCTGTCCCCAGCCTGATGTCCATTTCTCAGTACTACCGAATCCAAAAGCGGCTGAAGACATCAGTAATGCGGAAAGCACGATAACTTTTTTCATTTAAAACTCCTTACACACCAAAGGTGTCGACGAGGGAAATCATTGCGAACACGATGAATATCGTGAGCAGAACGTTGATGATGAAGCAGCGGAAGATTTTCCGTGCCAGCCGGTGCGGGAATGCCATCGGGAACCTCAGTCTCTGACAATGAGAAAGAAGAGCAACCCGGCAAGAATCGGGTCGATTATCATCGCGAGAATGAACCATCCCCAGAATGACCTTCCGGCCCCCTTAGCCAGAAAACCCAGCACGACGGCCAGAAAAATCCATAACAAAACCAGTGGCATGTCATCTCCTTATAGTGTTTTGGATGTGCATATCCATATCTGTTTTATTTCAATCAGATAGCAGCATTTCAGCTCGATTTTATAACCCGAGTGAGTGAAGGGATAATGAATAAAGCAGATCGGAACGATCGACAAAATCGATCATGTAGAAGCAAAATGCTTTATCGTCAGACGTGAAAAACTAATCGAAAAAGAAGGACCAGACGCTGCGGGCCACATGGGCAACAGTATGCGTAACAGCCTGAAGAGCTTTACGGGCTATCAGCGGTAATGGTGCACTCTCAATGACCTGGTCAAGGGTATCGACAACGGCGTCGCCAAAGCTGCTGCTGGCGGTTTCCCTTACGGGAGTGGAGTGGTAAGACTGATGCAGATGAGGCAGCAGCGGGCTGCGTGCCTGCTTTGGGAGGCGGTTTATCATCTGCTCCACAACACGGGCCAGGTGATAACGCCCTTTTACGGAAACCGGAATGATGTCCTTTTCCTCTATATGTAGCTGGCTGGCAACGGCCCACTGCTTACGTTTGATATTCTCAAACTGGTCGGGAGATGGCGTCGCGGAATGCCGGTTCCATAGTTCGGATGGCTCCACCTTATCAACCTGATTCAGTATCCAGAGTACCGGTGGCATGGTGCTACCGCACTGCGCCAGGATTGCCTGATAAAACTGCTCTTCTATCGAGAAGGCCCTGTCATCGGCTTTTAGCACCCACAGCACCATATCAAGCTTTGGTAACTGCTCTTTATATAGCTCACGATATTCACTATCCCGGTTCTGGCTTTCACCCACACCAGGAAGGTCTACCAGCGTGAGATAGTGCTGGCCGAATTGCAGACGCACATGCTGTGGTTCACGGGTACAGGCTTCGATAGCATTGACCGCGCAGACTTCACTGCGGAACAGGGCATTACAGAGCGACGATTTACCCGCACCTGTTTTCCCCATAATGCCTATAACGGGTTCGTAAGTAATTAACTGACTCAGTTCCTTAATCAGGGTGTGGCGTAATACCCGGGGATAGCGACGTAAATGGCGACGAATGATTTGATATCCTGACAGTTGCTTCATTGATAATTCCTCTGACACGAAACAGGCCATCCTCTAGGATGGCCTGATGAACGAGAAGTGTGGTTATTCAATGAGGTAATATATAAGTAAGAATAAACTAGAAATGATCATGTCTACTGGTGGTTGTAGGGTAAGCTCGCTTTTTGAGCGATTTTCTGTCTTTTCGGCCATAAACGCTGACAGTGGTTTACACCGAGATTCAGTTTTATGAAATATTTAAAAGCCAAGTTTTGAAAGGGTTATAAGTTGGTCTGGTATATTATTTGTTTATTTTGTGAACGTTTTTAGAAGGGGGATATGTCACATGAACTTGATGATCTTTCATATTTTTAAGTGACCCTACATGATTCTGGCACATCGCTTTGTAAATTAATTGTCCTAACCCGATTAATGCGTTCCGATATTTTTTTTGCGATTGACCTGCGATTGTAGTTGCGATTTATTGTCTGTATTCAATAGCACTTAACCAATGAGGAAGTTATGTTCCGTTTTCCACTTGACGCTTTTCCTGAAAAAATCCGTGAAACTATTTATGACATCCATGATCATACACAGGCACCGATAGAACTGATATCTTCATCAGTGATTAGTGCTATGTCGCTGGCCTGCCAGAGTTTTATTAATATAAAAATAAATGAAACGGTATGTTCCCCAGTATCACTATTTTCATTAGTTATAGCCAATTCAGGTGAAAGAAAGACGACGGTGGACAGGATGGTACTGCGACCTTTCTATCAGCATGATGCTCATTTGTTAAAAAAGTCGGAAGAGGCGGAGAAAGTTTATGGGCTTGAGAAGCAGGTATGGGACATAAAAGAAAAGAGTGTCTTACAATTGATTAAGAAAAAAGTTATGAAAGGACAATGTGTCGAAGAAGAAACAATACGTTTACGAGAATTACAAGCAGAGAAACCAGTTCGCTCTAAAATCAGTCAATGCATTTATAATAATGTTACTCCCGAGGCATTACAATTTGCGATGTACAGTCATTCCCCACATGTTGGACTCATTGCTGATGAAGGGGCTAATATTCTGGACAGACAAGTAATGAATGATTTAAGTTTTATTAATTCAATGTGGGATGGAGTTGATTTCCGTGTTGAGCGCAAAACAGCACAAAGTTTTACCATTGAAAGTGGCCGAGTCACATTATCTGTCATGGTGCAAAATAAGCCATTCGATCTCTATCTGAAACGTCAGGGGAAAAAAGCCCGGGGAAGTGGGTTTTTTGCGCGTTGTTTACCTGTTGTTATTGATGAGACATTAACTACGCAAGGGGATCGATTTATTCGAAAACAGCCTGCGAATATGAAATTCCTTGAACAGTTCCATTTACGCCTGAAGGCATTAATCGATGAGACACATACACCAGTTGTACTTAATCAGCAGAGATGTTTGTCATTCGATCTTTCGGCACAACATGAGTGGGAGACAATCTATAATGAAATTGAATGCCGTATCCGGCCAGATGAACACTATGCTCACATGAGTGACTTTGCTTCAAAACTTGCTAACAACGTAGCACGATTATCAGCCTTGTTTTCTTACTTTATTGAAGGGGATACTTTAATAAGAAAAGAGTATGTTGAAGGGGCTTGGCTATTATGTGAATGGTATATGGAACAGGCGATTGATTTATTTGGTTGTGAGGGCGGTTACTATGAAGCATTGTTGATTTCATGGCTCCGACGTGAGTTTTCAAAAACCGATTATAACTCTCTGAGATATAATGATATTAGGCGTAATGGACCTAATATTCTGCGCAAAGGAACATTGCTGACTAAGGTGATGGATAATCTTGAGTGTGAAGGTGTAATCGATATTAATTGCTCAATGAGCGGGGCAAGGCTGGTGTATAAAGGAAAAAACTTTAGTAACAATGTTTTTACAAAAAATCCGGCGTACAGATACTATTGAATTGCTACAAATTGCGACTATCGCAGTTTATCGCAAGGTAAGGAGGGGAAAGTTAGATGAAGTTTATTTCCTATTGATCTTATAACCTTTGAAACTACTGGTTTTGTATTTGGGTTGAAATGTGTAACTGATGGCCATATTGAATAAGAATTCAAGTCAGAAACATGAGGTGTATAGTCGGAGTTTGTTTTATTTTTCGAGTTCTTAACTTAAGAGTAATATACCTCTCAAATTTAATTGAAAACTGATGTTGCTATATAGAGAAGAGAGTGATAGATAATTCATAGTGTTTGGTGTCGGTAATAGTATTATATACAGCAGTGTATCTGTATAGATTATCATGCATCTGTACATACAATGCATAGCTACAGGAGATATATATTCATGTATCGACATGCATTGGTGAGCAGATAAGTAATACACAGCCATGACATGTGAATACTGTGCATTACTACAAGAACGAAATGTTTATGTTTATATCTAGTTGGTATAGTAATTGCTGTTGCCTGCTACATACACAGCGATATTGATTAATTACAATCACCACAACAATGGAAGGCAGATGTTATTTTATAATTAAACGTATTTTAGTTATTAAGCACTTTCCTGTACTTACACGGACAGTGATGGCTGGATATCGTCTGTTGATAAATTATACCTGGATATTCTCACTAAGAACTATTCAGGTTGATTATCTGTAGTAATCATTTCAATAAACTCATTAACAATTGCATATGCAACAAAGGATGTATTATATGTTCCCCCTTGAATATCTTGATTTACGTCAGGCTCCTTTTAATCAACACTATCTACAGCGGTTGGGGGATGTACTGCAGTCAGCACAGAATGAATACCCAAGGACATTAGCAATACGAATTGACCTGCGTTTATCTCCTGAATGGATTACACATGATTCAGTTCGCTGCACCCCTAATATATCAGGTGATCTGCTAAGTCGCTTTATAAGCTCTCTTAAAGCGAAAATAGCGCATTATCAATACAGACTTAAGCAGTCAGGTAAACGAGCACATCCTTGTCGTTTACGTTACTTCTGGGTGAGAGAAATAGATACTGCTGTTTATCCTCACTACCATGTTGTTTTATTTTTGAATAAAGATCTCTTTCGTGGGTTAGGGAGTGCAGAGAATCCTCAAAGCCTCTGGAGGATGATACAGGGCGCATGGATGAGTGCATTAGATTTACGTGACTATGATGAATACAGGCCGTTGGTCGAGTTTCCCGATAATCCAGTTTATGTGTTGGACATAAATGCCAGTGATTACTCAGAGCATTATAAGCGACTCGTATTTCGGTTAAGCTATCTTGCGAAACAGCGAACGAAAGCATACAGCTCACGAGAGCGCTCAATGGGATGTAGCCAGTATTAATGAACGTTGAAATGATGTTAATTAACCGAACACGTTCTGATCGGAGCGGGCATGCAGGATTTTGGTTGTAATACTGCGATAAGCGGATCTGAGCTATGAGTGAGCATAGGGTAGGAGCGTATACGGGTGATCAGTCCGACTGAAATCCGTCGGTGTACAGAACTGGATAGGCGTTATGGTACTGTAATATCTATGGTATCTTAACTATGAGTAATTCATCTGTCCTGTATGGGAAAGCACTGCGGCACTATCGAATAATTAGCAAAGTTAGCGCGGCACATAAACAGCGGATATGTGCTTATTGGTACTGTTGCTCTGTACTTATTTAGGCTGGATATGACGTATATGGGATAAACAACTGAGCCTGTCAATAACTGTTGTAATCAAGGCTAACTAGAAGCCGCGCCTGGAATTCGGCGTTGTCTGAATGGAGATCTCAACATGACCAACCCTATCGGAAATGAAAACCCTGTCATGGAAGCCGGGGAGGATCGATATGGCTATGATGAACTGGCTGGGGGCCTTGCTCGTCGACTATTGGCTCTGGAGAAGACGTCCGGTACGGTGATTGGCATTGAGGGGAAATGGGGATCTGGAAAAACCAGCCTTCTGAATCTTCTGCTGAAACATCTGGACGCGGAGCATGATGAGGATACACACATTCTGCCTGTTTCCCCGTGGCTCAGCCCACCCGGCACCCCGATGACACACTCTCTGTTGTTACCTGTCGCGGCAATATTGGATGAACTAGATTCTCGTTCTTATTCTGCACTGAGAAAAAAATTACAATGGGTGCGGAAAATTCCAGCCTCGCCCCTAGCGAAATCTTTGCTCGACTATACCCAACAGGCATCTGGCCGTCTCGCCCCGTTGGCAGAGTTTGGCGGTAATTTCATCCCTGGACTAGGTATTATTTCCCATGGTATGGAAACTGTATCAAAACTTGACCTATCGGTACACAGGGATACGACAGAGCAGTTGAGGCGACGTATTGAAGATGGTATTTCAAAATCAGGCCTCCGTTTTATTGTCATCATTGACGATCTTGACAGGCTGGAGCCCGCACAGGCCGTAGACGTACTACGTATGGTAAAGGCTGTGGCTGATTTTTCCGGTTTCCACTATATCCTATGTTATGACCCAGGCGTTCTGTCCCATGCCGTTGAGCAGGAGCTCAAGGTATCTGACGGACGCCTGTTTCTGCAGAAAATAATCCCATTATCTTTCTCACTACCACATCACGAGTCTTTCGACCTACAGCGAGAGTTGCTACGAGGTACGCTTGAGTTGTACGAACAGATAAACAACGATATACCAAGTGAGGCCGAACATGCCGATTTACATAAAGCCGCATTGATCTATGGTCAGGAGCTCACAACGCCACGAGAAGTCAGCCTTGTACTCAGTGCCTTAGCGTTCCGCTATGCCGATATCAGGGACTATGTATACTTCCCGGATTTGTGCCTTCTACAACTTGTTCGAGTGACGAACCCGGGGCTGTATGATTGGATAGAAAAATACCTTACAAAGTATTTCGTCAGTGTTTCTGGTGAGCTCAGTTTTACAGATGCAGAACAAAATAGGTTGAAAGAAGAGCTTAAAAACAACCTTGCTCAATATGTTTCTCCGGAACCAGGTTCGCTGGATGAGCTTGGAAGCTGGGTGCCCGGGATTGTTGAGCTGGCCGATGAAACATATCTCTTCAACCGAGATGCAGAAGTGAGCAATGAATCACGGCTAAATCACAAACGCCTCGGCAGCACAGCTTACTGGCGCTACTATTTTGCGTTTTCGGCCCCGCAAAATGTTCTACCTCCGCATATGCTGGATGAATTACTGTTCAGGTTCGGTATCCCGGAGGAGTGGGAAATACTTGCGTTTGAGCTATTAAGTAGCATCCGAGAGATTAGCCTCACTCAAGTTACTTGGTATGACCACATTCTCAGTCGATTGACGGCTCGTAGAACCGCTACTCTGAGCTTTAAACAGTGTGAGGGACTTTTATGGTTCTTCTTTAACTTCAGTGATCAGGTCAACGAGTTACTAAGAGCCAAAGGCAGATATGACTCCGGTAATGCTACTGGGTTGCAGGAAGTCTGCAATCTCCTTATTAGGATACTTTCACTGCACCGTCAAAGAGGTCTTTGGTTACTCAGAAAGCTATTTCTTGAGGGAGACGCGAGAGGCTGGCTGGCGCAATGTATGCGTGATCTACTATGGGCTCACGGGATCAGGGGCAATCGTCCATGGGAGAAAGAAGAGCAGTTTTTGTCCGGAACTGAGGTGGAAGGCCTGCGGGAAGCTCTGGCGATTCGCATGAGTTCAAAGGATATGCTGAATGCTATCTTCAGTCAGCAAGATCTGTGCGGCTATTTGTATTCTTGGCGTGATATTGATTCAAACGACCAGGTCTCCGTCTGGATCACTCAAGCGACCCTAAGTAATGACGGATTTGTTAATCTTCTTTATGGACTAAGGGGATATGCATGGAACTCAGTAATAAAAAACTACCGATCTCTGAGAGCAGATAATATCGAGCCCCTACTCGGTCCAATTACAAGTGTTATTGACCGTCTGAAGTCGCTGGACACAGAGCCACGATTGTCCGCTATGTCTGAGGATCTACTTAAAGCACTGCAACGATCAAATCGGGGCTTGGTTATTTAACTCGGCCTTGTGCCTATCACTCGGCAAAATGGTGGATACTTCAAATAACCGGGAAATCGGATAATGTTTTCCGGTGTTTGTAAGGGAACCGAAAATCACGTGCTCTTTAACAGATCCCCAAAATGGTGAATCCTGTAAGGAGGAGAAGCTGTACATAAAGCTTATGCTGTTGATGATGCTTAGTCCTTGTGGGGAGCAGAGGCTGACGCAAATGCATGGATCTGTTACTTGGCAAAAGAGCGAACGGAAATGTACAGCTCACGAGAAAGCTCATGTGATATAGCCAGTATTAATTCCTAGCGGTTATGCTTAGTTACGTGAGGTAGTAGGCACAATACCACATAGTTTCAGTAATGTGATCGGATGCAAACGAAACGCAATATGTAGTGCTTATACTCTCCACTAGCACCATATGGAGTTATCACTCGGCAGGTAATACAGATGGGAGTACCACACAACGGAAAATGGGCTGTGCGTGGCGAAGGAAACGAACGTGTGACTTCAATGCACCGTACGCAACAGGAAGCAATTAACGCTGGTCGTACGATTGCCAGTAACTAGGAAAGCGAACTGGTTATTTACCGACCAAATGGACAAATCCGCGATAAGGATTCCCATGGAAAGGATGGTTTTCCACCGAAAGGTTAAATTCCTCGCGATTTCCAAAGCAGGTATATATCTGCTTTGCCTTTCTTCTCCTGTTTTATAAATCGTTGCTCCAGCTTGACCATAGCCCAGAGATATTAAAAATTATAGATCACACTCATCATCTGAAGAGACATCTTTCGCAATTTCTTTATAAGCTTGGAAGCGCTGCGTGCGACCCTGACTTCGGTATTTTTGAACTGGTTGGCTATTTATGTTTGTCAGCAGCTTTCTGAGTTGGGGGCGCAGCGTATGGAAAGTTTCATTGCGAATGCAGACATGTTGCTGTATTTCGATAATGAGAACACCATACTTTTCTTTCAGTTTGTATTGTGGCTTTAGGGGCGTGGTTCACTCATCATTGTGCTCAGTATTTAGCTGTTGGGGGGATGTGTTCATCTTAATACTAACTTTTCTCTATTTTTGACGTCGATGTCTCCGTTGGGAAAAAATCCGCAACGAAGACTGCGTAAGAAAGAGTTAATTCCCGTAGTAACCGGCAGGATTCCAAGTCGGAATCGATTCAGACGCCATTCTGTATTAGAGGATATGTAGCACTTAAGTGCACTCCGATTTTTCGTTGTAAAAGCCAATAATCAATTTCTGATTCCAGCCAACCGACAGACTTACGTCCCAGATGTTGCTGTTTTGGAAACGTAGGGTCATAACGTGGCGAGTTTGGGTTGAGCCAGTCGTATATGGTGGAACGGCTGATACCTAGCTTGGTTTCAAGAGCAGACATACGCAGAATTTTCAGGTGCTGAGAGTGAATAGTCATTTTTATCCTCACTTAACCACATGTATTTAATAAGTTATTGTTAATAATGGAACGCTGTTGTTAACGTTTTGGCCAGTACGCTGGTGTGTGATGAGGATTGTAATGAAGGTCAGCAGTGTCTAAAATGACATTAAAATTAAAACTTATTTTGACACTAGACTATGCCATCAATAAATGCTATGCAAAGGGCCGCGTTTGACGCTATTGATTATCTCCACTTCAACCAAGTTATGATGGGCTTCATAAGCTGTGAGCCTGCTGCACAGTTGTGGTATCCCCGTATTCATGACGCTATCGACAGAAAGCTATTGGAAGCGAGAATGTTTGGAAAGCAGGCAGAGATAGCCAAACATTATTTGCTGGCTTATCTTGAGATTTATTTATCTTTTGATAATAAATGTGTTTCGGAAATGATTGACGCTGAGAGGGGCTCTATAAACGGAAATCCTAATAGAGAAACAAGCTGGGTGAAAGTTTTTGAATCGACTCAGAAAGTGAGCCTGTCTATACTTTGCAATATTGCAGATATTAATGGTGTAGGAAAAATTTTTCTAGAACGAATAGCGGGTGAATTAATTAATGATAAGGTTTTAGCATTAACCACAATGCCGTATTTTATCAGATATCAACTTACCGAGTGTTGCTATGCACTAGAGTATCCTGATGCCCCTCTTGATTTTTATCGAGAACTGGTTAGTATCGGTGTTATCTCATGCTCAAAATATACATTTAAAGATGATGTTTTTGCAAAGAAATTAGATCCGGAAGTGTCACTGCAGTTCATTCGTGCAGGTTTACTTTTTGAGTTTAAAATGCTGCAAAGATCACAATCGATATTAATGCATTTCAATGATAATCATGTGATTAATTTGCCAGTTTTTGATTCAAAAACATCGTTCGCAGAACGCAAGGATATATCAAATTATTATAAGAGGTATGTTGATACATATTTTTTAGAAGAGAAAGAAAATACTTTTGTGAGTTTCCCATGTAATAAAAGCACCTTGGTGGAAAGTGCTAAGTTGTTGCTTGAAAAAATAAATAAGTATTTTTTTCACAAGCGAATGTTTGATGGTACACAAGGGAGTTGGCTGGGAAGGTTTGGGGCATTTTATATTGAATTATCTAGGTGGGAGGAACCAGAGGAAGCAATTTATTATTCTGAGAATAATGGCGGTACGATATCAGAAAAAATAAAATTTAAGCTTAATGATTTTGGTTTTCGTATATCGGCAAGAAGTTTGTATCTGCGACATAAAACTATAAAAAAAGATAATTATACTAAGATTAAGTATTACATTGAACTTTTATTTAAATATCCCATGATACAGCCATGGCATTTTGGTTTTGATAGAATTTATGAAGAAGCACTTAAGTTTGAGGGTATAACTAAAGAGTAAATTACGTATGAATCTGTCTGCTATTTAGTCAATTTCGATTTGTTCAAACGGTGGGGGACCTGTGGCCGCTTCCACTCTGAGTAATAAAAGTTTCTACGAGTGATGTCACCACAATGATTCTAACGGCCTGAGTAACTTAATTTTCTATTGGTTCGGAGCGGACCTTCTGTTCAGTTCGTGCCAGAAGCGGATATTGATATCCCTTAGGACTCGTGATTTAGGTTGTTTTACAGTGCTTAGGCTAATGGATTCTTATAGAAAATTATTAACTGTTCTGCTCACGTATCGCTTTCAACCCAGCCAGTGAGAATATAATTTAAAGTGAGTAGTGAGCGCTTTGGCTTGCATGGCAACAAGCTCTTGTACAGGTCCTGGCATGAGATTATCTTCCACCATCACCATCACCATCACCATCATGCGGGGTGCAACCACACTCAATATGCACGGAAGTAGGCGGGGATCATATTCAGAAAGCCCGACTGCTTGAACAACAATCCGCTTCACAGACTGAATTTTTTGCTCCCTCTGTATTTATAGAATCACCCAACTCACTGGTTGTTGATGCAAGTAATTATGTAAAAGCCGGGCAAGCCGTGGCGCCGCTCGATACTAGATCTCTGAAAATTCAGGAAAAATAGGCGATTGCTCAGTTGGATATTCAGAAGCAGTCGGTTCGCGAACAACAGACGGGGAAATCGGCCAGAAGAACTGCTTCCCTCTGCACAGGCGCAGTTGCGGAAAGCTATCGACGATATCAGCCGTATTCTGCACATACTCCGCCTGTACGGGCGGTAAAGGTATCAGAAAGCAGGAAGTTGATACGGCCCGGAGTAATTTCCGCATCATTTAGGCCAGTGTCAAAGAACGCCAGTCGAGTCTCGTCTGCCCTATCGGCCCTCTGACTGGGATCGCCGTGACTGATAAGCTAAAAATACCACCAGACAGACCACCCATCGATGCAGGCCGTTACAAGAAGTCTATTGAATCACCACGGATCACCCCATGCACTTAAAATGTAGCATATGCTCGGAATGCTCATATCGATTGTAAGTCGTCTCTCTGGGGAGGATCTGTTCTGATTTTGTTCTTGCACTGGGTTACAAATTCTGGGATCTTTATTTTTATTGTTAAGAGATTAGAAGTAAACTCAGTGAGTTATCAATAGTCTGTATTGATACTGGATCGCTGAGTTGTAAGTCTTCGGTGGCGCGAGACTCATTCTCTCGTTGCACTTATTTGAACGTAGATGACGGTAAGGACATCTAAATAAATCGGACGGGATTTAGGAAATGGCCAATGCAAGGATCAAGTACCATGCTAACGAGCATAGCATTTTGTATGGGGAAACGGGGGGATGTTGTCCGCTCTGCACACTATCCATGATGTTTAAAAAGGCAAACTCTAAACATCCAACTATCGGTTATGAGATTGCTCACATTTATCCTTTAAACCCGAATCCAGCACAAGCAAAAGCTTTGGAACAATATCCAGCCCCAGATGATATTAATGCTCTTGATAACGTGATTCTACTGTGCCCAACATGCCACACAAAGTATGACAAAGATTTTAAAATTGAAGAGTACTCTAGGCTCCGTCACATTAAAGATGGCTATCTTAGCGAGACGCAGGCAAGACTTACCGCATCCCAGTATGTCCTTCAGGATGAGGTTAAAGAGATATTGGATCTTATTGCGAGTGATGACGGAAGTTATGGGGACCTGTCTGAGACTAAACTCGATGTTAGTTCACTTAACGAAAAGCTTAAGACCGGTATCAGTCCTTTACAAAAGAGAGAGATTCGAAAAAACGTTATCGATTTTTTTGTCCCAATCAGAAACCATATTCGTCTTATCGAGCAGCGGGATCAGGCGGCAATACGTATTTTACAAAATCAAATAAATTCTTATTATCTACTTATGGAAAGGCAGCACCCCGAAAACAAAGATCTTATTTTCAACTATATCTCAAAATGGATATGTTCAAGATCAGGAAAATCTCTTTTAGCATCTCAAATCCTTGCTTCTTTTTTTGTTCAAAATTGTGAGGTGTTCGATGCTAATTCCAACTAAGTTTACAACTCTTGAAGAGTCCACCATTTTCAAAATGCGTGTGATTTTAGAGAATGAAGAAAAAAACGAGATATTATCTGATTTGTTAGTTAGAACTGAGGGGAGATTCCAGGATGTTTCAGAGCTACTACATGCTTTAGACATCCTTTATGTTTTAGGTTTGATTGATTTTGATATCTCGACTGGAACGATAAATTATGCTGACTAAAATAATCTGTTCATTATTAAATCGTGGTGAAATATCTTTTTGTGAGGGAATGAATGTAATTCTTGGTGATGATGATGCCAAAAATTCCATTGGTAAATCTTCTGCGTTAATGATAATTGATTTTGCTATGGGAGGAACGTCACTGCTGGAAGATAAGGCTGGTGTTATCAAGTCAATGGGACACCATACCTATATTTTTGAATTTAATTTTAATGGAACGAAGTATTTTTTTAGTCGTTCAACTAATGAATCTAGTATTATTCATATTTGTACTAAAGACTATCAAGTTACAGGTGAAATAAGTATTGAGGAATATACAACTAAACTTAAAGAATTATATGGTTTAGAACATTTAAGAAATACTTTTCGTTCACTGGTGAGCCCTTTTAGTCGAATCTGGAATAAAGGTGCTTTGGACCCAGAACAGCCATTTTTTGCTGATGCAAAAGAAGCCGCAGGAGTTGCTATCGGTCGACTTATCGATCTTTTTGAACGTTCAGATGATATAGCTGAAGAGAAGTCTATTCTGGATGCGCATAATGAAAGAAAAAAAATAATTTCCAAGTCGATGAGTGAGGAAATAATCCCTAAGATAAATAAAACTCAATACAAGGCCAATCAAAATATTATTGCTAGTAAGATGAATACCATTGAAGCTTTAAAGCAGGGATTTACGGGGGCTCTTAGTGCTTATGAAGCACTTTTCGATGAGAGTCTGCGTAAATTGCAACAGCAGAAAAATGATCTGGCTAACCAACGAAACGAAATACTGACAAAAAAAGACCGTATTGAGCGAGATCTCTTAGGGATAACACCGAGATTAAGCGCTAATATTGCTCTGGTGCAGGAATTTTTCCCCAATGTTGATGCTAAACGACTCGAACAGGTTGAGTCTTTTCACCAAAATATTAGTAAAACAGTTCAGAGAGAGCTTAGGAAAGATCTTGTTTTATATTCTGAGCAGATATCAAACCTCAATGTTGAAATTAGCAATTTAGAGGACAATATACGTACCAGTTTAGCCTCCAAAGGAACACCTGATGACTTGTTTGCTCGAGTTTTTGAGCTAAAAGAATTTGTGGACAAAGCCTCTGAAGAGAACAAGTTTTATGATAAAAAAGAAGCTATTAAGATAGATGTATCTTTATCAAAAAAACGTCTGGAAGATATCTACGTCAGTATTTTTCTTGATATTGAGACTTCACTAAATAAAAAACTAAAAAGCTTCAATAAAGTTGTTTATGGACCGAAGAGAAATGCGTCGCAACTTAGAATAAAAAGTGCAAGTTCATTTAGTTTTATCTCTCCTGAAGATACTGGTACCGGGAAGGCTTACGCTGGTTTAGTTGGCTTTGATCTCGCCATGCTTTCACTCACTCATCTACCATTCATAATCCATGACTCGGTACTCTACAAGAATATTGAGGTGCTAGCGACAAGAAATATAATTCGAATATTAGCATCCGTGAAACGTAAGCAGATATTCCTTGCATTTGATGAAGCGCCAAAATTTGGGGAGATGGCAGAGAGATTATTGCGTACTCACACTGTGCTTAAATTGAGCGATAATGAATTGTTATACAATAAGGACTGGAGAGAGCAGCAATAACTTGCAGCGTTATTAGCATTGTGTAACTCTTTTAAAGAGTTATCGATGAAAGCCAAGTTAACACTGGAATCTTAAATTTGAGCTAATACATCCAAGCCAATAGTTTCTGTATACTAGTGCTGAATAAAGGCCTGAAACTTTCACAGGCCTGTTCATGAATGAAAGCAGATATACGCCACTGTGAATCATTGGGGTTTACCTACAATGAACTTGAAACCATTAATGCGTTGCAGATGGATAAGTTTTTTATCATGAGCTACGCTTCTGCACAGTTTTACAGGTCACTATCCAGCATGAAGTTCTGCGTCAGCTTCCGGCTCAGTCGCGGCAGGAAATGCTTCCTTTTGCGGCTCTGCATAACAGCCACATTCGCGGTTTAGCGCAGTTGGTTGTGACTATCTGGCTTGAGCCAATGCACTTTTACCTGTAAAACTCACCAATGAAACCGATCTAGCTAGAAGCTCAGACTACAAGTTTTAACTCTCTTTTCCCGTTTGTAATAATGCTCCCGCTGTCTGCTTTGTTTACGAAATCAGCCCACCACTGCATCATTGGACGTCTTTGCTCAAGGTAATCGCTGCGGTTATAAGCGCGACGTACCTCATTTTTGTCTACATGAGCAAGTGCTGCTTCAATGACATCAGGTGGAAATCCTTCCTCATTGAGTGCCGTACTGGCGATAGAACGTAAGCCGTGTGAAACGAGAACGCCTCCTAAGCCAGCACGCTTGAGTGCTGCATTCACTGTTTGGCTGTTCATCGGCTGGGTTGGTTTGATGCGGCTGGGAAAAATAAATTCTCGGCCACCACTGAGAGACTTCATCATTTCCAGAATAGCGAGAGCTCCATCAGATAATGGAACCGTATGGTCCCGGTTCATCTTCATTCGAGCAGCAGGAATTTTCCATTCGCTAGCATCAAAATCGATCTCATCCCATCGAGCTTCAGCGGCTTCGGCAGGGCGGGTAATGGTGAGAAGCTGCCACATGAACAGGCATCGTGTGGACAGGCTGATACTTGCCGTGCGCATAGTCTGCATTAGTTGTGGAAGTTGATCCGGGCGGATACTAGGCATGTTTTTCTTTTGCGGTTTCTCGAACGCTTTCCCGATGTTTACGCTGGGAACTGCATCAATCAAGCCTGTGTTCTGCGCATAAATCATGACTTCGTTAATACGCTGACAAAGGCGGCGAACAGTCTCTAATGCACCTCTGGCCTGAACCGGCTGAACTGCTTTAACCAGAGTATGAGCCTTAATCTCAGTGACGCTGATATCACCGATTGCCGGGAAAATATCTCTCTCAAGCGAGCGCCAGATATCGTCGGCATAGTCCTCTGTTACGCTGGTTTTCTTCACATTCCACCAACGCTCGGCTACTAACAAGAAGGTATTGGTTTTGGCCTCTTGAGAATTCCTCACCTGTTCTTTCTGATGCTCCTGAGGATCAATGTCTTTTGCTAATAAAACTCGAGATTCAGCTCTTAGTTTACGCGCATCAGAAAGTGAAACCGCAGGGTAGGCACCGAAGCTCTGTTTGGTTCGCTGCTTGGTCAGAGGGCGATAGTAACGGAACTGCCAGAGCTTACTACCGCTGGCCTTGATTAACAGAGTAAGCCCGTCACCATCATACAGCTGGTAATCGGCATCTTTAGGTTTGGCGGCTTTGATTTCCGTATCGGTTAACGGCTTGGTTTTTCTTGCCATGGGGAGTCTCCATGCGTTTAGGCCCAACGAAAACAATAGAGCTTTTCGTTGGGCCTATCAATGGGCCTAAAAGGTTCGGATTTAATTAGTTCTCTTCGGACTTCGCTGGACAAATTGCAGGCACAAAAAAGCCCGCAGGGCTTGCGCCGTGCGGGCTCTTAGGACTTCATCGGATGAC
>NZ_SZXJ01000069.1 GCF_005281345.1 Citrobacter sp. wls619
TCAGCCACTCGGACACCTCACCATATTGTTGTTCCTGTACTGCTGGAACGGGCGCTAATGTAGGGGAAATACCGCCCCGGCGTCAATCTACTTTTTCAAAAAAACGTGCATTTACACAAACTTCAAGCAACATGGGGTTTAAATGAGCGGGAATTGTTTTTTTTGCCAGCACCCTGAAATTTGCTAATCTGATGTTCCCTCGGAAAATGATGATAATAAGTGCGAGAATGTTCCGCATAACAATGTTCAGGAGACAATATGGAAATAATTTTCTATCACCCTACATTTGATACGGCCTGGTGGGTAAAGGCGCTGACGAAAGCCATCCCTGGCGCTAACGTTCGCGAGTGGAAAGCGGGTGATAATGCCCATGCCGACTATGCGCTGGTCTGGCATCCGCCGGTTGAAATGCTGGCAGGACGAAAGTTGAAAGCCGTCTTTGCATTGGGAGCCGGAGTGGACTCCATCCTCAGTAAGCTAAAAGCACACCCGGAGATGCTGGATACCTCGATTCCACTTTTCCGTCTGGAAGATACCGGTATGGGTCTGCAAATGCAGGAGTATGCGGTGAGTCAGGTGTTGCACTGGTTCCGCCGTTTTGATGACTATCAGGCATTAAAATCCCAGGCGAAGTGGCAGCCGTTGCAAGAGTATACCCGTGATGAATTTACCATCGGAATCATGGGGGCCGGTGTATTAGGGGCTAAAGTGGCAGAGAGCCTGCAGGCATGGGGTTTCCCGTTACGCTGTTGGAGCCGTACCCGTAAATCCTGGCCTGGTGTGGAAAGTTTTGCGGGCACCGAAGAGTTGAGTGCGTTTTTAAGCCAGACGCGTGTGCTGATTAATCTTCTGCCCAATACGGCAGAAACGGTAGGTATTATTAATGCCGGACTATTGAATCAATTACAGGATGGAGCCTATGTGCTGAACCTGGCGCGTGGTGTTCATCTCAATGAAGACGATCTTCTGGCATTGTTGGATAGCGGAAAACTGAAAGGTGCGATGCTGGATGTCTATAGCCGAGAACCGCTACCGGAAGATAACCCATTGTGGAAACACCCGCGTGTGGCGATGACGCCGCACATTGCTGCGGTAACGCGCCCGGCGGAAGCGGTGGATTATATTTCTCGTACAATCCTGAGCCTGGAAAGTGGCAAAGCGGTTACCGGTCAGGTCGATCGCGTTCGGGGTTACTGATATCAATGCCAACCCGGCCTGCGCCGGGTTTCGACTCAATGCAACCCGAATTATTTAGGGTATTAATGGCGGCGATACCTGCTATCCTTGACGGAAAACGACTACAGGAGAGAGTTATGTATCCCGTTGACCTGCATATGCATACCGTTGCCAGCACCCACGCCTACAGCACCCTGAGTGATTACATCGCTGAAGCCCATCGCAAGGGTATCAAGCTGTTTGCCATCACCGATCATGGACCGGACATGGCGGATGCGCCGCATCACTGGCATTTTATTAACATGCGTATTTGGCCGCGCGTGGTGAACGGCGTGGGGATCCTGCGCGGGATAGAAGCAAACATTAAGAATATTGAAGGGGAGATCGACTGTTCAGGGCCGATGTTTGACTCACTCGATCTGATTATTGCAGGCTTCCATGAGCCGGTTTTTGCCCCTCACAATAAAGAGACCAATACTCAGGCGATGATCGCCACGATGGCGAATGGCAATGTGCATATTATCAGCCATCCTGGAAATCCCAAATATCCCGTCGATATCACCGCAATTGCACAGGCAGCGGCAAAATATCAGGTCGCGCTGGAAATCAATAATTCCTCGTTTTTGCATTCGCGTAAGGGCAGTGAAGATAACTGTCGCGCCGTGGCTGCTGCAGTTCGTGATGCAGGTGGCTGGGTGGCGCTGGGTTCAGATTCCCATACCGCATTTACGTTGGGAGAGTTCGGTGAATGCCGTAAGATTCTGGATGATGTGGGCTTCCCGGAAGACCGAATTCTGAACGTTTCACCAAAACGCTTGCTGTCGTTTCTGGAATCGCGGGGCATGGAGCCTATCGCGGAATTTGCTGAACTTTAATTGTTACTAACTGGAATATATCAATGAACGAGTTTTCTATCCTGTGCCGTGTACTGGGCTCGCTGTTTTACCGCCAACCGCAGGACCCTTTACTGGTTCCCCTGTTTACCCTGATTAGCGAAGGTAAACTGTCTGCTAACTGGCCACTGGAACAGGATGAGCTGTTGGCCCGTTTGCAGAAAAGCTGTGATATGCCCCAGCTTGCTGCAGATTACAACGCGCTGTTTGTCGGGAAAGAGTGTTCAGTGCCGCCTTATCGTAGCGCCTGGGTAGACGGGGCGAAGGAAGCGGATGTTCGTGCATTCCTGTCTGCGCGTGGAATGCCGCTGGCGGATACACCAGCCGATCATATTGGTACTTTGTTGCTGGCGGCATCCTGGCTTGAAGACCAGTCCGCAGAAGATGAGAGTGAAGCACTGGAAACCTTGTTTGTTGACTACCTGCTTCCCTGGTGCGACACGTTCCTTGGTAAAGTTGAGGCGCATGCGAATACCGCTTTCTGGCGAACTATGGCGCCGCTGACGCGCGATGCCATTAGCGCAATGTGGGACGAATTGCAGGAAGATACAGACGAGTAAGTGTGATCTGAATCACTATATACTGCAACTTAACTAATTACATTGCATAAATTGTGTGCACGATCTCATTACTATGCCGTTTTTCTGCTAAGATGCGCGGCATGAACATACTTCTCTCTATTGCAATCACAACGGGCATTCTCTCCGGACTCTGGGGATGGGTAGCCGTTTCTCTTGGTTTGCTCAGTTGGGCTGGCTTCCTGGGCTGTACAGCCTATTTTGCCTGCCCACAAGGTGGACTGAAAGGGCTGTGGATCTCGGCGTGTACGCTGCTAAGCGGTGTAGTGTGGGCGTTGGTGATTATTAATGGTAGCGCGCTTGCCCCGCATATGGACATCCTTGGCTATGTCATAACGGGAATTGTCGCATTTATGATGTGTATCCAGGCAAAGCAATGGCTGCTTTCATTTGTCCCGGGCACATTTATAGGGGCATGTGCAACATTTGCAGGGCAGGGAGACTGGCAGTTGGTTCTACCTTCTCTGGGGCTGGGACTGGTGTTTGGCTATGCGATGAAAAACAGTGGTCTGTGGCTGGCATCACGTCGCGAAAACCCGGCTTCATCCACACTGACCAGTAAATAAAAAAAGCGTGAGGCTTCCCTCACGCTTTTTATTCTCTCTTTAGTATCAGGACTCTGGAGGTACCGACATATGACGGTATTTGACCAGAATGTCGTTATCAACTTGTTTCTTATCCTGCAAATCCCACAAGCCGCGATCGATACCGTCATTTATCAGGAAGATAACGCCAGTTTCAATGGCTGACATCAGGCAAAGCATGACCGGTTCGTTAGAGGTATAACCAATTTCCCCTTCCAGAAGTCGTTGGTAGTCAATGAAACGGAATACCCCTGCCTGCACTTCATAAGACAGGATGGTTTTACTGGTGTTGACCGAAGAAAGGATCTCACCGGTACTGACGTTAACCACACGCAGGTTTACCGCAATCTGATCGAGTTGGTATTGCGTATCTGCGCCAATACCGAAATAACGCGCGCCGACACCACCTGATTTAACGTTGCTTTCATAGCCGATGATTGAACCTTCCACCATCACGTTAGCCGCGGTTAATGATTGCAGCGGAATTCGGTTGTTAATAGCAACCGTGCCGTTTTCCTGTGCCGCACGGATGATTTTCCGCTCGTTCAGTAAGTTCTGTAATCCCTGACGCTCCAGCGGGATGAACCAACGCGAATCTTTCAGTGCGGTAACCAGCATTGCCGTGGCACTTTGCGGTACGGCAGTGGAGAAGTTACTTGCCGGATAAGGTTTAAACTGACCCGTTTCATCCTGGATATTGTAAACCGATACAAAGATTTTACCCGTAGGCATCGGGAGATGCGTCAAGTCTTTGTAACTTTGGGCGCGAGGCATTAATGTCGGTTTAGCGGCTTCTTGCGGTGGGGACGTTAAGCATCCGCTGAGTAAAAATACTGCAACCATTATAAGTAAGCGCTGCATGATTTTTTCCTTTCGTGGCTATGGCTTAGAAATCGGTTGACTGTGTTTGCAAACCCGACACTTCGATCGTTGATGTTTTTCCCGATTTCCTGTCGGTAACATTCAATTGCAGTTGCCCGTCCCGGTTAGCGATATCAATGATAAAATCATTGGTCACCATTCTTCCCGGCTTACCGGTATTAATGTTGGTGAGCAGGCCGCCGAGAATTTGTGACTGAATCGCCTGAGTAAAGTTATCCAGCGCTGACGGGGTTTCAATTCCGTAATCGCTATAGCTCGGATCTTTATAGGAGTTCTGCGCCTGAGCGCTGTTCAACAAAAAAGCCCCGTTATTCGGGTTGCCACCAAAGTTTGGGTTGCGGAACTGGAACGTCATGTTTCCGGCCCAACTTAATGGTGAAATTAGCATGAGCAAAACCACTGCATGTTTGACACGCATGAAAGCCTCCGGACAAAATCATGTTTTAGAATTCATCGCGCGCTAAATCGCTCGTGCTTAATAGTGTTTGATCTATTTGCCGGCGATTTAATGCTTCCTCAGTTTGTGCCAATGCGAAGACGACAATTTTGTCGAAGTCTCTTTTCGTGGGGAATAAAAAAGTCTGGAAGATAACGTCCTGATTGACCGTTATGGTGATCCAACTTCCCCAACGCGCACTGGGTCTTTCATTGATAGTTAAATTTCCTGTGTACTCACTTTCCCACTTGTCACTAAATGCACGATAAAAATCATGCCCGATTGAAGAGACGGTGTGGTCAGTTAACAGTCCGGGAACCTCCACCTCTACGCTGGTAGCCGCGTGCAGATTCCCGGCAGCAAAGAATAAATTTGCTGCCACAATCCAGGTCAAATAGCGTTTCATGGCTTTATCGCCTGAGGTTATCATTGGCCCATGAGACCGCCTGCGTACGATTTTTGACAGCTATCTTTTTGAAAAGATTATAAAGATGTGTTTTTACCGTATTTTCACTGATAAACAGTGAGCGAGCGATTTCAATATTTGAGGCGCCGATACGCAATTTATTAAGTATTTCTTTTTCACGGTGTGTCAGTAGCGCCGACTCCGTGCTGTTATAACGATAATTTCCAGAATGCGTGATCAGATAACTGGCAAGCTTTTGCGTGAAGTAACATTCACCGCGTAAGACACCCTGCAAGCCGCTAACGACACGCTGTTCGTCTTCAGTTGCGTAAAACACGCCATTGATATGTGGCCAGTTTTCGATATCCCGATAAGGGTAGTCATCAGGGGTATTCAACAATAACGTCTTTATATTGTTGTTTTTTCTGCTCAAATTATCTTGCCAGTAATGGATCAGTTTTTTATCTGCCTCCATCATATCCAGTAAAACAATGCAGCTGGAGGAAATATCATCCAGAGAACGTTGAATATTATGTAGTTTTCCGGTTAGCGCCAGTGATTGTTTTAAATGTTGTAATAATGCAGTTGCCTGCAAAGAAGGTTTCGTGATCAACAATAATGTATGACCATGAATGCTATGGACTTCATTAAACATGATGAAACTCCACTTTTTAGTCGCACACCTGACAGCTGTCTCTACTAAAATAGAGGCACCAGAAGTACTGACAGATGTTGCACTGCTGTGTAGAAATAAAATATCGACCCAAAGGGGTGAAAATATTAAAACAAATGGACTTCAACTGATTTCAATCTAGCTATTACAAATCTTAAAGCAAGTGTTAAACATGTAACAGGATGTAAAATTATATATTTAAATGTGATTTTTGGGTTTTATTGGAGTTTAGATTTGATAGGAAAGTTGTACATTTTACCGTTGCTGCATAGATTTAAAAAATCATACAAATTATAGTAATTTATTGATTTATAATGTTTTAATTTATAATCATCGAGTTTTAGATTTCTAATAAATTCAAAATTCTTTGTCCCACTTTACGTTGGACAATTTTAGGCGGAAAAAACTGACCTTTGTCACGACTTGCATCGATGACTATCGCGACGCGGTGCTGCGAAGCCCTGAAATCGTGGAAAGTGCACTTTTTCAGTGACTGCATAGACATTCATTCCTGATGATGAAATAAAAATAAAACCTTTACCTGTAGCGGTGTTATTCACTGTTAATTAGTACTTTGGTGTGAATCTGGATATAAAAATACCACTCGCGGGTGAGTTATTTAAAATGTTTCAACGGACATACTCTTCATCGTAACGTGGCGTTAACAAATGTAAGTCATGTTAACAACAATTTGAGTGGTAATTAATTTAACTTCATGTACGACCAGGTCCAGGGTGACAGCATGAAAAACAAGTTGTTATTTATGATGTTTACAATACTGGGTGTGCCTGGGATTGCATCCGCAACCAGTTATGATTTAGCTAATTCAGAATATAACTTTGCGGTAAATGAATTAAGTAAGTCTTCATTTAATCAGGCAGCCATTATTGGTCAGGTTGGCACTGCTAACAGTGCAAATACTCGCCAGGAGGGCAGCAAGTTATTGTCGGTCATTTCGCAAGAAGGTTCAGGTAACCGGGCGAGAACAGACCAGACAGGATCATATAATTTTGCATATATTGATCAAACGGGCAGCTCCAATGATGCGAGTATTAAACAAAGTTCTTACGGTAATACGGCGATGATTATCCAGAAAGGTTCTGGTAATAAAGCAAATATTACCCAGTACGGTACACAAAAAACAGCAGTTGTGGTGCAGAGACAGTCGCAAATGGCAATTCGCGTTACTCAACGCTAATCCGTGAACGACGTTTAAATCAATCCGATGGGGGTTTTACCATGAAACTTTTAAAAGTGGCAGCATTCGCAGCAATCGTAGTTTCTGGCAGTGCTCTGGCAGGCCTTGTTCCGCAATTGAACAGCAATGGTCACCATAACGGTGGTAGTAATTATGGCCCGGACTCTTCATTGAGTATTTACCAATATGGGTCAAGTAACGTTGCGAATGCGCTGCAAAGTGATGCACGTAAATCAGACGTGACCATCACACAACACGGACATGGTAACGGTGCTACCGTCGGGCAAGGTGCTGATGACAGTACCATTAGCCTGAAACAGACTGGCTTCCAGAACAGCGCAGATATCAATCAGTGGAATGCAAAAAATGCTGACATCAGTGTAACTCAGTTCGGTGGTCGTAACGGTGCGGTGGTTAATCAGACTGCATCTGACTCGAATGTTCTGATTCAGCAGGTTGGTTATGGCAACAATGCGACAGCTAACCAGCACTAATTCAGTTTTATGACTGATAATAAACAGGGCGAAAGCCCTGTTTTTTTTCGGGAGCATATTATGCATACGCTATTACTTATTGCCGCGCTTTCAAATCAAATAACCTTTAATACAACCCAGCAAGGTGAGATGTATACCATTATTCCGCAGGTGACGTTATCGCAACCCTGCGTGTGCCAGGTACAAGTTCTTGCCATACGTAAAGGGTCGGGGGGGCAAAGCCAAACGCAACAGAAAACAAGCCTGTCGATCCCTGCTAATCGGCCGATTGAATTAACAAAACTGAGCTTTAATATTTCACCTGAAGATACGGTCAACATTGTCGTTACCGTTTCGGATGGGCAGTCATTGCATCTGTCCCAGCAGTGGCCTGATTCAAGCAGTCGCTCATGATTTTTTGCTGTATTTGCTTTAAGGGTGTGGCTGGGACAGCGGTGCTGTTCTATGAATATAGAGACGTGAAAACGTTTTTATTTGGTCGTTAATCGCAGCGGTGAAGGATCACTTCGATCCCTCAAGGATGGTTTATCATTGAGGAACCCTTATGAGCACCTTATTAAAACGTATTTTAAGTACCAGTTTATGTGTTACTTCTTTTTTTATGTTCTCCGCAACGGCGCAGCAAATCACATCTGGTGGAATTATCCATTTCCGTGGCGCAATAGTTGAATCACCTTGTGAGGTGAACTCGCAACAACAACAACAGATTGAATTGTCATGTATACGTGATGGCAAGCTACGGAGTAGTCGCTATAACACGCAACAGATAGCGATGGCCCCTGAAAGCCTCCAGCAAATTGCCAGTGTGAAAATGCAGTACCTTAATGAACAGAAAAATCTGGCGATTCTTAATATTGAATATAAATGAATCGTTCCGGCGTAGATATGCACCTGTATGGTTAAAAAGTGAGATTTCGTAGAAAACCCTGCTGTACACTTAACAGAGAGTGTTTTGTCAGGGGGAACTTATGCAATCGCGTGTTCATGTTTTACAGGGCGACATTACGACAATCGCCGTTGATGTGATTGTCAATGCGGCCAACTCCTCATTGCTGGGCGGCGGTGGCGTTGATGGAGCGATTCATCGTGCAGCTGGACCGGCACTGTTGGAAGCCTGCAAACAGGTATTACAGCAACAGGGCGAATGCCCAACCGGTCATGCGGTTATCACCCTGGCGGGAGATCTTCCCGCCAAAGCGGTGATCCACACTGTTGGGCCCGTCTGGCAGGGCGGCGATCATCATGAAGCTGAACGCCTTGAGGAGGCCTATCGCAATTCATTACAACTGGCACTGGCCAATGGCTATCAATCTATTGCGTTCCCGGCTATCAGCACCGGAGCCTACGGGTATCCACGTGCGGCGGCGGCGGAGATAGCGGTGAATACGGTGCTGAAATTTATCACCCGCCGTGCGCTACCTGACCAAATCTACTTCGTGTGTTTTGATGAGGAAAATGCCAGGTTATACAAGAGATTACTCACCCAACAAGGCGATGATAACACGGCCTGATATGACGCGACTTGAGCGTGCCATTACCCCATTGTGCGTAAGCCATCCGGATCAGTGCGGCATTCTGGCACTGGATGACAGTCTGGATGCTTTCGCAGCCCGTTATCGGCTGACAGAAATGGCGGAACGAACGCTGGATGTGCAGTATTACATCTGGGAGAACGACATGTCCGGGCTGCTGTTGTTTTCTGTTCTGCTGGCCGCGGCGAAACGCGGGGTACGGGTTCGTTTGCTGTTGGATGATAACAACACGCCGGGCCTTGATGACACGCTGCGTCTGCTGGATAACCATCCGAATATTGAAGTCCGCCTGTTTAATCCCTTCTCATTTCGCATCCTTCGCGCGTTGGGATATTTAACCGATTTCGCCCGGCTCAATCGCCGCATGCACAATAAAAGTTATACCGCGGACGGTGTAGTGACGCTGGTTGGTGGGCGTAATGTCGGTGATGCCTATTTTGGTGCGGGTGAAGAACCGTTGTTTTCCGATCTTGACGTGATGGCCATCGGACCGGTGGTAAAAGAGGTCGCGGATGATTTTGAGCGCTACTGGCAATGTCAGTCAGTTTCAACGTTACAGAGCGTCCTTGCGTTGTCTGAGCCAGAAACGACGCAACGCATTGAACTGCCAGAATCCTGGTATAACGACGATATTACCCGACGCTATTTGCACAAACTGGAGACCAGCCAGTTTATGACGCAGCTCGATCAGGGTTCACTGTCGCTGATTTGGGCCAAAACGCGGCTGCTCAGTGACGATCCGGCAAAAGGAGAGGGGAAAGCGCCGCGTCACTCGCTATTACCGCAGCGTTTGTTTGACGTCATGGGCTCACCCACTGAGCGTATTGATATAATTTCCGCTTACTTTGTGCCGACACGTGCCGGAGTCGCACAGCTCCTGCGCCTGGTCCGAAAAGGGGTAAAAATTGCTATTTTAACTAACTCGCTGGCCGCGAATGATGTGGCAATTGTGCATGCGGGATATGCGCGCTGGCGGAAAAAATTGCTGCGCTATGGTGTAGAACTGTATGAGCTAAAACCAACCCGCGATCGCGGTGCGGTGGTACACGATCGCGGGCTGACCGGCAATTCAGGCTCCAGTCTGCATGCGAAAACCTTCAGCATTGATGGCCGCAAAGTCTTCATCGGCTCGCTTAATTTTGATCCGCGCTCAACGTTGCTCAATACGGAAATGGGGTTTGTGATTGAGAGTGAAGTGCTGGCGTCATTGATTCATAAACGCTTTATGCAAAGCCAGCGTGATGTGGCCTGGCAATTGCGCCTGGACCGCTGGGGCCGGATAAACTGGGTAGACTGTCCTGGCGGCAGTGAGCGGGTAGTGAAAAAAGAACCCGCCACAGGATTCTGGAAGCGGGTTCTGGTGAGGCTGGCCTCTGTATTACCGATTGAATGGCTGCTCTGAGCCATGCAATGACAGGTCTGCTATCCGGCAATGGCCTTGTTTTTATCCTGCTTAACGATGGGTTTCCCGGAAAAGAGGAACTTCAGCACCGGTATGCGCAAGTGGATTTCGTACAATATTACCGCAATCCCGACCACAAACAGCAGCCCACAGAGAAAACCCAGCAGATTTGATGTGATGTGCGGTGTGATATAGGCACCGAAAAACAGCGTCAACGGATGATGCACCAGATAGATAAACAGTGAAGCATTGACAAAATAGGTGACGCGGGCTGACTGGAAATTCAATAAACGGTGGCCGAGCGAGAAGACGACGTTAACCATCCACAGTCCCATCACCATCGTTATCACGTATTCGGTTTCATACATCCAGGCATCGCCGTTTCCATAGCGTTGATTGAGCAGATAAGCCACAAAAGCGAATGCCGCACCGAACGTGCAGCTGCGCGAGGGCGTTGTGAACAGTGCTTTTAGCTGCGGATTGATAAACGCCAGCGCGCCGAGCATAAAGAACGGCACATAGAACAGCGTTTGCATGACGATAAAATTAAACATGCCATCGCTGAGAATAGACGGATAGACGATAAAAATTGTTCTTCTGACGGCGGCGTATCCGACGCCAAGCAACAAAAAAATCAACGTCAGTTTCATCATCGATACCGTGGAATGGCTGATGCCATCGGGGCTCGTCAACCGGTGTTTCATTTGGCTAAACACCCACATACTCACGGTTGTTAAAACGACAAGGACGAGTAAAAACCACAGATGAGAAATCAGCTCCCATGCCAGTGCGTTGTATTTATCGTATCCACTGAGAGTATGCCAGCTGTCGGCTTTACCTTTCACATATTGCAGCATGATAAATTGCGGCAGCGTGAGTAGCGGGATGGCGGTCAGCATGGGGATACCCACACGTTCAACACGCACTTTCCACCAGCGCTTTAAGGGGTAGCGCAAAAACAGCATGTATGAAAAATAACCCGAAATAACAAAGAAGACCTGCATGCGAAATGCATGTATGAAATCGTTAAAGAGGGTCAATATCCATGACGGTTCTGCGCTGTTCACATGCCAGGTATGCGTGGAGTAGATCAGCGAGATATGGAAGGGAATCCCCAACAACATCAGCCAGGCACGGATGGAATCCAGAAAATATTCACGCGGTGGAGATACAGAGCTCATAGACAGTTACGTATTCTCAGACTTTTCGTCTTATCCCTAAGACGAATTATGGTTACATTCGAAGGCAACCCTACACGAAGTCCAACAACCTGTCTCCAGGATAAGCACTCAAAGTGAAAACAGGTAGGCGAACCTGATTAAACCATGAGCCAGCACGCGAACAATACAGGGATTCAGTTGTCGGAATACCCGATTATCCATTAAAATGGATCGGATCAATATAAGCACACAAAGGGGGAAGTGCTTACTAATTATGAAACATAAACTACAAATGATGAAAATGCGTTGGTTGGGTGCAGCAGTAATGTTAACGCTGTATACATCATCGAGCTGGGCGTTCAGTATTGATGATGTTGCAAAGCAAGCTCAATCCTTAGCCGATAAAGGCTACGAGGCGCCAAAAAGTAACTTGCCCTCCGTTTTCCGCGACATGAAATATGCGGATTATCAGCAGATCCAGTTTAATCGCGACAAAGCGTACTGGAGCAATCTCAAGACCCCATTTAAGCTCGAATTCTACCACCAGGGTATGTACTTCGACACGCCGGTCAAAATCAACGAAGTCACCGCCACTGCGGTGAAAAGAATCAAATACAGCCCGGATTACTTTAATTTTGGCGATGTTCAGCATGATAAAGACACGGTAAAAGATCTCGGTTTCGCCGGGTTCAAAGTGCTGTATCCGATCAACAGCAAAGATAAAAACGACGAAATCGTCAGCATGCTCGGTGCCAGCTATTTCCGTGTTCTGGGTGCAGGTCAGGTCTATGGTCTGTCTGCGCGCGGTCTCGCGATAGATACCGCTCTGCCTTCTGGCGAAGAATTTCCCCGCTTCCGCGAGTTTTGGATCGAACGTCCAAAACCGACTGACAAACGTTTAACCATTTATGCCTTGCTGGATTCCCCGCGCGCGACCGGGGCGTATCGCTTTGTGATTATTCCTGGCCGTGACACGGTTGTGGATGTTCAGTCCAAAGTCTATCTGCGCGATAAAGTGGGCAAACTGGGCGTAGCTCCGTTAACCAGTATGTTCCTGTTCGGGCCGAACCAGCCTTCTCCGACGACAAATTATCGTCCTGAACTGCACGACTCAAACGGATTGTCTATCCATGCGGGTAACGGCGAGTGGATTTGGCGTCCGCTGAATAACCCGAAACATCTCGCGGTGAGCAGCTTTGCGATGGAAAACCCGCAAGGATTCGGCCTGTTGCAACGTGGACGTCAGTTCTCTCGTTTCGAAGATATCGACGACCGTTATGACCTGCGCCCAAGTGCCTGGATCACGCCAAAAGGCGACTGGGGTAAAGGCAAAATTGAATTAGTTGAGATCCCCACTAACGACGAAACAAACGATAACATCGTTGCCTATTGGACGCCGGATCAACTGCCGGAAGCAGGCAAAGAGATGAACTTTAAGTACACCCTGACGTTTACGCGTGATGAAGATAAGCTTCATGCGCCAGAAAATGCCTGGGTGCAGCAGACTCGCCGTTCCACAGGGGATGTCAAACAATCCAATCTCATTCGTCAGCCTGACGGCACTATCGCGTTTGTGGTGGATTTCACCGGCACCGAGATGAAGAAGCTGCCGCAGGACACCCCGATTACCGCGCAAACCAGCATTGGCGACAACGGTGAAATCGTGGAAAGCACCGTGCGTTACAACCCGGTTACGAAAGGGTGGCGTTTGATGCTGCGCGTAAAAGTGAAAGATGCGAAGAAAACCACTGAAATGCGTGCTGCGTTGGCCAATGCCGATCAGCCGTTGAGTGAAACCTGGAGCTACCAGTTACCTGCCAATGAATAAGACAACTGAGTATATTGACGCAATGCCGCTTTCGGATATCGAAAAAGCGGCACTGCCGAAAACTGACATCCGCGCTGTTCATCAGGCGCTGGATGCCGAGCACCGTACTTACTCGCGCGAAGATGATTCACCGCAGGGTTCTGTAAAAGCTCGCCTTGAGCAAGCCTGGCCAGACTCTCTGGCCAAAGATCAGTTGATAAAGGATGATGAAGGGCGTGACCAGTTGCAGGCAATGCCGAAAGCGACACGTACCTCAATGTTTCCCGATCCCTGGCGTACAAACCCGGTTGGCCGTTTTTGGGATCGCCTGCGTGGGCGCGATGTCACACCGCGTTATCTTTCTCGTTTGACGAAAGAAGAACAAGAAAGTGAGCAAAAATGGCGTACCGTCGGCACGATCCGCCGTTACACGTTGTTGATCTTAACGCTGGCGCAAACGGTCGTTGCGACCTGGTATATGAAGACGATCCTTCCTTATCAGGGATGGGCGTTCATTAATCCAGCAGATATGATGGGGCAGAACCTGTGGGTTTCCTTTATGCAGTTGCTGCCCTATGTGCTACAGACCGGTATCCTCATTTTGTTTGCCGTGCTTTTTTGTTGGGTTTCAGCCGGTTTCTGGACCGCGCTGATGGGCTTCCTGCAGTTGCTGATTGGGCGTGACAAGTACAGTATCTCTGCCTCAACGGTAGGGGATGAACCGCTGAATCCCGAGCACCGCACCGCGCTAATCATGCCTATCTGTAACGAGGACGTTGACCGCGTATTCGCGGGCCTGCGCGCTACGTGGGAGTCGGTTAAAGCCACGGGGAATGCGGAGCATTTCGATGTCTACATTCTGAGTGACAGCTACAACCCCGATATCTGCGTTGCGGAACAAAAGGCGTGGATGGAGCTGATTGCCGAAGTGCAGGGCGAAGGACAGATTTTCTACCGTCGCCGCCGTCGCCGTGTGAAGCGTAAAAGCGGTAACATTGATGACTTCTGCCGTCGCTGGGGCAACCAGTACAGCTATATGGTGGTACTGGACGCTGACTCAGTGATGAGCGGAGACTGTCTGACCGGTCTGGTACGCCTGATGGAAGCGAATCCGAATGCCGGGATTATCCAGTCTTCGCCGAAAGCGTCTGGTATGGACACCCTGTATGCGCGCTGTCAGCAGTTTGCTACCCGCGTTTATGGCCCGCTGTTTACCGCCGGACTTCACTTCTGGCAGTTGGGTGAGTCGCACTATTGGGGTCATAACGCGATTATTCGTGTGAAACCGTTTATTGAACACTGTGCGCTTGCACCGCTACCGGGCGAAGGCTCGTTTGCGGGATCGATCCTCTCCCATGACTTCGTGGAAGCGGCATTGATGCGTCGTGCGGGCTGGGGCGTGTGGATTGCTTACGATCTGCCGGGCTCGTATGAAGAGCTGCCACCGAACCTGCTGGATGAGCTCAAGCGTGACCGTCGCTGGTGCCACGGTAACCTGATGAACTTCCGTCTGTTCCTGGTTAAAGGGATGCACCCGGTTCATCGCGCGGTGTTCCTGACCGGTGTGATGTCCTATCTGTCAGCACCGTTATGGTTTATGTTCCTCGCGTTGTCTACCGCGTTGCAGGTGGTCCATGCGTTGACGGAACCGCAGTACTTCCTGCAACCACGTCAGCTGTTCCCGGTCTGGCCGCAGTGGCGTCCTGAACTGGCTATCGCGTTGTTTGCCTCAACGATGGTGCTGTTGTTCCTGCCGAAGCTGCTAAGTATTTTGCTTATCTGGTGCAAAGGCACGAAAGAGTACGGTGGATTTATTCGCGTCACGCTGTCGCTGCTGCTGGAGGTTCTGTTCTCCGTGCTGCTGGCGCCGGTGCGTATGCTGTTCCACACCGTTTTCGTGGTGAGTGCCTTCCTCGGATGGGAAGTGGTGTGGAATTCGCCGCAACGTGATGACGACTCCACTCCGTGGGGCGAGGCGTTTATGCGTCACGGATCTCAGCTGTTGCTGGGCCTGGTGTGGGCAGTAGGGATGGCCTGGCTGGATCTGCGTTTCCTGTTCTGGCTGGCTCCGATTGTCTTTTCGCTAATCCTGTCGCCGTTTGTTTCCGTCATTTCCAGTCGTTCAACGGTTGGGTTACGTACCAAACGCTGGAAACTGTTCCTGATCCCGGAAGAGTATTCACCGCCGAAGGTGCTGGTGGATACGGATAACTATCTGGAGTTGAACCGTAATCGTTCGCTGGATGACGGTTTCATGCACGCCGTGTTTAACCCGTCGTTTAACGCGCTGGCAACGGCTATGGCTACCGCGCGCCATCGTGCGAGTAACGTGCTTGAAATCGCACGCGATCGCCATGTCGAGCAGGCGCTGAATGAAACGCCGGAGAAACTGAATCGCGATCGCCGCCTGGTTCTGTTGAGCGATCCGGTGACCATGGCGCGTTTACATTATCGCGTCTGGAACTCACCAGATAAGTATTCTTCATGGGTTAATTATTATCAGGGGATAACTCTGAACCCACTGGCGCTCAGGAAAAAATAAGCGTGTGAAACGTAAAAATACCGGCCTGGAGCCGGTATTTTTTTATACTGAATATAAAAGTCATGAGGTATCCAGTGCGAATACTGGCTGTGGGAATGATGGTCTTTCTTCTGAGCGGATGCGGCAGCATTATTAGCCGGACGATCCCCGGACAAGGACACGGAAATCAATACTATCCAGGCGTACAATGGGATGTCCGGGACTCTGCGTGGCGTTATGTCACCATCCTGGATCTGCCGTTTTCGCTGGTGTTTGATACGTTGCTATTACCGCTCGATATACACCATGGGCCTTACGAGTAACTATCGTTCATCCCATTCATCGGCTGCGGTCTGGCCTTCCTCTGTGTCAAGGGGAGGCTCCAGTTGAAATTCACCCTCATCCCATTCGTGGAGCGTATTTTCCTCCTGCCACTCCTGGCGAATATCAATCTCATCATAGTCACCATCAAAAACACTTTGTGCCGCTTCACCGCTCAGCATGGGCAAACATTCGCCTTCACCATCATCTTCGTCGGCAAAGAACTCAGCTTGCCACATGATATCGCCATCCTGTAGCACGTACTTTTGTACGTTCAGCTGCTGGACACTGGCTTCGTCAGATTCAAGGCCTGAATTATCGGCCAGAAACTCTTCACGGGCTGCATCAATGGCTTCTTCAAGGGTGGGGTACAAGGCATTCATATTCGCATCCTGATCGCATGGGTGATTGGCTTAATAAAAAGATATAGGTGGTGTGGTGAGAACTGTCAAAGCATTCGTTTATTGCGAAGTTTCAGGTATGCAACGGCTTGAAGCATCGGGTGTTTCTTACCATAGCCACACGGTTGTGGTGCTTCATGAAACAACAAAAATACGGGGAACCCTACCGCCAATACGATTCATAAACAGTAAACCTTAAGTTTTTAAGCATCGGTTGGAGCGTATTAAACTCAAGCGGTTATGTAGGAGTACCATGAGTGAGGATGTTATAGTTTAAAGGGGGTGATTGAATAGACTGCAAGCCATACTGTGTGGCCAGTGAGAAATATAATGTATACAAGATTTTTTATTTTAAGTGATTGAAATTAAAGAGCAAGACTAAAGGTGATGTGTGTGAGTATTTCTCCTGAAAATATCGATATTTGTTTAAGTTAGATATCCATAAATGATATTGCCAATCATTATAAATGTGATGAATAAGTTAATGCTTAGAGAAATATAAGAGAGTACCCATAATATTCAATTAATAATAACATATGTTATAAATAAGATAATTATTATTGAAAGAATAATAAATTATATTACTGTTCTTGAGATAAATTATTAGTTTGCAAAAAGCAATGACTTAATATATAAAGTGCCAAATAGGATTCTTGCCAGGGCTGTTATGGATAATAGTAATTCAAACAATAGCAGGTTGATGCGTTATTACATAGTTTGCTTAGTCAGCTATCTTCTTGCTGGCGTGTGCCTTTCTCAGTATCAGTTAGAAGTGCAGAGTGTACCTCAAACAACATATTTAATTATCATCGTTGGGTTGTTTTTTCTGTACGGCACTATTTTTCTCTTTATGTTATTTCAATACCTTTGCAGGAAAGATCTAACATATCTGATGATATTAGGAATGGCATTTCTCAGTAATAATTTCTATTTTATAGAAACCATATATATCGTTCAGAATTTAATTAACGATAGTGTTTTGATAGAAAAACGTACAAATGATATCGCTATCTTCTATTATTTTAGGCAGGTGAGTTTTATTGCATTGCTTTTTGTATCATTGACAGCGTATAAAGCGACTTCCACCGTTATTGAGACTAAAGAAAGAGAACCATGTTACATCATTATAGCATTGCTGATTATGCTGGCAATTGCATTCCTTTCGCATAACTTATCCAGTTATAATACTGATGTCACGATTGAAATTACCAGTCTCAAAGCTGACAATAAAACGGTGCACTGGCATATTGGCTACATATATTCACTGATTATCGCATGGGGAACGGTCTTATTGTATCTGGCAGTGAAAACCAAACTGCACAGTATCTTATGGAAAAGCATCGCGTTACTGTGTTGCTCTGCAATCCTGACGAATGTTCTGCTGTTAAGTCTGGATGAATATAGTATGTATATTTGGTATGTCAGTAGGGGAATCGAAGTTATCAGTGCCTTATGTATCATATCTATATTAATGTACAATACGTTCATTATTCTTAAGAGAGAGACGGATTCAGCAATAAAAGATGCGATGACTAAGATATATAATCGAAAATTATTCTATAAGGCACTGAAGTCATCTTTAGTAAAAGGTGCTGTTTGTATAATGATACTGGATATAGATAAATTCAAACGCATCAATGATACTTATGGCCATCAGGAAGGCGATCGCGTTATAAAGAGCATTGTTGATATTGTCAATAAATCGATCAGGGACTCCGATATTTTTGCGAGAATTGGTGGGGAAGAGTTTGGGATCCTGATTAAGTGTAAAGATAAAGCTGAAGTAATGTTTGTTGCGGAAAGAATAAGAAAAAATGTTGAGACTGAAACAGCGGTACCTAATATATATGGCTTGAAAGAGAAAATGACTATCAGTATTGGTGTATATTGTAGTATATCTGATGATTATTCTGCTGATAAAGTCGTATCATATGCTGATGCTGCGCTGTATGAAGCGAAAAACTCAGGTAGAAATAAAGTGGTTTACTATAACAGCTAGAATAATATTAAGGGTTATTGCGTGTCATGACGTTTAAAAAAGTGTGCAGCCAGTACGATCAGAACTGTTATTGAGTTCACTCTGCGTATCCCCCCACATTAAGCCAATTGATATGTTGGGGGGAGCGTTGAGAATGGATATACAAAATCATCCCGGGACCTGAGATCCCCGGCGACGGCGCAGACTGTTCCACGAGTAGATAGCGTTGAATAACACAACACCCGCGGTGACGCAGAAGACGGCGCGAAAGCCATAATTTGCCGATACAGCAGCTCCCATTAACGGCCCCGTTACGTTGCCGATATCACGAAACGACTGGTTGTAACTAAAGATGCGCCCGGCGATTTGGTTGGTTGAGTTATACACCAGCAAGGTCTGTACGGCAGGCAGCAATGCACCATCAGCGGCACCGAGTAAAAAGCGCAGCACGCCTAGCTGCCAGGGTGTCTGGACGAATGACATTGGGATCAACAGCAGTACGGAGATAACCAATGCCACGATCAGGATCTTCTCCGGACCAATCCTGTCACCCAATTTGCCGAGCCTTGGTGCACTGATTAAGGCCGCAACACCGGGTACAGAGGCAATCATCCCGCTGATAAACGCGATATTGCTGACATTGCCCGCAAGCTCCCGTACATACAGCGTCAGGATTGGCGCAATGGAGCCGGTTGCAACCTGAATTATCAGGGTAGTGACAAACAAGCTCAGGACCAGCTTTGGATTCTTTAACGACGTCACGACTTCGCGAATGTGCAGCATCTCTTTCTTGCTCACTGGCTGGAAGCGTTCACGGATAAAAAAGAGTGTCAGAATAAAACAGATCAACAGCACCAGGGCGGTGATGAAAAATACGGGGCGCAGACCATACTGATCGGCGAGTAACCCGCCCGCCAGTGGCCCAAGTAAAGCACCGCTGACGCCGCCGGTGGAAAGTGTCCCCAGCGCCCAGCCGCTTTTATTGCGCGGCACCTGGGTGGCGATCAGTGCGTTGGCATTAGGAATAAATCCACCGAGTAAACCCAGCAGGGCGCGCAGGATCAAGAACTGCCAGATATTTTGCGCCAGCCCCATCAGCAGCATGACGATGGCCATGCCCAGCGCCGAGCGTAAGAGCATAATTTTCCGGCCTTTACGGTCGGCCAGCCCGCCCCAGAAAGGTGAGGCAATCGCTGAAAACAGGAAGGTGATGCTGAATACCAGCCCTGACCACATATTCAGGGCGCTGTGACCCGTCACGCCAAGACTCTCGACGTAAAGGGGTAAAAATGGCATGACCAGGCTAAATGCTGCGCCGGTTAAAAAACAGCCCAGCCAGGCAACGGTGAGATTGCGTTTCCAGTTTATGGGGACATCAGAGGGTGACATAGCGATCCGCAGTGTGATGCGCTGTTTGCGCTATCGATTAAATATAAGTAAGCAGGCTAATTATGCGCCTGGTTGATAGTTGCTGCAATGCGGATAGCAGTTAAACCTAAAAGGGGAGAGAAGGTGTTGCAGCCCACTGGACTGCAACAAAGACTCAGTACAGAGACGGGGAGCCTTCAGGACGTGTCTTGAAGCGGCGATGTAGCCACATGTATTGCTCAGGGGCCATCATGATGCATTTTTCAACGATTTTATTCATCCAGGCCGCCGTTGTTTCCGCATTGTCCAGCGGGGGTGAACACTCCGGTGGCAACATGATCAATTGATACCCCTTGCCGTCAGGTTTGCGGCGGGGAACAAATGGCACCAGGCAGGCATTCGACATTCGGGACAGCATCCAGGTACCGGACGTCGTCGCAGCCTGTTCAACGGCGAACAAAGGCACAAATACACTGGCGCGAGGGCCGTAGTCGTGATCCGGCGCGTACCAGACCACTTCACCTTTCTTCAACGCTTTAATCATCCCTTTCAGGTCTTTACGATCGAGCATTGATTTATTGGAGCGCATACGCCCCCAGGTTTGCAGCCAGTCGAGTAGCGGATTGTCGTTAGGACGATACACGCCAATTCCCGGCTCTTGTAAGCCAAACTGGCGTGCGCCCAACTCAAGGGTCAAAAAATGCAGACCAACTAACAGGATCCCACGCTTTTGTGCCTGGACGTCACGGATATGCTCCATTCCGATAACTTCAGTCCAGCGTGATATTCGCCTGTCGGACCAAAACCAGGCCATACCGGTTTCCATTACGCCCATACCGACAGACTCGAAGTTTTTTACCATCATCTGCTGGCGTTCCTGCTCGCTCATTTGCGGGAAGCACAGTTCCAGATTGCGGGAAACAATCTTCGCCCGACGTTTCATCAAACGCAATGCCAGACGGCCTAATGCACATCCCAATTTATAGAGCACTGGGTAGGGTAGCTGCACGATTAACCAAAGGATGCCAATACCCAACCAGGTTAACCAATAACGCGGATGCAGTAGCGCAGCCGAAAACTTGGGTAAATTCGTCATGTCTATCCTGTCTTCTAACGACCAATTCCCTGTATTGTCGCATTTTTTTGCGCGTATCTAAAATTTACGACGGGAGAACGGTGATTAAACCATCAATTGTTGTTGCGTTTTTATCGTGAAGTATGAAATGTAGCGTAAAATGTGTGGATGTAAATTGGCGATGTTTGCTTTATCATGCCGGCCAATTTTCATTTTTACTGATTGCAGGATACGTACACCATGCCAGTGTTACACAACCGCATTTCGAATGACACGCTCAAAGCTAAAATGCTGGCGGAATCTGAGCCGCGCACGACGATTTCATTCTATAAATATTTCACCATCGCTGATCCTCAGCAAACGCGTGATGAACTGTATCAACTGTTCACTACACTGAATGTGTTTGGCCGCGTATATCTTGCGCGGGAAGGCATTAACGCACAAATCAGTGTACCGCAAAGTCACGTTGATGCGTTTCGCCAACAGTTATATGCATTTGATCCTGCATTATCCGGGGTGCGTCTCAATATTGCATTAGATGATGACGGCAAATCTTTCTGGGTTCTGCGCATGAAGGTCCGTGAGCGAATTGTCGCGGATGGCATTGATGATCCTGATTTTGACGCCAGCAACGTGGGTGATTATCTGAAGGCTGCTGAAGTGAATGCCATGCTGGACGATCCGGATGCGGTGTTTATTGATATGCGCAACCACTATGAATATGAAGTGGGTCACTTCGAAAACGCACTGGAGATCCCGGCAGACACCTTCCGCGATCAGCTGCCGAAAGCGGTAGACATGATGCAGGAGCATAAGGATAAAAAAATCGTTATGTACTGTACCGGGGGGATTCGTTGTGAGAAAGCCAGTGCCTGGATGAAACATAATGGGTTTAGCAAAGTCTGGCACATTGAGGGCGGCATTATTGAGTATGCCCGCAAAGCGCGTGAGCAGGGGCTGCCTGTGCGTTTTATCGGCAAAAATTTTGTTTTCGATGAACGCATGGGGGAGAGGATCTCTGACGATGTGATTTCGCATTGCCATCAGTGCGGTAGCGCATGTGACAGCCATACCAATTGCAAAAACGATGGCTGCCATCTGCTGTTTATTCAGTGTCCAGCCTGTGCGCAAAAGTATAAAGGCTGCTGTAGTGAGCTGTGTTGTGAAGAGAGCGAACTGCCAGAAGAAGAACAGCGTCGCCGTCGCGCGGGGCGTGAGAACGGCAATAAGATCTTTAATAAATCGCGGGGGCGTTTAAATACGAAGCTCGGTATTCCCGATCCTGCGCAGTAACACGATGCCGGATGGTGGCAAAAGCCTCATCCGGCATCAATAGGACGTTATTTCTGCTGTACGCCTTCCACCGAGATAATTAATTCGACTTCCTGCGAAGCGGGACCGAGATCGGTAGTGATGTTGAAATCCTTCAGCTTTATTTTCCCTTGAGCTTCAAAACCGGCGCGTGTGCCACCCCATGGATCGCCACCCTGACCCATCAGCTTTGCATCCAGTGTTACCGGTTTGGTGACGCCGTTCAGGGTCAGGTTACCGGTGATATCCAAATCGTTGCCCTCTTTCTTCACGCTGGTGGACGTAAAGGTGGCCTGCGGGAACTTGCTCACATTGAGGAATTCTGCACTACGCAGGTGTTTGTCACGCTCGGCATGATTGGTATCAACACTGTTGGTGTTGATGGTGACATTGACTTTATCGGCAGCCGGATTTTTCTCGTCAAAGGTAAATGTGCCGTCGAAGTCTTTAAATGTGCCGTACAGCCAGCTGTATCCCAAATGCTGAATGCGGAAATTAACAAAGGCATGCTGTCCCTCTTTGTCAATTTTGTAATCCGCCGCGATGGCAGAGCCGGTCGTGAATAATAAAGAGGCGAGTGTGAGTCCCAGCAGGTTTTTTTTCATTTTAAGCTCCATAGTCAGATGACGATTTTCCCAACATGCGATTAAGGGTATCGTCGTTATCGATAAAGTGATGTTTCAGGGCCATTAACCCATGCAGAAGTGATAAAACCACCACGGCCCACGCGAGCCACAGGTGCACGCTACCGGCGATGTCGGCTTGTACGCCTGCGTTGGCAAACGTGGCGGGAACATCGAACCAACCAAATACGCTTATTGCCTTACCGTCCGCGGTAGAGATCAGATAGCCGCTGATGACAATAGAAAAAAGCAGGGTATATAGCGTGAGGTGGCCCAATGCCGCTGCAATGCGGGTTAGACGGGAATAGCTTTTCAGCGCGGCAGGGGGAGGGGAAACAACCCGCCAGAAAATGCGGACAACCAGTCCCATCATCAGCAACACACCGATACTTTTATGCAGTTCAGGCGCCTGGTGATACCAACCATCGTAATAACTGAGTGTTACCATCCATAAACCCAGAGCAAACATGCCATAGACGGCAATAGCGACCAGCCAGTGTAATGCGGCGGACACCACGCCATAGCGCTGTGGACTATTATTGAATTGCATAAACACACCGTTAGATATTTCAGAAGTGAATGAAAATGGCGTGTAAAAGACATTAATGCAACTGATAAATAACAATGGTGATGATATTTATTCTTATTTCAATAAAATTGATTAATTAAAGGCGCAATCATCAAATCGTTAGTGTGAGTGAACAAGGAAAAGGGCTTAAAAACAAGGAAGGATGGGGATTATGTTATTCAGTTTATTGCAATGAAATTAAGTAAATATCAGTTTTTGTAAATTAATGTCAGCGTATATCGATTAGAAGAACATAATATATATGACGTCCATAATCGCCAGCAGCGACCATAAAATAATGTAGAGCATGAAATGCTCGCGAATATTATTAACCAGATAGTGAAAGATGCGGCGTATCAATGTTATTCCTGTCATTAAAAATGGCCTCACCAACGAGGCCATTGATCGATTATCGCTTAAAACGGGACAGCCTGAATGGCGTCAGGTCAAAGGCTGACGGTTTGCCTTGGGCAAAATCAGCCGCAATTTCGCCAAGTACGGAAGCAAACTTAAAACCGTGTCCGCTGAGTCCGGTAATCACCAGCGTGTTGTCATGGTCTGGCAGTGTATCGATAATGAAGTCTTCATCTGGCGAGTTATCGTAAGTACAGGATGCGCCATGCAGACAACAGCCAATGCCAGGCAAAACAGCGCGCAGGAATGGGAAGGCTTCAGAACCATCGCTGGCGACAGCGGCAAACGGTTTACGTTCTTCAGGTGAATAAATGACCTGTCCGCCGTTATGTCTGCCAATTTTTAACTCGTCATTCTCAGCCGGAAAACCGTAGTATTGATCGCCATTAGGCAGTTCGCCGGTAAATGCCGGGAATTTGTTTTTGACACTGTAGCGCCCGTCAGCCTGATACCATGCGAACACCTTACGCACCGGTTGTATCGGCAGTTCAGGCAGTAATGCCTTGACCCAGGTACCGGCGCTGACGACGACTTTTTTCGCGTGGTAGTCACCATCGGCTGTTGCAACCGTTACGCCATCACCGTGGTGATGAATCGCCGTGACGGGGCATTTAAACAGCTGTGCACAACCCGCCTCTTCAGCCAGGCGAATCCAGGTTTTAATGGCTAACTCACTGCGTAAAAAACCGGATTCGGCTTCAAACAGCCCGATATAGTTTTCAGGCACGCGAATTTCTGGCCAGCGAGCCATGATGGCAGTTGCATCCAGCTGTTCGACATTGAGCTGCCACTGTTTGGCACTTTGCGCCACGGTCGCTAAGAAGGTTGAATCTGCTGGACCCAGGTTGATAACGCCAGAGCGAACAAAAACAGGCTCTTCATTTTGTGCGGAAAGTTCATCCCACAAGGTCTGCGCACGTAGCACCAGTGGAACGTATTTTTCACCTTCGCCATACGCATGACGTATTAATCGTGTATCGCCGTGGTGGCTGCCCTGTTGATGCGGTGGCATATGCGCATCGATCATCAGAACGTTGAGACCGGCGCGAGTGGCGTAGTATCCGGCTGCGGCGCCCACGGAACCGCTGCCAATAATGATTAAGTCGTATTTCATCCGCTTCTCTCTGCAATCGCGATAGCATACGTTAAATAATTCGAGTTGCAGGACAAAACGCCCTGGCGGTTTTGAACAGCGCTTACGCTGGCCCCGAAGGGGCGAGGCCAAAGGCCGGGTAAAGCCAACGCACATGCAACTTGAAGTATG
>NZ_SZXJ01000054.1 GCF_005281345.1 Citrobacter sp. wls619
TCGGCTGGCTACCCGCCATTATGATCAGTCACGGCTACAGTGAAGCGCAGGCGGGCTCGCTGCATGGTTTGCTGCAACTGGCGACCGCAGCGCCTGGGCTACTGATCCCCCTTGTCCTGTATCGGTTTAAAGATCAGCGCACTATCGCCGCACTGGTCTCGTTAATGTGCGCTATTGGCGCTGCCGGGTTTGCTGCCATGCCCGAGCAGGCGGCCCTGTGGACTGTGCTGTTTGGCTTTGGCTCCGGTGCCACGATGATCCTCGGCCTCACCTTCATCGGGCTACGTGCAAGCTCTGCGCACCAGGCTGCCGCGCTATCCGGCATGGCGCAATCTGTCGGGTATTTACTGGCCGCGTGTGGGCCACCGATGATGGGGAAAGTTCACGATCTTAACGATAGCTGGCAGGTCCCGCTGGTTGGCGTCGCGCTGCTCGCTCTCATCATGGCCGTGTTTGGCGTCTGTGCAGGACGCGAGAAAGAGATCGCCAGCGCGTAATACATCGGGCAGGCGAAAAACCAACCTGCCCAGTGGTTATCCTCTGGCCGCGCGCAGCAGTGCCTGGACGAGCGGTACAGGCTTTCCTGCCAGCGCCCCTCGTTCGTGCTGAAAAAGCGTCCCTACATAAAACGGATGGGTCACCAGTTCAATTGCGCGAACATCACCCGCGTCATCCCAGCCCGTTACTCGCAGATCGCCGCTTTCAAGCTCAGCGGCAAAGGCTTCCGACACGCCATAGTTGCAGTGATACCCTTCTGTAATGACATCCCGTCCATAGGCTCTGGCGATCAGCGTATTCGCACGCAGTTCAATATCATCCGTCTTTTCGACCAACGAGCAGGTCAGTGGTGCAATCACCATACGACCCGTGGTCTCTGTTTCCGCATGCGCGGCATCACGCCAGCCCAGCACATTGCGAGCATACTCAAGAATGGCATGCTGAAAACCGCCACAAGTGCCCAAAAATGGAATACTGTTTTCGCGTGCGTAACGTACTGCCGTCAGCGCGCCTTCCGGATGCTGGTAAGGACTGCCGGGGACCACCCAGATGGCATCATAGCCGACTAAATCTTCACCACTACTAATATCAGATGTGGTGAGCCAGTCATAATCAGCCACTAATTCCAGAACGGCGGCAGCATCATCGATAGCAAGGGGAATGGCCTGGTGCGCCACAATATCGGGGCTGTAATCGCCCACCAGCGCAATGCGAAGCGTATCTTTAACAGGGGAAATTTCCATTAACTTTCCTTATGTCCAGACAATGAGGGACAACATAAGGAGCCTCAGCCTACCGATTTTTTGTTGTTATCACAATCCCTTAAATTGAGAGTCTATGTGGCCAAAATGCTATAATGGTCACGTTTTACGATCTTATTTAACCGTAATGAAGACGAGTGCAGTGGCTTAACGGAGCGGATTAAGAGATGAATATTCAGTGTAAGCGCGTGTATGACCCGGCAGAAAAAAGTGATGGCTATCGTGTTCTGGTCGACAGGCTGTGGCCACGCGGGGTGAAAAAAACCGATCTTGTTTTCAATGAGTGGGATAAAGCGCTGACGCCCTCGCCTGATTTACGTAAGGCATTCCACGCTGATGTTATCGATTTTGCCCATTTCTCCGAGCAATACCGCGCAGAACTTGCCCTACAACAGCAGGAAGGCAAGCGACTCGCGGACATTGCCCGGCAACAGCCGTTAACGCTGCTGTATGCGGCGAAGGATACGCAGCAAAACCATGCGCAGGTTCTGGCTGAGTGGCTACGCCAATTGTGACAGCTGGCTATTTGCCCGTTGCCGGATGATCTCTGCGCCAAAGTGCCCATTCATCAATAACTTCACCACCGGGTAGCTTGCAATCCGACCTTACGCCTTGCGGTGTCTGCACCGCAATCAGCACGCCGCCCTTTTGCTCACAATATACGGATGCCGGGTTCGCCATGCCAATTTTCGGTGGTACGGGTGCTTCAGGTGATGTGGAACACCCCGCCAGCGCCAAAATGCCGGGCACAACGATAGAGGCCAGTTTCATATTCACTCCTGTTAAAAACGTTACTCTGGAAGAGTACCCCGACTCCCCACCTATCTCCATGTTTTACTGACGTGTTTCAATCTCATGTCTACATTTTGACCCGGATAGCGTGTTTCATCTTTCCCTCCGATGTTCTATTATGCCGGCAATACAGGACTTATCAGCATTCTGGAGTATTTGCCTCTCATGTCAGACATGATCCTCGCCCGAGTCTCACAATCATTAGCCACGGAGCAGTCTGTTGAGAGTCTGGTTCGGCAACTTCTGGAGATGCTGGAGGTCGTGACTGAGATGGAGTCGACCTATCTTACTAAGGTCGATTTAGATGCGCGTCTGCAGCATATTCTGTATGCGCGTAATAGTAAGCAAATGCAGATCCCCGAAGGGCTGTCGGTGCCGTGGGATGAGACTCTCTGCAAGCGCGCAATAGACGCAAACTGTCTGTATAGCGATAACGTTCCCGCGCGTTGGCCAGAATGTAGCGCCGCACGCGCACTGGAGATCACAACCTTTCTGAGTACTCCAGTCCACCTGCCCGATGGCACGTTCTATGGCACCCTCTGCGCCACCAGTCGTCAGCAACAGCCGCTAAGCGAACGAGGTGAGCAGGTATTGCATCTGTTCGCGGGCCTGATTGCGCAGTCTATTCAGAAAGAATCTTTGGTTGCTCAGTTACGTGAAGCAAATGCTGCGCTGATAGCCCACTCCTACACTGACGTTCTGACCGGGCTACCTAACCGTCGGGCAATATTTGAAAATATCGAAACCCTCTTCTCGCTGGCTCGCCACCTCAGACACAAAATTATTGTCGCCTATATTGATTTAGATGATTTCAAACTGATCAACGATCGTTTTGGTCACGAAGTCGGTGACCAGTTTTTGATCCAAATTGGCCAGCGTTTACGCCGTGGATGCAGTGAGAATGATATTCTTGGTCGTCTGGGCGGTGATGAATTTTTAGTCGCCAGCCTGTCAGTGGAAAACGAAATGTCGCCGTGTATTCGTTTGCAAAGCGTGAAAAACCACTTACAGCAGCTCATTTGCGGTGACTATGACCTGGGTGGAATCTGTTTGTATTATCCGGGAGCCAGTCTGGGCGTTGTGGAAATAGACCCGCTGGAGACAGACGTCAACTGTGCGCTTCATCTTGCAGACAGTGCGATGTATCAGGATAAGAAACGTCAGGATAAAACCGCTTTTGTCGTACATTAAGCCCTGTTATGCTTAATCGTCTTAAAATTATTCTGGCAGATAAGTGTATGCGACTCGGTATTATTTTCCCCGTTATCATTTTCATTTCCGCTGTCGTTTTCCTGTCCTGGTTCTTTATTGGCGGCTACGCCTCACCAGGAGCATAACGATGAAAAAAACAACGCTTATTATGATTGGCGTGGCCATTATTGTCGTGCTGGGAACGGAACTGGGCTGGTGGTAACCCAAAATAAAGGCCACATAAATGTGGCCTTTATTGGCTGATTCGTTACTTAGCTTTTGATTTTTCTGTAGATAAACAACACCACAATCGCGCCGATAATTGCCACGACAAAGCTGCCGAAGTTGAAACCATCAACTTTACCAAATCCAAAGAATGTACTGATCCACCCGCCCACGACGGCACCAACTACCCCTAAGATAATGGTCATAAAGAAACCGCCGCCATCTTTCCCCGGCATGATCCATTTTGCCAAAATCCCCGCGATAAGACCAAAAATCACCCATGAAATAATACCCATTATTTTCCTCGCTTATGTTTTTACGTGAACGATTTACTCGTTATATAAAAGCATAGCATAGCGCCGAAAAATTAAAATTTGTGATCAGTGTCACTTTGATTTTTCATCTTTATCTGATGTTTCATGAGGTTAAACCTCGCAAAAACGGTGATATTTACTGACGTTTATCGTCATTAGTGTCAAATCGTCAGTCATTATTCTGCTATTTTTGCTTTCGCTCCCCGCCATTGCTGAATTTTCAATTCTGGCACAGTTTATGCTTTAACAGCCCGTCGCTACGACAAATCGTAGTCCGCGAAAACTCTCGCGAGACTCCGTCTACAATTCGCGCTATTTCAGCATTTAACAGGTCTGTTATTGATGAAAAAAATCACCAGTGTTTGCCCATACTGTGGGGCCGGGTGCAAGCTCAAGCTTGTTGTTGAAAATAACAAAATCATCCGCGCTGAAGCCGCTGAGGGTGTAACGAACCAAAACCAGCTATGTCTGAAAGGCTACTATGGCTGGGACTTTCTGAACGACACTCGCCTTTTGACTCCCCGTCTGACCCGACCAATGATCCGCTATGAAAAAGGTGGGAAATTCACTCCCGTCAGTTGGGATGAAGCCATCCGCTACACCGCAAAACGCTTATCCGAGATCAAAAATGCCTATGGTCCTCGCGCCATCATGACGACGGGTTCATCTCGTGGAACCGGGAATGAGACCAACTACGTGATGCAAAAATTCGCACGTGGCGTACTCAACACCAACAATGTCGATTGCTGCGCCCGCGTCTGCCACGGTCCATCCGTCGCCGGGCTGCAGGAAACGCTGGGCAATGGTGCGATGAGTAACTCAATTAGCGATATTGAAAACTCAAAATGTCTGCTCATCTTTGGCTATAATTGCGCCGATTCCCACCCGATTGTGGCACGCCGGGTGATCAAAGCTCGCCAGAACGGGGCAAAAATCATTGTCTGCGATCCCCGCCGCATTGAAACGGCCCGAATTGCAGACCAGCATCTGCAGTTGAAAAACGGGTGTAACATGGCGCTGGTCAACGCGTTTGGCCATGTGCTTATCGAAGAGCAGCTTTATGATCGCGAGTATGTACAAAAGCATGCCGAAGGCCTCGAAACTTACTGGGAAACCGTCAAGGATTACGCGCCCGAAGCCGTTGAACATTTAACGGGTGTGCCTGCACAGCAGGTTCGTCAGGCGATGCGTACTTTCGCTTCCGCCCCCTCGGCAACCGTGATGTGGGGAATGGGCGTGACCCAGTTTGGCCAGGCGGTTGACGTGGTTCGTGGTCTGTCGAGCCTGGCATTGCTGACCGGAAACCTGGGGCGTCCTAATGTCGGCGTTGGCCCGGTGCGCGGACAAAATAACGTGCAGGGCGCGTGTGATATGGGCGTACTGCCGAACCAGTTCCCGGGCTATCAGGACGTTACCGATTTCGCCGTGAGAGAGAAGTTTGCCAACGCCTGGGGTATTGACGTCAATCTGATGGATGACAAGGTCGGCACCCGGATCACCGAAGTCCCCCATCTGGCCATCGAAGGTAAAGTCAAAGCCTACTACATCATGGGTGAAGATCCGCTGCAAACCGAGGCCGATCTGGGCCTGGTCCGTGAAGGCTTTAACGCGCTCGATTTTATCGTGGTACAAGACATCTTCATGACCAAGACGGCAGAAATGGCCGACGTTCTCCTGCCCGCAACATCGTGGGGCGAACACGGCGGCGTCTTTACCTGCGCTGACCGCGGATTCCAGCGGTTTGAACAGGCGATTGAACCTACGGGGGATGTCAAACGCGACTGGGAAATCATCAGTCTGCTGGCCACCGCAATGGGCTATCCGATGCAGTATCAAAATAACCAGCAAATCTGGGATGAGATGCGCGAGCTATGCCCGCTCTTCTACGGCGTGACTTACGAAAAAATGGGTGACATGGGCCACATTCAGTGGCCATGTCCGGAGCTTGATCACCCAGGCACGCCCTATCTGTATGCACACAGCCAGTTTGATACCGCCAATGGCAAAGGTAAATTGTTTGCCGCACAGTGGCGTGCTCCTGCAGAAGTACCTGATGAAAAGTACCCAATGGTGTTATGCACCGTGCGCGAAGTCGGCCACTATTCGTGCCGCTCGATGACCGGCAACTGTGCAGCATTGCAGGCCCTGGCCGATGAGCCGGGCTATGTTCAGATCAGTACGCGTGATGCGGAAAACCTCGGTATCCGTCATCGCGATCTGGTTTGGGTGAGCTCGCGTCGTGGCAAGGTTATCAGTCGGGCTGATGTCTCTGAACGCATCAATCCCGGAACCGTGTACATGACCTATCAATGGTGGATTGGCGCCTGTAATGAGTTGACCCAGGATAATCTGGACCCCATCTCGAAAACCCCGGAAACCAAATATTGCGCCGTCAATGTTGAGCACATCACCGATCAAGGTTGGGCGGAGAACTATGCCGCGAAATCTTACAGCGAGATGAAATCACGTCTGTGTGAGGCTATCGCGTAAGTAACCTGCGCATTTGCCTGAGTCGTACCTCCAGGCTCAGGCAAATGCCATTGCGTTACTTCGCCAACTGCGGATCGTTAAACCGAATAGCCATATCTTCTGCCTGCTTATCCCGCGCCATAAAGTTAAAACTCATCAGAAATAGCCCAACCATAAACGGCAATTCGTACAGTTCTTCAATCAGATCGCCATACTGTGCGTTGTGAAGAAAGACGGGAGCCAGCAGACGATGGTGCTCGACCGTGTCGGAGATCAAAAATGCACAGCTGGTGATCGCCAACAACCAGAGCGGTAGCGGCTCATTACGCAAGCGATTGACGATCTCCCGGCGCAGGTTCGCTGAAATCACTACCGGCAAGATAATCATGGCAATTAATACAACAGAGATAGCCCTGAATAACAACCTGGGCTGATCGGGAAAATAATCGCGCCCCCAACTGGTGCTTCGTCCCAGCAAAACTAACCACCACAGCGCGGCCCACAGCCAAAATTGCTTCTCGCCATCAGGACGCGAAAAAGGCCGGATGTAGCAGAAAGTAAACACGGCACCAAAAAACAACCAAAGCGCCTGACCATTTTCAATCCATCTGACGACGCCGCCGTTTAACAAGGGGAGATTCAAATTGGCAGTAAACGGGATCACCGCAGTGACCAGCCCCAGCAGGAGTGTTGGGAATGTTAATCGGGTATCAAGTTTCATAAGCACGATGTTCTGTTAAATGAAAGACAGCCGATCATAACCCCAGCGAATTTTACGCCATTAGCAATCTATGCGATCTTCTTAAGGTTTTCTTAAGAAAACTTTTTTACAGAAAATGAACGCAAAAACTATGCTTCATGAATAAAAAAACCGCATCGCGCGTTGACGGCGCGATGCGGTTTTAATTTTAAAATGAATGCAATCAAGCAATAGCAGAGATGAAAACCCTACCAGCCGCAGACTTCGTGCTCATTCTCGGTATCGTATGAACGAACCGTATTGACCAGGTCTTTAACCACTTCAGCGGCCACATCCGGAATCAACAGCGTCATCGGCGCTTCAGTTTCATAATCGACAGACACGCCATTGCTATTATTGGTGACTGTAACGGTGTAGGTTGCTTTACCCATGATTTACTCCTTGCCGGTACGCACAACTTTTCGTTGATTTGCGCTCTCCATCAACACTTCGGGCGCCACGAAAAAGTCGATATTAAAATAGGTGTCGTCGGTCATCACTTCGATGTTATGCCATTTCTCCGGTGGAAAAACGCCGAACTGACCGGCTTCAATAATCATCACCTCTTCAGGTTCCGGGCTGTGTTCATCTGCAAATCCGAGATATTTGACCGCCCCCTGCATCACAGAAAGTCGAGGATAAACCCCGGCACGGGTACCCTTATCAAGGTGGCGTTCGAAAATTCCGGCAGGTGCAGTTTCTTTGTTCCAGAACGGCGTTGAGCGTGTATGAATATGATTTTGTGGAATTTGAAGCATTTTTCTTCCCTTTTCCAGTCGACAACCAGCGAGTCTTACTGAATCGCTGCTATGAACAGGGTACGCCTCAAAATATATATTTAAAATACCATTTATTGGTTATAACCATCCCATCTTTCGATGAAGGAAACAGCTTAATACTGAAAGCCCGCCGTCAACAGCGGGCCAATAGCGTTACGACTGAAGCGTCGCCAGACGCGCGGCAAAACCGACAAAGATCAAGCCAATGAGGGAATTCCCAACTTTAGCCAGTTTTTTCTTCGTACGAATATACTGTGTCACAAACGCACCGGAGAAAATAAGGAAGCTCAGATAGAAAAAGCTCACTATTTCAAGCGTCATCGCCAAAATAAAGAACGACAACCCTGAGTGAGTCGCGTTGACATCAATAAACTGTACGAAAAACGAAACATAAAACAGAATGGCTTTAGGATTCGTCAGACTCAGAATTAATGCACGTTTGAAAATCGCGCCAAACGGAACTTCGTCTGGCGCCGCATCGCTGGCCTTCGATTTCAGTGTGGCATACAGGATCTTCGCACCGAGATACAGCAGATAAAACGCGCCGAGATAACGAACGATATTGAACAATACGGGCGTCGTTTTGATAAGCGCAGCTACGCCGGCATAGGCCAGAAACATCAATACGGCATCACCGATAAACACACCGCTTGCGGCCAGATAACCGCCCTTCACTCCACGACCGACGCTGTTCTTCAGCACAAATATCGTATTTGGCCCCGGTACCAGCACGATAAAAATAGCCCCCACCAGATACGTCCAGTAATTCAGAACTCCATACTCTGCGAACACGTTAACCTCTTCCTGAAAAAACACATGCACTTGCTGCGAGACAATATGCTAACGAATGCGCCAGGGGATGGAAAGAGAAGCTTTAGAATATAGCATTCTGTTTCAGTCCGGTTGCAACAGCATTATTCGTTCCAGATTTGCAACGATGAAACCCACTTTTGCGCCTACCCAATGCCCCGTTTAGCCACTAATGTTTATCAGTAGATTCAGCCCGCAAGGCACCCTCTCATCACATGGAGAAAGAAAAATGACTATTGCTTATAAACGTCTTGATAAAGATCAGGCTGCCGTACTACTGGTCGATCACCAAACGGGTTTACTTTCACTGGTCCGCGACATCGATCCAGACAAGTTTAAAAACAACGTTCTGGCATTGGGCGATCTGGCGAAGTATTTCAAACTCCCGACGATTCTGACCACCAGCTTTGAAACCGGTCCTAATGGTCCATTGGTTCCTGAGCTGAAAGAGCTGTTCCCGGATGCCCCTTACATCGCACGTCCTGGCCAAATTAATGCCTGGGATAACGAAGATTTTGTTAACGCGATCAAAGCGACAGGCAAAAAGCAGTTAATTATTGCCGGGGTGGTAACCGAAGTCTGCGTCGCATTCCCTGCGCTTTCTGCCATTGAAGCCGGTTTCGACGTGTTTGTGGTCACCGATGCATCCGGTACGTTTAATCCGCTGACCCGCGATTCCGCGTGGAATCGTATGTCATCTGCCGGCGTACAATTAATGACGTGGTTCGGTCTGGCCTGTGAGTTACACCGTGACTGGCGCAACGATATTGAAGGGCTGGGAACGTTGTTCTCCAACCATATTCCTGACTATCGCAACCTGATGACCAGCTACAACACGCTGACCTCCGGAAAATAATGTTCCTGTCAGTGTAATACACAGAAACCCGCCAACATCGGCGGGTTTCATTGAACAGTTTCAGTCGGGATTAGTGGTGCAGCATTTCATCCACCACCTCTTCGCCCTTAAGCTGATAAGGGTAATAGGTTGGCCAGTTATCCATCTCTTCAAGCAGGGCAGCCTGCGAGGTATTCCCCATAAAGATATGGAAGTGGCTCGACTTACGTGGCGCAATAATGTGATCGCTGAATTGCACGTATTTCGGCGCGTCGCTGCCAGCGTCTTTACACTCGAACAGGTAACGCACACCTTTCTTACCTGACGTATAGTTCAAAATTTTATATCCGGCATAGTCATACTTACACGCTGCCACCTTTTTACCGGTATGAAACTCCATTACGCCGTTTTCAATACCAATAGTGTCAACATCGGTCGCGTAACCCTTACGGTAATAGGCTTTAATCTGCTCTGCCGTTTTGCTCTTGTCTTTCTCCGCTTTCTTTTTGAATACCGGCTCCAGTTCGCCACTCACCAGATACGGATAGACAGACTGCCACATGCCATCCCAGTCGGCTAGCGTACGGTTCTGCACATTTTTGTCATCAAAAACGCCTTCAGCCGCCTTTTGTTCTATTTCGGTCATTGGTGCACCATGGGAATGGTGACCATGCGCCAGTACCTGACTACTAACAAAAAGCATCCCCAGAGCGACTGCCAATTTTTCCACATGCATAGCCAAAATTTCACCCTCAAATCATTTGCGAGTGAAATGTTATAATATAACATTACGGTTTAATCAATATTGTTTTGCGTCACTCAACCATGCTGGCGGGCAATGTTCCAACGGCTGTCAAAATGGGCCTGGTACTGCGCCACAACGTCAGGCTCTCCACGGATTACCAACACGTTTTCAGAATTCGCAAATTCGGCGGATTTGGCAAAATTAAACGAACCGGTCTCCAGCGTGTCGCCATCAACAATCATGGTCTTGTCGTGCTGTATGTGATAGTGATCATCCAACTCGATAGCGATACCGTTGGCCGTCGCAAACGCGATCGCTTGCTGACTGACTTTCCCCTGATTACGTTTTTTATCGATCACTGCCCGGACAACAACGCCTCTTTTTTCTGCATCTACCAGCGCCTGAACAATATCCGCAGACTGAAAGGAATACGCCATCACGTCGATGGTGTGCCGCGCATGATGAATGGTATCGAGAACTAAGCCCCGCGCCGAACCTTCCGGTGAAAAACCTACCTGAACAGAGGCATTTGCCATCGGCACCGCGGCCCACAACAGGGTCGCGATCATAACCATCGATTTTATCTTCATGTTATTGACCAGTGAGTGGTTTAATCTGAGGAGTTATCCGGACAGAGTAGCGTTCGCGTGCAAATCTGATCAAGCAATGCCTGTTGATGGCTGATAATCAGCATACCTAACGGACGGCGCTGACACTCTTCAAGCAGCAGCGCCCAGATATCCCGTTGGATAGAGGGATCGAGCTGCGCAGTTATTTCATCGGCAATCAGAAAACGCGTACGCGGGTCGAGCGCCCGCAGTATGGCAATTCGCGCCAGCTCACCGCCCGAAAGTTGTCCGGGACGACGTGTTAGCCATTCCGGCTTAATATGCAGTCGGGCAAGCGTTTCTGCATCTGGCCGCCAGGCATCATGAACCGCATCACCGGTACTCCGTCTGGGGTTAAAGGTTAATTCCGGATGCTGCGGCACGAGCTGCACCGGGCAATATTGATGGCGCGGCAACGGTTGGTCCTCAACCAGAACGTCGCCGGATGTCGGCTTTTGCCACCCCGCAAGCACACGTCCCAGCGTTGTTTTTCCGGTTCCACTGGGTGCGCAAAGCCCAATACGTTCCCCTGGGGAAAGTGAGAACGAGAGATTTTGCCACAGTATTTTACCGCCCTGACGAACGAACACATTACGACAGCACAGCATACCGCTCTCCAAAAAGTTGATTTCTTTCGGGCAGCGCTCGCCATTGCCGTTGCAGATGTTCACTAATTTCACCGCGCAAAAGCTGTTCCCGGCTGACATTATCCGACACCGTTCCGTGATGTAGCGCGACAATGCGATCTGCGTGACGTGCAGCCAGAGTGAGATCATGTGTCACCCATAAAACGCCCACTCCCTGCTCACACAGGCCGCGTAGCTGTTCCAGCAGTTGATTTGCCAGAGGCGCATCAAGCCAGGCGGTAATCTCATCAGCAAGAATATAACGCGCCTGGCTGAGCGCGGCATGACACGCCAGAATGCGTTTGGCCATTCCTCCCGAAAGCTGACGCGGGAAAGCCTCTAGCACGGAGGTTTCCAGATGATGACGTTCAAGCAAGCGTTCAATTTGCCCGGCATTCCACGCCTGACCGGAAAGCTGGCTGGCTCTTCGTAAATGCTTTTCAATAGACAGCAGCGGATTCAGCGCCTGCACACCCTGCGGAACATAACTAAACGTATTACCACGGCATGCCCTGATGTCATTGTTATCCAGCATTTTTCCATCAAGGGTGATATTGCCATGAAAGCGCAAATTTTCCGGCAACAGATCGAGTAGACATTGCAGCAGCAGGCTCTTACCTTCACCGCTGCCCCCCACTAACGCCACCATCTGGCCCGGCGCAACATCAAAGGAGACATCCTGCAGCAGCGAGGACCATTTTTTTGCGCCGTACCAGCGATAACGCGCCACTTCCAGCGAAATCTGCCGCAAACTCAACATGTATCACCTCTCAACCATAAACGATGTACCGCCCGGGCAAGTTGATCAAATAGCATCACAAGGAGAAATAGCATCAGCCCAGGAAACAGCACCAGCCACCAGTCGCCATGACTAATAAACCGCAGCGCATCTGCCAGCAACAGTCCCAGCGAAGGTTCGTGGGGTGCCAGCCCGAAGCCAAGAAAACTTAACGCGGCACTGTGCAATACCGCATGAGGGAACATCAGCAACGTTCCTGTTAGCCACTGGGGCAATAGCGCGGGTAAATAGTGATGCCGCCAGCAGTAAAAGTGGCCATGCCCCAGTCGCCAGGTGAGTGTCAGATAATCACTGTGGGCAACGCGTTCCGCTTCAGCACGTAAAATCAATGCCAGCCGCGGCCAGTGTGTGAGCGCAACCGCCATAATCACCCCGCTTTTCCCGCCGCCCAACGTAAAACAGATCAAAATCAGCAACAGCAGGTGCGGCATGGACAGCATCGCATCGGTGATCAAACGCATGACGACATCCAGGCGTGGATGCATCCGAGAAATCGCCGCCATCAGTAACGCAATGAATCCGCTACACAGGGCCGCGCCAATACCGATTTGCAGGCTGGTTAGCGCCCCCTGAAAGCAACGAACCCACAGGTCGCGCCCCAGATTGTCGGTACCGAACCAGTACAGCGCATCAGGCGGAAGATGACGGGCAAGAAGATTCACGTTCAGCGGATTATCCAGCGTGGCCGCGCCATATACTGCAATCAATAACAGGCCACTCACGGACAGCAGAAGACGAACAAGCGTCGGCGTCGGGTTATAGAGCATCGGGTCGCTCCAGCGCACGATTCAGAACATGGACAAACCAGGCTGAGAGAGAGTTACCCATAAACACCAGTACGGTACTGAACAAGACAATCCCCATCAGTAACGGCAGGTCGCCGCGTAATCCGGCATCGATGGTAGCCTGCCCCAGCCCCGGATAGGCAAAAACCTTTTCAGCCAGCAACGCACCGCCCAACAGTTCGCCCAGCGAGGCAAACTGTAAACATAGCGCTGGCGTGATGGCGTGTCGCAGAACCTGGTGTCGCAACAGCGACCACCCCTTGTCACCCTGCGAACGCGCAAAACGGACAAATTCGCTTTTCATCACGCTGGCGATACTTTCCCGCGTATGCAGCGTAATTTGCCCCAGTCCCAGCAGACTAAGTGCGCAAACAGGGAGAACCAGATGGCGCAAACGTTCAGTCAGCGTTGCCATATCGCTGCTATTTCCCGGTTCCCACGCACAACAGACCGGGAACAGCGGCCAGCGCACCGCAAATACCGCCAACAGCAGCATGCCAATCCAAAAGGTCGGTAAGGAAGAAAGCAGATAGCTAAGTCGGCAGATGGCTTTATCCGGCCAACGGTTCAGGTAGCGGCCGGCAACAAACCCCATTGTCGTTCCCAATAAACCGGAAACCAACCACGCACCGCTCAGCAGCGCAAACGAAGTCGCAAATCGCTCCTTAATCACGCTGGCAACCGGGGCATTAAACAACATCGAGTAACCAAGATCGCCCTGTAGCACGCGTAAGAACCAGTGGAAAAAACGCTCCCACAGAGGTTGATCCAGGCCCCAACGCGCAGCAATACGTGCATATTGCTCCGGCGGAACATGCAGCAAATCGTTGCCAATATAGGCCCGGATTGGATCGACCGGCGAAAAGCTGAGCAAGATGAAAGTGCCAGCCGCGACCAGCACTAACAACACCATCAGCCGGAATACATGGCCTAAAACAGACTTCATCAACGGCAGGTCCAGGTCCATTCATCAAGATTGTTGAGCAATGACCAGCTACCGTGAATTTCCGGTGCACCTTTGCCCAGATCAATGCACGGATTCGCCAGATAGGTGTGCTGAATATTCAGCAGCCATGCCCATGCGGCATCCCCCTGTACGCCTGCGCCGTGTTTACCATCCCACTCAACCTGTTGCCAGAAAGGCAGCGCTTTTTGCCAGTCTGGTGCATCAATGGCCTGCTTGAGATGTTGCTCAACCACCGAATTGCTGTAGTAGCCCGGGTTGTAATACTCCACACCTGCCGCCTGCCCGCTGTAGTGATGGAAAAGCTCCATCGGATCCAGGCTCCCCCAGCCGAACAGCGTAGGATTAGCATGCATATGGCGTTCAACGGTTTCCCAGCTACCCGACTGCAGCGACACTGCAATGCCTACCGGCTCCAGCATGGCGCGCACGGCCTCGGCTAAATCACGACGGGTACTGTCGCCGCTGGCATACCACAACGTCAGACGCGCCTCTTTACCGTCTTTCGCCCGTACGCCGTCTTTGCCCACTTTCCAGCCGGCCTGATCCAGAATCGTCCGGGCTTTATCAGCGTCACCATCTTTGAATGCCACCGAAGTCCCCTGCCATGGCAATCCCTGAACCGCGCTATACGCGGGGATTGCATGACCTTCCATAACCTGCCCGGCAAGTTGCTTACGGTCAATGGCGTAATTGATCGCACGCCTGATAGCAATATCGGCTGTAATATCGTTCCCAACCGGATAACCATTAGCATCTTTCTTCCCAGCCGGAACCATTGGGAAAACAATACCGCGGTTTTCTACACTGTCGCGAACCCACAGTTTTAAATTCTGCTGTGCCGGTGCTACCGCCATCGACGGCGCAATACGTACCAGTCCCAGTTGACCACTACGCGCTGCGGCGTATGCGTTATCCTCATCGAGGAATACAAATACTAACCGGTTGAAATCATTCTTCTTACCGGCATACCACGGGTTTGCTTCCACGATCAGTTGCTGCCCCGGTTGAAAGCTCACCAGGCGGTAAGGACCTGCGCCAATCGGATTTTTGGCAAATGTTTTTTCGTCATACTGTTTTGCCGGAACAATACCTAACGAACCGAGCACGTTCACAAAAGTGCTCTGCGGATGGCTAAGCGTAATTTCTGCCGTGCGGTTGTCTATCACGCGGGCATGGGTGAAATTCCCCATGTCAATTTTTCCACCACTTTTTGCGGCTTTGTTATAGGTGAAGACCACATCTTCAGCCGTTAGCGGTGAACCATCAGAGAATTTGAGATCGGGCTTAAGCGTCAGCGTCCAGGTTTTGCCGTCGGCACTGGTCACCACTTTTTCCGTCAGCAGATTTCCCCAGCTCATATCCGCATTTTGCTTTAACACAGGCGCATGCAACAGCAGATAGCTGCCATGACTCCAGCCCAACATCGGGTCAAATCCCTCCGTCGGCTCGGGCCCAATGGCCAGTTTTAACGTCTGGCCTTCGTCTGCATGTTGCGCAGCGAGGAGTGGCGAGGTTAATGCGAGAGTCAGTGCGCACGTCAGCAGTGCCAGCTTGCCTTTAATCATTCTCTTATCCAGATTTACGTTATTTTTATCTCGTTTAACGAACAATTTACGTTAGACGGTCTCCTGGGGAAGGGATTATGGCGGACAGTCATACCGAAAAAAATGATACAGCGCAGAAAAGTATGACGATTTTTAAAAAACATCATACGACTTTCTAATACCCGGCGCTTTCACGTTCACTTCGCTGAAGTGGCTAAGCAAAATCACCGTATTTATTCAGCTTTATATTAAATAAGAAGCAATAGTTGCAGGGAAAACTATTCACCAGCTTCGGTTTTTACCTACCTCAAATTCATGACAATTTATGTATATTTATTAAAGAAAGACACAGTAAGTGACAAGTTATGTAAATATATAATGATAATTATTTGTATTATCATTTTCATCAATTATCTTACTGCCTTTGAATTTTTAACAAAGGAAGTTTGACTATGCGTTTAAAACCTGTTGCCTCTGTCGTTCTGTCCTGTATAGGGTTTACCAGCCCCTTTGTCTTCGCTGAAGACGTGATGGTAGTAACCGCTTCTGGTTACGAAAAAAAGATCACCAACGCGGCTGCCAGCGTTTCCGTTATTTCACAGCAAGAGCTACAAACCAATAAATATAACGATTTAGGTGAAGCGCTGCGTTCTGTGGAAGGTGTGGATGTCGAAAGCAGCACGGGTAAAACCGGCGGTCTGGAAATTAGCATCCGTGGCATGCCCGCCAGCTATACCCTGCTCCTGATTGACGGTATCCGTCAAAATGGTAGCAGCGACGTGACACCGAACGGCTTTTCGGCCATGAACACCAGCTTTATGCCTCCACTGGCGGCAATCGACCATATTGAAGTGATCCGCGGTCCGATGTCGACGTTATACGGTTCCGATGCCATTGGCGGCGTCGTTAATATCATCACCAAAAAGAGCACCGATAAATGGAGCACGTCCATTAATACCGGCGTTAACCTGCAAGAAAGTAATAAATGGGGTAACAGCACAGTCGCCAACTTCTGGTCAAGCGGCCCATTGATCGCCGGTGTACTGGATATGCAGGTTCGCGGCAGCACCACGCAGCGTCAAGGCTCCAGTGTCACTTCGCTGAGTGATACCTCTTCCACCCGCGTGCCGTATCCTACGGAATCCGAGAATTACAATATCGGCACTCGTCTGGACTGGAAAACCAGCGACAGCAATACGTTGTGGCTGGATCTCGATTCCGCCAGACAACGCTACGATAACGATGATGGACAGCTTGGCAATCTGACCGGCGGATATGATAAGACGCTGCGATATGAACGTAACAAAGTGACGCTCGGCCACGATACCGCATTAACATTTGGGACCTGGAAGTCCTCTGTGGGCTGGAATGAAACCGAGAACAAAGGCCGCCAGTTGGTCTCCTCGGCACTGACACCAGAGAACGCGAACCGGGCTGGTGACGCGCGTGAACTGAAGAACACCAACGTTATTCTGGATTCCATGCTGCTGACGCCGTTAGGTGACTCGCACCTGTTGACTCTCGGGGGGGAATACTGGGATGCCCGCATGAAGGACGGTGTCGTGCTGGCCAATACCGGCGAGACATTCCACCAGAAAACATGGTCGGCCTATGCTGAAGATGAATGGCATATCCTCGATTCTCTGGCCTTAACCGTGGGGACACGCTATGAACATAACGACGTCTTTGGCGGGCACCTCAGCCCACGCGCCTATATGGTCTGGGACGTATCCGACGAGTGGACCCTCAAAGGCGGTGTCACAACGGGCTATAAAGCGCCATCACTCAGCCAGCTTCATAACGGCATCAGCGGCGTAACGGCACAGGGAACGGTCAATACCGTCGGGAACCCGAACCTTAAACCTGAAGAAAGTACCAGTTACGAAACCGGGCTTTACTATGAGAATGACGCTGGGCTGAACGCCAACGTCACGGGCTTCTATACTGAATACAAAAATAAAATCGTTTCGTATTCTATCGATGATAATACCAACAGCTACACCAATAGCGGCAAAGCAAGAACCGATGGTATCGAGTTTGCCAGCACATTCCCGCTGTGGTCGGACTCGCTGAGTTTATCTCTCAACTACACCTATACCCAGAGCAAGCAAAAAGATGGCGAGAATAAAGGCGCGCCACTGAGTTATACCCCGAAACACATGGCGAACGCCCGTCTGAACTGGCAGGCAACGGAAGATATGAACGCCTGGCTGAGCGCTCGCTACCGCGGTAAGGCTCCACGCTATACGGAGAATTACGACAACCTCAGCGCCGTCCAGAAAGCGGTGTATGACGACAAAGGCGCAGATTTAAAAGCCTGGACCGTTCTGGACATGGGGATGTCTTATAAGCTGACCAAAGAACTGACGCTGAATACAGCGGTGAACAACGTGCTGGATAAAGACTTTAGTGACGTCACACTGTATCAGGTTGGCCGCAATAGTACTTATGCCGGCGACTACTATCAGACGGCACAATCCACGACCGGATACGTCAACCCGGGCCGTAACTATTGGGTATCGTTAAACTACCAGTTCTAGTTTTGCTTACCTCTGTTGGCCAGGCTATAACTGATAGCCTGGCCGCTATCAGCGTGTATTAGAAAGCGGATTGTCAGTATTGCGCATACGTAAGGAGAGACAATGCCCTTTTCAGTCACTGAGCGTCAGGCACTTCTGTCATTAAAAGGCGTTGGCCCCAAAGTCATCGAGCGGCTTGAGCAACTTGGTTTCCACTCACTTGCCGATCTCAACAACTCTACTGTCGAGGATATTACCCAGCAAGCGGCGTCTATGGTCGGCTCGACGTGCTGGAAAAACAGCCCGCAAGCAAAAGCGGCAATTGCCAACGTCTTAGCGCTGGCAAGTGCGTCGTCGTTACGCTGATTTAGCGTATCACCAGGGCACGAGGAACGGGCGCGATTTAACCGTTTCTGATTTTCCCATTGATACCCGGCTGCGGTTTACCAAACAGATACCCTTGCGCGAAATCGCAGCCCAGAGCCTGCAGGCTTGCCAGTTGTTCCTCTGTTTCGACACCTTCTGCAACAGCTTTCATATTCAGCGATTTCGCCATACCAGTAATAAGCCTGATGATATTAAGGGCGTCTTCCTGGGTAGATATCGAATGCACAAACGACTTGTCTATTTTGATTTTATCAAAGGCAAGCCGACTCAGTCGCGAAAGAGAAGAGTAGCCGGTACCAAAATCATCGATCGAAATTTTTACCCCCAGGGCTCTGAGCTTGTTAAGTGTATTCATCGGCGTATTGCTCTCGGTAAAGAGAGAGGATTCCGTCACTTCCAGCTCGAGACGCTCTGCCGGAAGTCCGGTATCTTTCAGAATGGACAGCACGATTCCGGCAAAAGCCTTGCTGCTTAGCTGGACAGGTGAAACATTGACTGAGATTTTAACCGGGATCACCCAGGAAGCCGCTTCCCGGCAAGCAATTTCAAGCACAGATTTTCCCATCTCGTTAATCATGCCTGTTTTTTCAGCAACAGGAATAAAACTATCCGGCGACAGAAGTCCTTTTAGCGGATGTATCCAACGAATAAGGGCTTCATAGCTGTAAATTTCCTGGCTGAAAGAATCGACAATAGGCTGATAATAAACCACGAATTCTTTATTCACTATGGCCATTGCCATATCATGCTCAAGAGTTCTGCTTTCTTGCAGCTTTTCTAACATCCGCTGCCGGAAGACTTTTATTTTACCCGAGCCTTCATTTTTCGCTTCATAAAGCGCCAGGTCGGCAAATTTATAAAGATAGTCGGAACGGCGTTCAGTTTCTGAGATAACAATACCAACACAAGTGGTTATATTTATAATTGCGTTATAAATAGTGTAGGGCTGGTTGATAAAATCACATATTTTTTGGGCTCGGGAAACGGCACGACTCTCTGTCAGACCGCTCGAAAGAAACGCAAACTCATCGCCGCCTAAGCGATATAGCGTGTCGGAACCCTGGCTCATAGAAATCAAACGATGGGATATCTGACGTAACAACATATCGCCAGCGTCATGGCCATACGTATCATTTACCTCTTTGAATCGATCTAAATCAAACAACATCACCGTCACAGAGTCATTGTTTTTTTCTGCCATCGCGATGGTTTTATTTAAATCCCCCCAGAACAACTGGCGATTATTCATCTCGGTGAGCGAGTCGTGATAGACGTCATACTCCAGTTTTGCATTCTGGATCTGCAGTTTTTCTTTAGATTCCTGAAGTTCCTCAGCAAGGCACTTAACCTGGAGATGTGCTCTCAAAATGTTTCTGTTCTGGAAAAAAATCAGAATCCCCAGTATCGCACTCAATATTATAAGCAACACTGAAGTCGCCGAATAAATATAATACAGAGTTTGAATGTTAGTATTTGTATTATTAATCGAGCTAACATCTTTATCTAATGCACCGGATGAAAGATGGGCTAGCGGTGCATCAAGCGCATGCATTTCTTTCAAATATGCCTTGAGTTCTGAACGGTTCATTTTCTCAAGATGAACATCCAGATAATTAAGCATTTTTTCAAGCTGTATAGCCAGTTCATAATGCGCTGGATTGCTTTCTATATAATGACCTAAATCGCCTTCTTTTATTAAATCGCTCTGGCTGAGCATAATGTCGAGACGCAGGCGTACAGCATCAAGCGTCATCGTATCATCACTAATGTAGAGACCAAGCCACGATTCAAATCGGTAATATTCTGATACCATTTGAACAGCAGACCATGAGTCGGCGTAGTGGGTCAGTTTCTGTAGCTCTTGTTGTCTTTCGTGCACAAGGAAAGATATATATCCGGTAGATATAAAAAGGAAGAATATAATGCCAGCCAGTATTCTGTTCATGATGGTCCTCTGAACCCCTACTCAATTTTCATTGAGCTGACCTGCCATGCTGACCTTGAATAAAAGATCTGATTATTCAGTTCAGGAATACTGTCATAGGGATACACGATGAATAGCGGGCCTTTATCACGGATGCGCATATATTCTCCGTTGATTTTTAGCGCAAGAATAACATTATATTTTTTGAAATCACTGAGTGGGATAACGTTGGTGTAGTCATTGAGCGCAGTAACCTTAACAACAGAACCGTTTGCCCCGACATAATCCATGAGCTTTTGCAGCGAGATACCCGTAAAGGTAGTGCGTCCATTATACCAGGGAGAGGTGGTCTGGAAACTTACCGAGCCCAGTTTCTCGAGACTGGCGATATCAAAAACGGCTTTCCCGTCTTCATTGGTATTTTCTATATTACCGGACACGGTTAAAAGGACTTTACCGACAGGTTTGGAAAGTTCACCAGCCCAGACCTGGGTAGTGACGACAAAGCTTAACAACATGACAATTAACCGCATTCTAACCTCACCAATCTATCGAATGTAAGAGAATTATAATTTAGTTATTATGCTATTTACACATGCTACCCAGCGATTATTGATACTGTAAACTCATCCACATTTTACCCCTTTAAAATCAAAGAGTTAATCTCAATTTATTTTTTGATATTGTTTAAAAAATCCATTACTGTTATTTGAGACACAGTAAATTTCGTCATCACCGTACAAAAAATAAGCCACCTGTTTAGGCGGTAAAAATAAACACGCACAAATATAAAGGTCTATTTTTTCAGGCAACGGCAGGATATTGTTTTTACAACCGAGGGTTTCGCGCCTCTCATCGAATGAGTGCTGGGCAATGAATCAGCAGGGTCTGGTTTTGCTGCTTATCCATAAAAATATGATTGCTTGCCGGGTAGAGATATCCTGGCAAGAACCGCGTCATTGAGCTTACGGCACAAGCCAGACGTAATTATCAATTTGTGTTCGCCAACGCTCATCACAAATACCATGAGGGTACAAAATACAAATCTGGCGCAGTAACCCCTATATTCGCCTCGAGCCCCCACAGGTTTAAAGCGGTTTTAATCGCCAGCGAATTCCATTAAAAAAAACGGGAACCTCTCGGCTCCCGTTCTCATACAACCCAGAATCTGGATTACATGTTTTCGATGATTGCGTCGCCAAACTCGCTACATTTCAGCAGTTTAGCACCGTCCATCAGACGTTCAAAGTCATAGGTTACGGTCTTGGCGTTGATCGCGCCTTCCATACCTTTAACAATTAAGTCAGCCGCTTCAGTCCAACCCATGTGGCGCAACATCATTTCTGCAGACAGGATGATGGAACCTGGGTTCACTTTATCCTGACCCGCGTACTTCGGTGCCGTGCCGTGGGTGGCTTCGAACAGTGCACATTCGTCACCAATGTTCGCACCCGGTGCGATACCAATACCACCAACCTGTGCAGCCAGCGCATCGGAGATGTAGTCACCGTTCAGGTTCATACAAGCGATAACGTCGTACTCAGCGGGACGCAGCAGGATCTGTTGCAGGAACGCATCGGCGATAACGTCCTTAACCACGATCTCTTTACCGGTTTTCGGGTTCTTGATTTTAACCCACGGACCGCCATCGATCAGTTCACCACCGAATTCTTCACGCGCCAACTGGTAACCCCAGTCTTTGAACGCGCCTTCGGTGAATTTCATAATGTTACCTTTATGAACCAGGGTAACAGAATCACGATCGTTAGCGATGGCGTACTCAATTGCTGCACGAACCAGACGCTTGGTCCCTTCTTCGGAACACGGCTTGATACCGATGCCGCAATGTTCCGGGAAGCGGATTTTCTTCACGCCCATCTCTTCGCGCAGGAATTTAATCACTTTCTGAGCATCAGCGGAGTCCGCTTTCCACTCAATACCCGCATAGATGTCTTCTGAGTTTTCACGGAAGATGACCATATCGGTCAGTTCAGGATGTTTAACCGGGCTTGGGGTGCCCTGGTAGTAACGAACCGGACGCAGGCAAACGTACAGGTCAAGTTCCTGACGCAGCGCAACGTTCAGAGAGCGAATACCGCCGCCAACTGGGGTGGTCAGTGGGCCTTTGATGGCAACACGATATTCACGAATAAGATCCAGGGTTTCAGCAGGCAGCCAGACGTCCTGGCCATAAACCTGAGTGGATTTCTCACCGGTGTAGATTTCCATCCAGGAGATTTTACGCTCGCCTTTATAGGCTTTCTCGACAGCAGCATCGACAACTTTGATCATCGGTGGGGTTACATCAACGCCGATACCGTCGCCTTCAATGAACGGGATAATCGGATTTTCAGGAACGTTGAGTTTGCCGTTTTGCAGGGTGATCTTCTTACCTTCCGCCGGAACAACTACTTTGCTTTCCATTCACCTCTCCTTCGAGCGCTTCTGGTTCTGCTCGTCTGTCATCACGCTGCATGTGCATTTGCGTCCTGCTACACGGATGCGTTAGAGCAACTTTTTGTTAATGATTTGTAATGAGCGTGTCAATACTACCCTATTGTTCGCCGCCATGAAAGACACTCGTTCTTAGGCTATAATGCGGCAATTGATATAATCTGAAAATACCATGCAAAAAACTTCTTTTAGAAATCACCGGGTTGAGCGATTCAGCTCACGACAAGTCACTAAACAGCGTAAAGAAAACCAGCCAAAACGGGTGGTTCTGTTCAATAAACCATACGATGTTTTGCCACAATTTACTGACGAAGCAGGACGCAAAACGTTAAAAGATTTTATTCCTGTTCAGGGTGTCTATGCTGCTGGTCGTCTTGACCGCGACAGCGAAGGACTTCTGGTACTGACCAACGACGGCGCGCTGCAGGCCCGGTTGACGCAACCCGGCAAACGTACGGGGAAAATCTATTATGTCCAGGTGGAAGGTGAGCCAACCCCCGAAGCGCTGGACGCTCTGCGCACTGGCGTAACGCTGAACGATGGCCCCACACTGCCTGCTGGTATCGAAGTGGTAGAAGAACCCGCATGGCTATGGCCGAGAAACCCGCCTATTCGGGAACGGAAACATATCCCTACCCGTTGGTTAAAAGTAACCTTATATGAAGGCCGCAATCGCCAGGTACGTCGTATGACAGCACATGTTGGATTTCCTACACTGCGGTTAATTCGTTATGCGATGGGGAATTACACGCTGGATAATCTCGCTAACGGTCAATGGCGGGATGCAACTGTATAAGGAACAGGTATGTTTAAACCGCACGTCACCGTTGCCTGCATTGTGCATGCAGAAGATAAGTTTTTAGTCGTTGAGGAAACCATCAACGGCAAAGCGTTGTGGAATCAACCCGCCGGACACCTGGAAGCCGATGAAACCCTGATACAAGCCGCGGCACGCGAGCTGTGGGAAGAAACCGGGATCAAAGCGCAACCACAACACTTCATCCGAATGCATCAATGGATTGCCCCAGACAGAACACCCTTTTTACGTTTTCTGTTTTCTATTGAGCTTGCCAATATGTGCGCTACTGAACCTCATGACGACGATATAGATTGCTGTCGTTGGGTCAGTGCGCAAGAGATCTTCTCTGCGCCAAACCTGCGTTCGCCGCTGGTTGCCGAGAGTATTCGTTGTTATCAAAGCGGACAGCGTTACCCACTCGCAATGATCGGCGAATTTAACTGGCCGTTTACAGAGGGTGTCAAGTAAAGGGCTGCGTGCTAGAATATGCCGCCTTGAAGTTCAATGTCGTGAGTATTCCTATGTCTGAAAGCCAAAAAAAAGTGATCGTCGGCATGTCCGGCGGTGTCGATTCCTCCGTTTCTGCCTGGCTGTTGCAACAACAGGGTTATCAGGTAGAAGGCCTGTTCATGAAGAACTGGGAAGAGGACGATGGTGAGGAATACTGTACAGCGGCCGCCGATCTTGCAGATGCGCAGGCTGTCTGCGACAAACTCGGCATTGAACTGCATACCGTTAACTTTGCTGCAGAATACTGGGACAACGTCTTTGAATTGTTCCTTGAAGAGTACAAAGCGGGTCGTACGCCGAACCCGGATATTCTGTGCAACAAAGAAATCAAGTTTAAAGCCTTCCTCGAATTTGCCGCTGAAGATTTAGGTGCCGATTACATCGCTACTGGCCACTACGTGCGTCGCGCGGATGTAGACGGCAAAAGCCGCCTGCTGCGGGGACTCGATGGTAACAAAGACCAGAGCTATTTCCTCTATACCCTCGGCCATGAGCAGATCGCACAAAGTCTGTTCCCGGTGGGTGAACTGGAAAAACCACAGGTACGCAAAATTGCCGAAGATCTGGGTCTGGTCACTGCGAAGAAAAAAGACTCCACCGGTATTTGCTTTATCGGCGAGCGTAAATTCCGCGAGTTCCTCGGTCGTTACCTGCCGGCACAACCCGGCAAGATCATTACCGTTGACGGTGAAGAAATTGGCCAGCATCAGGGGCTGATGTATCACACCCTGGGCCAGCGTAAAGGTCTGGGTATTGGCGGAACAAAAGAAGGTACCGAAGATCCATGGTATGTCGTGGATAAAGACGTTGAGAACAATATTCTGGTGGTGGCTCAGGGTCATGAACACCCGCGCCTGATGTCCGTTGGTCTGATTGCCCAGCAATTACATTGGGTCGACCGTCAACCGTTCACCGGCACCATGCGCTGCACAGTGAAAACCCGCTATCGTCAAACCGACATTCCGTGCACCGTTAAAGCACTGGATGCTGAGCGTATTGAAGTAATTTTTGACGAACCCGTCGCGGCGGTAACACCGGGTCAGTCGGCGGTCTTTTACAACGGTGAAGTGTGCCTCGGCGGCGGCATTATCGAGCAGCGTCTGCCTCTGCCGGTATAATTATTTACACATTTGATACAAGGAAGCAGTGAACGTGGCAAAGAATTATTATGACATCACCCTCGCCCTGGCAGGTATTTGCCAGTCGGCACGCCTGGTACAAGAACTGGCGCACCAGGGGCATTGTGATGCCGATGCACTACACGTTTCACTGAACAGTGTCATCGATATGAACCCCAGCTCTACGCTGGGCGTGTTCGGCGGCAGTGAAGCCAACCTGCGCCTTGGCCTTGAAACACTGCTTGGCGTGCTTAATGCCAGCAGTCGTCAGGGGTTGAATGCAGAACTCACCCGCTACACGTTAAGCCTGATGGTGCTGGAACGTAAGCTATCAGCAGCCAAAGGCGCTATGGACACGCTGGGAGACCGTATCAACGGCTTGCAGCGCCAGTTGGACCATTTTGATTTGCAGTCAGAAACGTTGATGAGTGCGATGGCCGGTATCTATGTTGACGTCATCAGCCCACTCGGCCCGCGTATTCAGGTCACGGGTTCTCCGGCCATTCTCCAGAGCCCGCAGGTTCAGGCTAAGGTACGCGCATCGCTTCTGGCTGGCATTCGCGCTGCCGTGCTCTGGCATCAGGTTGGTGGAGGCCGTCTGCAACTCATGTTTTCTCGTAATCGCCTGACGACTCAGGCAAAACAAATTCTTGCTCATTTAACCCCGGAGTTGTGATCTATGGAATTATCCTCACTGACCGCCGTTTCCCCTGTCGATGGACGCTACGGCGATAAAGTCAGCGCGCTGCGCGGGATTTTCAGCGAATATGGTTTGCTGAAATTCCGTGTACAGGTTGAAGTACGCTGGCTGCAAAAACTGGCCGCGCACGCAGCGATCAAGGAAGTTCCTGCTTTTGCTGCCGACGCAATCGGTTTCCTTGATGCGATCGTCGCTAACTTCAATGAAGAAGATGCTGCGCGTATCAAAACCATCGAGCGTACGACCAACCATGATGTGAAGGCAGTAGAGTATTTCCTGAAAGAGAAAGTGGCGGATATCCCAGAGCTGCACGCCGTTTCCGAGTTCATCCATTTCGCTTGCACCTCTGAAGACATCAACAACCTGTCTCACGCGCTGATGCTGAAAACGGCGCGCGATGAAGTGATCCTGCCATACTGGCGCCAACTGATCGATGCGGTGAAAGACTTGTCCGTGCAGTATCGCGACATTCCCCTGCTCTCCCGTACCCACGGTCAGCCGGCCACCCCATCAACACTGGGCAAAGAAATGGCTAACGTGGCTTATCGTATGGAGCGCCAGTATCGCCAGCTCAATCAGGTCGAAATTCTCGGTAAAATCAACGGTGCCGTCGGTAACTATAATGCCCACATCGCCGCTTACCCGGAAGTTGACTGGCACCAGTTCAGCGAAGAATTTGTCACCTCGCTGGGCATTCAGTGGAACCCGTACACCACACAGATTGAACCGCATGACTACATTGCCGAACTGTTTGATTGTGTTGCCCGTTTCAACACCATCCTTATCGATTTCGACCGTGATGTCTGGGGTTATGTGGCACTGAATCACTTCAAACAGAAAACCATCGCCGGTGAAATTGGTTCTTCCACCATGCCGCATAAAGTTAACCCGATCGACTTCGAAAACTCCGAAGGTAATCTGGGTCTGTCCAATGCGGTTCTGCAGCACCTGGCAAGCAAACTGCCGGTTTCCCGCTGGCAGCGTGACCTGACTGACTCTACCGTTCTGCGTAACCTGGGTGTGGGTATCGGCTATGCGCTGATCGCCTATCAGTCTACGTTGAAGGGAGTGAGCAAACTGGAAGTAAACCGCGATCACCTGCTGGATGAACTGGATCACAACTGGGAAGTTCTGGCTGAGCCGATTCAAACCGTAATGCGTCGCTATGGCATTGAAAAACCGTACGAGAAGCTGAAAGAGCTGACTCGCGGCAAGCGCGTTGATGCTGAGGGCATGAAGCAGTTTATCGACGGTCTGGCCCTGCCGGAAGATGAGAAAACCCGCCTGAAAGCGATGACACCGGCTAACTATATTGGTCGCGCCATCACCATGGTTGATGAATTGAAATAATCAGGACAGGTGTCGGATAGCGATTTCGCCTCATTCGACCCACCGCTGATGTCATACCCAGGCCGGATACGCACGAACGCTATCCGGCTTGTTAATTTTATCGCCTTAACGATTCCCTTCCCCCGGTTTATTAAATGTTTATCCCCACAGCCACATAATCAGCGTTAAACTATTCGTACCATGAATTTAGGGAGAAACAATGATGCGCGTGCTGGTTGTTGAGGATAATGCATTATTACGCCACCACCTTAAGGTTCAGCTACAGGATTTAGGCCATCAGGTGGATGATGCAGAAGATGCAAAGGAAGCAGACTATTTTCTTAATGAACACCTGCCGGATATTGCGATCGTCGATTTAGGGCTCCCCGATGAAGACGGACTGTCGCTGATCCGTCGCTGGCGCAGTAATGACGTTTCATTGCCCATTCTGGTATTAACCGCCCGTGAAGGCTGGCAGGACAAAGTGGAAGTGCTCAGCGCCGGTGCAGATGATTACGTCACAAAACCGTTTCACATTGAAGAAGTGGCAGCAAGAATGCAGGCACTGATGCGCCGCAATAGTGGTCTGGCCTCGCAGATAATCTCGCTGCCGCCATTTCAGGTGGATCTTTCTCGCCGCGAACTGTCCGTGAACGATGAAGTGATCAAACTCACGGCGTTCGAATACACCATTATGGAAACGCTGATCCGTAATAGCGGCAAAGTCGTTAGTAAAGATTCGCTTATGTTACAGCTCTACCCGGATGCTGAACTGCGAGAAAGCCACACCATTGATGTCTTAATGGGACGTCTGCGCAAAAAAATTCAGGCGCAATATCCGGATGATGTGATCACCACGGTACGTGGACAAGGTTATCTTTTTGAACTGCGCTGATGAATAAATTACTGCGTCATTTTTTCCCGTTATCACTGCGGCTGCGCTTTCTGCTGGCAACCGCAGGCGTTGTACTGGTCCTCTCGCTGGCTTACGGCATGGTGGCTTTGGTTGGCTACAGCGTCAGCTTTGATAAAACAACATTTCGTCTGCTGCGTGGCGAAAGTAATCTGTTCTATACACTGGCCAAATGGGAAAATGGCAAAATCAATGTCGAGCTACCTGAAAATCTCGATATGCAAAGCCCCACAATGTCGCTGATTTATAATGAAAACGGCAAACTGCTCTGGGCCCAACGCGACGTTCCCTGGCTGGTACAACGTATTCAACCAGACTGGCTAAAGACAAATGGTTTTCATGAGATTGAAGCCAATGTCGACGCCACCAGCACATTGCTACGCGAAGATCATTCGGCGCAACAGAAGCTAAGAGAAGTCAGAGAAGATGACGATAACGCTGAAATGACCCACTCCGTGGCCGTAAACATCTACCCTGCCACCGCCAGAATGCCACAACTGACCATTGTGGTTGTTGATACCATTCCTATTGAGCTCAAACGCTCATATATGGTCTGGAGCTGGTTTATTTATGTGCTGGTTGCCAATTTGCTGTTGGTTATCCCGCTGCTGTGGGTTGCAGCCTGGTGGAGCCTGCGGCCTATCGAATCACTGGCGCGCGAAGTCCGTGAGCTTGAGGAGCATCATCGCGAGATGCTTAATCCTGCCACCACGCGCGAACTCACCAGCCTGGTGCGCAACCTCAACCGCTTATTAAAGAGCGAACGTGAGCGCTACGATAAATACCGCACCACGTTAACGGATCTCACCCACAGCCTGAAAACACCGTTGGCTGTATTGCAAAGCACGCTACGCTCGATGCGTAATGAGAAAATGAGCGTGAGCGATGCTGAACCCGTCATGCTGGAGCAAATTAGCCGTATTTCACAGCAAATTGGCTATTATCTGCATCGTGCCAGCATGCGCGGCAGTAGCGCCCTTCTCAGCCGGGAACTGCATCCGGTTGCACCGTTGCTGGATAAACTGACCTCTGCATTAAACAAGGTGTACCAGCGTAAAGGGGTTAACATTAATCTCGACATTTCACCTGAGACAAGCTTTGTGGGTGAACAGAACGATTTCGTCGAAGTGCTGGGCAACGTCCTGGATAACGCCTGTAAATATTGTCTGGAATTTGTCGAGATCTCAGCGCAATTAACGGAAGATCATCTGCACATTGTGGTAGAAGATGACGGCCCCGGTATTCCACGCAGTAAACGTGAAGTGGTGTTCGACCGTGGTCAGCGCGTGGATACCTTACGTCCCGGGCAAGGTGTGGGCCTGGCCGTCGCACGTGAGATCACCGAGCAATATGACGGTCAGATTATCGCTGGCGACAGTCTGCTGGGCGGAGCGCGCATGGAAGTTATTTTCGGCCGCCAACATCCGGGACAAAAAGACGAGTAATCTTTATATGTAATAAATATGTACTGACTTCACGCTTGCGGTTAAGTATCCGTTATAATCGGTTGCAGATACCAGCCTGCGGGATGCTCATTATGGAATACCAACTCACTCTTAACTGGCCCGATTTTCTTGAACGTCACTGGCAAAAACGCCCGGTGGTCTTAAAACGCGGCTTTAACAACTTTATTGATCCACTCTCCCCTGACGAACTGGCTGGGCTGGCAATGGAAAGCGAAGTCGACAGCCGGTTGGTCAGCCACCAGGAGGGCAAATGGCAGGTTAGCCACGGTCCTTTCGAAAGCTATGACCATCTTGGTGAAAACAACTGGTCACTGCTGGTCCAGGCCGTAAACCACTGGCACGAACCTACCGCAGCGCTGATGCGACCATTCCGTGAATTGCCGGACTGGCGCATTGACGATTTGATGATCTCATTTTCTGTACCCGGCGGCGGCGTTGGCCCGCATCTGGATCAATATGATGTGTTCATCATCCAGGGAACCGGTCGCCGTCGCTGGCGTGTGGGTGAAAAACTGCCGTTGAAGCAGCATTGCCCGCACCCTGACCTGCTCCAGGTCGATCCGTTTGAAGCCATCATTGATGAAGAGCTGGAGCCAGGCGATATTCTGTATATTCCACCTGGATTCCCGCACGAAGGCTACGCGCTGGAAAACGCGATGAATTACTCGGTAGGTTTCCGCGCACCGAATACCCGGGAGCTGATCAGCGGATTTGCTGATTACGTTCTGCAACGCGAACTGGGTAGCACGTACTACAGCGATCCCGATCTGCCGCCGCGCGACCACCCGGCGGACGTGCTGCCACAGGAAATGGACAAGCTGCGCGAAATGATGCTGGGGCTCATTAACCAGCCGGAGCATTTTAAACAGTGGTTTGGCGAGTTTATCTCTCAGTCGCGTCACGAACTGGACGTTGCTCCGCCTGAGCCGCCTTATCAGCCTGACGAAATCTATGATGCCCTGAAGCAAGGCGATGTCCTGGTCCGTCTGGGGGGGTTGCGCGTACTGCGCATTGGCGATGACGTTTATGTAAATGGTGAGAGAATTGACTCCCCACACCGTCCGGCGCTGGACGCACTCGCCAGCCATATTGCGCTGACAGCGGAAAACTTTGAGGATGCGCTGGAGGATCCGTCTTTCCTCGCCATGCTTGCCGCACTGGTGAATAGCGGATACTGGTTCTTCGAGGGGTAATGCATGAATGTGCCTGATGCGACGCTAACGCGTCTTATCAGGCCTACTCGAATGAAATATTCCACGCCGGATAAGCGAATCGCCATCCGGCATCCACCGGCAAAAGCGGCTACTGTTTCGCCGTCAATTCCGCAATACGCACAATCACCTGCACGGCTTTTTCCATACCTTCCAGTGTCACAAACTCATGCTTACCATGATAGTTATAGCCACCGGTGAACAGATTCGGGCAAGGTAATCCCATGAACGACAGTTGCGCACCATCGGTGCCACCACGAATGGGTTTAAGATCCGGCTCAATGTCACAATCACGCATTGCCTGCTGGGCGATATCCAGCACATGCGGATGCTCGATCACTTTCTCGCGCATATTGTAGTAGCTGTCTTCAATCACCAGCTCGATATAGCAGTCCGGATGTAACCCTTTTCCGACCTTTTTGGCGATATCCATGATTTTGCGTTTACGCGCTTCAAACTGCTTACGGTCAAAATCGCGGATAATGTAGTGCATATCAGCCCGATCAACCGTACCTTTCATGCTTGCCAGATGGTAAAAGCCTTCATAGCCTTCCGTCGCTTCCGGACTTTCATCGGCAGGAACTTCGGCATGGATGCGAGCCGCCAGCGACAGCGCGTTCACCATCACCCCTTTTGCCGTACCCGGATGCACATTGTTACCGACGATCTTGATATTGACCGACGCCGCGTTGAAGTTTTCAAACTCCAGTTCGCCCACGCCGCCACCGTCAACGGTATAGGCCCACTTCGCGTCAAATGCTGCAACGTCGAAATGCTTCGCGCCTTTACCGACTTCTTCATCTGGCGTGAAGGCCACACGAATATCGCCATGCGGAATATCTTTTTGTATCAATACGGCCAGCGCGGTCATAATTTCGGCAATACCGGCTTTATCATCCGCGCCCAGCAGAGTTTTGCCGTCTGTGGTGATCAACGTCTGACCCAGAAGCTGATGCAGCACCGGGAACATCACTGGCGACAGAACCTCATCGCCAATACCGAGCGCAATATCACCGCCACGGTAATTTTCAACGATTTGCGGATTGACATTTTTGCCACTGAAATCCGGTGAGGTATCCACATGGGAAATAAAACCGATAGCGGGAATATTGCCGGCAACGTTTGCGGGCAGCGTTGCCATCAACGTCCCCTTGTCGCTCAAGGTAATATTGACCAGCCCCATCTCTTCGAGTTGCTGCTTAAGCAACTGCAATAACTTCCACTGTCCTTCAGTGCTGGGTACCTGCCGCACGCCCGATTTTGATTGGGTGTCCAGCGACACGTAGTGTAAAAAACGCTCAAGTAGTTTATCCATGCAGTCACCCTCACTTTTTGTGACAACATTATCAATAAGCAACAAAAGACAAATATTGCGTCAGGTCACTTTTATCCCCGCAAGTGAGAATATTTCGCCCTGACATCCTTCTGAATATAAAGCTAAGTCAGTAATTCGCAACAAGGATTGGCGATTACAACGCTTTGCCGTAGAATAACGGCCCTCATTAAGAGTCATCAAGGTGGTTAACCACAAACCCCGCATCGGTCAGCCATCCGTTGCGTTTACATGGGACAGAGTAAAAAATTGAATAAACAACCGCGTTCGCTTTCTCCACTGGTGCAACTAGCGGGAATTCGCAAGAGTTTCGATGGCAAAGAGGTGATTTCCGACCTGGATTTGACCATCAATAATGGCGAATTTCTCACGCTACTTGGCCCCTCTGGCTGCGGTAAAACAACCGTTCTTCGCCTGATTGCCGGTCTGGAAACGGTTGATTCCGGTCATATTATGCTGGACAACCAGGACATCACTCACGTTCCTGCGGAAAACCGCTACGTGAATACCGTATTCCAAAGCTATGCCCTATTCCCCCACATGACCGTGTTTGAAAATGTGGCCTTTGGTTTACGCATGCAAAAAACCCCCGCAGCCGATATTCCTCCGCGCGTCACCGAAGCCCTGCGCATGGTGCAGCTGGAAGAGTTCGCTCAGCGAAAACCGCATCAACTCTCCGGTGGCCAACAGCAGCGCGTGGCGATTGCCCGTGCGGTGGTCAATAAACCGCGTTTGCTTCTGCTGGATGAGTCTCTCTCTGCACTGGACTATAAACTGCGTAAACAGATGCAGAACGAACTGAAAGCGCTGCAACGTAAACTCGGTATCACTTTTGTTTTTGTCACCCACGATCAGGAAGAAGCGCTGACAATGTCAGACCGTATTGTGGTCATGCGTGATGGCAAAATTGAGCAGGATGGCACGCCGCGAGAAATCTACGAAGAACCGAAGAATCTGTTCGTCGCCGGATTCATCGGTGAAATCAATATGTTTAACGCGACGGTCATTGAACGTCTGGACGAACAGCGTGTTCGTGCTAACGTTGAAGGTCGCGAGTGTAATATCTACGTGAACGTCGCGGTGGTCCCCGGACAGAAGCTACACGTACTGTTGCGTCCGGAAGATCTGCGTGTTGACGAGATCAACGACGATAATCATATTGAAGGACTTATCGGTTACGTGCGTGAACGTAACTATAAAGGCATGACGCTGGAGTCCGTTGTTGAACTGGAAAACGGCAAGATGGTAATGGTCAGCGAATTCTTCAACGAAGACGATCCTGACTTCGACCATTCGCTCGACCAGAAAATGGCGATTAACTGGGTAGAAAGCTGGGAGGTCGTACTGGCTGATGAAGAACACAAGTAAATTCCAGAGTGTGGTGATCGTCACCATTGTCGGTTGGCTTGTGTTGTTTGTCTTTCTGCCCAACCTGATGATCATCGGCACCAGCTTTTTGACCCGTGACGACGCTAATTTCGTCAAAATGGTCTTTACGCTGGAAAACTATGCTCGCCTGCTCGATCCGCTCTATTTTGAGGTGCTGGTTCACTCCCTCAATATGGCGCTGATTGCCACACTCGCCTGCCTGGTACTCGGCTATCCGTTTGCCTGGTTTTTGGTAAAGCTACCGGAGAAAGTGCGTCCACTGCTGCTCTTCCTCCTGATTGTTCCGTTCTGGACCAACTCGCTTATTCGCATCTACGGACTCAAAATTTTCCTCAGTACCAAAGGCTATCTCAACGAGTTTCTACTCTGGCTCGGCGTGATTGATACGCCCATTCGCATTATGTTTACCCCCAGCGCGGTCATTATTGGCCTGGTGTATATCCTGCTGCCATTTATGGTGATGCCGCTCTACTCCAGCATTGAGAAACTGGATAAACCGTTACTCGAAGCTGCGCGCGATCTGGGTGCCAGCAAACTTCAGACCTTTACCCGCATTATTATCCCGCTGACAATGCCGGGAATTATCGCCGGATGTTTGCTGGTTATGCTGCCAGCTATGGGACTGTTTTACGTATCCGACCTGATGGGCGGCGCGAAAAACCTGCTGATTGGTAATGTGATTAAAGTGCAGTTCCTGAACATCCGTGACTGGCCGTTTGGCGCTGCTACCAGTATTACCCTGACCATCGTGATGGGGCTGATGCTGCTGATCTACTGGCGCGCTTCCCGCTTGCTGAACAAGAAGGTGGAACTCGAATGATCGGTCGACTGCTTCGCGGCGGTTTTATGACCGCTATCTACGCATACCTGTACATTCCAATCATCATTTTGATTGTGAACTCCTTTAACAGCTCGCGCTTCGGTATTAACTGGCAAGGCTTTACCACCAAATGGTACGGCCTGCTGATGAACAACGACAGTTTGCTGCAGGCGGCACAGCACTCACTGACGATGGCCGTACTCTCCGCGACCTTTGCCACACTGATCGGTTCACTGACTGCGGTCGCTCTGTATCGCTACCGTTTTCGCGGTAAACCGTTTGTCAGCGGCATGCTGTTTGTGGTGATGATGTCGCCGGATATCGTGATGGCAATTTCGCTGCTGGTGCTGTTTATGCTGATTGGCATTCAGTTGGGCTTCTGGTCGCTGCTGTTTTCGCATATTACCTTCTGTCTGCCTTTTGTGGTGGTGACAGTCTACTCACGTTTGAAAGGCTTTGACGTACGTATGCTTGAGGCAGCAAAAGACCTGGGTGCCAGCGAAGTGACTATTCTGCGCAAAATCATTCTGCCACTGGCCATGCCTGCGGTAGCTGCGGGTTGGTTGCTGAGCTTTACGCTGTCGATGGATGATGTCGTGGTTTCATCCTTCGTCACCGGGCCCGGCTATGAAATTTTGCCATTAAAAATCTACTCAATGGTTAAAGTCGGCGTATCACCAGAAGTGAACGCACTGGCAACCATTTTGTTGGTTCTGTCGCTGGTTATGGTGATCGCCAGCCAGCTTATTGCACGTGATAAAACCAAGGGTCGTTGAGGCCCTTCATTCAGGGGACGTTAAATGAAAAAATGGTCACGCCACCTGCTCGCGGCGGGTGCTCTGGCACTGGGCATGAGCGCCGCTCACGCTGATGATAACAACACGCTGTATTTCTATAACTGGACCGAGTACGTTCCGCCAGGATTACTGGAACAGTTCACTAAAGAGACCGGGATCAAGGTTATCTATTCGACCTACGAGTCGAATGAGACCATGTACGCCAAGCTCAAAACCTACAAAGACGGTGCGTACGATCTGGTGGTGCCTTCCACCTATTACGTCGACAAAATGCGCAAAGAAGGCATGATCCAAAAAATCGATAAGTCGACGTTAACCAACTTCCACAACCTCGATCCGGAAATGCTCAATAAGCCGTTTGACCCGAACAACGACTACTCAATCCCGTATATCTGGGGTGCGACGGCCATTGGTATTAACAGTGATGCCATTGATCCCAAAACTGTGACCAGCTGGGCTGACCTGTGGAAACCGGAATACAAAGGCAGCCTGCTGTTAACGGACGATGCCCGCGAAGTATTCCAGATGGCGCTGCGCAAGCTGGGATACTCCGGGAATACCACCGACCCGAAAGAGATTGAAGCCGCGTATAACGAGCTCAAGAAGCTAATGCCTAACGTTGCGGCATTCAACTCCGATAACCCGGCTAACCCGTATATGGAAGGCGAAGTTAATCTGGGGATGGTGTGGAACGGTTCTGCATTCGTGGCGCGTCAGGCGGGTACACCACTGGAAGTCGTCTGGCCGAAAGAAGGGGGTATTTTCTGGATGGACAGCCTGTCTATTCCGGCAAATGCTAAAAACAAAGAAGGTGCGCTGAAGCTGATTAACTTCCTGTTGCGCCCGGATGTGGCGAAAGAAGTCGCGGAAACCATTGGTTACCCAACGCCAAACCTGGCGGCACGTAAGCTGTTAAGCCCGGAAGTGGCGAACGATAAAACGCTCTACCCGGATGCGGAAACCATCAACAAAGGGGAATGGCAGAACGATGTCGGTTCCGCCAGCGCTATCTATGAAGAGTATTATCAGAAGCTGAAAGCAGGACGCTAATTGCCCTCCTCGTAGGCCGGATAAGACGCACCAGCGTCGCATCCGGCGTATCGTCACTGCCCGATGGCGCGACGCTTATCGGGCCTACGCCATCCGTGCTCACAGCCCTTTTAATAACTTCTCAACAAACTCAGGCACCACCTGGCTTGCCGGGCCGTAATACTTCTCTTCAAACTCGCTACCCACCTGGCTTGGCTCAAGATTTAACTCCACCGTATGCGCCCCATGCAAACGCGCTTCGTGGACAAACCCCGCGGCCGGATAAACATGTCCTGACGTGCCAATGGCAATGAAAACATCTGCCATCGCCAGTGCCATATAAATTTCATCCATCCCCAGAGGCATTTCACCAAACCAGACAACGTGCGGTCGCAGTGGCGCTGGGAACTGGCAGCAATGGCATTTGTCTTCCGGCGTGACGTCCCCTGTCCAGTCTAAAATCTGCCCGCTTTGCGAACAGCGAACCTTAAGGAGCTCGCCGTGCATATGGATAACGTTCTGGCTACCCGCACGTTCGTGCAGATTATCGATATTTTGCGTTACCAGTAGAAAGCGATCACCCAGCTCGGCTTCGAGTTTTGCCAACGCAATATGCGCCGCGTTTGGCTGAATTTCGGGCTGCTGCAACTGGTGACGACGGGCGTTATAAAATGACTGAACCAATCCAGGATTACGGCTAAATCCTTCCGGCGTTGCCACATCCTCAACCCGATGTTCTTCCCAAAGACCATCTGCAGCACGGAAAGTACGAATCCCTGATTCAGCAGAAATCCCCGCACCAGTCAGGACTAATACCCTTGGTTTTTCCACCAGCTCAGGCACCACTCTGTCTCTGAAAAAGATCCGTTGACGCAGGCGATCGCGCAAATGGCGTTTATTTTTACGAAAACGGCTTAATCGATGACCCCGACGCGACAGCATAACAACCTCTTTGTATTAATCGGTAAGATGTAGGAAAGCGGCTCCGCGCATCCCACCCGCATCACCGTGTCGTGCCTGCTCAATACGCGGCACACGGGCAACGGGCAGCAAATGACGTGGCAGTCGATCCGCCAGTTGCGTCGTAATAGCGGTAAAGTTCGACAAGCCACCGCCAATCACCACTAAATCTGGATCGACGATAGTCAGGATATTCCCCAGGCAAACGGCCAGCAAATCCAGATAACGCTCTACATGCGCACGCGCATGCTCATCGCCTTGCTCCCAGAGGGCGATAATTTCACGGGCATCCAGAGGTTGATGGTAGTAATGCTGGTACAACCATGCAAATCCGCCACCGGAAAGATAGCTTTCGATGCACCCCAGTTGACCACATCCGCAGCGACGCAGTGGGAAATCAAATCCCATCAACGTCAACGCATCAACAGGCAAACGGATATGGCCGAACTCGCCGGTAATATAGCTACGTCCAGTGATAGACTTTCCGTTAAGCACCAGACCGCCGCCGACACCGGTGCCGAGGATTAAGCCCATCACTAACGGATACTGGGTGAACTCATCGTCCCAGGCTTCGGAGAGTGCAAAACAGTTGGCATCATTATCCAGACGCACATCACGATCCAGCCGTGCGCTGAGATCGGCCCGCAGCGGTTTGCCACTGGCGGCAGGAACGTTAGCCGCATACAGCGTGCCGTCTTCGGTCTCGGGCATGCCCGGAATACCAATCCCTACTGAACCCTTAACGCCAAAGCGCTGGTCCGCCTCTGTCACCAGAGCGCACACCGCATCAAGGAAAGCGTCATAGCTGTCGCGTGGCGTAGGGACACGTTTCTCCCACTGCAAACGACGGTGATTATCGAAGACGCCTAACGCAATTTTTGTTCCGCCAATGTCAAACCCGTAATACATCACCGCTCCTTGATACACGTCTTCCTTCAGGCTGCCTCTGCGTTGGCCGCACCCTCACACCCCGTCACATCGTTGTTTATGCGTCTGGTGATTTTCGGGCTTGCCGCCTTGAGACAGCATGAATGCCTTAGTGTATATCTTGTTGTTATTGGCCGCTAAGTACTCTCGCAGGGTCAATATTGCTGGCGCGACGCGCCGGATACCAACTTGCTAAAAGACTCAGCAACAATGCTGTCACCAACACGTAAATCACATCCAGCCAGTGCAATTCAGATGGCAGGAAGTCAATAAAATAAATATCGCCCGAGAGGAACTGATGGCCGATCAGCGCCTCAATACCATTGATGATCGGTGTGAGCTGCAGAGAAACAACAACACCAATAACCACCCCTATCAGGCTACCGAACAGACCCGCCAGCAGTCCATACCAGACGAAGATGGCGCGGATCAGCCCGTCTTTCGCCCCCAGCGTTCTTAATACCGCAATATCACCGCTCTTGTCTTTTACCGCCATCACTAACGTTGAGACGATATTGAAACAGGCAACGCCAATCACCAGCACCATAGCCAGATACATAATGGCGCGAATCATCTGGATATCGCGATACATATAGCCGTACGTACCGATCCAGCTCTTAATATAGACATAGTTGTTGGTCACTTCACCGGCGTCTCTGACCAACTTATTGGCGTTAAAGACATCATTGACCTTCAGGGCAATCCCGGAAACGCTGGAGCCCATATCCAGGTACTGCTGCGCGTCTTCCATTGGGATCATGGCGAAGCTGTGATCGAGCTGACCGCTCAGTTGCAGAATACCGGTAACGTGTAAACGCACACGTTTAGGCTGCTGTAGCTTGTGATCGGCGCTGGCATTGGGGATCATAATCGACACCCAGTCCCCCTGCTTCACCTTCAGCGCGTCAGCAATCCCCTTGCCAATAATGATCTGCTGCTCACCCGCTTTGAAATTATCCCAGGCATGGTTTTGCACAAATGACGGTAGCGCGCTTAAACGCTGCTCCTGCTGCGGATCCACGCCTTTTACCTGCACAGCGCGCAAGTTCGCCCCACTCTCCACCAGCCCGGTGAAATTGATATACGGCGCTGCCGCGACAATACCCGGTACCTTCTGCACGCTGGCCAGCGCGTCCTGCCAGTTATTCCACGGCTGGTTCACCGCTTCTATCTCACCGTGCGGCACGACCGCCAGAATGCGGTTGTTCAACTCGCGCTCAAAACCGTTCATGGCGCTCAAACCGACAATCAATACCGCCACACCTAATGCAATACCGATGGTGGAGATGACGGAAATCAGCGAAACCATCCCGCCGCGCCGCCGACCACGGCTAAAACGTAACCCAATCAATAACGATAAAGGCGAAGCCATTACTCTGCTCCCATCAGGCTCAGTTCGGCCGTCAGGCGACCATCGCGCATTTCAAGCTGGCGGCTCATGCGCTTCGCCAGTTGCAGATCGTGCGTCACAACCAGAAATGCTGTGCCCTGAGAACGATTCAGCTCACCCAGAAGCTCAAAAATACTGTCCGCGTTACGCGCATCAAGGTTACCTGTTGGCTCATCCGCCAACACCAGACGCGGGTTATTCACCAGCGCACGGGCAATCGCTACACGTTGGCGTTCGCCGCCTGAGAGTTCGGACGGACGGTGGCTGGCACGGTGACCCAGCCCAACCGCTTTCAGCATGTCACGTGCGCGCTCGGTAATTTCAGCCGGCTTCTTCTTGCCAATCAGTAGCGGCATCGCCACGTTTTCCAGCGCAGTAAAGTCTGGCAACAAATGGTGGAACTGGTAAATAAATCCGAGCTTCTGATTACGCAGTTCCGCTTTCGCCGCTGACGAGAGTTTGCTCATCGGTTGACCGCTAAAAATGACGTCGCCGGAAGTCGGCGTATCCAGCCCGCCGAGCAGATGAAGCAATGTACTTTTGCCGGAGCCTGAGCTGCCGACAATCGCCATCATCTCACCCTCGCCGACGCAAAAACTGACATCGTGCAGCACATCAGTCTGCACCGTGCCTTCCTGATAGCGTTTGCACAGGTTGTCGCATTGCAACAGGATCTTATTCATAACGTAAAGCCTCAGCGGGTTGAGTGGCGGCAGCGCGCCAGGAAGGATAAAGCGTAGATAGCAGCGCGATGGCCATCGCCACCAGTGCAATGACGATCACCTGCAACGGCTCAATAGCGACAGGCAACGCGGCGCCGTCCAGCAGCACGCCGATAATCGGCATCAGGTTGTTCAGTTGGCTGGCAAGCAACGCGCCCAGCACGGCCCCCAGCAGCGCGCCGATAATCCCGGCACTGGCCCCCTGAACCATAAACACCATCATTATTTGCCGCGGCGTGAGCCCCTGCGTTTGTAAAATCGCCACTTCCCCCTGCTTCTCCATTACCATCAGACCCAGCGAGGTAATAATATTAAACGCCGCTACCGCCACGATCAGGCTCAGCAACAGCCCCATCATGTTTTTTTCCATCCGCACAGCCTGGAACAGCTCGCCTTTACGCTCGCGCCAGTCCTGCCATTTGGTGCCTTGCGGCAACGTTTGTTGGCTCAGCGTATCAACCTTGAGCGGTTCGTTCAGCCACAGACGCCAACCAGTGATATTGCCTGCCGGATAACGCATCAGACGTGACGCATCCTGGATGTTGGTCAACATCTGATAACCATCGACTTCACTATTGGCGGCAAAGGTGCCAATCACCGTAAACAGACGCTGGCTCGGCAGGCGTCCCATTGGCGTAAACTGACTGGCAGAAGGCACCATCACGCGAATTTGATCGCCGCGGTTCACACCTAACTGTCCGGCAAGCTGCTCACCGAGGATGACATTATACTTACCCGGTTCGAGATCTGTTTGCTTCACGTTGACCAGATACGGCGTTAACGGATCTTTTTGCGCCGGGTCGATGCCCAGCATCACCCCGACCGCCACGCTACGCGCACTCTGCAGGACCACATCGCCCGTTGTCAGCGGCGCAACGCGGTTGACGCCGTTCAATACCACGGCTTTTTCCGGCAACTGCTGCGGGTTAAGAGAGCCTTGCTCAGCCGAGAGAATAGCCTGAGGCATCAGACCAAGGATGTTATTTTGCAGCTCGCGTTCGAAACCGTTCATCACCGACAATACCGTGACCAGCGCCATTACCCCAAGAGTAATGCCAATGGTAGAGAGCCAGGAAACGAAACGACCGAAGCGATCTGCTGCACGCCCACGCATATAACGCAGGCCAATGAATAGAGCGACAGGTTGGTACATGAAATCCGTCTGGTTGCTGTTAGCAAAGTCACGAGTATATAAGCGAAAGCGGGATGGGTAAATGACTGAACCGTAAGTGTTCGTCAGCATTGTTCTGAAAAGTATAACCAAATCAATTCGCTAAAGTTTCCACTTTTCCCTCATCCGTTGTTCCTGATCTTTATCTTAAAAAAATAAAAAGCAGACGGTTACGCATTACAGCGAAGGCAGGGTTTTGCAGGATGGCAGGCTATCTCACACAATATGGATACGCCACTGCAATGAATAAGAAAGAGTTATGGATTAATCAAATCAAAGGGTTATGTATCTGCCTGGTGGTCATTTACCACTCGGTCATTACCTTTTATCCCCATCTCACCGCCTTTCAACATCCACTCTCACAGGTGCTAACCAAATGCTGGATCTACCTCAATCTGTATCTGGCACCGTTTCGCATGCCTGTCTTTTTCTTTATTTCGGGCTATCTGATCCGCCGCTACATTGCAAACGTCCCGTGGACTACCTGTGTAGACAAACGCATCTGGAGTATTGCCTGGGTACTGGTGCTGTGGGGAATCGTGCAATGGCTGACGTTAACCGCGCTCAATAGCTGGCTGGCCCCGCAACGCGACCTGAGCCAGGCGGCCAATGCAGCCTATGCCGGTTCGCTGGGAGACTTTACCCAGGGAATGCTCACAGCCAGTACCAGTCTGTGGTATCTGTATGCGCTGATTGTCTATTTTGTCCTGTGTAAGATCTTCAGCCGCTGGGCATTACCGCTACTGGTGCTGTTTGCATTGCTGAGTGTGGCAATCAACTTTTTCCCGACCCCATGGTGGGGGCTGAACAGCGTAGTACGTAATTTGCCCTGGTACAGTCTCGGTGCCTGGTTTGGCGCAACGCTGATGATGTGGATCAAAGACGTTCCCCTGCGCCGTCACGCGGTCATCGTGACAGTGAGTGCACTGGTGGCTGTCATCGCCTGGCGGGCAAATATTTCGCTATTACTCTCATTTGTTTCCATCGTACTCATCATGAAGTTGTTTTATCAATTTGAACAACGTTTTGGCATGAGTGCATCCAGTCCATTAAGCGTGATAGGTTCCAATACTATCGCCATCTACACCACCCACCGAATTCTGGTGGAACTGATAAGTTTAACGCTGCTTCCTAAACTCAATCATACCGTCTGGTCCGCAAACGTAGAGCTGGCCCTGCTACTGGTGTACCCGTTCGCCTGCTTACTGTTGTGTACGCTGGTCGGACTAATGGTACGAAAAATTTCACAAAAAACCGTTGCCGACCTGCTTTTCTCCCCGCCGTCTTTCTCCACCGTTTCCCGCTAAACCTTACGCGCTTTTTGCCCCCATCCGGGGGCGAATCAATTTGCTTATGAGGGACGATCACGGATAATAAAGAAACATTGCTTATCAGACGTATATCCAAACGAGATCCTGACAACCGAATGCCTGAACAACATCGTTACACGCTTCCAGCCGGCGCTTCCGATCAGCGCCAGTTGGGTGAACTTACCGGTGCCGCCTGCGCGACGCTGGTTGCAGAAATCGCCGAACACCATCCGGGACCCGTGGTGCTTATCGCGCCGGACATGCAAAATGCTTTGCGACTGCATGATGAAATTCGTCAGTTTACCGACCAGATGGTGATGAATCTGGCTGACTGGGAAACACTGCCCTATGACAGTTTTTCCCCGCATCAGGAAATTATCTCCTCGCGACTCTCCACGTTGTATCAACTGCCTGCGATGCAACGCGGTGTGCTGATCGTACCGGTCAACACGTTGATGCAGCGCGTCTGCCCGCACAGCTATCTACACGGTCATGCACTGGTGATGAAAAAGGGTCAGCGCCTGTCGCGTGATGCCCTGCGTGAGCAACTGGACAGCGCTGGTTATCGCCATGTTGATCAGGTTATGGAGCACGGTGAATACGCCACACGCGGTGCATTGTTGGACTTGTTCCCAATGGGCAGTGAACTGCCTTATCGCCTTGATTTCTTTGATGACGAAATCGACAGCTTGCGTCTGTTTGACACCGACACCCAGCGCACGCTGGAGGAAGTCGACGCTATTAATTTGCTGCCTGCCCACGAATTTCCAACGGATAAAACAGCTATTGAGCTGTTCCGCAGTCAGTGGCGCGACACCTTTGAAGTGAAACGCGACGCCGAACATATTTATCAGCAGGTCAGTAAAGGCACGTTACCTGCCGGGATTGAATACTGGCAACCGCTGTTTTTCAGTGAACCGCTGCCACCGCTGTTCAGCTACTTCCCTGCCAATACGCTGTTAGTAAATACCGGTGATATTGAAACCAGCGCAGAACGCTTCCAGGCCGATACCCTGTCACGTTTTGAGAATCGCGGCGTTGACCCGATGCGTCCGCTCCTGCCGCCTGAATCGCTGTGGCTGCGGGTTGACGAACTGTTTTCCGAGCTGAAACACTGGCCTCGCGTCCAGCTCAAAACCGAAAGTCTGGCAAACAAAGCGGCAAACACTAATCTGGGATTCCAGAAGCTGCCGGACATCGCCGTACAAGCGCAACACAAATCGCCGCTGGATGCGCTGCGTAAATTCCTGGAAACCTTCAACGGCCCGGTCATTTTCTCGGTAGAGAGTGAAGGTCGCCGTGAAGCACTCGGCGAACTTCTGGCTCGCATCAAAGTCGCGCCAAAACGTATTTTACGCCTTGATGAAGCCGCTGACAGCGGTCGCTATCTGATGATTGGTGCGGCAGAACATGGTTTCATTGATACAAAACGCAACCTGGCCCTGATTTGCGAAAGCGATCTCCTTGGTGAACGTGTGGCACGTCGCCGCCAGGATTCCCGCCGCACAATTAACCCGGATACATTGATCCGAAACCTCGCTGAGCTGCATCCGGGGCAGCCCGTCGTGCACCTTGAGCACGGCGTGGGTCGCTATGCCGGTATGACCACTCTGGAAGCAGGCGGCATTACTGGCGAATACCTGATGCTCACCTATGCCAACGACGCCAAATTGTATGTCCCGGTGTCATCGTTGCATTTGATAAGCCGCTATGCCGGAGGCGCGGAAGAGAATGCCCCGCTGCATAAACTTGGTGGAGATGCCTGGTCCCGCGCCCGGCAGAAAGCCGCCGAGAAGGTGCGTGACGTCGCGGCGGAGTTGCTGGATATTTACGCCCAGCGTGCGGCAAAAGAAGGTTTTGCCTTTAAGCACGACCGCGAACAGTATCAGCTGTTTTGTGACAGCTTCCCGTTTGAAACCACACCCGATCAGGCACAGGCCATCAACGCGGTACTCAGCGATATGTGCCAACCGCTGGCAATGGACCGTCTGGTGTGTGGTGACGTCGGCTTCGGCAAAACCGAAGTGGCGATGCGCGCTGCATTTCTCGCCGTCGAGAACCACAAACAGGTGGCCGTTTTAGTGCCGACTACCCTGCTCGCTCAGCAGCATTTCGACAACTTCCGCGACCGCTTTGCCAACTGGCCCGTGCGCATTGAGATGCTGTCCCGTTTTCGTAGCGCCAAAGAGCAAGCGCAGATTCTGGAGCAGGTTGCCGAAGGTAAAATCGATATTCTCATCGGCACGCACAAACTGCTGCAAAGCGATGTGAAACTCAAAGATTTGGGGCTGCTGATTGTCGATGAAGAGCACCGCTTCGGTGTCCGTCACAAAGAGCGTATTAAAGCGATGCGCGCCGATGTCGATATTCTGACGCTGACCGCAACCCCGATCCCGCGTACGCTCAATATGGCGATGAGCGGCATGCGCGATCTGTCAATTATCGCCACACCGCCAGCGCGTCGTCTGGCCGTCAAAACCTTTGTGCGCGAGTATGACAATCTGGTGGTGCGCGAGGCTATCCTGCGTGAAGTGCTACGCGGCGGGCAGGTCTACTACCTGTTCAACGATGTTGAAAACATCCAGAAAACCGCTGACAGGCTGGCAGAGCTGGTACCGGAAGCACGTATCGGGATTGGACACGGGCAAATGCGCGAACGCGAGCTGGAACGTGTGATGAACGACTTCCACCATCAGCGCTTCAACGTGCTGGTGTGTACCACCATCATCGAAACCGGGATCGACATTCCAACCGCTAACACCATTATTATCGAGCGCGCTGACCATTTCGGGCTGGCACAATTGCATCAGCTACGCGGCCGCGTGGGACGTTCACACCACCAGGCCTACGCCTGGCTGTTGACGCCGCATCCGAAAGCGATGACCACCGATGCACAAAAACGCCTTGAGGCAATTGCCTCACTGGAAGATTTGGGTGCAGGTTTTGCGCTGGCCACTCACGACCTCGAGATTCGCGGCGCGGGGGAACTGCTGGGTGAAGATCAGAGTGGTTCGATGGAAACCATCGGCTTCTCACTGTACATGGAACTGCTGGAGAACGCGGTTGATGCGCTAAAAGAGGGACGCGAACCGTCGCTCGAAGATCTCACCAACCAGCAAACTGAAGTCGAGCTGCGCATGCCTTCGCTACTGCCAGATGACTACATTCCCGATGTGAATACGCGACTGTCGTTCTACAAGCGGATTGCCAGTGCGAAAGGCGAAAACGAGCTGGAAGAGATTAAAGTTGAACTGATTGACCGTTTTGGTTTGTTGCCTGACCCGGCCCGTACGCTGCTGGATATTGCCCGTTTGCGCCAGCAAGCGCAAAAACTGGGTATCAGAAAGCTGGAAGGCAATGAAAAAGGCGGGACGATTGAGTTTGCCGAGAAGAACCACGTCAACCCGGTGTGGCTGATTGGCTTACTGCAAAAGCAACCCCAACACTTCCGTCTGGATGGCCCTACCCGGCTGAAGTTCATGCAAGATTTGAGCGAGCGTAAAACCCGTATCGACTGGGTACGTCAGTTTATGCGTCAACTTGAAGAAAACGCCATAGCGTAGCGTTCCGGCCGGGTGAGCATGCTGCTTGCCCGGCCGATGAATTTACAAACTCTTTGCACTTCCCTGCACTTCCCGACACAGCAAACCGCCATAATTCCTGTTTACTTTTACATTATAAAAACCACGTAAAAACAATGGATTTATGGTGATGTTAAACAATAAACAACTCTCTCGCTGGCTAACGCTTCTTACGCTCGCGGCGACCGTCGCGTTAGCGCTGCCGGCTAAAGCGAATACCTGGCCGCTCCCGCCGCCAGGCAGCAAACTGGTGGGTAAAAATGCCACTCACGTTGTCGAAAACAACGGCGGATCGCTGGAAGCCATTGCGAAAAAATACAACGTCGGCTTTTTAGCGCTGCTGCAGGCTAACCCTGGCGTCGATCCATACGTACCTCGCCCGGGCAGTGTTTTAACCATCCCATTGCAAACTCTGCTGCCGGATGCCCCACGCGAAGGGATTGTCATTAACCTCGCCGAACTGCGTCTTTACTATTACCCGCCAGGGACAAAATCGGTGACCGTGTATCCTATTGGCATTGGCCAGTTAGGCGGCGACACCCTGACGCCAACAATGGTCACCACCATCTCTGATAAGCGTGCCAACCCGACCTGGACACCAACGGCGAATATCCGCGCACGATATAAAGCCAATGGTATCGACCTCCCTGCCGTAGTACCTGCCGGGCCAGATAACCCGATGGGGCATCATGCTATCCGCTTAGCGGCTTACGGCGGTGTGTATTTGCTGCATGGAACCAACGCGGATTTTGGCATCGGTATGCGTGTCAGTTCTGGATGTATTCGCCTGCGTGACGGTGATATTGAAACCTTATTCCGTCAGGTTACGCCGGGAACCAAGGTGAACATCATCAACACGCCGATTAAAGCCTCCGTTGAACCTAACGGTATGCGCCTGGTTGAAGTACACCAACCGCTGTCAGAAAAGATTAATGACGATCCGCAGTTACTGCCAATCGTGTTGAATTCATCAATGCAGAGCTTTAAAAATGCGGCACAAACAGACGCCGCTGTGATGGAGCATGCAATGGAGCTGCGTTCAGGCATGCCGGTAGACGTGACACGCCATCACGATATTCCTGCACAAACGCTGTAAGTTCAGGTCATAAAAAAACCCCCGCCGGTTTGTTCCCGCGGGGGTTTTTTATTGAATTCGCAGTGGCATTGCGAGGGTTTACAACTTATTTGTAGATAACTGCAGTCCCGTGAAGGGTGTTAGGACCGGTAACAGAAGTAATACGGAATGACTTCGCCCCCATTTCATCTGCTTTCTGTGCCAGTTGATCTTCCAGAGAACCTAAGTTAGTCCCGGCGTTGGCAGAGATAATACCGATTTTCTGTTGGCCTGCAGGTGTAGCCTGAACCTCAACAGCGGCAAAGCTTGCAAATGAGAGTGAGCTCAGGACAGCAGCGACAAAAAGAGTTTTTACGTTTTTCATGATAGTGACCTTTAGCAGATGAATGTGTGCCGTAAGTAATTAACTTAACGATCGATAGGTAAATCATAGATGTGATCCAGGTCACACGTCAACATTTTTTTATAACGATTGTTATATAAAACATAAAGGTCTTATTTTTCATATCAATAGCGTTGAATTATTTTTATCGTGAATGCACTGGAGTGTCTGCGCGATTATTTTTATAATGGTTATTCAATAAACCCAACCAGGTACAACGGCACCATGACAACTGAAACGACAAGTTGTGCAAAAAAAAGCCGTGGCCGACCAAAAGTGTTCGACAGGGAAGCCGCGCTTGATAAGGCCATGACACTCTTCTGGCAGCACGGATATGAAGCGACATCGCTCGCCGATCTCGTAGAAGCAACCGGGGCAAAAGCGCCGACGCTGTATGCAGAATTTACCAATAAGGAAGGACTGTTTCGTGCCGTGCTGGACCGCTATATCAGTCGCTTCGCGGCAAAACACGAAGCCCAACTGTTTTGTGAAGAAAAAAACCTCGAATCCGCACTCGAGGACTATTTCACCGCCATAGCGACCTGCTTCACCAGTAAAGACACGCCTGCGGGATGCTTTATGATTAACACATCAGCCACGCTGGCCGCCTCCTCCCGGGACATTGCGCACACGGTGAAATCCCGTCACGCCATGCAGGAGCAGACGCTGGCTCAGTTTCTGCATCAACGACAAGAAAAGGGCGAAATACCGGCACACTGCGATGTACAAAAGTTGGCTGAATATCTGAACTGTATTTTGCAGGGTATGTCGATCAGCGCCCGCGAAGGAGCCACATTCGAAAAACTGATGCAAATCGCGCACACCACGTTACGATTGTGGCCTGAACTGATTAAAGATTAACCCTTTCAACACGACCCACGTCTTAATGTCATCACCGGGAGCTTACGCTGCTCCCGGTAGAAACGGCACTTCTTAATCCCTACATTCTTTATTGTTTTCATTAGGTTAATGCATTTCTTTTGTAAAATACATTGATAATGTCAATCATTATCAGCAATATTCGCATTTGCTTTAATGCCTGTTTCATAATGTAACGATCGGTTTCCATGCCGTAAAAATAAAAACAGACCAAAAAATTTTATAAGGAATACAAATGAATAAGCATCTCTGGGTGCTCAATCCTCTGTTACTGTCTTTAACCCTACCGGCAATGGCGGCAGAAGAAGAAGATCTCATCGTCAGCGCCAACCGTAGCCAACGTACTGTGTCTCAAATGGCACAAACTACATGGGTTATCGAAGGCAGAGAGATTGAACAGCAGGTTCAGGGGGGGAAAGAGTTTAAGGATGTTCTTGCTCAGTTGATCCCCGGAATCGACGTCAGCAGCCAGGGACGGACCAACTACGGGATGAACATGCGTGGTCGCGCCATCGTTGTGCTTATTGACGGTGTTCGTCTCAACTCTTCCCGCACCGACAGCCGTCAGCTCGACGCCATTGATCCGTTTAATATTGCCCACATCGAAGTTATCTCCGGGGCAACATCGCTGTATGGCGGCGGAAGTACCGGTGGTTTGATCAACATCGTCACCAAAAAAGGTCAGCCTGAGCGTGAAGTTGAACTCGAGCTGGGCAGCAAAAGCGGATTCAACAACAGTAACGATCATGACGAACGGGTTGCCGCCGCAGTTAGCGGAGGAACCGACCGCGCTTCCGGACGCATGTCTGTCGCTTATCAACGGTTTGGGGGGTGGTATGATGCCAACCACGACGCCTTAATGCTCGATAATACCCAAACCGGTTTGCAGCATTCCGACCGCCTGGACCTGATGGGTACCGGGACGATTGAGCTTGATGACAACCGCCAGCTGCAGCTGGTTACGCAGTACTACAAAAGCCAGGGCGATGACGACTACGGACTGGATCTCGGCAAGAATATGTCCGCCGTAACGGGAACCGGTAACGCTAGTACCAGCAGCGGTCTCAATTCCGACCGTATCCCCGGCACGGAACGGCATCTGATCAGTCTGCAATACTCCGATGCCAATTTCTTCGGCCAGAATCTGGTCAGCCAGATCTATTACCGTGACGAATCACTTAAATTCTATCCCTTCCCTACGCTGAGCAAAGGTAAGGTCACCAGTTTCTCCGCATCACAACAGGATACTGACCAGTTTGGTGCCAAAATCACCCTCAACAGCCAGCTGATGGAAAACTGGGAACTGACATGGGGGATCGACGCCGATCACGAAACATTCGATTCCAATCAAGAATTCTTCGATCTGGCTTATTCCCTCCCCTCCGGCGGTATGGATAACCGAACGGCCTACACCACCGGGCGCTATCCCGGTTACAGCATCACCAACTTTGCGCCTTTCCTGCAAAACAGCTACGACATTAATGACATCTTTACGCTCAGCGGCGGTATCCGCTACCAGTGGACTGAAAACCGCGTTGATGATTTTGTCGGCTATCCGCAGCAACAAGGCATCGCAACGGGCCTGGCGAACTCTGCTGATAGTATCCCCGGTGGCAAAGCAGACTATGATAACTTCCTGTTTAACGCGGGCATCCTCGCACACCTGACCGATCGCCAGCAGACCTGGTTCAACTTCTCGCAAGGTGTGGAACTTCCCGACCCCGGAAAATACTACGGCAACGGTACCTACTCGCTGGTTGGCGATCATTATCAGCTCCAGCGCAGCGTTAACGTAGCGGATTCACGCCTGGAAGGCATTAAAGTTAACTCTTACGAACTGGGGTGGCGCTACACCGGCGATAATCTGCGTACACAGCTCGCCGCTTACTATTCCACGTCTGATAAATCGATCGTCGTTAACCGCGACGATATGACCATTAACGTAAAGCCCGACGATCGCCGGATTTATGGCCTTGAAGGCGCGGTGGATTATTTCATTGCTGATACGGACTGGAGTCTGGGAAGTAACTTCAACATCATTAAATCAGAAGTGAAGCAAAACGGTAAATGGCAAAAATGGGATGTCACTCTGGCTTCGCCATCTAAAGCCACCGCATGGGTTGGCTGGGCACCGGAACCGTGGTCGCTGCGAGTACAGAGTCAGCAGACATTTGACCTGAGCGACGCCAGCGGCAACAAGCTGGATGGGTACAATACGATGGACTTTATCGGCAGCTATCAGCTCCCACTGGGTAAACTGACCTTTAGCGTTGAGAACCTGCTGAATGAAGAGTACACCACTCTCTGGGGACAGCGTGCACCGTTACTCTACAGCCCGACTTATGGCAGTCCATCCTTATATGAATACAAAGGCCGGGGTCGCACCTTTGGTTTGAACTATGCCTTAACCTTCTAATAAAAAAAGCCCCCCAGCCTGAGCGATGGGGGGCTAATGTTCAGGATAACGCTATTTTACGCCTTGTTATTCAGAACCAACTGGCCGTTGTTATCCAGCGGAATTTGCGTACCGGGATCTTTATCCATACGGATTTTGCCCTGCTGATCGCCAATTTTATACGTTACGTCGTAGCCCAGCATTTTTTCTGATTTGTCATACACCGTTTTACAACGCTGTTGAGTAGTCGTGTACGTATCGTTTTCCTGCATTGAACCCTGAATCTGGTTACCTGCATAACCGCCACCTAACGCACCGGCAACAGTCGCAATGTCTTTGCCGCGTCCGCCACCAAACTGATGACCAATTACGCCCCCGGCAACCGCACCCAGCACGGAACCGGCAATACGGTTTTCATCCTGTACAGGTTTACGGTGAGTAACCGTCACGTTACGACACTCCTGGCGCGGTGTTTTTACCGTTTCTTTAATCGGTGTTGCAGAGACGACTTGTGCAAACTGTGGGCCACGCTCAAAAACATTTAGACTGGCCACCGCTGCCACACCCAGCGCAGCAGCTACGCCAATCCCTATACCCGCCAACATTGATTTATTCACGGGACTTCCTCCTTTTTTGCTATTAGCAACAACTTTGCAACAGAAGGTAAATAATGCCAATCAGATTACGGATGAAAATCGCGGAGAGAGGGGGTAAAGCAGCATGATTCAGAGAACTCTGAAAGAAAGTGCCGGATGAAGCATTCCATCCGGCATTACAAGCCAGTATTAGTGCAGTTTAAGACGCGGACGAATCACACGGTTAATGCTGCCAACCAACATCATCAGGCCGGTTTTGAAGTAACCATGCAGCGCAATCTGGTGCATACGGTACAGCGAAATGTAGACAAAGCGCGCAATACGCCCTTCCACCATCATTGAGCCACGCGTCAGGTTCCCCATCAGGCTACCCACGGTAGAGAAGTTGGAGAGAGAAACCAGAGAACCGTGATCTTTATACTGATACGCTTTCAGCGGTTTACCGTTCATCTGTGCCAGAATGTTGTTCATCGCGCAGGATGCCATCTGGTGCGCAGCCTGGGCACGCGGCGGCACAAAACCCCCTTCCGGACGCGCGCACGAAGCACAGTCACCAATCGCATAGATGTCCGGATCGCGCGACGTCTGCAGGGTTGGTTCAACCACCAGCTGGTTGATACGGTTGGTTTCCAGACCACCAATCTCTTTCATAAAGTCTGGTGCTTTGATACCTGCTGCCCACACCATCAGATCGGCTTTGATGTACTCGCCATCTTTGGTATGCAACCCACCTTCGTCAGCGCTGGTTACCATCGTCTGAGTCAGTACACGTACGCCCAGTTTGGTTAACTCGTTATGCGCAGCACTGGAGATCCGTGGCGGCAACGCTGGCAGAATACGTTCCCCGGCTTCCACCAGTGTGACGTTCAGCGCTTCGTTGGTTAGCCCTTTATAACCATAGCTATGCAACTGTTTTACCGCATTGTGCAGCTCAGCGGAGAGTTCTACCCCCGTTGCACCACCGCCGACGATAGCGATATTGACTTTGCCGTTCGCGCCCAGGTTTGCGGAATATTTCAGGAACAGATTCAGCATTTCCTGGTGGAAGCGACGCGCCTGGTGCGGGTTATCGAGGAAAATACAGTTTTCTTTGACGCCCGGCGTGTTGAAATCATTGGACGTACTGCCCAGCGCCATCACCAGCGTGTCATACGGCACTTTACGCTCGGGGACCAGCAGATCGCCCTTCTCATCTCGCAGCTCAGCAATCGTGATGGTCTTCGCTTCACGATCGATATCCATCACCGAACCCAGCTGGAACTGGAACCCGTGGTTACGGGCATGCGCCAAATAGCTCAGCGCATCAACACCTTCATCCAGCGATCCTGTTGCCACTTCGTGCAGCAACGGTTTCCACAGGTGGCTGTGGTTTCTGTCTACCAGCGTGATTTTTGCCTTTTTCTTACGACCCAGTTTTTTACCCAACTGCGTCGCCATTTCCAGTCCGCCAGCACCGCCGCCGACAATCACGATCCTTTTCAATGGTGTAGTCAACGTGACCCCCTCAAATTTATTAACCAATTGTTAATTAAAAGTTATACACATAGCCTTTAATTAACAACAAGTTACGATAATGAAAATGTTCTTCGAGACTGAGAATAACACGAACGGTGCATTGGTCATACCAAAATTGATGTGTATCAAGTTTTGATGCTGAAAAGATAGACAACCCAGACTTTTAGGATAAAAAAACCAGCCCGAAGGCTGGTTTTCTAAACGCCCGGTAAAGATTAACCTAACGTCTTGAACGCTTTTATGCGCTGCAAATGCGGGGAGATGTTTTTGAATTTATGGGTTTGTTCTTCATCCCATACAATTTCATAGTAATGATGCAGCTCCTGCGACGAACGCTGGCTGTTCAAGGCTTCATCATGGCGCGACAGAATAACCAGGCAACGATCGCGATTCTTCTCGCGGAAGTTGGTCACACATTTTGTGGCGATATCAGCATACTCTTCCGGCCTGTCGATTTTCCCTTCCATATTCTCATACGGGAACAGGTTAGGGTTAAACACCACCTGACGAATATCACACAGGAAACCAATCCGTTCAGCCCAATACCCCCCCAGCCCAACGCCGCAAATCAATGGTCGATCATCCACATTAAGCTGCAACATTTTGTCCACTTCTTTCAGCAGATGCTGCATATCATGTTTAGGATGCCGCGTACTGTAGCTAATCAGCCTGACATCCGGGTCAATAAATTGCAGTTGCAATACTTTCTCGTGGTTGCCCGGACTGTTAGAGTCAAAACCGTGTAAATAGATAATCATCGCATCCTCGCCAAACTTGCGTTAATGACCTGCTTTCTCTTCCTGCCAACGCTCATGAAGCTGGTTGAGCTGGGCGCTGACTGTCTTCCAGCGAGCCGAGTCCATCAGTTCCTGACGTGAAAATGAACCTTTATGATACAAACGTGTAACACGTTCTGCATTGATCGGCGACAGATTATCTAAAACACTGACCGCACCCTTACGATTATTGCAGACCAGGATCATATCGCAACCTGCATCCAGCGATGCCTGCCCGCGCTCTGCGTAGCTCCCCATAATTGCTGCGCCTTCCATCGACAAATCGTCAGAGAAAATCACGCCATCGAAACCGAGCTCCTGGCGCAGCACAGTTTTTAGCCAGTGAGGTGAGCCGCTCGCGGGTCGCGGGTCGACATCACTGTAAATGACGTGCGCTGGCATAATTGCATCCAGTTTGTTTTCAGTGATTAACGTCTGGAATACCGACATATCTTTCGCGCGGATCTCGGCTTCCGGACGCGGATCGGTTGGCGTTTCTTTATGCGAATCCGCCGTCACTGCACCATGTCCGGGGAAGTGTTTACCGGTCGTTTTCATGCCGGCCGCATGCATGCCATCAATAAAGCGGGTCGCCATCGCCAACGCTTTCGCGGGTTCGGCATGATAAGAGCGTTCACCAATCGCAGCACTGATATGCCCCACATCCAGAACGGGCGCGAAGCTAATATCAATATCCATCGCGATCATTTCACTGGCCATCAGCCATCCCGCTTCCTGAGCCAGTTTGCCCCCCTCTTCCAGCCCATGCAGTGCAGCAAAAGATTGCGCCGCAGGTAGACGGGTGAAACCTTCACGAAAGCGCTGGACCCGCCCCCCTTCCTGATCCACTGCCACCACCAGATGATTGCGCGACGCGGCACGAATCTGGCGAACCAACTCACGTAGCTGCTCCGGGTCATGATAATTTCGGGTAAAGAGGATTAACCCGCCTACCAGTGGATGCGCCAGAATCTCACGCTCTTCAGCGTCCAGCTCATACCCTTCGACATCCAACATTACTGGGCCCACACTGCTCTCCTTATCCTTTTATTGTTAGCTGCCGCCAGGTTTCATCGGCCAGCCTGATAAATTGTCGATCGCCGGTTTGTTGCCAGCGATACTCGAACCATCCCACCTTCAGCATCATCACCCACAGCTGCCAACGTCTGACCTGCCGCCACAGGACATCGGGTTCAATATGCGCATGTTTGGCATAGGCATCGACCAACTGTCGGCGCTGAGAGTCATCCGCGGCCCACACTGCCGCGAGTTCCAGAGCAATATCACCGTCTCCGGCGTATTCCCAGTCGATTAACCGCGGTCCCGACGCCGTGCGTACAATATTGTCGCCGTGAACATCCATATGCAATGGTCCCAAACGTAAGGGACGCGGTTCACCTTTAGTTCTTAGCCGCTTTAGCAGTTGCAACCAGCGTGGCGTTCGGCGCGCCGGATCGCTACACTGCCAGTACTGTTCGAGCAGTGGCAACAGATTGATTCGCCAGCCCAGACGGGGTTGCTGATGCAAATAATACAGTAAGCCTGCGAGTTCGTCGGCTTCCGGTAATCTGGATTCTACCTTACCGTGAAAAAAATCGACTGCCATCCACCCCCGCGTATAAAAACGGGGTCTGGGGGCAAGATTCTCAGGCAGATGCTTTAACGCGTGATACTGGCGTAGAAAATGCGATTCTGGCGCGTCAGGGTCGTGATGGCAGCGCAGCACTAAACGGTGGGCTTGATGTTCGATGATGCAGCTCCCGCCGCTCAAACCGCTTTGGCTGGTTGCGACGAGATGATACTGCGGGAAATAGCGCGACAGAACTTCATCGCGCGTCAGTCTGTTATTGTTGCTGAACGGCACCTTTACCTGACCAGATTATCTCGCCAGTTTGTACCAGCATTAATTGCATTTGCAGCGCAGGTGAATTGACGTTACCGGAAGCGCTGGAATAGAGCACATACTGAGCGCCAACGTTACGGGCAATACCAATCGCTTTGCTGCGTGTTCCCAGGCTGTCGTTCGGCGACAGACCTAACTGCTGCTTGGCTACTGCCAGCTGCTGCGCAGAAACCAGGGTAAATTTACCATTATTCGCCAGCGCATTTCGCAAAGTCTCGGTGGCTTCACCCGCGTTTAACGAGCCGTTGGTACGGTTATTTACGCTATCAACCAGCAGTACGCCCCCAGCTTTCACACCCTCAGCCTGCAGCATTTTGCCGACCATCGGCTGCATTGCCCCGTTCCAGTCATAATGACGCTGACGTGGAGTTGGCTGCGCCGTTTGGTCCTCGTGTTCAATCGGCCCCGGCTGCTGCGGTATGGTTGGCACCGTTGGTACAACCGGAACTGGCTGTTGCGGTTGTACGGGTTGTTCCGGCACCGGCTTCACTTCCTCTACCGGCGCGGGCTCACGTTGAGCCACACAACCAGAGAGAAACATCGCCAGCGCGGCAATCAATGCGTAGCGATTCATTTTAATCTTCAAGATTCACCCCTTACAAATAAAGATAAAGCCTAACCTTGTGCGCCCCCAGATAATTGGCGCTGCCGTACAGCGTTACCGACGAACGAGCCGGAATAGTGATGCTGCGTGGCGCTTCCAGAGGGTGCATCTCCAGCCCTCTGGCGTCATACCAGTAAAACCGATAATGAACGGTGACAGGTTCTTGTCTTTCGTTATAGAGTCGTGAGGATGCAGAGGCCTGAATATCAGACGTTGTTAACTCAGGCGGCTCTGCGGTGATACCCGCCGCCAGTATTGTGGATTCCATCACCAGAGACTGTTCATCACTGACCGGAATTTCCGGGTGTGAACGGCAGCCAGCCAGCAACAGCAGACCCAACGTAAGCGCAATGCATCCTCTGGTCATTATTAAAGACCTTTATGCGCGAGCATTGGACCAAGCGCACGTCCACCCAGCAGATGCATATGAATGTGATACACCTCCTGACCGCCGTGACGGTTGGTGTTCATAATCAAACGGTATCCATCTTCGGCAATGCCTTCCTGCTCAGCGATTTTCGCCGCCACGGTGATCATTCGTCCCAGCGCCTGCTCATGCTCTGCCGTCACATCGTTGACGGTTGGGATTAAAACGTTCGGGATGATCAGAATATGCGTTGGTGCCTGAGGTGAAATATCACGAAACGCAGTGACCAGCTCATCCTGGTATACGATGTCCGAGGGTATTTCACGACGAATAATTTTGCTGAATATAGTTTCTTCTGCCACGACGTTTTCCTTTTTCATTTAGAGCCCATGCGTTGTGCCATGCTACGCCGGGTGACTCTGCGAGTATAGAGTATGAGCGAGTTACTCACGCTCTTTCAACTTTAACCCTCGATTTTTTAAGCAAAAAGCCCTGCCAGTGCTGTTCTTATAACCATTTCCCGGCGCTATCGCTCAGACATAGTACTGAAACAATATTTCATTTATGCGTAGCATTTGTTTACACATTGAATATGAATGCGTATATTTCGCATTTGCATTCTCATGCAAGGCAAATAATTAACAGCCAAAGGGTTCATTACGCACTCACGTGATTCGAACTTAATATTAAAAATTATCAAGGACTTTCCGATGTCTTTCACAACACACTATCGGGACGAACAGCATCGTTCTGCCATTGTCCCATCCCTCCTGGCTGCCTGCATCGCGGCTGCGTTATTGCCTTGTACCAGCCTCGCCGCCTCCGCAGAAGAGACGGTGATCGTTGATGGTTCAGCCTCCGCGGCATCCAGTGATGAGCAAGATTACAGCGTTAAATCGACATCCGCAGGCACAAAAATGCAGATGACACAGCGAGATATCCCGCAATCTGTCAGCATCGTCAGCCAACAGCGTATGGAAGATCAGCAGCTCCAGACACTGGGCGATGTGATGGACAACACACTGGGGATCAGCAAAAGCCAGGCGGACTCTGACCGCAGCAGCTATTTCTCTCGCGGATTCCAGATTGATAACTACATGGTCGATGGGATCCCGACCTATTTTGAATCCCGCTGGAACCTCGGCGATGCCCTTTCTGACACGGCCTTATTTGAACGTGTAGAAGTGGTTCGTGGTGCAAACGGGTTAATGACCGGCACGGGGAATCCTTCGGCATCGATTAACATGATCCGTAAACATGCGACCAGCCGCGAGTTCACGGGGAATGTCTCCGCGGAATACGGCAGTTGGAATAAACAACGCTATGTGACTGATTTACAAAGCCCATTGACGGCAGACGGCAACGTGCGCGCCCGCATCGTGGCGGGTTATCAAAATAACGATTCCTGGCTTGACCGCTACAACAATGAAAAAATGTTTTTCTCGGGGATTGTCGATGCCGATCTGGGCGACACCACCAGCCTGTCGGCAGGTTACGAATACCAGCGTATTGATATCAACAGTCCAACCTGGGGCGGCTTGCCGCGCTGGAATACCGATGGTAGCAAAAACAGCTACGACCGCTCGCGCAGTACCTCGCCGGACTGGACCTACAATGACAAAGACATCAACAAAGTCTTCGTGACACTCAAACAGCGTTTCGCGGATACCTGGCAAACAACCCTGAATGCCACACACTCCGAGGTCAAGTTCGACAGCAAGATGATGTACGTCGATGCTTACGTTAATAAAGCTGACGGCACCCTGATTGGTCCCTATGGCAACTATGGACCGGGCTATGATTACGTTGGTGGAACAGGCTGGAACAGTGGCAAGCGTAAAGTCGACGCCGTCGATCTCTTTGCCGATGGTGGCTACGACCTGTTTGGTCGTCAGCATAACCTGATGCTGGGCGGCAGTTACAGCAAGCAAAATAACCGTTATGAGAGCTCGTGGGCGAACGTATTCCCCAACGAAATAGGCAGCTTTTATACCTACGACGGTAACTTCCCGGAAACCAACTGGAATCCGCAATCGCTGGCCCAGGACGATACCACGCACATGAAATCACTGTACGCCGCGACACGCATTTCGCTGGCAGACCCATTGCATTTGATCGTCGGCGCGCGTTATACCAACTGGCGTATCGATACCCTGACCTACAGCATGGAACAAAACCACACTACGCCGTATGCGGGTCTGGTATATGACATCGATGATAACTGGTCCACTTACGCCAGCTATACCTCTATCTTCCAGCCGCAGAACAAACGCGACAGCTCCGGTAAATATCTCGCCCCGATTACAGGCAACAACTACGAGGTTGGTCTGAAATCAGACTGGATGAACAGCCGTTTAACCACCACCCTCGCCGTATTCCGCATCGAGCAGGATAACGTGGCGCAATCAACTGGCGTACCAATCGCCGGAAGCAATGGCGACACCGCCTATAAAGCGATGGATGGAACGGTCAGCAAAGGCGTTGAATTCGAAGTGAACGGTGCGATCACGGATAACTGGCAGATGACTTTCGGCGCAACGCGGTACGTTGCGGATGACAACCAAGGCAATGCCGTCAATCCGAACCTGCCGCGTACGACGGTAAAATTGTTCACCCGTTATAACCTGCCAGCCCTGCCGGCACTGACCGTGGGGGGCGGAGTTAACTGGCAGAATCGCGTGTATAGCGATACCGTGACGCCATACGGCACGTTCCGTGCAGAACAGGGAAGCTACGCGCTGGTGGATTTATTCACTCGCTACCAGGTAACGAAAAACTTCGCCATCCAGGGCAATATCAACAACCTGTTCGATAAAACCTACGATACCAATGTCGAAGGCTCTATCGTCTATGGTGAGCCGCGTAACGTCAGCCTCACCGCCAGCTACCAGTTCTGATAATACCCAGTCTGTAAAGTATCCACCTGCATGTCAGGTGGATTTCTCGAAAAGCTAAAATGCAAAAAGCCCGCTCAAGTTTCCTTAAGC
>NZ_SZXJ01000038.1 GCF_005281345.1 Citrobacter sp. wls619
GTTGCGTCCATCAGTTGAACTCACACCACCTTGCGGGCGAAGTGGCAGTGAGGCTTTTTGATACCCTGGTTGCCCGGCAATGGTTAACAGCGGATGGCGAAACGCTGACCGCTCTGGGGCAGCAAAAACTGGCAGAAATGGGGATTGTTCTTTGTGCCGGAGTTACCCGACGAAAAGTAAGCTGCGGCTGTCTGGACTGGAGTGAGCGACGTTATCATCCTGGCGGCGTGCTCGGTGCTACATTGCTGAGCTGGTTTAGCGAACAGAAGTGGATTAAAACGCAGACAGGTAGCCGCCACGTCACCTTTACCCCGCTTGGTGTGCGCAAACTTCAGACGGAGTTTGGCATTAAACCGACACGGTAGATCCCTCATTTTTGCGAAAGCGTTCCCGGAAAAATGTCATATATCTGTCACACTCTGTGGTGATTGATAACAACAAGAGGTCGTAGGGATGAAAAAATCGTTAATCGCCACCGTCGTGGCGGGGGCTGTATTGCTGTCAACGGCTGCACAGGCGCAGACGGCACCGGAAGGTTATCAGCTTCAGCAAGTATTGATGATGAGCCGACATAACTTACGTGCACCTTTAGCCAATAATGGCAGCGTTCTCGAGCAGTCTACCCCCAAACAGTGGCCGGAGTGGGATGTCCCAGGCGGACAACTCACCACGAAGGGCGGCGTGCTGGAAATTTATATGGGCCATTACATGCGTGAATGGCTGGCAGAGCAGGGCATGGTGAAATCCGGTGAATGTCCGGCCCCGGGCACGGTTTACACCTATGCTAACAGCCTGCAGCGTACGGTCGCTACGGCGCAGTTTTTTGTCACGGGAGCTTTCCCGGGTTGTGACGTTCCGGTCCATCATCAGGATAAAATGGGTACCATGGACCCCACTTTTAACCCGGTGATCACCGATGATTCTGCGGCATTCAGTCAGCAGGCTGTTCAGGCGATGGAGAAAGAGCGCGGCCAGATGCAGCTCGACGACAGTTACCAACTGCTTGAGCAAATCACCAACTACAAAGATTCGCCGTCCTGCAAAGAAAAACAGCAGTGCTCCCTGACTGATGCGAAAGACACATTCAGTGCGAAGTACCAGCAAGAGCCTGGTGTTTCCGGGCCGCTGAAGGTGGGGAATTCGCTGGTTGATGCCTTCACCTTGCAATATTACGAGGGTTTCCCGATGGACAAGGTCGCCTGGGGGGAGATCAAATCCGATCAACAGTGGAAGGTGCTGTCGAAGCTGAAAAATGGTTATCAGGACAGCCTGTTCACCTCTGCAGAAGTGGCGCAAAACGTCGCCAAACCGTTGGTCAAATATATCGACAATGCGTTGGTGACTGAACGGGCGAAAGCGCCGAAAATTACGCTGCTGGTGGGACATGACTCGAACATTGCTTCATTGCTTACGGCACTGGATTTTAAACCGTATCAGCTTCATGACCAGAACGAACGTACGCCGATTGGCGGGAAAATTGTCTTCCAGCGCTGGCATGACAGCAACGCAAATCGCGATCTGATGAAAATTGAGTATGTGTATCAGAGTGCACAGCAGCTGCGAAATGCGGAGGTTCTGACGCTCAAATCCCCGGCCCAACGTGTGACGCTGGAACTGAAAGGCTGTCCGATTGATGCCAATGGCTTTTGCCCTGTTGATAAATTCGATAGCGTACTGAATGCGGCGGCGAAGTAAGCGAGGAAAACTCCCCCGTGTAAACGGGGGAGTCAGAATGCTAAACGTTTTTGCGTTCGATAGTCTGTTCACCCCAAAAGAGTGAATCTTTGTCAGTTTTCTCAAAGGCTTTGATCAGTACCTCATCGCTACCTTCTTCCCAAATCTTTTCCGCCAGTTTCTCGTCATAGTGAGCGACTTCAAAAATGGCTTCGGCTATTTCTGGCGATGTGTTGCGCAGACTTGCCCATTCGCCGACGCGATGGGCTTTCGCTTCTTGAGTTGGCATTCGAATCCTCCTGTTGAAGATTAGCCGTTGAGTTTTACTGCCAGACCTGCGACATATTCACCCTGATAGCGGGCGATAGATAACTCTTCCTGACTTGGCTGTCGGGAGCCGTCACCCCCGGCAATGGTGGTTGCGCCGTACGGCGTACCGCCACGAACTTGTGAGACATCAAACAGCTCTTGCGCCGCATAACCAATGGGAACAATCACCATCCCGTGGTGGGCAAGCGTTGTCCAGGTTGATGTAATGGTTTGTTCCTGACCGCCGCCAGTGCCTGTTGAACTGAATACGCTGGCGAGTTTGCCGTAAAGGCCGCCAGATGCCCACAGTCCACCGGTCTGATCCAGGAAGGTACGCATCTGACCTGACATGTTGCCAAAGCGCGTGGGAGTACCAAAAATAATGGCGTCGTAATCAGCCAGTTCCTGCGGGGTTGCGACTGGTGCGTTTTGCGTTTTACCGCCTGCTTTCAGGAAGATTTCAGGCTGCATTGTCTCTGGCACACGCTTAATAATGACTTCCGCGCCATCTACCTTATTTGCGCCTTCTGCGACTGCATGGGCCATGGTTTCAATGTGTCCGTACATGGAATAATAAAGCACCAGAACTTTTGCCATTTTACACTACTCCTCGAGTTAACCGTGTCCGTAGCGATTCGCTACCTCCCTTTAAAGATATGACGTACGGCCAGGAGTGCAAATTTCACAATCACTTCTTTGATTTATAACAATTTTTATAACAACTGTTTTTGTTGCAAAATGATACATTTTTAACCTGACAGAATTTGGTAGCCATAAGAAAGACTTATTGATTTCACACCGCGATTATTAACATCTTACGGCCATTCCTGTTGCAGAATATTACAGTTCACCGGTTATCCGGTTACTCTTCACTATGCTTAATCCCACGCAGTAAACATCAGGGCTCGGCCCATGCGCTGCGTGAGGTATCACTCCTCAGTACCTATGCAATATGATGGCTAATCAATGACGGAGGTCAGTAATGGCAAACCATCGGGGCGGTTCCGGCAACTTTGCGGAAGACCGTGAAAGAGCATCAGAAGCAGGTCGAAAAGGTGGCCAGCACAGCGGGGGCAACTTCAAGAATGACCCGCAACGCGCTTCAGAAGCAGGCAAGAAAGGGGGCAAGAATAGCCACGGCAATAACAAATCGTAATTGTCGGGCTGTCTGTTAGAGATATCGTGACGGCTGAGTATTCAGAGACAGACGTTACGTCGCCACCGCCGCCGGGTCGTTCCGGCGGTTTTTTTTGTCTGCAAGGTTGAACTGTAACAAAACGCAACGCAGACTAATGACATTCAGCTAATCGGGTGTCTCATGTCATTACTTTCTCGTTATTCCTTCTCTGTTAAACCCCAGGAGGCGATCCTCATTGTGATCACCATGTTCTGGGGCGGAACGTTTTTGGCTGTGCAATATGCTGTCACGCTGAGCGGTCCCTTTTTCTTTGTCGGCGTGCGCTTTGCGACAGCGGCACTGGCGGTGGCGTTGCTGTCATTGCGTACATTGCGTGGGCTGACATGGCTGGAAGTCAAAGCCGGAGTGGCGATTGGCGTAGCAATTGCGCTGGGCTATAGCCTGCAAACCTGGGGATTACAGTCTATTCCCAGCGGCAAGTCGGCATTCATTACTGCGATGTATGTACCACTGGTACCGCTGCTGCAGTGGTTGTGTCTGGGACGAATGCCAGGGGTGATGCCGTGCGTCGGTATTGTGTTGGCCTTTATCGGACTGATCTTTCTTGCCGGGCCGGATGGCAATTTACTGGCGCTTGGTGAAGGGGAGTGGATCACGCTGGTGGGTGCGGTGGCGATAGCGGCAGAAATTATCCTGATCAGCGCATGGGCTGGAAAAGTGGATGTACGTCGGGTCACGGTGGTGCAACTGGCAACCGCTTCGGTGGTGGCGTTTATTGCGATGGGGCCCGCAGGTGAGTCGGTTCCTCCCATGTCGACAGGCTTGCTGGTCGTGGCATTAGGATTGGGTATTTTTAGCGCGATTATCCAGGTTACCATGAACTGGGCGCAGCGCAGCGTTTCGCCGACACGCGCAACGGTAATCTATACCGGTGAGCCTGTATGGGCGGGGATTTTTGGTCGGCTCGCAGGGGAACGCCTGCCGCTGCTTGCTCTGTTGGGGGCGGCATTCATTATCATTGGCGTACTGGTCAGCGAACTGAAGTTCAAAAAGAAGAAAGCCGTTCAGCATGAGGCTCCGCCCGAGTCGCTTTAATTTAACGTTTCAGTGTGCGATTTGTTATGCTGGCGCCCTCAGAACAAGGAGAGGGTGCATGGCTCAAGGCGCAGAGAAAAAAACAGGTAAACGCTCGCAGGCCGTGAGTGCAAAACGCCAGGCTATCTTAACCGCGGCATTAAATGTCTTTTCCCAGTATGGCATTCATGGCACGCGTCTGGAGCAGATTGCGGAACTGGCGGGGGTGTCTAAAACGAATCTGCTTTATTACTACCCTTCTAAAGAGGTGCTCTATATTGCCGTATTACGCCAGATCCTTGATATCTGGCTGGCGCCGCTGAAGGCCTTTCGCGAGGACTTTGCACCGCTGCTGGCGATTAAAGAGTACATCCGACTCAAACTGGAAGTGTCCCGCGATTATCCTCAGGCATCGCGACTGTTTTGTATGGAAATGCTGGCAGGCGCACCTTTGTTGATGACGGAATTAACGGGCGATCTTAAAACGTTGATTGACGAGAAATCCGCATTGATTGCCGGATGGGTCAGCAGTGGAAAACTGGCGCCGGTTGACCCGCATCATCTGATTTTTATGATTTGGGCTTCAACGCAACATTACGCTGACTTTGCCCCACAGGTCGAGGCAGTGACGGGCGCAACGCTGCGTGATGAAGCCTTTTTTAACCAAACGGTGGAGAGCGTACAGCGAATGATTATTGAAGGGATCCGTGTGCGCTAGTTGGCGGGGGGTAACGGGCAACTTAAGTCGCCCTCTTCACATTGCAAGAGGGAGGCGAGAAATGCTTCACGCTCGTTGGTTTTGTCCGTTAAACACTGGCTGGTGATCATCGACTGTATGCTGCCACCTTCCGTGCCTGAACTGATCAATGCGCAGTCTGCATCGCGCAGGGTAATCCATGCGACCTGTGCTTTTTTCAGTAAATCACGTTGGGTGGGGGCGGCGCGCTTCAGTGCATTCTGATAAGTCTCATTTAGCTTTGTGTCGGCCGTCTTATACTGCTCAGCGGCGCAGGTATTCATTTCAATCTGGTTGTTTGCGTTTGCGCAGTCATCCGCCAGTGCGTGACTGCTTAGCAGCAGTGCTGCACAGGTCAGTACAATTCGTTTCATGCTTCCCTCTGGCTTAATAAAAAAAGGCCCCGTAACCGGAGCCTTAATTAACCATAACCTTAGCCGATTGTCATCAGGCTGGCGTTCCCACCCGCCGCGGCGGTATTCACGCTCAACGAACGTTCAATATACAGCCTCTCCAGCAGGATATTGCTCTCGCCGCGGGCAAATCCTTGCACCGAAACAATCGCACCTTCCCGTGCCGCTACCGATTCGCACAGTGCGCGTAGCTGGTCAGAATCACCGTGGAAGATAACGGCATCGAACGGCTGTGCGGTGAGGGTGTCTGCTTTGGCAAACTGAATGCGCCCACAGACGGCTGCAGGCAGACGTTTTGCCAGTTCGCGATGGAAAGCATCATCTTGCCACAGGATGAGACTGCCAACCGAGGCCACAGCAGCAACCTGCACCAGCGCATCCTGCTCGTTATCGGCCATACACAGCACGCGTTCACGTGGCAACAGCGTCCAGGTATTGCGCTCGCCGGTTGGCCCTGGCAGCAAACGCTGGGTTCCTGCTTGTGCCAGTTCGGCAAACTGCTGGCAGAGCGCATGCAGCGACGGACGATCGCTTGCCCATGCGGTGAGCGCCTCCAGCGGTTGAATCAGCGCTGATTTAAGCTGTGCATCGACAGGGTAGTCTGCATCCTGGCGGGCCAGCGTGACGGCCAGTGCATTTTCCGGACGGTTTGCCAGCAAGCGGTACAGATACAGTGGGCCACCGGCTTTGGGGCCGGTTCCTGACAATCCTTCGCCACCAAATGGCTGCACGCCGACCACAGCACCGACCATATTACGGTTAACGTACAAGTTACCAACGTGCGCGGACCCGGTGACCTGCGCGATGGTTTCATCAATACGAGTATGCACGCCAAGCGTCAGGCCGTAACCGGACGCATTGATTTGCTCAATCAAATTGCCGAGGTTATTACGGGTGTAACGCACGACGTGCAACACCGGGCCGAACACCTCTTTTTGTAGCTCATCAAAGCTTTCCAGCTCAATCAACGTTGGTGCAATAAAGGTCCCGGTTTGCCATTCACGCGCATCATCGCTGTTCTCACGTACGGCCTGGAATACCGGACGTCCTTTGGCACGCATGGCCTGAATATGACGTTCAATATTGGCTTTGGCTTCTTCATCAATAACTGGCCCAATATCGGTGGTCAGACGGCCTGGGTTACCCATACGACATTCGGCCATCGCGCCGCGCAGCATTTTCAGCGTGTGATCGGCAATATCATCCTGCAGGCACAGGACGCGCAGTGCCGAGCAACGCTGTCCGGCGCTGTCAAACGCAGAGGCCAGCACGTCCACCACAACCTGTTCTGTTAACGCGGAGGAGTCGACGATCATGGCGTTCATCCCGCCCGTTTCAGCGATGAGCGGAATTGGACGACCCTGCGCATCCAGACGGGTAGCAATATTTCGCTGCAACAGTGTGGCGACTTCCGTTGAACCGGTGAACATGACGCCGCGTACGCGTTCATCGGAGGTGAGTTGCGCGCCGACGGTTTCCCCTTGACCTGGCAACAGTTGTACTACGCCTGGCGGTACACCGGCTTCCAGCAAAATAGCGATGCCTTGAGCGGCAATCAGCGGGGTTTGCTCCGCAGGTTTGGCCAGCACGCTGTTACCTGCTGCCAGCGCAGCCGCAATTTGTCCGCTGAAAATGGCCAGTGGGAAGTTCCACGGGCTGATACAGACCACCGGACCGAGCGGACGATGCGTTTCGTTGTCGAAATCATCACGAACCTGTCCGGCATAGTAGTGCAGGAAGTCAACGGCTTCGCGCACTTCTGCAATGGCATTGCTGAAGGTTTTGCCCGCTTCACGCACCAGAATGCCAATCAGTTGCTGCATCTGGCCCTCCATCAAAATAGCGGCGCGATGCAAAATGGCGGCGCGTTCTTGTGGCGGTGTAGCAAACCAGATAGGGGCATTATTGACGGCGTTCTGTAGCGCCTGCTCCACTTCAGCGTGAGTCGCTTCTCGCACGTAGCCCACAATGTCTTTCGGCTCAGCCGGGTTGACGACCGGCGTCATTTCACCGTCAGCGACCGGATGTTCGAGCATCGGTTTGGCGTGCCATTTTTGCAGCGCGCTATTGAGCAGGGCAGAAGACAGCGAGGCCAGGCGGTGTTCATTCGCTAAATCCAGCCCTGCGGAGTTTTCGCGGCCTTTGCCATACAGGGAACGCGGGAGCGCAATCTTCGGATGCGGCAGCCCGGCCTGACCTTCCTGCTGCGCCAGTTTCTCGACCGCTTCAACGGGATCGGCGACCAGTTCATCCAGTGGCAGGGTGGTATCCGCAATACGGTTGACGAACGAGGTGTTGGCGCCATTTTCCAGCAGGCGACGAACCAGGTAAGCCAGAAGCGTTTCATGTGTGCCGACGGGGGCATAAATACGGCATGGGCGGTTGAGTTTACCGTCTGCGACTTTGCCGGTGACCTGCTCGTACAGCGGTTCACCCATGCCGTGCAGGCACTGGAATTCGTACTGGCCCGGATAGTAGTTTTGGCCTGCTAACTGATAAATTGCCGCCAGCGTATGCGCGTTGTGGGTGGCAAACTGCGGGTAGATCAGGTTCGGTACCGCAAGCAGTTTTTTCGCACAGGCCAGATAGGAAACGTCGGTGTACACCTTGCGGGTGTAGACCGGATAACCTTCCAGACCGTCCATCTGGGCACGTTTGATTTCACTATCCCAGTACGCACCTTTAACCAGACGGATCATCAGGCGACGGCGGCTACGGGTTGCCAGGTCGATCAGGTAGTCGATGACGTACGGGCAGCGCTTCTGGTAGGCCTGAATAACAAAACCAATCCCGTTCCAGCCTGCCAGTTCGGGTTCAAAGCACAGTTTTTCCAGCAGATCGAGGGAGATCTCCAGTCGGTCAGCCTCTTCGGCATCGATGTTAATGCCGATGTCGTACTGACGCGCCAGCAGGGTCAGCGACTTCAGGCGCGGATAAAGCTCATCCATCACGCGGTCATACTGCGCACGGCTGTAGCGTGGGTGCAGTGCAGACAGTTTGATCGAGATCCCTGGGCCTTCATAAATACCGCGCCCGTTTGAGGCTTTACCAATGGCATGGATCGCCTGCTGGTAGGAGACCATATAGGCCTGGGCATCGGCGGCGGTCAGCGCGGCCTCACCCAGCATGTCATAGGAGTAACGGAAGCCTTTCTCTTCCAGTTTACGCGCGTTAGCCAGTGCTTCTGCAATGGTTTCTCCGGTGACGAATTGCTCACCCATCAAGCGCATCGCCATGTCGACGCCTTTACGCACCAGCGGTTCACCGCTCTTGCCGATGATGCGGTTCAGCGAGCGTGAGAGGCTGGCTTCGTTATGGGTGGAGACCAGACGACCGGTAAACAACAATCCCCACGTTGCAGCGTTAACGAACAGAGACGGGCTGCGTCCGATGTGTGATTGCCAGTTACCGTTGCTGATTTTGTCGCGGATCAGCGCATCGCGGGTGGCCTTGTCGGGAATACGCAGCAGTGCTTCAGCCAGACACATCAGCGCGACGCCTTCCTGTGAGGAAAGGGAGAATTCCTGCAGCAGTCCCTGGACCATGCCGGCACGCCCGCTGGCCGTCTTTTGGTTGCGCAGTTTATCTGCCAACTGATAGGCCAGTTTATGGGCCTGCTCTGCGATAGGTTGCGGCAGACGAGCCTGCTCCATCAACATGGGTACCGCATCGGTTTCAGCGCGGCGATATGCCGCGGTAATGGCCGCACGGGAAACAGACTGCGGCAGGATCTGCTCTGCAAATTCAAGGAAAGGCTGGTGCGCTTCATTTTGTTGCGCAGTGGATTCCTCGCTCTCATTTGCTGCACCCGCCAGCAGGGCAGGCAGCTCCGGAAGCGCATCGTCATTTTCCAGTCTTTCGAGATAATTAAAGATGGCCTGCTTGATAAGCCAATGCGGCGTGCGATCGATTCGTGATGCTGCTGTTTTAATCCGCTCGCGCGTGGCGTCGTCCAGTTTAACCCCCATCGTGGTGGTTCCCATGCCATTTACTCCTGTTGTACTGAAATACGGGGCTGATAGTTACCGAGAAATATCCACCATGTTGCAACTTTGTGCAACCGTGTTAAATGTGACTTGGTTTGCAAGCTTGAAAATGAATGAAATGTTAATAAGGATGATGTTTATAACGAGGGCTGTAAAAAACGCAGAATCTTTTTCTCTGCGGTAGTTAACACTTTTTAAAGGTGCAACCAGAAAAAATGTGAGAGAGTGCAACCTACAGAAAAATGCTATCTACTCTGGATCGAAATTGATGTAAATGGTGTGTTAAATCGATTGTGAATGGTCATGGCTTCCGGCAGGATACGGTCGCCCTGGTCAATACAGATATCTTTGCCACGTTCCGGCAGGGTAATAAAACGGCAAGCCACGGCATTGCCGATACATAATTTTGGAGAGTTTTGATGGCTATTAGCACACCGATGTTAGTCACATTCTGTGTCTATATTTTTGGCATGATATTGATAGGGTTTATTGCATGGCGTTCGACCAAAAACTTTGATGACTATATTCTGGGTGGACGCAGTCTGGGTCCGTTCGTCACGGCGTTATCCGCCGGGGCATCCGACATGAGCGGCTGGCTGCTGATGGGGCTGCCAGGTGCGATTTTCCTGTCGGGGATTTCAGAAAGTTGGATCGCTATCGGCCTGGTATTAGGGGCGTGGATCAACTGGAAACTGGTGGCCGGGCGTTTACGTGTACACACCGAATATAATAACAACGCGCTGACGTTGCCGGATTACTTTACCGGCCGTTTTGAAGATAAAAGTCGTATCCTGCGAATTATCTCTGCACTGGTTATTCTGCTGTTTTTCACCATCTATTGTGCTTCAGGTATTGTGGCAGGGGCGCGTTTATTCGAAAGCACCTTTGGTATGAGCTACGAAACCGCGCTGTGGGCGGGAGCGGCCGCGACGATCATTTATACCTTTATTGGCGGCTTCCTGGCGGTGAGTTGGACCGATACCGTACAGGCCAGCCTGATGATCTTCGCACTGATCCTGACACCGGTGATGGTGATTATTGGTGTCGGCGGATTTGAAGACTCGCTGGAAGTGATTAAGCAAAAGAGCATTGAAAACGTCGATATGTTCAAAGGGCTTAACTTTGTTGCCATCATTTCCCTGATGGGATGGGGACTGGGTTATTTCGGTCAGCCGCATATCCTGGCACGCTTTATGGCTGCCGATTCCCACCATAGTATTGTCCACGCACGTCGCATCAGTATGACCTGGATGATTCTGTGTCTCGCTGGCGCTGTTGCCGTTGGTTTCTTCGGCATTGCTTACTTCAATAACAACCCGTCGTTGGCGGGCGCCGTGAACCAGAACGCCGAGCGTGTGTTTATTGAACTGGCGCAGATCCTGTTCAATCCATGGATTGCCGGTATCCTGTTGTCTGCGATCCTGGCAGCGGTGATGTCGACGCTGAGCTGCCAACTGCTGGTATGCTCCAGTGCGATTACCGAAGATTTGTACAAAGCGTTTCTGCGTAAAAATGCCAGCCAGAAAGAGCTGGTATGGATTGGGCGTATCATGGTGCTGGTCGTGGCGCTGGTGTCCATCGCGCTGGCGGCAAACCCAGAGAACCGTGTACTCGGCCTGGTGAGCTACGCCTGGGCTGGCTTTGGTGCTGCCTTTGGTCCGGTTGTTCTGTTCTCCGTAATGTGGTCGCGTATGACCCGTAACGGCGCGCTGGCTGGGATGGTCATTGGTGCTGTGACGGTTATCGTCTGGAAGCAGTTTGCCTGGTTGGGTCTGTATGAAATCATCCCGGGCTTCGTGTTTGGCAGTATCGGGATTGTAGTCTTCAGTCTGTGGGGTAAAGCGCCATCAGCAGCAATGCAGAAACGTTTTGCCGAGGCTGATGCTCATTATCATTCAGCACCGCCGTCGCGTTTGCAGGAAGAATAATCGCTGTATTGTTTTTAAAGCCCGCCGCGAGCGCTGAGGAATCCTCAGTAATGGGCGGGTGAAAAAAGACAGGCATAGAGTTTTGTGATCTACTGATTGTGCAACCAATTCAATGAGATCACCTCTATGCCTGCTTATCAAGTATGTCAGAATTTCTTCCGCGATGCCTTAGCTCCGTTTCACAAATACCGACAAAATGCCTTGCTGGATGCCACTCTTGCTTTAATCAGCGGTGCATCACTGACGCTGACCAGTATCGGACGTTATTTACCCGGCCCTGCTCAGGTCAAAAATAAAATCAAACGCGTTGACCGCCTGCTGGGCAATAAAATCACTCCATTCTGATATTCCTCTGATTTTCAAAGGCATTATTACCATGCTGACGCAAAAATTATCGCTGTGTGTTATTGCCGTGACTGGAGTGGTTATCCGTCTCAGGAATACCATGTTCTACGCGCCAGCCTGCTCTGCGACAGACGCTCGCTTCCCCTGCTAAGCTGGATAGTCCCGTCAGAAAAACAACAGAACTCGCAGATACAAAAAGACTTCCTAGATGCCCTTGCCGGGGCGGTAAACCCGGAGGCCAGAGTCATAATCATTACCGATGCGGGCTTCCAGAACGCATGGTTCCGGCATATCAGGTCACTCGGCTAGGATTTTATTGGTCGCGTCAGGGGGAATATTCAGATGCGGCTGAACAGCAAAGGGGAGTGCTGGTTCAGGCGTCAGGAATTACAGGCCAGCAGCAAACCGGAATATCTGGGGCCGGGTACGCTTGCGCGGGCTGAATATGCGCGGTGTGATGGTCATTTTTATCTGCACAGGAAAGAAGCGAAAGGCAGGAAACACCGGCACTCAAGGTGCCGTATAAAACGGAACTCTCAGGCTCAGGACGGGCGTTCTTCAGCAAAAGAACCGTGGCTTATCTTCAGCAGCGCAGACGATTTTAAGTCACGTGAAATCATGAAGTTATACAGTCTTCGTATGCAGATAGAGCAGAACTTCCGGGATGAAAAAAGCGAACGCTTCGGGTTCGGACTCCGGGCGAGTTACAGCCGTTCAGCGGGAAGAATGCTGGTGCTGAGTCTGCTGGCAACGCTGAGTACAATAGTGCTGTGGCTTATTGGCTATCGTGCTGAAAATAAAGGATTACACCTGAGATACCAGGCCAACAGTATTAAATCACGGCGGGTGATCTCATATCTGGCGTTAGCGGAGAATGTCCTGCGACACTCCCCACTAATTTTAAGACGAATGGTGCTGAGCACCGTTCTTAATCACCTCGCCAAAACCTACCGAAGTATGGTGCTGGTTTATTAGCGCTGAGTTTGTGGGGATTCCTCAGCGCCGCGAGCGGGCTTTTTTTATCGATTAAACCAGTATTGAAGTAACTGTCTATTTTCAATAAGTTCTTTTCAAATGTTTCTATTGATTTAATTGTGGTCTGGCAATTTGCCATCAGAGTTTCAATGGTATTGTTATTTCAGATAGTTCTAATGTTGTGTTAATCATTTCTGAATCACAGCTTTCATCTGTGTAGGTTAATTCCACTAGAAGGTAAAAAATTGCTATCGTGTATTTTTGGTATAGCATGTTACTCAAGTCTTGAGCATTATCATGCGCTAATCCTTCACTTTTCCTGCTAAAATACTTCTGTGCAGTAACAGCACCCACTACCACAGCAACGCCATAGAGACATTACTCATAGCATTGATCCAGTCAGTACCTGAACTCTATTTCCCATACTGGCAGTAGTTTACTCTTTTAGGCACCATAAATCCTAGTTAGTACCAGGATCAGGGAATACCTGAATGAAGAGTTCACTAGAAAACATTTCAATGAATGCAACTTCGTGTGTATTGATATCAGTCATTTCTAATCGCCTCATAAAATCCAAACAATTTTTTTCAACAACCCTAAATAATCTTCACCATGAATAATTATTTGACCCTGCTTGCAATAAGTGGCTATAAAAGTAAGCACTGAATGAACCGCCACAATGTTAGCATTCAATCGATGCTTTCCATCGAACTTTGAGAATGGGTATGAATCATGTCGATACTGGTGCATGAAGATAGTATGTGCAACATCTTCAGTATGTGATTTAAGAAGTGCAGAAAGATAATTTATTTCGGTTTGAATCACATTTTCAACCTTAGTGATAAACCATGTTTCTTTAAATTTTTCAAGCAATTAACCTACCCTCAACTATGATGTTATAAGGAAAGGATAGACACAAGTTCGCATACATTGAACGTTTATAAAACGGATAAGTGATTGCATGGATGGATAAAAGAAAAGAACGCCGATATGAGAAGTAATAAGTGGAATAGGGGCATTACGCCCCTATTCGGAAAGTTAAACAGTAGTTGAGTGTAGAATATCAGGATCTAATTTCTTGGTCAATTGATGTAATTCATCTAAAATGTTATTCAGATCATATTCAATATCTATTGTTGAATTTTCATCATGGTTGAAATAATTTTTTGATTTTATCTTTTTCAATAATTCTAAGTGTTCATCAATCATATTGATATCAAATAGCATATATTGTTTAAAGTTTGCAGTTGAAATTGAATTATCGGGACTATTAAACCTCTTTAAGTTTACGGTTAAATCATTTTTTATTTTGTCAAGAGTCAATTCATTCTGATACAATACTGACCGAAGATTAACAACATTAGCAACTTCTCCAGATATTAGTGATAAAAATGAAGAGTGTTTTTTACAAATTTGAAGATATAAGTTATAAGCTGATTTCGATTGGTTTTTAAGTTCATCAAGATTAACATTGTGTTGCTCTATTGCGGTTAGTAACCCTTCGTAAGCCTCAGAACGTTTCTTGTTATTCAAAATATTTGTATGCCTCTGACTCTCTAAATGATCTTCGCTTCTTAAAGCAGCAATATTTCTTTTTTTAGATAACCAATTTTGGCAGATGTCAGAGCTTAAATGTATTATTTCGAGTAAACGTGAAAAATAAGGCATAATAACTGCAATAACTAGCCCATGCCACAGCGGATCAAAGTAATTAATGCCTTCCATTTGAATAATTGAAGTTCGTGTTTCAATTGATTCAGTACCATATATTAGATATAAAATTTTATCCCAATTACTAAATATAAAAGAACTGATAATATAGAAGTAAAAAGGAGTAGTTAAACGATGAATTACTGTGTCCTTAATAACATCTAAAAAGCTAGTTTCTTCTTTTATTTCATCTATGTTATCGCTCATATCACATCGCGCCGCCGGCTTAAGAAAAGCGCTAGATCATACGCTTATGTACATACTGGCGGTAAACTCTGAGTGTTATTGATTTTTATAATATAATGAATTAATTATATTCATTCTATGTATGTTCACTATGAGGTAGGAATGGGAATCTACTCTGATGCAGCACTACAGGCGTATACACTAATCACTGAAGGTATGGAGCCGCTCGACGCCTGGAACGATGCCATTAGCAAACAAACACTGAAGAAATCATCAAGGGAGAAAGGGTGCCCACGTGTAACTTTCTTAACCCTCGCTTATGGTGGTTATCTAAAAGATATCCTCGCGGATAACTCAAAGGTACAAGAGGGTAAACTTTCAGAACGTGCTATAGCAGCAGCTGATTATGTTTTAAGTGATTTAGGTATAAGTAAAAAAGAACTTGCTGATTATTTGGATTATAATGATAGGCAAGGTTCATATGATATAGTACTAACATTATCAGTATGTGATTTATTGCAACAGCCTAAGTGAAAGAGGGTAGTACAACCTTGTTCGAATAGGTTAGTACTATCGAGTATCACATGTATCGTGATTAAAATAATTAGTAATTTTTGAAGTGCCGCATTGCTTGAATCGTGTGGTACTTCATCTAATAAATTAGATTTCCAAAATTATTTTAAAGTCATCTACTTGTTCAAATTTAATATTATTAAAAACAATGAATTTGTTCCAGAATGGAAGAGATTGTTTCGCTACTTCAATAAACATCTTATCTTCACCAGCGGCTTTAAGCACTGATATTACATGTAGAACAAGATTAGCCGCTACTTTCTTATGTCGATGAGCTGGAGATGCATAAAGTTTATAGAGTTCACCAGTATTGAGTACTGTACATGCCCCTATAGGTACATTGTCATCAGCCAGTGCTATACAGTGCCAATCAGGGATATCACTCCATAAATCGACGATACCCACCCCGAAAGAACTATTGTTATCTTCATAGCTTAATTGGGATTGAAGTATTTCTAATATTTCTTTTTCTGGATTATCAACTATGTTCATTACTGCCTCCTGCTTGCGTGGATAAGTTCATGTAATAACACAACGTGATGTAGCACTTATCATTTAAACCAAGAAACCTAATCCATATATTCACACTTCAATTAATACGCCTAATCATAGTCCAATGATTTAGTATTGATAATTAGATGATTTTTATATAAAAGTACTTAATCATAAGTGTAAATAGTTCTGCTTTAGTTCGAGACATTTTTGAGAATTCAGCCAAGAAATGGTGTTGTCGATATTCCTACGGCGTCATATTGTACAGTGATTCATGCGGGCGTTCACAGTTATATTCTGACAACCATTATTCCGTGATATCCCGCACTTCATCCAGCGTTCTGAACAGATAAAAATCGAGTATTTCTGTACGGTATGTCCGGTTAACGTCATCAACGACATTGAACGTACGAAAACGACGGTCACAGGCCAGAGCAGCAAGCACAAAATCGACAGACCAGCTCTGGTTCATCCCTTCCGGCGTGGCCAGTGGTGAGAGGTTACTTACACTGTTACCCACCTAACTGTTTACATTAAGTCATCATTCTCAAAACATTCTGCTTGAGTTTTTCCTTGCTGTAATGATAATCACTATCACTGTAATTTACTTTTCTTTGCATCAGTTGACTGAGAATAACGTTAAAGGGTACTTCGCATGTTTGTTCCATTTCTAATTATGTTGCGCGAAGGGTTAGAGGCCGCGCTGATTGTCAGCCTGATTGCCAGCTACCTGAAACGAACTCAGCGTGGTCGCTGGATTGGCGTGATGTGGATTGGTGTGTTGCTGGCGGCGGTGCTGTGCCTCTCGCTGGGAATTTTCATCAATGAAACTACGGGCGAATTCCCGCAAAAAGAGCAGGAGCTCTTTGAAGGTATCGTGGCGCTTATTGCCGTGGTGATCCTGACCTGGATGGTCTTCTGGATGCGTAAAGTATCGCGCAACGTCAAAGTTCAACTGGAACAGGCTGTCGATAACGCGTTACAGAAAGGCAATCATCATGGCTGGGCGCTGGTGATGATGGTCTTTTTTGCCGTCGCTCGTGAAGGGCTGGAGTCTGTCTTCTTTCTGCTGGCGGCATTTCAGCAGGATGTGGGTATTTGGCCACCGCTAGGTGCGATGCTGGGACTGGCAACCGCGGTGGTACTGGGTTATCTGATTTATCTCGGTGGGATCCGCCTCAATCTCGGGGCTTTCTTTAAATGGACCAGTCTGTTCATTTTGTTGGTTGCCGCAGGTCTTGCTGCGGGGGCCATTCGTGCATTCCACGAAGCCGGGTTATGGAATCATTTTCAGGACGTGGCGTTTGATATGAGCAGCGTTCTGTCAACGCATTCGCTGTTTGGCACATTGATGGAAGGGATCTTCGGTTATCAGGAAGCGCCAAGTGTTAGTGAAGTTGCTGTCTGGTTTATCTATCTGATTCCGGCATTGATTATGTTTGCACTGCCACCTCGTTCAGGCACTACGGCATCACGGACCGCACCCTGATAAAACGTGATGCAAGAATATCATTTAGTTACAACATACTTTTTATAGGGATGGGTCATGACGATTAATTTCCGCCGTAGTGCGCTGCAGTTGGGTATTGCCACGCTGTTTACTTCTGCTTTTACCGCTCACGCTGCTGATATCCCGCAGGTAAAAGTCACGGTAAATGACAAACAGTGTGAACCGATGACAATCACGGTGAATGCCGGGAAGACTCAGTTCATCATTCAGAACCACAGTCAAAAAGCGCTGGAGTGGGAGATCCTCAAAGGCGTGATGGTGGTCGAAGAGCGTGAAAACATTGCGCCCGGCTTTAGCCAAAAAATGACGGCTAACCTGCAGCCGGGTGAATACGATATGACCTGCGGTCTGCTTACCAATCCGAAAGGCAAGCTGATCGTCAAGGGGACGGCAACGGCAGATGCCGCGCACAGCGATGCTCTGCTGAGCCTGAGTGGTGCAATTACTGAATACAAAGCTTATGTAACGGCAGAAACAGCGCAACTGGTGACGGGCACCAAAGCCTTCACGGATGCCATCAAAGCGGGCGATCTGGAAAAAGCGAAATCGCTGTATGCGCCAACCCGTCAGCATTATGAGCGTATTGAACCGATTGCTGAACTGTTCTCCGATCTCGACGGCAGCATAGATGCGCGTGAAGATGATTATGAGCAAAAAGCCGCCGATCCTAAATTCACCGGCTTCCACCGTCTGGAGAAAGCGTTGTTTGGCGACAATACCACTAAAGGTATGGACAAGTACGCCGACCAATTAAACAGCGATGTTCTTGACCTGCAGACGCGTATTAGCGAGCTGGCTTTCCCACCGTCGAAAGTGGTTGGCGGGGCAGCAGGGCTGATTGAAGAAGTCGCTGCCAGCAAAATCAGTGGGGAAGAAGATCGCTACAGCCATACCGATCTGTGGGATTTCCAGGCCAACGTCGATGGCGCGCAGAAAATTGTCGATCTCCTGCGCCCTCAGTTACAAAAATCCAATGCTGATCTGTTGGCGAAGGTGGATGCGAACTTCAAAAAAGTCGATACCATTCTGAGCAAATACCGTACCAAAGATGGCTTTGAAACCTATGACAAACTGACCGATGCCGATCGTAATGCGCTGAAAGGGCCAATCACGACGCTGGCGGAAGACTTGTCGCAATTACGCGGTGTTCTGGGTCTGGATTAAGCACTATGCAGCACGATAATGAAAACGGCGTGAGCGAACCGTCACGCCGACGTTTACTGAAAGGGATGGGGGCGCTGGGTGGGGCACTGGCGCTGGCGGGCGGATGCCCGGTCGCTCACGCGCAAAAAACGCAAAGTGCGCCGGGAACACTGTCACCTGATGCACGCAGTGAGAAACAACCGTTTTATGGCCAGCACCAGGCCGGGATCCTGACGCCGCAGCAAGCCTCAATGATGCTGGTGGCGTTTGATGTGCTCGCCAGCGATAAAGCTGACCTTGAGCGTCTGTTTCGTTTACTGACCAGCCGGTTTGCATTTCTAACCACCGGTGGGCCGGCGCCAGAAACGCCGAATCCACGTTTACCGCCAATGGATTCCGGTATTCTTGGGGGATACATAGCGCCGGATAATCTGACGATGACGCTGTCGGTTGGATCTTCACTGTTTGATGATCGTTATGGTCTGAAAGCACAGATGCCGAAAAAACTGCAAAAAATGACGCGTTTTCCGAATGATTCTCTGGATGCGGCGTTATGCCATGGCGATTTGCTGTTGCAGATTTGCGCCAATACGCAGGACACCGTTATCCATGCGCTGCGCGATATCATTAAGCACACGCCGGATCTGCTCAGCGTACGCTGGAAACGTGAAGGGTTTATCTCTGATCATGCCGCACGCAGTAAAGGTAAAGAGACTCCCGTCAATTTGCTGGGATTTAAGGATGGAACCGCGAATCCCGACGCTGCCAATGCCACGCTGATGCAAAACGTGGTGTGGGTCACTGCGGAGCAGGGGGAACCGGCATGGGCACAAGATGGTAGCTATCAGGCCGTCAGGCTCATCCAGTTTCGCGTGGAATTCTGGGACCGTACGCCGCTTAAAGAGCAGCAAACGATTTTCGGCCGCGATAAACATACCGGCGCACCGCTGGGAATGCAGCACGAGCATGATGTGCCGGATTACGCCAACGATCCCGAAGGCGAGGTGATTGCACTCGACAGCCATATTCGTCTGGCGAACCCGCGCACGAAAGAAACAGAGACCAGCCTGATGATGCGTCGTGGCTACAGCTATTCGCTTGGCGTGACCAATTCCGGGCAGTTGGATATGGGACTGTTGTTTGTTTGCTATCAGCACGACCTGGAAAAAGGGTTTTTGACGGTTCAGAAACGCCTGAACGGTGAAGCGCTTGAGGAGTATGTCAAACCTATTGGTGGGGGCTACTTCTTTGCTTTGCCTGGTGTCAAAACCGCTGACCACTATCTGGGGCAAGCCCTGCTCGAAGCATGATGATTGTGCCCCGCAGCGCTGCGGGGCGTTTCCTGACACTCTGATGAATGAAAAAATTATTTTTCATGATCGCGGCGACTGAAATAATTCTGTCATCTCTCTGCAAGAGACTGTTGCTGGCGATAAGATGAAATTAAGTTAACAATAAGTAAAAATATTGTTGCATTAACGAAAGGTTATGATGTAATTATAAGTAATAGCGGTAGTTCCCGGCGGTGATAGTCATTCACTATGGAGATCGCGAATGGAAAAGTCCTGTACTGGACACGTTTTTCACAGTCATTGCAGTCCCTTACGCGGACGTTTTTCTTCCGGTAGCCATCTCGTCACCGTTAAATCTCTCTCCCTTTCACTTCTTATCCTTGTAACTGACACCCTGTACGGTGCGCGTAGCCGTGTATGGCGTCTTATCCGAAGGCAGGCAATGGCTTACAAGGAAGCCAACCCTCAGATGTTCGTGCGCATAATCGTGCCGCCAACGGCGCGTGTGATGTATACCTACAACTCAAGGTGCTATCCATGGGAAGACAAAAAGCAGTGATCAAAGCTCGTCGCGAAGCAAAACGTGTGCTGAGGCGGGATTCGCGTAGCCATAAACAGCGCGAAGATGAATCGGTCACCTCGCTTGTGCAGATGGGCGGCGTAGAAGCGATTGGTATGGCGCGTGATAGCCGTGACGCCTCACCGATCACGGCGCGAAATGAAGCTCAGGCGCACTACCTGAATGCTATCGAGAGTAAGCAGCTGATCTTCGCCACGGGTGAAGCAGGGTGTGGTAAAACCTGGATCAGCGCGGCGAAAGCAGCAGAAGCCCTGATCCACAAAGATGTGGACAGGATCATTGTAACCCGTCCAGTTCTGCAAGCTGATGAAGATCTCGGCTTCTTACCTGGGGATGTCTCTGAGAAGTTCGCTCCCTATTTTCGTCCGGTTTATGACGTGCTGGTAAAACGTCTGGGAGCCTCCTTTATGCAATATTGCCTGCGACCTGAGATTGGTAAGGTAGAAATCGCGCCGTTCGCGTATATGCGGGGACGTACATTTGAAAATGCCGTTGTCATTCTGGACGAGGCTCAGAATGTGACTGCTGCGCAAATGAAGATGTTTTTGACTCGCCTCGGAGAGAATGTGACGGTGATTGTGAATGGGGATATTACCCAGTGCGATCTCCCTGCTCATGTTCGTTCAGGGCTAAGCGATGCGCTGGCCCGTTTCGAAGAAGATGACATGGTTGGGATCGTTCGATTCAACAAAGATGATTGCGTTCGCTCGGCACTGTGTCAGCGGACGCTTAATGCTTACAACTGATCTGTTTTGCGTCTTCAAGGCCCGGGAAACCGGGCTTTGTTTTTTGTCCCCCCTGTGAGCACAACGGACTGATGGCGTGGCTGACATTGTTGGTGAGGTCCGGTGTTCACGTTGTATCCCGCATGGGGAAATAGCAATAAAAAAGCCGCGAGTCGCGGCCTTTTAAACAAGACTGAGGTTACTGTGGGAACCACTGGTCACTGATTTTCTGGTACGTGCCGTCAGCTTTGATGGCGGCCAGCGCACTGTTCAGTTTTTCCAGCAGGGCTTTGTTATCCGGGCGAACCGCGATGCCAAGACCCGTACCGAAGTATTGTGGGTCGGTCACTTTGTCGGTAGCCACGCCTAACTGCGGGTTAGTTTTCAGCCACTCGTTAACGACGGCAGTGTCGCCAAATACGCCATCAATACGGCCATTTTTCAGGTCGATAATTGCATTCTGATAGCTGTCGTAGGCCACGGTTTTTACTTCAGGATGTTTGTCCTGCAGGTATTTCTGGTGCGTGGTGCCGTTTTCCATGCCGATGCGTTTGCCTTTCAGATCGGCAAAGGTTTTATAGGTGTCCTTTTTGGCAATCACCAGCGCGGAGTTGGCATAGTACGGCTGGGTGAAGGAAACCTGCTTGCTACGTTCAGGCGTAATGTCCATACCGGAAATTACCGCATCATATTTTTTGAATTTCAGCGCGGGGATCAGGCTATCGAAAGCATGATTAGTAAAAGTACATTCAGCCTGCATTTGTTTACACAATGCTGTTGCCAGATCGATATCAAAACCGACAATTTTATTGCTGGCGTCCAGTGATTCGAATGGTGGGTAGGTTGCGGATACACCGAAACTAATCTTATCAGCAGCTGCGGCGCCAGCGGCGAAAGTAGCAAGTAATGCGGCCAGTACTAACTTTTTCATGGTGGAACTCCCGTCTGTCAATCTTATGATTATTTTACCGTGTCTGCGGCGTGGATTCACAATGCCATTTAATGAATTTATATGCAATAAAAATGATTAAATATTTTTTGTGATATAAAAAAAGACGGACAATTTAGAATGTTGTCCGTCTTTATGTTTTTGCATTATGCACACTTGTTGGATGGCGGTGCTGGCAGCTTATCCGGCCGACATCGGCGCATAAACCGTCGCGCCATCGACTTAATTCCGGTGTTCAAACGCCAGAGCTTTACGTTCGATCAGGCGCATCATCAACGTCAGCAAGCCATTGACGATCAGGTAAATCACGCCAGCGGCACCAAAGACCATGACGTCATAGGTACGGCCGTACAGCAGTTGGCTGTAGCCCATGACTTCCATCAGTGTGATGGTGTACGCCAGAGAGGTACTTTTAAAGACCAGTACCACTTCGTTGGAATACGAGGAGAGGGCGCGTTTAAAGGCATACGGCAGCAGAATGGCCAGCGTATCCTTTTTGCTCATCCCCAGCGCACCACAGGACTGCCACTGGCCTTCCGGGATTGCTCGAATCGCACCGTAAAACAGTTGCGTGGTATAGGCCGCACTGTTTAACGACAGCGCAATTAACGCGCACAACCACGGTTCAGAGAGTAGATGCCACAGTACCGGATATTCTTGCAATGCCGGAAACTGCCCTGGTCCGTAGTAGATCAGGAAGATTTGCACCAGCAGCGGTGTACCGGTAAACAGCGTGATATAAGCGCGAACCAGCCAAACCAGCACCGGCGTTTTCAGTGTCAGGATAACAGTGAAAACCAACGCCAGAACCAGTGCCACCACAATCGAGGCGACCGTCAGCGTCAGGCTGGTGTGCAGCCCTTTCAGTAGTTCAGGTAAATACTCAAGCATTAGCCTGGTCTCCGCTCAAAACGTGTCGCGCGCAGGTCAATGCGTTTGAGAATGTACTGACTCACCAGCGTAATCACCAGGTAAATAGCCGCCGCGACGATGTACCAGGTAAAGGGTTCCTGAGTACGGGTCGCAATGCTTTTGGTTTGTAGCATCAGATCGTTCACGCTGATGAGGCTAACCAGCGCGGTATCTTTCAGCAACACCAGCCACTGGTTTCCCAGACCCGGCAGAGCATGGCGCCACATTTGCGGCATCACCAGGCGAAAGAAAATCGCGGTTTTAGATAAACCCAGCGCCTGGCCTGATTCCCATTGTCCAAGCGGAACCGCTTTCAACGCACCGCGCAGCGTTTGTGAGGCATAGGCTGCGTAAAGCAATGACAGCGCAATCACACCGCACAGGAACGGGCTGACGTCGAAGTTTTCAATCTGCATCTGAACGGGGATTTGCACGAACCCGAGATTGATCGTAAAGCCATCGGCCAGCGTCAGCAGCAGTTGAGAGGAACCGAAATAGATAAACAGAACGACCAGAATTTCTGGTAACCCGCGCAGAATAGTGACCAGCGCTGAACCTGCCCATGCCACTGGACGCCATTTTACAGACTCCCAGACGGCAAAGAACATGGCGAGCGCAAGGCCAATAATCAGCGCACAAACGGCAAGGCCGACGGTCATCCCGGCGGCGCTTGCTAAAGGAAAAAATTCATTCATCAAATATTACTTCTGGAACCATTTGTTGTAGATGGTTTCGTAAGTCCCATCTTTCTTCACTTTTTCCAGCGCAGCGTTAAATTTCTGCTGCAGCTCGGTATTACCCTGACGCACCGCGATGCCCAGACCGGTACCGAAGTAATCTTTATCCGTCACTTTATCGCCAACCGCGGCGAGCTTAGGATTATCTTTCAGCCACTCGGTCACCACTGCGGTATCGCCAAATACGCCGTCAATACGACCGTTTTGCAGATCGAGTTTGGCATTCTGGTAGCTGTCATACGGCACGGTAGTCACTTCCGGATGTTTATCCATGATGAATTTCTGGTGCGTGGTACCGTTTTGTACGCCGACTTTTTTGCCTTTCAGCTGGTCGATGCTGGTGTATTTACCCTGCTGGCCGACAAACAGTGCCGAGTTGTCGTAGTAAGGCGTCGTGAACAGGACCTGCTTTTCACGTTCTGGGGTGATGTCCATACCGGCCATTACCGCGTCAAAGCGGCGGAACTTCAGGCTGGGGATCAGGCTGTCGAAGGCCTGATTGGTAAACGTACAGGTGGCGTCAATCTCTTTACACAGCGCATTCGCCAAATCAACGTCAAAGCCCACGATCTTGTTATTAGCATCGATGGATTCAAACGGAGGATAGGACGCTTCGGTAGCGAAACGAATGGTTTGGGCTGCGGTAGCGGAAAGACTAAAACCTGCGATTAGCGCGGCAATCAGAACTTTTTTCATTGTATTGTCCCGAATCTTAGTGAGAAAGATAGTTTTTAAACGCTTCGGTTTGCGGGTTGGCAAAGCAGCTCGCATCCCCAAACTCGACGATATGACCGTTTTCCATATACACCACACGACTGGCTGTTTTACGGGCAACTTCCACTTCGTGGGTGACGATCACCTGAGTAATTTTGGTTTCCGCCAGCTCACGAATGATGCTGACGATTTGGGCCGTGATTTCCGGGTCAAGCGCTGCGGTAGGTTCGTCAAACAGCAGCACCTGCGGTTCCATCATCAACGCACGGGCAATCGCCACACGCTGCTGTTGGCCACCGGACAAATGCAGTGGATAGCGATCGCTGTAAGGCTTCAGGCGCAGACGCTCAAGCAGTTTTTCAGCACGCGCCAGTGCTTGTTCTTTCGTCAGACCAAGTACGCGGCAGGGCGCTTCAATCAGGTTTTGCTGTACCGTCAGGTGCGGCCAAAGATTGTATTGCTGGAAGACCATGCCCACGTTTTGACGCAGCTCACGAATGGCTTTATCGGACGGGGTTTTCGTGAAGTCGAAACGGTTACCCGCAATAGAGAGCGTGCCCGAGCGCGGCATCTCAAGCAGATTGAGTACACGCAGTAGCGAGCTTTTCCCGGCTCCACTTGGGCCAAGTAACACCAGTGTTTCACCCTGAGGGCAATCCAGCGTGATATCGAACAGCGCCTGATGTGCGCCGTAGAAGCAGTTAATGCCGTTTAATTGAATACTCATTGACACTCGTATACTGGCAGTCTGATAGCTATTGAAGCCGCAGATACTACCTTTGACAGAATAGTTATGCAATATTTATGCGTTAAAAGTTAAATGCAAACCGCATTCTTATCTAAACATAGCACAAAATAGCGGGGCCACCAGTGGGCAAGAATAATTGTCGGCATTCTATGCAGAATGCCAGACAATTTATGGGGGTTATGATTCAGGTGGGTGAATGGGGCGGTTAGCGGTTTTCGACAGACTGGCGCAGCGTCCCGGCTGGCGCGTGTACGCTGCCACCCAGATAACGCACATCATCGACCACCCAGCACTGGCCTTCACGGATCATCAGCACTTCATCGCGCCAGCTCTGATTGCCTTGTTTGAGTTCGACGCGCAGCGGAATATTGCGTGCATCACTATTCGGAATGGTTGATGCGCTGGCGACGCTGGCGCTGTCCGGTAACGTGGCGCGACTGGAGAACGGATCGCTGTTAAACAGTTCGCGATGCGCGTTATCACGGCTGGCATCGTTCAGCAGTTTCGCCAGGTTGTCGCTTAAGTACGGGCGTAGGGCGGTGATGTCATTGTTACGATGCTGAATGCGGTAATCATAGAATTGCTGGGCCACGCTGTCTGGCCCGCCTTCTACGCATGAACCGCTACGCGTGCCGTTATCTTTATAGACCGGCGTCACGGTAGTACAGGCGCTGAGAAGAAGTGCACAGGGGACCAGCAGAGAGAGTTTCGAGTAGCGCATAATGATTTCCTTATTAGCTTTCTACGATTAGTGTTCTACGTTGATAGAATATATCCTTTCAATGATAGTGGATCGGTTCGATAATGCTTTTGAGATCGTGCTCTTAGCGCAACAAGGAGATTAACCATGCAGTTTTCGACTACCCCTACGCTTGAAGGGCAGAGCATCGTGGAATACTGCGGTGTGGTAACCGGCGAAGCTATTTTAGGCGCAAATATCTTCCGCGATTTCTTTGCGGGTATCCGTGATATCGTCGGTGGGCGCTCCGGCGCGTATGAAAAAGAATTACGTAAAGCGCGGGAAATAGCCTTCCAGGAACTCGGCGAACAAGCCAAAGCATTGGGCGCTGATGCGGTTGTCGGTATCGATATTGATTACGAGACCGTCGGGAAAGATAGCAGTATGCTGATGGTCAGCGTCAGCGGTACCGCGGTAAAAACTCGCCGATGAAGCGTCTGCTGTGGCTGCTGGCGTTCGCGCTGCTGTTGGCCGGGTGTGCCGGCGAGAAAGGGATTATCGATAAAGACGGATATCAGTTAGATACCCGCCGTCAGGCTCAGGCGGCCTATCCCCGCATTAAGGTGTTGGTTATTCATTACACCGCAGATGATTTTGATTCATCACTGGCTACGCTGACGGATAAAAACGTCAGCTCACATTATTTGATCCCGGCAGTACCGCCGTTGTATCACGGCAAGCCACGTATCTGGCAACTGGTCCCGGAAAAAGATTTAGCCTGGCATGCGGGGATTAGCTTCTGGCGTGGCGCCACACGCATCAATGACACATCAATTGGTATTGAGCTGGAAAATCGCGGCTGGCAAAAGTCGGCGGGAACAAAATATTTCACCCCGTTTGAAGCAACACAGATCCAGGCGCTGATCCCGCTGGCAAAGGATATTATTGCCCGTTACGACATCAAGCCACAAAACGTCGTGGCTCATGCGGATATCGCGCCACAGCGTAAAGACGATCCCGGTCCCCTGTTTCCGTGGCGTGAACTGGCAGCACAGGGCATTGGCGCGTGGCCGGATACGCAGCGCGTCATGTTTTATCTCGCCGGACGTGCGCCTCATACGCCGGTAGACACCGTCTCGTTGCTCGATGTGTTGTCGCGCTATGGCTACGACGTTAAACCTGAAATGACGCAACGTGAACAACAGCGGGTGATTATGGCGTTCCAGATGCACTTCCGCCCGGCGTTGTGGAACGGCGTGGCGGATGCTGAAACCCAGGCGATTGCCGAGGCGTTACTGGAGAAATACGGGCAGGGTTAGCGCGGTAGCTTGCCGTGGTCGCGTAACCAGGCCGCGGTACGTTCAATCCCTTCGTCCAGCGTGACTACGGGTTGATAGCCTAACTCTTCCTGAGCGCGCGTTGTATCCAGCGTAAAATCAAAATTAAGCTTCGACACACCGTAATGCGTGAGCTTGGGTTCTTTAGCCGATTTATTACCAAGACGTTCCATGCTGCGGGCGATCATGTCCAGCATCGGATAAGGAACCGAACGAATACGGCAATCAATATTCAGCTCATCAATGAGCTTCTGCACGATGCTGCGCAGGGTGCGATGCTCGCCGTTGGTGATGTTATAGGCACGACCTGACGGCAGTTTATCGCAGGTTGTCTGGCTTGCCAGCCACATCGCATGCACCGCGTTCTCGTAATAGGTCATATCTACCAGCGCACTTCCGCCGTGCGGCAACAGAATGCTGCCGTAGTGATGCATCATATGCGCCAGACGAGGGATAAACACTTTATCATGAGGGCCGAACAGGCTTTGCGGACGCAAGACCGTAAAACGGGTCTGCGGGTTGGCCTGAGCTAACAGTGCAATAACCTCTTCACCAGCGGCTTTGCTACGGGCGAATTCGTTGGCGAAGCGATGTGGGCGGAAGTCCTCTTTGATATCACGATGGTGGTGATAGTCAAAATACAGTGAGGGAGAGGAGATATGAATAAAGTTACGCACGCCCCAGGCAACGGCCCACTCGCCCAGACGACGGGTAGCGCGGACGTTGGCCAGGTCGAAGGCTTCCTGCGTGCCCCACGGTGAGGTGAAACTGGAGCAGTGCCATAGTGTGTCGATACCTGCGAGCATCACTTTTGCCTGCGAAGAGACCAGCTCGGTCAGATCCGCATGGACAAATTCTGCCCCCATTTTTTCCAGCAGCTTACCCATCGCTTCGTTGCGACCGGTGGCCCTGACGCTGATGCCTTTTCTGCACAAAAACTCAACCGCGTTTCGGCCCAAGCCGCTGGTGGCTCCGGTAACCAGTACCTTCATATCAATCCACTGTGTTTAAAAAACGTCGTGCGCATTCTTCCGTGAAATACGCTCGTATGCAATGGGAAACATGAAAGAATACAGTCTCTTTTTATCATTAGTTTGTGATTTGTTCTGCAAGTTTGGCAATACGCTTCGCCATCCCTCTGAAAATGAACAAGTGCGCCGGGATCATCAACAGCCAATAGAAGAGACCGGGCATCCCGTGCGGGTGCCACCATGCCCGGACATCAATGCGTCGGTGATCGCCTTTTTCTTCCAGCGTAAAGCTCAGACGACCGAGACCAGGTGCCTTCATCCCAAACAGCAGCGTGAGCTGCTTTTCCGGTTCAACGATGATGACTTTCCAGCTATCAACGGTATCACCCACCTGCAACAATGGATGTTGGGGCCGACCTTTTGCCAGCTTGTGACCCACCAGCAGGTCCAGCGCCGCACGTGTCTTCCACAACATGTTGCCAAAGAAATAACCTTCTTTACCCCCGAGGCGGTTCACGACCTGCCACAACGCTTTCCGGCTGGCGGAAGTCTCCACGCTAAAACCGGCTTGTTTGGCAAAATACCCATATTCAGGACGCCAGCGTGCAAAAGCCTGAGCGTCATACCCCCAGTCGCTGGAGTTAACCAGTTTTTCCTCTTCTTTCAGCGTACTGCGAACCGCGTCGTCGAAGGCAATCAGCGGTTGTGGGATCAGCATCCGTAGTTCGGTGTCATCAGCCAACAGATCGTGCTTAAGCCCCTGGATTAGCGCTTTCGCCGTCGTCGGCGGAACCGAAGTAATGACATTTAAAAACCAGACGGAGATCCAGCGGGTCGGAAAGGGGATAGGGACCAACAGCCGATGCTTACCGCTGACGGTCATAAAGTGCTCAAACTGCTCCTGGTAGCTTAATACCTGCGGGCCTGCTGCTTCGAGTACGCGGTGTGTGCTTGCCGGATGGTCCAACAACGCCACCAGGTAATACATCAGGTTTTCCAGCGCGATAGGCGTGGTGCGAGAACGTACCCAGCGTGGCGGGGTTAACACGGGGAGGTTATAGACCATGTCGCGCATGACTTCAAACGCAGCGGAACCTGCGCCAACGATAATGCCTGCACGTAGCTCAGTCACCGGTACACCGGATTCGCGTAGCGTATCTGCGGTGATCTGGCGCGCACGTAGGTGATCGGACTGCTCATGTCTGGGAGCCTGCAATGAGCTCAGGAAGATCAGTTGTTTGACCGGGGTCGTACGCAGCGCATCGCGCACGTTTTCTGCGACCAGGCGCTCATGGGCAATAAAGTCGCCCCCTTCGCCCATGCCATGAACCAGATAGTAAACGGTATCAATACCCGCCAGCAGCGGCGGCAAAGTATCCGGTACATTTAAATCGATCTTATGACAGTTAACATTGGCCAGTTGCTGCTTTTCCAGTCGCTCAATGCGACGTGCCGCAGCCAGCACCTGATGCCCTTGCTGGCTGAGCGCCTGAACCAGATGCTGACCAATGTAGCCACTGGCGCCAAGAACTAAAATCTGTTGCGGCACGCCTGACTCCTTAGCGGGTTAAAAAAGCACGCCAGTGGGCGACGACTTCAGCAAGTTGCGCACGTGACACGTCCAGATGCATCACCAGACGCACAATCGGGGAGGCGTTAATCAGCACGCCATGCGCCTTCATATACTCGCCCAGTGCTGCGGCATGTTCCTCGCCAACACGGATAAACAGCATGTTGGTGTCGTGACGCATGACGTCGGCTCCCGCTTCACGCAACTGTTCTGCCATCCAGGCCGCGTTGTCGTGGTCGTCCTGTAAGCGCGCGACGTTATTTTTCAGCGCATACAGTCCGGCTGCCGCCAGAATCCCGGCCTGACGCATTCCGCCGCCGGTCATTTTACGCCAGCGAATCGCGCGTTTGATGTAGTCATGACTGCCGACCAGCAGTGAGCCCACCGGCGTTCCCAGACCTTTGGAAAGACAAATGGTGAACGAGTCGCAGTATTGAGTAACGTCTTTTAACGCACAGCCGTAGGCGACGATGGCGTTAAAAATACGTGCACCATCAACGTGCAGGGCAAGGTTTCGCTCACGGGTAAATTCCCAGGCCTCCTTCAGGTACTCACGTGGCAACACTTTACCGTTGTGGGTGTTTTCCAGACTGAGCAGGCGCGTGCGGGCAAAATGGATATCATCCACTTTGATTTTTGCTGCCACTTTATCCAGTGGCAGAGAACCGTCTGGCGCAGCATCAATAGGCTGGGGTTGAATACTCCCGAGCACTGCGGCGCCGCCAGCTTCATACAAATAGTTATGAGCACCCTGACCGGCGATATACTCTTCGCCGCGCTGACAATGGCTGAGTAACGCAACCAGATTAGCCTGAGTGCCGGTAGGCAGGAAAATAGCCGCTTCTTTACCAGAAAGTTCAGCGGCGTATTGCTGAAGGGCGTTAACGGTAGGGTCATCTCCGTAAACGTCGTCCCCGACCGGGGCTGCCATCATTTCTTCCAGCATGGCGCGACTGGGGCGGGTGACGGTATCACTGCGTAAATCAATCATGGTGTCTCCTTATTACACTTCATCCTTCACGCTGCCTCGGCGTTGGCCGCACCCTTAAACCCCAGTCACATAGTAAACCTATGCTCCTGGGGATTTTCGGGCTAGCCGCCTTGATGCGTCATGAATGATTTTGTGTGTGATTTAATAAGGATGTTTTACCTGAGCCAGTTCGTTTTCGCCAGTTCGATCACTTCATCACCGCGTCCACTGATGATCGCGCGCAGCATATACAGGCTAAATCCCTTCGCTTGTTCGAGTTTTATTTGTGGTGGAATGGCGAGCTCTTCTTTCGCCACAACGACATCGACCAGCACCGGACCATCGATTGACATGGCGCGTTGCAAGGCCTCATCGACCTCAGCGGATTTCTCTACGCGGATGCCGGTAATACCACAGGCTTCGGCGATACGTGCGAAGTTGGTGTCGTGTAGTTCCGTTCCGTCGGTCAAATAACCACCCGCCTTCATCTCCATCGCCACAAATCCCAGTACGCTGTTGTTAAACACGATTATCTTCACCGGGAGCTTCATTTGCATAACCGAGAGGAAATCGCCCATTAACATGCTGAAGCCACCATCGCCGCACATCGCGACGACCTGACGGCCTGGTTCAGTCGCCTGCGCACCGAGCGCTTGTGGCATGGCGTTTGCCATTGAACCGTGGTTAAACGATCCTAGCAGGCGGCGTTTACCGTTCATTTTCAGATAGCGTGCGGCCCACACCGTTGGCGTACCAACGTCGCAAGTGAAGATGGCGTCGTCCGCGGCAAAGTGGCTGATTTGTTGTGCCAGATATTGTGGGTGAATGGCTTTATCGCTGGGCTTGGCTAAATCATCCAGCCCTTTGCGTGCATCGCGATAGTGCTCCAGCGCTTGGTCCAAAAACTGTCGATCGGTTTTTTCTTCTAGCTGTGGAAGCAGGGCGCGAAGCGTGGATTTGATATCGCCCACCAGCGCCATATCCACTTTGCTGTGTGCGCCAATGCTCGCCGGGTTGATATCAATCTGGATAATTTTGGCATCGGTAGGGTAGAACGGACGATAAGGGAACTGGGTGCCGAGTAAGATCAGCGTGTCGGCATTCATCATGGTATGGAACCCGGAAGAAAAGCCGATTAATCCGGTCATGCCGACGTCGTAAGGGTTGTCGTATTCAACGTGCTCTTTACCACGCAGGGCGTGAACAATCGGGGCTTTTATTTTAGCGGCAAATTCGACCAGCTCTTTATGTGCCCCGGCACAACCGCTGCCGCACATCAGGGCAATATTGCGGGAATAACGCAGCAGTTGCGCCAGCTTTTTAATTTCTTCTTCTGCTGGCGTAACTATTGGCAGCGGTGCGTGATACCAGTGCGTACTGGCGCTTTCCGGCGCGGGTTTTAGCGCGACGTCGCCAGGTAAGACGACAACCGAGACACCGCGGTTTAATACGGCTTTTCGCATTGCAATCGCCAGTACCTGGGGGATCTGCTCGGGACTGGAAACCAGCTCGCAATAATGGCTACATTCGCGGAACAACTCCTGCGGGTGGGTCTCCTGAAAATAACCACTGCCTATCTCACTGGAAGGAATATGTGCAGCAATTGCCAGCACCGGGACATGGTTGCGGTGGCAATCAAACAGGCCATTAATCAGGTGCAGGTTTCCCGGTCCGCATGAACCGGCACAGACAGCCAGCTCACCGGTCAGTTGGGCTTCTGCGCCTGCGGCAAAAGCGGCAACCTCTTCATGGCGGGTTGGCATCCAGTCAATCGTTCCCATACGATTCAGACTATCACTGAGGCCATTCAGTGAGTCGCCCGTCACACCCCAAATACGTTTAACGCCAGCTTGTTCAAGGGTTTTAGCAATAAAAGCGGCAACCGTTTGTTTCATGGTTTTCCATCTCCTTTAATGTGATACCGGTTACAAGTTTAGATGAAGATAATAGTTATGCTTCTCATTACCCCCTTATTTTCGGCAGCTTACATTTCACGAAGATAAAGCGTAGCTTGGCAGAAGAAATGGTAAAACAAGGAATGAATTCAAATGGTTACAAAACTATTAAATGCAGTTAACCGGACGCTGACGCACGAAGATTTTGGCAAGTTTTTGTTACGCCTCGCTGTTGGGGGGCTGATGCTGTTCCATGGGCTGCATAAACTGTTTGCGGGTATTGATGGCATCAGTGGCATGCTGATAGCCAAAGGGTTCCCCGGCTTTATTGCATACGGTGTTTTGCTGGGGGAGGTTGTTGCGCCTTGCCTGATTATTCTAGGGATACTGACACGCCCGGCGGCATTAGGGCTGGCGTTTACAATGATTGTGGCGTGGCTGATGGTCGGGATGGGAGAAACCTGGTCTCTGGACAAAACCGGCGCCTGGGCGATTGAGAGTCTGGTGTACTTTTTTGTTGGCGCGATGGCGGTGGCGTTTTTGGGCGCAGGAAAATATGCTCTGGGCGGTAATTCAGCCTGGCGGTGATAAATGACCGGATGAAGGTATTAATACTTCGTCCGGCCTACAACGGTTCTTGTAGGCCGGATAAGTATGCCATCCGGCAATGACTATTTACGCAAGTACCAGATCGCCCTGCGGATGACAGGAACACGCCAGAACGTAACCTTCCGCAATTTCCGCATCGGTCAGCGTCATGGTGCTGCTGACCGTGTAGTTACCATCAACTACTTTGGTTTTGCAGCAACCGCACGCGCCTGCGCGACAGGCGGCAACGACCGGAACCTTATTGCTTTCCAGTGCTTCCAGTAGCGTCGTGCCAACCGGCGCATAGAACTCTTGTGCAGGTTGCAGCTTGGTGAACTTCAGGCCGCTGGTTGCCGCTTCGGCCACCGGAGTGAAGAACTGCTCTTTAAAGAAGCGTGTTACGCCAAGCGCTTTCACTTCTTTTTCGACCAGATCCATATACGGGGCCGGGCCACAGGTCATCACGGTTCGTGAGGTCAGATCCGGGACGCTCTTCAGCAGTTCGGTGGTCAGTCGGCCGGAAACAAAACCCTGAGTGGCATTGTTTTCAGCGACTAATGTCACCGGATACTCACGCCATTCATCGGCAAAGATGACATCTTCTGGCGAGCGAACGTTGAAAATCACCTGCACGTCGGCTTGTGGACGGTACTTCGCCAACCAGCGACGCATCGACATGATTGGCGTTACGCCACAGCCGGCAGCCAGCATCAGGAACTTGTCTTCCGCTTTATCTTCACAGGTAAATTCACCCATGGCATCGGACAGCCAGATGTAGTCGCCGCGCTTCACGTCGCGGGTTAACCACTGAGAACCTGCACCGTCGTCAATGCGGCGGATGGTCAGCGTGATGTACTCGCTTACGCCCGGCGTTGAAGAGATGGTGTAAGCACGCAGCGTATCCGCTGAGTTACGTACGCTGACCAGTGCATACTGCCCGGCACGATAGGGATAATAGTCGTGGCATAGCAACGAAATTGTCCACACATCCGGCGTTTCCTGATGGATGTGATGAACCTGCATCCGCCACGGGCACTGATGGGTTGGCATTGTCATTCTTTACTCCTTACGCGCTCAGCAGCTGCTTCATGTCTTCTTCAACGGTGGTCACGGAACGCAGACCAAATTTCTCGTTGAGTACAGCCAGCAGATCGGGTGTGAAGAAGCCAGGTGCAGTTGGGCCAGTCACGATGTTTTTCACACCCAGTGACAGCAGGGTCAGCAGGATGACAATCGCTTTCTGTTCGAACCAGGAGAGCACCAGAGACAGTGGCAGATCGTTCACGCCACAACCCAGTTTCTCAGCCAGAGTGACGGCCAGGATAATGGCAGAGTAGGCATCGTTACACTGACCGGCATCGACCAGACGCGGCAGACCTTCGATATCGCCGAATTCCAGTTTGTTGAAACGGTATTTACCACAGGCCAGAGTCAGGATCAGGCAGTCATCCGGTACGCTGGTGGCGAAATCGGTGAAGTAGTTACGTTCACCGCGTGCGCCGTCACAACCGCCAACCAGGAAGATGTGACGCAGTTTTTCACGGCTCACCAGGTCAATCAGGGTATCAGCTGCACCCAGCAGCGTCTGACGACCGAAACCGACGGTGATCAGATGAGGAATTTCGCTGTACGGGAAGCCAGCCATCTGCTGCGCCTGAGCAATAACCGGACCGAAGTCATCACCTTCGAGGTGGCTCACACCCGGCCAACCGACGATGCTACGGGTCCAGATGCGGTCATCATATGCGCCAACGGTTGGGTCGATGATGCAGTTAGAGGTCATGACGATTGGGCCAGGGAAACGAGCAAATTCAACCTGCTGGTTCTGCCAGCCGCTGCCGTAGTTACCGATCAGGTGTTTGAACTTACGCAGTTCCGGGTAGCCATGTGCTGGCAGCATTTCACCGTGGGTATAAACGTTAACGCCGGTGCCTTCAGTCTGCTCAAGCAGATTGTACAAATCTTTCAGGTCGTGACCGGAGATCAGAATGCACTTGCCTTCGGTTGCTTTCACGTTGACCTGGGTTGGGGTTGGGTGACCGTATTTTGTGGTTTCACCGGCATCCAGAATGCTCATCACTTTAAAGTTCATCTGGCCGATTTCCATTGAGCACTCCAGCAGAGCGTTCATGTCGGAAGGCCAGGTTCCCAGCCATGCCATGATTTTGTGGTACTGAGCGTAGATATCGTTGTCGTACTGGCCGAGAACGTGTGCGTGCTCCATGTAAGCTGCCGCACCTTTCAGACCGTACAGACACAGCAGACGCAGTCCGAGGATATTCTCGCCGATGGTCGCTTTGTCTTTATTCGGGGTAAATTCAGCGGCCTGACGTTGCAGGTCGCCCAGATCGTCGCTGACCAGTTGCAGGTCGGCCATCGGGTTTTCAACAGTGGCGTTAGCATCAATGTTCAGGCATTGCGCTTTCAGTGCATCGCGCATCGCGATAGCTTCACGAGCATAGCCAACAATACGCGGGGAATCGAAGTTCACGTTGGTCAGCGTGGAGAAGAATGCACGCGGCGCGAAGTTATCAACTTCATGGTCGATGATGCCGTATTCACGCGCTTTAACAGCCCATGCAGACAGACCTTGTAGGGAAGCAATCAGCAGATCCTGCAGATCGGAGGTTTCAGCAGTTTTACCGCACATACCCTGCGCGTAAGAGCAGCCGTTTCCTGCCGGAGTACGGATGGTTTGTTCACATTGCACACAAAACATGGTCACACCTTTTAAAGTTATATTTAATATACATGTTTAAGGTTATGCCTGCGCGTGAAGGGATTAAAGGGATTTCTGCTACAACTTGCAGGGAGATTGATTTAGCGCAATTTTGGCGGTAGCTGACTACCGCCAGAGAGGTATTTGTCTGCGTATCAGGCGGAGAAAAAGGCCATTAACAGTGGCACTAACAGGCTCAGAATAAAGCCGTGCACAATGGCTGCGGGCACCATCTCCAGACCGCCACTGCGTTGTAACACGGGCAGCGTGAAATCCATTGATGTCGCCCCGCAAAGACCCAATGCGGTTGAACGACTGCGGACCACCAGTCCAGGGATCAGCATAATGGCAATTAACTCACGCGCCAGGTCGTTAAAGAAGGCGGCGCTGCCAATTACTGGGCCGAATGATTCGGTCAACAGAATGCCTGACAGGGAATACCAGCCAAAACCCGATGCCATCGCTAGTGCTGTTTTCAACGGCAGGCCGAGGATCAGCGCATTAATGACGCCACCCAGCAGAGAACTGGCCACCACGACCACGGCAACAATCATGCCCCGACGGTTCAGCACGATCTGCTTTAATGTCATACCGCTGTTTCGTAGTTGGATCCCAACCAGGAATAATAAAAAGATCAGCGTATATTCGCTGGCTTCGGTCGCGTGCTGCAGTATCGACAATCCGGTAAGACCCAACAGAAAACCCAGCACCACGACGCCGCAAAGCTGTAGCGACTCCAGCGCCATCGCGATTCGGGAGGGGAGCTTCTCTTGCTGGTGGCTGTGTCGCCAGGGGAGTGAGCGCTCCAGCCACAGCAGCGCTGCGATATTGCACAGCAGAATGACCGTCACACTGACGGCAGAATAATAAAGAATGGATAACAGATTACTGGCGAGATTATCCAGAAACGCCAGACTGATCCCCATAAAAAAGAGAATAAGGTAGACGATCCAACTCAACAGCCGATTGATGAGTTTTAATGCGGCTCTGTGTCGAAGCGGAATGAGGTAACCCACAATAAGGGGTACCAGAATGATTAACAGCCCTGAGAACATGAAACCCCGATCCTTGCTGAGAAGTAAGACGAAATGCGCCTGCACACACTACTGAAAGCAAAGAGGGGAGTAAAGTTGCAAATAAAAGGAAATATAGCGAGGAAAAAAAGGCCTGACAGTTCATCAGGCCTTGTTGTTAGCGATTAATCGCGTTTTTCCAGCAGGGTGCGGTAAATAAGACCGCCGACGATCCCGCCGATAATCGGCATAACCCAGAACAACCAAAGCTGTTGCAATGCCCAACCACCCTGGAAGATAGCAACCGCAGTACTACGCGCCGGGTTTACGGATGTATTGGTGACCGGGATACTGATCAGGTGAATCAACGTTAATGCAAGACCGATGGCAATTGGCGCAAAACCTGCCGGGGCATGTTTATCGGTCGCACCGTGGATCACTAATAAGAAACCTGCGGTCAGAACGATTTCAATTACGATGGCAGAAAGCATGGAATATCCGCCAGGTGAATGCTCACCGTAACCGTTTGAGGCGAAGCCACTGGCTGTTGCATCAAAACCGGCTTTGCCGCTGGCAATAAGATAAAGTACCGCTGCTGCTACAATACCGCCCACAACCTGAGCAATAACATAACCAATAACGTCTTTCGCCGGGAAGCGACCGCCAGCCCATAAACCGAATGTCACTGCAGGGTTAAAATGGCCACCTGAAATATGACCCACAGCGAATGCCATGGTTAATACTGTCAGACCAAACGCCAGGGCGACACCGGCAAACCCAATACCTAACTCCGGGAAAGCCGCGGCCAGCACTGCACTACCACACCCGCCAAAAACAAGCCAAAACGTGCCGAAGAATTCGGCTGCTAATTTCCTGAACATAACCACCTCAATTAAAAGTTCCGGGTTAGTTTTTCTATCCCGGTATTTCATCGCTAAAAGGGACGATGATTAAAGCGCGCTTATTCTAGAAAAAAATCTCATCCCTTCGCCACTTAAATTAATAAAAAAATTTGATTTAAGGCAATGTGATGCGAATCCTTTTTGGAGTTCAGGTGAATAAAGCATAGTTCAGTTATCAGAAATCTGATGATTGACGTCTGAAATTATATTCATAAGTAATTTTTAAAGAGAATATTCTTAACTCTTTCGATTTATCTGCGGATGATATTGGGTGTTCTGAGCGCCCGCTTACCGTTATACTCCTGATAACTTGAAGGAAAAAGTGAGCATTTCCGGAGGCTATATGATTCTCGAACGCGTTGAGATTGTTGGGTTTCGTGGTATTAATCGGCTGTCGTTGATGTTGGAGCAAAACAACGTGCTGATTGGGGAAAACGCGTGGGGTAAGTCCAGCCTGCTGGATGCGTTAACCCTGCTGTTGTCGCCGGAGTCGGATTTGTACCACTTTAACCGCGAAGATTTCTGGTTCCCACCGGGTGACATCCAGGGCCGGGAACATCATCTGCATATTGTCCTGACATTTCGTGAATCTCAACCGGGTCGCCATCGTGTGCGCCGATATCGCCCGTTAGAAGCGTGCTGGTCGCCGTGCCATGATAACTATCACCGTATTTTTTATCGGCTGGAAGGCGAGTGCGCTGATGACGGCAGCGTCCTGACATTACGCAGTTTTCTTGATGGCGAAGGCCACCCGTTGCCCATCGACAATATTAACGATCAGGCGCGTCATCTGGTGCGTTTGATGCCAGTATTACGTTTACGTGATGCGCGTTTTATGCGGCGGATCCGGAATGGAACGGTGCCGGATTCCGCGGATGTTGAAGTGACTGCGCGTCAACTGGATTTTATGGCACGTGAGTTGGCCACCCGACCGCAGAATCTGACGGATGGGCAGATTCGCCAGGGGCTGTCGGCGATGGTTCAACTGCTGGAGCACTACTTTTCGGAACAAGGTTCTGGTCAGTCCCGCTATCGTTTGATGCGCCGACGCTCCAACAACGAGCAGCGCAGCTGGCGTTACCTGGATATTATCAACCGTATGATTGATAAACCTGGAGGGCGTACGCACCGTGTGATTCTGCTGGGGCTGTTTTCCACGCTGTTACAGGCCAAAGGGTCGCTAAGACTGGATAAAGACGCTCGTCCGTTGCTACTGGTAGAAGATCCTGAAACGCGCTTACACCCCATTATGTTGTCTGTAGCCTGGCAACTGTTGAATCTGCTTCCCCTCCAGCGAGTGACGACGACCAACTCTGGTGAATTGTTGTCGCTTACGCCCGTGGAACATGTTGTCCGTCTGGTACGAGAATCTTCTCGCGTCGCCGCCTGGCGACTGGGACCGGGAGGACTCAATGCGGAAGATGGGCGGCGCATTGCCTTCCACATCCGTTTTAATCGGGCGTCTTCACTGTTTGCCCGTTGCTGGCTGTTGGTGGAGGGAGAAACAGAAACATGGGTCATTAACGAGCTGGCTCGTCAGTGTGGGCATCACTTTGATGCTGAAGGGATTAAAGTCATTGAATTTGCCCAGTCAGGGCTTAAACCCCTGGTGAAGTTTGCCCGCCGGATGGGAATTGAGTGGCATGTGCTGGTCGATGGCGATGAGGCGGGGAAAAAGTATGCGGCTACGGTACGCAGCCTGCTGAACGATGATAAAGAGGAAGAGCGCGAGCATTTGACCATGTTACCTGCGCTGGATATGGAACACTTTATGTACCGCCAGGGGTTCTCGGACGTCTTTCATCGGGTGGCGCAAATACCGGAAAATGTGCCGATGAATATGCGGAAAATTATCGCGAAGGCGATCCATCGCTCGTCAAAACCGGATCTGGCGATTGAAGTGGCGATGGAAGCGGGGCGACGCGGTGTTGAAGCGGTGCCAACGTTGCTGCGGAAAATGTTTTCCCGCGTGCTGTGGTTAGCACGCGGGCGAGCGGATTAGCGGCGGAACATGACTGATAACTGCGAGTGGATACTGTCGAGTAACTGATAGCGGCGGCGATATTCCGCGCGCTTCTTACTGGCAATATCTGCTTCGCTTTTACGCGCCAGCGTACGCGGAATATGATAGTAGCCATTGCTGTCACATTCGCCGCCCACTGACTCCCAAAATGAATTGTAGTCAGAATGAATCACCTTGTTTTTATCATGGTAACGCTGGCTGCGAAAAATATGCTGGTCATTGCTGACGGCCAGTACTTGTTCAATATTCAATTGTTCTGCAAAACGACAAATAGCTTCCATTACAATACGTTTAGGAAACAAACCATGGCATGATTTTGTCGCTTTTTGAATTTCTTCGTGCGGCATTAATCGGTTACCCCCCTGCAAGCCGCCAATAAAAAGTGCGCTGTGGCCTTCATAGTTACACAGGGTGAAGGTCATTTCTGCTAATGTCTCGCCCTCACTATTACGGACAAGAATGGTACTCTCACCTTCTTTATCCAGGGCAATAAATGAGGACATTATAATGGTGTATATTGCGCTGTCTTTGCCTTCAATTTGTGCCAGTTGTAACCCATCTGCACTTAAATAATTATTAAATTCTGTCGATGAAAAAGCGTTGCGGATAACATTGTAATGAAAACGCACCGCATCGAGTTTTGCTTTACGGTCAAGGTTGACTGCGAGATACGCGCGATGCTGGCGAACCGGTATACGGGGTTGGATCGCGAGAATTTCCTCGAGATCCGGCCATTGCGCCAGCTCAGCCATCCATTCACGTGTTAATCGTGGCATCAGCAATGAACGCCATACAAACTTACGGCGAAAGCTGCGTTGATGCCAAAATTTACCTGGTCGCCATTGTCCGGTTGTCAGACGACAAAAAAGACTAAAACTTGTGGCGGGTCTGGAAGAATGAAAAGTGCTTTCTGTTAGCTGGCTCATAATAACAATCCAATAGATACTCTGATACTAATTTCAGCACAGTGGACCTTAACGGTTCATCAATAACTCTGTTATTCTTTGCACTTTTCAACGTCTGTTAATTTATCGTTGATGGTTATCACTCCACTCTGGTGGGCGTATTGGGGGACACTGGGACATTTATGAAGCTCAAGGGAAAAATTAAAAAACGGTATTTTCTCCTCGCCATCATCATTATTGTGGCGATGATTTCACTTTGGCGAACGCTTAATGCGCCACTACCACAGTATCAAACGTTAATTGTACGTCCAGGCGATCTCCAGCAAAGTGTGCTGGCCACCGGGAAACTGGATGCATTACGCAAAGTTGATGTTGGTGCCCAAGTGAGTGGGCAGTTAAAAACGCTGTCAGTAGCCATTGGCGATAAAGTTAAAAAGGATCAGTTGCTCGGCGTTATCGATCCCGAGCAGGCGCAAAACCAAATCAAAGAAGTAGAAGCGACGCTCATGGAGCTGCGGGCTCAGCGTTTACAAGCTGAAGCAGAGTGGAAACTGGCACGGGTAACGCTTTCTCGTCAGCAACAACTGGCGAAAACGCAGGCGGTTTCGCAGCAGGATCTCGACACGGCAGCGACCGAAATGGCGGTCAAGCAGGCGCAGATTGGCACTATTGATGCACAAATTAAGCGTAATCAGGCTTCCCTTGATACGGCAAAAACGAACCTCGATTACACGCGAATCGTCGCACCAATGGCGGGTGAAGTGACGCAAATCACCACCCTCCAGGGGCAAACCGTGATTGCCGCCCAGCAGGCGCCCAACATTTTGACGTTGGCAGATATGAGCACCATGCTGGTAAAAGCGCAGGTCTCCGAGGCAGACGTTATTCACCTGCAGCCGGGCCAAAAAGCCTGGTTCACTGTGCTGGGCGATCCGCAGACACGGTATGAAGGTGTGCTCAAAGATGTCCTGCCGACGCCTGAGAAGGTGAATGACGCCATTTTCTACTATGCGCGCTTCGAAGTGCCTAACCCGAAAGGGATCCTGCGCCTTGATATGACCGCACAGGTGCACATCCAGCTCACCGACGTTAAAAATGTGCTGACGATCCCGCTGTCGGCGTTGGGCGATCCTATTGGCAACAACCGCTATAACGTCAGGCTGCTGCGCAATGGTGAAACTCGCGAGCGCGAAGTGGTCATCGGTGCCCGTAATGATACCGACGTAGAAATTGTGAAAGGGTTGGAAGAGGGTGATGAAGTGATCACCGGTGAGGGTAAAGCGGGAGTGGCACAATGACGGCATTGCTTGAATTGAGCAATATCCGCCGCAGTTACCCGTCAGGCGAGGGACAGGTCGAGGTATTAAAGGACGTTTCCTTGCGCATTCAGGCCGGCGAAATGGTGGCGATTGTCGGGGCGTCTGGCTCAGGTAAATCGACGCTGATGAACATTCTGGGATGCCTGGACAAGCCGACCAGTGGAACCTATCGGGTTGCGGGGCGGGATGTTTCCACCCTGGATAGCGATGCGTTAGCGCAACTGCGACGTGAGCATTTCGGCTTTATCTTCCAGCGTTATCATTTGCTGTCACATTTAACGGCGGCGCAAAACGTTGAAGTCCCGGCGGTGTATGCCGGGACTGAACGCAAGCAGCGTCTGGCTCGTGCTCAGGAATTACTTCAGCGTCTGGGATTGGGTGACCGCGTTGATTATCAGCCTTCCCAGCTTTCCGGTGGTCAGCAGCAACGTGTCAGTATTGCCCGTGCGTTGATGAACGGTGGTCAGGTCATTCTGGCCGATGAACCCACTGGCGCGTTGGACAGCCACTCCGGCGAAGAGGTGATGGCTATTCTGCATCAGCTACGCGATCGCGGGCATACGGTCATCATCGTCACGCACGACAGCCAGGTTGCCGCCCAGGCAGAACGCGTCATTGAAATTCGTGATGGCGAGATTGTGCGTAATCCGCCACCACAAAAGCCCGCTGCCGGACGTGATATTGCTGAACCAACGGTGACGACGGCTTCTGGCTGGAGCCAGTTTGTCAGCGGTTTTCGTGAAGCATTGACCATGGCCTGGCTGGCCATGGCCGCCAACAAGATGCGTACACTGCTCACAATGCTGGGTATTATCATCGGCATCGCGTCGGTGGTGTCGATTGTGGTGGTGGGCGATGCGGCAAAACAGCTGGTGCTGGCAGACATTCGTGCTATCGGTACGAATACTATTGACATCTATCCAGGCAAAGATTTCGGCGACGACGATCCGCAATATCAGCAGGCGTTGAAGTATGACGATTTAGTCGCGATTCAGAAGCAACCCTGGGTCAGTTCCGTTACGCCTGCGGTATCGAAGAACTTGCGCCTGCGCTATGGCAATATTGATGTCGCCGCCAGCGCAAACGGCGTTAGCGGTGATTACTTCAACGTCTATGGCATGACGTTCAGTGAGGGTGCCACCTTTAATGCAGAGCAGCTGGCGGGGCGGGCGCAGGTGGTGGTGCTCGACAGCAATACCCGACGTCAGTTGTTCCCCAGCAAAGCGAAAGTGGTGGGTGAGGTTATTCTGGTGGGAAATATGCCAGCCACCGTTATTGGCGTCGCGGAAGAAAAACAATCGATGTTTGGCAGCAGCAAGATCCTGCGCGTCTGGCTGCCATACAGCACCATGTCAGGGCGGATCATGGGGCAATCGTGGTTAAACTCTATTACCGTGCGGGTAAAAGAGGGGTTTGATAGCGCCCAGGCCGAGCAGCAACTCACCCGTCTGTTATCGCTGCGTCATGGCAAAAAAGATTTCTTCACCTGGAACATGGATGGCATCTTGAAAACCGCCGAAAAAACCACACGTACATTACAGCTCTTTCTGACGCTGGTGGCGGTGATTTCACTGGTGGTGGGCGGGATCGGCGTGATGAACATTATGCTGGTATCGGTGACAGAGCGTACGCGTGAAATCGGTATTCGGATGGCCGTGGGGGCGCGGGCCAGCGATGTGTTACAGCAATTCTTAATTGAGGCTGTGCTGGTGTGTCTGGTGGGAGGCGCGCTCGGCATCAGTTTGTCGATGTTAATTGCCTTTACGCTACAGCTGTTCCTGCCCGGGTGGGAAATTGGTTTCTCTCCTGTCGCGCTGTTAACGGCTTTCCTGTGTTCAACCGCCACCGGAATTTTGTTTGGCTGGCTTCCGGCCCGTAATGCAGCGCGTCTGGATCCCGTTGATGCCCTGGCACGAGAATAACGTGTTGTATTGCATACGAAATAAAAATGCCAGCCTCAGGGGCTGGCATTTTGTCTGCGGGATGTACACAATGAGACAGAAGAGCTATGCGACAGCTTCTGCTTCAATGACGGGCACGATAAGACTGGCATGATTGCCTTTTGGCCCCTGGTGGACATCAAACTGGACAGACTGTCCGGCTTTTAGCGTTCTGTAACCATCCATCTGAATGGTGGAGTAATGGGCGAAGATATCTTCACCACCGCCTTCGGGGCAGATGAAACCAAACCCTTTGGCATTATTGAACCACTTAACAGTACCCGTTTCCATACTTCGACATCCTTCGTAAATCTTATATAAGTAAGATGGAATGAACCGGTGGCGGAGTGGGGGCTGTTCAAAACCTCGCCAACTCTCGAAACTACAATTTAGAGAAATCAGGCGAGGCGTCAAGCGCCAGGCAGGTGGAATAGGGTAAAAATGCATCAAAATTTGAAGCAGTTAACGCTATTGTCGGATATGTGACAGATGTCGCGGATGACACTGATAGATGATAGTTATCTAATAATTGAGGTAGATTGATTGTGCGCATAGGCTCTTGTCAGCGGCAAGTTATTCTGCCGGTAACCGTAACTGAAGATGACGACTGACAATGGGTAAGACGAACGACTGGCTGGATTTCGAACAGCTGGCGGAAGACAAATTGCGCGACGCGCTAAAACCGCCATCTATGTATAAAGTGATATTAGTCAATGATGATTACACTCCGATGGAGTTTGTTATTGACGTGTTACAAAAATTCTTTTCTTATGATGTAGAACGTGCAACGCAACTGATGCTTGCCGTTCACTATCAAGGTAAAGCCATCTGCGGCGTATTCACCGCCGAGGTTGCTGAAACCAAAGTGGCGATGGTGAACAAATATGCGAGGGAAAACGAGCATCCGTTGCTGTGTACGCTGGAAAAAGCCTGAATGCAGGCATAAATATTGGGGGAGGTGCCTATGCTCAATCAAGAACTGGAACTCAGTTTAAACATGGCTTTCGCCAGAGCGCGCGAGCACCGACATGAGTTTATGACCGTCGAGCACTTGTTACTGGCGTTGCTCAGTAACCCATCGGCCCGCGAAGCGCTGGAAGCGTGTTCTGTGGATCTGGTGGCGCTGCGTCAGGAACTCGAAGCCTTCATTGAACAAACCACACCCGTATTGCCTGCCAGCGAAGAAGAGCGCGACACGCAGCCGACGCTGAGTTTTCAGCGTGTTTTGCAACGTGCTGTCTTTCATGTTCAGTCCTCCGGGCGCAATGAAGTGACTGGCGCTAATGTGCTGGTTGCTATCTTCAGCGAGCAGGAATCACAGGCGGCCTATCTGCTGCGTAAGCATGAAGTCAGTCGCCTGGACGTGGTGAATTTCATTTCTCATGGCACGCGTAAAGACGAACCGAGTCAGTCTTCTGACTCCGGGAATCAGCCAAATAACGAAGAGCAAGCTGGCGGGGAGGACCGTATGGAGAACTTCACGACTAACCTTAACCAGCTGGCTCGCGTGGGCGGGATTGATCCGCTTATTGGCCGCGAAAAAGAGCTGGAGCGCGCCATTCAGGTACTGTGTCGTCGGCGTAAAAATAACCCACTGCTGGTGGGTGAATCCGGCGTGGGGAAAACGGCGATTGCCGAAGGTCTCGCCTGGCGTATTGTCCAGGGGGATGTGCCGGAAGTGATGGCAGATTGTACGCTGTACTCTCTGGATATCGGTTCATTGCTGGCGGGGACCAAATACCGCGGTGATTTTGAAAAACGCTTTAAGGCGCTGCTGAAACAACTGGAACAGGATACCAACAGCATTCTGTTTATCGATGAGATCCACACCATTATCGGTGCGGGTGCGGCATCGGGCGGCCAGGTGGATGCGGCTAACCTAATCAAGCCGCTGCTCTCCAGCGGGAAAATCCGTGTGATAGGTTCAACCACTTATCAGGAGTTCAGCAATATCTTTGAGAAAGACCGTGCGTTAGCGCGTCGCTTCCAGAAAATCGATATCACTGAGCCGTCAGTGGAAGAGACCGTGCAGATCATCAACGGTCTGAAACCGAAGTACGAAGCGCACCATGATGTTCGCTACACCGCCAAAGCGGTACGTGCAGCGGTTGAACTGGCGGTGAAATACATTAACGATCGTCATCTGCCGGATAAAGCGATTGACGTGATTGATGAAGCGGGCGCGCGGGCGCGTCTGATGCCGGTCAGCAAGCGCAAGAAAACCGTCAACGTGGCAGATATCGAGTCCGTCGTGGCCCGCATTGCGCGGATCCCGGAGAAGAGCGTTTCACAGAGCGATCGTGATACGCTGAAAAATCTGGGCAACCGTCTGAAAATGCTGGTGTTCGGGCAGGATAAAGCCATTGAAGCACTGACTGAAGCGATCAAAATGAGCCGTGCCGGTCTGGGTCATGAGCATAAACCTGTCGGTTCGTTCCTGTTCGCCGGACCGACTGGCGTCGGTAAGACCGAAGTCACGGTGCAGTTGTCTAAAGCGCTGGGCATCGAACTGCTGCGTTTTGATATGTCCGAATATATGGAACGTCATACTGTCAGCCGCTTGATTGGTGCGCCTCCTGGGTATGTCGGTTTCGACCAGGGCGGTTTACTGACCGATGCGGTGATTAAACATCCGCATGCTGTACTGCTGCTGGATGAAATTGAAAAAGCGCACCCGGATGTCTTTAACCTGCTGCTGCAGGTCATGGATAACGGTACGCTGACTGACAATAACGGGCGTAAAGCGGATTTCCGCAACGTGGTGCTGGTGATGACGACCAACGCCGGGGTACGTGAAACTGAGCGTAAATCGATTGGGCTTATTCACCAGGACAACAGTACTGATGCGATGGGCGAAATCAAAAAAGTGTTTACGCCGGAATTCCGTAACCGCCTCGACAACATTATCTGGTTCGATCATCTCTCTACTGAGGTGATTCATCAGGTGGTGGATAAATTTATTGTTGAGCTGCAGGTTCAGCTGGATCAGAAAGGTGTCTCTCTGGAAGTGAGTCAGGAAGCACGTAACTGGCTGGCGGAAAAAGGCTACGACCGCGCAATGGGCGCACGTCCGATGACGCGAGTGGTTCAGGACAACCTGAAAAAACCATTGGCCAACGAATTGCTGTTTGGTTCGCTGGTGGATGGCGGTCAGGTTACCGTCGCGCTGGATAAAGAAAAAAATGAGCTGACCTACGGTTTCCAGAGTGCGCAAAAGCACAAGCCAGAAGCTGCACATTAATTTCTAATCACATAATAAGCCGGGCGTAATGCCCGGTTTTTTTTCGCCTGAAAGTCGTGAATAGAATAGGGGGGACTCGCAGAGTTTAAACGGCAGGCAAAAAATAAGCCTGCGTAAGGGAGATTACGCAGGCTAAGGAGGTGGTTCCTGGTACAGCTAGCATTTATGGGTTATGTTTTTCAGCGGAAGCGATAATACCCTTAATGAACGAAACGGTATGTGATCGATTTCTAAGAATCTTCCGAACGCTGAAAAATAACCGTAATTAACTACTTAGCATGTGGGTTGCGCGTGGACTCACCGGTAAAATTACGCATCAACAATGCATAATTCAGATCGATATCCTCTGGTACTGGCATCCACACGGTGTAACCATCGCCCGGCGCAACTGGCATGGCTTCGCCTTTGGCGTTTTCCATCTGCTCAAGGGTGAAATTGACGTTACCCTGTGGCGTCATCAGCTCCAGACTGTCACCGACGGTGAATTTGTTTTTCACCAGTACGGCTGCCAGCTCGCCTTTACGCTCGCCAGTGAATTCGCCGACAAACTGCTGACGCTCGGAAACGGAGAAACCGTATTCGTAGTTCTGATAGTCGTCATGCGTATGGCGGCGCAGGAACCCTTCGGTGTAACCGCGATGCGCCAGGCCTTCCAGCGTTTCCAGCAGTTGCGGATCGAACGGTTTACCGGCTGCAGCATCGTCAATGGCTTTACGATAGACCTGTGCGGTACGGGCGCAGTAATAGTAAGACTTGGTGCGGCCTTCGATTTTCAGCGAATGTACGCCCATCTGGGTCAGGCGTTCAACGTGGGCAATTGCGCGTAAATCTTTTGAGTTCATGATGTAAGTGCCGTGTTCGTCTTCGAACGCGGTCATGTATTCACCCGGACGCTGGGCTTCTTCAATCATAAACACTTTGTCCGTAGGCGCGCCGATCCCAAGCGTCGGTTCCACGTTTTGTACCGGGATGGGTTCGTATTTGTGCACGATATTACCCACCACATCTTCTTTACCTTCCTGCACGTTGTATTCCCAGCGACAGGCGTTGGTACAGGTACCCTGGTTAGGGTCACGCTTGTTGATGTAGCCAGAGAGCAGGCAGCGACCGGAGTAGGCCATGCACAGGGCGCCGTGAACGAAGATCTCAAGCTCCATATCCGGCACCTGAGTGCGGATCTCTTCAATTTCTTCCAGCGACAGTTCGCGGGACAGGATCACGCGGGTCAGCCCCATCTGCTTCCAGAATTTTACCGTTGCCCAGTTTACGGCGTTAGCCTGTACCGACAGGTGAATGTCCATATCGGGGAAGTTCTCACGCACCAGCATGATAAGACCCGGATCGGACATGATCAGCGCATCCGGCCCCATTTCCACAACGGGTTTCAGGTCACGAATGAAGGTTTTCAGCTTGGCGTTATGCGGGGCAATGTTAACCACCACATAGAATTTTTTACCCAGTTCATGGGCTTCATTAATGCCGAGCTGCAGGTTTTCGTGGTTGAATTCGTTGTTGCGTACGCGCAGTGAGTAACGCGGCTGGCCCGCATACACAGCATCTGCGCCATAGGCGAAAGCGTAACGCATATTTTTCAGCGTTCCCGCCGGGGAAAGGAGTTCCGGTTTAAACATAGTTTTCTCGTTCTGATGACAGGTCAGACTCGCTTCACTGAATGAAACGGTTGGGGGAGTGCCCCCACATTAAGGGCGGGCATTGTATCGCTGCGTGACGGGCAGGTAAAGTTATTGTGCCGGGTGGGCGTTTTGCCTTACCCGGCCTTGATTGACTTTTGGCAGATTAAGCAATCCGGCAGGCATCGGCTTCCCAGCGATATCCTACGCCATAGACCGCGCGGATAAACGACTGCTCTGCATCCAGCGATTCCAGTTTGCGGCGCAGGTTCTTGATATGGCTGTCGATGGTGCGGTCGGTAACGACGCGGTAGTCATCGTAGAGATGGTTGAGCAATTGCTCGCGGGAGAACACTTTTCCCGGTTCATGCGATAGCGTTTTGAGTAAGCGAAATTCAGCGGGCGTCAGGTCGAGCATTTTTCCACGCCACGATGCCTGAAAACGGCCTTCATCGACGATCAGCGGACTTTCTGCATCCATCTGTTGCAACTCGCGCTGTGGCTTACACCGGCGCAGGATCGTTTTCACTCGTGCGACGACTTCCCGCGGGCTGTACGGTTTACAAATGTAGTCATCTGCACCGATCTCCAGCCCCAGCAGGCGGTCAATCTCTTCGATTTTGGCGGTCACCATCATAATCGGGACGTCAGAGAAACGACGAATTTCCCGACACAAAGTCAGACCGTCGGTACCTGGCAACATCAGATCTAACAAGATCAGATCGGGCGGCGTCTGGCGTACGTAAGGCAACACCTGATCGCCGTGGTTGATGAGCGTAGGGGCATAGCTTGCCGCACGCAGGTAGTCGATGAGCAGTTGCCCCAGCTTGGGTTCGTCTTCCACGATCAGAATACGCGGCGTGTTTTCATCAATGGGTAACTCAGTCATACATCTCTCTGTAAGTCGCGTTCCAGCGGTAACTCTACTGTAATGCTAACCCCGCCAAAAGGCGAATGGGCGGCGCGGATCAGACCATTATGCGCCTGGACAATGTTGACGCAAATCGCCAGCCCCAGCCCGGACCCTCCGCTGGCCCGGTTACGGGACCCTTCGGTGCGATAAAAACGTTCAAACAGTTTCTGTAGCTGTTCGTCGCTAACGCCGGGGGCGGAATCGGCGAAGGTTAATAACACCATCCGTTCGCGCTGTTCGGCGCTGATATGCAGACCGCCACCGCTGTCGGTGTAGCGCAGGCTGTTTTCCAGTAGATTGTTAAACAGTTGCATCAGGCGATCCCTGTCGCCAAAGACCGTCATGCTGTCCGGGAGTGAAAGTTGGATCGTCAGTCCACGGCTGGCGAAGCGTTCGCGAAACGCGCCGCTCGCCACTTCCAGCAGAGGGATCAGGTCCAGCGAGGTTTTCTGGTAGGCCAGCGCCCCTTCATCAGACATAGAAAGCTGGTGGAGATCGTCTACCAGTTTGGTGAGCGTACCCACTTCAGCCTGCAAAGAGGCAACGGAGTCGGGCGTGAACTGGCGGACACCATCCTGAATGGCTTCGAGTTCGCCGCGCAAAACAGCCAGCGGCGTGCGCAGTTCGTGAGAGATATCAGCCATAAAGTCCCGGCGCATCTGCTGGTTTTTTTCCAGCGTACTGGCGAGCTGGTTGAAATCCTGCGCCAGTTTACCCAGTTCATCGGTACTGGTGGGAACCACGCGGGTGGTAAAATCGCCGGCCGCCAGTTTGTGTGTGCCTTCCACCAACCGCTTAACCGGGGCGAGCAGGCTGCGCGCCAGCGTAAACGTCGCCAGCGCGGCAAGGATCGTGGAGAGCGCCACAATAAGCCAACTGGATCGTCTTTGCTGCATGTCGAAATTGATATCCGTATTCCGCGTCAGCCGTTCTACGGGGGAGGCGATCACGGCGCCCACTTCGCTACCGTTAACGCGTATGGGATGGCGCATGCCGTCACGAGGAACTGGGCCGCGCGGGCCGACCAGCACACGGGCACTTTGATCGACCACCCAAAATTGCGTACGCCAGCCGTGCGGCGGCATGCCGGGTCCCGGTTTATCATCGTCATTGTCGTGTTCAAAAGAGCGCAGGATCTGGAAAACAAAACGATCGTTATTGCGTAAGAATCGCCAGTTGCCGTGCTGCTCGTACTGCTCGCTTAACGCATCGCTGAGCATTTGCAGGCGTTGTTCGTTACCGTGTTTGATGTAGTCAATAAAACCGCGTTCGAAGCTAATGCGCACGGCCCAGTGCATACTGATCAGCAGCACAATGCAGGTGGCGAAAATAGCCAGAAAGAGTTTGCCGGTGATACCGGGCCGCCAGAACTTCATCAGGTGCTCCTTTTGCGCCGTGAAATCACCGCGTTGGTCTGCGTGTCGTTCGGCACGCGGGCAAAAATGAGGGCGGGCAGTGCGATAAGGAACGCAATGCACAACCAGGTATACATAAAGACGGTATGCGTAGACGCGCTGTCGATGGCGATATGCTGCTGTCCGAACATGCCTAACAACAGACCGGCGATGGTTACCCCGATACTCATCGACAGTTGCATGATCATTGACAGCAGGCTGTTGCCGCTGCTCGCGAGGTCATCCGGCAGGTCTTTTAGCGTCAGCGTGTTCATTGAGGAGAAGCGGGTAGAATTGACCATCCCCTGTAAGAACAGTATGAACGGCAGGGCGTAATACCAACCGAGTAACGCGGTGCTCATCAGCAACAGGCTGACTATCGACAGGCCAAGCGTGGTGGTGACCAGTACGCGACGGTACCCAAACCGGTTGACGACCTGGACCACGATGCGTTTCATTCCCATACTGCCCAGCACCATCGGGATCATCATCAATCCGGCATGAAATGGCGAAAAGCCCAATCCAATCTGCAGGAATACCGGGGTCATGAACGGTAACATCCCGCTACCAATCCGCCCGGCAAAGCTGCCGAACAGCCCTAACGAGAAGGTGTGTGTACGAAACAGATGCAGGCTAAACAGCGCACGAGGGTTGTTGTGGGCATGTTTCAGATACAGCAGGATCGCCAGTACGCCACAGATAACCAGCGCTGCCAGCGTGATGTGGGAAATGCCGGTTCCCTTACTACCATCGAGCGCTAACGTGAGTACCGCCATGCCGACAGCCAGCATCATGAATCCAGAAAGATCGAAACGGCGAGTTTGCATGGTGTAGTTGGGCATCAGCATTAACGTCGCTATTGCCCCGACAATGCCAACCGGAATGTTAATCAGAAATATCCAGTGCCAGGAGGCATATTCCACCAGGATACCACCTAATGCCGGGCCCAGAAGAGGACCAATCTGACCGGGCAAGGTGACGAATGTCATTGCCGCCATGTATTGCTCGCGTGGGACGATTTTCATCACCGTCAACCTGCCGACGGGCACCATCATCGCGCCGCCTACACCTTGTAACACGCGAGCCATTACCAGTTCATTCAGCGTTCCGGACCAGGCGCAAAATAGCGATCCCAGCGTAAACAGAATGATCGCGGTGAAGAATATATTGCGCACACCGATTTTATCGGCCAGCCAACCGCTGGCAGGGAGCATTACGGCGACGGTAAGTACATACGACACAATGACCATGTGCATATGCAGTGGGCTTTCCCCGAGGCTTTTGGCCATCGAGGGAAGCGCGGTGTTGACGATGGTGGTATCCAGCGATTGCATAAAAAAGCCAAATGCCACAATCCAAAGCTGCCAGCGGGTGCTGTCGGGAAGTTCTGTCATAACTCTGCTACCGGTTTGCTGTTTTTACGCGAAAAACGCAGACGCAGACGGTCGAAAAAGAGATAGACCACCGGAGTGGTGTACAGCGTCAGTAGCTGACTGACAACCAGCCCGCCAACAATGGTTATCCCCAATGGTTGACGCAGTTCAGAGCCGTCACCTGCGGATAATACCAGCGGCAGCGCACCAAACAGGGCCGCCAGCGTGGTCATCATTATTGGGCGAAAGCGCAGCAGGCAGGCCTGGAAAATCGCTTCTTCCGGCTGCAGCTTGCCATTTCTCTGCGCTTCCAGCGCAAAATCGACCATCATGATGGCGTTTTTCTTCACAATGCCAATTAATAGCATGATCCCTATCAGGGCGATTAGGCTGAACGGGGCATTGAACAGCTCCAGCGCCAGTAAGGCCCCAACGCCGGCAGAAGGCAGCGTGGAGAGAATAGTCAGCGGGTGAACATAGCTTTCATACAGCATACCCAGCACGATATAGACGGTGGCGATGGCGGCGATAATCAGGATCACCTGTGAGTTCATGGTGTCCTGAAATACCTGCGCGGTACCCGCAAAGCTACCACGTACCGTTGACGGTACTCCAAGCTGGGTCATGGTTCGGTTGATGGCCTCCGTTGCTTCAGAAAGTGAAGAACCGGTCGGCAGGTTAAATGATACGGTTGAGGCGGCAGACAACCCCTGGTGATTCACCGATAGCGGCGCATTTGCCGGTTGCCATTTGGCAAAGTACGACAACGGTATTGCTTTGCCATCGCTGTTGATGACGAACATTTTGTCCAGGGCGCTGATATCCTGGGTGTAGCGTGGGTCGACTTCCATCACCACTTTGTACTGGTTCATCGGCTGATAGATGGTTGAAATTTGTCGCTGACCAAAGGCGTTATTCAGCAGGCTGTTGGCAGCTTCAACGTCGATTCCCAGACGTGACATGGTGTCACGATCGTAGGTCAGATTCATTTCTGCGCCGTTGTCCTGCTGATCGGAGTTAACGTCCGCCAGCTGGGGCAGGGCGGCCAGCGCCTTACGAATTTTCGGTTCCCATTCGCGTAGTGCGGCGAGGTCATCTGACAACAGAGTGTATTGGTAGCTGGCATTAGCCTGACGACCGCCGACGCGAATATCCTGCACCGCCATCAGAAACAGGTTTGCGCCGGGTTCTTTGGCAAGCTTCACACGCAGGCGGTCGATCACCTGTTGCGCCGTTTCGTGACGTTCGCCACGAGGCTTCAGGGTGATAAACATCATTCCGCTGTTGACGCGTGAGCCGCCGGTAAACCCGGTGACGTTATTCACCGCAGGATCGTCGCGGATGATCTTCATAAAGTCCTGCAGTTTGCCCCGCATCGCCTGAAACGAAATGCTCTGATCGGCCTGGATCCCGCCCATGAGTACGCCGGTATCCTGCTCCGGGAAGAAGGTTTTGGGGATTGAAATATAGAGCCAGACGTTCAGGGCAATGGTTGCGAGTAGCACCACGCCCACCATGCGTGTGTGGCGTAGCACCCACTTCAGCGACGTGGCGTAGCTTTGCTGTAATGCCACCAGTACACGGCCAAATCCCCGCTTACGCGATTGTTCGCGTGGCGTGCTGGATTTGAGCATCCAGCCGCACATCATCGGCGTCAACGTCAGCGATACCAGCAGTGAAATACCGATAGCCACCGACAGGGTGACGGCAAACTCGCGTAACAGACGGCCTGGCAGCCCGCCCATTAACAGCAGTGGCAGAAACACCGCCACCAGCGACAGGCTCATGGAGAGAACGGTGAAACCCACCTCGCGCGTGCCTTGTAGCGCCGCCTGTAACGGTTTCATTCCCGCTTCGAGATGGCGCGCAATGTTCTCCAGTACCACAATGGCATCATCGACGACAAAACCCGTCGCGATGGTTAGCGCCATCAACGACAGGTTGTTGAGGCTAAATCCACACAGATACATCGCGGCAAACGTACCAATCAGCGAGACCGGAACCGCAACGGCGGGGATCAGGGTGGCACGCCCGGAGCGCAGGAAGACAAATACCACCAGGATAACCAACGCCACGGAGATAATCAGCGTTTGCTCTACTTCAGCCAACGAGGCGCGGATAGTGGGTGAACGATCCTGGGCGATTTGCAGATCGATAGCGGCCGGGACCATCGTTTGTAGCTCCGGTAATTTGGCGCGAATGCTGTCGACCGTCTGAATAATATTGGCTTCTGGCAGTTTGCGGATCATCAGCAGAATGGCCGGTTTGGCATTGGTCATCCCCGCATTGCGTACGTCCTGCACTGAATCACTGACAGATGCAACATCCCCCAGTCGCACAGCTGCGCCGTTGTTATAGTGGATGATAACTGGCTTATATTCCGCCGCGGTTTTTAGCTCATCGTTGGTTTGTACCTGCCAGCGATGGGTTTCATCTTCGATAGCGCCCTGCGGTTTGCGCACGTTGGCGTTATCGATAGCGCTACGCACCGCATCCAGCGATACCCCTTGGTTAAACAGCGCCTGCGGATTAAGCCCCACGCGCACGGCGGGAAGAGAGCTTCCTCCGACATCCACATCACCGACGCCGTTGATTTGTGCGATGGTCTGCGCCAGTTGCGTCGAGGCGAAATCGTATAATTCACCTTGCGAGTACGTGTCCGATGTCAGCGTCAGGATCATGATCGGGGCATCTGAAGGGTTGGCCTTCCGATACGTTGGGCGGCTGGGCATCCCGCTGGGCAGCAGGCTTTGCGCCGCGTTAATGGCGGCCTGTACGTCCCGTGCTGCACCGTTGATGTCGCGGTCAAATTTAAATTCGAGAATAATGCGCGTGCTACCAAGCGAGCTGCTTGATGTCATCTCATTTACGCCCGCGATCCGCCCAAGCGAGCGTTCCAGTGGGGTTGCTACAGATGACGCCATTGTTTCTGGTGATGCTCCCGGTAGTGATGCACTGACCATGATTACCGGAAAATCAACCTGCGGCAGGGGGGCCACTGGCAACAGACGAAAGCCCAGTATGCCGCACAGGGTAATGGCGACGGAAATAAGAATGGTCGCCACCGGACGGTGTATGAAGAGAGCGAAAAATTTCATTTACGCGTCCTCTCGCTGACGCGGGAAGCGGTTTTTCACATACAGCGACAGTCGGTCAAACAGCAGGTAAATCACCGGTGTGGTAAACAACGTCAGGACCTGGCTGACCAGCAAACCGCCAACCATGCCAATACCTAATGGACGGCGTAACTCTGCACCTACACCGGTGCTTAGCATCAGTGGCAACGCCCCCAGTAGCGCTGCCAGCGTGGTCATCAGGATAGGGCGAAAACGCAGCAGACAGGCCTGGAAAATGGCATCGCGCGGTGACATTCCCTGCTCACGTTCCGCGGCAAGGGCAAAGTCAATCATCATGATGGCGTTTTTCTTCACGATCCCGATGAGCAAAATAATGCCGATGATCGCGATCACGTCCAGTTCGCTGCCGGCAATCATGAGCGCCAGCAACGCCCCGACACCCGCAGTGGGAAGCGTAGAGAGAATCGTAATCGGGTGAATAAAGCTTTCGTACAATACGCCGAGCACGATATACATCGCGACCACTGCCGCCACAATCAGCCAGATAGTGTTGCCCAGGGCAGCCTGGAAGGCCAGCGTACTGCCCTGGAACTGAGTGGTGATATTTGCGGGCAGGTTAAGTGTTTTTTCGGCATCCTGAATCGCCTGTACCGCATCGCCCAACGACTGATTATCTGGCACATTGAACGAGATAGTCGTTACCGGGAATTGATCGAGATGGTTAATCGATAGCGGGGCAAAACGCTGCTCAATGCTGGCGATGGCGCTGAGCGGTACGATTCCGCCATCGCTACTGGTCAGACGAATGGTATCCAGCGCTGCAAGTCCCGGTGTGCTGTCAGTGTTATGCTCTAACACCACGCGATACTGGTTCGCCTGCGTGTAGATAGTCGAAATCAAACGCTGTCCGAAGGCGTTATACAGGGCGTTATCGACATCCGCCATACTGATCCCTAAACGGCTGGCGCTGTCACGATTGACGTTCACATACGCGACCAACCCTTGATCCTGCCAGTCGCTGCTAACATCAGACAATTGTGGTAACTGCTGCAGTTTTTCAAGCAGCTGTGGGACCCACGTGCTGAGGGCGTCAAGAGAGTTAGCTTGTAACGTAAACTGGTATTGCGTTCGGCTGACCTGGGTATCAATCGTCAGATCCTGCGTGGGCTGTAGATAAAGGTCAACGCCAGGGACTCTGTCTACCTCATCCTGTAATCGGGCGATCACTTTCTGTACGCGATCGTCGCGTTCATCCAACGGTTTAAGATTAATTTGCAGACGCGCACTGTTCAGCGCGGGGTTAGTGCCGTCAACGCCCACAAAGGCCGTCAGGCTTTCTACCGCGGGATCTTGGAGGATCACATCAGAAACCTGGCGTTGACGCTGGGCCATGCTGGCAAATGAACTGGATTGCGGAGCCTGCAGCGTACCCTGAATAATGCCGTTATCCTGAATTGGGAAGAAGCCTTTTGGGATAAACACCCACAGCATGACGCTCAGCGCCAACGTACCGAGGGCTACGCTAAGCGTTAACCACGGGTGGTTAAGTACTTTTGCCAGCCAGTGTCCGTATCCGGCAATCACCCGATCGAACATTTTTTCTGAGGCGCGGGAGAAGCGGTTTTGTTTACGCAATGACGCCTGACTGAGCATGCGCGCACACATCATCGGCGTAAGGGTGAGCGATACGACGGCAGAAATCAGAATCGCCACCGCCAGCGTAACGGCGAATTCGCGGAACAAGCGCCCGACGATATCGCCCATGAATAGCAGTGGGATCAATACTGCAATCAATGAAAACGTCAGGGAGATGATGGTAAAACCAATCTCGCCTGCACCTTTCAGGGCTGCGGTCAGTGGTTTTTCCCCTTTTTCGATATAGCGCGAAATATTCTCGATAACCACAATGGCATCATCCACCACAAAACCCGTGGCGATGGTCAGCGCCATCAATGTCAGGTTGTTGATGGAGAAATCAAGAAAGACCATTACAGCGAAGGTCCCGATCAGCGATAGCGGAACGGCAACCGCAGGAATGATGGTGGCAGGAATATTGCGCAGAAACAGGTAGATAATCATGACGACCAACGCAATCGCCAGCATCAGTTCGAACTGAGTGTCGGCAACGGAAGCGCGAATATTGGTCGTACGATCCGAAAGTACAGTTACCTTCACCGATTTCGGCAGGCTTTCCGTCAGTTGCGGCAGCATTTGCCGAATACTGTCCGCCGTGGCGATAATATTTGCGCCAGGCTGACGCTGTACGTTCATCACGATGGCTTGTTGTTTGTTGGCCCATGCCCCAAGCCAGCTGTTTTCTGCACCTTGTTCGACGGTGGCGACATCACCAAGTCGTACCGGTGCACCATTTTTATAGGCAACGATTAACTGGCGATACTCATCGGCAGACTGCATCTGGTCATTAGCGGAAAGTGTAACGGCGCGCGTTGGCCCATCAAGACTCCCTTTGGCGGAATTGACGTTGGCACCGGTAATCGCCGTACGGATGGTTTCGCTGGTCAGACCGAGCGCTGCAATCGCTTGGGCATTAAGCTTCACGCGGACCGCCGGACGCTGGCCGCCAGAAAGTGTCACCAGGCCAACACCAGAAACCTGGGAGATTTTCTGTGCGACGCGGGTTTCCACCATATCTTCCACCTGCGTCATCGGCATGGCGGTCGAGGTGACGGCCAGCGTCATGATCGGCGGATCCGCTGGATTAACTTTGCTGTAGACCGGTGGGTTAGGCAGATCGCTCGGTAATAAATTGGTGGCGGCATTGATGGCGGCCTGAACTTCCTGCTCGGCAACATCCAGTGGCAGGGTCAGTTGAAACTGCAACGTGACGACCGATGCACCACCGGAACTTTGGGAGGACATTTGTTTCAGGCCGGACATCTGCCCGAACTGGCGTTCAAGTGGAGCGGTAACCGCAGACGTCATGACATCCGGGCTGGCTCCGGGATAGAGCGTTATGACCTGAATGGTGGGGTAATCCACTTCCGGTAATGCCGCAATGGGCAGAAAACGGTAGCCGATGATACCGGCAAGCAGAATCGCGACCATCAGCAACGTGGTGGCGACGGGGCGCAGAATAAACAGGCGGGACGGGCCGCCTGTATTGCCGGGAGGTAACACCTGCATCAGGAGCTCGCTCCTTTTTTGCCATAGCCGCGCGGTGCGGCTTTGTCGTCGCTAGCGGTGGCGGCGTGAGCCTCCACGACCTCGACTTTAGCCCCTTCCGTCAGACGATCAATCCCGTCGGTGACGACGCGATCGCCCGCGGACAGCCCGGCGGAGATAACGACGTTCTGACTGTCCTGAATTCCCGGTTTAACCAGATGTTTGCTGACTTTGTTGTCGCTGTTCAGCACCCAGACAAAGTGGCCTTCGTTACCCATTTGTAGTGCGGCAGTCGGGATCACGACGGCATTTTGTTCCGTATCGACGAGCATGCGAGCGTTAACAAACTGATTCGGGAACAAGGCATCGTCCTGGTTGTTAAAGCGGGCCTTTGCTTTGATGGTGCCGGTGGTGGCGTCAATCTGGTTGTCGAGGCTCTGCAGCACGCCTTCGCTCAGTTTTTGCGAGTTGGTACGGTCCCAGGCCTCAACTTTCAGTGGCGTCCCCGATTTCTGTGCCTGTACGACGGTCGCGATATCGTTCTCTGGCAGAGTGAAAACCAGATCAATAGGATGGGTTTGTGTAATGACGACAATCCCGGTGGTATCGCTGCTGGATATCTGGTTACCCACATCCACAAGCTTCAGACCTACCCGACCATCAACTGGAGCCGTTATCCGGCTCCAGTCGAGTTGCAATTGCGCGCTGGCGACGCTGGCTTCATCGGCTTTTATCGTCCCTTGTGTTTCGTTGACCAGCGCCTGTTGCGCATCCAGTTCCTGACGAGAGACCAGATTCGTTTTGACCAATTGCTGATAGCGGGCGAGGTCGCGACGCGCATTGGCTAGCGTGGCTTTATCTTTCGCTAACTGTCCCTGCGCCTGCGCCAACGCAACGTTAAACTGGCTCGGGTCGATCTCGGCCAGCAGATCGCCGGCTTTCACCTGTTGCCCTTCCTGAAAGTGTATGGCGATGAGTTGGCCGTCCACGCGACTGCGCACCGTCGCGGTGTTCGCGGCAGTAATGGTACCCAGCCCGGTCAGATAGCGTGGAACCGCTTGTTCGACTGCCGTGGCCGCCTGAACCGGAGCCAACGGACCGGAACGCATTCCTCGCCGTCCCGTTGCCGGAGCGGGTTGTGTCTGACGGGTTGCGCCGGGGGCTGTTCCCTGGGGTTCGCTGCGACTTTGCCAGAACCAGAAGGCGGCGATGGCGGCCACGACGATCACGATTACTATCACCCAGCGGGATTTGTTACGGCCTTTCATTGTTATGAGTTTCTCATCCTGAAACGTTTCGCGGAATGATACTAGTTTAGCCAGTGAACAAGGGAGAAAAATGGAGGAATTATGAAACACTGTAGGGATTCGTCTGAATGACGGCGCGGCTTTGCGAGGCATTACGCAACAATCAGCAGCGAAAATCACCAATGCGAAATAGTGTGCCAGAGTGTGGTCAAGGCAATAAGGAGGCAAGCCAGAGATTTCAGCGGGACGCTGGAACGGGAAAACCCCTCCCGAGGAAGGGGCCAAAAAAAGGAAAGGGTTATGATGAAGCAGGTCATCATACTGGTGATACTCTTAGTCATTAGCTTCTCGGCTTACTAAGACACCAGGGGGAGGGTAAAACCTCCCTAACCCTCACTCCTGAAAGTAATCCACAGTAACGATGATGTCAATATGCACGTTTTTCAGCCTGCGAGCGACTTAGCGGAAAACCACTTCCGCCCAGCGAGCCAGCCCTGCGGTGACAGAGCCAAAGTCATCGCCACCGGCGATAGGGATCCCCGGAAGCTGTTCAGCAAGGGCTTTTTTTATAAGCGGTGAACGGGCGCTACCGCCGGTCAGATAAATGACATCCGGTTTTTCCTGCGCGTTATCCAGCGCTAACTGAACCTGTTCGAGAATACGTGCCAGCGGTTGGTTTAACGCCGCTTCCAGTCCTTGCTGGCTGATAGCGGTGGCCAGCGCATCGCTGATAAACGGCAGTGCCGCGGTAACGTTTGTCTGGTCAGAAAGCGCAATTTTGCTCTCTTCTGCGCTGCGAACCAGGCGATAACTCAGGCGTTCACGCCAGACTTTAAGCAGCAGCGCCACTTTATCTGCTTCACGTGCATCGCGGATCAGATCGTTGAGTAAACGTCCGTTGGCGGCGCTGTAGAAATCACTTTGTGCCGGAACATCGTTGATCGCGACCGCGTTCCACCAGGGTAAAATCGGCAATGCGATGCCTTTTTCCGTTTCGCCGCCCATACCCAGCAGTGGCATCAGATGTTTAAAGGCCAGCGCAATATCCAGATCGTTACCGCCCACGCGGCAACCGCTGTGTCCCAGCAGGCTGTTTTCGCGATCGGCGCGCTGATGCCATTGCGGTCCCATTAGCAGTAGCGAACAGTCAGTGGTACCACCGCCGATGTCCACCACCAGTACGCGTTTTTCTTCCTGCAAGGTTGCTTCAAAATCCAGACCCGCGGCTACCGGCTCGTACTGAAAAACCACATCCTGAAAACCAGCACGCTTTGCAGCACGCGCAAGGATACCCTGCGCCTGGGCGTTGGCATCATCACCGCCTAACCCCTGGAAGTTGATCGGGCGACCGATAACGGCCTGGGTGATGGCTTCAGGTAGCTGGTTTTGCGCCTGATTGCGAATATGCAGCATCATCGCGCAGACCAGATCTTCAAACAGCGCAACCTGCTGCGGCTTCAGGCCGCTGGCACCCAGGAATGATTTTGGCGATTTAACAAAGTAAACCTCTTCCGGGTCGTCAATGTATTGCGCCAGTGACGCCAGACCAAACTGCACGCTATTGGCGCTAACATCGATGTCTTCATCACGGTTATAACGCATCGCACGACTCAGTAGCGCCTGTGTTTCGGCATCCGTCGTAGGGACATCATGATGGCGATACAACCATTCGCTCACCGCTTCACGCGTAGGCGCACAAAGCATTGAGGGCAGTAATGTGCTGTTATTTTCCATTTTGAGCAAGTGTGGCTGCCCGTCACGCATTACGGCTACTGAACAGTTTGCCGTACCGTAGTCAAAACCAATAAACACCGTAGAAATCCCCATGCCAGTGAAGAAGGGGCGTGACTTTAGCGAAATGTTGCCGCCCCGACAACTGGAATATGAAAGCAAGGCGTATCGATTGAATACCGTTTATGCTGTAGGTTTAACTAAAAAGGACACCTGAATGTTAACACTGAGCTGGCAGCCGCCCTATGACTGGTCCTGGATGCTAGGGTTTCTTGCCGCCCGTGCGGTGGAGGGCGTCGAAACCGTCGGGGAGCTGCATTACGCCAGGAGCCTGGCAATCGGTGAGTATCGCGGGCTGGTGAGCGTGATGCCTGACCTGAAGACAAACCAGCTTCAGGTCAGGCTAAGTCCGGGGCTACAGCCCGTTGCGCCAGAATGCCTGGCCAAAATTGAGCGGTTATTCGATCTTGGCTGCTGCCCACAGCATATTGCTAACGCACTGGGCAGTCTGGGCGCAGCGCGTCCTGGCCTACGACTGCCTGGCTCTGTCGATGCTTTTGAGCAAGGTGTGAGGGCGATATTAGGCCAGTTAGTGAGCGTTGCCATGGCGGCAAAACTGACCGCGAAAGTTGTACACGCCTACGGTGACAGGCTTGATGAGGCGCCTGAGTATGTGTGTTTTCCCACACCACAAGCGCTGGCTGCTGCTGAGCCTTTGCATCTGAAAGCCTTAGGGATGCCGCTCAAACGCGCCGAAGCGCTCATTCATCTGGCACGAGCAACGCTTACCGGAAGGCTTGCATTGGTTGCACCAGCTGATATTGAGCAAGGCGTAAAGCACTTACAAACGTTTCCCGGTATAGGCCGCTGGACTGCCAATTATTTCGCTCTACGCGGTTGGCAGGCGAAAGATGTTTTTCTTCCTGACGATTATTTGATCAAACAACGCTTTCCGGGCATGACACCAGCCCAGATCCGGCGTTATGCCGAGCGCTGGAAGCCGTGGCGCTCCTATGCGTTATTGCATATCTGGTATACGGAAGGGTGGCAGCCGTCAGTTGATAGCGAAGTTGCTGGTATTGAGTAGCAGATCCAACGGCTGAGCATCAGCAATGATGTCGCCGTAGATCATATCAATACCGATACCAGAAAGTGCGTCCATAATAAGCGGCATTTGCACGGGGCCGGCGATCGTTTTGATATCCAGTCGCTGTGCATGGCCCTGGATAATAGAAACCCACATTTCATCCATCAGGTTGCCGTGAACACTGGCACTGATCTCACTGTCGAGTAACAGGTAATCGACGGTGTGAAATTTCAGATTTTCAACGATCTCTAAGTCGCGTCCAACCTGGCTTAAAATAATCCGACAACCCGCGTGACGAAGCCGCTGAATGGCCGATAGGCTCTGAGCTGGATGCGATTTCATCACTCCGGCTGGAATGGTCAGGTGTAATAAGCGAGGTGGTAGCGGACTACGTTGTAACTGCGCCAGCAGTTCATCCACAAGTTCGGTACTCAACAGCCCAGCGGCAGAAAGGGGAAGGGCAATACTGAGCCCCTTACTGGCAATCGCCGTCGCAGCATGCTGGAAAAATTCGTTAAAAACCCGGCGGTCAAGTGCATGATTAAGCGCAGGGTCAACGAGTCCGGTACGGAAGATATGCTCTTCGATAACATCACCGTCCTCTGTTCCCAGGCGCAGTGAGAGGAGCCAGAAGCTGAATGTCTCAGGAATGCGTGGAGAGGCCACACCCCGGGCGATCATGAGCATCGGGTTGTGCGCAATAATGTGTTTCTGTTCATCAAACGACAGCAGTTCCCGTGAGGTGTGCGTCTGACTTTGCTGAGGCTCATACACGCAGACCCGGCCACGTCCGCTGTTTTTGGCGGCATAGCAGGCGATATCTGCCTGAGACATGACCTCAGTCGCGACATTATTTTTCTCATCGATCAGCGTAATACCCGCACTGGCGCCTATGTGGTGCAGACGGCCTTCCCATCTGAACTGATACTCGTTGATGGCGCTGATAATACGGCCTGAGATAAAGCGAGCGCTTTCGATGTTGCAATCAGGCAGCAACAGACCGAATTCATCGCCACCGAGACGTGCCAGTACATCGCTGGTACGCAGCATGCTGAGCATCAGAGAAGCCAGTTCGCGCAGCAGGGCATCGCCAGCGGCATGGCCCGCGCTATCGTTCACGGCTTTAAACCTATCCAGATCGATAAAGACCAGAACATGGCGTTGATGCGTATCGTGTACGGCTTGTAGTAATTGTTTCAGATGGTTCTCGAAGCTGACCCGGTTAGCAAGATGGGTGAGGTCATCATGCGACGCGCTGTAGCTCAGTTGGCGTAACATCTTACGTGACTCGGTGACATCCTGAATGACCAGCACGGAGCCAATGCTGCCGCCGTCAAGGGTACTGAGTGGCGTAATGCTGTACTGAATGTCGTAACTGCTGCCGTTACGGCAATGCAGAACCACCTCCTGCTCTATGGCAGTACGCGACATATCGGCACTGTAGATGTTTTCCATCAATGGGCCGTTATCGCCAAAGGTAATACGCAGCACTGTCAGTAACGGAATACCTATCGCGTCGTCCTGCTGCCAGCCGCTCATCTTCTCGGCCACCGGGTTCATAAAGGTCACGTTCATGTCGACATCAATACAAATCACCGCTTCGCCGATTGAGTCCAGCGTGATGTGCAGGCGCTCTTTTTCCTGGTACAACGCTTCGTTGAGTTGCTTCACCTCGGTCATATCCAAATTGATGCCGAGTAAGCGTTCAACTTCTCCGTCTTTATTTAGTACCCGGTTAGCCAACGAGCGGATGTGTCGCACTCCGTCACGTACTGCAATACGAAATTCTAGCTTAAAGGGAATTCGTGCGGCCAGAGAGTCGCGAATCACATTTTCAGCATGCTCGCGATCTTCCGGCACGACGCACTCGTACCAGACTTGCCAACTGGGTTTGATATGTGGCGGGACTTCATAGAGATCGAACATGCGCTTATCCCAACTGATCACGTCGGGTTGCAGTTCCCATTCCCAGATACCGATACCGCCCGCTTCGTTGGCGAGGGTAATGCGCTCCATCAGCCGCTTATTCATCCACTCGGTGTGCTTCAGGTCGTTTATGTCTTCAACCTGCGCAATAAAGTAGAGCGGGGTGTTGTCGCTGTGGCGTACCAGCGAAACGGCCAGCAATGCCCAGACGACGTCGCCCGCGCGCGTGTAGTAGCGCTTTTCCATGGAGTAGCTGTTGATTTCACCACGGGCCAACATGCCGAGTTGTTCGAGGTCGTTATTCAGATCTTCCGGCCAGGTGAGTTGCTGGAAGGTCAGCGCTCTCAGCTCTTCCTGACTGTAGCCAAGAAACTGACACAACGCCTTATTTGCCTGTAACCACTGCCCTTCGGTACCGACCAGCGCCATGCCAATCGCGGAATATTCCATTGCATTACGAAAACGCGATTCGCTTTCAGAGATGTGTTTTCGCTCGGCCCGAAATGCGTACATCACCATAGTCATCATGTTGGCTGGCAACAGAATCATCAAAAACGGCAGCCACGGAATACTTGTCATCACATTCGCTTTTGGCGTGTAGAGCAGCGATGGGTTGGCAGCCAACATCAGAGAGACCATCATGACGGTGCTGAGGAAAATTAAAAATGCTTCCATACGCGGCAAACGGACGGCGCTCCACATCAGCAAAACAATGACGCAGGTAAACGGCCACGGCACGTACATCATGGAGAGCCAACTGAACGTTAAGGTGACGAGCAACGTGATGAGGGTCTCAAGCAGTAAACGTGGATCGCGGTGGCGCAGCAGATAATGAGGCTTGAATAACAGACCTAATGGCACCAGCGCCAGCGCGCCGATGGATTCGGAAAGCACCCAAATGAGAAACGTATTTAACGAGGTTCCCTCCGGGAGCAGTAGCCACATCAGCACACCACCTAACAGCGGGGGTATGACGGCGCTACCTAACGCCAAACGCGCCCAGTCATTCAGATTCTGTAAGGGGTTATACCAGGGGAGCAGTTTGCGCAATAACATCGCGCCGGCGACCGCTTCAATAATATTGATGGTCGTATAGGCATAGTTAAGCGAACCGCCAGGAAAAAACAGCAAAGACGCACCGATGCTGCCGAATGAGCAAGCCAGCGCTATCCCGGGCCACATTTTTCCTGCATGGCGGTAAAACGCCACCATCATGATTGAGGTTGGAAACCAAAGCGGTGCCAGTTGGGTACCGAAACGCGACAGCTCCAGCGAGAATAGCGTAAAGATAAATGCTACCAGACCTAAACTGGCCAGGCGCAGCAGAGGATGGGGTAGGGTAACTAAAACATGTTGGAATTGTTTACTCATTACCACTTTACCCAAATAGCCGATGTCGGCCAGCAGAGTTACCAGCCGCATCACGTTTAATCTTTGTTTATGCTAGTACAAATAATTTACAATTTATACGCCAGTTGCTCATAAATTAACACGCTCAAGCCATTAATTCCTAAGGCGGGTGAATAAAAATTGAGCCTGCTTTAAAATTAACCGTTTTAATTTGCGACAGGGAAAGCATTGGTGCAGCCTGGGCTGGCATCGCGCTGCTGAAATCCCTATAATTGCCGCGTTTGGCGTTTCGACGCCGCCCTTCCTTACATCCAGGTTAATCAGGTCGCTAAATTTATGACTGATCAGTCCCATCAGTGCGTCATTATCGGCATTGCCGGCGCATCGGCTTCCGGCAAGAGTCTTATTGCCAGCACCCTTTATCGCGAATTGCGTGAACAAGTCGGTGACGAACATATTGGCGTTATTCCCGAAGACAGCTATTACAAAGATCAAAGCCATCTGTCGATGGAAGAACGCGTAAAAACGAACTACGACCATCCGAACGCAATGGATCACAGTTTGCTGTTTCAGCATCTGCAAACACTTAAACGTGGTTCCGCCATTGAATTGCCCGTTTATAGCTATGTTGAACACACGCGCACACAAGAAACTATTCATATTGAACCCAAGAAAGTCATTATCCTGGAAGGCATTTTATTGCTGACGGATGCGCGTTTGCGCGATGAAATGAACTTCTCTATTTTTGTTGATACGCCGTTGGATATTTGCCTGATGCGCCGTATCAAGCGGGATGTGAATGAACGTGGTCGTTCAATGGATTCGGTGATGGCGCAATACCAAAAAACCGTACGTCCGATGTTCCTGCAATTTATTGAGCCTTCAAAACAATACGCCGATATCATCGTGCCTCGCGGCGGTAAAAACCGCATTGCTATCGATATTCTGAAGGCGAAAATCAGTCAGTTCTTTGAATAAGTTCAGCGAATTGTGTACCGTTCAGTGATAACCTGGTTCACCCTTAACGCGCCTGGCATTAAGGGGTTGAAGCACGAAAGGAGAAAGTGCCATGCGTTTATGTGACCGAGATATTGAAGCCTGGTTGGATGAAGGTCGTCTGTCGATCAATCCACGTCCTCCTGTCGAGCGTATCAATGGCGCAACGGTAGATGTGCGTCTTGGTAACAAATTTCGTACGTTCCGCGGTCATACGGCGGCGTATATCGATTTGAGCGGGCCGAAGGATGAGGTCAGCGCTGCGCTTGACCGCGTAATGAGTGATGAAATTGTCCTCAAAGATGGTGAAGCGTTTTTCCTGCATCCGGGTGAATTAGCGCTGGCGGTAACTTTCGAATCCGTTACGCTGCCTTCCGACCTTGTTGGCTGGTTAGACGGTCGTTCTTCGCTGGCACGTCTGGGCCTGATGGTACACGTTACGGCACACCGTATTGATCCGGGTTGGTCGGGCTGCATCGTCCTGGAATTTTACAACTCAGGAAAATTACCGTTGGCGCTGCGCCCCGGTATGCCGATTGGTGCGCTGAGCTTCGAACCGCTTTCCGGCCCGGCAGCGCGACCTTACAACCGTCGCCAGGATGCGAAGTATCGCGATCAGCAGGGCGCGGTAGCCAGCCGGATCGATAAAGACTGAGTGTTTTTCAGTCCATTGGGGATAGCATGAGACGATTTCTGACGACGCTGATGATTCTTCTGGTCGTGCTGGTGGCCGGTTTCTCTGCGTTAGTATTGTTGGTGAATCCGAACGATTTCCGCGCATACATGGTGAAGCAAGTTGCTGCGCGTAGCGGATATCAACTGCAGTTGGATGGTCCTCTGCGCTGGCACGTATGGCCCCAGTTGAGCATTCTCTCCGGGCGCATGGTACTAACGGCCGAAGGCGCCAGCGAACCTCTGGTTCGTGCCGACAATATGCGTCTGGACGTCGCCTTGTGGCCGTTGTTGAGTCACCAACTCAGCGTAAAGCAAGTCATGCTCAAAGGCGCGGTGATTCAACTCATACCTGAAACCGAGGCTGTGCGCGGAGTCGATGCCCCTGTTGCGCCAAAAGATAATACACTGCCGGATCTGGCAGAAGATCGTGGATGGTCGTTCGATATCGCTCGCCTGCGCGTGGCTGACAGCGTTCTGGTATTCCAGCATGAAGACGATGAACAGATAACGGTTCGTGATATTCACCTGAATATGGAACAGGACGCCCAGCATCGCGGAACGTTCGATTTCACCGGCCGTGTTAACCGCGACCAGCGCGACCTGACGTTGTCGATCAGCGGCGCTGTCGATGCGTCTGACTATCCGCATGATTTAGTCGCTAACATTGAGCAGCTGAGCTGGCAGTTACAGGGCGCAGACTTGCCGCCGCAGGGGATCCGCGGCCAGGGTCAGCTTCAGGCCCGGTGGCAGGAAGAGAAAAAACAGCTCAACTTTACGCAGATTAACTTAACTGCCAATGACAGTTCACTCGCCGGGCAAGCGCAGGTGACGCTGGCGGAGAAACCCGCATGGGACGTCGATCTGAAATTCGGCCAGCTCAATCTGGATAACCTGATCGTACAGCATGACGCTCTGGCGGCGACAGATACCGGGGCACAGCAGAGTCAGAGCCAGTCGACGCTGGCGCGGCCGGTCATTGCCTCGCAGGTTGATGCCGTCTCTTATCAGGGGCTGCAAGGATTTTCCGCCAATATTGCACTACAGGCGGATAAAGTTCTCTGGCGGAAAATGGCATTTGATAATGTTTCTGCAAAAATCGTCAACCAGGCTGGCTTGTTGAATATCAATGAGTTGCAGGGAAAAAGTGACGGTGGATTGATCTCGCTTCCTGGCTCGCTGGATGCCAGAAAAGGCTCTCCACGGGCAGTCTTTCACCCACGGCTGGAAGGCGTAGAAATCGGCACTATCCTGAAAGCCTTTGACTATCCGATAGCCCTTACTGGCAAGCTGTCACTGACTGGCGATTTTTCGGGCTCTGACATTGATGCGCAGGCGTTTCGTCACAGCTGGCAAGGACAGGCCAATGTTGAGATGAGCGGCACGCGTATGGAAGGCATGAACTTCCAGCAACTGGTGCAACAGGCGGTTGAACGTAGCGGCGGCAATGCAAGCTCACAACAGGATTTGGATAATGCGACGCGGCTGGATCGCTTAGTGACCGATCTGACGCTGGATAATGGCAAGGTTACGCTGGATAACATGGAAGGGGAGTCTGCCATGTTGGCGCTTTCGGGTAAGGGCACGTTAGATCTGGTTGAGCAAAATTGTGATACTCAGTTTAACGTACGCGTGCTGGGCGGATGGCATGGGGAAAGCAAATTAATCGATTTCCTCAAAGCGACCCCGGTTCCGCTCAGGGTCTATGGCAAGTGGCAGTCGTTGAACTATAACCTGCAGGTGGACCAACTCTTGCGTAAGCATATGCAGGATGAAGCAAAACGTCGATTGAACGACTGGGCCGATCGCAACAAAGACTCTCGCAACGGCAAAGACGTTAAAAAGCTGCTGGATAAACTCTGATCTCTATTGCCGGATGTCGCTTTAGCGCCATCCGGCATATCGCTTATACCTCGTAATCCATCTCTTCTTCACTGCGCAGTGGTGTCAACTGGACTTTCTGCACCCGATGGTTTTCTACTTGCAAGGTTTTCAGCAAATAATCACCAACCTGTACTTCCTCTCCGGTTTTCGGGATGCGCTGCAGATACTCCATTAACAGCCCGGCGATGGTGTGATACTCACGTTTCTCATCTAATGGGATCGGGACATACTGCACCAGGTCTTCCAGCGGCATATGACCGTTTGCCGTCCACGACCCATCGGCGTTTTTCTGAATATCATGACGAGCGTCGATCTCTTCGACTTCATTTGGCAAGTTACCCGCGATGGTTTCCATCACGTCGCTCAGCGTCACAATTCCTTCCACCGAACCAAACTCATCGGCCACAAAAGCGAAGTGCGTACGGGCATTACGGAACTGCTCCAGCGCCGGAAGAAGCGGTAGGGTTTCCGGGAATACCAATGGCTGGCGAAGCAAGACGCGCAAATCGAGCGGTTCGCCACGCAGCGACTGTTGCAGAAGGTCAATCACATGCACCACACCGAGCAGTTCTTCCTGCTCATCTTCTCCGGTTACGACCAGACGCGTATGCTGGTTTTTCTCCAGTAGTGTGCGAATTTCTGTTTCCGGCGCATTGAGATCAATGTGCTCGATATCATGGCGTGACGTCATGATGCTGCTGACGGTTCGCTGATTAAGGTTCAGTACGCGCTCAATCATCCGCCGTTCTTGTGGTGCAAAAATCTGACCTTCATGATGATCCGCCAACATGGCGGCAGTTTCGGCATCCAGCTCGGCATCTTCTTTTTGACCGCTTATCAGGCGCATCACCGCCTCGGCGGTACGCTGGCGTAACGTGTGGTTAGCCGACAGGAAACGACGACGATTAAAAATAGCCAACTGGTTCAGGGCTTCTATCATGACTGAGAAGCCGATAGCTGCGTACAGATAGCCTTTCGGGATGCGAAAACCAAAGCCTTCCGCGACCAGGCTGAAACCAATCATCAGCAGGAAGCTCAGGCACAGAATAACGATAGTTGGGTGGCTGTTAACAAAACGGGTCAACGATTTACTGGCCAGCATCATCAGGCTGATGGCAATAATTACCGCCGCCATCATGACCGCCAGATGATCAACCATACCAACAGCGGTGATCACCGAGTCCAGTGAGAAAATGGCATCCAGTACCACTATTTGCGCGACCACGCCCCAAAATTTCGCACCCCGACGTTGGGTGGGATTGTCGCTGTCTTTCCCTTCCAGCCTTTCGTTAAGCTCCATCGTCGCTTTGAACAGCAGGAAGAAGCCGCCAAATAGCATGATCAGGTCACGGGCACTGAAGCTGAAGTCCCGAATGCTGAACAGAGGCGTGGTCAGCGTCACCAGCCATGATATTGACGCCAGTAGCAGCAGGCGCATAACCATTGCCAATAGTAGCCCGGTAATACGCGCCTTATCTCGCTGGGATGGCGGGAGTTTCTCCGCGAGGATGGCAATAAAAACAAGATTATCAATGCCAAGAACGAGTTCTATCACGATTAGCGTGACGAGTCCGGCCCAGATTGACGGATCGGCAATCCATTCCATAGTAAATGCTATACCCATAGTTATATGACAATTGTCACAATTCGATCATGGGTAAAACCGACGAAAAATGCAATGGCGAGAAGGGATTTCTCTGCCCTTTATATCAGGACAGGGGCGAGAAAATAGCCTGAAGGTAACTGCAAGAAATGGCTTTATTCATCCAGTTATATTTAGGAAATATCGCAGATTGGATATTTATATATTAACATTGTCAACATCAATAAAATCCTAAAAATATAAAAATCTCACGCTTAATATTAATCTTAAAAGACTACGTTTCAGGACTTGTTATCTTGCCTGCTATTCGGTTAGCTGCAACAATTCTTCCCGTAATAATCAAAAGAGAAATATGTTGCCAGTATCGCACCATGCTATTTCTGATGGGCAGGTTCTATGAATATGATGAAAATTGCGAGGACGGTAAAAATATAAATTAATCAGTGCATTGGTAGCTAATGAAGCCAGGGGCGGTAGCGTGCCTGGTCGCCTGATGATAAACCTAAATTATTCTGTCAAGAGACTGCAGATGAATTCATTTTTTTTAGGACTGATGCCAGTTAAATTCTTATTCAATTAACGGCAAGGTAAATGCAAACAGGCGTAATCACTATTTAAAACGCACGTGATAATGACTCTGCCAAAGTGATAAATAATCAATGATGAAATCCAAACTTAAATTGATACCAGTATTGGTGTCGGTAATATTGATCAACGGTTGTACCGTGCTTCCGGGCAGCAATATGTCTACCATGGGCAAAGATGTGATTAAGCAGCAGGATGCCGATTTTGATATCAACCGGATGGTGAATGTTTATCCGCTTACCCCACGACTGGTTGAACAATTGCGTCCGCGCCCGAATGTTGCTCAACCTAATATGTCGCTGGATCAGGAGATCTCCGGGTATCAGTATCGGGTCGGTCCCGGCGATGTCCTGAATGTCACCGTCTGGGATCATCCCGAACTCACCACGCCTGCGGGACAGTATCGTAGCTCAAGCGATACGGGAAACTGGGTGCAACCTGACGGCACCATGTTTTATCCCTACATTGGCAAAGTTAGCGTGGTGGGAAAAACGTTGGCAGAAATTCGTAGTGATATTACCGGGCGCTTAGCGAAGTACATCGCAGACCCGCAGGTGGACGTTAATATCGCCGCATTCCGCTCGCAAAAGGCGTATGTCTCCGGGCAAGTGAATAAATCCGGTCAACAGGCCATCACCAACGTACCTCTTACCATCCTTGATGCTATCAATGCCGCAGGCGGCCTTACAGAAGCAGCCGACTGGCGCAACGTTGTGCTGACCCACAAAGGGCAGGAGCAACGAATTTCTCTGCAAGCGCTAATGCAAAATGGCGATCTGAGCCAGAACCGTCTGCTCTATCCTGGCGATATTCTGTTTGTTCCGCGAAATGACGATCTGAAAGTGTTCGTGATGGGTGAAGTGAAAAAACAGAGCACCCTCAAGATGGACTTCAGCGGTATGACACTCACCGAAGCGCTGGGTAATGCGGAAGGCATCGACCTGACCACCTCCAATGCCAGCGGTATCTTTGTTATTCGTCCATTAAAAGGCGAGGGTGGGCATAACGGCAAGATAGCCAATATCTACCAGCTTGATATGTCTGATGCGACATCGTTGGTGATGGCGACCTCTTTCCGACTTCAGCCTTACGATGTGGTGTATGTCACGACCGCGCCGGTTGCTCGCTGGAACCGTTTGATCAATCAGTTGCTGCCGACCATTAGCGGTGTTCGTTATATGACGGATACGGCCAGCGACCTTCACAACTGGTAATCGCCATGTTTAACAAAATCTTAGTTGTCTGTGTGGGGAACATTTGCCGCTCTCCGACGGCAGAGCGCTTGTTAAGGCAATTCCATCCGGCGTTGACGGTGTCTTCCGCTGGCCTCGGCGCGCTGGTAGGCAAGGGCGCCGATCCGTGCGCCATCAGTGTGGCGCAGGCACATAACGTGTCGCTGGAAAACCATTGTGCACGGCAGATCTCGGGGCGGATGTGCCGGGAGTATGACCTGATCCTGACTATGGAAAAACGCCATATTACGGCGTTGTGTGAAATGGTGCCGGAGATGCGCGGCAAAGTGATGCTGTTCGGCCATTGGGACAGCGAACGCGAAATACCTGACCCGTATCGTAAAAGCCGTGATGCGTTTGATGCGGTGTATGCACTACTTGAGCGGTCTGCCCATCAATGGGCCCAGGCACTGAATGCGGAGCAGGGAAAATCATGACAGAAAAAGAAAAACAGTCTGCCACGCCGGTAACGGGCAACGATGAAATCGATATCGGACGTCTGGTGGGGACCGTAGTCGAAGCACGCTGGTGGGTACTGGGCATAACCGCCGCATTTGCGCTGTGTGCGGCGGTCTACACTTTGTTTGCCACGCCGATCTACAGTGCCGATGCGCTGGTACAAATTGAGCAAAACACCGGCAGCTCGTTAGTTCAGGATATTGGCTCGGCGTTATCCAACAAGCCACCTGCATCTGAAGCTGAAATTCAGCTTATTCAGTCACGACGGGTATTGGGCAAAACGGTAGACGATCTCAATCTGGACATTTCCGTCACCAAAGATTCATTTCCTCTTTTTGGTGCCGGCTGGGACCGTCTGATGGGCCGCCAGAATGAAACGGTCAATGTGACGACCTTCACCTTGCCAACGTCAATGAATGAACAGACCTTCACGTTGAGCGTACTGAACGACAAAAGTTATCAGCTGGTGAGTGACGGCGGCTTTAGCGCGCGTGGTCAGGTTGGGCAGTTACTGAACCATGACGGTGTAACGATGCGGGTTGAGGCGATTCATGCCATTCCGGATAGCGAATTTACCGTCAGTAAGTTCTCCACGCTTGGCACGATTAACAACCTGCAAAATAATCTGATGGTGACGGAAACAGGTAAAGATACTGGGGTGCTGAGTCTGACCTTCACGGGAGAAGATCGTGAGCAAATCCGCCAGATCCTCGACAGTATTACCCGCAACTATCTGCAACAAAACGTGGAGCGTAAATCTGAAGAGGCCGCTAAAAGCCTGGCGTTTCTGGCAAAGCAATTACCGGAGGTGCGCAACCGTCTGGACGTTGCCGAAAACAAGCTGAATGCATTTCGTCAGGATAAAGACTCCGTTGATTTACCGCTGGAGGCCAAAGCGGTGCTGGACTCGATGGTCAATATTGATGCCCAGTTAAATGAACTGACCTTTAAAGAAGCTGAAATCTCCAAACTGTTCACCAAAGCGCACCCAGCGTACCGCACGTTGCTGGAAAAACGCCAGGCGCTGGAAGATGAAAAAAGCAAGCTGAACGGGCGCGTGACGGCGATGCCGAAGACGCAGCAGGAAATTGTCCGCCTGACGCGTGACGTGGAGTCCGGCCAGCAGGTCTATATGCAACTGCTGAATAAACAGCAGGAGCTGAAGATCACGGAAGCCAGTACGGTCGGCGATGTGCGTATTGTCGATCCCGCCATTGCCCAGCCCGGTGTCCTGAAACCGAAAACGGCGCTGATTATTCTCGGCAGTATCCTGCTTGGCTTGATGCTTTCAGTGGTTGGCGTGCTGCTGCGATCGCTGTTCAATCGCGGTATTGAAAGCCCGCAGGTGCTTGAAGAGCACGGCATCAGCGTGTATGCCAGCATTCCTTTGTCCGAATGGCAAAAATCCCGTGATAACGTGCAGACCATTAAAGGCGTTAAGCGCTATAAGCAGAGCCAGTTGCTGGCGGTAGGTAATCCGACTGACCTGGCAATAGAAGCGGTGCGCAGCCTGCGTACCAGCCTGCACTTCGCCATGATGCAATCACGTAATAATGTGCTGATGCTGACCGGGGTCAGCCCGTCGATTGGCAAAACGTTTGTCTGTGCCAACCTGGCTGCGGTTATCAGTCAGACCCACAAGCGCGTGCTGCTGATCGACTGTGATATGCGTAAAGGCTATACCCATGAGCTGCTCGGGACCAATAACGTCAACGGTCTGTCTGAGATCCTGAGCGGCAAGGGAGACATCCCCTCCTGCGCAAAGCCGACTTCAATTGCACATTTTGACCTGGTCCCTCGCGGGCAGGTTCCTCCTAATCCTTCAGAACTGCTGATGAGTGAACGCTTTGGCGAGCTGATGACCTGGGCTAGCGCAAACTATGACCTGGTGCTGATCGATACGCCGCCAATACTCGCCGTGACCGATGCGGCTATCGTTGGTCGCCACGTCGGAACCACGCTGATGGTGGCGCGTTACGCGGTCAACACGCTGAAAGAGGTGGAAACCAGTCTGAGTCGCTTCGATCAAAACGGTATTCAGGTGAAAGGGGTGATCCTCAACTCCATTTTCCGGCGCGCCAGCGGGTATCAGGATTACGGTTACTACGAATACGAATACACGTCGGATTCGAAATAGATAACTCACAGCAACGCATATCGAATGTAGGCCTGATAAGCGTAGCGCTATCTGGCAACTTTATCTGGGACAAAAAAATGACTACAGACAACCCGCTAATTTCTATTTATATGCCCACCTGGAACCGCCAGCAGTTGGCTATTCGGGCGATTAAATCGGTGCTGCGCCAGGACTATAGCCACTGGGAAATGATCATTGTCGATGATTGCTCTTGCGAGTATGAGCAGCTGCAACAGTTTGTTGAGGCGTTAAACGATCCACGCGTGAGCTATACGCATAACGAGATTAACTCCGGCGCGTGCGCAGTACGCAATCAGGCCATCATGCAGGCCAGTGGGCAGTACATTACGGGGATTGATGATGACGATGAGTGGACGCCGAATCGCCTGAGCACGTTCCTTCAGTCTCGTCATCAACTGGTAACGCACGCTTTTCTCTACGCTGATGATTATGTCTGTGAAGGTGAGGTTTATTCACAGCCAGCCAGTCTGCCGCTGTATCCAAAATCGATGTACTCACGCCGCCGATTTTATAAACGCAATATCATTGGTAATCAGGTTTTTAGCTGGGCCTGGCGTTTCAAAGCATGCCTGTTTGATACGACGTTAAAAGCCGCGCAGGATTACGACATTTTTCTGCGCATGGTGGTGGCCTACGGTAAACCCTGGAAGGTAAAAGAGGCGACGCAGATCCTGCATGTGAATCACGGCGAGATGCGCATTACTTCTTCTCCGCATAAGTTCTCCGGTTATTTCCAGTTCTATCGCAAGCACAAAGGTAAATTTGACCGGGCGAGTAAAAAATATCAGCTGTTTACCCTTTATCAGATCCGTAACAAGCGGATGAACTGGCGCACATTGCTGACGCTGCTTTCCATCCGTAACGGCAAACGCCTGGCTGACGGTCTGCGAGGACGTTAAGTATGCTGCGTCAACATGTGAGAGCAAAGGTAATGCAATGAATATTCTGCAATTTAATGTTCGGCTTGCCGAAGGCGGGGCGGCCGGGGTCGCGCTGGATTTACACCTGCGCGCACTGGAAAAAGGGTGGTCGTCGCGGTTTGTATACGGTTATGGCAAAGGAGGCAAGAAAAGCGCCAGTCACGGGAATTATCCGCACGTGATTAAACATGCGCCGCGTTTGACGTCGGCGGCGAATATTGCGCTGTTTCGCCTCGCAAACCGCGATCTGTTTGGCAATCTCGACAATATGTACCGCACAATCACCCGCACCGCGGGCCCGTTGGTTCTGCATTTCCATGTGCTGCACAGTTACTGGCTGAACCTCGAAGAGGTGGTGGCGTTTTGCCAAAAGGTAAAGGCACATAAGCCCGATATCACCCTGGTCTGGACGCTGCACGATCACTGGAGTGTTACCGGACGCTGCGCCTTTACCGATGGCTGCGAAGGCTGGAAAACGGGCTGCCAGAAATGCCCAACGTTAAGCAACTATCCCCCGGTTAACGTTGATAAAGCACATCAGCAACTGCCCGGAAAACGTCAAATGTTTCGCACGATGCTGGCGCTTGGCTGCCAGTTTATCTCGCCCAGTCAACATGTGGCGGAAGCATTTAATAGCCTGTACGGCGCCGGGCGTTGTCACATCATCAATAACGGTATCGATGTGGCGACGGAAGCGATTCTTGCTGATTTGCCGGTTCAGCATGAGCCGCTGGGCAGACCGAAAATTGCCGTGGTAGCCCACGATTTGCGCTATGACGGCAAAACCAGCCAGCAACTGGTCCAGGCGCTTATCGCGCTCGGTGACAAAATAGAGCTGCATACCTTCGGTAAGTTTTCCCCGTTTGCCGGATCAAACGTCGTCAACCATGGGTTTGAAAGTGACAAACGAACCTTGATGGGGGCGCTAAATCAGATGGATGGGCTGGTGTTCAGTTCGCGGGTTGATAACTATCCGCTGATCTTGTGCGAAGCGCTTTCTATCGGTGTACCGGTTATCGCCACGCACAGTGAGGCGGCACAAGAAGTGCTGGCAAAATCAGGCGGTAAAACGTTCAGTGAAGCGGATGTTCTGCATCTGGTACAACTGAAAAAATCAGAAATTGCACAGGCAGTCTTTGACACCACGTTGGCTACCTTTAGCCAGCAGAGCCGGACAGCATACAGCGGACAACAGATGCTGGAGGAATATGTCTCGTACTATCAGGGTCTGTAGCTATCTGGTGTTGCCGCTGCTTTATCTGCTGGTTAACGTCAAGCTTGCGCAACTGGGCGAAAGTTTCCCTGTCACCGTTGTCACTTTTTTACCGCTGTTGCTACTGCTGTTCGTCGACCGTATCAATATTAAAAAGCTGTTGATTGCGTTGGGAGTGGGTGCGGGGCTGACGGTGTTTAACTACCTGTTTGGCCAATCGCTGGATGCCAGTAAGTATGTAACATCCGCCATGTTGTTTATCTATACCGTGATCATTATTGGCATGGTGTGGAGTATTCGCTTCAAAACCATTTCGCCACATAACTATCCTAAGATTTTGCGTTTATTCTGGCTGGTGGTGGGGTTAGTGGTCGGTCTGGCGGCCGTTGAAATGGCACAGATCATTCTCAGCGGTGGCAGCAGTATAATGGAAGCTATTTCGAAATATCTTATTTACAGCAATAGCTATGTGCTGAACTTTATTAAGTTTGGTGGAAAACGTACCACTGCACTCTATTTTGAACCCGCATTTTTCGCTCTGGCGTTAATCTCAATTTGGCTCAGCATCAAACAGTTTGGTATCAAAACGCCCAAGACCGATGCTATGATTCTGACTGGGGTGATATTGTCAGGATCGTTTTCAGGGGTAATGACATTTATTTTGTTTTACCTGCTGGAGTGGACGTTTCAGTACCTGAATAAGGATGCGATAAAAAAGAAGTTACCCCTGGCGATTATCTCACTGAGTGTGTTTGTGGTGGGCGTGATATTTGCCTTCCCCTACATCGCGACGCGTCTTGGTGATTTAGGCACTGAAGGCTCTTCATCTTATTATCGCATAGTCGGGCCGTTGGTTATGGTTGGATATTCATTACTGAATGTCGACGGTGTAGTGAGATTTGGCTCACTTTATGAATATGTTGCATCATTCGGAATCTTTAACGGTGCAGATGTAGGTAAAACGATAGACAATGGTTTGTATCTGTTAATTATCTATTTTTCGTGGTTCGCCGTAATATTATCCCTGTGGTACCTGGGAAAAGTAACGAAAATGATGATGAATGCGTTTGGTGATAATCAGAATTATCGGGTGCAGCTTTATCTTTTTACACCGTTGTCGTTGTTTTTCACCGGTTCAGTATTTAGTCCGGAATACGCATTTTTAATCGTATGTCCGTTTATTTTGCGCAAAGCGCTGAATATCGCGAGGTAATTTACATGCTGCTGAGTATTATCACCGTCGCTTTTCGCAATCTGGACGGGATCGTCAAAACCCATGCGTCACTGGCGCATCTTGCGCAGGCGCGCGATATCAGCTTTGAGTGGATTGTTATCGATGGGGGGTCTACAGACGGCACGCCGGCGTTCCTGGAGAATCTCAATGGAGAGCATCAGTTACGTTTTGTCAGCGAGCCTGATAACGGTCTCTACGATGCAATGAACAAAGGTATCGCTATGGCACACGGGCGTTTTGCTCTCTTTCTCAACTCTGGAGATATTCTGCATGCTGATTCTGCACATTTTATTCGCCAGTTAAAAACGCAGAGTGATAAAACGATGGTGATTGGCGATGCTTTGCTGGATTTTGGCAATGGTAAAAAAATGACGCGCCGGGCTAAACCCGGTTGGTATATCTACCACAGTTTGCCAGCCAGTCATCAGGCAATATTTTTTCCACTGACGGGCCTGCAAACCTGGCATTATGACTTGCAATATAAAGTATCATCGGATTATGCGCTGGCAGCAAAATTATACAAGTCCGGGTTCGCCTTTAAAAAGTTGACTGGTTTAGTGTCGGAGTTTTCCATGGGCGGGGTATCGACTACGAATAATCTGGAATTGTGTCGGGATGCCAAAAGAGTCCAGCGTCAAATATTGCGCATGCCCGTTTTTTGGGCTGAATTTTCTGAATACATACGTCTGCGTACAACCGGTAAAACAAAACATTTATATGGTAAAACGTAAGGTCACACTATGCAGGATTTAAACGGCTTCGCAGTGCCGAAGGGTTTTCGCGGCGGCGGTGCAATTAAAGTGCAATTATGGTGGGCGGTTCAGGCAACATTATTTCACTGGTCACCACAGGTTATGTACCGCTGGCGTGCTTTTTTATTAAGGATATTTGGCGCAAAAATAGGAAAAAACGTAGTTATTCGGCCTTCAGTAAAAATTACTTATCCGTGGAAATTGACACTGGGTGATTACGCCTGGGTGGGGGATGACGCGGTTCTATATACGTTGGGTAATATTACGATTGGGGCTCATGCGGTTATTTCGCAGAAAAGCTATTTATGCACCGGAAGTCATGATTATGCCAGCCAACACTTTGATATTAGCGCCGCGCCAATTGTGATTGGCGAGAAATGCTGGCTGGCGACAGATGTTTTTGTCGCGCCTGGCGTGACGATTGGTGACGGCACCGTCGTGGGTGCACGCAGCAGCGTTTTTAAATCGTTGCCGGCCAATGCCATATGTCGGGGTAACCCCGCAGTAGTTACGCGTAAACGCGTCGAGAACGTTACTCCCTGAAGGGGAATTTTAAGAGGTAATAACATGTCAAAAGTCGCTCTCATTACTGGCGTAACCGGGCAGGATGGTTCTTACCTGGCAGAGTTTCTGCTGGAAAAAGGTTATGAAGTTCATGGTATTAAGCGCCGGGCCTCGTCATTTAATACCGAACGGGTAGACCATATTTACCAGGACCCGCATGCGGGTAATCCCAAATTCCATCTGCATTATGGCGATTTGACGGACTCCTCTAATCTGACCCGCATTTTGCAAGAGGTTCAGCCGGATGAAGTCTATAACCTGGGCGCAATGAGCCACGTGGCGGTGTCGTTTGATTCGCCAGAATATACTGCTGATGTTGATGGGATCGGCACGCTGCGTTTGTTGGAAGCGATTCGCTTCCTGGGTCTGGAAAAGAAAACCCGTTTCTATCAGGCCTCCACCTCTGAACTGTACGGTCTGGTTCAGGAGATCCCACAGAAAGAAACGACGCCATTCTATCCGCGATCGCCCTATGCCGTCGCCAAACTGTATGCCTACTGGATCACCGTCAATTACCGTGAATCTTATGGCATCTATGCCTGTAACGGCATTCTGTTTAACCATGAATCTCCGCGTCGTGGCGAAACCTTCGTCACACGCAAAATTACCCGTGCAATTGCCAACATCGCCCAGGGGCTGGAGTCCTGCCTGTACCTCGGCAATATGGATTCGCTGCGTGACTGGGGACATGCCAAAGACTACGTCAGGATGCAGTGGATGATGCTGCAGCAGGAACAGCCGGAAGATTTCGTGATCGCCACTGGCGTGCAGTATTCCGTCCGTCAGTTTGTGAAAATGGCCGCTGCCCAACTCGGTATTACGTTGCGCTTTGAAGGTGAGGGCGTGAATGAAAAAGGCATTGTGGTTTCGGTGACTGGGCATGATGCGCCAGGGGTGAAACCGGGGGATGTGATGATCGCCGTCGACCCGCGCTATTTCCGTCCTGCAGAGGTGGAAACGCTGTTGGGCGATCCGACAAAGGCACACGAAAAACTGGGCTGGAAACCGGAGATCACACTGCGCCAGATGGTTTCTGAAATGGTTGCTCACGATCTGGATGCCGCGAAGAAACATTCACTGCTGAAATCTCATGGTTACGATGTCGCCATTGCGCTGGAGCATTGAGGATGATGAAACAACGAATTTTTGTGGCGGGCCATTCTGGGATGGTGGGGGCCGCCATCGTAAGGCAACTCGCACAGCGAGAAAACGTGGAGCTGGTGCTGCGTACCCGCGCTCAACTTAACCTGCTGGACGCCAGTGCTGTGCAGGCGTTTTTTGCCACTGAACGTATTGACCAGGTTTATATGGCGGCAGCCAAAGTGGGCGGGATTGTGGCTAATAATACTTATCCTGCTGATTTTATTTACGAAAATATGGTTATTGAGAGCAACGTAATTCATGCGGCTCATTTGCATAGCGTGAATAAACTGCTGTTTCTCGGTTCATCCTGCATTTATCCGCAGTTGGCCAGGCAGCCAATAGCTGAAAGTGAACTGCTGCAGGGGTTGCTGGAACCCACTAACGAACCGTATGCGATAGCCAAAATTGCCGGAATTAAGCTTTGTGAGTCATATAACCGTCAGTATGACCGTGATTACCGTTCAGTGATGCCGACAAATTTGTACGGCCCCCACGACAATTTTCATCCCAGCAATTCGCATGTTATCCCAGCGTTACTGCGTCGCTTTCATGAAGCCTGTGAGCAGAATGCGCCGGATGTGGTGGTGTGGGGCAGTGGCACGCCGATGCGTGAGTTTCTGCATGTGGACGATATGGCGGCAGCCAGTATCCACGTGATGGAGTTAGATCGAGAAGTTTGGCAGGAGTATACCCAACCGATGCTATCACATATCAATGTGGGCACTGGCGTGGATTGCACTATCCGTGAGCTGGCACAAACGATCGCGCAGGTTGTTGGTTATAAAGGACGTGTAGTGTTTGACGCCAGTAAACCGGACGGAACACCACGCAAACTACTGGATGTGACACGGTTGCACCAGCTTGGTTGGTATCACGAGATACCCCTGGAAGCGGGGCTTGCCAGTACGTATCAGTGGTTCCTTGAGAATCAGCAACGGTACCGGGGGTAGCGATGTTTTTACGTCATGAGGAGTTTGCCGGCGTTGTACGTTCTACTCCGCTGATTTCTATCGATTTGATTGTGGAGAATGCTCAGGGGGAATTTTTGCTCGGTAAACGCCTTAACCGACCGGCACAGGGCTACTGGTTTGTACCTGGCGGTAGGGTGCGAAAAGATGAGTCGCTACATACGGCCTTTGAGCGGTTAACTACAGCCGAGTTGGGGGTGCGTTTACCGCTGTCCTCCGCTGAGTTTTATGGTGTCTGGCAGCACTTCTATGACGATAACTTTTCTGGTCAGGATTTTTCGACACATTACATCGTGCTGGGTTTTCGTCTGAGGGTGTTGGAAAAAGAGTTACAACTTCCCGGAGAGCAGCACGAGACCTGGCGTTGGATGATGCCGCAGTCGCTGTTAGCGACTGACAACGTGCATGAAAACAGTCGGGCATACTTTATGTCGGAACGTCAGGCTGAGGTGCCTGGTTTATGAAGATCCTGGTGTATGGCATTAATTATTCTCCTGAGCTTACAGGCATCGGCAAGTACACCGGTGAAATGGTGGAATGGATGGCGCGTCAGGGGCATGACGTTAGGGTGATTACCGCGCCGCCTTATTATCCCCAGTGGAAAGTCAATGACTGCTATTCATCATGGCGTTATCGCCGTGAAGAGGGGGATGCGATCGTCTGGCGCTGTCCGCTATATGTGCCGAAACAACCGTCAACGATCAAACGTCTGCTGCATTTAGGCAGTTTTGCCCTGACCAGCTTTTTCCCTCTGATGGCACAGCGTCGCTGGAAGCCGGATCGCATAATTGGCGTTGTGCCGACACTGTTCTGTACACCTGGTATGCGCCTGCTGGCGAAGCTGTCTGGCGCGCGTACGCTGTTGCACATTCAGGATTATGAAGTTGACGCCATGCTTGGCCTTGGGATGGCTGGGAAAGGTAAATTCGGAACAGTGGCAAAGTTGGCTAGCGTCTTCGAACGCAATGGTCTGCAGCGCATGGATCTTGTTTCAACGATCTCTCGCTCAATGATGCACAAAGCTCTGGATAAAGGCGTGTCAGCAGAGAAAGTTATTTTCTTTCCAAATTGGTCGGAAGTGGCTCGTTTTCGTGATGTAACTGACGCTGAAGCTTGGGCGCTGCGCCATGAACTGGGGTTACCTAAGGATAAAAAAATTATTCTGTACTCAGGCAACATCGGTGAAAAGCAGGGACTTGATAGTGTGATAGATGCGGCAGCCTGGCTCAGTAATCAGCCATGGCATTTTGTGATCGTTGGGCAAGGAGGCGGTAAAGCGAGGCTGGAAAACATGGTCAGCGGGCGGAGCCTGAGTAACGTGACATTTCTCCCGTTGCAACGCTATGAGGTGCTACCTGCGCTACTGAAGATGGGGGACTGCCATTTAGTCGTACAAAAGCGTGGTGCAGCAGATGCCGTTCTTCCCTCCAAACTGACCAATATCCTGGCTGTTGGTGGTAATGCAGTGATTACCGCTGAGCCTGATACCGAACTGGGCCAGCTATGTGACACCTTTCCTGGTATTGCTGTTTGCGTGGAGCCGGAATCGGTGAACGCACTTGTAAGTGGTATTGAACAGACGTTATTGATGCCGAAAGTCAACATAGTGGCTCGTCACTATGCCGAACGCACGCTGGATAAAGAAAACGTGCTTGGTCAATTTATTGCAGATATACGGGGATAAAAGATGAGTCAGTCCAAACTCTTTCCGGTTGTGATGGCTGGTGGCTCGGGTAGTCGTTTATGGCCATTGTCCCGTGTGTTGTATCCAAAGCAGTTCCTGTGTCTTAAGGGCGACCTCACGATGTTACAGACGACAATTTGCCGTCTAAAGGGTGTGGAGTGTGAAAGCCCGGTCGTTATCTGCAATGAGCAACACCGTTTCATTGTGGCGGAACAACTACGGCAACTGCACAAGTTAACCGATAATATTATCCTCGAACCCGCTGGGCGCAATACGGCTCCGGCTATTGCATTGGCTGCATTGGCGGCAACACGCCATAACCCGCAGGGCGATCCGCTGCTGCTGGTGCTGGCAGCGGATCACATGATTGCTGATGAAGAGGCGTTCCGCAAGGCGGTTCTCAATGCTATGCCCTATGCCGAGTCGGGAAAGCTGGTCACATTTGGTATCGTGCCGGATCAGGCTGAAACTGGCTATGGTTATATTCGACGTGGAGATATTTCCCCCGCCAATACCGATGCGGTTGCTTTTGATGTTGCGCAGTTTGTTGAAAAACCGAACCTGGAAACCGCTCAGGCTTATGTCGCAAGCGGTGACTATTACTGGAACAGCGGTATGTTTCTGTTCCGCGCTAGCCGCTACCTGGAAGAGCTGAATAAATTCCGGCCCGATATTCTGGAAGCTTGCAAGAAAGCTATGAACTTGGTTGATCCCGATCTCGATTTTATTCGTGTAGGTGAAGAGGCCTTTCTAGCCTGTCCGGAAGAGTCTGTGGACTATGCGGTAATGGAGCGTACTGCAGACGCGGTAGTTATGCCGATGAATGCTGGCTGGAACGATGTAGGTTCGTGGTCATCACTGTGGGAAATCAGTGCGCATACTGCTGAAGGCAATGTGCATCACGGTGACGTGATTAGCCACGAAACAGAAAACAGCTATGTATATGCGGAATCTGGCCTGGTGACTACCGTTGGCGTGAAGGACCTGGTAGTGGTGCAGACCAAAGATGCAGTGCTGATTGCCGATCGCAACGCGGTACAGGATGTGAAGAAAGTGGTGGAGAGAATTAAGGCTGATGGCCGGCATGAGCATCATAACCACCGTGAAGTCTATCGTCCGTGGGGCAAATACGACTCTATTGACGCAGGCGATCGTTATCAGGTTAAGCGTATTACCGTTAAGCCTGGCGAGGGATTATCGATGCAGATGCACTTGCACCGCGCCGAACACTGGGTTGTAGTGGCAGGAACGGCGAAAGTCACAATCAATGATGATATCAAACTGCTCGCGGAAAATGAGTCAGTCTATATTCCGTTGGGAGCAACCCATTGCCTGGAGAATCCCGGGAAAATTCCGCTCGATCTGATTGAAGTACGCTCTGGTTCTTATCTTGAAGAAGATGATGTAGTGCGTTTTGAAGATCGTTACGGGCGGGTCTAACGGTTATTAACTCCGCCGGGAAAGCGCTACGTCATCCGGCAAATTACGACAACACTATTTTTGGCCATTTATAGGGTCAGGGCTAACTGTTGCCTGAAGAAGGGTAAATCATGACGGAATTAACCTGTTTCAAAGCCTACGATATTCGCGGCAGGTTGGGCGAAGAACTGAATGAGAATATCGCATGGCGAATTGGCCGTGCCTTCGGTGAATTGCTGAAACCGAAAACGGTGGTACTGGGCGGTGATGTGCGTCTGAGCAGTGAGTCGCTCAAGCTGGCGCTGGCAAAAGGATTGCAGGATGCAGGTGTGGATGTGCTGGATATTGGTATGTCAGGCACCGAAGAGATTTATTTTGCCACATTTCATCTTGGTGTTGACGGCGGTATTGAAGTGACCGCCAGCCATAATCCAATGGATTACAACGGCATGAAATTGGTACGTGAAGGTGCGCGGCCGATCAGTGGTGATAGCGGCCTACGTGACGTGCAACGCCTGGCAGAAGCGAATGAATTCCCGCCCGTCAATCAGGCAAATCGTGGCAGTTTTACCCTTCTCAATCTGCGTGATGCCTATATCAACCACCTGTTGGGGTACATCAACACCAGCAATCTTAAGCCAATGAAGTTGGTGTTGAATTCCGGTAATGGTGCAGCAGGCCCGGTAGTGGATGCCATCGAAGCACGCTTCAGGTTGATGGGGGTGCCGGTCGAGTTTATCAAAATTCACAACACCCCGGATGGCAATTTTCCTAATGGTATCCCTAATCCTCTTCTGCCGGAGTGCCGCGCGGATACATGTAATGCGGTACTTGAGCACGGTGCTGATATGGGGATTGCTTTCGATGGAGATTTTGACCGCTGCTTCCTGTTTGATGAAAAGGGGCGGTTTATTGAGGGGTACTACATCGTTGGTCTGTTGGCAGAAGCGTTTCTGGAGAAACATCCAGGAGCGAAAATCATTCACGATCCACGTTTGTCCTGGAACACGGTGGACAGAGTGGTTGCTGCGGGCGGTACGCCAGTGATGTCTAAAACAGGACATGCATTTATCAAAGAGCGCATGCGTCTTGAAGATGCAATCTACGGTGGCGAAATGAGTGCCCATCACTATTTTCGTGATTTTGCATACTGCGACAGCGGGATGATCCCGTGGTTGCTGGTTGCGGAACTGGTTTGTCTGAAAGGACTATCTTTGGGCGAACTGGTGCGGGACAGAATGGCGGCGTACCCGGCGAGTGGGGAAATTAACAGCATGTTGGCAGAACCTGCGGCGGCGATTGCACGCGTAGAACAGTACTTTTCGCGTGAGGCGCTGGCGGTGGACAGAACGGACGGCATCAGCATGTCGTTTGTCGACTGGCGCTTTAATTTGCGTTCCTCTAATACCGAACCGGTAGTGCGTCTGAACGTGGAATCGCGCGGAGACATTCCGCTGATGGAAGCGCGAACGCGCACTCTCCTGGCATTGCTAAATCAGTAATGCTGGTATTTCCCTTGCCCGATAAGGGCAAGTGGTGACTAACAGGAACCACGATGACACATCTAAAAAAGCGCGAACGAGCCAAAACCAATGCGTCGTTAATATCGATGGTGCAACGCTTTTCAGATATCACCATCATGTTTGGTGGATTATGGATAGTCTGCGAACTGAGCGGTTTGCCTTTCCTGTATATGCACCTGCTGGTAGCGTTAATCACGCTGGTCGTTTTTCAAATGCTGGGCGGGATAACGGATTTTTACCGCTCCTGGCGCGGGGTGAAAATTTCAACTGAGTTGGTGCTGCTGCTGCAAAACTGGACGCTGAGTCTGATTTTTTGCGCGGGTCTGATTGCCTTTAATAACGATTTTGATAATCGGTTTGCGCTCTGGCTGGCATGGTATCTGCTGTCAAGTATTGGTCTGGTGCTGTGTCGTGCGTTTATTCGCTACGGGGCGGGATGGTTGCGAAATCGTGGTTATAACACGCGACGGGTAGCGGTAGCAGGGAACCTTCCTGCTGGACAGATGCTGCTGGACAGCTTTCGCCATGAGCCGTGGTTAGGATTTGAGGTCGCGGGTGTTTATCACGACCCCATACCGGGGAAAAACGCCCGGGATTGGGCGGGAAATCTGCAGCAGCTGGTGGATGATGCCAAAGCTTCGCGTATTCATAACGTCTATATCGCTATGTCGATGAGCGATGGGGCGCGCGTAAAAAAACTGGTACGCGAACTGGCTGATACCACCTGTTCGGTGCTCCTGATCCCTGATGTCTTTACCTTCAATATTCTGCACTCGCGGATTGAAGAGATGAACGGCGTTCCGGTGGTACCGCTGTATGACACACCGCTTTCAGGCATTAATCGTCTGCTGAAGCGCGCGGAGGATATCGTCCTGGCATCGTTAATCCTGCTGCTTATTTCTCCTGTGCTATGCGCCATTGCGCTGATGGTGAAGCTGACCTCAAAGGGGCCGGTAATTTTTCGTCAGACCCGCTACGGGATGGACGGGAAACCGATCAAAGTCTGGAAGTTTCGTTCCATGAAGGTGATGGAAAACGATGCGGTGGTTACCCAGGCCACCCAGAACGATCCGCGTGTGACCCGCGTGGGTAATTTCCTACGGCGGACGTCTCTGGATGAATTACCACAGTTTATCAATGTGCTGACAGGAGGGATGTCTATTGTCGGGCCGCGTCCACATGCGGTGGCGCATAACGAACAGTATCGTCAGCTGATAGAAGGGTACATGTTGCGCCATAAGGTGAAGCCAGGCATTACCGGCTGGGCGCAAATCAACGGCTGGCGTGGTGAAACCGATACGCTGGAAAAAATGGAAAAACGGGTAGAGTTTGACCTCGAATACATTCGCGAATGGAGCGTGTGGTTCGATATCAAAATCGTTTTTCTGACTGTGTTTAAAGGCTTCGTCAATAAAGCGGCATATTAAGATGAGTTTACGAGAAAAAACCCTCAACGGTGCCAAATGGTCAGCCATTGCTACGGTAATCATCATCGGTCTGGGGCTCATCCAGATGACGGTTCTGGCGCGGATTATTGATAATCATCAGTTCGGGTTATTAACGGTGTCGCTGGTGATTATCGCGCTGGCCGACACGCTGTCTGATTTTGGAATCGCCAACTCGATTATTCAGCGCAAAGAGATAGGTTATCTTGAACTAACCACCTTGTATTGGTTAAACGTTGGGCTGGGGATAGTCGTCTGTATTGCTATGTTTTCGCTCAGCGAAACCATTGCCGATGTGCTTAATAACCCTGGGCTGGCACCACTGATTAAAGCCTTAGCGCTGGCGTTTGTGGTGATCCCGCATGGGCAGCAGTTCCGTGCGCTGATGCAAAAAGAACTGGCGTTCAACAAAATTGGCATGATTGAAACCAGTTCAGTACTGGCCGGTTTTACTTTTACCGTGGTTAGCGCGCATTTTTGGCCGATCGCCATGACGGCCATTGTTGGGTATCTGGTGAACAGTACGCTACGCACGCTGTTGTTTGGCTATTTTGGCCGCAAAATATATCGACCAGGGCTGTGTTTTTCACTTTCATCCGTGTCGCAAAATCTGCGCTTTGGGGCGTGGCTGACGGCGGACAGCATTATCAATTACGTGAACACCAACCTTTCAACGCTGGTGCTGGCCAGAACCCTGGGGGCTGGCGTGGCGGGAGGCTTCAATCTTGCCTGGAACGTGGCAGTTGTACCGCCCATCAAACTGAATCCGATAATTACCCGAGTACTGTTTCCTGCGTTTGCCAAAATTCAGGACGATACCGAAAAACTACGGGTCAATTTTTACAAGTTGCTATCTGTTGTTGGCATTATCAATTTCCCGGCCCTACTGGGACTGATGGTGGTATCGAATAACGTTGTACCGCTGGTGTTTGGTGAAAAGTGGAACAGTATTGTTCCGGTGCTGCAACTGCTGTGTGTTGTAGGTCTGCTGCGCTCAGTCGGAAATCCGATAGGCTCTCTGCTGATGGCCAAAGCACGGGTTGATATCAGTTTCAAATTCAACATTTTCAAAACCTTTTTGTTTATCCCCGCCATCCTGGTTGGCGGAAATATGGCGGGTGTGATTGGCGTCACGCTGGGTTTTTTACTGGTACAGATTATAAACACCATCCTGAGCTATTTCGTGATGATCAAACCGGTACTGGGACCGAGCTATCGGCAGTACATGCTCAGCCTGTGGCTACCGTTCTGGCTCTCCCTACCCACGCTGGTGGTGAGCTACGCGCTGGGAATGACATTGCAAAACAAGTTGCCGTTAAGTGTGTTGCTGAGCCTGCAGATAGCCGCTGGCGCGCTGGCGTTTGTCGTGATGATTGTGCTGTCACGTGATCCGCTGGTGGTGGAAATCAAACGCCAGTTCTGCCGTGGTGAAAAAATGAAAGCCTTGCTCCGTGCAGGGTGAATTGCATGTGTTGTCGTCCGGGGACGGCGAAACCGTCATCCGCACTGATTTTAAGAGGTCATGATGAAGTTACTGATTCTGGGCAACCACACCTGCGGGAATCGCGGGGACAGCGCCATTTTGCGCGGTTTGCTGGATGCCATTAATACGATCCAGCCAGAGACGGAAGTGGATGTGATGAGCCGCTACCCGGTGAGTTCCTCCTGGTTACTAAACCGACCGGTGATGGGCGATCCACTGTATTCACAAATGAAGCAGCATAACAGTGCTGCAGGCGTCATGGGCCGTGTAAAGAAAGTGCTGCGTCGTCGCTATCAGCATCAGGTGCTGCTCTCGCGCGTCACCGATTCCGGAAATCTGCGCAATATCGCTATTGCTCAGGGATTTACTGACTTTGTCCGCCTGTTGTCGCGTTATGACGCCATTATCCAGGTTGGCGGATCGTTTTTTGTCGATCTGTATGGCGTGCCGCAGTTTGAACATGCCTTGTGTTCGTTTATGGCTAAAAAACCGCTGTACATGATTGGTCACAGCGTCGGGCCATTTCAGGATGAACAGTTCAATCAGCTGGCGAACTACGCTTTTGGGCACTGCAATGCGTTAATTTTACGAGAGTCGGTCAGTCTGGAACTGATGAAACGCAGTGAAATAACGACAGAGAAGGTCGAGTCGGGTGTGGATACCGCCTGGCTGGTCGACAACCATCACGATGACTTTGAGCCGGGTTATGCCGTACAGCACTGGCTACAAACGGCAGCAAAGCAGAAGACAGTCGCCATTACACTACGTGAACTGGCGCCGTTTGATGAGCGTCTTGGGACCACACAACAGCTCTATGAGCGAGCCTTTGCCGGCGTGGTTAATCGGATCCTTGATGAAGGTTACCAGGTGATAGCGCTCTCAACCTGTACCGGTATTGATAGTTACAACAAAGATGATCGCATGGTTGCACTGAACCTGCGTCAGTACGTTAACGATCCGGCCCGTTATCACGTGGTCATGGATGAACTAAACGATCTCGAAATGGGAAAAATATTGGGCGCATGTGACCTGACGGTGGGCACACGCCTGCACTCTGCCATCATCTCGATGAACTTTATGACGCCGGCGATAGCCATTAATTATGAACACAAATCGGCAGGAATTATGCAGCAACTGGGGTTAGCGGAAATGGCGGTTGATATCCGCCATCTGCTGGACGGTAGCCTTGAAGGCAAGGTTGCCAATACCCTGGGACAGTTGGTTGAACTTAACGTCAGAGTGGCGGAGGCCGTTAAGCGTGAACGTGAACACGGTAGGCGTATGGTGCAATCGGTATTAACGCGTATTCAGGAGGAGAAATGAAAGTCAGCTTTTTCCTGCTTAAATTTCCGCTGTCCTCTGAAACCTTTGTGCTGAATCAGATCACCGCGTTTATCGATATGGGGCATGATGTTGAAATTATCGCGTTATATCAGGGCGATCTTGATAACACCCATGCTTCCTATGTGGACTACCGCCTGGGCGAAAAAACACGATGGTTATTGAAAGAACCGGCTGGCAGGTTGGCAAAGCTGAAATATCGCACCACGACGATGTTACAGGGCATTACCCGGACAGCGACCTGGAAAGCGCTCAATGTCCCACGCTATGGCGATGAGGCGCGTAATCTGATTTTAGCGTCCATCTGTGCGCTTACCCCGCGAGCATTCCAGGCCGATGTCTTTATTGCGCACTTTGGACCCGCAGGGGTAACGGCGGCCAAACTACGTGAACTCGACGTGATCCGCGGCAAAATAGCCACTGTCTTCCATGGTATTGATGTTTCACATCGTGACATCCTTGCCCGCTATACCCCCGAATATCAGAAGCTGTTTCAGCGCGGTGATTTGATGTTGCCCATTAGCAATCTCTGGGCCGGACGTTTGCGGAATATGGGATGTCCACCGCATAAAATAGCGGTATCGCGTATGGGGATTGATATGACGCGTTTTACACCCCGTGAGGTGAAAGCGCCGGGCACGCCGCTGGAAATTCTCTCCGTTGCACGGTTAACCGAGAAAAAAGGGCTGCATGTCGCTATTGACGCGTGCCGCCAGTTGAAGGCGCGAGGTATCTCATTTCGTTATCGCATTCTGGGAATTGGCCCTTGGGAGCGTCGGTTACGTACGCTTATCGAGCAATATCAACTGGATGACGTGATTGAAATGTCAGGATTTAAACCCAGCCATCAGGTTAAGGCGATGCTTGAGCAGGCGGATGTCTTCCTGTTGCCTTCTGTCACGGGAATTGATGGTGACATGGAAGGGATCCCTGTGGCGTTGATGGAAGCCATGGCCGTAGGGATACCGGTCGTTTCTACCGTGCACAGTGGGATCCCTGAGCTGGTGGACTCTGGAAAGTCAGGCTGGCTGGCACCAGAAAATGATGCTCAGGCCCTCGCGGAGCGATTAGCGACGGTCAGTATGCTCGACTGTGAGCAAGTGAAGCCGGTGGTGGCGTGCGCCCGCGAAAAAATAGCCGCTGAGTTTAACCAGCAGGCGATCAATAAACAGCTAGCCAGCCTGCTGCAAACGATGTAAATCGAGGTTGTATGCCAGAGAAAAAACTCTCCCGACGTACTTTTCTGACGGCAGGTTCTGCGCTTGTCGTTCTCCATTCTCCCGTTGCCCGGGCGCTTAAATCATCGGGTAGCGTCAACATTCAGGATTACAATCCCGAGGATTGGGTGGTTTCCTTCCGACAGGCATTTATAGACGCGCAAACCGTCGTCGTGCCTGCTGGTCTGGAGTGCAAGAATATCAATACCGCAATCGAGATCCCGCCAGGTAAAACGTTGCATCTGCAAGGCGGGGTCAGTAGCAGCAGTCGTGGGCGATTTATTCTGCAGGATGGCTGTAGCGTGACAGGGGGGCAGGGGGGGCGCTTGCGAAATATTACCCTTGATGTTCGGGGCTCCGACTGTGTGATAAAAGGCATAGCTATGAGCGGTTTCGCCCCGGTGGCGCAAATTTATATCGGGGGGAAAACGCCGCGAGCGATGCGTAACCTCACCATTGATGACATTACCGTCACTCATGCGAATTATGGGATCTTGCGTCAGGGGTTTCATAACCAGATGGATGGCGTACGGATAACCAACTGTCGTTTTAGTGATTTACAGGGTGACGCCATCGAGTGGAATGTGGCGATAAACGACAGTGACATCGTGATTTCAGACCATGTTATAGAGCGTATTAATTGTACGAACGGCAATGTTAACTGGGGTATCGGTATTGGGCTGGCAGGTAGTACGTACGACAACACCTATCCAGACGAACTGGCGGTGAAAAGATTTGTGGTAGCAAATATAACGGGCTCGGATTGTCGGCAGTTAGTCCATGTTGAGAACGGCAAACATTTTATCATTCGTAATATTACCGCGCAAAATATCACCCCGGATTTCAGCAAGAAAGCGGGTATCGATAATGCTACAGTCGCTATTTATGGATGTGATAATTTCGTTATCGATAATATCAATATGAAAAATAGCGCAGGGATGCTGATTGGTTACGGTGTGATCAAAGGACGATATTTGTCCATCCCACAAAACTTTAAGTTAAATAATATTCAACTGGATAACACACATCTCGATTATAAATTACGGGGTATTCAGATTTCCTCAGGGAATGCAACTTCATTTGTGGCCATTACCAACGTTGAGATGAAGCACGCGACGCTGGAGCTGCACAACAAACCTCAGCATCTTTTCTTGCGAAATATCAAGGTGATGCAGCAATCCACTACAGGACCAGCGCTAAAGATGCACTTTGATCTGCGCAAAGATGTCCGCGGTAAGTTTATGGCCAAACAGGGTACCTTGCTTTCGCTGGCCAACGTTCATGCCGTTAATGAAGCAGGACAAAGCTCAGTTGATATTGACAGCGTAAACCAGCAGGTCGTGAATGTTGCGGCAGTGAATTTTCGACTACCGGGCCGGTAATTTTACGACCATTCCTGGCTAAAAACCTACCCGGCTAAGAATATGATTACTGCATTCTGCCGGCAAGCGGCGTAACATGCGTCCCAACAGAGTGATGTAATTCATACTGGCTAAAACAAGCTAAAAAGCTATAATTCAGCAATTATTGAATAGGTGAATGACTTAATGATTAATTTAAAAGCAGTTATTCCGGTAGCGGGCCTCGGGATGCACATGTTGCCTGCCACGAAGGCCATCCCAAAAGAGATGCTACCGATCGTTGATAAGCCGATGATTCAATACATTGTCGACGAGATTGTAGCTGCAGGTATCAAAGAAATCGTTCTGGTAACACATGCGTCTAAGAACGCGGTTGAGAACCACTTCGACACCTCTTATGAACTTGAATCGCTGCTTGAACAGCGTGTTAAGCGCCAGCTACTGGCCGAAGTGCAGTCCATCTGCCCTCCAGGTGTGACTATCATGAACGTCCGTCAGGCGCAATTACTTGGTCTGGGCCACTCTATTCTTTGTGCTCGCCCGATAATCGGGGACAACCCTTTCGTGGTGGTGTTACCTGACGTCATTCTTGACACGGCGAGCGCGGATCCACTGCGTTACAACCTGGCCGCAATGGTGGCTCGCTTTAATGAGACCGGGCGTAGCCAGGTGCTGGCAAAACGTATGGCTGGCGATCTTTCCGAGTATTCCGTTATTCAGACCAAAGAGCCTTTAGACAACGAAGGTAAGGTCAGCCGCATCGTTGAATTCATTGAAAAACCCGACCAGCCGCAAACCCTTGATTCGGACCTGATGGCCGTAGGGCGCTATGTGCTTTCTGCTGATATTTGGGCGGAAATTGAGCGCACGCAACCTGGCGCATGGGGACGTATCCAGCTTACGGATGCCATTGCTGAGATGGCGAAAAAACAGTCTGTTGATGCCATGTTGATGACGGGCGACAGTTACGACTGCGGTAAAAAAATGGGTTATATGCAGGCATTTGTGAAGTACGGGCTGCGTAACCTGAAAGAGGGACCGAAGTTCCGTAAGAGCATCGAGAAATTGCTTGGTGTTTAGCTGTCTTGGTCGATATTAATTAGGTTTAGTTGTTTTAATAAGCATGGAAGATTCTGGGTGATATCTTAGCTGGTTGATGCTTCTCTTGGCTTTTTTATGAGTAACAACAAGTATCGATTGGTGTTTAACCGCATCTTTTTTCCTTGTTTCTTTCTACAATTAATACGACAATATTGAGGAGATCCTGCTGTTCAGGATCTCCAAAATTTAAGTGTGCAGTGCATTGGTAGCTGTTGAGCCTAGGGCGGTAGCGTGTTTAAAAAACATGCAGGTAATTGTGTTGAAGTAGGTTCGTTTATTCTGACAATAGTTGACAAGAACACGTACATATTTAAACAAATAGATTTGCAGTTAGAATAAAATAAATTCATCTTATGGAAATGGCATGACTCTACTCGTGACTGGTGGTACAGGTTATATTGGCTCACATACTGTTTTACAGTTAATTGAGGGCGGGTATGAAGTTGTGGTGCTCGACAATCTGAGCAATTCATCTATTGAATCGCTTCGTCGCGTTGAGTTATTAGTTGCAAAAAATATTCCATTCGTCAAAGCAGACATCAATGATAAAGATGAGCTCAAAAAAATCCTAACGAGCTATAATATCGAGGCCGTTCTTCATTTTGCGGGGCTGAAGTCAGTAGGCGAGTCTGTTGATAAACCATTAGAGTATTATATTAATAATGTCAGCGGTTCACTTGCGTTACTTGAGGCGATGAAGGAAGCGAACGTTTACAAGTTTATCTTTAGCTCGTCTGCAACTGTTTATGGAAATTGTTCGCCAGTACCAAATCTGGAAGATTCTCCTGTTGGTAGTGCATCTTGTCCATATGGAACGACAAAGGTGGTGCTAGAGGAGATATTATCAGATTATGCAAAATCGAATAATAAATTAAAAATTATTGCGTTACGATATTTTAATCCCGCTGGTGCACATCCAAGTGGTTTGATTGGTGAGGATCCTAATGGCATCCCAAATAATCTTGTGCCGTATATTTCGCAGGTTGCAATTGGTAAGTTAGAAAAATTGTTCGTCTACGGCGGTGATTATGACACAGTAGATGGTACGGGAGTTCGGGATTTTATCCATGTTGTAGACCTTGCCGCTGGACACGTAAGTGCATTACGCCATCTTGATCATGTTGAAGGATATGAAGTATTCAATCTTGGAACTGGACAAGGTGTATCAGTTTTACAAGTCATTAAAGCATTTGAAAAAGCAAGTAACCTAAAAATAAATTATGAGATTGTAGCCAGGAGACCTGGCGACATCGCAGCTTCATGGGCTGATGTTTCAAAAGCAGAGAAAATATTAAACTGGAAAGCTAGATTTAACATTGATGATATGATGTATCATACATGGAACTGGCAAAAGAAAAATCCTAATGGTTATAGGGCATGATAGATCTAAAATCATGAAACTGTGTCTTATATTACCCCCGTTTTAATTTGATTACTATTGTCCTCCTGAGTGAGTTGCGACGATTATCTCGTTGTTATTTTGATAAAACCAGTCTTTTAGGTCATTACAATAAATAACTATTACATATAGGATAGTGTTGTTTGTAAAATTCTAACTTAAAATAATTTCCTGATAGGATATTATCTGAAAGTACATGCAGAAATAGAGTTTAGAACTTGACTATGAAAATAGCATTAATCGGTACTACAGCAGAAAGTCTAATCCAATTCAGAAAAGAACTGATTAATTCATTGTGTAAGAATGGGCATGTGGTCTATGCATTTGCAATTGATTATGATAATAGCACTAAAGAAAAAGTAAAATCATTTGGCGCTATTCCTGTTTGTTATTCTTTTAGTCGTACTGGTTTAAATCCATTTACCGATGTTGTTAATACTTACAAGTTATATAAAACTCTGAAATCATTAAATTTGGATTTAGTGTTTTCATATTTTTCAAAGCCAGCCATTTTTGGTACACTGGCAGCAAAGTTTGCAAAAATACAGAAGCGTTATGCAATGCTTGAAGGTCTTGGTTTCTTTTTTACCAATTCTGGAGGGCATGTCTCTGTACGCAAAAAATTACTAAAGAAATTACTTGTTTCGTTATACAAAATTAGTTTTAAACATATTGATAGTTTAGTGTTATTGAATGTCGATGATAAAAGAGATCTTTTAGTAAATGAAAATATTTATGTTAAAGACGTTCATGTATTAGGCGGCATTGGTTTAAATATGTCGGACTATCCGTATTGTCCTCCGCCAGTTGATCCAGTCTCTTTTATATTTGTTGCCAGATTTTTACAAGAAAAAGGTGTCTACGAATTTATAGAAGCAGCAAGGATAGTCAAACATCAGTTTCCACAGACACAATTTTGTATGCTGGGAAGTCTTGATCTGCATAATCCTGGTAGCCTCACGATAGAGAGACTCAACGAATTAAAAAGTAATAACATCATTGAGTTACCTGGTCATGTGGATAATGTTCAGGATTGGCTCGCTAAAGCGAGTGTTTTTGTTTTGCCTTCATGGCGTGAGGGTTTTCCTCGCAGTACTCAGGAAGCGATGGCCATGGGACGTGCTGTAATAACCAGCGACGTACCCGGGTGTCGGGAGACCGTTGTTGATGGTGTTAATGGTTTTTTAATTGAGCCTCGGTCACCAGTAGCATTGGCTGAAAAAATGCTTTGCTTTTTATATAATCCTGAGTTGATTCCCCAGATGGGAAATGCAAGTTATCAAATTGCCCAACAAAAATTTGATTCGAGCATAGTAAATGCTAAGTTGATGAAGATACTCCAGCTGGAAATTGAATGCTTGAAAACGCCCGAGAAAGAATAATATATTCCAGGATGGCAAAATTGAATACATATGTTAACTCCAACAATTCCCCAATTCATTCCTGGCAAGTAGCTCTTATATAAGAGACATACTGAGGTAAATATGGGGCTGTGACAGTTTACTGAACAATGCTACATTTGAGTTAATATACTTTCATCAAGAGTGCGAGAAAATTAACTCGTGATACTCACACCTGACAGGAGTACATAATGTCTAAGCAACAAATCGGCGTCGTTGGTATGGCTGTGATGGGGCGCAACCTGGCGCTCAACATCGAAAGCCGTGGTTACACCGTGTCCGTTTTCAACCGCTCACGTGAAAAAACGGAAGAGGTTATCGCCGAGAATCCGGGGAAAAAACTGGTTCCTTACTATACGGTAAAAGAGTTTGTTGAATCCCTTGAAACACCCCGTCGTATCCTGTTAATGGTGAAGGCGGGTGCTGGCACTGATGCAGCTATCGACTCCCTGAAACCTTATCTGGATAAAGGTGACATCATCATTGATGGCGGTAATACGTTCTTCCAGGACACTATCCGTCGTAACCGTGAGCTCTCCGCTGAAGGTTTTAACTTTATCGGAACTGGCGTCTCTGGTGGTGAAGAAGGTGCGCTGAAAGGCCCATCCATCATGCCGGGTGGCCAGAAAGAAGCTTATGAACTGGTCGCGCCAATCCTGACCAAAATCGCAGCGGTTGCTGAAGATGGTGAGCCGTGTGTGACGTATATTGGTGCCGACGGTGCAGGTCACTATGTGAAGATGGTGCACAACGGCATTGAATACGGTGACATGCAGCTGATTGCCGAAGCCTATTCATTGTTGAAAGGTGGTCTGAACCTGAGCAACGAAGAACTGGCCAGCACCTTTACCGAGTGGAATAACGGTGAACTGAGCAGCTATCTGATCGACATCACCAAAGATATCTTCACCAAAAAAGATGAAGATGGTAAATATTTGGTGGATTTCATTCTGGATGAAGCGGCAAACAAAGGTACCGGTAAATGGACCAGCCAAAGCTCTCTGGATCTTGGTGAACCGCTGTCTCTGATCACTGAATCTGTGTTTGCACGCTATATCTCTTCGCTGAAAGATCAGCGTGTTGCTGCCTCTAAAGTCCTGTCTGGACCTAAGGCTCAGCTTGCGGGTGATAAGGCCGAATTTATTGAGAAAGTACGTCGTGCACTGTACCTCGGTAAGATTGTTTCTTATGCTCAGGGCTTCTCACAGCTGCGTGCCGCATCCGACGAGCACAACTGGGACCTGAATTACGGCGAGATTGCAAAAATCTTCCGTGCGGGCTGTATTATTCGTGCGCAGTTCCTGCAGAAAATCACCGATGCCTACGCTAAAAATCCGGGTATCGCGAACCTGCTGCTCGACCCGTACTTCAAGAATATTGCCGATGAATACCAACAGGCACTGCGTGATGTCGTAGCCTATGCCGTGCAGAATGGTATCCCGGTTCCGACATTCTCTGCTGCTGTCGCTTATTACGACAGCTATCGTGCAGAAGTATTGCCCGCTAACCTGATTCAGGCCCAGCGTGACTACTTCGGTGCGCATACTTACAAACGTACTGATAAAGAAGGTGTTTTCCATACCGAATGGATGGAATAAGTCTTCTGATAGTCACTGGCCCGGTTCTCTAACCGGGCTTTTTTTTATCTTAAATCTGATTGATTTACGTTGATTGCTTAATCTTTACTTAATATTTCTGGCGTACCCTGATCAAGAAAATCTGAATTGTTTTAACCTTCGTTGACACAATATTCGACAAAACGTTAAAACATTATTCTCTTATCAGGATGTACGACATCATGATTAAATATTAAGTTAATACTGAGAGCATGAAATGAAAATTACCATTTCTGGTACCGGATATGTTGGCCTGTCAAATGGTCTTCTTATCGCCCAACATCATCAGGTCATTGCTCTGGACATTGTCCCTTCACGTGTCGAGATGCTAAATAATCGGATATCTCCGATAGTCGATAAAGAAATTGAACAGTATCTACAATCAAGCGATATAAATTTCAAAGCCACGCTGGACAAGTACGACGCCTACCAGAATGCAGATTTTGTTATTATTGCAACGCCGACAGATTACGACCCGAAAACAAACTATTTTGATACTTCCAGCGTTGAATCAGTTATCAGCGATGTGATTGAAATAAATCCTGATGCGCTCATGGTGATTAAATCAACGGTGCCCGTTGGTTTTACGCAGACTATGCGACAGAAATTTAACTCGGATAATATTATCTTTTCTCCTGAGTTCCTGCGCGAAGGAAAGGCGCTGTATGATAACTTATACCCATCACGAATTGTCATCGGCGAACGGTCTGCTCGTGCTGAGCGTTTTGCTGCCTTGTTACAGGAAGGGGCAATAAAGCAGGATATCTCGGTGCTGTTCACCGATTCTACTGAAGCTGAAGCCATTAAGCTTTTTGCAAATACCTATCTGGCAATGCGTGTTGCCTATTTTAACGAACTTGATAGCTATGCAGAAAGCCTGGGGCTTAATGCACGACAGATCATCGAAGGGGTTTGTCTGGACCCGCGCATTGGTAACCATTACAACAATCCTTCATTCGGTTATGGTGGATACTGTCTGCCAAAAGACACAAAGCAATTACTCGCCAACTATCAATCTGTACCTAATAATATTATTTCAGCCATCGTTGATGCTAACCGCACACGAAAAGATTTTATTGCTGATGCTATTCTTTCGCGTAAACCCAAAGTTGTCGGTATCTATCGACTGATTATGAAAAGCGGCTCGGATAATTTCAGGGCATCGTCTATTCAGGGCATCATGAAGCGCATTAAAGCGAAAGGTATCCCGGTCATAATTTATGAACCGGTAATAGCAGACGAGAGTTTTTTCCATTCACGGGTTGAGCGTGATTTGGCTAAATTCAAAAGTGAGGCCGATGTTATTATCTCAAATCGGATGGCTGAAGAACTGCTGGATGTCGCTGATAAAGTGTATACCCGCGATTTATTCGGTAACGATTAAACGCCCGGCGAAATAACGATACCGGCATGATGCCGGTATCGTTCTATTACTGATGGCGTTTGCGTAAATTCTCAATCACAGTCGTTAGATCGAGATCCTGGTCCTGCAGCAGAACCAGCAGGTGATACATCAGGTCCGATGCCTCATTGGTCAACTCGAAACGGTCATGCACGGTCGCGGCCAGTGCTGTCTCAACACCTTCTTCTCCAACTTTCTGGGCAATTCGCTTCGTACCGCTGGCGTACAATTTTGCGGTATAGGAGCTGGCGGGATCTGCCGTTTTGCGCTCAGCCAGCAGTTGCTCCAGTTGATACAGGAACAGCCATTGGTGGCTGGACTCACCAAAACAGCTGCTGGTGCCTTTGTGACAGGTTGGCCCAATCGGGTTAACCAGCGCCAGCAGGGTGTCGTTGTCGCAGTCAGGTGCAATGCTCACTACGTTCAGGAAGTGACCAGAGGTTTCACCTTTGGTCCACAGGCGCTGTTTAGTACGCGAGAAAAAGGTCACTTTGCCGCTTTCGATCGTTTTATCCAGCGCTTCCGGGTTCATATACCCGAGCATCAGCACTTCACCGGAAACCGCATGCTGTACGACGACTGGCATCATTCCATCGGTTTTTTCCCAGTCCAGCTCGCGGCATTGTTGCTTGGTTAACATATCCTGATCTCCACGCCCTGTGTTGCCAGGTACGCTTTTAATTCGCCAATATTGATAATTTGCTTATGGAAGACGGAGGCGGCAAGCGCGCCATCGACATCCGCATCCCTGAAGGCTTCGAGAAAGTGCTCCATCGTTCCGGCACCGCCTGAGGCGATCAGCGGAACGTGGCAAACTTCGCGCACTTTTTTCAATTGCTCAAGATCGTAGCCGTTACGCACGCCGTCCTGATTCATCATATTAAGTACGATTTCACCGGCGCCCAGTTTTTGCACTTCTGTTACCCAGTCGATCGTTTCCCACTGTGTAACGCGCGTACGGTTTTCATCTCCGGTGTACTGATTGACGTGATACTTCCCGGTTTGTGCATCATGCCAGGTGTCGATACCCACCACGATGCATTGCACGCCAAAGCGATCCGCCAGGCGGCTGATCAACGTTGGGTCAGCCAGAGCAGGGGAGTTGATAGAAATTTTATCTGCGCCGAAAGACAGTATCTTTGCGGCATCCTCGGGTGATTTAATTCCACCGGCGACACAGAACGGAATGTCGATTACTTCTGCTACGCATGATACCCAGCTTTTGTCCACCACGCGACCATCGCTCGATGCGGTGATATCGTAAAAAACCAGCTCATCTGCGCCTTCATCGGCATAGCGCTTTGCCAGAGGAACGATATCGCCAATAATCTCGTGATTGCGGAACTGAACACCTTTGACAACCTGCCCGTCACGAACATCAAGGCAAGGGATTATGCGTTTTGCCAGCATTGGATGGCCTCCTCAACGGTGAATTTACCTTCCAGCAAAGCACGACCCACAATGACGCCGCCAACGCCGGTTCCGCGCAGGGCGGCGACATCTTCAATCCCACCAATCCCGCCGGATGACTGAAATGCCACCTGGGGGTATTTCGCACAGACTTCTTCGTACAGTGCAACGTTTGAGCCAGCCAGCGTGCCGTCGCGGGAGATATCGGTGCACAGCACGTGCTTCAGACCGACGGGTAAATAGGCCTCAACCAGTTCTTCCAGTGAAACGCCGGAGTCTTCCTGCCAGCCGCTGACCGCAACCTGTTTATTCCCGAGCTCGTCGATCCGCACATCCAGCGCCAGAACCAGCGCGTCAGCACCAAAGCGCGTGAACCAGGTTTTAACACGCTCGGGCGATTTTACCGCCGTCGAGCCGACAACCACACGTGCAACGCCCGCATCCAGCAAAGCGGCGACGTCTTCTTCAGTACGTACGCCGCCCCCTACCTGCACCGGTACGTTTACGCCAGCCACCAGTGTTTTAATCAGCGGTATTTGCCGTTTCTGCGGATCTTTTGCACCGGTCAGGTCCACCAGGTGCAGCACCTTTGCGCCTTGTGCGGCATAGCTTTGTAAACGGGGCAGGGGATCGGTACCGTAATCACGCTGCGTTGCGTAATCGCCCTGATGAAGACGCACAACAGTGCCGTCGATTAAATCTAATGCCGGAATTATCATTACATCTCCAGAAAGTTTTTCAGCAACTTCGCGCCAGCGGCACCTGAACGCTCCGGGTGGAACTGCACGCCAAAGAAATTATCCTTTTGTACCGCTGCGGTGAAGGGCTCACCGTAGTTGCATTGCGCAATAGTCCATGGGTTCACCGGCATAGCGTAGCTGTGTACAAAATAGAAATACGCCCCATCCTCAATGCCCTGGAAAAGGCGGTTTCCGGCCTGTGGATAGACACGGTTCCAGCCCATATGCGGCAACGGCAGACCAAAATCGGTCATTTTGGGTACGTCTTGATCAATAATCCCCAGCAGGGAGACACCGTTGCTTTCTTCACTGCGCCGACCAAGCAGCTGCATACCTAAGCAAATCCCCAGTACAGGTTGTGTGCAGGCTTTAATCAGTTCAATCAGCTCACGCTCGTGTAGCTGATCCATTGCCGCCTGTGCGGTACCCACACCAGGCAGAAACAGTTTATCGGCACGCAGCACAACATCCGCATCGCGGCTAACCACCGGTTCATAGCCGTGGCGTGCGACGGCGGATTTCACCGAGTTCAGGTTGGCACAGCCGGTGTCGAGGATCACCACGTTCATCACAGCACTCCTTTTGAAGAAGGAAGCGTGTCGCCTTCTACGCGAATAGCCTGGCGCAGCGTGCGGCCAAAGGCTTTGAACAGACTTTCCACGCGGTGGTGGTCATTTTTACCTTTGGTTTTAAGGTGTAACGTGACACCCATGGTGTAAGAGAGCGAACGGAAGAAGTGTTCGATCATCTCCGTACTCAGATCGCCGACGCGCTGATAGGTAAACTCAGCCCGGTACTCCAGGTGTGGACGCCCGGAGATATCCAGGGCGCAGCGTGCGAGGCACTCGTCCATCGGCAGCACAAAACCAAAACGGTTGATGCCTCGTTTATCGCCCAACGCCAGTTTTAAGGCTTCGCCCAGAGCCAGCCCGGTATCCTCAACGGTGTGGTGATCGTCAATATACAGATCGCCTTTGACGGCTATCTCCATGCGAAAACCACCGTGGGTCGAGATTTGATCCAGCATGTGGTCAAAGAAGCCGACCCCGGTATTAATTTTGCTGCGGCCTTCGCGGTCCAGCCAGACTTTAACGTCAATCTGCGTTTCTTTTGTATTACGTTCAACGTGGGCGTAGCGATCCCGTTTGGTTAGCTGCTCACCGATCATTGCCCAGTTCAGCGTGTCGCGGTGATAGCGTAACCCGGTGATGCCCATGTTTTCCGCCAGTTGAATGTCGGTTGCGCGATCGCCGATCACGTAGCTGTTCTCGGTATCCAGCACCTGTTCAATCAGGTATTGCTCGACCAGCTTCACTTTGGGTTTACGACAATCACACGCGTCTGCCGGCAGGTGCGGGCAGATCAGTACTTCATCAAATATAACGCCCTGTGAAGTGAAAATTTGCATCATCAGGTTGTGCGGACCGTCAAAATCCGCCTGCGGGAAGCTTTGTGTTCCCAGTCCATCCTGGTTGGTGATCATCACCAGCTTAAAACCTGCTTTTTGCAGTTTTAGCAAGACCGGGACCACCTCCGGCTCAAAGGCAAGCTTGTCGAAGCGATCAACCTGAAAGTCACTGGGCGGCTCGGAAATCAGGGTTCCATCACGGTCAATAAAAAGATACTTCTGGCTCATACTTGCTCCGCACGTAAGGCGTCAATGACGCGCTGGCTCTCTTCACGGGTTCCGACAGTAATACGCAGGCAGCCGCTCAATGAAGGTTGTTTGTTCTGGTCTCGTAAGATAATGCCCTGATCCCACAAAGATTTAAATACGCTGCTTGATGCGGTGAAGCGCGCCAGAACATAGTTGGTTTCAGAGTCGAAAACTTGTTCGACACAGCGGAGGGTTTTCAGGTTATCAACCAGGTACTGACGCTCTTGCAGAATCTGCGCCACGCGCTCACGCATAGCGGAAATGCCTTGCGGCGTTAGTGCCTGAGCGGCGATATCTGCCACCGGTGTAGAGAGCGGGTAAGGCGCGATCACTTTCAACAACAGGTTGATAACGTCTTCATTAGCTAGCGTAAATCCGCAGCGCAAACCGGCAAGGGCAAACGCCTTAGACAGGGTGCGCAGTACCACCAGGTTTGGGTACTCCGATAGCCAGCCCGCCAGTGTGGCCTGCGGGCAAAACTCGATATACGCTTCATCGGCGACCACGATGGCTTTGCCCTGCGTCATGTCGAGCAGTGAACGCAGATCCTGCGGGTTAATTAACTGGCCCGTCGGGTTATTTGGACTGCATACGTAAACCACTTTCACGCCATCAAGCTTGTCAGCGATACCCTGTAAATCCAGTTGCCAGTCGGCAAGAGTCGGTACGGTGCGACATTCAACGCCAATGGTTTCAGCACTGACGCTATACATGCCATAGGTTGGCGGGCAGTAGAGAATCGCATCTTTACCCGGCTCGCAAAAAGCACGTACCAGCAACTCGATACCTTCATCAGCACCGCGGCTGACCAGTACCTGCTCTGGCTTAACGCCTGCATACTGCGCGTAGTTCTCGATCACTGCCTTCGGCTGGCACTCCGGATAACGGTTCAGTGTTTGCTGAGTCAGTTGGAATTCAACGGCGGTGGGGAACTCATTGGCATTGAGCCAGACGTCGCCATTTCCGCCCAGACGGCGGGCAGACTGATACGGTGTTAGCTCACGGACATTTTTACGGGCTAAATCAGTAACGCTGAGAATGTTGTCAGTGCTCATGCTTGCTCCTTCAGGGCGTTAACGCGCAGGGTAACGGCATTTTTGTGGGCTGTCAGTCGTTCAGCGGCGGCCAGCGTTTCGATGGTTGCGGCCAGGGCAGAGAAACCTTGCGGCGATAATTCCTGTACGGTCATCCGCTTTTGGAAATCGGCCAGTCCAAGACTTGAGCAGGTTGCGGTATAGCCGTAGGTAGGCAGCACGTGGTTAGTCCCGGAGGCATAGTCACCGGCAGATTCCGGTGACCAGTCACCGAGAAAGACAGAGCCCGCACTGGTGATGTCATCGACCAGTTCGCGAGCATTGCGGGTCTGAATGATCAGGTGCTCCGGGCCGTACGCATTAGAAATCGCTACGCATTGCGCGAGAGAGCGGGTGACAATCAGACGACTGGCGCTTAACGCCTGCCGCGCGGTTTCAGCGCGTGGCAGCGCGGCAAGCTGGCGTTCTACTGCTTCAGCAACCTGGCTGGCCATACCGGCATCCGGCGTCAACAGGATCACTTGGGAATCGGGGCCGTGTTCGGCCTGTGAGAGTAAGTCAGAGGCAACGAAATCCGCCGTGGCGCCGCTGTCGGCAATCACCAGTACTTCAGACGGGCCTGCTGGCATATCGATGGCGGCACCGTCCAGACGCTGACTAACCTGACGCTTGGCTTCGGTCACAAAGGCATTACCGGGGCCGAAAATTTTGTCCACTTTCGGCACGGATTCGCTGCCAAACGCCAGCGCGGCAATCGCTTGTGCGCCCCCAACGTTAAACACGTCCTGTACGCCGCAGAGCTGCGCGGCATACAGAATTTCATCGGCGATAGGTGGGGGAGAGCACAACACCACTTTTTTACAGCCTGCAATGCGGGCCGGGGTGGCGAGCATTAACACCGTTGAGAAGAGCGGCGCGGAGCCACCGGGAATGTACAGTCCAACAGAATTTACCGGGCGGGTAACCTGTTGGCAGCGTACACCAGGCTGCGTTTCAATATCGACGACCGGCAGTTGTTGCGCGTTATGAAACGTCTCAATGTTTTTCACGGCGACTGCCATGGCCTGTTTAAGGTCATTGCCAAGACGTGCGCCGGCGGCGGCAATCTCTTCAGCACTGACTTTCAGCGCATTCACGTTAGTTTTATCAAACTTTGCGCTGTATTCACGTAGCGCTGCGTCACCGCGCGACTTTACGTTATGCAGAATTTCGCTCACGGTACGGGTGATGCTCTCTGACGCCGAGATTGCCGGGCGCATCAGTAATTCACTTTGCTGCTCTTCAGTACAGCTATTCCAGTCGATGATGGTATTAAAGCTCATAATCGTCTTCCTTTTTTTGCCGGATGGCACGTTGTTTATCCGGCCTACGGGTCTTGTAGGCCCGGCAAGCGAAGCGCCACCGGGCAGCATAAGTGGAATTACTCCATCATCTTCTCAATAGGCAGCACCAGGATGGAGCTGGCGCCAAGCGCTTTCAGTTTTTCCATCGTTTCCCAGAACAGGGTTTCGCTGCTAACCATGTGCATTGCCACGCGCTGCTGATCGCCGGCCAGTGGCAAAATCGTTGGGCGTTCAGCGCCTGGCAGCAAGGCGATAACGTCGTCCAGACGTTCACTTGGCGCGTGCATCATGATGTATTTAGATTCGCGAGCCTGAATAACCCCCTGAATACGAGTCAGCAGCTTATCAATCAGTTGTTGCTTAGCATCGGCCATTTCTCCGTCGCGCTGAATCAGACAGGCTTTGGAGCGGTAAATGACTTCCACTTCACGCAGGCCGTTGGCTTCAAGCGTTGCACCGGTGGAGACCAGATCGCAGATTGCATCTGCAAGTCCCGCACGGGGAGCAACTTCGACAGACCCATTTAACAAACAGGATTTGAACGAAACCCCTTTCTGGTCGAGATAGCGTTTGAGCAGGTGCGGATAAGAGGTGGCGATACGTTTGCCATTCAGTGCAGACGGACCGTCCCAGGCTTCGTCTACCGGGGTCGCCAGCGAAAGACGACAGCCGCCGAAGTCCAGACGACGTAACGTAAAGTAACGAGGATCTTCACCCTGTGCCCGGCGGTTGAGCAGTTCTTCTTCCAGCACGTTTTCACCGATGATGCCGAGATCAACGACGCCATCCATGACCAGACCCGGGATATCGTCATCGCGTACGCGGAGAATATCGATAGGCATATTTTCTGCCATCGCAATCAGACGCTGGGTGTGAAGATTAATTTTAATGCCACAGCGGGCCAGCAATTCGCGTGAGTCATCGCTTAAACGGCCTGATTTCTGCATAGCTATGCGCAAGCGGGTGTTGTCTAACATTCTCTATTCCTCGTTATCCTGTCTGAATCGGTTTGGGTCACGCACAAAAAAAAGCCCCCGGAAGAAATCTTCCGGGGGCTTTCTCATACGCTCATGCACCGCTGGAAGATTTAAATGTCTCCCAGCACACATCGCCTGAAAGACTAGTCAGGATGATGGTGATGATGGTGATTAAATTGAGCGCGTGTCATAAATTTTCTCGATGAATGCTTATTCATTTGATGTCTTTTAACCTAAACCACTTTAGCCACGGAAAGCAAGGGCTTTTTTTGATCATTAATTCATTTCATATTGATACTATGAATTGTCAGCCACCGTGGGCTGGCGTAGCCTTGGGTTATAGGCCAAAAGTCAGGAGAAAAGGCATGAAAAAGGTCGCAATTGTCGGATTAGGTTGGTTAGGCATGCCGTTAGCCATGTCTCTGGCAGCCAGGGGCTGGCAGGTTACCGGCAGCAAAACCACATTGGATGGGGTGGAAGCGGCCCGAATGAGCGGTATTGAAAGCTACTCGCTGCGCCTGGAGCCTGAACTGGTCTGTGAACCTGACGATCTCGATGCGCTAATGGATGTGGATGCGCTGGTCATCACCCTACCTGCACGCCGTAGTGGCCCGGGTGAGACGTTTTATTTGCAGGCAATGCAGGAACTGGTCGACAGTGCGCTGGCGTATCGTATTCCACGGATTATTTTTACCAGCTCTACCTCGGTTTATGGTGATGTGCAGGGGACAGTGAAAGAGGGCACACCACGCAATCCGGTCACGGCAAGTGGTCGTGTCCTGAAAGAACTCGAAGACTGGCTGCACAATTTGCCGGGAACGTCGGTAGATATTCTGCGCCTGGCAGGCCTGGTGGGACCGGGCAGACATCCCGGTCGCTTTTTTGCGGGTAAAACTGCACCTGATGGGCAGCATGGCGTCAATCTGGTGCATCTGGATGACGTGGTTTCTGCTATCACGTTGCTGCTACAAGCGCCTAAAGGGGGACACATCTATAATATATGTGCGCCTATGCATCCGGCGCGCAATGTGTTCTACCCTCAGATGGCACGTCTGTTGGGGATGGAACCACCGGATTTCCGGGACGGAGTGGATAACGGTAAAGGTAAAGTCATTGATGGCAACCGAATTTGTAATGAGCTTGGATTTGAGTACCAGTATCCCGATCCGCTGGTGATGCCGATGGAGTGACAGATCAGCAGAGTGTCGCTGTATACCGCCAGGGGGCGAGTATGAAACCACTGCTGGATGTTCTGATCATTCTTGATGCGTTAGAGAAAGAGGGGAGTTTCGCGGCGGCGTCCGCAAAATTGTTTAAGACGCCGTCAGCGCTGAGTTATACCGTCCACAAACTGGAAAGCGATCTCAATATTCAGTTGTTGGATCGTAGTGGACACCGGGCCAAATTTACCCGTACCGGACAGATGCTGCTGGAAAAGGGACGCGAGGTATTACATACCGTGCGCGAACTTGAAAAGCAGGCCATCAAACTGCATGAAGGCTGGGAGAATGAACTGGTTATCGGCGTAGACGATACCTTTCCCTTTTCGCTTCTTGCCCCGCTCATCGAAGCTTTCTATCAACACCACAGCGTGACGCGTCTTAAATTTATCAATGGTGTACTGGGCGGCTCCTGGGATGCCCTGATTCAGGGCCGGGCCGATATCATTGTGGGTGCCATGCGTGACCCACCCACAGCGAGTGACTTTGGTTTTGCGCGTCTGGGTGTGCTTGAACAGGCTTTTGTTGTTGCCCCCCATCATCCATTGGCGCAGGAGCCGGAACCGTTGAGTCGCCGGACGATCAAACGTTTTCGCGCCATTGTGGTCGGCGATAATGTGCATCCCGCGAACGTATCGGCTTCTCAGCTTCTTGACGATCAGGAAGCCATCACCGTTTTTGACTTCAAAACCAAACTGGAACTGCAGATAAGTGGCCTGGGATGTGGTTATATTCCGCGCTATCTGGCACAACGATTTCTGGACAGCGGGGCCCTGATTGAGAAGAAAGTTGTCGCGCAAATTTTGTTTGAACCCGTGTGGATTGGCTGGAACGAGCAGACCGCGGGATTAGCCAGTGCATGGTGGCGGGATGAAATTTTAGCAAATAGTGCTATCGCGGGGGTCTATGTAAAAACGGTTGTCGATAAATCAATCAGTTAGGAAAAAATATTTTTTGACGAGGCTCTCATTCTCTTGTCATTTCGCCCTAATTTAGGGCACAATGCGCCGCTTGCAAAAAATGAGATTAACCGACGTTTTAATACGCGTCGGTTATTTTTTTGCATCAAACCAATCATTCATAAAAGAGGCCGGGCTTCGTACCGGATAGATACTTACTTAAAAATCGACAGTTGTTGTCGCTGAGGATTAACAAAAAATGGGGCAATTTTTTGCTTACGCGACGGTTTCCGCCGTAATGGAGGATAACCATGTCGCATAACGCTACTCCAAACACCTCTCGCGTGGAATTACGTAAAACGCTTACGCTGGTTCCGGTTGTCATGATGGGCCTTGCCTATATGCAGCCGATGACGCTGTTCGATACATTCGGTATCGTATCAGGAATGACCGATGGTCACGTCCCGACAGCTTACGCCTTTGCACTGATCGCCATCCTTTTTACCGCACTGAGCTACGGTAAACTGGTGCGTCGCTATCCGTCTGCAGGCTCTGCCTACACTTACGCCCAGAAATCCATTAGCCCGACCGTTGGCTTTATGGTGGGTTGGTCATCACTGCTGGACTACCTGTTCGCACCGATGATCAACATTCTGTTGGCGAAAATCTATTTTGAAGCGCTGGTGCCGTCGATACCGTCATGGATTTTCGTGGTAGCACTGGTGGCCTTTATGACTGCTTTTAACCTGCGCAGCCTCAAATCTGTCGCGAACTTCAACACCGTGATCGTGCTGTTGCAGGTCGTGTTGATTGCGGTGATCCTCGGCATGGTCGTTTATGGCGTGTTCGAAGGGGAAGGTGCGGGTACGCTGGTGAGCAGCCGTCCGTTCTGGTCAGGTGATGCGCACGTGATTCCAATGATCACGGGGGCCACTATCCTGTGCTTCTCGTTCACTGGTTTCGACGGTATCAGCAACCTCTCTGAAGAGACCAAGGATGCTGAGCGTGTGATCCCGCGTGCAATTTTCCTGACCGCGCTGATCGGTGGCCTGATCTTTATTGTCTCCACCTATCTGTTGCAGCTGTACTTCCCGGACATCTCTCGCTTCAAGGACCCGGATGCTTCACAGCCTGAAATTATGCTGTACGTAGCCGGTAAGTTCTTCCAGGTTGGCGCGCTGATTTTCTCCACCATTACCGTATTGGCATCCGGGATGGCGGCGCATGCAGGCGTAGCGCGTCTGATGTACGTGATGGGGCGTGACGGTGTATTCCCGAAAAGTTTCTTCGGTTATGTACACCCGAAATGGCGTACTCCGTCCATGAACATCATCCTGGTTGGCGCGATTGCCCTGCTGGCAATCAACTTCGACCTGGTTATGGCGACGGCGCTGATTAACTTTGGTGCGCTGGTGGCGTTTACCTTCGTTAACCTGTCGGTAATCTCCCAGTTCTGGATCCGTGAGAAGCGTAACAAGACGCTGAAAGACCACTTCCAGTATCTGTTCCTGCCGATGTGCGGTGCGCTGACCGTGGGTGCGCTGTGGGTGAACCTGGAAGAGAGCTCTATGGTTCTGGGGCTGATCTGGGCTGGTATTGGCCTGATCTACCTGGCTTGTGTGACCAAGAGTTTCCGCAACCCGGTACCGCAGTACGATGAAGATATCGCGTAATAATCTAATCTGACATCGAAAAACCGGAGACATTGTTGAACTGACCCCATAATGTTGGACAGTT
>NZ_SZXJ01000045.1 GCF_005281345.1 Citrobacter sp. wls619
CCGACCGGGGATACCACGGGTTATCTGGCGAATCCGAAGGAGGTGTAAGATGGGAAGTGGATGGCATGAATGGCCGCTGATGATCTTCACTGTTTTCGGGCAGTGTGTGGTTGGTGGCTTTATCGTTCTGGCGCTGGCGCTGATGAAAGGGGACTTACGCCCTGATTCACAACAGCGTGTGATTGCCTGCATGTTTGGCCTGTGGGTATTGATGGGCATCGGTTTTATTGCTTCCATGCTTCATCTGGGCTCACCGATGCGGGCGTTTAACTCCCTCAACCGTGTCGGCTCTTCCGCGCTGAGTAACGAAATCGCCAGCGGCTCGCTCTTCTTTGCCGTTGGTGGTCTTGGCTGGCTACTGGCGGTGTTGAAAAAAATGTCGCCAGCATTACGCAATCTGTGGTTAGTTCTCACCATGGTGCTGGGCGTCGTTTTTGTCTGGATGATGGTGCGCGTATATAACACTATTGATACGGTGCCTACCTGGTATAGTGTCTGGACGCCGATTGGATTCTTCCTGACGTTGTTCATGGGAGGGCCGCTGCTGGGATATCTGCTACTACGCATTGCCGGAATTGACGGCTGGGCGATGCGACTGCTGCCTGCTATTTCAGTGCTTGCGCTGGTCGTGAGCGGCATCATGTCCGTGATGCAGGGGGCCGAGCTGGCGACAATCCACAGCTCAATTCAGCAGGCATCTGCGCTGGTGCCCGATTACGGTTCGCTGATGGCATGGCGGATTGTGGCACTGGCTTTAGCGTTGTGCTGCTGGATTGTTCCGCAGGTGAAAGGCTACCAGCCGGCAATACCGATGCTGTCCGTCGCGTTTATTCTGCTGTTAGTCGGTGAGCTGATTGGCCGCGGCGTGTTCTATGGTCTGCATATGACCGTCGGCATGGCGGTCGCCAGCTAACCTGAAAATGCCGAATGGCATCGCGCTTGCCCGGCCTGCACATTACAGTGCTGAATGTGTAGGTCGGATAAGGCGTTAATACGGTCATCCCACAAATAAAAGATGCCGATTATCCATGAATTTTTTCGACTGAACGTAGCGGGGCAATTTTGTTTTAGATCAATTAAAACAAATAGATGTATTTTCCCATTTTTTATCAATCCGCGTTAAGAATCAGTAATACGAATCGATCCTCCTGAAAGCGCCTCAGGCCCCTGATTGCGCCGATTGACAATGTTTTTTGCAGTGGCATGATGCGCATGAAATTTGAACTTCCTCACGGTTTTTATTCATGTCCACCTATACCCGTCCCGTCATGCTATTGCTGTGCGGGCTGCTTCTGTTGACCCTGGCGATCGCCGTGTTAAACACGCTCGTCCCGCTTTGGCTCGCCCATGAAAATCTGCCAACCTGGCAGGTAGGAGTGGTCAGTTCGTCTTATTTCACCGGAAATCTGGTTGGGACGTTACTGACCGGGTACTTAATTAAACACCTCGGTTTTAACCGCAGCTATTACATCGCTTCGCTTATTTTTGCCGCGGGCTGTGTCGGGCTGGGCGTCATGGTAGGTTTTTGGAGCTGGATGACCTGGCGTTTTATTGCGGGTATCGGTTGTGCCATGATCTGGGTGGTGGTGGAAAGCGCGTTGATGTGCAGCGGGACGTCGCGTAACCGCGGACGCTTACTTGCCGCCTATATGATGGTCTATTACGTGGGGACATTTTTAGGTCAATTATTGGTCAGTAAAGTCTCGACAGAATTAATGAATGTTCTGCCGTGGGTGACCGGCACTATTCTTGCAGGGGTATTACCGCTGCTCTTTACCCGCATTGTGAATCAGCAGGGTGATGAACAACAGTCAACCCCCATTGTCTCTATGCTGAAGCTTCGCCAGGCTCGTCTGGGGGTTAATGGCTGCATTATCTCCGGGATTGTGCTGGGGTCGCTGTATGGCCTGATGCCGCTGTACCTCAACCATCAGGGCGCCAGCAATGCCAGCATTGGTTTCTGGATGGCGGTACTGGTCAGTGCAGGTATTCTGGGACAATGGCCAATTGGTCGTCTGGCCGATAAGTTAGGTCGTCTGCTGGTTTTGCGCGTCCAGGTCTTTGTAGTGATCGTCGGGAGTATCGCTATGCTGAATCAGGCGGCGATGGCACCTGCATTGTTTATGCTGGGCGCGGCAGGTTTCACTCTTTATCCGGTTGCGATGGCCTGGGCCTGCGAGAAAGTAGAACATCATCAGTTGGTCGCTATGAACCAGGCATTGTTATTAAGCTATACCGTGGGTAGCCTGCTTGGGCCGTCATTTACCGCAATGCTGATGCAAAATTATTCTGACAGTTTACTGTTTATCATGATTGCCAGCGTATCGTTTATTTATTTACTGATGCTGCTGCGTAAGACAGGGCATACCCCGAATTCTGTGGCACATATCTGATCTGATTTAACAGGATAAAAACAGGTTCCCATACATGCTGTTTATGTATACTTTATGGGAGCCTGTTTTATTTGATCATCGCTATTCTTTCCTGAAAATAAAATGTGCAGAAGATTATAGTTTTACATCCTGCCGTTTCCGCTTGTCCATTTTACCGCGCATAATCCCTCGCTTCATTTATTGATTATCAAAAATAGCGTCTACGAAGGATCGCCAATGGCAAGTGTGCAGGAAAAACAATTGCGGTGGTACAACATCGCATTGATGTCTTTTATTACCGTATGGGGATTCGGTAATGTTGTAAACAACTATGCTAATCAGGGATTAGTGGTTGTCTCTTCATGGATATTTATTTTCGCCCTCTATTTTATCCCTTATGCACTGATTGTCGGACAACTTGGCTCCACGTTTAAAGATGGTAAAGGTGGGGTTAGTACCTGGATTAAACACACAATGGGACCGGGACTGGCTTATCTCGCCGCGTGGACCTATTGGGTGGTGCATATCCCTTATCTGGCGCAAAAGCCACAGGCTATTCTGATTGCTCTGGGATGGGCGCTGAAAGGCGATGGTTCGCTGATTAAAGAGTACACCGTGGTGGCGTTGCAGGGGCTGACGTTAGCGCTGTTTGTCTTTTTCATGTGGGTTGCATCCCGTGGCATGAAATCGCTTAAAATCGTTGGATCGGTTGCGGGGATCGCGATGTTTGTGATGTCCATTCTGTATGTCGTAATGGCCGTCACCGCTCCGGCGATTACTGATGTGCAGATCGCCACAACCAATATCACCTGGGAATCTTTTATCCCGCATATCGATTTTACCTATATCACAACGATCTCGATGCTGGTCTTTGCGGTCGGTGGCGCAGAGAAAATCTCTCCATACGTTAACCAGACGCGTAACCCTGGCAAAGAGTTCCCGAAAGGGATGTTAGTTCTGGCGGTTATGGTGGCGGTGTGTGCAATCCTGGGTTCTCTGGCAATGGGGATGATGTTTGACTCTCAGCATATTCCTGATGACTTAATGACTAATGGCCAGTATTACGCTTTCCAGAAGCTCGGGGAGTATTACGGCATGGGTAACACATTGATGGTTATTTATGCCGTTGCCAACACGTTAGGTCAAATTGCGGCGTTGGTGTTTTCTATTGATGCGCCGCTTAAAGTTTTACTGGGCGATGCCGATCGCAAATATATTCCTGAAAGCCTGTGTAAAACCAATGCCTCTGGTACACCGGTGAATGGCTATATTCTGACACTGGTGCTGGTGGCCATTTTGATTATGTTGCCAACGCTGGGTATCGGTGACATGAACAATTTGTATAAATGGCTACTGAATCTGAATTCAGTGGTGATGCCTCTGCGCTATCTGTGGGTGTTTGTGGCATTTATTGCCGTTATTCGTCTGGCGCAGAAATATAAACCGGAATATGTCTTCATTCGTAACCGAACGCTTGCGATGACCGTGGGAATTTGGTGTTTTGCGTTTACTGCGTTTGCCTGCCTCACGGGGATCTTTCCGAAAATGGAAGCCTTTACTCCAGAGTGGACATTCCAGCTCACGCTGAACATCGTGACGCCGTTTGTGCTGGTTGGACTGGGATTGATTTTCCCGCTGCTGGCAAGAAGAGGGCGTTAAGGGGAATAGGGTGGGTAACAGGTCCGTTACCCACCACAAGACTTAGTACATCACTTTGTGACCATACTGCTCAAGGATGCCTTTGACGCGTTCCATGGTCTCTTTTTTCGGCGGCTTCACGCCATCCAGTTTGTATTCTTCACCCATCGCCACCCATTTGTGTTTACCCAACTCGTGATATGGCAGCAGTTCAATTTTTTCGACATTGCCCATATCACGGGTAAATTCGCCCAAACGGTGCGCTGAATCATCATCATCGGACCAGCCAGGTACGACAACATAGCGGATCCACACCTTGATATCTTTGTTGGACAGGTAACGGGCAAACTCCAGTGTGCGATGGTTAGACACGCCGACCAGGTTCTGGTGGATCTCGTCGTTCATCTGTTTCAGATCGAGCATCACCAGATCGGTCACTTCCAGCAACTCATCAATCACCGGGTCGTAGCGGCGGACAAAACCGTTAGTATCAAGACAGGTATGAATACCTTCTTTCTTACAGGCACGGAACCAGTCACGGACGAATTCAGCTTGCAGAATAGCCTCTCCGCCGGATGCTGTTACGCCACCACCGGATGCGTTCATAAAGTGACGATAGGTCACGACTTCTTTCATTAATTCATCGACGGTGACTTCTTTACCGCCGTGCGTATCCCATGTGTCACGGTTGTGGCAATACAGGCAGCGCATCAGGCAGCCCTGAAAGAAGGTAATAAAGCGGATGCCCGGGCCATCAACAGTGCCACAGGATTCAAAGGAGTGAATGCGACCAATAACTGACATTGCGGTGTTTCTCCAGGTGTGGCCCATCCGGGGCCAGTGTTAGTGCACAGTTATTAACTGTGTCGAGTCTGTTTTGGCTGCTATCCATACTTTTCGTCTTTCAAGCTGCATCTTTGTTAGCTTCCTTCGCTCACCCCAGTCACGTACTCCTGTACGCTCCAGGGGATTCACTCCGTTGCTGCCTCAATGCAACTCGAAATCCATCGAGTATATAAGTATAGATAGCTGACAAAGCAGGCTATTAAAAAGGCCCCACTTACGTGGAGCCTTTATTGTACGCTTTTTAAAGTACGATTTCAGTCAAAACCAATTACATGGTCTGAGTGAAGGTACGAGTAATAACGTCCTGCTGCTGTTCTTTAGTCAGGGAGTTAAAACGTACTGCGTAGCCAGAAACACGGATGGTCAGCTGCGGATATTTTTCCGGATGTTCCATCGCATCCAGCAGCATTTCACGGTTCATGACGTTCACGTTCAGGTGCTGACCACCTTCAATGGACGCTTCATGGTGGAAGTAACCATCCATCAGACCAGCCAGGTTGGTCTTACGAACTTCGTCGTCTTTACCCAGAGCGTTCGGAACGATAGAGAAGGTGTAAGAGATACCATCTTTCGCGTAAGCAAACGGCAGTTTAGCTACGGAGGTCAGAGAGGCAACAGCACCTTTCTGGTCACGGCCGTGCATTGGGTTAGCACCCGGTCCGAACGGCGCGCCAGCACGACGACCATCTGGGGTGTTACCAGTTTTCTTACCATACACAACGTTAGAAGTGATGGTCAGAACAGACTGAGTCGGGATAGCGTTACGGTAAGTAGTCAGTTTCTGAATTTTCTTCATGAAACGTTCTACCAGGTCAACCGCCATGTCATCTACGCGAGAGTCGTTGTTACCGAACTGCGGGTATTCGCCTTCGATTTCGAAGTCAACAGCCAGGCCGTCTTCGTCACGAATCGGTTTAACTTTCGCATATTTGATTGCAGACAGGGAGTCAGCAGCAACGGACAGACCAGCGATACCACACGCCATGGTGCGGATAACGTCACGGTCGTGCAGCGCCATCAGAGAGGCTTCGTAGCTGTACTTGTCGTGCATGTAGTGGATAACGTTCAGTGCAGTGACGTACTGTTTAGCCAGCCAGTCCATGAAGTGATCCATGCGGTCCATAACTTCGTCGAAGTTCAGAACGTCGCCTTTGATCGGTTCAGATTTAGGACCAACCTGCATTTTCAGTTTTTCATCAACGCCGCCGTTGATTGCGTACAGCATGGTTTTCGCCAGGTTTGCACGCGCACCGAAGAACTGCATTTGTTTACCAACAACCATTGGGCTTACGCAGCAAGCGATAGCGTAGTCGTCGTTGTTGAAGTCCGGACGCATCAGGTCATCGTTCTCGTACTGCAGAGAAGAGGTGTCGATGGACACTTTAGCGGCGAATTTCTTGAAGTTCAGAGGCAGTTTTTCAGACCACAGAACAGTGATGTTCGGCTCCGGAGAAGGACCCATGGTGTACAGGGTGTTCAGGAAGCGGAAGCTGTTTTTGGTAACCAGAGTACGGCCGTCAACGCCCATACCACCGATAGATTCAGTTGCCCAAATCGGGTCACCGGAGAACAGTTCATCATATTCAGGAGTACGCAGGAAACGAACCATACGCAGTTTCATGACCAGGTGGTCAATCATTTCCTGAGCGTCTTGCTCGGTGATTTTGCCCGCTTTGATATCACGTTCGATGTAAGCATCCAGGAAGGTGGATACGCGACCGAAGGACATTGCTGCACCGTTCTGAGATTTAACCGCGGCCAGGTAGCCGAAGTAAGTCCACTGGATAGCTTCCTGAGCGTTGGTAGCCGGACCAGAGATATCGCAGCCATATTTAGCCGCCATTTCTTTGATCTGACCCAGAGCGCGGTGCTGTTCAGCGATTTCTTCACGCAGACGGATAGTCGCTTCCAGGTTTACGCCATTTTCCAGGTCTGATTGCAGAGAGACGAACTGAGCGTATTTGTCTTTCATCAGGTAGTCGATACCGTACAGCGCAACGCGACGGTAGTCACCGATGATACGGCCACGGCCATACGCATCTGGCAGACCAGTCAGAACACCGGATTTACGGCAGTTCAGAATGTCTTTGGTATAAACATCGAATACACCCTGGTTGTGGGTTTTACGGTATTCGGTGAAGATTTTTTTCAGCATCGGGTCCAGTTCGCGATTGTACGCTTTGCAGGAACCTTCAACCATTTTGATACCGCCAAACGGGATAATCGCACGTTTCAGCGGAGCTTCAGTCTGCAGACCAACAATTTTCTCGAGCGCTTTGTTGATGTAGCCAGCGTCGTGAGAAGTGATGGTAGAAGCAACGGAGGTGTCAAAGTCAACAGGCGCGTGAGTGCGGTTTTCCTGTTTAACGCCTTCCATTACGCTGTCCCACAGTGCAGTGGTCGCTTCAGTTGCGCCAGCCAGGAAGGACTCGTCACCCTCATACGGAGTGTAGTTTTTCTGAATGAAGTCACGGACGTTTACTTCATTCTGCCAATCACCTTTGGTAAAACCTTCCCAGGCTGTGGCTAACTTTTCATTAAGCTCGGACATGTAACACCTACCTTCTTAAGTGGATTTTTTATTTACTGCGTGTAATGAGCATCAACAGATTAATGATGATCGTTACCACGCAGATAAATGACCCAGTATGTCAACCCGACCAACAAACCGCCGCCGATAATGTTACCGATCGTAACCGGAATCAGGTTATCGGTGATGAAATTCATCACGGTCAGGTGAGAAAAATTCTCCGGAGAAGAACCGACAGCGGTCCAGAATTCCGGGGTGGCGAAATCGCGTATTACGATACCCATAGGGATCATAAACATGTTTGCGATACTGTGCTCAAAACCGCTGGCAACAAACATTGCGACCGGTAATACCATGATAAACGCTTTGTCCATCAGGCTGCGACCAGAGTAGCTCATCCAGACGGCCAGACACACCATTAGGTTAGCCAGAATACCCAGGCTTACAGCTTCAACAAAAGTATGGTGCACTTTGTGGTCGGCAGTTTGCAGGACGTTGAGTCCCCACGCGCCGTTGGCGGTCATATACTCGCCAGAAAGCCACATGAGTAACACAAAGATCAGCGCACCAATCAGGTTACCGACATAAACGTTAAGCCAGTTCTTCGCTAACTGACCCCAGGTAATACGACCACTGGCTTTAGCGACGACAATCAGTACGGTTGAAGTGAAGAGGTCAGCGCCGCAGACAACGCAAAGGATCAGCCCCAGGGAAAAGCAGATACCACCCACCAACTTTGCCATGCCGAAAGGCATTGTGCCGGTACCGGTTGTGGCAGTGATATAGAAAACAAAGGCAATTGAAATGAACACACCGGCAGTAATTGCCAGATAGAACGTCTTAAGCGGATGTTTCGTTGCTTTATAGACGCCTGCTTCTTCGGCAACTTTGGCCATAGCAGCAGGAAGTATAAGATCAAAAGGGTTGTCAGCTTTCACACTAACTCTCTCTTTATTAAGTCGGCGACGAGATACTAACAAAGCATTATAGATGAGAATTTGATATAGATCATATCTCGCCTGGCTTATAGGCCCGTAAGACGCATGGTTTTTATGCAATTACGGTGTAACTTGTTGATTATCCATATAAAAATAAATTTTAAAAATTATAAAGTGAGTTGAATTTTTTCTTTATGCCTCCAGGTGGACGGTTAATTAAAATGGAGTAATTGAGATAAATAGCGATATTAATAAACCAAAATTTTTAATATCAACTACTAATATTTAACCTTGCCTTTACATTTATTTTTGAGTAGACAAAAATAAAAAACAGGGCGCTTAAAGCGCCCCGTAATATAGCCCAGACAATACGTTTAGCCTACTCAACGCGGGCTGTTTGCCACTATTTTGACCAGTGTGCCGCTTTCGCGCGTTGCAGCTTCTCATAGGCTTTCAACAGAGACTGATGTGCCGGGAAAGCCTGCAGATCGCTATCAACCGTTTGTAATCCGTAGAATGGCGCTTCTCCGCTCATTGCAGCACTTGCTGCTTCAACTGCCTCTGCACCGTACATACGAACAAATGCGTTAAGATACTGCAGCGGCTGGCGGTCCTCTTCCTGTGACAACAGCAGCAGAGTTTGCAGGCAACGATAATAGTTTGCGCGTTCAGCACTAAAGACGGATGCGTTAAATTCCATCGTCCACTCCGTCCAGATCAGTGCCTGCTCAAGGTCACCTCCCGCCAGAGCCAGCATTACTTTGAGCTCGCCAATGCGCAGGGTATACCAGCCATTATCCGCACCGGTCGCCAAACCCAGCAGCTCACGTACGCGAGTGAAGTCGTCAAATCCTTCTTCATCCAGCTGTTCGAGCAGGTTGAGGTAGTCTTCTTTTTCCCATTCGCTGCCTGGCAGAGAGAGAATGGTCTCACGCAGGTGCGCTCCCATGCTGTTGTTGGCTAACCACAAATCTTCTGCTGGGTAGATGTCAGACATGCCCGGGACGATAATGCGGCAAGCGTAAACGCTCAGATGCTCGTAGTCGGCTATGTAGACTTCTTTATCTTCCGCTTTGAAGATCGCCATCAGGGTGGCGAACTCTTCTTCCGTTGTACCGGAGAAATTCCAGTCAACGAACGGGTAATCGGCATCCTGCTTGAACAGATCCCAGGAAATCAGACCGCTGGAATCGATGAAGTGCGTTTCGAGGTTAGTGTGCTCAGCCACTTCTTCATCGTCGAATGTTGGGGGAGTGAAGACGTCAAGATCTTTCAGACCTCGGCCCTGCAACAGTTCCGTGACGGTACGCTCCAGTGCAACACCGAAATCCGGGTGCGCGCCGAAAGAGGCAAAACAGGTGCCGTTAGCCGGGTTGAACAGGACAACGCAGATAACCGGGTATTTGCCGCCCAGCGAGCCGTCGTACGCGAAGATTGGGAATCCTTCGGCTTCCAGCTTTGCAATGGATTCAACGACTGCCGGGTAACGCGCCATCACTTCAGCCGGAATTTCCGGCAGGCTGATGCTTTCCGCGATAATGCGGTTCTTCACATAGCGCTCAAAAACTTCAGACAGCCCCTGAACGCGGGCTTCATTCGGTGTGTTACCCGCAGACATACCGTTAGATACGTACAGGTTACCGATAATGTTCATCGGAATGTAAACGGTCTGATTATCTGACTGACGGGTAAACGGCAGGCCGCAAACGCCGCGTTCTTCATTGCCGGATTGCAGATCGATAAGCATGCTACCGGTCAGTTCATTGTCTGGATCGTAGAATGCACGCAGACGCGCATCCAGCAAACCTTCAGGTACGTCATCATCTTCAGTCAGTGGGAACCATTTTTCGTTCGGGTAATGTACGAACGGGCCGTTAGCGATGGTTTCGCCCAGCCAGAAATCCGCAAAGAAGTAATTCGTGGACAGACGCTCAAAATATTCGCCCAGTGCGGAGGCCAGCGCCGCTTTTTTCGTCGCACCTTTACCGTTGGTAAAGCACAGCGCGCATTCTTTGTCGCGAATATGTACAGACCAGACGTTAGGAACGGGGTTCAACCATGAGGCTTCTTCAATTTGAAAACCGAGGTCGAGTAATTTTTGCTGGAAGCGAGCGATGGAATCTTCCAGTGCGGCATCTTTGCCGGGGATAAATGTTTGCGTCATGAAAATCACTTTTGTCGTACGGAAAGCGCGCAATGATACGGGTTTTCAATGAATGGCGCTATCGCCGCCGGAGCCTCGGCGTAAATAAAGCCTTTGATTCACACCGTAGCGTGTCCAGTCGAATGTCTGCGGACTATCTGCTGAAGGGAAGGGGAGCTTCTTTCTTTATATATCTCTGCGCTATGCAAAACCAGAATGGTCGCAGGTCGGCTGGGCAAAACGCACCTCCTGATAGCGAAAATCTCGGTTTTTATCCGTCAATCCGATAGATTCTGTTGTGTGACGCATCGCTCATTTTTGCCCTGGCCAGTTTTACCCATTGCGGCGCGTGTCACTGAATGATAAAACCGATATCCACAGGAATAACTTATACCAATGTCTGTCACAGGAATTATCGTAAACGACAGGATGTTGATTGGATAACAACACAACGTGGTGAGGGGAAATGGCTCAGGTCTTCAATTTTAGTTCAGGTCCGGCAATGCTTCCGGCGGAAGTACTTAAACTGGCTCAACAGGATCTTTGTGACTGGAACGGTCTTGGCACGTCGGTGATGGAAATTAGCCACCGAGGCAAAGAGTTTATCCAGGTTGCAGAGGAAGCGGAGCAGGATTTTCGCGATCTTCTCAGTATCCCCTCCAACTATAAAGTGTTGTTCTGCCATGGCGGTGGTCGCGGGCAGTTCGCGGGTATCCCGTTAAATATTCTGGGTGATAAAACCACCGCGGATTACGTCGATGCCGGTTATTGGGCCGCCAGTGCAATTAAAGAAGCGAAAAAATACTGCACGCCAAACGTTATTGATGCCAAAGTCACCGTTGACGGCCTGCGCGCTGTGAAGCCGATGAGCGAATGGCAGCTTTCTGACAACGCGGCGTATCTGCACTATTGCCCGAACGAAACCATCGACGGTATCGCGATTGATGAAACGCCGAATTTTGCCAGCAATGTGGTGGTGACGGCGGATCTGTCTTCTACCATTCTTTCCGCGCCGCTTGATGTTAGCCGCTATGGCGTTATCTATGCCGGGGCGCAGAAAAATATTGGTCCTGCGGGGCTGACCATTGTCATCGTACGCGAAGATTTACTGGGCAAAGCCCACGTGTCTTGCCCGTCGATCCTTGACTATACCGTACTGAATGACAACGACTCCATGTTTAACACGCCACCGACCTTTGCCTGGTATCTGTCAGGCCTGGTCTTTAAATGGCTGAAAAAACAGGGCGGTGTCAGCGCAATGGATAAAATTAACCAGCAAAAAGCAGAACTGCTGTACGGCGTGATTGATAACAGCGATTTCTACCGCAACGATGTGGCGAAGTCGAACCGTTCACGTATGAACGTCCCGTTCCAGTTGGCTGACAGCGCGCTCGATAAACTCTTCCTGGAAGAGTCTTTTGCTGCGGGCCTGCACGCGCTGAAAGGGCATCGTGTGGTCGGCGGTATGCGTGCGTCCATCTACAATGCTATGCCGCTGGAAGGCGTAAAAGCACTGACCGATTTCATGGTCGATTTCGAGCGTCGCCGCGGCTAATCTGCTGTACTTTTCATCCCCACAGCCAGCCTGTGGGGTTTTTATGTCTGTTTTTGAGAGTTGAGTTTCATGGAATCCCTGACGTTACAACCCATTGCGCGGGTGGATGGCACCATCAATCTACCTGGTTCCAAAAGTGTTTCTAACCGCGCTTTGCTGCTGGCTGCATTAGCAAATGGCACCACTGTCCTGACAAACCTGCTGGACAGTGATGATGTCCGCCATATGCTGAATGCGCTTAATGCGTTGGGGATTAGCTATACCCTTTCGGCCGATCGTACCCGCTGTGAAATTACGGGGAATGGTGGTCCGCTGCATGCCGAAGGCGCTGTAGAGCTGTTCCTTGGCAACGCCGGAACCGCAATGCGCCCGCTGGCCGCCGCTCTGTGCCTGGGCAGCAATGATATCGTGTTGACGGGTGAACCGCGCATGAAGGAGCGCCCGATTGGCCACCTGGTTGACGCACTGCGCCAGGGCGGAGCGAATATTGAATACCTGGAGCAGGAAAACTATCCACCTTTACGTCTGCGCGGTGGCTTTACCGGAGGCCAGGTTGAGGTAGACGGTAGCGTTTCCAGCCAGTTCCTCACTGCGCTGCTGATGACTGCGCCGCTGGCGCCGCAGGATACGACGATCGCAATTAAAGGTGACCTGGTATCCAAACCTTACATTGATATCACACTGAACCTGATGAAAACGTTTGGTGTTGAAATTGAAAATCAAAACTACCAGCGCTTTGTCGTGAAGGGGCAGCAGCAGTATCAGTCACCGGGTGCATACCTGGTTGAAGGCGATGCTTCTTCCGCTTCCTATTTCCTCGCGGCGGGCGCCATTAAAGGTGGTACGGTAAAAGTTACCGGGATTGGCCGCAACAGCATGCAGGGTGATATTCGTTTTGCCGATGTACTGGAGAAAATGGGTGCGACCATTACATGGGGCGACGATTTTATTGCCTGTACTCACGGCGAGTTGAACGCAGTGGGTATGGATATGAACCATATTCCTGATGCGGCGATGACCATTGCAACGGCGGCGCTGTTTGCGAAAGGCACCACGACATTACGTAATATCTACAACTGGCGCGTCAAAGAGACCGATCGTCTGTTCGCGATGGCGACGGAGTTACGCAAAGTGGGCGCGGAAGTGGAAGAGGGGCATGATTTTATACGCATCACCCCGCCTGCAACATTGCAATTTGCGGACATCGCGACCTACAACGATCACCGTATGGCGATGTGTTTCTCGCTGGTGGCGCTGTCTGACACGCCGGTGACTATTCTTGACCCAAAATGTACCGCGAAAACCTTCCCGGATTACTTCGAACAGCTGGCTCGTATTAGTACACCTGCCTGATTTTATTGCCGCACTTTCGGGTGCGGCACATTCTGACATCTCCGATTGCCCATTTATTCTACACTCAGCTTCAATGAGTCTGTATTTTTCACACAAAGATAACGTTCGTAGACGTTGGCGCGTATAATGCGCGGCGTTCACGTTAACGTATGCCCGTTTAAGGAGAAAAAGATGACGGCAATTGCCCCGGTTATTACCATTGATGGCCCAAGTGGTGCAGGTAAAGGCACCTTGTGCAAGGCAATGGCGGAAGCATTGCAGTGGCATCTGTTAGATTCAGGCGCGATCTACCGTGTACTGGCTCTTGCGGCGTTGCATCATCATGTTGATGTGACTTCTGAAGATGCTCTGGTACCGCTTGCGTCGCATCTGGATGTGCGTTTTATCTCAACAGACGGCAATCTGGAAGTTATCCTGGAAGGCGAAGATGTCAGTGGTGAAATCCGCACTCAGGAAGTGGCAAATGCCGCATCCCAGGTGGCTGCATTTCCCCGTGTGCGCGAAGCGCTTTTACGCCGCCAGCGAGCCTTCCGCGAAGCGCCAGGCCTGATCGCCGACGGACGCGATATGGGAACCGTGGTGTTCCCGGATGCGCCGGTGAAAATTTTTCTGGACGCCTCCTCGCAAGAACGTGCGCATCGACGTATGCTACAGTTGCAGGAGAAGGGCTTTAGTGTTAACTTTGAACGCCTTTTGGCCGAGATCGAAGAACGCGATGATCGTGATCGCAACCGTGCTGTAGCGCCGCTGGTTCCCGCTGCTGATGCTTTAGTTTTGGATTCAACCCGATTAAGCATTGAGCAAGTGATTGAAAAAGCGTTACAATACGCGCGCCAAAAACTGGCTCTCGCATAAGTGCGACCGAATTTGCAGTACCCCCGTTGCAATGGATTGACAGCGGGTATGTTAAACAACCCCATCCGGCATGGAGCCAGGTGGACGTTAAATATGAAACCTGAAGATTAAACATGACTGAATCTTTTGCTCAACTGTTTGAAGAATCCTTAAAAGAAATCGAAACCCGCCCGGGTTCCATCGTTCGTGGTGTTGTTGTTGCTATCGACAAAGACGTAGTACTGGTTGACGCCGGTCTGAAATCTGAGTCCGCCATCCCGGCAGAGCAGTTCAAAAACGCCCAGGGCGAGCTGGAAATCCAGGTTGGTGACGAAGTTGACGTTGCTCTGGATGCAGTAGAAGACGGCTTCGGCGAAACCCTGCTGTCCCGTGAAAAAGCTAAACGTCACGAAGCTTGGATCACGCTGGAAAAAGCTTACGAAGAAGCTGCAACCGTTACTGGTGTTATCAATGGCAAAGTCAAGGGTGGCTTCACTGTTGAGCTGAATGGTATTCGCGCGTTCCTGCCGGGTTCCCTGGTAGACGTTCGTCCGGTCCGCGACACGCTGCACCTGGAAGGCAAAGAGCTTGAATTCAAAGTAATCAAGCTGGATCAGAAGCGTAACAACGTTGTTGTTTCCCGTCGTGCCGTTATCGAATCCGAAAACAGCGCAGAACGCGATCAGCTGCTGGAAAACCTGCAGGAAGGCATGGAAGTTAAAGGTATCGTTAAGAACCTCACTGACTACGGTGCATTCGTTGATCTGGGTGGCGTTGACGGCCTGCTGCACATCACCGACATGGCATGGAAACGCGTTAAGCATCCGAGCGAAATCGTAAACGTTGGCGACGAAATCACTGTTAAAGTGCTGAAGTTCGACCGCGAGCGTACTCGTGTATCTCTGGGCCTGAAACAGCTGGGCGAAGATCCATGGGTAGCTATCGCTAAGCGTTATCCGGAAGGTACCAAACTGACTGGTCGCGTGACCAACCTGACCGACTACGGCTGCTTCGTTGAAATCGAAGAAGGCGTTGAAGGCCTGGTTCACGTTTCCGAAATGGATTGGACCAACAAAAACATCCACCCGTCCAAAGTTGTTAACGTTGGCGATGTAGTGGAAGTTATGGTTCTGGATATCGACGAAGAACGTCGTCGTATCTCCCTGGGTCTGAAGCAGTGCAAAAACAACCCATGGCAGCAGTTCGCGGAAACCCACAACAAGGGCGACCGTGTTGAAGGTAAAATCAAGTCTATCACTGACTTCGGTATCTTCATCGGCCTGGACGGCGGCATCGACGGCCTGGTTCACCTGTCTGACATCTCCTGGAACGTTGCAGGCGAAGAAGCAGTACGTGAATACAAAAAAGGCGACGAAATCGCAGCAGTTGTTCTGCAGGTTGATGCAGAACGTGAGCGTATCTCTCTGGGCGTTAAACAGCTCGCAGAAGATCCGTTCAACAACTGGGTTGCACTGAACAAGAAAGGCGCAATCGTAAACGGTAAAGTCACTGCAGTTGACGCTAAAGGCGCAACCGTAGAACTGGCTGACGGCGTTGAAGGTTACCTGCGCGCTTCTGAAGCTTCACGTGACCGCGTTGAAGATGCAACTCTGGTTCTGAGCGTAGGCGACGACGTTGAAGCTAAATTCACTGGCGTTGATCGTAAGAACCGTGCAATCAGCCTGTCTGTTCGTGCTAAAGACGAAGCTGATGAGAAAGATGCAATCGCAACTGTTAACAAACAGGAAGATGCAAACTTCTCTAACAACGCAATGGCTGAAGCTTTCAAAGCAGCTAAAGGCGAGTAATATCGAGTACTCTATACCCTAAATAATTCGAGTTGCAGGAAGGCGGCAAGGGAGCGAATCCCCTGGAGTTTACTTCAGTAAGTGATTGGGGTGAACGAGCGTAGCCAACGCACATGCAACTTGAAGTATGACGGGTATAATCCTTTGTGCTATTAACAGCACAAAGGGTGACGAGTAGCTTGACAGATTACAGGATTCGTCCTGTAATCAATGACAAAGGGCGGCTACGGCCGCCCTTAATCAATGCAGCAGCTAATTTTGCCTTTAAGGAACCGGAGGAATCATGACCAAGTCAGAATTGATTGAAAGACTTGCAACCCAGCAACCTCATATTCCCGCGAAAGCGGTTGAAGATGCAGTAAAAGAGATGCTGGAACATATGGCCTCGACTCTTGCGCAGGGCGAGCGTATTGAAATCCGCGGTTTCGGTAGTTTTTCTTTGCATTACCGCGCACCACGCACCGGACGTAATCCGAAGACTGGCGATAAAGTGGATCTGGAAGGAAAATATGTTCCGCACTTTAAACCGGGTAAAGAATTGCGCGATCGCGCCAATATTTACGGTTAAGTCCTCAGCAAGACTTAGCTCCGAGAAAAGCACCTGTATGGGTGCTTTTTTCATTTTTACCTCTCTGTACTGGAATCTCTCTCCCAACCTGGTTGTATGTTACATCCGCAGTTAAATAACAGCGGAATGCACCTCGTTTATCGGTAAACAGTTGCCAGACATTCGCTGAGTTGTCCTGCACACTCCCTGCCACAGGGAGGTGTTATATGAAAATAACAACAATCAGTATGTGTGCGTTATGCGGCATTCTCCCGCTGACGATATTACCCGTATTACCCGACATGCTGTGTGTCAGCTTTGTATTTGGTCTGGCGTGTCTGCTCTGTCTCATTCCTCATCGATATATGCATTACGCCGGATTAGTCCTGGTGTTTTTCCTGTGGGGAATACTGGCAGCGAAAGAGGTTATCTGGGCTGGTGATACGCTCCCGGCCAAAACGCAGCAGGCTATCGTTCAAATAACCGGGACTGACAATATGACCACGCACTACGGTCAGATTACACACCTTCAGGGGAGACGGATATTTCCTGCCGTTGGCGTCGTCCTGTATGGGCAGTACTTACCCGGCGATGTTTGCGCAGGTCAGACATGGGCGATGACGCTGAAAGTTCGCGCTGTGCATGGACAACTGAATGAAGGTGGATTTGATAGCCAGCGCTATGCATTGGCACAGCATCAGCCGCTGACGGGGCGTTTTCTGCAGGCCTCAGTGATTACGCCGCAATGCAGTCTGCGTGCACGTTATCTCTCCTCGCTAAAAACCACGCTTGCCGCCTATCCCTGGCAGCAAGTCATACTGGGACTGGGGATGGGGGAACGTTTGTCCGTATCGCAGGCGGTAAAAAATATAATGCGTGATACCGGAACCGCACATTTGATGGCCATTTCCGGGCTGCATATTGCTTTTGCCGCACTCCTCGCTGGCGGACTGATACGCGGTGGACAATTTTTTATGCCGGCACGCTGGATCTGCTGGCAGGCTCCGCTAGTCGGGGGCGTGCTCTGCGCTGTATTTTATGCCTGGCTGACGGGGCTGCAGCCACCGGCATTACGCACGGTCACCGCGCTAATGGTATGGGGGGGACTAAAACTAAGCGGCAGGCAGTGGAGTGGCTGGGCAGTCTGGATTACCTGCCTGGCAGCAATTGTGGTAGTCGATCCGGTCGCGGTGCTTTCACAAAGCCTGTGGTTGTCTGCTTTCGCCGTAGCGGTGCTGATATTCTGGTATCAGTGGATGCCGATGCCGTACTGGCCGCTCTCGCGTATCGGACGTGCAGTGCTGACGCTTGCTCATCTTCAACTGGGAATTACGGTACTGCTTCTGCCTGTCCAAATCGCATTATTTCACGGTGTTAGCCTGAGCGCATTCCTGGCCAATTTATTTGCGGTACCGCTGGTCACATTTGTTTCAGTTCCTCTGATATTAGCGGGTATGGTCGTGCATTTAACCGGTCAGGTGATGATTGAGGCAGGGCTGTGGTATCTTGCCGACCGTTCTCTGGCGCTGTTATTTTGGGGACTCAATAGCTTACCGGAAGGATGGCTCAACATTGATGCGCGTTGGCAATGGCTTGCACTGTCCCCATGGCTGATGCTTATTGCATGGCGATTAAATGCCTGGAAAACGCTGCCGGTTGCCTGTTTTACCGGGCTTTTGTTATTGAGTGGACCGTTCTGGAGAACACCCCGCGCTGATTTGTGGCAGGTACATATGCTGGATGTAGGGCAGGGGCTGGCAATAGTGATTGCCCGTAATGGCAAAGCGATTCTCTATGATACCGGGTTGGCCTGGCCCGAGGGCGATAGTGCGCAGCAGTTGATCATTCCCTGGCTACGTTGGCACAATCTGGAACCGCAAGGGGTAATTCTAAGCCATGAACATTTGGATCACCGGGGAGGGTTGCAATCGCTACAGCAAGCCTGGCCGTCGCTGTGGATCAGAAGTCCGTTGGGTTGGAAAGGGCATCTCCCTTGTTTTCGCGGGGAACGCTGGCAATGGCAGGGATTAACATTTAGCGCACATTGGCCAGTCAGTGGAAATAAAGAGCAGGGGAATAACCATTCCTGTGTGGTAAAGGTGGATGACGGACATCAGAGTATTCTTCTGACCGGAGATATTGAATCCCCCGCTGAACAAAAAATGCTAAGTCACTACTGGCAGCATCTGCAGGCTACGTTTGTGCAGGTTCCACACCATGGGAGTAACACGTCATCCTCACTGGCGCTGATGCAACGCGTTGGCGGACAGGCCGCAATAGCCTCAGCATCCCGCTACAATGCCTGGCGTCTACCGTCATGGAAAGTCCGACAGCGTTACCGGCAACAAAATTATCAGTGGCTGGACACACCCCACCAGGGGCAAATCACGCTGGATATTTATCAAAAAAGTTGGCGAATACGCAGCTTACGGGATCAGATTTTACCCCGTTGGTATCATCAGTGGTTTGGCGTGGTGGAGGATAACGGGTAGAATATGCGGCTATTCTAACAAATGCTGGTTTTTTGAATGCATAACGATAAAGATCTCTCTACGTGGCAGACGTTTCGCCGACTATGGCCAACCATAGCGCCTTTTAAATCGGGTCTGATCGTGGCGGGTATAGCGTTAGTCCTTAACGCGGCCAGCGATACCTTCATGTTATCGCTCCTCAAGCCATTACTGGATGATGGTTTTGGTAAAACCGATCGCTCTGTGCTGCTGTGGATGCCGCTGGTGGTCATTGGGCTGATGATAGTTCGTGGTATTACGAGCTATGTCTCCAGCTACTGTATTTCATGGGTGTCAGGCAAAGTGGTCATGACCATGCGCCGCCGCCTGTTTGGTCATATGATGGGCATGCCTGTCGCCTTTTTTGATAAACAGTCTACTGGTACGCTGCTGTCTCGTATTACCTATGATTCAGAGCAGGTCGCGTCTTCGTCTTCCGGCGCATTGATCACTGTGGTACGTGAAGGGGCCTCAATTATTGGCCTGTTTATCATGATGTTCTACTACAGTTGGCAGCTGTCATTGATCCTGATTGTGCTGGCGCCTATCGTGTCGGTGGCCATTCGTGTGGTCTCCAAGCGTTTTCGTAGCATCAGTAAAAACATGCAAAACACCATGGGGCAGGTTACCACCAGCGCAGAGCAGATGCTGAAAGGCCACAAAGAGGTATTGATTTTTGGTGGTCAGGACGTTGAAACCAAGCGTTTTGACAAAGTCAGCAACAAGATGCGTTTGCAGGGTATGAAGATGGTTTCTGCCTCTTCTATCTCCGATCCTATCATCCAGTTGATCGCTTCTCTGGCTCTGGCCTTCGTGTTATATGCGGCCAGTTTCCCAAGCGTGATGGAAAACCTGACGGCAGGGACAATCACCGTTGTCTTCTCTTCAATGATCGCCCTGATGCGCCCGCTGAAGTCACTGACTAACGTCAATGCCCAGTTCCAGCGCGGTATGGCGGCATGCCAGACCTTATTTACGATTCTGGATAGCGAACAAGAGAAAGATGAAGGTAAACGCGTCATTGAGCGCGCTTCCGGCGATCTGGAGTTCCGTAATGTCACCTTTACCTACCCGGGCCGTGACATTCCTGCGTTACGTAACATCAACCTGAATATTCCGGCGGGCAAAACCGTTGCCCTGGTTGGACGTTCCGGTTCTGGTAAATCTACTATTGCCAGCCTGATCACGCGCTTCTACGATATCGATGAAGGGCAGATTCTGATGGATGGGCACGACCTGCGTGAATACACCCTGTCATCTCTGCGCGATCAGGTGGCGCTGGTATCGCAGAACGTTCACCTGTTCAATGATACGGTTGCCAACAATATCGCCTACGCACGTACCGATATGTATAGCCGTGAGCAGATCGAAAAAGCCGCACAGATGGCCTACGCCATGGATTTCATCAACAAGATGGATGATGGTCTGGATACGGTGATTGGCGAAAACGGCGTGCTGCTTTCAGGTGGTCAGCGCCAGCGTATCGCCATTGCTCGCGCTTTGCTGCGCGACAGTCCGATCCTTATCCTCGATGAAGCTACGTCGGCGCTGGATACCGAATCTGAACGCGCGATTCAGTCTGCACTTGATGAGCTACAGAAAAACCGTACTTCTCTGGTTATTGCCCACCGCCTTTCTACCATTGAACAGGCAGACGAGATCATCGTGGTGGAAGACGGGCTGATTGTTGAGCGCGGAACCCACAGCGAACTGCTTGAGCAGCGTGGGGTTTATGCACAATTACATAAAATGCAATTTGGTCAATGATCGCACGTATCTGGTCCGGTGAATCGCCGTTATGGCGATTATTACTGCCACTTTCCTGGCTGTATGGTCTGGTGAGTGGCGGGATTCGTCTATGCTACAAGCTTGGGCTTAAACGTGCATGGCGTGCGCCAGTACCGGTGGTGGTAGTCGGTAATCTGACAGCAGGCGGCAATGGTAAAACACCAGTAGTCATCTGGCTGGTTGAACAGCTGCAGCAACGCGGTATTCGTGTGGGCGTAGTGTCTCGCGGCTATGGCGGGAAAGCAGCGACTTATCCGCTATTGCTAACGGCAGACACCACTACTGCAGAAGCGGGTGATGAGCCTGTGCTTATCTTTCAACGTACCGGCGTACCCGTAGCGGTATCTCCGGTCAGATCGGATGCGGTAAAAGCAATCCTTGCTCACCATGACGTGCAGATTATTGTGACAGACGATGGGTTACAGCACTATCGTCTGGCACGTGATGTGGAAATCGTGGTGATTGACGGTGTGCGTCGGTTTGGTAACGGCTGGTGGCTCCCTGCGGGTCCAATGCGTGAGCGTGCTGGTCGGCTGAAATCGGTGGATGCCACGATCGTTAATGGCGGCGTTGCGCGACCGGGTGAAATTCCCATGCATCTTGAGCCGGGGCTGGCCGTTAATTTACGTACCGGTGAACGCCGCGATGTCGCGCAACTGTCTGATATTGTTGCCATGGCGGGTATCGGCCATCCACCCCGTTTTTTTGCCACGCTTGAGGCATGTGGTGCCAGGCCACAAAAATGTGTCGCGCTGGCGGACCATCAGTCTCTGACCTACAGTGACGTCAGTGCGTTGTTAGCCGAAGGACAATCGCTGGTGATGACGGAAAAAGATGCCGTCAAATGCCGCGCATTTGCTGATGATAACTGGTGGTATTTACCCGTTGACGCACATCTGTCAGGCGAACTGCCTGATGCGTTGCTGAATAGCTTAATCTCGCTGACTCGCTAACCGATTCAAGCTGCGGCAGCGGATCATTTATGAGGCCATAAATGTCGTTGCCGCACCTTTCTTTGACGGATGCCCGTCATCTTCACCTTGCTGCACAAGGTCTGCTGAAAAAAACACGTCGTCGGGCAACGCCGGCGGATATTCTGGCGACCATTTCTCGCATGTCCCTATTGCAAATCGATACCATCAACATTGTCGCGCGCAGTCCCTATCTGGTGTTGTTTAGTCGTTTGGGCGACTATTCCCCCCAATGGCTCGATGACGCCTTACTGCGGGGCGAACTGATGGAGTATTGGGCGCATGAAGCCTGTTTTTTACCGCGCAGCGACTTTACGCTGATACGCCACCGCATGCTGGCCCCGGAGAAAATGGGCTGGAAATATAAAGCGGCGTGGATGAAAGAACATGCACATGAAATTGAGCAACTGCTCCAGCACATCCAACATAACGGGCCGGTTCGTTCAGCCGATTTTGAGCATCCTCGTAAGGGCTCCAGCGGCTGGTGGGAATGGAAGCCGCATAAGCGTCATCTGGAAGGGCTTTTTACATCCGGGAAAGTGATGGTGGTGGAGCGGCGTAATTTTCAGCGAGTGTATGATTTAACGCAGCGCGTCATGCCTCATTGGGATGACGAGCGTGACCGGCTATCGCAGGATGAAGCCGAAATTGTGATGCTGGATAATAGCGCTCGTAGTTTGGGTATTTTCCGTGAGCAGTGGTTGGCAGACTACTACCGACTGAAACGTCCGGCGTTAAAAAACTGGTGTGATATGCGAAGGGAACAGCGACATATAATTCCTGTTGATGTAGAAGGGCTGGGTACCCTGTGGCTGCATAGCAACCTTCAGCCGCAACTGGAACTTGCTCTGGCAGGAAAGTTGACTGCCACTCACAGCGCTGTTTTATCCCCGTTTGATCCGGTGGTCTGGGATCGTAAACGAGCTGAACAGCTGTTTGATTTTAGCTACCGACTGGAATGCTATACGCCAGCGACCAAACGTCAGTACGGCTATTTTGTCTTACCTCTGCTGCATCGTGGCCAGTTGGTTGGACGTATAGATGCCAAAATGCACCGTAAAACCGGTGTACTGGAAGTCATTTCACTGTGGTTACAAGATGGCGTTAGGTCCGGGGTGACGCTGCAAAAAGGCTTGCTCCAGGCCATCAGTGATTTTGCTCGCTGGCAGCAGGCGACGCGAGTGACATTGGGGAATTGCCCGGACGGTTTATTTGCTGACTCTCGGCACGGTTGGGAAATAGACCCAGCCTCTTAATTGATTATGTTAATATTTACGGATTCACAATCCGGTCCATCTGGAGGAACTATGGATCATCGTCTGCTTGAAATCATTGCCTGCCCGGTATGCAATGGAAAACTCTGGTTTAACCAGGAAAAACAGGAACTGATTTGTAAACTGGATAACCTTGCTTTCCCACTGCGCGATGGCATTCCCGTTTTGCTGGAAACCGAAGCTCGTGTTCTGACTGCTGATGAGAGTAAATCATGAGTTTTGTGGTCATTATTCCTGCGCGTTATGCGTCCACGCGTTTGCCGGGTAAGCCGCTGCTGGATATCAACGGCAAGCCCATGATTGTGCATGTGCTGGAGCGAGCGCGTGAATCTGGCGCTGAGCGTATTATTGTTGCCACCGATCATGAAGATGTCGCTCGTGCGGTAGAAGCGGTGGGGGGCGAAGTGTGCATGACCCGCGCCGATCACCAGTCCGGTACGGAGCGCCTGGCGGAAGTTGTCGAAAAATGTAGTTTTAGCGATGATACCGTTATCGTGAACGTACAGGGTGATGAGCCGATGATCCCGGCGGTCATTATTCGTCAGGTGGCAGAAAATCTGGCGCAACGTCAGGTTGGAATGGCGACGCTGGCAGCTCCCATTCATAGTGCGGAAGAAGCGTTTAATCCGAATGCGGTAAAAGTTGTGCTGGATGCCGAAGGCTATGCACTCTATTTTTCCCGTGCGACGATCCCATGGGATCGCGACCGTTTTGCCAAAAGCCTCGAAACGGTGGGCGATACCTTCCTGCGTCACCTGGGCATTTACGGTTATCGCGCCGGATTCATTCGCCGTTATGTAAACTGGCAGCCGAGTCCGCTTGAGCATATTGAAATGCTGGAGCAACTGCGTGTGCTGTGGTATGGCGAAAAAATTCACGTCGCCGTGGCTAAGGAAGTTCCTGGCACAGGGGTTGATACCGCTGAAGATCTTGAGCGTGTTCGCGCTGAGATGCGTTAGTTTTTCTCACGATTCTCCATCAAGGTTCGCTGAATAATTTAAGTTGCAGGAGGCTTTACTCACCTGCAGCTTGAAGTATGACGCGTATTTTTGGGAGGCGTATCGTATCGTTACGCTTTTCCTCCACTTTTCTTTTCATCAATTGATCTCATCCGGGTGACATCTGTCTGCACGACGCTCATTATGAAAGCAGTAGCATTTATGAGGGCAATCTGAAATGGAACAGTTGCGTGCCGAACTCAGCCATCTGTTGGGTGAAAAACTCAGTCGTATTGAATGCGTAAATGAAAAAGTGGATACGGCCCTGTGGTCACTGTATGACAGCCAGGGAAATCCGATGCCACTGATGGCGAGAAGTTTCACCACACCGGGGATGGCGCAGCAGTTAGCATGGAAAACCACCATGCTGGCACGCAGCGGGACGGTGCGTATGCCAGTCATTTATGGGGTCTTAACGCACGAAGAGCACCCCGGCCCTGATGTCCTGTTGCTTGAACGTTTACGCGGTGTGCCGGTAGAAGCGCCTGCCCGAACCCCGGAACGCTGGGAGCATTTAAAAGATCAGATCGTGGAAGGCTTATTGTCGTGGCACCGTCAGGACAGTCGTGGCTGTGTGGGGGCGGTGGACAATACGCAAGAGAATCTCTGGCCATCCTGGTATCGGCAGCGTGTTGAAGTGCTATGGAGCACGTTAAACCAGTTCAACAACACCGGACTGACGATGCAGGACAAGCGGATTTTGTTTCGTACCCGAGAATGCTTACCCGCCTTGTTTGAAGGCTTTAATGATAATTGCGTACTGATCCACGGTAATTTCAGTTTACGCAGTATGCTCAAAGATGCCCGTAGCGATCAGCTTCTGGCGATGGTGGGGCCAGGCTTAATGCTGTGGGCGCCGAGAGAGTATGAATTGTTCCGCTTAATGGACAATGCGCTGGCGGAAAGCCTGTTGTGGCAATATTTACAACGCGCGCCGGTGGCGGAATCATTTATCTGGCGGCGCTGGCTATATGTGTTGTGGGATGAGGTTGCGCAACTGGTCAATACCGGGCGTTTTAGCCGCTCTAACTTTGATCTGGCGACTAAATCTCTGCTGCCCTGGCTTGCCTGAATATCCGGTTGCGGCCTTGCCGGATGGCGGCGTGAGCGTCTTATCCGGCCTACAATTGAGCGCTGAACACGCCGGCCTGATAAGACGCGTGAGTGTCGCCATCAGGCAGCATTTCTGTCAATGTTCCGATCCCTTCAGCCACTGCCAGATGCGTCCCAACGTTTCGTAACCAACCCGATCGCTATGCATCAGCCAGACAGGCGAAGGAATTGCTCGCTCCCACGGATTGAGCGGTGAATCGATAGCCAGTTGATTAGCGGGTGCAGGCAAAGGATGCAGTCCGGCCTGCTGGAAGAAAATCATCGCACGCGGTAAGTGTGATGCGGATGTCACCAGCAGGAACGGCGCATCGCCAATGGCCTGTTTTACTGCGGTCGCTTCTTCTTCGGTGTCTTTAGGTTTATCCAGCGTAATGATCTCGCTGCGGGGGATGCCCAGCGACTGCGCCACGCGAGCGCCAGCTTCAGCCGTGCTGACGTTATTGGTTTTCGCGGCAGCGCCGGTAAAAATCAGTTTCGATCCGGGGTTCGCTCGCCACAAACGAATACCTTCATTCAGACGCGGAAGACTATTATTGATGAGGTTAGAACTTGGCGCCCACTGCGGATTCCAGGTATACCCGCCGCCCAGCACCACAATGTATTCCACTTTTTGCGTATCCTGCCAGGTAGGATAACTGTCTTCAAGCGGTTTCAGCAGACGATCGGCGACAGGTTGCAGGCTAAGCAGTAAAAGTGCGAGCCAACTCAGGCTGATACACACTTTCCCCGTTTTCTGAAAGCGGCTAAACCAGATCAACCCCAGGCCGATGCCCATCACAAGCAGCATCAACGGAAGCGGCAGCATCATACCGCCAATCACTTTCTTCAGCGTAAAAAGCATCCTTTTTGGTTCCTTTTTTAACCATATAGCAGGGGATCTGCACCGATATTACACCAGGAAGGTTCATTCTCGGCGTGGGTGTGACAAAATAGCGGTTTTACTTAGTCGCCCTAAAGCCAGCCTGTGGAGAGCCCGATGCGGGATCGCAATTTTGATGACATTGCAGAGAAGTTTTCCCGTAACATTTACGGCACCACCAAAGGTCAATTAAGACAGGCTATTCTTTGGCAGGATTTGGATCGCTTACTGCCCACGCTCGGTGAACAGAAATTACGTATTCTGGATGCGGGGGGGGGCGAAGGGCAAACGGCCATCAAAATGGCGGGGCGCGGTCACTTCGTGACATTATGCGACCTGTCCGGTGAGATGATCGCCCGTGCGCAACAGGCAGCAGAGGCAAAAGGTGTGAGCGGAAACATGCATTTCATACAATGCGCCGCTCAGGATGTTGCTGCGCATTTGGAAAGCCCGGTTGATCTGATATTGTTTCATGCTGTGCTGGAATGGGTGGCTGAACCAGTTTGCGTGCTGCAAACCCTGTGGTCGGTATTACGTCCCGGCGGCGCGTTATCGTTAATGTTCTACAATGCTAACGGTCTGCTGATGCACAACATGGTCGCAGGGAATTTTGACTATGTGCAGGTTGGGATGCCAAAACGTAAAAAACGTACGCTTTCACCAGACTATCCGCGTGAACCAGGACAGGTTTATCAGTGGCTGGAAGAGATCGGTTGGCAGATAACCGGTAAGACAGGCGTACGCGTGTTTCATGATTATCTGCGAGATAAGCATCAACAGCGTGACGGTTATGAAATGTTACTTGAGTTAGAAACGCGCTATTGCCGCCAGGAGCCGTATATCAGCCTTGGCCGCTATATTCATGTCACCGCGCGCAAACCGCAGATGCAAGGATAACCTATGAGTGAATTTTCCCAGACAGTCCCCGAACTGGTTGCCTGGGCCAGAAAAAATGACTTCTCCATCTCTCTGCCGGTAGACAGACTTTCGTTCCTGCTGGCGGTAGCCACGCTGAACGGTGAGCGACTTGACGGTGAGATGAGCGAAGGCGAGCTGGTGGATGCGTTCCGCCATGTGAGTGATGCGTTTGAGCAAACCAGCGAAACCATCGGTGTTCGCGCCAATAACGCGATTAACGATATGGTACGTCAACGTCTGCTGAACCGCTTTACCAGCGAGCTAGCGGAAGGTAACGCTATTTATCGTTTAACGCCGCTGGGGATTGGCATTACGGATTACTATATTCGCCAGCGTGAATTCTCTACATTGCGTTTGTCGATGCAGTTGTCGATTGTTGCTGGTGAGCTGAAGCGCGCGGCAGATGCCGCTGCGGAAGGTGGAGATGAATTCCACTGGCACCGCAACGTCTATGCGCCATTGAAGTATTCGGTAGCGGAAATTTTCGACAGTATCGATTTGACTCAGCGCATTATGGATGAGCAGCAGCAGCAGGTAAAAGACGATATCGCACAGTTGCTGAACAAAGACTGGCGGGCGGCAATTTCCAGCTGTGAAATGCTACTGTCTGAAACGTCTGGTACGCTGCGTGAGCTGCAGGATACGCTGGAAGCCGCAGGCGATAAGCTGCAGGCGAACCTGTTACGCATTCAGGACGCAACGATGGCGCATGACGATTTGCATTTCGTCGACAGGCTGGTGTTCGACCTGCAAAGCAAGCTCGACCGTATTATCAGTTGGGGTCAGCAATCGATCGATTTGTGGATCGGCTATGATCGTCACGTGCACAAGTTTATTCGTACCGCTATTGATATGGACAAAAATCGCGTCTTTGCCCAGCGTTTACGTCAGTCTGTCCAGAGCTATTTTGACGATCCGTGGGCGTTGACCTACGCCAATGCCGATCGTCTCCTGGATATGCGTGATGAAGAGATGGTGCTGCGTGATGAAGAGGTCACTGGCGAGTTGCCCGCTGACCTGGAATATGAAGAATTTAACGAGATCCGCGAACAGCTGGCGGCAATTATCGAAGAACAGTTGGCTATCTATAAATCCAGACAAACGCCACTGGATCTCGGATTGGTCGTGCGCGAGTATCTGGCGCAATACCCACGTGCGCGTCACTTCGACGTTGCGCGTATTGTTATCGATCAGGCGGTACGTCTTGGCGTAGCGCAAGCAGACTTCACCGGACTGCCAGCCAAATGGCAGCCGATTAATGATTACGGAGCCAAGGTACAGGCGCATGTCATTGACAAATATTGAACAAGTGATGCCGGTCAAGCTGGCGCAGGCGCTGGCGAATCCGTTATTTCCGGCGCTGGATAGCGCCTTACGTTCGGGTCGCCATATCGGCCTGGATGAACTGGATAATCATGCCTTCCTGATGGATTTTCAGGAGTATTTTGAAGAGTTTTACAGCCGCTATAACGTGGAATTGATTCGTGCGCCGGAGGGGTTCTTCTATCTACGCCCGCGTTCAACCACGCTTATTCCGCGCTCGGTCTTGTCTGAACTGGACATGATGGTCGGTAAAATTCTTTGCTATCTCTATCTCAGCCCGGAACGTCTGGCGAATGAAGGGATCTTTACCCAGCAAGAACTGTATGACGAGCTGCTAACGCTGGCTGATGAAGCCAAATTGCTGAAGCTAGTGAACAACCGTTCAACCGGTTCAGACGTTGACCGCCAGAAGCTACAGGAAAAGGTACGCTCTTCACTTAACCGCCTGCGCCGTTTAGGCATGGTGTGGTTTATGGGCCACGACAGCAGCAAATTCCGTATTACGGAGTCTGTGTTCCGCTTTGGCGCGGATGTGCGCAGCGGCGACGATCCACGCGAAGCGCAGCGTCGCTTAATTCGTGATGGTGAGGCGATGTCGGTCGAGAACCACCTGCAGCTCAATGATGAGCCAGAAGATAATCAGCCGGACAGTGGAGAGGAAGAATAATGATTGAACGCGGTAAATTTCGCTCACTTACGCTGATTAACTGGAATGGTTTTTTTGCTCGTACGTTTGACCTTGATGAGCTGGTTACCACGCTGTCGGGTGGGAACGGGGCGGGTAAATCCACCACCATGGCGGCATTCGTTACAGCGCTTATCCCGGATTTAACCCTGCTGCATTTTCGTAATACCACCGAAGCCGGTGCAACCAGCGGCTCACGCGATAAAGGTCTGCACGGAAAGCTGAAAGCAGGTGTCTGTTACTCGATGCTTGACGTGCTCAACTCGCGCCATCAGCGTGTGGTCGTCGGCGTGCGTCTGCAGCAGGTTGCCGGGCGCGATCGTAAAGTGGACATCAAACCGTTTGCGATTCAGGGGTTGCCGATGTCGGTGCAACCAACCCAACTGGTTACGGAAACCCTGAACGAACGCCAGGCTCGCGTTCTGTCTCTCGCCGAGCTGAAAGAGAAGCTTGATGAGATGGAAGGTGTGCAGTTTAAGCAGTTTAACTCGATCACCGATTATCACTCGTTGATGTTCGATTTGGGCATCATTGCCCGTCGTCTGCGCTCTGCGTCCGACCGTAGTAAATTCTATCGCCTGATTGAAGCCTCGCTGTACGGCGGTATCTCCAGCGCCATTACCCGCTCGCTGCGCGATTACCTGCTGCCAGAAAACAGCGGCGTGCGTAAAGCGTTCCAGGATATGGAAGCGGCGCTGCGTGAAAACCGTATGACGCTGGAAGCCATTCGCGTCACCCAGTCAGATCGTGACCTGTTTAAGCATTTGATCAGCGAAGCGACCAACTATGTGGCAGCAGACTATATGCGCCACGCTAATGAACGTCGTATTCACCTCGACAAAGCGCTGGAATATCGTCGTGAACTGTACACCTCGCGCCAGCAGCTGGCGGCTGAGCAGTATAAGCACGTAGATATGGCGCGCGAGCTGGGTGAGCATAACGGCGCAGAAGGCGATCTTGAAGCCGATTATCAGGCGGCAAGCGATCACCTGAATCTGGTGCAAACTGCGCTGCGTCAGCAGGAAAAGATTGAACGCTATGAAGCGGATCTCGAAGAACTGCAGGTCCGTCTCGAAGAACAAAACGAGGTGGTTGCGGAAGCCGTTGACCGCCAGGATGAAAACGAAGCCCGTGCGGAAGCCGCCGAGCTGGAAGTGGATGAGCTGAAAAGCCAGTTGGCCGATTACCAGCAGGCGCTGGACGTTCAGCAAACGCGAGCCATCCAGTATACTCAGGCGATTCAGGCGCTGAGCCGAGCCAAAGAGCTTTGCCATTTACCGGATCTCACCGCAGACAGTGCCGCGGAATGGCTGGAAACCTTCCAGGTCAAAGAGCAGGAAGCGACCGAGAAGTTGCTGACGCTGGAACAAAAAATGAGCGTGGCGCAAACTGCGCACAGCCAGTTCGAGCAGGCTTATCAGCTGGTGGCGGCTATCAATGGCCCACTGGCGCGTGGTGAGGCCTGGAGCGTCGCACGTGAGCTGCTGCGTGAAGGTGTTGAACAACGTCATCTGGCGGAACAAGTTCAGCCATTGCGCATGCGTCTGAGCGAGCTGGAACAGCGTCTGCGCGAACAGCAGGAAGCCGAGCGTCTGCTGGCTGAATTCTGCAAACGTCAGGGTAAGCATTTCGATATCGATGAGCTTGAGGCTCTGCATCAGGAGCTGGAAGCGCGCATTGCCGCCTTGTCTGACAGCGTATCGTCTGCCAGCGAACAGCGGATGGCGCTGCGTCAGGAACAGGAACAGCTGCAATCCCGTATTCAGCATTTAATGCAACGCGCGCCGGTCTGGCTGGCTGCGCAAAATAGCCTGAATCAACTGAGCGAACAGTGCGGTGAAGAGTTTACCTCCAGCCAGGACGTGACCGAGTATTTGCAGCAATTGCTGGAGCGCGAGCGTGAAGCCATTGTTGAACGCGATGAAGTCGGTGCGCGTAAAAATGCAGTTGATGAAGAAATTGAACGTTTAAGTCAGCCGGGCGGGGCGGAAGATCAGCGTCTGAACGCACTGGCGGAACGTTTTGGCGGCGTGCTGCTGTCTGAAATCTATGACGATGTTAGCCTCGAAGATGCGCCGTACTTCTCTGCACTGTATGGCCCTTCGCGGCATGCCATCGTGGTGCCGGATTTGTCGCTGATTACTGAGCAACTTGATGGGCTGACGGATTGCCCGGAAGACCTCTACTTCATCGAAGGGGACCCGCAGTCGTTTGATGACAGCGTCTTCAGCGTCGATGAACTTGAAAAAGCGGTGGTGGTGAAAACCGCCGAGCGCCAGTGGCGTTACTCCCGCTTCCCAACGGTGCCGATTTTTGGTCGTGCCGCGCGTGAAAGCCGTATCGAAACGCTGCACGCTGAGCGTGAGGGGCTGTCTGAACGTTTTGCGACGCTTTCATTCGACGTACAGAAAACCCAGCGTCTGCATCAGGCATTTAGTCGCTTTATCGGCAGCCATCTGTCGGTAGCGTTTGAGGCCGATCCAGAAGCCGAAATTCGTCAGTTGAACAGCCGTCGCGTTGAGCTCGAACGTGCGCTCACCAACCATGAAAATGATAACCAGCAAAGTCGTACGCAGTTTGAACAAGCGAAAGAAGGTGTTTCTGCCCTGAACCGCCTGCTGCCGCGTTTAAATTTGCTGGCGGATGACACATTAGCCGATCGCGCGGACGAAATTCGCGAACGCCTGGATGAAGCGCAGGAAGCGGCGCGTTTTATTCAACAACATGGTAATCAGTTGGCCAAACTGGAACCGATGGTTTCCGTTCTGCAAAATGACCCAGAGCAGTTTGAACAGCTGAAAGAAGACTACGCGTATTCTCAGCAGATGCAGCGTGATGCACGTCAGCAGGCCTTTGCGCTGACCGAAGTCGTACAGCGTCGGGCGCATTTTAGTTATTCCGACTCCGCCGAAATGCTCAGCGGTAACAGCGATCTGAATGAGAAACTGCGTGAGCGTCTGGAACACGCGGAGGCTGAACGTACCCGTGCTCGTGAAGCTTTGCGCAGCCATGCCGCGCAGTTGAGCCAGTACAATCAGGTTATGGCCTCGCTGAAAAGCTCTTATGACACCAAGAAAGAGCTGCTGAACGATTTACAACGCGAACTGCAGGATATCGGCGTTCGTGCTGATAGCGGTGCGGAAGAACGTGCGCGTATTCGTCGTGATGAACTGCATGCGCAGCTCAGTAATAACCGTGCTCGCCGTAATCAACTGGAAAAAGCACTAACCTTCTGCGAAGCAGAGATGGAAAACCTGACCCGCAGATTGCGCAAGCTTGAGCGCGATTACCATGAAATGCGTGAGCAGGTGGTGACCGCGAAAGCCGGCTGGTGTGCCGTGATGCGGATGGTAAAAGACAACGGCGTTGAACGTCGCCTGCACCGTCGCGAGCTGGCTTATCTTTCCGGTGATGAGCTGCGTTCGATGTCGGATAAGGCGCTTGGTGCGCTGCGTCTGGCGGTGGCGGATAACGAGCATCTGCGCGATGTGCTGCGCATGTCTGAAGATCCCAAACGACCAGAACGTAAAATCCAGTTCTTTGTGGCGGTCTACCAGCATCTGCGTGAACGTATTCGTCAGGATATCATCCGTACAGACGATCCGGTCGAAGCCATCGAGCAGATGGAGATTGAGCTGAGCCGTCTGACGGAAGAGTTAACTTCCCGCGAACAGAAGCTGGCGATCAGCTCTCGCAGCGTGGCGAACATCATCCGTAAGACTATTCAGCGTGAGCAGAACCGTATTCGTATGTTGAACCAGGGTCTGCAAAGCGTGTCGTTCGGTCAGGTAAACAGCGTTCGTCTGAACGTAAATGTGCGTGAAACGCACGCGACTTTGTTGGATGTCCTGTCCGAGCAGCATGAACAGCACCAGGATCTGTTTAACAGCAACCGTCTGACCTTCTCTGAAGCGCTGGCGAAGTTGTATCAGCGTCTTAATCCGCAGATCGACATGGGACAGCGTACGCCACAAACCATTGGCGAAGAACTGCTCGACTACCGCAACTACCTGGAAATGGAAGTTGAGGTTAACCGTGGTTCTGACGGTTGGCTGCGTGCCGAATCGGGCGCGCTGTCTACAGGGGAAGCGATCGGGACCGGGATGTCGATCCTCGTGATGGTTGTTCAAAGCTGGGAAGATGAAGGACGCAGACTGCGTGGGAAAGATATCTCGCCATGCCGCCTGTTGTTCCTTGATGAAGCCGCACGACTCGATGCCCGCTCCATCGCAACCCTGTTTGAACTGTGCGAGCGTTTGCAGATGCAGCTGATTATTGCAGCGCCGGAAAACATCAGCCCGGAGAAAGGCACAACCTACAAACTGGTGCGTAAAGTCTTCCAGAACACCGAACACGTTCACGTGGTGGGTCTGCGTGGTTTTGCCCCTCAGTTACCTGAGCCGTTACCTGGGATAGAAGATGCCTCTTCGCAGGCAAGCTAAGTAAAAAGGCGGCGCTAAAGCCGCCTTTTTCTTTTCCGACATACACATGATACCTGGTGTAATTTCTTTAGACTTCTTTACATTAGGTTAGGCAAAAATGATTTGATGTTTATATACTGAAGGTAAGCCTAACGCGTCACCGGGCTTGCTCGTCATACTTCAGAATGTATTGGCGTTTTACAGGCCCGCTCCCGTGAGAATAACGGGGAATACAGGCGGTCTGGCTACTCAAAGTATGATAAAGAAAACAGGGGGCAAGGGATGTTGCTTAATAAAATGTGTGGTCGTCGGCTGTCGGCAATCAGTTTGTGCCTGGCCGTAACATTCGCTCCACTGTTCAATGCGCAGGCTGATGAGCCTGAAATGATTCCTGGCGACAGCTCTGCGGCCGTCAGCGAACAGCCTACAGCGTTATCGCAACCGCAGGTACAATCTTACGCGACAGGTGTGATGGCAGGAATTCAGTCTCTGCCCGATGGCACATCTGTGGACAAAGCCCGCGCTGAGTTGCAATCTCAGCTACCAGCAGGCTATACGCCGGTTTATATGAGCCAACTGGAATTGCTGTATGCCGCACGCGAAATGAAACCGATGTGGGAAAATCGTGATGCGGTAAAAGCCTTTCAACAACAGTTAGCCGAGGTGGCGATTGCCGGTTTTCAGCCGCAGTTTAACGCCTGGGTTGCGTTACTGACTGACCCGGCAGTCACAGGTCTGGCACGTGATACTGTGCTTTCTGATGCGATGATGGGCTATCTCCACTTCATTGCAAATATCCCCGTCAAAGGTAGCCGCTGGCTCTATAGCGATAAGCCTTATGCACTGGCAACGCCACCGCTCTCCGTTGTTAACCAATGGCAGGTGGCGCTGGACAACGGTCAGCTAACTTCATTTATCACCAGCCTTACACCTCAGCATCCACAGTATACTGTGATGCATGAGTCGCTGCTGAAGCTGGTGGGGGATTCGCGACCCTGGCCACGGTTAACCAGCACCACGACGTTGCGCCCCGGTGAATGGAGTAATGATATCCCGGCACTGCGCGAAATTCTGCGCCGCACCGGAATGCTGAACGCCGGTGTCAGCACGTCTGCCAAAGAAGGGCGTAGCGCCTACGATCGCGAGCTTGTTGACGCGGTGAAACGTTTTCAGACATGGCAGGGGCTGGGGGCCGATGGCACGATTGGCCCTGCAACCCGCGACTGGCTGAATGTCACGCCTGCTCAGCGCGCAGGCGTGCTGGCGCTTAATATTCAGCGTTTGCGCCTGCTGCCGAGTGAGTTGTCTACCGGCATCATGGTGAATATTCCCGCGTACTCGTTGGTCTATTACCAGAATGGTAATCAGGTACTGGCTTCCCGTGTTATCGTCGGACGTCCCGATCGTAAAACGCCGATGATGAGCAGCGCGTTGAATAACGTGGTTGTAAACCCACCGTGGAACGTGCCGCCGACGCTGGCGCGTAAGGATATACTGCCTAAATTGTGGAACGATCCGGGGTACCTTGAGCGTCACGGGTATACTGTAATGCGCGGCTGGAACAGCAAAGAGACGATAGATCCGTGGCAGGTTGACTGGGCTACCATCACCGCCTCGAATCTGCCGTTCCGCTTCCAGCAGGCACCGGGCGCGCGTAATTCGCTGGGGCGCTATAAATTCAACATGCCGAGTTCTGATGCCATTTATCTGCACGATACGCCAAACCATAATTTGTTCCAGAAGGATACTCGGGCGCTAAGTTCTGGCTGTGTGCGCGTGAATAAGGCCTCGGAACTGGCGAATATGCTGCTGCAGGATGCTGGCTGGAATGATACGCGCATCTCGGATGCCCTGAAGCAAGGGGATACGCGGTATGTCAATATTCGCCAGAATATTCCGGTCAACCTGTATTATCTGACTGCCTTTGTCGGAAGCGATGGACGTACGCAGTATCGAACAGATATTTACAATTACGATCAGACAGCGCGATCCAGCGCACAAATCATGTCGAAAGCTGAGCAATTAATCAGATAAATGAAGCAGTTCGAGGAAAATGATTGTCGTAAGTTATGACGAAAACGGGGCAGGATGGCTGTAAGCCCCGTATTTCCTGGGTTTGGGAGCCTTGACGTGGACTACTTAGCCAGATAAGGTTTCCCGCGTGCGCTAGAGCATACATACGATAACATTGACCTGTAGACCTTAATACCATGGACAAATTTGACGCTAATCGCCGCAAATTGCTGGCGCTTGGTGGCATTGCCCTCGGCGCTGCCATCCTGCCCACGCCTGCGTTTGCAACACTCTCCACCCCACGTCCGCGTATATTGACGCTGAATAACCTGCATACCGGTGAGTCAATTAAAGCAGAGTTTTTTGATGGCAGGGGCTATATTCAGGACGAATTAGCAAAACTTAATCACTTTTTCCGTGACTTTCGGGCGAATAAAGTGAAATCCATCGACCCAGGATTGTTTGATCAACTCTTCCGTCTGCAGGGACTGCTGGGTACGCGTAAACCCGTACAACTAATCTCCGGCTATCGCTCCATCGATACCAATAACGAACTCCGTGCACGTAGTCGTGGTGTGGCAAAGAAAAGCTACCACACGAAAGGCCAGGCCATGGATTTCCATATTGAAGGCATCGCATTAAGTAATATTCGCAAAGCTGCGTTATCTATGCGCGCAGGTGGTGTAGGATACTACCCCAGCAGTAACTTTGTGCATATTGACACCGGGCCCGCACGGCACTGGTGATCCGTAAGCTTAATGAAACAGGAGCTGTATGAACTATCGTATTATTCCGGTCACTGCATTCGCCCAGAACTGCTCGCTAATCTGGTGTGAGCAGACGCGTCTGGCCGCACTGGTCGATCCCGGCGGTGATGCCGAGAAAATCAAACAGGAAGTCGATGCCAGCGGTCTGACGCTCATGCAGATCCTGCTTACTCATGGTCATCTCGACCATGTTGGTGCAGCGGCAGAACTGGCACAGCATTACGGTGTACCGGTTATTGGGCCGGAAAAAGAAGATGAGTTCTGGCTGCAGGGGCTACCTGCGCAAAGCCGTATGTTTGGCCTGGGTGATTGTGAGCCGTTGACGCCCGATCGTTGGCTTAACGAAGGCGATCGGATTAGCATCGGCAACGTAACCTTACAGGTGTTGCATTGCCCGGGTCACACGCCAGGGCATGTCGTCTTCTTTGATGACCAATCAAAGTTACTGATTTCCGGTGATGTGATTTTTAAAGGCGGCGTAGGGCGCAGCGATTTCCCACGCGGAGATCACAGCCAATTGATTGACGCTATCAAACGTAAACTCTTACCGTTGGGTGATGACGTGACGTTTATTCCGGGTCACGGACCACTCTCGACGCTGGGTTACGAGCGGCAGCATAACCCGTTCCTGCAGGATGAAATGCCGGTCTGGTAACACTACAGATAAATAAAAAGGCCGCGACTGCGGCCTTTTTTGTGTGCGATAGATTACAGAACAGCGACAATCGCTTCGCATAACGGCGCCATGTTGTCTGGCGTCATTCCTGCTACGTTCACGCGTCCTGAGGCCACAGCATAAACACCAAACTCTTCACGCAGGCGGAGAACTTGTTCTTTCGTCAGGCCGCTGAATGAGAACATACCGTTCTGTTTGATGATAAAGCTGAAATCGCGGTTTGCGCCTTTCTCCTGCAACGTGTTGACGAACAGCAGACGCATGCGCTGAATGCGTTGGCGCATGTCAGTCAGTTCCTGTTCCCAGATAGCACGTAGCGCATCGTTGCTCAGAATTGTCGCGACAACTGAGGCACCGTGTGCCGGTGGGTTGGAGTAGTTCGCACGAATGACCGATTTCATCTGGCTAAAGGCACGGTCAACGGTTTCTGCATCGGCAGCGACCAGCGTACAGGCGCCTACACGCTCATTGTACAGACCAAAGTTTTTGGAATAGGAACTGGCGACAATCAGCTCTTTATGCAGCGCGGCGAATGCGCGCAGACCTTCTGCATCTTCTTCCAGACCACGAGCAAAGCCCTGGTAGGCGAAGTCGAACAGTGGCAACCAACCTTTGTCGACAGACAGCTGAGCCAACGTTTGCCATTGCTCCAGCGTCGGATCAATACCGGTCGGATTATGGCAGCAGCCGTGGAATAATACGACGTCGCCAGCTTGTGCTTCAGCCAGGCTTGCCAGCAGCGCATCAAAGTCCAGTGAATGGTTTGCCGCATCGTAATAGTTATATTCACGCACTTCCAGACCAGCTGAATTAAATACGCTCTTATGGTTCGGCCAGCTTGGGTTGCTGACCCACACGCGTTTTGCGCTGGTGTTTTTTGCCAGGAAATCAGCGGCCACACGCAGGGCACCCGTACCACCAGGGGTCTGCGCTGTACGTGCGCGTTTGTCATTAATCAGTGCACTCTCTTTACCAAACAGTAATTCCTGAGTGCAGCGACCAAACTCTGGAATACCGTCAATGCCAAGATAGTTTTTGGTAGTTTCATTTTCCAGGATATATTGCTCGGCTTTTTTAACGCTGGTCAGTACCGGCGTTTTGCCTGTCTCATCTTTATATACACCGATTCCGAGGTTTATTTTCCCCGGGCGGTCATCGGCACGAAACAAATCAGCCAGGCCCAAAATGGGGTCGGCAGGAGCGGCGGTAATGTTCTCAAACATGACGAGGTTCCATTGTGGTTACAGAAGGGAAGTCCGCTATCAGGTTAACGGTAGATTTACAAAATGCCAACCGTTAGTGACGAAAAGCAGGGGTGTTTTTTGAAGACGCAAGAATCCGCTGGCGGAGATAAAAAAACAGGACCGAAGTCCTGTTTTTTAGGCATTTAGCAAAGAGGTCTGCTATTAGAACTGGTAAACGATACCCACTGCAACGGTGTCGTCAGAGCCTACGCCCAGTTTGTTGTCAGAATCGATCTGGTTGATGATGTAATCAACATAGGTGGACATGTTTTTGTTGAAGTAGTAAGTCGCGCCCACTTCGAAGTAGTTCACCAGATCTACGTCACCGATACCTTCGATATCCTTACCTTTAGATTTGGTATAGGCGATGGACGGACGCAGACCGAAGTCGAACTGGTACTGAGCAACTAACAGTACGTCTTCAGTTTTGTTCGCATAACCGTTAGAGATACGGGTTGCGTTACGGGTTTCGCTGTAGTTCGCTGCCAGGTAGATGTTGTTAGCATCGTATTTCACGCCGGTAGCCCACTGCTCAGCTTTGTCGCCATGGCCGCGCAGAAGCGGGTTTTGCTGGGCATCGGTACGGTCAGCCGCGCCGTATGCACCGACGATACCGAAGCCTTCGAATTCGTAGCTTACAGAACCGCCAACGCCGTCACCGTTAGAGCGACGAACGTCATCACGCTCGTTTTTACCCAGGTACTGAACAGCGAAGTTCAGGCCTTCAACCAGACCGAAGAAGTTGGAGTTACGGTAAGTCGCGAGGCCACCGTTACGCTGAGAGAAGAACTGGTCGGAAGCCGCAGTATCGCCACCGAATTCTGGCAGCATATCGGTGTAACCCAGTGCATCGTATACGACGCCGTAGTTACGACCGTAATCGAAGGAACCTGCGTCACCGAATTTCAGACCAGCAAACGCCAGACGGGTTTTGTTCCCTTTCTGAGAGTCGTCACCGCCTTCGGAGTTATTGCCGCTGAACTGGTATTCCCACTGGCCGTAACCGGTCAGTTGGTCGTTAATCTGAGTTTCCCCTTTGAAACCAAGACGGGCGTATGTCTGATCGCCATTAGGTGCGTAAGCGTTGTCACCGTTGTTCTTGGAAAAATAGTGCAGACCTACAGCTTTACCGTAGATGTCTACTTTATTGCCATCTTTGTTATAAACTTCTGCAGCGTTAGCTGCCCCGGCTACCAGCAGAGCAGGGATAACCACTGCCAGAATATTGCGCTTCATCATTATTTATTACCCTCATCGGTTTTTATATGACACCTGCCACTGCCGCCAATAAATTCCGTCAATAAAAATTTACGGAACTATTGATGAGAGTTTGGTGTCTTTATGTGTCTGCAGGCATCTTTCCATTCAAACTACCGTTTCGCTACTGTCAAAGTGCTACAAATATAAAGATTTGGTTTCAAAAAGAAAAAATGTGTAACAAAATGTTATTTTTATGCAACTTTGTGAACGACATCAAATTTCAGCTGTCCCTGCGATTGAATTTTGCTCATCCTTATCTATTTATATGATTTTCTTATATTTAATTTTGCTAACGACATTTTTATCTAACCCTGCTTAAAAGAACCATTTTTACAAATGCTTATTTTGGACGTCCGGAATGCCGTGCGGATGGGTAATAAATGCTCTATTTGATCATGAAGTGCTAATCCACAATAAAAATAGTGATTATTTTTTGTTCTTAAATGTTGCAGTGAAACATCACGTAACAGGAAGGGGGAATTTACGGGTTGAGTTTAGTGCGGGATACGAGTCCATCTAAGGCGAAAAATGCAGCAATACCCTGAACGTAAAAAGGCCAGCAGTGCTGGCCTTTGTTTCAAAATACAGATTTAGAACGTAGCGTTACGCGGGGTGCGCGGGAACGGAATAACGTCGCGGACGTTCTGTACGCCGGTAACGTAAGCGATCAAACGCTCAAAGCCCAAACCGAAACCGGAATGCGGAACGGTACCGTAGCGACGCAGATCGCGATACCACCAGTAATCTTCTTTGTTCAGACCCATCTCCAGCATACGGGCATCCAGCACGTCCAGACGCTCTTCACGCTGAGAACCACCGATGATTTCACCGATTCCTGGTGCCAGCACGTCCATTGCCGCAACGGTTTTACCGTCGTCGTTAAGGCGCATATAAAACGCCTTAATATCTTTCGGATAGTTTTTAACCACCACCGGCGCTTTAAAGTGTTCTTCGGCAAGATAGCGTTCATGCTCAGAAGACAGGTCGACACCCCAGTAAACCGGGTTTTCGAACTGTTTGCCGCATTTTTCCAGAATGCTTACCGCATCGGTGTAATCTACCTGCGCGAAGTCAGCATCAATGAAACGTTCCAGGCGTGATACCGCGTCTTTGTCGACACGTTCGGCGAAGAACTTCATATCATCCGCACGTTCTTCCAGTACGGCTTTGAATGCATATTTCAGCATCGCTTCAGCCAGACCTGCAACATCGTTCAGATCGGCAAACGCGACTTCCGGCTCAAGCATCCAAAACTCTGCCAGGTGACGGCTGGTGTTGGAGTTTTCCGCACGGAAAGTCGGTCCAAAGGTATAAATTTTGGATAGTGCGCAGGCATAGGTTTCGCCGTTCAGCTGGCCGGAAACCGTCAGGAAGGCTTCTTTACCAAAGAAGTCTTTATCGAAATCGACTTTACCCTGATCGTTGCGTGGCAGGTTTTCCAGATCCAGCGTTGACACGCGGAACATTTCACCGGCACCTTCGGTATCGGAAGCGGTGATCAGTGGGGTAGAAACCCAAAAGAAACCCTGCTCATGGAAGAAGCGATGCAGCGCTTGCGCCAGCGTATGGCGTACTCGCGCAACCGCGCCAATCATATTGGTACGCGGGCGCATGTGTGCGACTTCACGCAGGTACTCAATACTGTGACGCTTCGCAGCCATGGGATAGGTATCAGGATCTTCAACCCAGCCGGTAACTTCAACTTCCGTTGCCTGAATTTCAAAGCTCTGTCCTTGTCCTGGTGACGCAACGACTTTACCCGTTACGATAACCGAACAACCCGTCGTCAGGCGTAATACGTCCTGATTGTAATTGGGCAGAGAATTATTGATGACGGCCTGTACAGGATCAAAGCAGGAACCGTCATAAACGGCGAGGAAGGAGATGCCAGCTTTTGAATCTCGGCGGGTACGCACCCATCCGCGCACGGTGACTTCGCTGTCAACGGCTACGCGGCCCTGGAGTACGTCGGCTACAGGCACAACGCTCATAATATTCTCTCTGTTAATAGTCGGATATATAAACACATGTCCACCCGTAATGGGGGGATACCTATGTTACCTGGCATCTGCAATCAGACAAGCAGAATTCGTAGCTGGAGTGAAAGATTTCGGAAATAAACGCGAATAAGGGAGCCAAAATGGCTCCCTGGAAGGCTTAACTGGCTTTTTTGATATGCGGGAGATCGAAGGCTTTGCGCAGGGCGCGAACAAACGCTTTATCGTGGCAGATGGTTTTACCTGGGCTATCAGATAACTTCGCCACTGGTTTGCCGTTACATTCCACCAGCTTGATCACAATATTGAGCGGCTTAACCTGGGGAATATTGCAGGTTAGCCGTGTCCCAATACCAAAACTCAACTGTACGCGAGAAGAGAAGTGGCGGTAGAGCTCAATCGCTTTATTCAGATCGAGGTTATCTGAGAACACCAGCGTTTTGCTTTGCGGGTCAATGCCCAGTTTTTCATAATGGGCGATGGCTTTCTCGCCCCATTCAACCGGATCGCCAGAGTCGTGGCGCAAACCCTGGTAGCGGGTTGCAAACTCAACGCCAAAGTCGCGCAAAAACGCGTCCATGGTGATGCAATCGGTCAGAGCGATACCGAGCTGGTCGGGATATTCGTTCAGCCAGGCGGCCAGGGCAACGCGCTGACTGGTCGCAAGCTCAGGGCTGATTTGCTGATGTGCCTGGAACCATTCATGCGCCTGGGTTCCCATCGGCGTTAATGACAGACGACGGGCAAGATCGTAGTTGCTGGTGCCAACAAACCACGGTTCCTGCTGTAGACGCTGAACAATAGCTTGCTGCACTTCGCGTGAAAAACGACGACGCGTGCCGAAATCCATCAGATGGAAGCGGGACATATCGACATCTTTCGTTAATGTAGTGAATTCTGCTAATTTGTTTTCCAGCTCAGCCAGTGCCTGCGGCACGCCAGATTCTGGCGAACGGTAACGGTGCACCAGTTCGCTAATTACCGCCAGCAGCGGGACTTCCCACATGATGACTTCCCGCCATGGACCGGTTAAGCGGATGTTCAGCTTACCGTTGTCATTGGTGACGCGAACCTGTTCCGGGTTGTAGCGGAAATCACGTAACCAGGTGAGGTAATCAGCTTTAAAGAAAGGCAGGCCGGAGAGCCACTGGTACTCGTCCTCCTGAAGTCGCAGGTGCTGCATAGCGTTAACCTGCTCACGAATAGTGTCGGCATAAATACCGAGCAGGTCATCGCCACGGCAACGAAATTCAGCCGCTACTTGCACATCATAGTAGTGGTGAAAAACGGCTTGCTGCATATGCAACTTATAAGCGTCTGTATCCAGCAGCGAGTGCAGAACAGGAGAAGCGAATTGTGTCATAGGTGCGCAGTAGCATCCTCTCGCGGGAGCGTTTAGTACAATAAACAACTAAGAAAACCGCTGGAGTATACCCTGTTTAGCGATTTATTGAACCCCGATCACACCATAAGCTGTCTTTCTGGTCGAGTGCATTTCGTGCCGCGTGTTATTAAAATGTAGCAAAAAGGGTGTTTGTGCCTGAAAAGATGAACATTCTGCGTAGCGCGATTTACGCAACAGGAATAGACTGAAGCCGAGACTCTACAAAAGATGCTAAAGGTTTTTTATGACACAACAGCCACAAGCCAAATACCGTCACGACTATCGTGCACCGGATTACCAGATTACTGATATTGACTTGACCTTTGACCTGGATGCTGAAAAAACCGTGGTCACCGCAGTGAGCCAGGCTGTCCGTCATGGTGCGTCTGATGCTCCCCTTCGTCTGAATGGTGAAGATCTGACCCTGGTGTCAATCCACGTGAACGATGAACCGTGGACAGAGTATAAAGAAGAAGAGGGTGCTCTGGTCATCAGCCACCTGCCGGAACGTTTTACGCTGCGTATCGTTAATGAAATCAGCCCAGCGGCTAACACCGCACTGGAAGGGCTGTATCAGTCCGGCGATGCGCTCTGTACGCAGTGCGAAGCGGAAGGGTTTCGCCATATTACCTGGTATCTCGACAGGCCGGACGTGCTGGCGCGTTTTACCACCAAAATTATTGCCGATAAAACCCGGTATCCGTTCCTGCTTTCCAACGGTAACCGTGTTGCGCAGGGCGAACTGGAAAACGGTCGCCACTGGGTGCAGTGGCAGGATCCATTCCCGAAACCGTGCTATCTGTTCGCGTTGGTCGCCGGTGATTTCGACGTGCTGAGCGATACCTTTACGACCCGCTCCGGGCGTGAAGTTGCGCTGGAATTATATGTAGACCGCGGCAACCTGGACCGTGCGCCATGGGCGATGACGTCGCTGAAAAATTCCATGAAATGGGATGAAGAGCGTTTTGGTCTGGAGTATGACCTCGATATCTACATGATCGTCGCCGTGGACTTCTTTAATATGGGGGCGATGGAGAATAAAGGTCTGAACATCTTTAACTCCAAATACGTGCTGGCGCGTACCGATACAGCCACCGACAAAGACTATCTCGATATTGAGCGCGTTATCGGCCACGAATATTTTCATAACTGGACCGGCAACCGCGTCACCTGCCGTGACTGGTTCCAGTTAAGCCTGAAAGAAGGGTTAACCGTATTCCGCGATCAGGAATTTAGCTCCGATCTTGGCTCTCGCGCGGTAAACCGTATTAGCAACGTGCGTACCATGCGCGGCTTGCAGTTTGCTGAAGACGCCAGCCCGATGGCGCATCCAATTCGCCCGGATATGGTCATTGAAATGAACAACTTCTACACCCTGACCGTGTACGAAAAGGGCGCTGAAGTGATTCGTATGATCCACACCCTGCTGGGGGAGGCGAATTTCCAGAAGGGAATGCAGCTTTACTTTGAACGTCACGATGGTAGCGCCGCGACCTGTGATGATTTCGTGCAGGCGATGGAAGATGCGTCGAACGTTGACCTTTCACATTTCCGCCGCTGGTACAGCCAGTCCGGTACGCCGATTCTGACCGTGCGAGATGACTACAATCCAGCGACGGAACAGTACACGCTGACTATCAGCCAGCGTACGCCAGCCACGCCGGATCAGGCTGAAAAGCAGCCCTTGCATATTCCTTTTGCTCTTGAGTTGTATGACAACGAAGGCAAAGTGATCCCGCTACAAAAAGGCGGTCACCCGGTGAATTCCGTGCTCAACGTGACCCAGGCAGAGCAGACGTTTGTTTTTGATAACGTTTATTTCCAGCCGGTTCCGGCACTGCTGTGTGAGTTCTCTGCGCCGGTGAAACTGGAATATAAATGGAGCGACCAGCAACTGACTTTCCTGATGCGTCATGCCCGCAATGATTTCTCTCGTTGGGATGCGGCTCAGAGCCTGTTGGCGACCTATATTAAGCTGAATGTTGCCCGACATCAGCAGGGGCAGCCGCTGTCACTGCCGGTACACGTTGCTGACGCATTCCGGGCGATTCTGCTCGATGAGAAAATCGATCCGGCACTGGCGGCAGAGATCCTGACGCTGCCTTCCGTCAACGAGATTGCTGAGCTGTTTGAGATTATCGATCCCGTGGCGATCGCCGAGGTTCGTGAAGCGTTAACCCGCACGCTGGCGGCTGAACTGGCAGATGAGTTGCTGGCGATTTATAACGCCAATCATCTCGATGAGTATCGCGTTGAGCATGCTGATATTGGCAAACGTACGCTGCGCAATGCCTGCCTGCGCTTCCTGGCGTTTGGGGAAACCCAACTGGCTGACGCCCTGGTGAGCAAGCAGTACCGTGAAGCGAACAATATGACCGATGCGCTGGCAGCGCTGTCAGCGGCGGTCGCCGCACAGTTGCCGTGTCGTGACGCGCTGATGCAGGAATACGACGACAAATGGCATCACGACGGTCTGGTGATGGATAAATGGTTTATCCTGCAATCTACCAGCCCGGCTGATAACGTGTTGGAAACGGTACGCGGCCTGTTGAAGCATCGCTCCTTCAGTATGAGCAACCCGAACCGCATTCGTTCGCTGATTGGTGCCTTTGCGGGTAGCAACCCGGCGGCATTCCATGCGGAAGATGGTAGTGGCTATCAGTTCCTGGTTGACATGTTGACCGAGCTGAACAGCCGAAATCCTCAGGTGGCATCTCGTTTGATTGAGCCGCTGATTCGCCTGAAACGTTATGATGCAAAACGTCAGGCGAAGATGCGGGCAGCGTTGGAACAGTTGAAAGGTCTGGAAAATCTCTCCGGCGATCTGTTCGAGAAAATTACCAAAGCATTAGCCTGAGACGTTGACCTGTAGTTTTGTAGGCCGGATAAGGCGATAACGCCGTCATCCGGCAAAATGCCCGGTGGCGCTCATGCTTACCGGGCCTACAACGTCCTGAATGTTTATCCATGCAGTCGGATTGACTGTTCTGCCTCGCCACGCTGCATCACCCGATTCAACACTTCTGCTTCCAGTTCTGCCAGACGCGCCGAACCAACCCTACGCGGTCGGGCAATATCCACCGTTAAATCCAGCCCGATTTTTCCGTCCTCAATCAGCAAAACGCGATCGGCCATTGCCACCGCTTCACTCACGTCATGGGTGACCAGCAGTACGGTAAAGCCGTGCTCTTGCCACAAAGAGACAATCAGCTCCTGCATTTCAAGGCGGGTTAATGCATCCAGCGCGCCGAGGGGTTCATCCAGCAGAAGCAGACCGGGGCGATGAATTAATGCCCGCGCCAGGGCCACGCGCTGTTTTTGTCCGCCAGAAAGCGCTGCGGGCCACTCCTGAGCACGATTCTCCAGCCCAACTGCGGCCAGCGCATCTCGGGCCGCATTGCGCCAGTGGCCTTTCAGACCCAGGCCCACATTATCGATAACCGTCTTCCATGGCAGTAAACGCGCATCCTGAAACATCATTCGCGTATCATCCTGAATATCTGCCAACGGGGTGGTTCCGGCAAGTAATGCGCCTGAGGTGGGAGACTCCAGCCCTGCCAGCAGACGCAGTAACGTGCTTTTACCTCCGCCACTGCGGCCAACCACAGCAACAAACTGTCCGGCTGGAATATGCAAATCTAACTGAGTGAGCACCGTATTGGCGGCGTATTGTTTCGTCACGGCGCTCAGCAACAGCGGCGTGCCCTGGTTCAAGCGGGCGGTATTCATACGGTAGCCTCCTTCACATGGTAAGCCGGGTTCCAGCGCAGCCAGACCTGCTCCAGCAATTGGGCGCTGACGTCGGCAAGTTTGCCGAGCAGGGCGTAGAGAATAATGGCCACCACAACCACATCGGTTTGCAGAAATTCGCGGGCGTTCATCGCCAGATAGCCAATACCGGCATTGGCTGAAATGGTTTCCGCCACAATCAGCGTCAGCCACATCAGTCCGAGAGCAAAACGCACCCCAACCATAATCGAGGGCAGGGCACCGGGGAGGATCACATGTATAAACAGTGAAAAACCAGATAACCCATAGCTGCGCGCCATCTCAACCAACCCGCGGTCGATATTACGTATCCCGTGGCAGGTGTTGATGTAAATCGGGAACAGCGTGCCCAACGCAACGAGAAAGATCTTGGCGGATTCATCAATGCCGAACCACAGAATCACCAGCGGGATCAGCGCCAGATGCGGTACGTTACGCAGCATCTGCACCGACGTATCCAGCAGGCGTTCTCCCCAACGTGAAAGGCCGCTAATCAGTCCCAGCGTCAGGCCAATCGATCCACCAATAGAGAATCCGATCAACGCGCGCCAGGAACTGATGGCCAGATGCTGCCAAAGCTCGCCGCTGGCGGAAAGCGTCCAGAAGGCTTCAATAACACCCTCCGGGGAGGGCAGGATACGGGTGGAGAGCCAGCCCATTGTGGATGCGAACTGCCAGACCACCACCAGACCCAGCGGTAAAAACCAGGGCGCGAGGCGCAATAACCACCTGTTTTTCGGTGTTGCCATTAGCCAGCTCCTTAGCTTTGTGCAGCTTTACGCGGGATAAATTCGTTCGCCACCGCTTCGCCTTGCTGATGCAGGTGCTGCGGCTGTGGAATTTCGGGTATCGCGACATCCAGATGTGGGAACAGCAGCTCGCCGACCTTGTATGCCTCTTCCAGATGTGGGTATCCGGACAACACAAAGCTGTCGATTCCCAGCGCGGCATACTCGTTAATACGCGCCGCGACCGTAGGCCCATCTCCGACCAGTGCGGTACCTGCGCCACCGCGCACCAGTCCGACGCCTGCCCACAGGTTCGGGCTGATTTCCAGTTTGTCACGTTTACCGTTGTGCAGTGCCGCCATTCGCTGCTGACCAATCGAGTCCGTTCTTGAGAAAGCGGCCTGGGCTTTGGCAATGGTGTCGTCATCCAGATGGGCTATCAGGCGATCCGCTGCCTGCCACGCCTCTTGTGTTGTTTCCCGCACGATCACATGTAGACGAATACCAAAGCGGATCTTGCGACCGAGCGCCGCCGCTTTGGCCCGCACCTGTTCAATTTTCTCTTTCACTTGTTCAGGCGGCTCGCCCCAGGTCAGATAGAGATCAACCTGCTCGGCAGCTAGATCTTGTGCGACATCAGACGATCCGCCGAAATAAAGCGGTGGTCGGGGTTGTTGTACGGGAGGGAAAAACAGTTTCGCGCCGCGGACGTGAATATGTTTGCCGTTGAAATCCACGGTTTCACCTTGCAGTAGGCGCCGCCAGACCTGAGTAAATTCCGCAGAGGCTTCATAGCGCTCGGTGTGATCGAGAAATACGCCGTCACCCGCCAGTTCCTGTGGATCGCTACCGGTCACCAGGTTAAATAACGCCCGACCGTTAGAGAGTCTGTCGAGCGTGGCGGCCTGGCGTGCGGCAACCGTCGGCGAGGTGACGCTTGGACGTAGCGCGACCAGAAACTTTAATCGCTGGGTGACCGGGATCATCGAGGCAGCAACCAGCCAGGCATCTTCGCAGGAGCGACCGGTTGGGATGAGAACGCCGGTAAATCCCAGACGATCGGCCGTTTGCGCGATTTGTTGCAGATAGCCGTGATCGACCGGGCGTGAACCTTCCTCCGTCCCCAGATAATGACCGTCGCCGTGGGTGGGTAAAAACCAGAACATGTTCAGACTCATAATTTTTCTCCAGCCTGCTGAGTGGGTTGCCAGATACGCTGGCGAATATCGATTTTTTTCGGCAGCAACCGGTTGTCATAAAACAGATCGGCGGTTTGTTGCTGTAGCGCAGCAACAGAGGCGCTGACGGGGGTAATGGTGGTTGGCGGGCGGTGATCCAGATAAGAGGCAATTACCGGCTCGGGCAGGCCCATGGTTTTAGCCAGCAGGGTGATGCTTGGTTGGCGCTGGCTGAGGGTTAACGCATCGGCTTGGCTAAAGGTATCCAGCACGCCAAGAACAAATGCGCCATTTTTCTCGGCATAAGGACGTGCGGCGAGATAAAACGAACCGGTCTGTTTGAGGTCTGAACCGTCTTTCAGCACGCGCACATCACCTTGCAGTAATGCGGCGGAGTAGTAGGGATCCCAGATAGCCCACGCATCAACGTTTCCTTGCTGAAAGGCCGCTCGCGCATCGGCGGGGGTCAGATACGTCGGTTGAATATCGGTAAATTTCAGCCCAGCCTGTTGCAGCGCACGGAGCAGTAAATTGTGGGCGCTGGAACCTTTCTGGAAGGCGACTTTATGTCCTTTAAGCTGCGCGACACTCTGGATCGGGCTATTTTTCGGCACCAGAATCACTTCGGCTTGCGGTTTAGGCGGCTCGACGCCCACATAAACGAGATCCGCCCCCGCGGCCTGGGCGAAAATTGGCGGGATATCACCCGTACTGCCGAGATCAATACTGCCGATATTGAGCGCTTCCAGCATTTGTGGCCCGGCCGGGAACTCAACCCACGAGATTTTAGTTTGCGGGTAGCGTTTCTCCAGCAACTGATGGCTTTTTGCCAACACCATGCTGACGCTCCCTTTCTGATAACCAATGCGCAGAGCATCGGGCGCAGGTTCTGCGGCATACGCCAGCGTTGACAGTGACAGCAGCCCGGTCAGTGCCAGCCACGACGTGTGACGCTTGAGCAGATTAAGCATGGGCGGCACCTCGCAGGGCATTCAATTGAGGGCGTTGAATATCGCGACGATGCAATGCCTGCCAGAACGTCTCGAGCGCGCCATCCAGGCGCAATTGCAGGTTGGGTGTGAACTGAGGTTTATGCTGATAATCAATGACCTGCGAATCATCGGCAAACACACCGTGCAGGATCTCCTGGGCCTTTAACGCACTCAGTACCGGTTTCAGTGCATAATCGACCGCCAGTAAGTGTGCAACGGTCCCCCCGGTTGCCAGCGGCAACACCACCTTTCCTTCCAGTGCCCGTTCGGGGAGTAGGTCGAGCAGTGTTTTCAATGCGCCCGAGTATGCGGCTTTGTAGACCGGTGTGGCGACAATCAGCCCGTCTGCATCCTGCAGTTGTTCAATAAATGTCTTCAGCGCCGGACTATCAAAACGGGCATAGATCAGATCTTCCGGGGCAAAATTGTGCAGGTTCCAGTGAAAGACTTCGACATCCTGACCGTTCAGTTTTTCTCGGGCATATTCCAGTAACGCGCTGGAGCGAGAGGGAAAGCGTGGGCTTCCCGCCAGAGTGATGACGCGCATAATTTCAATCTCCCCTTATAACCAATTGTTTGCTTTTAATTAACATTGATAACAATTTGTGCAGTCTGGCAGAGGGGCTTTGTTTATCGAAATGATTTATACGGGATAGAAAAGTTGGAAATTGAATAAAAAGGCAGGGGCGAGGAAAACGATTGCTATTTATTGCCGCAGGTCAATTCCCTTTTTGCTCGCGATCGCACATAATACGCCCCCGGTTTGCACACCGGGAATCCAGGAGAGTTCATGTACTACCCCTTCGTTCGTAAAGCCCTTTTTCAGCTCGATCCAGAGCGCGCCCATGAATTGACATTCCAGCAATTACGTCGCATTACCGGCACGCCGCTCGAAGCGCTTGTCCGCCAGAAAGTACCCGCAAAACCGGTTACCTGTATGGGGCTGACGTTTAAAAATCCGCTCGGTCTTGCTGCCGGACTGGATAAAGACGGGGAGTGCATTGATGCACTTGGGGCGATGGGATTCGGCTCAATTGAAATCGGTACCGTGACGCCGCGTCCGCAGCCGGGTAACGATAAACCGCGTCTGTTCCGTCTGGTTGATGCAGAAGGTTTGATCAACCGTATGGGGTTTAATAACCTGGGCGTTGATAACCTGGTGGAGAACGTCAAAAAATCGCATTTTGACGGTATTCTGGGGATTAATATTGGTAAGAATAAAGATACTCCGGTAGAGAATGGCAAAGATGACTATCTGATTTGTATGGAAAAAGTCTATGCGTATGCCGGTTATATTGCGATTAATATCTCTTCACCGAATACTCCAGGGCTGCGTACGCTACAATACGGCGAGGCGCTGGATGATCTGCTGACGGCTATTAAAAATAAGCAAAACGATCTCCAGGCGATCCACCATAAATATGTGCCAGTGGCGGTAAAGATCGCGCCGGATCTTTCTGTGGAAGAACTGATCCAGGTTGCTGACAGTTTGGTTCGTCATAATATTGATGGCGTTATTGCCACAAATACCACCCTTGATCGTTCTCTTGTTCAGGGAATGAAGAATTGTGACCAAATGGGTGGTTTAAGCGGCCGACCATTGCAATTAAAAAGTACAGAAATTATTCGTCAGTTGTCTCAGGAATTAAAAGGGCAGTTGCCCATTATTGGTGTTGGCGGGATCGACTCGGTGATTGCCGCACGGGAAAAAATGGCTGCCGGTGCAACCCTCGTGCAGATTTATTCGGGATTTATTTTTAAAGGTCCGCCGTTGATTAAAGAAATCGTCAGCAATATCTGATCTATGCCTTAATCCGACAACCAGGGCTTTATTTCTAGCCCTGGTTGTTTTATATTCCTTTACTGTTGCTTATTTAAACATTCTGAGCTTTTATTATTAGGGCAATAAACGAAGCGGCAAATGGATCGTGTCGTAATGGCGATGATTAAGGAAAGGAGAGAAACTGATGCGAATTAAACCCGACGATAACTGGCGCTGGTATTATGATGAAGAGCACGATCGAATGATGCTCGATTTAGCCAATGGCATGTTATTCCGCTCGCGTTTTGCGCGTAAAATGCTCACGCCTGATGCATTTTCTCCGTCTGGTTTTTGTGTCGATGACGCTGCGCTTTATTTCTCCTTCGAAGAAAAATGCCGTTACCTGGATTTAGCTAAAGAACAAAAAGCGGAACTGGTGCTAAATGCGCTGGTGGCGATTCGGTATCTTAAACCGCAAATGCCAAAAAGCTGGCACTTTGTTGCGCACGGCGTGAACTGGTCGCCAGTGGTCGGTGATGCTGCCTGTGTTTATTTAAGCGATACTGAAGAACAGGTAAATCTGTTAGTGGTAGAGCCGGGTGAAAATGCCGCACTGTGTTTGCTTGCACAGCCGGGCGTGGTCATTGCCGGTCGCACCATGCAACTTGGCGATGCGATTAAAATCATGAATGACAGACTGAAACCGCAGGCAATTGTCGACAGTTTCAGCCTTGAGCAGGCGGTCTAACTTTCCAGCCTGATTGCCGTTTTGGGTACACAACTGCAGCAAAGAATCGTTCCGTCATCGCCAATCGCTGATTTTTTCAGTGGGCTGACTTCGCCTTCTACCAGCCGAATCCGGCAGCAGCCGCAAATTCCCGCACGACACGAATAGGGAACACGGATCCCCTGGTTTTCCAGCTGTTCCAACAATACCTGCTGATTATTTCCGCGAAATGTTTGACCCTGCCAGTCAATCATCACGGTTGCATCGGGTTGTTGTTGCAAAGCGGTATCATCAGATTCCGCCGCGCCGTACAGTCGGGCGGGTCCGGTTGCCAGTATTTCTACTTCATCACCCACACGAATTACGCCGCTATTACGGGCGATGAGATTCTGGCCGAAATCGACATCACCGTTGTCTGGCGCTGTACGGAGGGTTTGCAGCGTCGCCAGTGGCTCGCCGGATGGATGTTTCTGGCCTTTCTCTGGGCTGACGGTAGTGAAAATACAGCGACTACAGGGTTTAGCCACGTCAAAGATAACGTCGCCGATGCGTATCACTTTCCAGGTATCTTCTTCCCAGGCGCTAGCACCTGTAACTACCAGGTTGGGGCGAAACTGTTCCATTCTGATGCTGGCCGGGCAGCGTTGCTGCAGATCGCGCAGAGAGGCCTCGTTCGTCAGGAGATAGGGAAAACCATCGGCAAAAGATAACGGCACGCCATCGTGGCGCTTTACCCGGCGCGTCAGCTGCGGGCCAACCCAACGCAACTGCACATCACGGGAAAAAAAACTGCTGATCCAGCGATTGATATCCGCTGGCGCGACCCGTGCGGTAAAATGGTTTCCCCACACTTCTGTAGGTGCATCCTGCGTGGAGAAGTCGGCAAAGCGCACTAACGCACTGCTGCCGTCTGGCGCGGTAAGGTGTAGGCCGTCATGGAATGGCGACGGGGTAAAACGGACCATTTGCGGGAACTGTCGGGCGGTGATGAACGTTCCGTCGGGTTCAGTGATCATAAAGATGCGATCAAAGGCAAGGCCGCTGATATCTGCCAGGGCGTGCGTTAGCCCAATGCCGCGCATTGATTTAACCGGATGGATAAAAAGTCGGGTTAACGTGACCACTGTACAGCCCCTCGAATGAAAATAAGCCTTCAACTTTATGACATACAGCCCATATTAGCTATAATGCGCAGCAATTTTCTCGGAGTAAAAGTGACATTATGAATTCTCTGTTTGCCAGTACGGCCCGCGGGCTGGAAGAGCTGTTAAAAACTGAACTGGAAAACCTCGGCGCATTGGAGTGCCAGGTCGTTCAGGGTGGGGTCCATTTTAAGGGCGACACGCGGCTTGTTTACCAGAGCCTGATGTGGAGCCGCCTGGCCTCGCGCATTATCCTGCCGATGGGAGAGTGCAAGGTCTATAGCGATCTTGATCTGTACCTCGGTGTTCAGGCAATCGACTGGACAGAGATATTTAATCCTGGTGCCACCTTCGCCGTGCACTTTAGCGGGCTGAACGAGACGATTCGTAATAGCCAGTATGGTGCACTGAAAGTAAAGGATGCGATTGTCGATGCCTTTACCCGTAAAAATCTGCCGCGCCCGAACGTAGATCGAGAATCACCCGATCTGCGCATTAACGTTTGGCTGAACAAAGATACGGCCAGCATCGCGCTCGATCTGAGCGGCGACGGCCTGCATCAGCGTGGTTATCGTGATCGTGCGGGTCAGGCGCCGATTAAAGAGACGCTGGCGGCCGCCATTGTGATGCGTTCAGGCTGGCAGGCGGGTACGCCGCTGCTCGATCCGATGTGTGGTTCCGGTACGTTGCTGATTGAAGCCGCAATGTGGGCAACCGATCGCGCGCCGGGTCTGCACCGCGGATACTGGGGATTCAGCGGTTGGGCGCAGCATGATGAAGCCGTGTGGCAAGAAGTGAAAGCTGAAGCACAGGTGCGCGCGCGCAAAGGACTGGCGGACTATACCTCGCACTTCTATGGGTCTGATAGCGATGCCCGCGTGATTGAAAAAGCGCGCAGTAACGCCCGCCGCGCCGGTATTGCCGATCTGATGACGTTTGAAGTCAAAGATGTCGCCAAACTGAGCAATCCGTTGCCGAAAGGACCTTACGGTACTGTCATCAGCAACCCACCCTACGGCGAGCGTCTGGACAGTGAACCCGCATTGATCGCTTTGCACAGCCTGCTGGGACGCACGATGAAAAACCAGTTTGGCGGCTGGAATCTGTCGCTGTTCAGCGCATCACCCGATTTGCTCAGCAGCCTGCAATTGCGTGCGGATAAACAGTTTAAAGCGAAAAATGGCCCGCTGGATTGTGTCCAGAAGAACTATCACGTTGCAGAGACCACCGCGGACAGCAAGCCTGCCACGGTAGCGGAAGATTATGCCAACCGCCTGCGCAAGAATATTAAGAAGCTGGAAAAATGGGCGCGTCAGGAAGGGATCGAATGCTATCGCCTGTATGACGCCGACCTGCCGGAATACAACGTTGCAGTGGACCGTTATGGTGAGTGGGTCGTGGTTCAGGAATATGCCCCGCCGAAGACGGTCGATGCGCAAAAAGCACGTCAACGCCTGTTCGACATCATTGCCGCTACGCTGTCGGTACTGGAAATCGCGCCAAATAAACTGGTGCTGAAAACCCGTGAGCGGCAGAAAGGGAAGAACCAATACCAGAAGATGAACGAGAAGGGTGAATTCATTGAGGTGAGCGAGTACAACGCGCGCCTGTGGGTCAACCTGACCGATTATCTTGATACCGGTTTATTCCTCGATCACCGTATTGCACGCCGCATGTTGGGGCAGATGAGCAAAGGGAAAGACTTCCTTAACCTGTTCTCCTACACCGGTAGCGCGAGCGTGCATGCCGGATTGGGTGGCGCACGTAGCACCACAACGGTAGATATGTCGCGTACCTATCTGGAATGGGCAGAGCGTAACCTGCGACTGAACGGGTTAAGCGGACGTGCGCACCGCTTGATTCAGGCCGACTGCCTGGGCTGGCTGCGTGATGCCAATGAACAGTTTGATCTGATTTTCATCGACCCGCCGACGTTCTCTAACTCAAAACGTATGGAAGACTCGTTTGATGTGCAGCGCGATCATCTGGCGCTAATGAAAGATCTGAAACGTCTGCTACGCAAAGACGGCACGATCATGTTCTCCAACAACAAACGTGGATTCCGTATGGATCTCGACGGTCTGGCTGAGCTGGGATTGAAAGCACAAGAAATTACCCAAAAAACGCTTTCCCAGGACTTCGCCCGTAACCGTCAGATCCACAATTGCTGGCTGATTACCGCAGCCTGAAAGGAAAAATAAATGTCATTGATCAGTATGCATGGCGCATGGCTGTCGTTCAGCGATGCGCCGCTTCTTGATAATGCAGAACTGCATATCGAAGATAACGAACGCGTCTGTCTGGTAGGCCGTAACGGCGCGGGCAAATCGACGCTGATGAAGATCCTGAACCGTGAGCAGGGTCTTGACGACGGACGTATTATTTATGAACAGGATCTGGTTGTGGCACGTCTGCAACAGGATCCGCCGCGCAATGTCGAAGGCAGCGTCTATGACTTCGTTGCCGAAGGCATTGCAGAGCAGGCGGTGTATCTCAAGCGTTACCACGATATCTCGCATCTGGTGATCACCGATCCGAGTGATAAAAACCTGCAGGAACTGGCGAAGGTTCAGGAACAGCTGGATCACCACAATCTGTGGCAGCTGGAAAGCCGTATCAACGAGGTACTGGAACAGCTTGGGCTGGAGCCAGACATGGAGCTGGCATCGCTTTCCGGTGGCTGGCTGCGTAAAGCCGCGCTGGGCCGGGCGTTAGTCAGCAATCCGCGCATATTGCTGCTGGATGAACCGACCAACCACCTGGATATTGAAACCATCGACTGGCTGGAAGGGTTCCTGAAAACCTTTAACGGCACGATCATTTTTATCTCCCACGACCGTTCGTTTATTCGCAATATGGCAACGCGCATTGTCGATCTCGATCGCGGCAAGCTGGTGACCTATCCGGGTAATTACGATCAGTACCTGCTGGAAAAAGAAGAAGCGCTGCGGGTAGAAGAGCTACAGAATGCGGAGTTTGATCGCAAACTGGCGCAGGAAGAAGTCTGGATCCGTCAGGGTATTAAGGCACGCCGTACCCGTAATGAAGGTCGTGTGCGAGCGCTGAAGGCCATGCGTCGCGAGCGCGGTGAGCGCCGTGAAGTGATGGGTACGGCGAAGATGCAGGTTGAAGAGGCGAGCCGCTCAGGCAAGATTGTCTTCGAAATGGAGAATGTTGATTACCAGGTTGACGGGAAGCAACTGGTAAAAGATTTCTCCGCGCAGGTGCAGCGCAGCGACAAAATTGCCTTAATTGGACCTAACGGCTGCGGCAAAACGACGCTGCTTAAGCTGATGCTGGGACAATTGCAGGCTGACAGTGGTCGCATCCACGTCGGGACGAAGCTGGAAGTTGCCTATTTCGACCAGCACCGTGCTGAACTGGATCCGGATAAAACCGTGATGGATAACCTTGCTGAAGGTAAGCAAGAGGTGATGGTGAACGGTAAGCCGCGCCATGTGCTGGGCTATCTTCAGGACTTCCTGTTCCATCCGAAACGTGCGATGACACCGGTACGTGCATTGTCTGGCGGGGAACGCAATCGTCTGCTGCTGGCGCGTCTGTTCCTGAAACCCAGTAACCTCTTGATTCTCGATGAACCCACCAACGATCTCGACGTCGAAACGCTGGAACTGCTCGAAGAGTTGATTGACGGTTATCAGGGGACCGTATTGCTGGTCAGCCACGACCGTCAGTTTGTTGACAATACGGTTACCGAGTGCTGGATTTTTGAAGGCGGCGGCAAAATTGGTCGTTATGTAGGCGGTTACCACGACGCACGTGAGCAGCAGTCACAGTATGTGGCGTTTAAACAGCCTGTTGCCAAAAAAACAGAGGAAACTGTTGCGCCTAAAGCAGAAATTGTAAAACGCGGCACAAGCAAACTAAGCTATAAACTACAGCGCGAACTGGAGCAGCTTCCAGCATTGCTGGAAGCGTTGGAAGCTAAGCTGGAAACATTACAAGCTCAGGTGGCTGACGCCTCATTTTTCAGTCAACCGCATGAGCAAACGCAGCAGGTATTAGCTAATCTGAACGAAGCGGAACAAGAACTTGAGCAAGCCTTTGAGCGCTGGGAGTATCTTGAGTCTTTAAAGAATGGCGCATAATTAAAGGAGCACATATGTGCGAACATCACCATGCCGCGAAGCATATTTTATGCTCGCAGTGTGACATGCTGGTGGCGCTTCCTCGCCTTGAGCATGGTCAGAAAGCGGCATGTCCACGATGTGGCACTACGTTAACGGTTGAGTGGGACGCGCCAAGGCAGCGTCCTACCGCCTATGTGTTAGCAGCATTGTTCATGCTGCTTTTGTCCAACCTGTTTCCCTTTGTGAATATGAACGTCGCAGGGGTGAGCAGCGAAGTGACGTTGCTGGAAATCCCCAGCGTTCTCTTTTCCGAAGATTATGCCAGTCTTGGCACCTTCTTTTTATTATTCGTGCAACTGGTTCCCGCGTTTTGCCTGCTAACTATTCTGCTGCTGGTGAATCGGGTGCAGATGCCAGGCAGACTTAAGGCGAGGCTTGCACGTGTTCTGTTCCAGTTAAAAAGCTGGGGAATGGCGGAAATCTTCCTCGCCGGCGTGCTGGTCAGCTTCGTTAAGCTCATGGCCTATGGCGATATCGGCGTGGGCAGTAGTTTCATCCCGTGGTGCTTCTTTTGCGTTCTGCAACTGCGCGCATTCCAGTGTGTCGATCGTCGCTGGCTGTGGGATGATATTGCGCCGATGCCGGCTATCAAACAGGTCTTAAAGCCAGGTGTACCCGGTATCCGGCAAGGATTGCGTTCCTGCTCCTGTTGCACGGCTATTCTTCCGGCTGATGAGCTGGTGTGTCCGCGCTGTCAAACGAAAGGCTATGTACGGCGTAAAAACAGTTTGCAATGGACACTGGCATTACTGTTTACGTCGATAATGCTCTATCTTCCCGCCAATATTCTGCCGATTATGATCACCGATTTGCTCGGGTCAAAACTGCCATCAACCATTCTTGAGGGCGTGGTTTTAATCTGGAGCGAAGGCTCTTATCCCGTGGCTGCGGTTATCTTTATCGCCAGTATTCTGGTGCCGACGTTGAAAATGATCGCGATCGCGTGGCTATGCTGGGACGCCAAAGGGCATGGCAAACGCGACAGTGAACGTATGCACCTGATTTATGAAGTTGTGGAATTTGTCGGTCGCTGGTCAATGATTGACGTTTTTGTGATTGCGGTACTCTCTGCGTTGGTGCGCATGGGAGGGTTAATGAATATTTATCCTGCGATGGGTGCTTTGATGTTTGCTTTAGTCGTCATTATGACAATGTTTTCTGCGATGACGTTTGATCCACGTCTGTCGTGGGACCGTGAACCAGAACCAGGCCATGAGGAGTCCTGACAGCATGGAATCTAAAAGTGGGGAAGCCAAAGTGCAGAAGGTAAAAAACTGGTCGCCCGTGTGGATATTCCCGATCGTCACTGCACTCATTGGCGCATGGGTTCTGTTTTACCACTACAGCCATCAGGGGCCGGAAGTCACGTTGATTACGACCAATGCCGAAGGTATTGAAGGGGGTAAAACAACGATTAAAAGCCGTAGTGTGGATGTCGGCGTGGTTGAAAGCGCTACCCTGACGGATGATTTGACCCATGTGGAAATTAAAGCACGCCTTAATTCCGGTATGGAAAAGCTGCTGCATAAAGATTCGGTCTTTTGGGTGGTGAAGCCGCAGGTGGGGCGTGAAGGTATCAGTGGCCTGGGAACGCTGTTGTCCGGGGCATATATTGAGCTGCAACCTGGTAATAAAGGCAGCAAGCTGGAAAATTACCAATTGCTCGATTCTCCACCGCTGGCGCCGCCTGATGCGAAAGGGATCCGCGTGATCCTGGACAGTAAAAAAGCCGGTCAGTTGAGTCCCGGCGATCCGGTCCTTTTCCGCGGTTATCGCGTGGGCTCGGTTGAAACCAGCACATTTGATGCGCAAAAACGTACGATCAGTTACCAGCTTTTCATCAATGCGCCAAACGATCGACTGGTAACCAGTAATGTCCGTTTCTGGAAGGACAGCGGTATTGCCGTCGATCTCACTTCGGCGGGTATGCGAGTGGAAATGGGCTCGCTCACCACGCTGTTTGGCGGCGGAGTAAGCTTTGACGTACCGGAAGGGCTGGAACAAGGCCAACCGGTTGAACAGCACTCCTCTTTTAATCTGTATGACGATCAAAAAAGTATTCAGGATTCCTTGTATACCGATCACATTGATTACCTGATGTTCTTCAAGGATTCAATTCGTGGTCTGCAGCCGGGGGCGCCGCTGGAATTCCGTGGCATACGCCTGGGTACCGTAAGTAAAGTGCCTTTCTTTGCGCCAAATATGCGTCAGGTATTTAACAACGATTACCGCATCCCTGTTCTGGTGCGTATTGAACCTGAACGGCTGAAAGCGCAGTTGGGTGAAGACACCGATGTGGGGGCTCATCTTGCTGAGTTGCTCAAACGTGGACTGAGAGGGTCATTGAAGACGGGGAACCTGGTGACCGGCGCGCTGTATGTCGATCTCGATTTTTACCCGAAAGAGCCGCCAATTACAGGGGTACGCGAGTTTAATGGTTATCAAATTATTCCGACAGTGAGCGGCGGTCTGGCGCAGATTCAGCAGCGTCTGATGGAAGCGTTGGATAAGATTAATAGTCTACCGCTGAACCCGATGATTGAGCAGGCAACCAATACGCTGTCGGAAAGCCAGCGCACGATGAAGCATCTGCAAACTACGCTGGATAACATGAATAAGATCACGTCCAGCCAGTCGATGCAGCAGCTTCCTGCGGATATGCAGAATACGTTGCGTGAACTGAATCGCAGCATGCAGGGCTTCCAGCCGGGTTCTGCGGCCTACAACAAGATGGTGGCAGATATGCAGCGTCTTGATCAGGTACTGCGTGAACTGCAGCCGGTTCTGAAAACGCTGAACGACAAGAGTAACGCGCTGGTGTTTGAAGCGAAGGACAAAAAAGATCCAGAGCCGAAGAGGGCGAAACAATGAAAAAGTGGCTAGTGGTGATGATGGCGGTCTGGCTGACGTCATGTAGCTCCAGCGGAGAGAATAAAAGCTATTATCAGCTCCCCATTGCGCAAGGGGGGGTACAAAGCTCAGCTAATCAGGGCAACCGCCTGCTGTGGGTTGAACAGGTTGCAGTACCTGATTACCTGGCGGGGAATGGTGTGGTGTACCAGACCAGCGACGTGAAGTATGTGATAGCGAATAACAATCTCTGGGCCAGCCCACTGGATCAGCAGTTGCGCAATACCCTTGTCGCAAATCTGAGTATGCAACTTCCTGGCTGGGTGGTTGCATCTCAGCCGTTGGGAAGCACTCAGGATACGCTTAACGTGACGGTGACAGGCTTTCACGGACGTTACGATGGCAAAGTGATTGTCAGCGGTGAATGGTTGCTGAATCACCAGGGGCAATTAATCAAGCGTCCGTTCCATATCGAAGTTGTACAGACGCAGGATGGCTACGATGAAATGGTGAAAGTTCTGGCCAGCGCCTGGAGTCAGGAAGCGACGGCAATCGCCCAAGAGCTGAAACGTATTCCCTAAGCTTAAATAATTGTAAATTATGCCGCCTCAGGTTCATCGCCAGAGGCGGTTTTTTTTATTTTTTTAGCGGTTGAGGTAGCTGTTCTGGCAGAGAATTTTTGTACAAATGATTTACCAGCTAGCTCACAAATATGACACTGGCGTGAATTTTGCGCATTGACGAGTCTGATGTTTAGGGGTATTCGTTTAGTGTGATTGCACACTTAGTAATCACTGTTTTCTTTTCCACCAGACCCAAAGATGAGGGAAACGAGGCATGAAGAGACAAAAACGAGATCGCCTGGAACGGGCACATCAACGTGGATATCAGGCCGGCATTGCCGGACGCTCAAAAGAAATGTGTCCCTATCAGACGCTGAATCAGAGGTCATACTGGCTGGGAGGCTGGCGAGAAGCCATGGGGGATAGGGTTTTAATGGCCTGATTCTGTCTCTTTAGATAAAAGAAACCTCCGCAAAGCGGAGGTTTCGCCTTTTGTAGACCGGCAAATTAACGTACGCTGCCATTTGGCCATGTCGCACTACCAGACCTACAGATGTCTGCGATTAGAACGCCGAGGTGTCCTGGAACAGACCCACTTTCAGATCATTTGCGGTGTAGATCAGACGACCGTCAACCAGCACTTCACCATCAGCCAGACCCATTATCAGGCGGCGGTTAACGATGCGTTTGAAGTGAATGCGGTAAGTGACTTTCTTCGCGGTCGGCAGAACCTGACCTGTGAATTTCACTTCGCCCACGCCCAGTGCACGGCCTTTACCTTCGCCGCCCAGCCAGCCGAGATAGAATCCAACCAGCTGCCACATGGCATCCAGACCCAGGCAACCTGGCATTACCGGATCGCCGATAAAATGGCATCCGAAGAACCACAGGTCCGGGTTGATGTCCAGTTCAGCTTCCACATAACCTTTGTCAAAGTTGCCGCCGGTTTCGGTCATCTTGATGACACGATCCATCATCAGCATGCTTGGTGCAGGCAGTTGTGGGCCTTTAGCACCAAACAGCTCACCGCGACCAGAGGCAAGAAGGTCTTCTTTTGTATAGGATTCGCGTTTATCTACCATGTTCTCTGTAAGCCTTATTTTATTGAAGCACGCAGGATAGCTAACACGTGTACGCTGAACAAGTCCGATCAGTTCGGAATAATCCAATTCAGCCAACGTAGCGGCCATGGAAAACGGTGACGGCCTTCCTGTTGCGTTGCCGCAGCAATACGCTCCTGGATAGTTTGCATCAGCGTCGTCTGGCCTTCGCCATCCCACACCAAATTTAATAGCAGTGGCAGCGCATCGGTCACGTCGTCTACTGCCCAGATAGTGAATTTTTCTTCTTCAACAGCCTGCAGCAGTGCGGGTGGCAGGCTCAGATGTCTGACGTTGGCTGCAGGGATAATCACCCCCTGAGTCCCCGTTAATTCACGCTGCTGGCAGATGGCAAAGAAGCCTTCAATTTTCTCATTCAGACCGCCGACAGGTTGAGCACGACCAAACTGATCGACAGAACCGGTTATTGCGATGCTTTGATTGACGGGAACGTCAGCGAGGGCGCTGATCAGCGCACACAGTTCTGCCATAGAGGCGCTGTCACCGTCTACTTCACTGTATGATTGCTCAAATGTCAGAGAGGCAGAGAACGGTATTTGCTGTTCAAGCTGGAGTTCCGACATCAGGAACGCCTGCATAATCATCATACCCTTGGCATGAATATTTCCGCCCAACTCGGCTTTACGTTCAATGTCGGTAAATTCGCCATCGCCAATATGCACGACGCAACTGATACGTGAAGGTTCACCAAATGCGCGGGGATGGCCTGGAAATTCGATCACCGACAGGGCGTTTATTTGCCCAATACGCTCGCCTTCCGTTTCAATGAGGATCTGCTCTTGCAGGATCTCATCCTGCATCCGTTCGGAGAGGAATCCTTCTCGCCACTCACGTTGAGCCAGCATCAGGCTCAATTGCTCCGCAGTGCAGGTATCACTGTCGCAAAGAGGGGACACTTCTTTGAACTGGCGAGTGATCCATAGCGGATTAAGCGGCAGCGTGTCCTGTTCGCCGGTGTAGCGAACGGCTTCGCGGATGAGAACCTGCCATGCATCGGCAGCGGGATAGGGCAGATTGTTGCGTCGGGCAGTATGCGTTACCCACTGACACCACTGTGTCATGGTTTCGGCATCCACTATCTGCAAGTTATCCTCAAATTCGCTGTAGATAGCCTGTTCTGCCAGTTCTGGTTCCATTTCCTGGAAGTCTGCCAGCGATTCACGTTCGCCGACCAACACCACTTTCAGTTTAAGCGGCATAGAAGGGACGGAGACTGGCAGAGGGCGAGACTCATCAAAGGCCACCCAGTCAAAACGCTCGTGGCTGACAATGGCTTTCAGGCGCATCCACAACAACGGCTGAGCCAGAAGTGTGCGCAAGGAGATAACCAGCACACCGCCATTGGCCTGATGGACCAGTCCCGGTTGCAGCGTAATTTCGCCATTGAACTGGCGCAGACAGCCAAACAGCTGTTCGGCCTCAACCCAGTCAGCATTAACCACCTGCGTTAACGTTGCAAAGTTGTCGTCTGCTTTCTCCGCTGCGCGGTAACGAATAGTGTGGCCGGATACATCGTAATGCCCCCCGGTTAACCTATCGGCATTCGTATGTAAGGTACGTGCAGCCGTTGCAATAAGATTGAGATACTCCAGCTCTTCGGGCGCTTTCACCAGCATAAACGAGGACGTAGCCCAGTGCTGAAGAAGCTGCTCTAGCGCGAATTGTAAACGTGGCTGAGTATCACTGAGTAAGGTGTCGGTGTCGTCAGTGACGTGCGGCTGTGCAAATATTTCCTGATAGCTGTCGGTATCAGGAACCAGATCACGCCATGCAAGTTTCGTAATGGTCAAAGTTGATGTTTTTTAGTCTGTTGTAAAAAACGAGATTATACCGTAACCATCAGCACTGCACACGTGGAAAGCACCGCTAAACGGATGTGATGACGCGCGACAGTTCACAGGCTGGATATTCTTTTCTTCAGATGCCCAAAAAGCTGATATTCTGATAAGAGTTACACGGTAACATTGAGATCGCAATGAAATATCAACAACTTGAAAATCTTGAAAGCGGATGGAAATGGAAGTACCTGGTGAAGAAGCATCGCGAGGGGGAGTTGATTACCCGCTATGTGGAAGCCAGCGCGGCCAAAGAAGCCGTTGATTTGTTGCTAACCCTCGAAAATGAACCGGTTCGGGTCAACGCCTGGATTGAAGAATACATGAACCCGGCACTGCTCAATCGCATGAAGCAAACGATCCGTGCGAGGCGTAAGCGGCACTTTAATGCAGAACATCAACATACGCGTAAGAAATCGATCGATCTGGAGTTTATGGTCTGGCAGCGTTTGGCCGGGCTTGCGCAGCGACGTGGTAAAACGCTCTCAGAAACGATTGTGCAGTTGATTGAAGATGCGGAACATAAAGAAAAGTATGCGAACAAGATGTCGACATTGAAGCAGGATCTACAGGCGTTACTGGGTAAAGAGTAGGGTACGGGTAACGTCAATATGGCGTGTGCCTGTGCTTTTGCATGATATGTAGGTGAAAAAAAACCCCGCCAGGCGGGGTTTTTTTATAAGACGATAACTTAAGCCTGAGGCTGAGTTACAACGTCTTTGATACCTTTGACTTCGATCTCAACACGACGATCCGGAGCCAGGCAGTCGATCAGTGCAGCGCGAGCTTTCACGTTGTCACAGGTGTTGCCGGTAACCGGGTTGGATTCGCCCATACCACGTGCGGAGATTTTGTCAGAAGGGATACCTTTAGAGATCAGGTAATCAACAACAGACTGAGCACGTTTCTCAGACAGACCCTGGTTGTAAGCGTCAGAACCGATGCGGTCAGTGAAGCCCAGAACAACGACGGAACCGTCTTTCGGATCCAGGTTGCTCAGCTGGCTGTACATCTGATCCAGAGCCTGCTGGCCTTCTGGTTTCAGAGTCGCTTTGTTGAAGTTGAACAGAACGTCAGACTTCAGAGTGAAGTGTTTGGTCTGTACTTCTGGAGCCGGAGCCGGAGCCGGAGCAACTACCGGAGCTGCTTCTTCCTGCTGGCCGAAACGGTAAGAAACACCAACGCTCAACAGACCGTTGTCTGGACGACCACCAACGGTGTTCGCGTCACCGATGTTGTTAGTCCACTGGTATTCCAGACGGGTAGCGATTTCAGGAGTAATTGCATACTCTACGCCGCCAGCGAATACTGGGGATACACCAGTGTCGTGGTCTTTGAAGCCGTCGTTGTTTTTAGCATCTGCACGCCAAACCATACCACCCAGACGGGTATAAACGTCCAGATCGTCAGTGATTGGGTAACCCAGTTTAGCGGTCAGCTGAACGCCCTGAGCTTTGAATGCGCCATTTTCAGTGTTGCCTTTGTACGGCATACGACCTAACCAGTCGTAACCCATTTCAAAACCAACGTACGGGTTAACCTGGTAACCACCGAACGCACCAGCACCCAGTTGGCTTTCGTGGGTCGGTCCGTTGTTGTTGATCTGATTGTTGCCGATGTCATGGAACTGGGACCAACCCAGTTTAGCACCAGTATACCAGGTGTTATCTTTCGGAGCGGCCTGCGCCACGGTAGCGAAACCAGCCAGTGCCACTGCAATTGCGATAGCTGTCTTTTTCATTTTATGCGCCTCGTTATCATCCAAAATTCGCCATGAATATCTCCAGAGAGATAACACGGTTAAATCCTTCACCCGGGGACCAGTTCAATAGTTACTCTACCGATATCTGCGGCTTAAGCCGAGCACCCCTGGCGATGTAAAGTCTACAACGTACTCGAAAACTTACAAGTGTGAAGTCCGTCAGGCATATGAAAAAAAAAGGCTTGTATACACAATATTTAACATTTGTGGATGATTAATTGTACAGCTACTATCGCGGAAACCGCTTCACACAGGCGTTCTCACAAAAAATGTGTTGAAGCTCAAAGCCGAGTTTGGGGGTGAAAAAAAATTCCAGGATAATTCCTAATTTTACTCAATGATACAAATTCGAGTGAATTTTTAGCCCGGAATGGTGTCTCCCCGCAAGTGTCTGAGCGCGTACAGGACGCATGATAAATCCCATTGCATTTCCCTCATCTGCCGCTTTCACCAGTTCTGCATGTTCATCTTCTGTTAATTCTTCCGTCAGCCAGCCGATGACCACACTGTAATTCCCAGTGCGCAGCGCACGGACCATTGATTCCAGCGTATGGCAGGGAGAGAGTTGGCTGATTTGCATAACTTTCGTCAATGGGAGTCCGGCCGACTGCACCCACTCGCGGCTCAGTTTTTGTTGAGGCGTCAGCCAGAGCTGCCAGCGCGACTGCTGACCTAACTGCTGAAGCAGGGGAAGCAGCAGGAGCTGCGTCATCATGGGCTGGTCCTCGCGATAGACCACTTCACTGATAAGCCCGGCGGTAGTGTGCTCTGACGACACGCGCGCAATTTTGCTTGATGTGGAAGAGAACGACGAAGAACGATTTGCGTAGCCTGAAGTGTACATAATCAATCCAGCCCTGTGAGTTACTGTATGGATATACAGTAACCCTGCTATCACCAAAGATCAACCTTATTTTCTGAAACAGGTTCGCAGTTTTTGGTTGTTGTTACGGGAAAAACAAAATTCATCTTGCCCCTCGCGAATAAGTTGCCTATTTTCGTCATTAACGGATCCGCTACTGCAAATCATTTTATTACGTTATGATTTAAAAGGATTTTTATGAAAAAACTTTCTTACGCAAGGATCTATAAATCACAAGAATATCTGGCGTCATTAGGGACTATTCGTTATCGATCGCTGTTTGGGGGTTATAGCCTGACGGTCGAGGACACGGTATTCGCCATGGTCGCCAGTGGCGAGTTATATCTTCGGGCCTGTGAACAGAGCGCGCAGTACTGTGTAAAACATTCCCCTGTCTGGCTGACATTCATAAAACGTGGACGTCCGGTGGTGCTCAATTATTATCAGGTGAACGATACGCTGTGGCAAAACCAGCAACAACTGGTGTCGTTATCACGGTATTCATTGGATGCGGCGTTAAAAGAAAAGCAAAGTCGTTTTGCACAGCATCGCCTGCGTGGACTGCCGAACATGACATTTCATCTGGAAACCCTGCTGAATGAAGCAGGTATAAAAGATGAAAGCACATTACGCATGTTGGGGGCAAAAATGTGTTGGTTGAAACTGCGACAGATTAATCCCGCTCTGACGGTGAAAATACTCTATGCCCTTGAAGGTGCGATCGGAGGGATTCATGAGGCGGCGCTCCCGGCGATTCGTCGCCAGGAGCTTGTGGAGTGGGTGAGTTCTCTTACGCCTGAACCGGTGTACTAGACGGCAATGCGGCAATTTGCTGCTGTAATCGTCTGATTTCTGGTAGTAGCGCTATCAATAGGCCAACTTGCTGTACGACCAGCGGTTCTTTACTGTCCGGGCGTGGTTCAAGATGCTGAATCCGTTGCTTCAGTCCTTCTAGTGCCTGGTATACGCGCTGCTCGTCAGCGGGTTGATGATGAAGTGCATCATCAACATAGCAAACGGCATCGTCCAGTAATGCCAGAACGTCCGGGTTGGTTAACTGTTCACGGTGTGCGCCCAGCGCCGAGATATAACTGGTAAAGGTATGGTTGAGGCACAGCAAGCGGAATGCCGTTTCGCGCGTTTGGGCGGTGACATCCGGTTCACTCGACATATTCGACACCACGGATGCCAGCTCCGCATCACGATTATGCGCATCACGGCGCGCAATACGGTATGCCAGACGATTGTCTCGCCCCTGATGATATTGTTCGAGAATGGCGTCAAGGTAACGACAGTTGGCATCGGTCGCCCGTTCAATCACCCGTGGCAGGTTGCGAAAGCGCCAGTCAGGCCAGATGAAACTGACGGCTGCCCATGCGATGGCACAACCTATCAGCGTATCGATGACGCGCGGCAGTGCGACTTCAAACCCTTCACCAAGCAGGTTAAAGCACAGCAATACCAGCAACGTGATAAACATGGTGGCATGCGCGTACTGAACATTGCGGAAAGCGAAAAAGAGCACGCCGGTGATCACCAGCAGTATTAATTGCCCTTCCAGCGATGGGACGAACCACAGGATGGGCAATCCAATCGCTATCCCGACTAATGTGCCGATAATTCTTAACGCCAGACGATGCCGTGTGGCGTTGTAGTTGGGCTGGCAGACAAACAGACTGGTCAGCAGGATCCAGTAGCCATGGTTCATACCCGTTATCTGGATAATGGCGTAGCCGACGCAGAGCACCAGCGACATGCGAACCGCGTGGCGAAACAGCGCCGACTCCGGTGTAAAATTGCGACTCAGGCGCAGCCAGATATCACTGAAGCCATGCGGACTGTCATCGGCAAGCTGATTTTCTGACTCATTGCGCGAGAGTACCTGAGCCTGTTCAGACTCAATGGTGGCCAGTTGCGCATCAATAGCCCGCAGGTTTGATAGTAAGAATCCCAGCGTGTTGAGCAAATCTGCAGGGGCACCGCTTGCACGCATGCGCTCAAGGGCGGCATCGATATGTGTAAAGACGCGCTCAAAGTGTGGATCGTGCTGGTAAGGGGTGCGTAGCAAAATACAGCGAGACAGTTGCGTACAGGCTTGTCCCTGCATCGACATTAATCGCTGGAAACGAAACATCACATCGCTGTGACGGAAATGGTCGCGTAGCGTCTGGTACTGAATATGTGAGGAACTAGCGCGTTCGTGGATATCCTGCGCGACAAAATAGTAATGCAGTGTGCGGCGGGTTCCTCGTTGTCCACGGTCACCGCGCAGACGGGTCAGTAATGATATTTTTGTTTGGTTCAACGTCGCCATCAGTTGCCCATTGGCCAGCGCTAAGTCATACAGGGGGGCCTGACTTTCATCTTCGATGTCGGGATCAAAAAGACGGGATTTCAGCTCCAGGTAGTGTGCCAGCTGTTCATAGCTGCGTGCCAGATTGTCCTGCAGTGGACGAATCGGGAACAGAAGGTGACCGATAAGCGTCAGAAGGTTATACCAGATGGCGCCTGCAAGCAGCAGGATCGGTTGCTGGTACCACTGATCGTAAAGTGATGTTCCCAGCATGGTGTAAATGGCGATCAGTAATGCACCAAAGGCGATGGTCGCATAACGCTGACCTAAGCCCCCCAGCAAAATAAAGCCGCTGGTGGACAGCGTTAATCCAATTGCGAAAAGCCACGGCCAGGGAAAGAGCAATTCGACGGAGGCCGAGGCAATAAAAAAGCAGATCAGCGTAATGATCAAGTTGCGCAGACGACCCGCGAGCCGATCGTCCAGATCGGTCAGCGCGGCAGCAACCATGCCCAGCGTTAGCGGGATGGTCAGTTTGACGTCACCCAGCCACCACGGCAGCGCCGTAGTGCCGCAAAGTGCGATAAAAATTCGCACGTAGTACAGCCAGGTGCTGTTCCAGGTATAGCGTTTAAGCAGTGGACTTAACATAAAGGCCATCAGTTCCGATTATTCAAAGCGACGACGCGCGTTGGCTTCGCGTGCGGCACGGGCAACTTCGACTGAAACCACGCGACGACCAACGGGCCAGAGTGCAATTGCGGCGATTTTAAAGTTCGCAATACCAACCGGAATACCAATAATCGTAATGCACTGGGCAATACCGGAAACAATATGCATCAGGCACAGCCACCAGCCGAAGAAAATCAGCCAGAAAATGTTGAGCAGCGTACCGCCGGTATTCAGAAGCACGTTTTTACCCGCTGGGTTGAGTTCATCAACGTGAATCGCTTCATTACCGTAGGGGAACAGCGACAAACGTGTGATTTCCCAGCAGGAGCGGGTCAAGGGTAGTGTGAAGATAAGCACAATACTGACTAACGTCGCCAGTAACCAGGCTAAGGTGGTGGCGAATCCCCCAAGCACAAAATTTAAAATATTCAGAACAGTACGCATAAACCCTCGGTTAACTCTGGTTTTCTGTGAGTTTGGCAATTGTAACGTTTTTTTGGGCTGGAGCACGTTTTCTCTGGCGGTTACACTGATAAGCAAACCTCTTCGTGTGGATCCGCGTAAGTCTTATGGAACTGAAAGCAACTTCTCTGGGAAAACGTCTGGCGCAACACCCTTACGATCGGGCCGTTATTCTCAATGCCGGCATTAAAGTCTCCGGCGACCGTCATGAGTACCTTATTCCATTCAATCAGTTACTGGCTATCCATTGTAAAAGGGGCCTGGTATGGGGCGAACTGGAATTTGTGCTTTCTGATGATAAAGTTGTACGCCTTCACGGCACTGAATGGGCGGAAACCCAGCGTTTCCACCATCATCTGAGCATGCTCTGGCAGCAGTGGAGCCAGGAGATGAGTGACGTCGCAGCAGGGGTGCTACAGGAACAGCTGGATGCGATTGCCGCGCGTACAGCGGAAAACAGATGGCTGACGCGGAGCCAAACATCCGGATTGCAACAACAGATCCGCCGTGCTTTTGACGCGTTGCCCCTGCCGGTCAGTCGGCTGGAAGAATTTGATCATTGTCGTGAGGCGTTGCATCAGTGTCAGGCGTGGCTGCAGGATATTGAAGCGTGTCGTTTGCAGCATAACCAGGCATATACCGATGCGATGCTGGCGGAGCATACCGAGTTTTTCCAGAAGATTGAGTCCTCACCGCTGAATCCAGCCCAGGCTCGTGCGGTGGTGAATGGCGAGCAGTCGCTATTGGTGCTTGCGGGGGCAGGAAGTGGCAAGACATCCGTTCTGGTTGCGCGTGCGGGCTGGTTGCTGGCGCGGGGAGAAGCGGCTGCTGAACAAATCCTGCTGCTGGCGTTTGGTCGCAAAGCCGCTCAGGAAATGGATGAGCGCATTCGCGAACGGCTGCAGACGCAAGACGTCACCGCACGGACGTTCCATTCACTGGCGTTGCATATTATTCAACAGGGTAGCAAAAAAGTCCCGACAGTCAGCAAACTCGAAAATGATACTGCCGCCAGAAATAAGCTGTTTATCGCCACCTGGCGTCAGCAGTGCAGCGAGAAAAAAGCACAGGCTAAAGGCTGGCGACAGTGGCTGGAAGAAGAGATGCAGTGGTCCGTGCCAGAAGGCAATTTTTGGGACGATGAAAAATTACAGCGTCGCCTGGCCTCACGTCTGGATCGCTGGGTTAGCCTGATGCGTATGCATGGTGGAGCACAGGCGGAGATGATCGCCAATGCGCCGGAGGCGATCCGCGACCTGTTCAGCAAACGTATAAAGCTGATGGCGCCGTTGCTCAAAGCCTGGAAAAGTGCTCTGAAAGAAGAGAATGCCGTCGATTTTTCTGGATTGATCCATCAGGCGATTGTCATTCTGGAGAAAGGGCGCTTTATCAGCCCCTGGAAGCATATCCTGGTTGATGAATTTCAGGATATCTCCCCGCAGCGCGCCGCCCTGTTAGCGGCATTGCGCCAGCAAAACTCACAGACTACGCTATTTGCCGTGGGGGATGACTGGCAGGCCATTTACCGTTTCAGTGGTGCACAGCTTTCGTTGACTACCGCCTTCCGGCAACACTTTGGTGAGGGCGATCGCTGCGATCTGGATACGACATACCGTTTTAATAGCCGTATTGGCGAAATAGCCAATCGGTTTATCCAGCAAAACCCGCATCAGCTTAAGAAACCGCTCAATAGCCTGACAGCAGGTGACAGGAAAGCCGTTACTTTGCTCGATGAAAGTCAGCTGGATGCACTATTGGATAAGCTATCCGGCTTTGCAAAAGCAGAAGAACGCATACTGGTGCTGGCGCGATATCACCACCTCAAACCTGCCAGTCTTGAGAAAGCAGCGACCCGCTGGCCCAAACTACAGCTGGATTTTATGACTATTCATGCCAGTAAAGGACAGCAGGCGGATTATGTCATTGTCGTTGGGCTTCATGACGGCAACGATGGTTTTCCGGCCCCGGCCCGTGAGTCGATTATGGAAGAAGCATTACTGCCAATGGTCGAGGATTTTCCGGATGCAGAAGAGAGAAGGTTGCTTTACGTAGCCCTTACGCGTGCCCGGCATCGGGTGTGGTTGCTGTTTAATAAAGACGCGCCATCCTGTTTTGTTGATGAATTAAAACAACTGGATGTCCCGGTAGCGAGAAAACCCTGAAGAACAGGCGGCGGCGGCCGCCTGTCTGGCAATTATTTGAGGCGCTCTGCCAGATACCGGGCGTAATCCGGGATCAGGATGTCCGTCGCATCGCTGAAATTTGGTGACTGGATAATAAAATCGGCGGTAGATACGTTGGTGGCAACCGGAATATTCCAAACTGTGGCCAGGCGCAGAAGGGCTTTAACATCCGGATCGTGAGGCACGGCGTTGAGTGGATCCCAGAAGAAGATCAGCACATCAATTTTCCCTTCAGAGATCAGTGCACCGACCTGCTGATCGCCGCCCATTGGACCGCTAAGCATGGCGTTGACATCCATGCCGGTCGCGCGTTGAATGAGATTTCCTGTCGTACCTGTCGCATAAAGGACATGCTTTTCTAACAATGGCTGGTGGCGTTCCACCCAGCTCATCAGCATCTGTTTACAGTGATCATGTGCAACCAGCGCAATATGCTTACGCGCCGGTAAAGTGCGAGTCGTCAGTTCCATAGTACAGCTCCCAAGTTAACCTTATTACAGAGTACTGGAAGCGCTTGACGCTGCAAGAGAAAGACAAAAAAAATGCGTCGGCGAACATAAATGTCATGAGGGTGGCTGTTTCTCTGCCCATTGCAGAAAATTACTTCGTGTTTGCGCATCGGCCTGGCCGAACCAATATTTCAAACGCTGTTCGGTAAGTGTCTGCGACTGCGGCGGCACCCGATCCAGTTCAGATACCCCTGAGAGCAATGCGCTGTCATCTGCCATCATAGTGGCAAATTGTGGGAGTGAAGCATGCTTAGACGATTTGTTATAGCGTTCAGTCTCGAGTTCGTAATCTACGATTTTTGCCGATGAAGTAATCGACAAAATATCCAGCTTGACCGGAATGGGCATGGAGTCGCCATCTACTAGTTCCACACGGGGCGCGTCATCGAAATGCGTTGCGTCACGTTCGTTGTTCAGACGGGGGAGATGAAAATTGACCTGACTAACCAACTGAGTATCAAAACTGATGACCAGCGGAGGAGAAATATACAGACGTTCTTCATGGCTGGAGAGACGAATCGTTTTCTCAACGCGAAAGACAAGCTGATGCCGACCATTCTCCAGCTCAATACTGTCGGCACCGCGCAGTAAAGAGCTGGACACCTTTTTTCCGTCCAGCACCAGAAGGTCAATATCATTAGACAGGCGCAAAGAGGTCGCACAAACGGTTACCGGCAGAAGCAGAGCAATCAGGGCTGTCACAATGCCGGCTTTCATAAGGTTCTCCTGTCCAGAAAATTATCTGCATAAGATGTATCTAAATTTTTCGACAATCATGTTTACTAACATATAGACATATTTTCCAGTTTAGCTCTCATGCGCCAGTATGGGATGAATGGTTGCGACGTCAGGTTTGTCGTACACTTTGCAAAACAGCCTGGAGGAAGACGATGAAAGAGACCGATATTGCTGGCATTTTGACATCTACCCGTACGATTGCGCTGGTAGGAGCAAGCGATAAACCCGATCGCCCGAGCTATCGGGTAATGAAGTATTTACTCGATCAGGGTTATCACGTTATCCCCGTGTCTCCTAAGGTTGCCGGGAAAACGCTGCTGGGGCAGCAGGGCTATGCGACGCTGGCAGACGTACCAGAGAAAGTGGATATGGTGGATGTCTTTAGAAACTCAGAAGCAGCATGGGGAGTTGCACAGGAGGCTATTGCTATTGGCGCGAAAACCTTGTGGATGCAGCTTGGCGTGATTAATGAACAGGCTGCCGTGCTGGCGCGCGATGCGGGCCTGGCGGTAGTGATGGATCGTTGCCCGGCGATTGAAATCCCCAGACTGGGACTGGCGAAGTAAGGTTGTACTGTTGCCGGATGGCGCATTGTATATCCGGCCTACAACGGTGTTTGTCGTAGGCCGGAGAAATGTTGTCAGTTGCGCAGGCGTGGAGCCTGGAGCTGTTTACGGATTGTCCGTGCCAGTTCATCCATCGACGGTTGCTCTGGATGTTCTTCCTGTAGCTCGCTACTCAACTGTGCTTCAGCCAGATACGTATGTACTGGCAGGCCATTATCGTCTTCCATCACCACGTGATACCAGGGAGCGGCGCGAAGTTCGTCGTTAACCGCCAACTCATCAGGTGACGGGTCATCAAGCGAATATTCCGGGTCGATATCCACGACCACTCCGAGGTAACCTAACAGGGAATGGCGGACCTGCTGGCCGATACCGAATTTGCTGGCAATCATAGTCACCTCCCGGGAAATAGATACCCTCTATGTAAGGGTAATATTCCACTTTTCAAGTTACATGATGCGACAGGCAAACCCTTTCAGATACAGCCCTTCCGGGTAGGTAGCGATCACGGGATGATCGGCGGCCTGACGGAACTGCTCTATAAATTGTACATCACGCCCGGCATCTATTGCGGCATCGGCGATGATTTTCTGAAATAAATCGGTGGTCATCAATCCGGAGCAGGAGAATGTCAGCAGTACGCCACCCGGATTCAGCAACTGAATTGCCAGCATATTGATGTCTTTATAGCCACGACAGGCGCCCATCAGCTGGCTTTTGTTTTCGACAAACTTCGGCGGGTCCATCACGATAACATCAAATTTCTCACCACGATCGCGATAGGCGCGCAGCAGCTTGAACACGTCATCACGCACAAATTCGGCTTTGCTCAGATCCAGCTTGTTCAGCTCTACGTTTTGGCGGGCGATATCGAGAGCTTCCTGGGAAGTATCTACGCTGACGACCTGGCGGCAGCCACCCATTAATGCAGAGACGGCGAATCCACCGGTATAGGAGAAACAGTTCAGTACGCGCTGATTTTCCACATAACGACGCGTGGCCAGGCGGCTGTCACGCTGATCGAGGTAATAACCGGTTTTATGTCCGTGCTGAATATCAACCAGCAGTTTCATCCCGTGCTCTTCAATCGGCAGCAGAGCTGGCGGCAGTTCCCCCGTGACGGGGCCCTGAGTCAGTTCCATGCCTTCTTTTTTACGCACGGCAACATCGCTACGGTCATAAATAGCGCACTCCGGGAAGACAATCTGCAGGGCGCTAATTAATGCGGCACGTTGATACTCGGCGCCTGCGCTGAGCAGTTGCAGCACCAGAAAGTTACCGAAACGGTCAATGGTGATGCCCGGCAGGCCATCAGACTCCCCGGCAATCAGTCGATAGCTGTCCAGCCCGTCCTTTTTCGCCAGCCAGTCTCGCCACTTCTGCGCTTGTTGCAGACGGCGGGTAAAGAAATCAATATCGATGGATTCAGACTTGTCGAATGTCCAGACGCGTGCACGGATCTGCGACGCGGGTGAGTACGCGCCACGTGCTAACCATTTACCCTGATGGTCAACAATATCGATGGTTTCACCGAGGTTGGCTTTACCTTCCATACGTGCGACGGCACCGGAAAATACCCACGGATGGCGACGAAGTAATGATTTTTCGCGGCCCTTGGCTAACACTAAACGTACACTCATAATTTACTATTCTGTCAATTCAAAGAAATGGGCGCCATTGTCCTGAGTTTTACGCATATTTGCAACGCGCGCTGTGATGATAAGGAGAACCGCAATGTCGAAAGTCTGCATAATCGCCTGGGTCTATGGCCGGGTTCAGGGGGTCGGATTTCGCTACACCACCCAGCATGAAGCACAACGGCTGGGATTGACTGGCTACGCGAAGAATATGGACGACGGCAGCGTAGAGGTTGTCGCCTGCGGTGAAAGCGACCGGGTAGAACAACTGATGAAGTGGTTAAAAGCCGGAGGCCCGCGTAGCGCCAGGGTAGACAGAGTTCTCAGCGAACCGCATCGGCCTGGCGAAGAGTTAACGGGATTTAGTATCCGCTATTAAATACATTTGACCGGTTTTGGCAGACCGGCAATTTTCGTCGCCTGCTTGGCCGGACCTTTCGGGAACAGGCGGTAGAGATAACGGCTGTTGCCTTTTTCTTCGCCAAACTTATTGGCCATCGCTTTGACCAGCATGCGGATAGCGGGGGAGGTATTAAACTCCAGATAAAACTCGCGTACGAAACGCACCACTTCCCAGTGTTCCGCGGAGAGCGTAATGCCTTCGTTTTCGGCGATTATCTCCGCCAGCGGCTCGCTCCACAGCGTGGTATCTTGCAGATAGCCTTCGCTATCGGTACTGATTTCTTTACCTTCAAAGATCAACATAATTCTTCACTGCGTTAGTCAAACTGGCGGCAGTTTACCAAAAAAGAAAGCCCCGCATAAGCGGGGCTGAATAATGCACGTAATCATCTTAATCGCGGCTGGCGAAGCCCAGAATGCTCAACAGGCTGACGAAGATGTTGTACAGCGAAACATACAGGCTAACGGTGGCACGAATATAGTTGGTTTCACCGCCGCGGATGATATTGCTGGTTTCAAACAGGATTGCGCCTGAAGAAATCAGGATAAACACCGCGCTAATCGCCAGATGCAGCGCTGGCAGTTGCAGGAAAATATTCGCAACCATACCAATCAGCACTACCACGATACCTGCCATCAGCATACCGCCGAGGAAGGACATGTCTTTACGCGTGGTCAGAACATACGCAGAACAGCTGAAGAAGACCAGCGCCGTACCACCCAGCGCCATACCGATCACGTCACCCATACCTGCTGACAGGTAAGTGTTCAGAATCGGTCCCAGGATGTAACCCAGGAAACCGGTGAAAGCGAAAGCAGACAGAATACCTACTGGTTTATCTGCTGTTTTGTAGGTCAGGAACATCAGACCATACATACCAACCAGTGTCAGAATCAGACCCGGAGACGGCAGCATCAGCACTGTACTGGCTGTTGCGGTGATCGCTGAAAACGCCAGCGTCAGGCTGAGCAGGAAATAGGTATTACGCAGCACCTTATGCGTGCTGAGTAGCGATGTACGATCGCGCGAAGAACTAATAATACGATCCATGAGTCACTCTCTTATGACAGATGTAATTAATGATGGAGGATAATGAAATCACCGGTAACGACCCAGCGGTTTTACCCATCTTTACGCATTTTAACCCGCCGGACTTAAGCATATTATTTCAGCAAAAGCATCTGGATTAGATGTTACCACTGTTTATGCAAAAATGTCAGATCGATATCTGCCAGGTAACTGAAAAATATTGCGTTATTCCCTGCATGCCTTTAAGAGTGACAGTGGTGTCAACATAAAACAGAGCAATAAGGTAAAGGGAATGACTCAACATAAATCGAAGGTATTTACATTTACGCTGTTGGCTGTCTGTTTGATGTCTCTCAACGGTGTGGCGAGCGCTGCGACAGTTCCCGCGGGTACAGAACTGGCAGCGCAACAGGAACTGGTCAGAAATAACGGCAGTGAGCCAGCCTCACTGGATCCGCATAAAGTTGAAAGCAACGTTGAGTTTAATTTAATCAGCGATATGTTCGATGGACTGGTGGCCGTAAACCTGGATGGCACTATTGCACCCCGGCTTGCTGCCTCCTGGGAGAATAAAGATAACACTGTCTGGACCTTTCATTTACGTCCAGGAATAACCTGGTCAGATGGATCGGCTATTACTGCACAGGATGTCGTCTGGAGCTGGCAGCGCCTGGTTTCACCGCAAACTACTTCGCCCTATGCCTCTTATCTGGGCAATATGCACGTCGCAAATGCGGTTGATATTGCTCAGGGGAAAAAAGATCCCGCGACGCTTGGGGTCAAGGCGCTGAATGACACCACGCTGGAAATTACCCTGACGCAGCCGACAGCGGCATTCTTAGCGATGCTGGCGCACCCATCACTGGTACCACTGGATAAAGTGCTGATTGGCCGCTTTGGCGATAAGTGGACTCGTCCGGAGCACTTTGTCAGCAGCGGTGCGTATAAGTTGTCGCAGTGGGTCGTCAATGAGCGGATTGTTGCCGTACGCAACCCGCATTACTGGGACGATCAGCACACGGTCATTAATAAAGTGACGTATTTGCCCATCAGTTCAGAGGCTGCAGACGTTAACCGTTACAAAGCCGGAGAAATCGATATTGTTTTTAGTGTTCCGGTCAATCAGTTCGCTCAATTGAAAAAGACGATGGGTGATGAGCTCCATGTCTCACCTCAGCTTTCAACCTATTATTATCAGTTTAATACCACGCGTGCGCCGTTTAACGACCCGCGCGTGCGTCGGGCGTTGAATATGGCGCTGGATAAGGACATCATCGCGCAAAAGGTGATGGGGCAGGGGCAGCGTGCGGCGTGGGTTATCAGCCAGCCTGAAATTGGCGGGGTAAAATTACACGCGCCGGATTACGCATCATGGCCACTCGACAAACGCATTGCTGAGGCAAAAAAACTGCTGGCGGAAGCAGGCTACGGTCCAGAGCATCCGCTTAGCTTAAATCTGCTCTACAACACTTTCGAAACGCATCAGCGAATCGCGATTGCCGCCTCGTCAATGTGGAAGAAAAATCTTGGCGTTGAGGCAAAGCTGCAGAACCAGGAATGGAAAACTATGCTGGATACCATGCACACCGGCAATTTTGACGTCGTACGCTATGCATGGATAGCGGATTACGACGATGCGTCGAGCTTCCTCAACATTTTCCGCACCGGAGATAGTGAAAACACCACCCGATACAGTAATCCAGCCTACGATGAAGCGATGCGTAATGCTGCAAAAGCCCGTTCTTTGCCTGAACGCGGGAAATACTACCAGCAGGCGGAAGACGTGTTAGGCGAGGATGTACCGGCGATTCCGGTTTACCACTATGTCCGCACACACCTGGTAAAGCCGTGGGTAGGCGGATTTGCACCGGATAACCGCGGTAATTACTTCACCAAAGATATGTACATCAAAAAACATTAAACAGCAGTAGCCCGGATTTGTGCTGAATAAACGGTCAATTTGTTGTTATTTAAGTCGATTAACAACATTTTGGCTGTTTTTCAGGCAAACGAACACATTGGTGCTTTACAGGTCCGTTCGGGATGTTTATAGTGCGCCTCATTGGAAGCGTGGCCGAGCGGTTGAAGGCACCGGTCTTGAAAACCGGCGACCCGAAAGGGTTCTAGAGTTCGAATCTCTACGCTTCCGCCAAACATGAAAAGGGGTTACCGAAAGGTGACCCCTTTTTACTTTTGAAGCATTAGAATCGCCTGGCAATATTCGCCCATCCCCTCATGTCACATTCGAACACTTGCTTACCCCGATCCCAGGCTTTTCCTTGTCGTGCTATACGCTGCAATTTAACTACACATCTAAAGTCTTTCCATATTGCCGTGGCTGAAGGCATGGTCATGATGTCTTCATGACCTGTAAAAGCCTTAACTGAATCCAGGTTAGTCCAGTAGTGTTTCCCTGGGGGAGGCAAGTTCAGATCATCAGCAACTCGATGCGCTGCTTACCTGTAAGTGCGGCTCATCGCCGCACCTTTAACATATTCATGGATGGCTAATAAATCGGGACAGGCGTTGGCGCAAAAGGCGGTTTTCCTGCCGCAGTTGCGCGTTCTCCTCGAGCAGGGTCAGTGCGACGGCAATGCCTGGCCAGTCAAGCGCCAGTTCATGGCGCAGACGTAGTGCGCGTTGCACCACGGTCAGCGCATGGTCATCAAAGGTCTCATCTTCACGGGGTTCGATTACCCCTAAACCGACAATTTCATTCAGTTCCTCTGCAGAAACACCGGTATGCAGACAAAACTCGGTAATGGTAAAGGTAACGGTCACGTTAGCCATTATGCTTTCCCCCACTCTTTACGCGGATCAAAGGACTTCTGCGCATCCGCCAGCTGTTGCCACAAGGCGGCGCTGTTGTCGTCAGGTTTCGGCGGCATCACGATTTTGATGACCGCGTACAGGTCGCCAGTATGTTTTTTACCGACCAGACCTTTGCCTTTGATACGTAATCGTTGCCCAGCCTGGCTTCCTGCGGGGATGGTCAGCAAAATACTCTCTTTGAGTGTTGGTACCGTCACTTTTGCGCCCAATGCAGCTTCCCATGGGGCAAGCGGAACGACAACCTCCAGATCCTGATTAACAATATCAAACAGCGGATGCGGCGCGATATGAATCACCAGCCACAAATCCCCGTTCGGGCCACCGTTTTCACCAGGGGTTCCCTGACCTTTCAGACGAATGCGCTGCCCATTGCCGACACCGGCCGGGAGCTTAACGTTGAGAGTTTTGGGGATTTCCCGCTCGATCATGCCAAACGCATTGTATACCGGCAGGTTGTAACTGATGGTGCGGCTATGCTCAGCAAGGGTTTCTTCGAGGAAAACGGCGACCTCGATTTCAATATCATGTCCGCGACTGGCGTGGCGCTGCCGTGACTGATGTGCGTGCTGGCCAAAAATTGAAGAGAAGATATCGTCGAAATCTTCAGCGTTGTAGCGTTGACCTTCTCCTTGCTGGAACTGACGATTAAACTGCGGGTCGTTGCGATGCTGCCACAGCTGGTCGTATTCGGCGCGTCGCTGTTCATCGCTCAGGACTTCCCAGGCTTCGGCAACTTCTTTAAAACGGGCTTCAGCGTCGGGTTCTTTGCTGACATCGGGATGGTATTTTCGCGCGAGACGACGGTAGGCGGTCTTGATTGTCTTGAGATCGTCTGTCGGCTTCACGCCCATAATGGCGTAATAATCCTTTAATTCCATAGCGTTCTCTCGTGTAAATCAACACATGAAGAAGGCAATCCCTCTCAAAAGGTATCACCGTTAAGTTTAGGGTAATCCCGATAGGCGTGAATGCCAACCATGAAAAAGGGGGGCGCAGGTCATAAAAGGGGCACCGGCAAATGTGGTGAGCCTGCTTGTTGATTTACCTATCACACTCAAATTTCCCTTTTCACCAGACTGTTCGTTGTTGAGCGAAGCATCGCATTTAATCCGGCAATAGAATGGCTGAAATTAACAAGGGAGAGATGCTGAATGATCGCCGTTATTTTTGAAGCAGATGTGCCCCCTCAGGGGAGGGAGCGATATCTTCAACTGGCCTCAGAGCTGAAGCCGTTGTTGGCAGAGATCCCAGGGTTTATTTCTATCGAACGATTTCACTGCATTAATACGCCTGGGAAAATGCTGTCACTTTCATGGTGGGAGGATGAGGATGCAGTGCTCAGGTGGAAATGCAACGTCAGGCATCAGGCCGCACAACAGGAGGGTAAGCAGTTGATTTTTTCATATTACCGAATACGTGTTGCATCTGTTTTGAAGGATTATGCCTCTGAAAAAGGTTCTGCCAGCGTATATGGCAGTTAACAGTCAATAATGACCGCCTGTAGCAACAGGAGCCAGAACAGGCTCTGGCTCCTGTTGATGGTGCGTCAGGAATATTAACGGCTTATCAAGGTCTGGAAAAAAGAAAACGCACGGTATCAGCGTAGTTCTGAACAAAAGCGTTAACGTTATCTGATTTTAATCCTTTCGGGTTAATCATATATTTACCCTTGATAAAGATAGCCGGCACACCTTTCAGGTCTACCGCTTTAGCCAACTCCTGTTGCTTTGCCGTTAATGATTTTACGGCAAAGCTATTCCACGCAGCATCATAGTCGCTTGCACTGACGCCGGCGCGGATAAATACACTGCGAATATCATCTGCTGTTTTAACCGTTTGCTTTTTCTGCACGGCATCAAACAGTAAAGGTTTTACTTTATCTTCCACGTTTAACAGCATAGCGACAGACCAGGCGTGCGTCATCTCCGGCCCCAATGGACCTAAAAAATCAACGTGATACTCAGCGAGTTTGACATCAGAAGGTAGTGCTTTCTTCACATTATCAGTGACTTCCAGAACTTCATCATACTGGTAGCATGAAGGGCAATAAAATGAAAAGAACTTAAGCGCAGCAGGCGCTGACGCAACTGGTTTTTCAAGTGAAATATATTCCTTGCCATCGGTAAATGTTGCTGCCTGAACGCTCACAGTAAAAAACAGACCTAGAAGAGGAAGTAAGATTTTTTTCATTTTCATATACTCTAAATAACATTTAATAAACAATTGTTCTGATGATGAACATAACGTTCATTGCGGTGAGTGATAATACAATATTCATCCAGAAATGTGCTGTCCCTTACTTTCATTTACGCAGGAATATCCACTGTTGGACTTCTTATTCTTTTTTATCGTCAGTGGTGAAATACCTGTTGGACGTTTTGGAATGGCAGATAATAAACCCCGTGATATTTTTATCTATGTTTTATTAGCACTATTATTTTGCAATAATGAAATTAATGAACAATATTAATTATCATTTCTGGGCAAAGCGCTGGGGAGGAATGAGAATTGACCGGCCTCTGCCGACATAACTTTACAGGGTAAAGGTTGCCAAAACCTCGCCAGTGACTAAGATAACTCGCGTCAATCAGTGAGGGTATAATGGCGAAACGTCAACGGATGGGATGGTGGTTCCTCTGCCTGGCATGTGTTGTGGTGATGGTATGCACCGCGCAGCGCATGGCGGGTCTGCACGCGTTGCAGATGAACGCCGCAACCACTGCTGTTGTCGCGAGCGCCCAGGTCGATACCGACGAAGCTTCGCCCGTTACGCCTTGTGAGCTGAGCGCAAAATCATTGCTGGCTGCACCGCCAGTATTGTTTGAAGGCGCGATCCTGGTGCTATGTTTGCTCCTGTCGCTGTTGGCACCCGTGCGGGCATTTCGCCTACCTTTTTTCCCTCCGCGCGCTATCTCACCGCCCACACTTAGGGTTCATCTCCGATTTTGTGTCTTCCGTGAATGACAGTGCAGCCATTGCTGACTGTTAGATAATTATTCACGGAGAAAATATATGAAGACTGTTTCCAGGCAGGCGCTGCTCTGCCTGTTATTTCTATGGCTGCCCGTATCCTGGGCGGCGGACATCGGCTGGCTGCGTTCACCCGATAACAATCACGCCAGTGTGCGGTTACGTGCCGATACAGCAGCAGGCGGTGAAACCCGACTGCTGCTCGATGTTAAACTGGAGGATGGCTGGAAAACCTACTGGCGATCGCCGGGTGAGGGCGGCGTAGCACCGTCCATCGTCTGGAAAGATAAAATGCCTGCTGTTGATTGGTACTGGCCGACACCCGCGCGTTTTGAGGTCGCCAATATCACCACCCAGGGATATCACGATAATGTCACCTTCCCGATGGTCGTACGTGGCACAACGCCAGCCACCCTTAACGGTGTATTGACCCTATCAACCTGCAGCAATGTCTGCCTGTTAACGGATTTTCCCTTTTCCGTGACGCCGAGCGTCCAGGACCCGTCCTTTGCTCATGACTATGCGCAAGCGATGGGGCAGATACCGCTGGCCAGCGGCCTGACCGAGTCGCTTAGTGCCGGGGCGCGAGCCGGAGAGCTGGTGGTTGAGGCGCATCGAACGGGTGGCTGGTCTGCGCCTGGTCTGTACCTGGACACCGTTGATGATGCGGATTTTGGTATGCCGCAAATTCGCGTCGAGGGCGAAACACTACGGGCAACGGTTCCGGTTCATGATAGCTGGGGGGAAGGTGCGCCGAATCTTCGGGGTAAGCAACTGACACTGGTTCTGGCTGATAACGGCGTTGCGCAGGAAAGTCGTCTTGCCATTGGCGATGCGCCAGTGGTGCAGAATGCAGCGATCCCGCTGTGGCAGGTGGTGCTGATGGCGCTGTCAGGCGGGTTGATCCTTAACTTAATGCCCTGCGTGCTTCCGGTGCTGGGCATGAAGCTGGGCTCGATTTTACTGGTTGAGGAGAAAAGCCGTCTTCAGGTTCGCCGCCAGTTTCTGGCCTCGGTGGCTGGTATCCTGGTCTCTTTTATGGCCCTCGCGCTGCTGATGACGGTGCTGCGCCTGACCAATCAGGCGCTTGGTTGGGGGATCCAGTTCCAGAGCCCGTGGTTTATCGGCGTTATGCTGCTGGTGATGCTGACGTTCAGCGCCAGCCTGTTTGGGCTGTTTGAATTCCGCCTTCCTTCAGCAATGACCACCATACTGGCAACTCGCGGCGGTAACGGCTTGTCAGGGCATTTCTGGCAGGGCGCGTTTGCGACGTTGCTTGCCACACCGTGCAGTGCGCCGTTCCTGGGGACGGCAGTGGCGGTGGCGTTGACTGCTTCGCTGCCGACGCTATGGGGGCTGTTCCTTGCGCTCGGGTTGGGGATGAGTTTGCCATGGTTGCTGGTGGCACTGCGTCCGGGTCTGGCGCTGCGTCTGCCGCGTCCGGGGCGTTGGATGAATATCTTGCGGCGTCTTCTCGGCGTGATGATGCTTGGTTCGGCTATCTGGCTGGCAACATTGCTGCTCCCGCATCTGGGGCTCGCAAGCCAAAGTACAGCCAAAGAGAGTGTGAACTGGCAACCGCTGAGCGAGCAGGCCATCGAAGAGGCACTGGCCCAGCACAAGCGCGTATTTGTAGATGTGACGGCTGACTGGTGTATTACCTGTAAAGTCAATAAATTCAATGTGCTACAAAAAGAAGATGTCCAGACTGCACTGCAACAATCCGATGTGGTGGCTCTGCGGGGTGACTGGACGCTGCCCTCTGACGCGATCACTGAATTCCTGAAAAAACGCGGCCAGGTTGCTGTGCCGTTCAACCAAATTTATGGCCCCGGTCTACCGGAAGGCCAGGCGTTGCCGACGTTGTTAACCCGCGATGCGGTGCTGAATACACTGGCCGATTCCAAAGGAGTGAACCCATGAAAATGATGATTGTCCTGCTGTTAACTCTGTTTTCTGCCGTCAGCGTGGCGAAAGAAGCTGCGCCATTTACGCCTGAGCAGGAGAAGCAAATTGAAGCGCTGATTCAGGAAGCGCTGTTTAACGATCCCAATAGCCCGCGTATTGGTGCCCGGCAGGCTAAACTGACGCTGATTAATTTCACCGATTACAACTGCCCGTATTGCAAGCAGTTGGACCCGATGCTGGAAAAAATTGTACAGAAGTATCCTGAGGTGGCGGTGGTGATTAAACCGCTGCCGTTTAAAGGGGAAAGTTCGGTTCTGTCGGCGCGAACCGCGCTGACGACCTGGCGTGAGCACCCGCAGCAGTTTCTGGCGTTACATGAGAAACTTATGCAGAAGAAGGGCTACCACACGGCAGTGAGTATTAAACAGGCACAGGAGAAAGCCGCTGCCAGCCCGGTGACGCTGGATGCGCAAAGTGAAGAGACGCTGAGCACCAACCTGCAGCTGGCACGTCTGGTTGGTGTGCGAGGCACGCCGGCAACGATTATTGGCGATGAGCTCATTCCTGGGGCAGTACCGTGGGAAACACTGGAAGAGGTGGTCAAAGAAAAACTGGCGGCCGCAAATGGTCAGTAAACTGCGCCGCTGGCTGCGCGAAGGACTGATCTTACTGGTGTTATTCGCCGGGGCGATGTTGTTGATGGATGCCTGGCGGGCGCCCCAGCTTCCCGCAGCGTTTGACAGCACACCTTTGCAGACGCTGGATGGTGAAAACGTTACACTGGCCGCGCTCAGCCAAGAGGAGCCGGTGCTGATCTATTTCTGGGCGAGCTGGTGCGGCGTGTGTCGGTTCACGACACCGGACGTCGCCAGACTGCACTCAGAAGGCGAGAACGTGATAACCATTGCGCTGCGTTCTGGTAATGAGGCGGAGGTGACGCGCTGGCTGGCGCGTAAAGGCGTAGACTTTCCCGTCATCAACGATGCTGACGGGGCCATCTCCCGCAGTTGGGACATCAGCGTCACGCCAACGCTGGTTGTGATGTCGCATGGTCGCGTGGTGTCGACAACCAGCGGCTGGACCAGTTACTGGGGAATGAAGCTACGCCTCTGGTGGGCAAAAACTGTCTGATTCTGATGCCGGGGAAACCCGGCATTTTTTCTGCTGCAGTACACCAGGAGGGCATATTTCGTTTCCCGACGAAGCAAACCTGGCGATTGACGTCCAGAATAGGTCATCCTCTTTTTTCCTGGAACGTACATGATGGCAACTTCTTTCGCGCTCGACCCCTCCCTGGTGATAATGATTGCCGCAACCTTTGTGCTGGCAGGGATGGTGAAAGGCGTAACGGGCATGGGCTTGCCCACGGTGGCGATGGGGATACTCGGATCGCTTATTTCTCCGGTCGCGGCGGCGGCGATGCTGCTGTTACCTTCTCTGATTAGCAATCTGTTTCAGTTTGGCGGTGGTGGTAATACCGGCCGATTGCTGCAACGATTGTGGCCTATGCTGCTGGCGGTGGTGATTGCCACTTTGCTTGCCAGTGTCTGGATCTCCGGGGGAGACACAACCCGGACCCAGTTTGCGCTTGGCATGGCACTGGTGGCCTATGCCATCTGGACGCTGATGGGAAAAAAAATAACCGTGGAGCCGCAGCGTGAAAAACCCTTTTCCCTTGTCATTGGATTGGTGACCGGTTTATTGACGGGGGGAACGGGGGTATTTGTCATGCCCGCCGTGCCATGGATCCAGTCTTTGGGCTTTGAAAAGGACGAATTGGTGCAGGCGCTTGGCATTTCGTTCACGTTTTCGACGCTGGCGTTAGCACTGGGCTTGTGGTGGCACAATGCGTTACCTGTTCAGTCCCTGAGTTTATCGGCTTTTGCCATTCTTCCTGCGCTACTGGGACAGTGGCTAGGGACTCGTGTGCGGCGAGTGATTTCTCCAGTGGTGTTTAAACGCTGTTTTCTGTTCTGCCTGGTGGGGTTGGGCGTGGAGATGATGCTGCGCGCCGCGTAAGTCTTGCTGTGACTTTACGCCCGTTTCATGCCATCGTTAATTCAGAGGGTTAACGCCAAAGGAGGTGCTATGGCATCGGTGATACTGCACGAAGAAGAGGGTGAACTGGAGTCGCAAATGGCGCTCACTGCGGCAGTGATGGCGGATAAATCGCGTTCGCGTATGCTGTGTGCCTTGATGGATGGGCGCGCCTGGACCGCAACCGAACTTAGCGCGGTGGCGGACGTGTCAGCCTCGACGGCCAGCGCGCATCTGGCGCGTCTGTGTGAACAACGATTTGTTGTGGCGTTAGCCCAGGGGCGACACCGTTATTTTCGCCTGGCAAGTACGGAGATAGCCGGCCTCCTGGAGCGCCTGATGGGGGTGGCATGGTCTGCATCAACGTCGCGAAAAATCACCACCCCGATAAACCTACGGCATGCGCGAACCTGCTATGACCTGTGAGTTCAATGGGTCGATGCAACG
>NZ_SZXJ01000010.1:0-38080 GCF_005281345.1 Citrobacter sp. wls619
TTATAAATCGCAGATAGCAAAAAGGCGCCGCCAGCGCCCTTTTTACACTGGTGGGGCGTGCAGGATGACTCGCTTCGCTCGCCCTTCGGGCCGTCGCCGTAAACGGCTCCGTTGTCTCACTACGTGAGACCCGAACCTGCTGCAGGTTCGAATCTTATAAATCGCAGATAGCAAAAAGGCGCCTTTAGGGCGCCTTTTTACACTGGTGGGGCGTGCAGGATTCGAACCTGCGACCAATTGATTAAAAGTCAACTGCTCTACCAACTGAGCTAACGACCCGCTCGGATGTCACCTGAAAAATTTTTTACTCGACACCAATATAAGAATTGGTGGGGCGTGCAGGATGACTCGACTTCGTCTCGCCCTAGCGGGCCGTTGCTAAAGCAACGTTATCCTTCACGTTTAACATCTGAGTACGATGTTAAAGTTGGTGGGGCGTGCAGGATTCGAACCTGCGACCAATTGATTAAAAGTCAACTGCTCTACCAACTGAGCTAACGACCCAACTTTTGCGCTGCTTTTGGTTTGTTTGATATCCCTTGGCAACGGCGGCATATATTACTGATTTCAGATTTTAGCGCAACAAAAATTTCGATGTAAATGACTCAACTGCTTAGGAATCACACGACGCGACCAGAAATAACACGATTTCTGGTCGCATGGTGTGCATTACATCGCGCCAAGACGTTTTTGCGCTTGTTTCGCGCCATCAGTACCAGGGTATTTAGTGATAACCTGCTGATAAACGGCTTTCGCTTTTGCTGTGTCACCTTTGTCCTGCATGATGACGCCGACTTTATACATCGCGTCTGCAGCCTTCGGTGATTTTGGGAAGTTTTTAACTACGGATGCAAAATAGAACGCTGCATCATCTTTTTTACCCTTGTTGTAATTCAACTGACCGAGCCAGTAATTCGCATTTGGCAGGTAAGTAGAATCCGGGTACTTTTTGATGAAGTTCTGAAATGCAACGATCGCATCATCCTGGCGGGATTTATCCTGCACCAGAGCGATTGCCGCATTGTAATCAGTATTCGCATCGCCAGTTTGCGCCGGAGCGCCTGACGAAGCGGCAGCACCCGCATCGGGTGCCGGGGTTGCCGCCCCACTCTGATCGCCAGCCGTAGATTGCGCCGCAGGCGCGCTACCGCTGCCAAGATTATTCATCTGCAGCAATATCTGTTTTTGGCGTTCAACAACCTGATTCAGCTGATACTGACTTTCCTGAATTTGACCGCGCAGGGCATCGATATCGGACTGATTATCGGAGAGTTGTTGCTGGAGTTGGGTTAAAAGCTGACTGTGAGCGTTAGAAATACGCTCGAGTTGAGTGACGCGGTCTTCGACCGAGCCAGAGCCGACACTACTGATTGGCGCCTGAGCAAAAGCGGCCCAGGGGGCCGCTATGCCAACCAGTAACGACAGACTCAACAGGTGATGTCTGAAGTTACTGCTCATGCAATTCTCTTAGTAAACCAGTACGGCGCGACGGTTTTTGGCGTAAGCCGCTTCGTCATGACCCAGTACTGCAGGTTTTTCTTTACCGTAAGAAACGATGGAGATCTGGTCCGCAGAAACGCCTTTACCCTGCAGGTACATCTTAACGGCGTTAGCACGACGTTCACCCAGGGAGATGTTGTACTCAGGAGTACCACGTTCGTCCGCATGACCTTCTACGGTGACTTTGTAAGACGGGTTGCTACGCAGGAAGTTAGCGTGCGCATCCAGCATTGCAGCGAAGTCAGAACGGATATCGTACTTATCCAGATCGAAGTAAACGATATTGTTCTGCTGCAGCTGTTGCATCTGCAGGCGCGCTTGCTCTTCGGAGGACATGTTGCCGCTACCGTTTGCATCCATACCAGTGCCGGCACCCAGCATGCCTTCGCTGCCGTCATTGCTGGCGTTCTTGTTAGAAGAACATGCCGCAATAGCCATAACAGGCAGAGCAATCATCAGCCCTTTCAGCACTTTGTTCAGTTGCATTTCAATGATTCCTTTATTAATCAATTATTTATTATCACAGATACGGCGACCAGGCAGGGAATTTAACCTGTCCATCAGTTGCCGGAAGACGCGCTTTGAAACGCCCATCTGTAGAAACCAAATTCAGCACGGATCCCATCCCCTGAGAAGAGCTGTAGATTACCATAGTGCCGTTAGGTGCCAGACTTGGCGTTTCGTCCAGGAACGTTGACGACAGAACTTGTACGCCACCCGCTACCAGATCTTGTTTGGCAATGTGCTGCTGACCATTGGCCGAGCTTACCATTACCATAAACTTACCGTCGCTGCTGACATCAGCATCCTGGTTTTGCGAACCTTCCCAGGTAATGCGCTGCGGAGCACCGCCGTTGACGTTAACTTTATATACCTGCGGACGACCGGCCTGGTCAGACGTAAAGGCCAGGTTTTGGCTGTCCGGGAACCAGGTCGGTTCCGTGTTGTTGCTACGACCATCCGTCACCTGACGGATTTGACCGGAACCAATGTCCATAACATACAGGTTCAGGCTACCGGTTTTAGACAGGGCAAACGCCAGTTTGCTGCCATCCGGTGAAAAAGCAGGTGCACCGTTGTGACGCGGGAACGAAGCAACCTGACGAACCGCGCCGTTAGACAGTGTCTGAATAACCAGTGCAGAACGACCGCTTTCGAAGGTAACGTACGCCAGTTTTGAACCGTCCGGAGACCACGCCGGAGACATCAGCGGCTGCGGAGAACGGTGTACCACGAACTGGTTGTAACCATCGTAGTCGGACACACGTAATTCGTACGGGAACTGACCACCGTTGGTCTGAACAACATACGCGATACGGGTACGGAATGCGCCCTTAATACCGGTCAGTTTTTCAAACACTTCGTCACTTGCAGTATGGCCCGCGTAACGCAGCCACTGCTTGTTCACTTTATAAGTGTTCTGTGCCAGTACGGTACCCGGTGCGCCACCGGTGTCAACCAGCTGATAAGCAACGCTGTAAGAACCATCCGGGTTCGGCGTAACCTGGCCGACGACTACGGCATCAATGCCCAGCGCAGACCAAGCGGCAGGTTGAACTTCCTGCGCGGTACCGGGCTGCTGAGGCAGACGAGAACGGTCTAACGGGTTAAATTTACCGCTGTTACGCAGGTCAGCACCTACGATACCACCGATATCTTCAGGTGCAGCGCCCGGCCCTGCCCACTGGAACGGGACAACACCAATCGGGCGTGCCGAGTCTACCCCTTGGGTGATCTCGATACGTACTTCTGCATGCAGCACCGCTGCCCACAGCATCAGAAAACCAAATGCTACTCGTAATGCCTGCTTCATCATATCTCCCTTATCTGGACGGAACGCCCACGATAATTTAGCAGAATGTTAACAAACTCAAATACACAAAACTACCAGAACTCTGTCTCAACCTTAGACCGTTTCCCCTGATTTCTCAGGGGCCGTTATTACAGTTTGAAGTCCAGTTTGGCATCTTTTACTTTTTCATAAACTGCCTGGCTAGGCGGTTTAGGAATTCTGGCGGTTTTCGCAGCCGTCAGCGCAGCCTGACACAGTGCCGGATCCCCGCCCTCTTCGGTCACATCCAGTAACAGACCATCGGGTGCTAACTTGATATGTAATACGCAAGATTTACCTGCATACAAATCTGCACCATACAGACGGCTCTGGATCGCATTACGAATTTGAGATGCGTAAGCACTGATATCCGCGCCAGAAGCACCACCATTGGCACCACTTGTACCACTATCTTTCGCCGGTTGGCCGTTTCCTTTCGCTCCACCGCCCGATTTCGGTGCATTCTTACCGGAGCTCAGGTCACCCAACAAGTCGTCAACGCCAGAGGCTGCAGCGGCTTTTTCGGCCGCAGCCTTTTTAGCTGCTGCTGCTTTATCTGCCGCAGCTTTCTTATCGGCAGCGGCTTTCTCGGCTGCAGCTTTTTTGTCTGCTGCTGCTTTTTCTGCAGCGGCTTTCTTATCAGCCGCCGCTTTTTCAGCAGCGGCAGCTTTCGCGGCAGCGGCTTTTTCTGCTTTCTCAGCAGCAGCTTTCTCGGCTGCAGCTTGCTTAGCGGCCTCAGCCTGTGCTTTCTTCGCGGCGTCTGCGGCGGCCTTGGCAGCCTGTGCCTCAGCAACCTTCTTAGCATCGGCAGCCGCTTTTGCAGCTTCAGCTTCAGCTTTTTTCTGGGCATCAGCAGCGGCTTTCTTCGCGGCATCTGCCGCTTGTTTCGCCTGAGCATCTGCTTTGGCTTTCGCGTCTGCAGCAGCCTTCGCCGCCGCTTCTTCAGCCTGCTTTTGTTGCTCCTGTGCTTTCGCCGCAGCGGCTTCAGCCTGTTTCTGCTGTTCCGCCTGCTCGCGCACTTTTTCCTGCGCTGCTAAACGTTCTTTCTCCAGCTGTTTCAGACGCTCTTGCTCTGCCGCCTGCTTCTCACGAAGCTCCTCGGCCTGCTGCTGCGCCTGTTTCTCACGCTGTTCTTCTGCACGTTTCGCACTTGCCTGCTGTTGCTGCTGCCTGTCGTACTGTTGAACAACAGCACCAGGATCGACCATAACGGCGTCGATGGACGAGCCACCACCACCGCCGGCTGAAGCATCAATGTGCTCATCGAACGAACTCCAGATCAGTGCCGCAAATAAAATGACATGCAGCACCGCTGAAATAATTATCGCCCTTTTGAGCTTGTCGTTTTGTTCGGTTGCCTTTGACACTCTCGGTTCCCAAAAAACTGTTCGCCTGTTACGTGCTATCTTTCAAGCCAGCAAAACGCAGTCATCAGATTGGCTGCGTCATCAAGCCAACCGATTTCACGCCTGCACTGTGTAACAAGTTCAGCGCTTTAATTATTTCATCATAAGGCACGTCTTTCGCACCACCGATTAAAAAGACCGTTTTCGGGTTGGCCTGCAGGCGACTCTTCGCTTCCGCGATAACCTGCTCTGGCGGTAGCTGATCCATCCTGTCTTTTTCAACCACCACGCTGTATTGCCCAACACCGGAAACTTCAATAATGACCGGTGGTTCGTCGTTGCTACTGACGGCTTGCGACTCAGTCGCATCCGGCAAGTCGACTTCCACACTCTGTGTAATGATTGGCGCGGTTGCCATAAAGATCAGCAGCAGCACCAGCAATACGTCGAGCAACGGTACAATATTGATTTCGGACTTAAGTTCGCGACGACCTCGTCCACGCGTTCTGGCCATGGTTTACCCCTTGTTGCTCTCGCTAACGGTAAACGCCTGGCGGTGCAGAATCGCGGTGAACTCTTCCATAAAGTTGTCGTAATTCAGTTCCAGCTTGTTCACGCGCTGATTCAGTCGGTTATAAGCCATAACCGCCGGGATTGCCGCAAACAGGCCGATGGCCGTTGCAATCAACGCTTCCGCGATACCCGGTGCAACCATTTGCAGGGTTGCCTGTTTTACCGCACCCAGCGCGATGAATGCGTGCATGATCCCCCAAACGGTACCGAACAGGCCGATATACGGGCTGATGGAACCGACGGTGCCGAGGAACGGAATATGTGTTTCCAGCGTTTCCAGTTCGCGGTTCATAGAGATACGCATCGCACGGGATGCCCCCTCAACCACCGCTTCCGGCGCATGGCTATTTGCCCGATGCAGGCGCGCAAATTCTTTGAATCCGCTGTAGAAAATTTGTTCAGAACCCGCCAGATTATCACGACGCCCCTGACTTTCCTGATACAGGCGCGATAATTCGATGCCGGACCAAAACTTGTCTTCAAACGCTTCTGCTTCACGTGAGGCGGCATTCAAAATACGGGTCCGCTGGATAATAATGGCCCAGGATGCGATTGAGAAACCAATCAAAATCAACATGATAAGTTTAACCAGAAGGCTTGCCTTCAGGAACAAATCAAGGATATTCATGTCAGTCACTGCTTAAACTCCGCGACAATAGACTTGGGAAGCGCACGAGGCTTCATTTTGAGTGGATCAACGCAAACAATCAGAACTTCGGCTTCATTCAGCACGACGTTCTCTGCGTTGACAATGCGTTGCGTGAAAACCAATGAGGTGCCACGCATTGACGTAATTTCGGTTTGGACTTCGAGCATATCGTCGAGCCGGGCTGGCGCAAAATATTCCAGGGTCATCTTGCGCACCACAAAGGCTACACGTTCTGCCAACAGCACCTGCTGGCTGAAGTGATGATGACGCAGCATCTCTGTGCGTGCTCGCTCATAAAAAGCGACATAGCTGGCGTGGTAAACCACCCCACCGGCATCGGTGTCTTCATAATAGACACGAACCGGCCATCGAAATATATACTTATTCATTCTTACTGCCTCTTTGTTGGCTTCGTCCACTCACACCGGTCGCTTACGCTTATCTTTGTAAACGCCTGGTGACTCGCGTTCTTGCCGCCGCGATGCATCAAGAATGTCGTTGTATATCGCGCTGTCTTCACTGTACATCCCGGTAGTGCTTTCAAACTTCGCTACTATACTCGCGGGAATGGTGCTTTGGAATGGGGGAAAGTAAACGGAGAGTAAAAAATTATGGGCTTATGCAAGCCCATAAATATTTAAGGATGTTTCTTATTCAAAAGAAGAAGAAAAACAGTCCAACAACGAGGACGATATCTGCGATCAGCGGGCAGAAGATGCCCTGCCAGTGCACCGCGCGAGGACGGAATCCAACGCCATGAATGACGCCAGTGCAGACCGCCCACATCAGCAGGAAGCCATGCCAGATCTCAAGCTCGCTGGTTTTGGCCGCGAAACGTGATGGATCCCAGAATATGCAGCCAGCCAACACGATTGCCAGCACAAAGGAAAGCGCCCGCAAGGGGCGCTTATCCATCGCGTTGTATACCATCGCGATAATGTTGGTCATCAGCTATCTTCTTGTCCGGCTTTGCCTGATTCAACGTGCTCAAGCGCCAGCGCTGTGATTATCCCAAATGCACAGGCAAGAAGCGTTCCCAAAATCCATGCGAAATACCACATTCTTAGCTCCTTACTTAGTACAGAGAGTGGGTGTTGCTTTCAATATCTTCTTTAGTGATGCGACCGAACATTTTCCAGTAACACCAGCTGGTGTACAGCAGAATGATCGGTACAAACACCGCCGCAACCCAGGTCATCAGGTTCAATGTACGCTGGCTGGAGGTGGCATCCCACATGGTCAGGCTTGCGTTCATCATCGTGCTGGATGGCATCACAAACGGGAACATTGCGATACCGGCAGTCAGGATGATGCAGGCTAACGTCAGTGAGGAGAAGATGAACGCCCAGGCCCCTTTCTCCATACGAGAAGTCAGAATGGTCAGCAGCGGCAGAACCACGCCCAACGCCGGAACCAGCCACAGGATAGGTGCATTGTTAAAGTTCACCATCCATGCGCCCGCTTCACGTGCCACTTCTTTGGTCATCGGGTTAGAGGCCGCGTGGTGATCCAGTGCGGAAGTCACCACATAACCATCAATACCGTAAATAACCCAAACACCGGCCAGTGCGAAGCAAACCAGAGTCACCAGCGCCGCAACCTGTGAGGTGGTACGTGCACGCAGGTGTAGTTCGCCTACGGTACGCATCTGCAGATAGGTTGCGCCCTGAGTGATGATCATCCCTACGCTCACAATCCCTGCCAGCAGACCAAACGGATTCAGCAACTGGAAGAAGTTACCGGTGTAGTACAGGCGCATGTACTCATCCATATGGAACGGAACACCTTGCAGCAGGTTGCCAAACGCAACGCCGATAACCAGCGGCGGAACGAAGCTACCAATGAAGATGCCCCAGTCCCACATGTTGCGCCAGCGCATGTCTTCAATCTTGGAGCGGTAATCGAAACCGACCGGACGGAAGAACAATGACGCCAGTACCAGGATCATCGCCACGTAGAAACCGGAGAACGCAGCAGCGTACACCATCGGCCATGCAGCGAACAGTGCGCCACCCGCGGTGATAAGCCATACCTGGTTACCGTCCCAGTGCGGGGCGATGGAGTTAATCATAATTCGACGCTCGGTGTCATTACGACCGAGGAAACGGGTGAGCATGCCCACCCCCATGTCGAAGCCATCAGTGACCGCAAAACCAATCAGCAGAATGCCAACCAGCAGCCACCAGATAAAACGCAATACTTCATAATCGATCATTTGACGACTCCTGTCTTAGCGTGCCGGCTGAGTAGTCACAGTAGACTGCTCGTAGTGATAACGACCGGTTTTCAGGCTACTCGGCCCAAGGCGTGCGAACTTGAACATCAGGTACAGTTCAGCCACCAGGAACAGGGTATACAGGCCGCAAATCAACAGCATCGAGAAGATGAGATCACCCGCAGTCAGCGAAGAGTTCGCCACGGCTGTCGGTAACACTTCACCTATCGCCCACGGTTGACGGCCATATTCTGCGACAAACCAGCCAGATTCAATGGCAATCCACGGCAGCGGAATCGCATACAGCGCAGTGCGCAGCAGCCATTTTTTCTCGCCGATACGATTACGAATCACGGTCCAGAAGGACACAGCAATGATAGCCAGCATCAGGATGCCGCACGCCACCATAATACGGAATGCGAAGTACAGCGGTGCAACACGAGGGATAGAGTCTTTCGTGGCTTGCTGGATTTGCGCTTCAGTCGCATCGGTCACTTTATCTGTATAACGTTTCAGCAGCAGACCATATCCCAGATCTTTCTTCATGCTGTTGAACTGGTCGCGAACAGCCTGATCGGTAGAGCCTGCACGCAGTTCTTCCAGCAGCTGATACGCTTTCATCCCGTTACGGATACGCTCTTCGTGCTGCACCATCAGATCTTTCAGACCAATGACCGGTGTATCAACGGAGCGGGTAGCAATGATGCCCAGGGCATAAGGAATTTGAATCGCAAAATGGTTTTCCTGCGCATCCTGGTCCGGAATACCGAACAGCGTAAAGGATGCCGGTGCAGGTTGAGTTTCCCACTCGGCTTCAATAGCAGCAAGTTTGGTTTTCTGCACGTCGCCCATTTCGTAACCAGATTCATCACCCAGAACAATAACAGACAGAATGGCAGCCATACCAAAGCTGGCAGCGATAGCAAAAGAACGTTTAGCAAACGCGAAGTCACGGCCGCGCAGCATATAGTAGGAGCTGATACCCAGAACGAACATCGCGCCACAAACATAACCAGAAGCCACAGTGTGAACAAATTTCACCTGAGCAACCGGGTTGAGCACCAGTTCAGAGAAGCTCAGCATCTCCATACGCATGGTTTCAAAGTTGAAATCCGCAGCGATTGGGTTTTGCATCCAGCCGTTCGCAACCAGAATCCACAGTGCGGACAGGTTAGAACCCAGCGCCACCAGCCAGGTGACACACATATGCTGGACTTTACCCAAACGGTCCCAGCCGAAGAAGAACAGACCTACAAAGGTGGATTCGAGGAAGAAGGCCATCAAACCTTCAATCGCCAGCGGCGCACCGAAAATATCCCCGACATAGTGGGAATAGTAAGACCAGTTAGTCCCGAACTGGAACTCCATGGTCAGGCCGGTTGCCACACCCAGAGCGAAGTTGATACCAAACAACTTGCCCCAGAATTTGGTCATATCTTTATAAATCTGTTTGCCGGAAAGGACGTAGACCGTTTCCATGATGGCCAACAAGAACGCCATACCGAGCGTCAGTGGCACAAACAGGAAGTGGTACATCGCGGTCAAGGCAAACTGTAAGCGCGACAGTTCGACTATATCTAACATCATGACTCCTTGCTCATCGCATGAAGACTCCGAGAGTGAACCCCGTTAGAAAGGGTCACACGCATGCCCCAATACAAATTTATTTGCTTCCTTCCCCCACTGCTCTTTCTTCTCATTTGAAGAAAGGACAAGGATGAAAAGTTACAAACATGTTAATAAAACACTCAAATTGATCCCGCAATTATATTACGCCGTAAAATCCTTACAATAAACAGGTTTTTATCGAGGTAAATTTGCATTTTTCGATAGTGATCAATTTATAGCTAATTTATCACTTTCAGACCAATTTGATCTGCAGCAATTTAACCTCATTTGATGATGTTTACCAAGTTTTAAACATTGATTTAAATCAATTTTCAATTTTAATGTTAATAGTGTTTATCGCTAGTGCGACTAGTGAACACCATGTTAACGATATGTTTTTCAATGAGTAATTGCCGTTACTACAAATGATAGGATATTTATTTAAATCTACACGATCTTTTAACCAGTCGGCGGGACAAAATTATGGACAGATAAAGAGTCACTATTGCTGGGTAGCTCACAGTTTTTTGTTTAGCAAGTCCTGTAATCATTATTTAATACAAATTATTCATTTTAATTTTACTTATAATTAACACCGCGATGTAACTATCTCAACTGAAAGCGAAGCGGCAAACATTGACCGGTGCCCTGAGGCTTGGCGATCGCCCCGCAGAGACCCACCGTTTCGCTTAAAACATCACTATAAGTTATCACTCCCGCCACAACATCACCTCTACGCCAAAGAATAAATATATTCCGAACAATTCATTATCATTTTTATCTTAAATTTAACAAAAAATATTTACGACATATAAGATTAATAAATAAAAAACCGTTATGTCGTTCACAAGTTATTTAGCGAATGCCATTTTCTAAATTATTAAAAACGCCCCTGATAACGCCTGCAGCACAAAATAAGATTTCGATCACAAACATGGCAAGTGGTTTATTACTCAATTCGCTAATAAATAAAATAACCAATAGAAACTAATTTATAAGATATTGATTTAAATGCATTTTTATAAAAAGACAATATAACAATCGTTTTATGCAGGATATTTTGAAAATAGATCAATTGCTTCCTTTTTCGCTTCCACAGAAACTCCAACCCTATTAAGAGGTTGTCACAATCCATGTTCTAAATATTAGAAATATTTTTTACTTATTGACCATCAGCCCTACAGAGGATTACCCATGAAGAAATCTACACTTGTTATTGGCGTCATCGGTGCTGACTGCCATGCAGTAGGCAATAAAGTTCTGGATCGCGTTTTTACTGCTCATGATTTTCACGTAATCAACCTCGGGGTGATGGTGAGCCAGGATGAATATATTGATGCCGCAATTGAAACAGGCGCCGATGCCATCGTGGTGTCCTCCATCTACGGCCACGGCGACATTGACTGCCTCGGCTTGCGTGAGCGCTGCATTGAACGCGGCCTCGGCGACATTCTGCTGTATGTCGGCGGTAACCTTGTTGTGGGCAAACACGATTTTGCCGATGTCGAAGTGAAGTTTAAAGAAATGGGCTTCAACCGCGTTTTCGCCCCCAGCCACGACCTGGAAGATGTCTGCTCGCTTATCACTAACGATATTCACCAACACAATGGCCTCGAACAGCGTTGCCTGGAAGAGGCCATCTGATGCAAACAGTTTCTGTCGATATCGGCTCGACATGGACCAAGGCAGCCCTCTTCGCACAGGAAGGAGAGGAGTTAACGCTGGTCAATCATGTCCTGACCCCAACCACCACACATCATCTGGCAGACGGTTTTTTTGCCAGCCTGAATCAGGTGCTGAATGTTGCCGATGCTCGCCCGTTACTGAAAAGTGGTGAAGTGCAGTTGAAGTACTCCTCCTCAGCCAAAGGTGGACTCGCCGTTGCAGCAATGGGGCTGGTGCCTTCCATTACGCTGGAATCGGCGAAAGTTACCGCTCACTCGGCAGGAGCGAAAATCGCGCAATATTATTCGTACAAGCTCAACCGTCATGACATCCAGGAGCTGGAATCCGTCCCGCCAGATATCCTGCTGTTTACGGGCGGTACAGATGGCGGTGAAGAAAGCTATGGCCTGGCCAATGCGCGTGCACTGGCGGATTCGAAGCTTGATTGCGCCATCATCTATGCCGGAAACCGTGATATTCAGGACGAAATACAAACGATTCTGGGTCACAAAGATCTGACCACGGTAGACAACATCCTGCCGGATCTCGATCACCCGAATCCGTTTGCCGCTCGCCAGGCCATTTGCGATGTGTTCTTGTCACGCATCGTAAAAGGTAAAGGTCTTGACGTCATCGTGGGGGAAACTGGCGAAGACCCCATGCCGACGCCGTGGACGGTGTATGAACTGGTAAAAGCGATTAGCGATTACGACAGCGCATGGAAGGAATTCATGCTGATCGATATGGGTGGCGCCACCACGGATGTCTATTCAGCCAGCGCGAATACCCTCTCCCCCGATACTGTCCTGCATGGTGTCCCTGAACCTTTCGTCAAACGTACCGTTGAAGGTGATTTGGGCATGCGCGTTTCCGCCGTCGTGGTGGGAGAAAGCACGCAGGATATGGTGAAAGTTGTTTTTGCCCAACAGCCACAACGTGAGGAGGCGTTTTATCGCTACCTGCGACATCTGGTTGGGCAGCCGGACTACCTGCCGGTCAACGAGGAAGAGAAATATTTCGACACTCTGTTAGCCGGTTTGTGCGTGGGCTATGCCACTGAGCGCCACGCGGGCACTAAGAAGCAGGTTTGCACCTGCGTCGGTAACGTGGATTTACAGATGGGTCGCGATCTCACCACCGTACGAAAAGTTGTCGGTTCAGGTGGGTGGCTCTCTCGCGCCAGCCAGTTCGATATCCATAACTGGCTCAAATACCGGGAGCTGGACGACCAGGGTAAAAGAATTCTGTTACCGAATCAGTTTGAGTATTACCGCGATTCATATGGCCTGCTCCCGCTACTGGCAAACGTCGCCAGGCTGTACCCGCAAGCCGCTGCTCGCACCAGCATTCAGTGTTTAACCCTACAAAACTAAAGGCAGCTACGAATGGAACTTCGAAATAAAAAATTGACCCACGACGAATTCATGACCGAAAGGCATCAGGTATTGCAAACCTGGGAAACCGGCAAAGACGTTGAGAACTTCGAAGATGGCGTGAAGTACCAGCAATCAATTCCAGATTCAAAACGCTTCTCCCTCGCGCTGTTGAAGGCCGATCAAGAAGGTAAAACGCTGAGCCAACCGCGTGCGGGCGTCGCACTCATGGATGAACACATTGAGCTGCTTAAAACATTGCAGGAAGAATGTGACCTCCTGCCAAGTACAATCGATGCCTATACCCGTCTGAACCGCTATGAAGAAGCGGCTGTCGGGATCCAAAAATCTATCGAGGCGGGCACCTCTAAACTGAATGGTTTACCCGTCGTCAATCATGGGGTTGCTGCCTGCCGCCGTATGACTGAGTCGCTGGAAAAACCAATCCAGGTCCGCCACGGTACGCCAGATGCACGTCTGCTGGCAGAAATCGCCATGGCCAGTGGCTTTACCAGCTACGAAGGGGGCGGTATCTCCTACAACATCCCTTACGCCAAACGCGTCACGCTGGAAAAATCCATTCGTGACTGGCAGTACTGCGATCGCCTGATGGGACTGTACGAAGAAAATGGTATTCGCATCAACCGTGAACCCTTTGGTCCGTTGACTGGCACCCTGATCCCGCCGTTTATGTCCCACTCGGTGGCGATTATCGAAGGTCTGCTGGCACTGGAACAAGGCGTGAAGTCCATTACCGTCGGTTACGGTCAGGTCGGTAGTTTGACGCAGGATATCGCCGCCATTCAGGCGCTGCGTGAACTGTCCCACGAATACTTCCATAACCACGGCTTCGATGATTATGAGCTGAGTACCGTATTCCACCAGTGGATGGGCGGATTCCCGGAAGATGAAGCAAAAGCCTTCTCCGTTATCGCCTGGGGTGCTGCGGTTGCTGGCATGTCCGGTGCCACAAAAGTCATAACCAAGAGCCCGCATGAAGCCTTCGGCATCCCAACTGCCGCGGCGAACGCTCAGGGCCTTAAAGCGTCACGCCAAATGCTTAACATGGTTAGCGACCAGAAATTCCCGCAGTGCGCTGCCGTGGAACAGGAAGTCGAACTGATTAAGAGTGAAGTCCGCGCAGTACTGAAAAAAGTCTTCGAGATGGGTAATGGCGACATTGCACGCGGTACGGTACTGGCTTTTGAAGCCGGTGTTCTGGATGTCCCCTTCGCCCCAGCCGCCTGCAACGCAGGCAAAATTCTGCCGGTGCGCGATAACACAGGCGCTATCCGTATTCTCGAAGCCGGTGCGGTTCCACTGCCAAAAGACATTCTCGCGCTGCACCACGACTACGTTGCAGAGCGCGCACATTTTGAAGGTCGCAAACCTTCTTTCCAGATGGTCATTGATGACATCAACGCCGTATCCCACAGTAAATTAATAGGAAGACCATAATGAAAATCAAACAGGCCCTTTTCACCGCTGGCTACTCCTCATTTTATTTTGACGATCAGCAGGCCATCAAAAACGGCGCAGGTCATGACGGCTTTATCTATACCGGCGATCCGGTAACGCCTGGCTTTACCTCCGTGCGCCAGGCAGGTGAATGCGTATCGGTCCAGCTGGTTCTGGAAAACGGCGCGGTCGCAGTGGGTGATTGCGCTGCAGTGCAATATTCAGGTGCCGGCGGCCGTGATCCGCTGTTCCTGGCTGAGAACTTCATTCCGTTCCTCAACGATCACATCAAACCGCTGCTGGAAGGCCGTGACGTTGATGCATTCCTGCCAAATGCCCGTTTCTTTGACCAACTGCGTATTGACGGCCATCTACTGCATACCGCCGTTCGTTACGGTCTGTCTCAGGCACTGCTTGACGCGGCGGCGCTGGCTACCGGTCGTCTGAAAACTGAAGTGGTATGCGACGAGTGGCAGCTGCCGTGCGTACCGGAAGCCATTCCGTTATTTGGTCAGAGTGGTGACGACCGCTATATCGCCGTCGACAAAATGATCCTCAAAGGTGTGGATGTCCTGCCGCATGCGCTGATCAACAACGTGGAAGAGAAGCTGGGCTTTAAAGGCGAAAAACTGCGTGAGTATGTGCGTTGGTTGTCCGACCGTATCTTAAGCCTGCGCACCAGCGAGCGTTATCACCCGACGTTGCATATCGATGTGTACGGCACGATCGGCCTGATTTTTGATATGGACCCGGTGCGCTGCGCCGAATACATCGCCAGCCTGGAAGCCGAAGCGCAAGGTCTGCCGCTGTATATCGAAGGTCCGGTTGATGCCGGTAACAAGCCGGATCAGATCCGCATGTTAACCGCCATCACCAAAGAGCTGACCCGTCTGGGCTCCGGCGTGAAAATTGTCGCCGACGAATGGTGTAACACCTATCAGGACATCGTGGACTTTACCGATGCGGGCAGCTGCCACATGGTGCAGATCAAGACTCCGGATCTGGGCGGTATTCACAACATCGTTGATGCGGTGCTGTATTGCAACAAACACGCTATGGAAGCCTATCAGGGCGGTACCTGTAACGAAACCGAGATCAGTGCCCGCACCTGCGTACACGTGGCACTGGCCGCACGTCCAATGCGCATGCTGGTAAAACCGGGTATGGGATTCGATGAAGGTCTCAACATCGTGTTTAACGAAATGAACCGCACCATCGCGCTGTTGCAAACTAAGGATTAAGAGATGGCACGCACATTTAAGATCTTATCGCCTACGGCTATCCTGGGTTATGGCTTCCCGGAAGAGAGTTTTCGTAAAGCCATGGAAGAGTCACCGGATCTTATTGCTGTTGACGCAGGTTCCTCCGATCCGGGCCCCCACTACCTGGGGGCAGGTAAACCCTTCACTGACCGGGCCGGGGTAAAACGCGATCTGCGCTATATGATCGTGGCGGGCGTTAAGAACAACATCCCAGTGGTCATCGGCACCGCTGGTGGTTCCGGTGCTGCTCCGCATCTGGAGTGGTGCCGCCAGATAATCCATGAGATTGCCCAGGAAGAAAAACTGTCTTTCTCCATGGCGCTGATCCCGTCTGATGTTGATAAAGACGTGGTTCACCAGGCGCTGGATAACGGCAAAATCACCGCGCTGGATTTCGTGCCTGAGTTAACGCACGAAGCCATTGAAGACAGTACCTACATCGTCGCGCAGATGGGTGTCGAACCTTTCCAGCGCGCGCTGAAAGCGGGTGCACAGGTTGTTCTCGGCGGACGCGCTTACGATCCAGCCTGCTTCGCGGCGCTGCCGATTATGCAAGGCTTTGATGAAGGTCTGGCGCTGCACTGCGGTAAGATCCTTGAGTGTGCTGCCATTGCAGCAACCCCTGGCTCCGGCTCGGATTGCGCAATGGGGATCATCGACGACAACGGCTTTACGCTGAAAGCGTTCAATCCAAAGCGTAAGTTCACTGAAACCTCCGCTGCGGCGCATACCTTGTACGAGAAGTCCGACCCGTACTTCCTGCCGGGACCGGGCGGCGTACTGAACCTGAAGGCCTGTACTTTCACCGCGGTTAACGAAGGTGAAGTGTATGTCAGCGGTTCGCGTCATGAAGAAACGCCGTATGCACTGAAACTGGAAGGCGCGCGTCAGGTTGGCTTCCGCTGTCTGACTATCGCCGGGACGCGCGACCCGATAATGATTGCCGGTATCGACACCATTCTCGAAGAAGTACAAGCCAGCGTGGCACGTAACCTCTCACTGAATGATGACAGTATCCGCATGACGTTCCACCTTTACGGTAAGAATGGCGTGATGGGCAATCATGAACCGATGAAAACCGCCGGTCATGAACTGGGCATTCTACTGGACGTCGTCGCGCCAACGCAGGATATCGCCAACAGCGTTTGCTCGCTGGTGCGCTCTACCCTACTGCACTACGGCTATGAAAATCGTATTGCGACCGCGGGCAACCTCGCTTTCCCATTCTCGCCATCTGATATTCAGAGTGGGCCGGTGTATGAGTTCTCGATCTATCACCTGATTGAAGCCAGCGATGCACTGCGGTTTGATTTCCACATTGAGCAGGTGACGCCAGAAGGAGTTCAGGCATGAAACAATCAATTTGTTCACTGGCGCAGGTCATTCGCTCCAAAAATGCCGGACCGTACGAACTGGTTTTAGATATTTTGTTTAAAACCCGGGAAGACTATCAGCGAGTAAAACGTTCGGAGCAATTAACTCCGCAACTTATTGCTGGGTTATATAATGTCGAACCTGACTTTATTCACAATATTGTCTGGTTTGATCCCGCTAACGCAGTAAAAATTGTCATGCCGCGCGATATTATTTCCGGCAATGTCGGTGACAATGATGTTTATGGTGCGCAGCAACACGCACCATTATTAAGTATTGAATTCGATCTGTAACAAAAAAACACAATAACAGCCATTGGAGCACAGAGTTCAGCTGTATCACAGTGCTTCGAATATTCATGCGGTTGGTCACAACAGGCGTGCGTCTGAGCTGCTGTCCGGGTTCAGGCACACGCCACCCTACATTATTCCAATTACCAGCCTTTATCCGATGGAGTACACATGAAGAAAATTAGTTTAACGAAGATGATCATATTAGGCCTGATACTCGGCATGATTGCCGGGGTGGCCATTAATAATATGGCCGCGGCTGAAACAGCAAAATCATATGCACAGGATATTTCCATTTTCACCACTATATTCTTACGTATGGTGAAGATGATTATTGCGCCATTGGTTATTTCAACTCTGGTTGTCGGTATTGCCAAGATGGGCGATGCCAAAACGCTGGGTCGTATATTTTCTAAAACCTTTTTCCTGTTTATTTGTGCCTCACTGCTGTCGATCGCATTGGGTCTGGTTATCGTTAATATCTTCCAGCCGGGCGCGGGCATCAACTTTGTTGCGCATGACGCAGGCGCTGTTGCCGCTGTTAAGTCAGAGCCGTTCACGCTGAAAGTCTTTATCTCACATGCCGTACCAACCAGTATCGTTGACGCGATGGCGCGTAACGAAATCCTGCAGATCGTGGTGTTCTCCATTTTCCTCGGCTGCAGCCTGGCCGCCATCGGTGAAAAAGCCGAGCCTATCGTTAAGGTTCTGGATTCGCTGGTACACGTCATGCTGAAGCTGACAGGCTACGTCATGCTGTTTGCCCCGCTGACCGTTTTCGCGGCTATTTCCGGCCTGATTGCCGAGCGTGGCCTGGGTGTAATGGTCAGCGCCGGTATCTTTATGGGCGAGTTCTACCTGACACTGGGCATGCTGTGGGCAATTCTAATTGGCCTGTCGACACTCATTGTTGGTCCTTGCATCAGCCGCCTCACCAAATCAATCTTCGAACCGGCGCTGCTGGCCTTTACCACGTCCAGTTCTGAAGCGGCCTTCCCTGGCACGCTGGATAAGCTGGAAAAATTCGGCGTCTCGTCAAAAATTGCCAGCTTCGTTCTGCCGATCGGTTACTCCTTTAACCTCGTCGGTTCCATGGCCTATTGCTCCTTTGCCACCGTCTTTATTGCCCAGGCGTGCAACATTGAGCTGAGCATGGGCGAGCAAATCACCATGCTGCTAATCCTGATGCTGACCTCAAAAGGGATGGCAGGTGTGCCGCGTGCATCCATGGTGGTTATTGCCGCTACGCTGAACCAGTTCAACATTCCGGAAGCCGGTCTGATCCTGCTGATGGGCGTCGATCCGTTCCTCGATATGGGTCGTTCCGCCACTAACGTCATGAGTAATGCCATGGGTGCTGCCATTGTAGGTCGCTGGGAAGGTGAACACTTTGGTTCAGGCTGCCGCGGAACCGCGCCAGTCAAAACACCGGAGCAAGACCGCCCGGTTACCGAAACAGAGGTTGCGTTGTCCTGATACCTCGTTATTGCCGGATGGCGCTTGCGCTTATCCGGCCTACATAACGTTTAACTATCCGTAGGCCGGATAAGGCGGTACGCCGCCATCCGGCACCATGATGAGTACCCCAACAGGAAAGCACCATGACTAAAACTCTTCTCGGCGTGAGTCTCTTTGCTTTCAGCGTCTTGTTTAGCTCTGCCTCATTCGCGCAAACCACGCCGGACTACGCAAAGTTAATAGAGCAGGCACATCAGAAATACAAAAGTAACCATGATGGCAAAGTCGCCGACTATATCCCTGCCCTGGCGAGCTACAGTCCCAATAATTTTGCCATCACCGTTGCCACTGTAGACGGAAAAATCTACCAGGTAGGTGATGTTAACAAGCCCTTCCCGATGGAATCCCTGAGTAAAGTCTTCACCATGGCGCTCGCCATGGAACAGCATGGCCCTCAGGTGGTTCTGGATAAACTCGGGGCCAATGCCACCGGCATGCCATTCAATTCAGGTTTAGCCGTTGAACTCACGAAAGGCGCGCCGGAAAACCCACTGGTGAATGCAGGTGCAATGAGCACCGTCAGCCTGATTGAGGCCAAAGACAAAACCGATCGCTGGAACAAAATCCTCGACAACCTGAATGTCTGGGCGGATGCCAAACTCACGGTCAACGAACCGGTATTCAAATCCGAGATGGAAACCAATCAGCACAACCAGGCACTGGCGAAGCTGATGGAGTCCTATAACAGTTTCTACGGCAACACAGAGGAAGCGGTCGAAATATATACCCGCCAGTGCTCAGTGGATATCACCGTTGAGCAACTGGCCAAAATGGGTGCCGTACTCGCGAACAAAGGCAAATCGCCCTTCAACGGTAAGCAGTTGCTGAATGAACGCTATGTGCCGCAGGTGCTGGCTGAAATGGCAATTGCCGGACTGTACGACGGCAGCGGCAAATGGCTGTACAGCGTCGGTATTCCGGCGAAAAGCGGCGTTGGCGGCGGAATGGTTGCGGTAGTGCCCGGTAAATATGCGATTGCCGTCTATTCTCCGCCGTTGGACGAAGCCGGTAACAGCGTTCGTGCTCAGAGAACTATCGAATATGTCGCTGACGCGACGCAGGCCAATGTCTTTTTAGCAAAATAACTTGATGCCGGATGGCGCTTCGCTCATCCGGCAAAAATGAAGAGGTGAGAAGTAAACATGTCTAAACCATTTGTCTGGCAGGAACTCTTTGTTCAGAGTAAAGATAATACCGAATATGAATTGCTCAGTAATCAACACATTACGGTGACAGAGTTAGACGGAGAGGAAGTTATTAAGGTTGCGCCGGAAGCGTTAACCTTGTTAGCACAGCAGGCATTTTATGAGGCTTCATTTTTCCTGCGCGCCGGACATTTGAAACAGATTGCCAGCATTTTGCACGATCCACAGGCCAGCAGTAATGACAAGTACGTTGCGTTACAGCTGCTGCGCAATGCCGAAGTCTCAGCAAAAGGCGTACTCCCCAACTGCCAGGACACCGGTACCGCCACCATTGTCGCCAGCAAAGGCCAGCAGGTCTGGACCGGTGGCGATGATGCCGAAGCATTAAGCAAGGGTGTATATACCACCTTTACGGAAAGTAACCTGCGTTATTCACAAAATGCCCCGCTGGACATGTATAACGAGGTCAATACCCAGACCAACCTGCCTGCACAAATCGACATCAGCGCGACGCCGGGTAGCGAATACCGTTTCCTGTTCGTCAACAAAGGCGGTGGCTCAGCGAACAAAGCCGCGCTGTTCCAGGAAACCAAATCTATTCTGCAGCCGGAGAAATTGACGGCTTTCCTGATCGAAAAAATGAAATCGCTGGGCACTGCCGCTTGTCCGCCGTACCACATCGCCTTTGTGGTTGGTGGATTATCTGCCGACCAGGCGCTGAAAGTTGCGAAGCTGGCATCGACCAAATATTACGATAACCTGCCCACCAGCGGGAATGAACTGGGCCAGGCGTTCCGCGATACAGCACTGGAAGCCGAACTGCTCAATGCCAGCCGCGAATTTGGCATCGGCGCGCAGTTTGGTGGCAAATACTTTGCCCACGACATTCGCGTTATTCGTTTGCCGCGCCACGGTGGCTCCTGCCCGATCGCCATGGCCCTCTCCTGCTCTGCCGACCGCAACATTAAGGCCAAAATTAATAAACACGGGATCTGGCTGGAGAAACTCGAACATAACCCAGGTAAGTTTATTCCCGACTCTCACCGCGTTGAAAACACCGCCCAGACGGTACAGCTCAACCTCGATCGCCCGTTGCGTGAGATTCTTAATGATTTGTCGGCTCTGCCTATTGGTACCCGCCTGTCGCTCAGCGGCCCGATTGTTGTCGCTCGCGATATAGCCCACGCAAATATCAAAGCGCGTCTGGATAACGGCGAACCGATGCCGGAATACATGAAAAAGCATATCGTTTATTACGCAGGTCCCGCCAAAACCCCGGAAAATCAGGCCTGTGGCTCAATGGGTCCGACCACCGGCGGGCGTATGGATGGGTATGTCGATGCCTTCCAGGCACAAGGCGGTAGCCTCATTATGCTCACCAAGGGTAACCGCAGCCAGCAGGTCACTGATGCCTGCCACAAACACGGTGGATTTAGCCTCGGCAGCATCGGCGGCGCAGCGGCCCTGCTGGCACAGCAATATGTGAAGAGCCTGCACTGCCTTGAGTATCCCGAATTGGGCATGGAAGCGGTCTGGATGATGGAAGTTAAAAATATGCCAGCCTTCGTCTTAGTGGATGACAAAGGCAATAACTTCTTCAGTCAGTTTGAACAGCAGCATCGCTGCGCAACCTGCCCGGCAGGACATTAAGGAGCGACCATGGAAGCGCGAGCCAACAATGACCGACATCGCCAGCGTCAGCAAAAGCTGAAAGCGCAGGTCGATACCCGCGTGGCGGCAGCAACGGAGAAAAAAGGGATTCTGATTGTCTTCACCGGCAATGGCAAAGGGAAATCCACCGCAGCCTTCGGCACGGCGACGCGCGCGGTTGGTCACGGAAAAACCGTTGGCGTCGCGCAGTTTATCAAAGGCCAGTGGGATAATGGCGAGTACAACACACTGCACCCTCTCGGCGTGGAGTTTCATATTATGGGTACCGGTTTTACCTGGGAAACCCAGAGCCGGGAAGCCGATATCGAGGCGGCCACGGCAGTGTGGCAGGAAAGTAAGCGCATGCTAGCCGATGCGCATTACGATCTGGTCGTACTGGACGAACTCACCTATATGTTGGCATATCACTATCTGGATACGCAGGAGGTTATCAACGCCATCGAAAATCGCCCTGCCGACCAGAGCGTCATTGTCACCGGGCGCGGTTGCCATGCGCTGTTACTTGAACTTGCCGATACGGTCAGCGAGCTTCGCCCGGTTAAACACGCTTTTGATAACGGCATTCAGGCACAGCCAGGGATCGACTGGTAATCGCTCTTTTGCCGGATAAGGCGTTTACGCCACATCCGGCGATTTACCCGATACCGATACGCTTATCGGGCCTACACCAGTAGGCCTGATAAAGCGCAGCCGCCATCAGGCAGCTGACACCACGGACTTATTTAGCAACCAGTTGCGGAAGATTTCCAAATGCAGGGACTCTGATTTCTCCTCCCGCCACGTCATGATAAATCGATTCCCGGTACGCATTGGAACATCGCAAGGAATCACCATATCCCCGCTATCCAGATCGTGCTGAATGGCAAAACGGGGTAGCAATGCGACGCCAAGGTTGGAACGTACCGCCGCAATCAGCATCGACAAGAGATCAAATCGCGGACCTTTATTCACCAGCGGGCTGCTGACATCGGACAGCGCAAACCATTCCTGCCAGCCTTTGATGCGGGTGCTTTGATGCAAAAGCGGGTATTCGTTCAGCAGTTCATCGACAGACAGCTTCCGGTCCGGTTCGGCAAGCAGGCAACGGCTGCACACGGGCAGAATTTCCTCTTCGAACAGGTACTCGACCCCCGACCACGGAGAGTAAAAATCTTCCCGCATGATCGCTGCGTCATATTCCCGGTTAAGAAAATCACCAATATTCGCCAGAGAATGAATGTTAACGATAATATCCGGATTGAGTTTATTGAACTCACGCAGGTTTGGGATCAGCCAGTGCGTACTGAACGTCGGGTTAACCGCCAGTTCGATCACTTGTACGGTCGGCTGCCATGTCATGATCGTCGTCGTATCTCGTTCAAGCTTGTTCAGCGTTTCTTTAACGATAGTTAAATAGTGTTTGCCTGCCGCATTTAAAAAAATGCGCTTTTTGGCATGATTAAATAGCGCTGTATTAAGAAAATCCTCTAGCGCATTCACCTGGCGGAAAACGGCACTTTGTGTTAAAGCCAGCTCTTCAGCTGCCCGGGTATAACTTTCGTGACGCGCAACCACTTCAAAAGTTACCAGCAACTCCGTTTTGGGTATTTTTCCTCTCATAACCTCTTCCATATGCAGCGTACAAAAATAGTTTAATTTATAAAAAATAATTCATGCCACCCGAGTAAACATCGAGTGTTATATTTTATTTCAGGCATTGATGTCATTGATCCAATCCATGATTTGTTCATACTGATGGCGGATAAATATTAACCAATAATACGCAAGCACAACAATAAACACAATTTAATTAAGGTTAAATTCAGACACATAGCGCCAATAAGTTCTTAATAATTTTTCAAGTCATCTTGTTTATTGTGGAAAAAACTTTGCGAGATTAATCAATATTATCCTTGCGATAATTTAGGAAAATTCAGCGTTATAACTTACAGGCAAACGACTGCTTTTAATCATTCTCCGGAGTGGTTCTGCCTTTTTTTGTTAGACGTGATAAAGGACACAATGTGAAAACTTTCGGAAAGGTCTGGCTCGTTGGTGCAGGTCCCGGTGATATTTCATTACTCACCCTCAAAGCAGTGATGTGCATTAAACAAGCAGATGTCATTATTTACGACAGGTTGGTCAATCCTGAGATTCTGGAATGGGCATCCGCTGACTGTGAGCTTATCAATGTCGGTAAGAATCCTGGATTTCATTGCGTGCCACAGGATGAAATCAACGCGCTTCTCGTTCAGTATGCCCAGACGCATCACAACATCGTGCGCTTAAAAGGTGGCGATCCCTACGTATTTGGTCGTGGGGCCGAAGAAGCTGAAGGGCTTATCGAGCCGGGGATACCTTTTGAAGTCGTCCCCGGTATCAGTTCAACCATTGGGGGATTAACCTGTGCCGGGATCCCGGTAACACATCGCGATTACGCCTCTGGTTTTCACGTGGTGACCGGCCATACACGCGAAGGTAACCAGCAACAGGACTGGCGCCAGCTGGCCAAACTGAACGGTACATTGGTTATCGTCATGGGTATCGCGAATCTGGCATTCATCTGTGAAGAGCTACTGATGGGCGGAAAACCGGCGGAAACACCCGCGGCCATTATCATGTCCGCGACCCGGGAGAATCAGCGCCGACTGACCTGTACCCTCGGATCGTTGCTGAGCAATGCGCAGGAAGCCAACATTACGCCACCTGCACTGGTCGTCATTGGCGATGTCGTCACGCTGAGCGATCGTCTGTCTTTCATTCCTGCCGCTATCGACCTCCCTGAACATCTTTACTGCGAGAGTCTGGCGTGACGAAAAGACTGGGGTGATGTTTGATGCGCCGCCCGGAAAACGCGACAAAAATAGCTGGTTTGCGCGTACTGAAGTTTCCGGGCAATACTGTCTATTGAATGAACAGGATCATGTAATAGCTCCCCCGCCTTTTGCATTTTTTTCTGATTTACCCAGGTTTTAAAATTAACGCCCTGGCGTTTCTTAAAAAATCGACTGAAATAATTTGCACTTAAACAGACATGTGCTGCCACAGACTCCAGGGATAAGTCACTATACAAGTTATCATCAATATAACGCAGTGCCGCCAGTAGTTTTTTCTCATGACGAGAAAGCTCCGTTAAATAGTGCCGGACGCTACTTAGCGGTTTATCGAATACCACTTCAGATTGCTTTTCTTGTCTCTCAAAATTGTTGACAATAAAATGCAATAAATTAGCCGATGCCACCAATGTATTATTATCAACCGCAACAAGCTGATCCCACTCGGCTTTTATTTGAGGATCGCCCATCCACCGTAACTCATCTTCAACGATGATGGTTTTATATTCCTGGTACTTAGCCCGAACCTGACCACAGATAATAAAACCATGCAGATTCCCCTCATAAATTAATGGCATGGAGAATAAACTTAGCCCTGCATGGCAGCTGAATATTCTGGGTTTACACTGTTTCAGTGCCTCAAAAGCACACTGTTTATCACACGCCTGGCAACCAACATTGTAGCGTTTATTCGCTCTCATCAGCTTACAGAATGAATTAAAATTATGGCAATCAGAGAGTGCTCTGCCTGTAACATCAACGACTACCGTTGCTAACCCCGTCGCATTGGAGAAAACTTCTGCTATAGAGAAAAAACATGGTAAGTAATCATCCTGAATTTTCAGCGACACGCCATCCTCCAACCTTAATATGACTAAAGGCGGTAATATGCAAAATCCAGACACAAGAAAGAATGATGTTCGCCGCAAAAAATAATCTCATTTGTGAAGATGATTGTGATCAAATTGCATGATGCGGGATAACAGAAAATAAAAAAGGCCATCAATAGATGGCCAACCATGTCGAAAACGAATCAGTCTTGCTTCCTTCGCGTAACCGCTGTTTTCTGCTACGCGAAAGAGTCGGACCTTATACTGCTTTTTGAGAATTACTTAATTACCGCTTTCAGCGCTTCGCCGATATCGGCCAGACTACGCACGGTTTTCACACCAGCAGCTTCCAGCGCAGCGAATTTCTCATCCGCTGTCCCTTTACCGCCCGCGATGATTGCCCCCGCGTGACCCATACGCTTGCCTTTCGGCGCGGTCACGCCTGCGATGTAACCCACGACCGGTTTAGTCACGTGATCTTTAATGTACGCCGCCGCTTCTTCTTCTGCGCTACCGCCGATCTCACCGATCATGACGATCGCTTCAGTCTGCGGATCTTCCTGGAACAGTTTCAGGATGTCGATAAAGTTAGAGCCAGGGATCGGGTCACCGCCGATACCGACACAGGTAGACTGGCCGAAACCGTAGTCGGTGGTCTGCTTAACCGCTTCATAGGTCAGCGTACCGGAACGGGAAACAATACCCACTTTACCCGGCTTGTGAATGTGGCCCGGCATGATGCCGATTTTACATTCGCCCGGGGTGATAACACCTGGGCAGTTCGGGCCGATCATGCGAACGCCAGCTTCATCCAGTTTCACTTTCACGGTCAGCATATCCAGCGTTGGGATACCTTCGGTGATAGTGATGATAAGCTTGATGCCTGCATCAATCGCTTCCAGAATGGAATCTTTGCAGAACGGTGCTGGAACGTAGATAACGGTGGCGGTTGCGCCGGTCGCTTCTACCGCTTCACGTACGGTATTGAATACCGGCAGACCCAGATGCGTGGTGCCGCCTTTGCCCGGTGTAACGCCACCGACCATTTGCGTACCGTAAGCAATAGCTTGTTCAGAGTGGAATGTCCCCTGGCTACCGGTGAAGCCCTGGCAGATAACCTTGGTATCTTTATTAATTAAAACTGACATTATTTCCCCTCCACTGCGGCAACAACCTGCTGAGCTGCATCCGTCAGACTTTTCGCTGCAATAATATTCAGGCCGCTGTCAGCCAGTTTCTTCGCGCCGAGTTCGGCGTTGTTGCCTTCCAGACGTACCACGACCGGAACGTTTACACCTACTTCCGCTACCGCGCCGATGATACCGTCAGCGATCAGATCGCAACGAACGATACCGCCGAAGATGTTAACCAGAACGGCTTTAACATTGTCGTCAGAGAGGATGATTTTGAATGCTTCGGTTACACGTTCTTTGGTCGCGCCGCCGCCAACGTCGAGGAAGTTAGCCGGTTCACCGCCGTGCAGTTTAACGATATCCATGGTGCCCATTGCCAGGCCCGCACCGTTAACCATACAACCGATGTTACCGTCCAGTGCGACGTAGTTCAGTTCCCACTGTGCAGCCTGCGCTTCACGCGGATCTTCCTGAGACTGGTCGCGCATTTCGCGCAGGTCAGCCTGGCGGAACAGCGCGTTGCCGTCAGCGCCCAGTTTGCCGTCGAGGCAAATCAGGTCACCCTGCTTGGTTACCACCAGCGGGTTGATTTCGATCAGCGCCAGGTCGCGCTCCAGGAAGATAGTCGCCAGACCCATGAAGATCTTGGTGAACTGCTGAACCTGTTTACCTTCCAGACCCAGTTTGAACGCCAGTTCACGACCCTGGTAAGGCATAGGGCCTGCCAGCGGATCGAGCGCCACTTTGTGGATCAGGTGCGGAGTTTCTTCCGCTACTTTTTCGATTTCCACGCCGCCTTCGGTAGAGGCCATGAAGACCACGCGACGGGAGCTACGGTCAACAACTGCGCCGAGGTAAAGTTCTTTACCAATGTCGGTCGCGGCTTCAACCAGAATTTGATTTACCGGTTGGCCATGAGCGTCTGTCTGGTAAGTAACCAGACGTTTACCCAGCCAGTGTTCAGCAAAAGCGCGAATGTCTTCTTTGCTGTTAACAACCTTCACACCGCCCGCTTTACCACGGCCACCAGCGTGAACCTGACATTTCACTACCCACGGGCCAGCGCCGATTTTAGATGCGGCTTCTTCGGCTTCACGCGGAGTAGTACAGGCATAACCCACCGGTGCCGGTAAGCCATAGCGGGCAAAAAGTTGTTTTGCCTGATATTCATGTAAGTTCATGTGTTCTGTCCATCCTTCAGGTAATCGTTATCTTTTACCCGTAGGTCTGATAAGGCGTCCAGACCTACGGGGCAGGTGATACTCTTATTAACTACACGTCCAGCAGCAGACGTGTTGGATCTTCCAGCAACTCTTTAATGGTTACCAGGAAGCCCACTGACTCACGACCATCGATCAGACGGTGGTCATAAGACAGCGCCAGATACATCATCGGCAGGATTTCAACCTTGCCGTCTACTGCCATCGGTCGATCTTTGATGGCATGCATACCCAGGATGGCGCTCTGCGGTGGGTTGATGATCGGCGTGGACATCAGGGAACCGAACACACCACCGTTAGTGATGGTGAAGTTACCGCCCGTCAGATCTTCAACCGTCAACTTGCCGTCGCGACCTTTTACCGCCAGTTCTTTAATATTCTTCTCGATGTCGGCCATACCCAGCAGATCAACATCACGCAGTACCGGGGTAACCAGACCACGCGGCGTGGAGACCGCCATGCTGACATCAAAGTAGTTGTGATAAACCACGTCATCACCATCGATAGACGCGTTCACTTCCGGATAGCGTTTCAGCGCTTCAACAACGGCTTTAACGTAGAAAGACATAAAGCCCAGACGGATACCGTGGCGTTTCTCAAACGCGTCACCGTACTGCTTACGCAGGTCCATGATTGGCTTCATGTTGACTTCGTTGAAGGTTGTCAGCATCGCGGTGGAGTTTTTCGCTTCCAGCAGACGCTCGGCCACGCGCTTACGCAGACGGGTCATCGGAACACGTTTTTCACCACGTGCGCCCAGCGCAGGCTGTGCCGCAGGTGCTGCAGCCGGCGCTTTCGCTTCAGCTTTCGCCGCCGGCGCTTTAGCCAGATGTTTTTCAACATCTTCACGGGTGATACGACCGCCGACACCGGTGCCGTTGATAGCGCTGGCTTCGAGGTTATGCTCACCCAGCAGGCGACGGATCGCCGGGCTCAGGGCATCGTTGTTCTGCTCGGCGAGAGACGCCTGCTGGCGCTGTGCCGGAGTAGAATCTTTCTCTTCAGACTTAGCACTGGTTTCTTTACCGGTGCTGTTGCCTTCACGCAGGCGACCGAGGATCTGGCGAGAAGTGACGGTTGTCCCTTCATCTTCCAGAACCGCATCAAGAATACCGTCCGCTGATGCCGGTACTTCCAGTACCACTTTGTCAGTTTCGATTTCTACCAGTACTTCATCACGACGTACTGCATCGCCCGGTTTTTTGTGCCAGGTTGCAACCGTTGCATCCGCTACGGATTCAGGCAGGTCGGGAACAAGAATATCTACGCTACTCATTATTTATCCTTTATTTAATCGACGTTCAGCGCGTCATTGACCAGATCTTGTTGCTGTTTCTGGTGAACGGACATATATCCTACTGCCGGAGAGGCAGAGGCCGGGCGACCTGCATAACGCAGAGCTGACCCAAATGGAATGACTTCACGGAAATGATGCTGGCTGCAGTACCATGCGCCCTGGTTGAGCGGCTCTTCCTGGCACCAGACAAAATCATGTACATAAGCAAACGGTTTCAGCGCTTCCTGCACCGCTTTATGCGGGAACGGATAGAGCTGTTCGATGCGCACAATGGCAACATCTTTTTGGTCGTTCTTACGGCGTTGTTCCAGCAGGTCGTAATAAACCTTACCAGAACACATTACGACACGCTTCACGGCTTGTGGATCAAGTTCATCAATCTCACCAATGGCTGGCAGGAATGTGCCGTTCGCCAGTTCGTCCAGCGTAGACACCGCCAGCGGATGACGCAGCAGCGACTTCGGTGACATCACCACCAGCGGACGACGCATACCGCGCAGCGCCTGACGACGCAGCATGTGGTAAACCTGCGCCGGGGTAGACGGGACGCAAACCTGCATGTTTTGCTCAGCGCAAAGTTGCAGATAACGTTCCAGACGCGCGGAGGAGTGCTCCGGCCCCTGACCTTCATAGCCGTGCGGCAGCAGCATAACCAGACCGCACATACGGCCCCATTTCTGCTCGCCGGAAGAGATGAACTGGTCGATAACGACCTGTGCACCGTTAGCGAAGTCACCGAACTGTGCTTCCCAGATGGTCAGCGTGCGCGGTTCTGCTGTGGCATAACCGTACTCGAACGCCAGCACGGCTTCTTCAGACAGCACGGAGTCCCAGACGCGGAAGGTGCCCTGTCCGTTATGTACATGCTGCAACGGAGTGTAAGTTGAACCGTTCGCCTGGTTATGAATCACCGCGTGACGGTGGAAGAAGGTTCCGCGACCGGAGTCTTCACCCGACAGACGGACCGGAATGCCTTCGTCAACCAGCGTGGCGTAAGCCAGATTCTCTGCACCCCCCCAGTCAAACAGCTTCTCGCCTGCGGCCATGGCCTGACGGTCGCCGTAAATCTTGGCAACACGCGACTGCATTTCAACCGCTTCAGGTACGGTGCTGATGCGTTTTGCCAGCTCCTGCAGACGCTTCATCTCAACTTTGTTCGGGTAGTTTTCATCCCACTCGTGGTTGAGGTACGGCGACCAGGTGAAGGAGTGCATGTTCATTGGACGCCACTCTTTCACTACGCATTCGCCAGCATCCAGCGCGTCACGGTACAGATTGACCATCTCGGTCGCATCTTCCAGCGTGGCGACCTTGTCCGCTTCCAGCTTATCAGCGTAGATTTTGCGCGGGGTCGGATGCTTTTTGATTTTCTGATACATCAGCGGCTGGGTTGCGCTCGGCTCGTCGGCTTCGTTGTGGCCGTGACGGCGGTAGCACACCAGATCGATGAAGACATCGCGTTTAAAGGTATTACGGAAATCCAGCGCCAGACGCGTCACGAAAGCGACCGCTTCCGGGTCATCCGCGTTCACGTGGAAAATCGGCGCCTGAACCATCTTACCGATGTCGGTGCAGTATGGTGTAGAACGTGCGTCCAGCGGGTTAGAGGTGGTGAAGCCCACCTGGTTGTTGATGACGATGCGAACGGTACCGCCCACTTCGTAACCACGTGCTTTCGACATGTTCAGGGTTTCCTGAACCACACCCTGACCGGTTACCGCAGCGTCGCCGTGGATGGTAATCGGCAGAACTTTATTGCTGCTCGGCTCATCCAGCCTGTCCAGACGCGCACGTACCGACCCGATAACCACCGGGCTAACGATTTCCAGGTGCGACGGGTTAAACGCCAGCGCCAGGTGTACCAGACCGCCTTCGGTTTCGATATCAGACGAGAAGCCCATGTGGTACTTCACGTCACCGGTGCCGAGGTGTTCTTTATGTTTGCCCGCAAATTCGTCGAACAGTTCCTGCGGGCGTTTACCCAGCACGTTAACCAGTACGTTCAGACGACCACGGTGCGCCATACCCAGCACCACTTCACGGGTTCCGCTGTTACCGGCGTGGCGGATCATCTCTTTGAGCATTGGGATTAACGCATCACCGCCTTCCAGCGAGAAGCGTTTTGCACCCGGGAACTTCGCACCCAGGTAGCGTTCCAGACCTTCTGCTGCGGTCAGTTCGCTAAGGAAGCGTTTCTTCTCTTCACTACTGAATGCGGCACGACCGGACTCAATACGCTGCTGGAGCCAACGTTTCTCTTCGGTGCTGGTGATGTGCATATACTCGGCGCCAATCGGGCCGCAGTAGGTTTGTTTCAGCGCGACAACCAGGTCGCTCAACTTCATCGTGTCTTTGCCGCCGGCAAAAGAACCTACGTTAAAGCTTTCCTGAAAATCCGCATCGGTCAGATCGTGGAAAGACGGGTCCAGATCGGCCACATTTTCTTGTTGCCACAGCCCCAGCGGATCGAGGTTCGCATGCTGGTGACCGCGGAAACGATAGGCGTTAATGAGCTGCAGGACTTTAACCTGCTTCACATTGGCATCAGGGTCGGAAATAGAAGAAGAGTAACGTGGGGTAATCAACGCCTGTCGACGGAAATAATCACGTGTTTTTGAGTGGAGTTGATCCGGTTTGACTCCGGTACCAGGTAACTGCTGGAACGTCGAACGCCAGTTAGCATCTACCGAGTCAGGGTCGGTTAAGAAGTCTTCATAGAGCTGTTCTATCCAACTCTGGTTAGAACCAGAGAGGTAAGAAGAGTCCAACCAGGCTTTCAAAGCGCTGTTCTGCATCGTGATCCCTTAAGCATCTTTTCTGCTTATTTAATACTCTAAATAGATCACGTTTCAGGAAGGCGGCAAGCTTGCGAATCCCCGGGAGCTTACATCCAGTAAGTGACCGGGGTGAGCAAGTGCAGCCAACGCACATGCAATGTGATCTATGACGAGTATTTCGCCGTGGATACTACCACGCACACCGATGTGCGTGCCGGGGTTCACTTGCGAGCTCTTTTTGTTTGGCTCGCGAAGGAACCTTTAAAAACTGTCAGAGATAAGGGGCAGTTTTTAGAGGTTTCCTACATTAACGATTCGCCTGATGGCGCTTTGCTTATCAGGCCTACAAGGTACATAACCCGTAGGCCGGATAAGACGTTTACGTCGCCATCCGGCAACCACTACAACAACTTACGCACTACGTTTGAGCAGCATCGACTTAATATGGCCGATGGCGCGCGTCGGGTTCAGTCCCTTAGGACATACGCTGACGCAGTTCATGATGCTATGGCAGCGGAATACGCTGAAAGCGTCACTCAAACCGTCCAGGCGGCTGTCGGTCTCGGTATCGCGGCTATCAATTAAGAAGCGATACGCTGCCAGCAGGCCTGCCGGACCAATAAACTTGTCCGGGTTCCACCAGAATGATGGGCAGGACGTTGAGCAGCATGCACACAAAATACATTCATACAGCCCATCGAGCTTCTCACGCTGCTCTGGCATTTGTAAATGCTCACGAGCCGGTGGATTTTTCCCATTATTCAACAAGTAAGGTTTAATCTTCTCATACTGTGCGTAGAATTGCCCCATGTCTACCACCAAATCGCGCACCACCGGTAAACCCGGCAGCGGGCGAATGACAATCTTCTTGCCCGGCTGATTCAGCGCAGAAATAGGTGTGATACAGGCCAGACCATTTTTGCCGTTCATGTTCAGGCCGTCGGAGCCACAGACCCCTTCACGGCAGGAACGGCGGAACGATAGCGACGGATCTTTTTCTTTCAGCTGCATCAGTGCATCCAGCAGCATCATGTCGCGCCCTTCTTCCGCCTCCAGGGTGTAATCCTGCATGCGCGGAGCGTCGTCAACATCCGGGTTATAGCGATAAACTGAAAACTCGAGTTTCATTGTCCTGTCTCCGCATTAATAAGTACGAATCTTCGGCGGGAATGCCGGGCGCAGCTTCGGTTCCATATTGACTTGACGTCGCGTCATGGATTCCGACTCTGGCAGGTACAGGGAATGGCACAGCCAGTTTTCATCATCACGTTCCGGGAAGTCGAAGCGACTGTGAGCGCCACGGCTTTCGGTACGGAAGTTTGCAGATACTGCAGTGGCGTACGCGGTCTCCATCAGGTTATCCAACTCCAGGCACTCAACGCGCTGGGTGTTGAACTCGCTGGAGGTATCATCCAGACGGGCATTTTTCAGGCGCTCACGAATGGCTTTCAGCTCTTCAAGACCTTTCGCCATCGCGTCACCTTCGCGGAATACCGAGAAGTTATGCTGCATACATTCCTGCAGCGCTTTGCGGATAACCACCGGGTCTTCACCATCGCGGTTACCGTTCCAGCGATTCAGACGCGCCAGAGAGGCATCGATCTCGTCTTCCGTCGCATCCAGCAGGTCGCCCTGCTCGGCAATAGATTCCTGCAGATGCAGACCGACCGCACGACCAAACACCACCAGATCCAGCAATGAGTTGCCGCCCAGACGGTTGGCACCGTGAACCGATACGCACGCGATCTCGCCCACTGCAAACAGTCCAGGAATCACCACATCTTCGCCCTGCTCGTTCACAGTCAGCGCCTGACCGGTCACCTTGGTCGGAATACCGCCCATCATATAGTGGCAGGTTGGGATAACCGGAATCGGCTCTTTCACCGGATCAACGTGGGCAAAGGTACGGGACAGTTCGAGGATGCCCGGCAGACGGGATTCCAGAACTTCTTTACCGAGGTGGTCGAGTTTCAGCTTGGCGTGCGGACCCCATGGGCCGTCGCAGCCGCGACCTTCACGGATTTCGATCATGATGGAACGCGCCACCACGTCACGACCCGCCAGGTCTTTCGCATTCGGGGCATAACGCTCCATGAAGCGCTCGCCATGTTTATTCAGCAGGTAACCGCCTTCACCACGGCAGCCTTCTGTCACCAGCACGCCCGCGCCGGCGATACCGGTTGGGTGGAACTGCCACATTTCCATATCCTGCACCGGGACACCGGCACGGATTGCCATACCTACGCCATCACCGGTGTTGATGTGGGCGTTAGTTGTTGACTGGTAAATACGGCCAGCACCGCCGGTCGCCAGCACGGTTGCGCGGGCTTTGAAGTAAACCACTTCACCGGTTTCGATACACAGTGCGGTACAACCGACAACTGCGCCATCAGCATTTTTCACCAGATCTAACGCATACCACTCGGAGAAAATCGTGGTGTGGTTTTTCAGGTTTTGCTGATACAGCGTGTGCAACAGCGCGTGACCGGTACGGTCAGCCGCCGCGGCGGTACGTGCCGCCTGTTCACCGCCGAAGTTCTTCGACTGGCCGCCAAACGGACGTTGATAAATGGTGCCATCGTCGAGACGCGAGAACGGCAGCCCCATGTGGTCCAGCTCCAGAATCGCTTCCGGACCGGTTTTACACATATATTCAATCGCGTCCTGGTCACCAATGTAGTCCGACCCTTTAACGGTGTCGTACATGTGCCATTCCCAGTTATCTTCATGGGTATTACCAAGCGCCACGGTGATGCCACCCTGCGCGGATACGGTATGGGAACGGGTCGGGAAGACTTTGGAGAGCAGCGCACAGGTCTGGCCGCTCTGGGAAATTTGCAGCGCCGCGCGCATACCTGCGCCGCCGGCACCAATCACAACAGCATCAAATTCTCTGACTGGCAGTTTCATTACACACCCCACACCACAACAAATCCATAAATGACGTAAACCACCAGCGCAACGACAATGGCCAGTTGCAGAATCAGGCGTACAGCCAGCGGTTTAACGTAGTCGGTCAACACCTGCCACATGCCAATCCATGCATGAATCAAGATAGAGAAAAGAGCCAGCAGGGTGAAGACTTTGGTGAATGCCGATGAGAAGAAACCGGTCCAGACTTCAAACGTCAGCTCGCCGCTGGTGGCGAAGAAGCCGACCATATAGATGATGTATAGCGTCAGAACGATAGCGGTAGCACGGACCAGAATGAAGTCATGTACGCCGTTGCGTCCTAATGCGGAGGCGTTGCTTACCATACGAGGACTCCTGCGAGAAGTGAAAGCACGACAATGATAACGAAACAAATTTTGGCGGAGCGTGTCCCTGCTTCGAGGGTTTCTTCGATATAGCCAAAATCCATCAACAGATGGCGAATGCCCATGACGGCGTGATAGGCCAGCGCAATCAGGATCCCCCACAGAATTAACTCCACAAAGAAGTTATTCATAATGGATGACGCGGCGAGGAAACCTTCAGGGGAGGACAAGCTGGTACCCAATAACCACAACAGGATCCCGACCGCTACGAAGGTGATCACTCCAGATACGCGATGGAGAATGGACGCTATCGCCGTGATTGGGAATCGGATCGTTTGTAGATCCAGATTGACAGGTCTTTGTTTTTTCACATTTCTTATCATGAATAACGCCCACATGCTGTTCTTATTATTCCCTTTGGACTTCGGGCACAGAAGATAAAGACTTCTGTAGTCTGAAAGACGCCGGGATTTCCTTCCTCCGGTCTGCTTGCGGGTCAGACAGCGTCCTTACTATAACTACGCGTCATATAAAACACTGCTTCCAGTTGCTAAAACGACACGTTACAACGCTGGTTGGCTCGGGATTGCAGGGTATTCCGGAGACCTGGCGGCAGTATAGGACGTTCACAAAATCATTACAATTAACCTACATATAGTTTGTCGGGTTTTATCCCGAACAGTGACATAGGTCACGATAACAACATTATTTTAATTTTTAATCATCTGATTTGACAATCATTAAACAAACTTGTTACAAACGACACCAGAAAAAGCATATAATGCGTAAAAGTTATGGGGTCACTCTTTCACCGGAGATTTAGTTATGTAACAGTGTGGAAGTATTGACCAATACCTTCAGGACAGTTATTAGTGATAGACAGGTTAAATAATTCGGATTGCTAAGTTCTTGATTTGCAGTTTATTCGCCATGAAAAGACCGTTTTACCTGCAAGCGCCCATAGCTCTGTACCCAGGTCATCCCCTCTTTCGCAGAGCGGCGAGCCAAATAACAAACTGGTAACGGTTTATTGATGTACGAAGGCAAATTTGAGTTCCGGCAGTCTTAAGCAATAAGGCGCTAAGGAGACCGTAAATGGCTGATACTAAAGCAAAACTCACTCTAAATGGTGACGCTGCTATTGAACTGGATGTGCTGAAAGGTACGCTCGGTCAAGATGTTATTGATATTCGTAGCCTTGGCTCAAAAGGGATGTTTACTTTTGACCCAGGTTTCACCTCTACCGCATCCTGCGAATCCAAAATTACTTTCATCGACGGTGACGAAGGTGTTTTGCTGCATCGCGGCTTCCCGATTGACCAGTTGGCGACCGAGTCCAACTATCTGGAAGTGTGTTATATCCTGCTGTACGGTGAAAAACCGTCACAGGAAGAGTACGACGAGTTCAAAACCACGGTCACTCGCCATACCATGATCCACGAGCAGATTACCCGTCTGTTCCACGGTTTCCGCCGCGACTCCCACCCGATGGCCGTTATGTGCGGTGTTACCGGGGCACTGGCTGCGTTCTATCACGATTCGCTGGACGTCAATAATGCGCGTCACCGTGAAATCGCCGCCTTCCGTCTGCTGTCAAAAATGCCGACCATGGCAGCGATGTGCTACAAATATTCCATCGGCCAGCCGTTTGTTTATCCGCGTAACGACCTCTCCTACGCCGGTAACTTCCTGAACATGATGTTCTCCACGCCGTGCGAAAAATACGAAGTAAACCCCATTCTGGAACGCGCCATGGATCGTATTCTGATCCTGCATGCTGACCACGAACAAAACGCGTCAACGTCAACCGTACGTACCGCGGGTTCTTCTGGCGCTAACCCGTTTGCCTGCATCGCGGCCGGTATTGCCTCCCTGTGGGGACCGGCACACGGCGGCGCCAACGAAGCTGCGCTGAAAATGCTGGAAGAAATCAGCTCTGTTAAACACATTCCGGAATTTGTTCGCCGCGCGAAAGACAAGAATGATTCCTTCCGCCTGATGGGCTTTGGTCACCGTGTTTACAAAAACTATGACCCACGCGCCACCGTGATGCGTGAAACCTGCCATGAAGTGCTGAAAGAACTCGGCACCAAAGATGACCTGCTGGAAGTGGCAATGGAGCTTGAGCACATTGCGCTCAACGACCCGTACTTCATCGAGAAGAAACTCTACCCGAACGTAGACTTCTACTCCGGCATCATCCTGAAAGCGATGGGCATTCCGTCCTCCATGTTTACCGTTATCTTCGCCATGGCGCGTACCGTTGGCTGGATTGCACACTGGAACGAAATGCACACCGACGGCATGAAAATCGCCCGTCCGCGTCAGCTGTACACCGGCTACGACAAGCGCGATTTTAAGTCTGCTATTAAGCGTTAATTGAGAACAAGCCTCCCTTCCTGTCGGCAAGGGAGGCAAATGTTCAAACCGCATTGTCGAAACTCAGGCAAAAACGTTTTCAGTCCAAGGGACTGGCGTCATTTTTTAGCTGGGAAAATATAGCTGTACGTAACTCATCTGCACCTGGCAAACCTGGTTTTGGCAAAATTGCACCTCTCAAATCTGCGGCGTTCCAACCTTGATCTGTCAAAAATACACCACCTGAAAAATCTGCACGCTGAAAATTTGTTCCGTACAAAGTTACTTTTGCCAATGTTGCACAGGACAACGTTGCGCCTTCCAACGCTGCATATGTCAAATCTGCACCTTCCAGATTTGCATTTAACAAAATTGCATCGAACAAATTTGCACCTGCCAACACTGCATATTTCAAATTGGCAACTCTCAGATTTGCACCTATCAAATTTGTAATTGATAAATCAACACCTTCCAGATTTGCATGTGATAAATCAGCATCTGATAAATTTGCACCTGATAAATTAGCACCTGACAAATTATTACCTTTCAGATTTGCACCTCGTAAATTAGCACGGTGAAAATTTGCACCTGATAAATCAGCACCTGACAAATCAGCACCGAACAAATTAGCACCAGACAAATCAGCACCGGACAACTTTGTACCTGATAAATCAGCACCGCCCAAATTTGCACCGAACAACTTTGCACCTACCAAATTTTCACCGTGCAGAATTACACGTGATAAATTAGCACCGGACAAACCAGCACCGAACAACTTTGCACCTGATAAACGAGCATCTGACAAATCAGCACCTGACAAACCAGCACATTCCAGATTTGCACATTTCAGATCTGCATCTGACAAATCAGCATCTGACAAATCAGCACCTGACAAATCAGCATCTGACAAATCAGCA
>NZ_SZXJ01000010.1:38099-38903 GCF_005281345.1 Citrobacter sp. wls619
TAAATCAGCACAGTGCAATCCTGCATCTTTCAGATTTGCACCTGACAAATCAGCACCGGCAAAAAATACATCGGCCAAAATTACATAGGTAAAATTTACATTTACCAGATTAATGCGACCCGTATTTAGGAATTGAGTCAGGCGATCCCGATCCACAAATCCTAAATGCTGATCGACATACTGTAACAGGTTGACTGTAATCAGAGTTCCAAGGCCTTTATTCAACTGTTCTTCAGAACAATTGAATTCAGACGCATTTTTATTTACATCGTCTGTGTCAGACAGACTAAACCTAATACCCCCGTCATACCTGGTCAGATTCAGACGGTAACTTCCTGCCAGTTTCTTCCCGCTCTCTCCAACAGTAAAATCAATGGTCACAATTTGATTACCAGTATCAAGCTCAGTTTTGATTTTATCCGGCGTCATCTGCATCTCTGCCAGAGCAGCAGCAAGTCCTGTGGACACCGCCATCAGACCTGCAACTCGTTTTTCCTCCGCATGTTTTTTCCCAAATATGAAAAAGTTTTTCAGATGATCTTTGACACCATGATGCTTTGCCACATTAGCATCATCATTCCGATTCAGGTGCAGAGACGCATTTATATAATTCGCTGCCTTTTCGACTCTTTTCATAATTTCCTTATTACTCTGTTTACCGGTTGCCATATATCCTGAACAACCCTACTCAAAACACCAGACCGTATTTCGGAACTCAACGTTAACCTGCATTTAGCTTCACATTCGGTATCGTTAAGTCCTCCGGTACGCCGGACCTGTTTAACATTGTCCTTGTTATGGACT
>NZ_SZXJ01000011.1:0-30984 GCF_005281345.1 Citrobacter sp. wls619
GAGAGTAGGGAACTGCCAGGCATCAAATTAGAAGTATGGCACTGACTTTCGAGGCAGTTCACTACTCGATAGAGAGTAGGACAAAAGCGAAAGCTTTTGAACGTTGCGCAGCAACGGCCCGAAGGGTGAATCACGAAGTGATTCATAAACTGCCAAGCATCAAATTGCAGTAAACCGGGATGAATATCCGGGTGGTGACAAAGAAATTCGGTGGAGCGGTAGTTCAGTTGGTTAGAATACCTGCCTGTCACGCTCGTTTTTGGGTGTCTCAGGACATCCAGAAAAATGAAAAAAAGGTATCGCTATCAATGCGGTACCTTTTTTTTCGTCTGTATGTGTCCCTCCCGATTTCGGGGAATCCGGCGCAAAATGGCCCACGAATTGGCCCACGCACCGGAAAGGGGAAATTTCGTAGGCCAATTTTTGTTTTTTGGCTGAGAAATGTTTGCGGATACAGGACATTACGTCATTCCCGTCGCTCAACACTGACGACAACCAAAGGAGTGAATGATGGCTATAACCCGCCGCCTGCTTACCGCCGCCGCAGTACAAAAAGCAAAACCCGCTGATAAAGATTATGACCTGCCTGACGGACACGGACTGACGCTTGCTGTCCGTACCACGGGTAAAAAAATCTGGCGTTTTCGTTACCAGCGCCCGAATTCAACCGCCCGTACCAATATCACGCTGGGCTATTTTCCTGCTATCTCACTGGCCGCTGCCCGTATTCTGCATGATGAATATCTCGGTCTGTTGGCTCAGGGGATTGATCCGAAAGTGCTGGAGCAGGAGACCGCAGAGCAGGAAAAGAAAGCGACCGACAGTCTGTTTATCAACGTGGCAACAAAGTGGTTTGCCATTAAAAAGACCAGTGGTATCTCGGCGATCCATGCCGACGATATCTGGCGCTCGCTGGAGAAAAATGTTTTCCCGGTAATTGGTCAGACATCGGTGACGGAGCTGAAAGCACATACCCTGATTGCGGCGCTTGAGCCAGTGCGTGCGCGTGGCGCGCTGGAAACCCTGCGTCGCCTGACGCAGCGAATTAATGAGGTGATGATTTTCGCCGTTAACTCCGGTCTGCTGGATGCCAACCCGGCGTCAACCATCGGGAAGGTGTTTGAGAAGCCGAAGAAGCAGCATATGGCGACTATCCGCCCGGAGCGTCTGCCGGAACTGATGCAGCGCGTTGAATGCACCAACCTGACTCTGATGACCCGCCTGCTGATGAAATGGCAGTTGCTGACGCTGGTTCGTCCGGCAGAAGCCGCCAGTGCGATGTGGTGCGAAATCGACATGGAGAAAAAGCTCTGGACTATTCCGCCTGAGCGCATGAAAAAACGCCGTGAACATCAGGTGCCGCTGTCGCCGCAGGCAATGGCGGTTCTGGAACTGCTTAAGCCTCTGAGCGGGCATTCCCCGCTGGTCTTCCCCGGCAGGGTGAAGCGTGATCAGCCGATGCACAGTGAAACCGTTAATAAGGCACTGCGCCGGATGGGATATACAGGGGAACTGGTTTCGCACGGATTGCGTGCGCTGGGCAGTACCGCGCTGAATGAAGCGGGATTTATGCCCGATGTGATTGAGGCGGTACTGGCGCACGCTGATACCAATCAGACGCGGGCAGCATATAACCGCTCCACATACCTGACACAGCGGGTGGAGGTAATGGACTGGTGGGGTGAGAAAATCAGTAACGCTACCGTGCAGCCCATTAGTGTGCCTCCCGCAGGAAAAGAAAGCCTGTAATTCCTGACGGGCAAAATGAGGGCGTGGTTAACACGTCCTCGCTTTTTATAGAAAACAATCACTGCATAATGATGGATAAATAGGGATTATCCTCCGGTACACTATTGCCGAAAATTTCTTCCGGTTTATCCAGTAAATAACCTTTCACGCGGCGGGTTTTTCTTGGTCCCCTGACTTCGCAGACGAATATATTGACACCATCCGGGCCGCGCTGATGCAGCTTTAATTTCTGGAATACCTTCTGTACCCGCTTCCATTCGTCGCCGGTTGAACCAGTTGTTGTTTTTATATACAACTTAAATATCTCCGGTGATACCAGAAAAACTTTTCCTTCCACCATATGTACCCGCGCCATCGTATCATTAACGATGATTTTACTGGCCTGAATCCCTGTTTTTAACCAGGTTACAAAATCAGTGCCAGGTGGTGTGATGGCTTCATCATTATCTGTACGTGTTTTACTGGTTTCTGACAGTTCGCGATAATTCGTAAATGTGGCGACGGGGGCGGTTGATGGCGGTAACGGCGATGAATCCTGGTGGACTGGCTCGGGTGTATCGTTATGTCCTGGTTTTTCTTCTGACTGAATATTGTCTGCCGCTGTTTCTGATCCCGGCAGCGAAAAGAGGGAAAGCGTCAGATCGGCCAAATCATCCTTCGGGGGGATAACAGTAGCCGGTGCGTGACTTTCTGTACTTATCTCTCTCGCCTGAACATCCGCTGGTGTGACCTGTCCGGCAAACAGAGGGGGGCGTTCTTCCGGCGTATTCCAGAGCCTCGCGGGTGACAGGCGTAACAGAGTCAGCGAGCAACCCGGCGACCAGCCGCTGTCAGCACTGATGGCACACGACCACACCGCTTTTCCTTCAGGTGTCGGGACTATCAGCCCGTGTGACTGCATTTCATCAAACAGCCGCGTATTACTGTCCGGTACGCCGGTGATGCCCTGCTGCAATAGCCAGGCGCGTATCCTGTCCGCTGTGGTTTTACTGATAAGCCACAATGCGTCCTGCGTAAGCCAGCCATCGGAACCTGAACTTGCATTGCTTAACTTAAATTCAGCCTGTACCAGTTCACGTAACGCAATCAGGATTTGTTTCGCCAGCGAGGGTTGCGGGCGCTCCAGGGCGGAACTGGCATTTGCTCCCATGAACTGAGCCACCGAGGCACGATCCGCCTCCTGTACCAGTTCGCCTAAAACTCCGGCCCGGTCGTAATGACCACTGATGCAAAGCAGAAAGGAACTATATAATTCCCGGTATTGTGCCAGCCAGTTAAGTGCTGTGGCCGGCAGGATTTTTGCTGCAAGCAGGCTTCCTGCCACCGGATGCAACTGGTGGTCACGATTTTTACGGTATTTCAGGCGATAAGGGACATTCAGCGGCTGCTGCCACGGATACCACGGCTGGTTACTGCTGGTGATGATGCCAATGTCGGTGATCGCTTTCCCTGCATCATGCAATAACGCGGCGTAGATAATACCCGCCGTCCAGGCTTCGGCCTCCCTTGCCTGGTCTTCCGGCGCGGCTCCTGGCGGGAGCAGATGTCGCTGGCGCAACTTTGCTGCAAATGCCATCACTTCCAGAGTGTGATCGAGCAACCCTCCGGGATATGAATGATGGTGGTATTCGGAGGCCGGGAGTAACTGTACCAGTCCGGCGAAACGTGCGACAGGAACCCGGTAGAGTTCATCAAATAATTTGCCGGACAGTGACGTGCGTTGCCAGATAATTTTCAGCAGTTGCTGACGTAACGGTGTGGACAGCAGCGTGTCAGTGGATTGGGGATACAGCCAGCCATCGCCGGGCGGTGCTTCCTGCGGCGATGGGGGATTTTCTGGAGCAGGAACGGTTTTATCCCGCGACAGCCATTTTAATTTTGCATGAATGCCTGTTTTCATGAATGCCTCATATCATTTATTCATTCTGTGCCAGAACGCATAACATTCCAGCAGAAATGCGGTGATGGTTTTCCCCTGTTCGGTCGCGGCGATTTTTATTTCCCGGTGTAACAGTGGATCGATGCGGATCTGAATGGGTTTTGTGTCACCACTCCTGTTTGCTGTGGTTGTGACCTCCAGCGGTCGTGGTATAACCGGAGAGAGTTTGAGGGCGGGCTTTTTTGCCATAGCAGGGACTCCTGATGTGAAAAGCTGAAATCATGAAAGACGATATTCCCGTTTTCATGATTTCCTGGCCGTCAGGCGCTGGCTTTAGCTCTGGCGCAGATATCATGAATGATGTTTCGTGCGCGGTGGTTCAGCGTTTTCCAGGAGGTCTCAGTAATGGAATATCCCGCATCAAGCGAGATGCTGTAGCCCGGTCTGAATGTAAGAAATGTACCGGTGCAGGCAAACTGCCAGGCGTTGATGGTCTGGATTGCGGCACGGCCTTCGGCCTGACTGGGCGCTTTGCCGACAACATACAGCAATCGGTTATGAGGAATGCCTTTATGTATCAGCTCGTGGCCTAACAGCAGCGAGGGTTCAAGGTCGTCGAGTGACGTGCCTGTAGCAATGACCACCAGACTGGACTGACGGGCAATATCGAGAGCGGAAATATCAACGAACGGGCGGGTATCGACGACCAGGCATTCATAGTTACTGGCCGCTTTTAGCGCCACATCGTGGCGGCGGTAGACGCCTGTTTCCACGGCGGGAGATATCCCGGTATTATCACGCCTTTCAGACCATTTCGCGCTGGTCTGTTGTGAGCTGTCCAGGTCTGCGAGATGTGTTTTTTTGCCGGAACGGGCAAATTCGACAGCGGTGGCACGGGCCAGTGTCGAACGTCCCACACCGCCTTTCTGACTGAGAAAACTGATAATCATATTATTGCTCCTGCATTCATGAACTCATGAGAAATGGAAAGAAGGAATGCAGGCGCAGTGTGCAGAGAAATAAATTCCTCAGCCGCAATCAATTAAAATACCGCGACGAAGATTTTAAAGCAGGAAGTCATGTTCTGTGAGGACGGCCCTTTGGGTTTTCGGCCCTTTAGGGTAAGCCTGTTACCCTTAAAATCCATTGCCCTTGCTGTTTCCCTTTGTTTTTGCCCTTTGCAGCAGCGTTCAGGGAAAAGGCAATCAGGGCATGAGTGGAAATCGAACACAATAGAGGGGGCAAAGGGCGGGGCAGCGCCGCAGATCGTCGAATAACCCGGATGACAATGTACGGCGCGTAATAGCAGGCATCAGGTTGTCTTTGTCGCAGGCTGTCGCAGCAAGGACTCACGATCCAGCCGCCTGCCATTACTGTCGTAATAACGTCCCGGCCAGATATCAGCAGCATCCACACCGATGGCGTGGGCGATTAATTGCTCGCCTTTCGGCCAGGGTCTGGTCAGCGCATTCGCCAGCGTGGAGGAGGATAGCCCGGCTCCCCGTGACACAGCCGCCAGGCTGGTGCCGCGCTTGCGCAGTGCGGCGATGATATCGGCGGGGTGCCAGTCGTTTTTTGTCACTCCTTTTACCTCCGTTGTTGATTATGAGTCACAATTGCATGTTAACACGCCTTTATTGTGACTCATAGTCCGTGGAACAATAATCAACAAAGATTGATGCTGGCAGAATGGAAAAGACAGGATCAATCAAAAAAACATTAGGCAACCGAGTCAGATCGCTTCGTCTTGAGCTGGGGCTATCTCAGGAAGCTTTTGCTGATAAATGCGGTATCGATCGTACCTACATGAGCGGGATAGAGCGTGGGGTGAGAAATCCAACGCTTATCGTTATCTGCGCGATTTCTGACGGTCTGGGAATGGATCTCAGCCACTTGTTTATGTTTGACAATGATGAGCACTGATTAATGGAATGTGACTTATAGTCCGTGGTCTGATAGGCAACGAATCATCATATTACCTGGATGAAAAATACATCCAGTATCCAGGCGCTGTTTGGCGCACATCTTAAAAAACTCAGGCAACAATCTGGCCTGTCTCAGGAAGCGTTTGCCGATAAATGCGGCCTCGATCGCACCTATGTAAGTGGCATAGAGCGAGGAGTCAGAAACCCTACGCTCGAGGTAATCAGCATTCTGGCGAAAGGACTGGAGATAAAGATCAATGTATTATTTGAGTTCGGGTAAGCCATCATTTCTCTGGCCCATTAATGAAAAGTATATTTCATGAAATCACGAAAAAAGAATACCCTCCGGATGAAGGGTATTCAGGTAATGCCATGTTTAATGGTATGACGTAAAATAATACGTTTTATCCGGACTGGCTTTATAAGCCCGTTCACAGTCATCAATTTTGATAGCAGGTTTACCCGAGTGGATATTAATACGACGGGTTAAGGGCTCATCAATAAAATGTTCAGGCGCGGGTTTACAGCCGTCACGCCCGTTTTCTGTGATAACGGACTGTCCGGCAATACGGCGAATACGCACGGTCGATTTACCATGCAGACTGATAACCTGGTAAAAGCAAATATTGGTTTGTTCATATCCCCATTCAGAGACAAAAATATCATTAACGGAAACCGTACCGTTGCGAAAAATTAATGATGGCATACTAAATTCCTGCCCGGCGGGCATTGAGTGATTTATGAAGGAGAGAAATAAGAAAAATCGTGTTATGCAGCTACGACCTGTTGAGACGCCATATCCATTTGCCCGTGTTCGGCAAATGACCAGTATTCAGTACCAGCACTGATAATAATATGGTCCAGCACCCGGATATCCAGCAGGGATAGTGCCATCTTTATTCTCTGCGTAATAAGCAGGTCTGGTTTACTGGGGTAAACCTCTCCGGAGGGGTGGTTATGTGCCAGTATGATGCTGTTTGCGTTCAGCAACAGCGCCTTTCTGGCAATAACCCGTGGGTGTACTTCAACGCTGGAAAGACTGCCGCTGAATAATTTTTCAGCTGCAATCAGTCTGTTCTGATTGTCCAGAAATAATACCAGAAAGTGTTCGCGATCCTGTTCCCATAGTTGCAGGCGCAGATAGTCAGCAACGCTGGAAGGGGAAAAGGCGTCAGGTAAATTTTCTGCGGCTATCAACTGCTTTTCAACAACTTTAATGGCGCGACTGATAAGCCGCTTATCCGCAGCGGAAACGATATAGTGTTGCATAGGGTCAGACATAATGAATACTCCATGGGCAGAGTAATAGATAATGAGAATGAGTAAATTGTTTTGGTAATAATATGCAGGGTATTTTATTCGGAAAGCACAATATTATTGAGAATGTGGTTCCTTTCTTCTTCCGTGGTAAATTCATAACGTATCCCGGCGGGATATTCCGGCGTATGGATATCAGCGACAAAATTGCGCGGTTCTTTAAAAAGCCGGGCAAGCTGTGCGCTGTGTTTATTAAATACGTATGTTGTGGTGATATTGTACTGTTTCATGACCTCTGCAAATCCGGGAACGGAAGTGAGATTGCGACTGGTCATTTCCTGCAACAGGAGCCGGATGGTGTGAAGTTGTGTCATAGCGTTTACTCCGAAAATCGGTATGTGAAGGGAAGCGCCAGCGTAATACGCCGCTCGTTTTCAGGCGTCTGAGCATTAAAGGGTGTGAATCGGAGTTCACTAACGGGCGCTGCGACAGCAGCAGATAGCGAATTGATTATGGTGTAACTGTCAGATTATTCGATAAAAAACTCATTTTACGAAGTGGAAGTTGTTGTCCGGGTGCGGTTTTAGTGGTAGTTTTTTGCTCAGGTTTTATTCAGTACAGGATGTGCAATATGAAACAGAACATGGGTTATCGCCTGGGTCGGTATGTACGCTGTTTTATGGACCGGGCCAGTGCCGGGGAACGGGCGCTGCAACGGCGTGGGATTCCGTGCTGGATGACAAAAATTCCCCGCTATTTGCTGATGGTGGCGGCAGCCGGATTGTTGCTGACAGGTGCATTTTATCTGTTCTTTATTCTGGTTGTGCTGGCGCTTGCTGTGCTCTTTTTATCGGGGATTTCAGCGGACAGTGAAAACGACGAATGCCTGACTGGTTATCATGCAAGGGGGCCACAGGGCCCCGGAAATTATGTTGCAGGCAGGAAAGTTGGTGATGATGACGAGGATCTTTTTTTCTAACCGTTTTTACCTCCGGCCATAAGGGCGTTAAGCGCTTTCTGGGCAATTTCTCCGGCTTTACCTCCGGCCTGCCCTGCATCGCGAACGCCAGTCCTGGTCGCGCCCTCTATTACACCGCCCAGCTTTATGCCCGCCCAGCTCAGTGTTCCCATCCAGAAAGCTGGCAGGACCAGGAACATACTGCCCGTCACGAACAATAAAACGATATCATCCTGGGTATTCTGCAAACCGACCAGATTCCACGAACTGTGCGTATCGCTGCTGTACAGCATGTCGATAAGCACGCCGTCCAGCCAGCGGGCCAGCTCCCACCAGAACGTCAGGAACATCAGCGCAAACTGCGCAAATGTCAGCGTAATCACGACTTTCAGGTTATAGGCAGAAAACACCGTCACCAGCGGGATACAGATAATCAACGCCATTAACAGCACAGCCTGCACCATCGGCAATGACTGGCGTATGGAGTCAAACGCCGGAAACGCTGCCAGCGAGGCCAGCGACTGGCCTGCCGTTGCACCAAGGCTGGTGAGGTCATTCGTCACCGTCGGATCAATATTGCCGCCGAACCCCACATAGACACGCCCGTTCTGCGATACTTCCATATTGCGCGGGCTGACCAGCGAGCGCAAAACCGCCTCTTCGTAGTTTTCCTTACTGTATGTCAGTTTCTGAAACGACTGCCAGACGTCCGGCTCCACCTGCGCCAGCAGACGGGGACGCAAACCCGTGTCAGTATCCGACCACCACTGTTTGCAGGTAGGGTAACCGCCAGTACCGGTGTCAGGAAGTCCGGCGTCCCGGCTGTTGTCATACGACCAGGCGCTTCGCGGAGAACGGGCATGGTCAGTGTCGTAATATCCAGCTTCGGTGAGAAAACGGCGGGAGCCGGGCCAGTCAATATCTCTGGCGTCATCAGTACCCTGCAACGCCACACCCCGTTGTTTAAGACGTGCCAGCGACGGGGCATAACACTCCTGCACAAAATCGGTGAGTTCCTGCCCCAGCACCGGGTCATTAATGCGGGTGTGCTGCACCTCAAAACGCAACTGTCGCAGGTCGGGCTTGCAGGGCAGCGTGGCGGAGGCAGCGCTCACCATACCTTTGGACACCACATGCACCAGATACCACCACACCGGCACCGCCGCTGTTTTACCACTGACTTCGTTTACCAGCGGCGCATAACCGGTCTGTTCCGGTTTAACGGGCACCAGGTAATTGCACTGCTTTGAGCGCTGGACGTCGTATGTAATGTTGGTGAGGTCGATATTGAGCAGGGGGACGCAGGTAAACATCATCACCACCAGTGAGGTGTAAACGGCGTTTTCCATCCAGGCGAGCGTCAGTCCGCCCGCATCACCTTCATCCACGCCCTGTTCGCGGGCTTTCAGCCACAGCGATATCAGCCGGAATAACAATGGCAGGGTAAACAGTCCGGTGGCGGTGATGGTGTGCCAGATACCATTATTGATAAGCCAGCCCAGCAGGGTCAGCGCGTACTCCAGATAGCTGTGCGCAGTCATACCGTCGCCTCCCATTGCAGCAGATTGCTGATTTCACCCGTCGCCAGTAGCACCAGTGACCAGATGGCGGCGCGTTTAAGATGCCGGAAGGCGACCGGGCTGCATAACCGCAGTTGAGGGGAAACCACATACCACAGCCCGGCGGCGATGGCGTACAGCGCCAGCCGCCAGGCCAGCAGCAGCCAGCGCCCCCGGTACAGTGACTGTTGCAGGTTCAGTACGGGGGCCGCGAACTGCACCAGCAACCAGACAGCAGCGCCTGCAAACAACACCGCCGCCCCGGTAAAAAAGACTTTCCTGAGTCGCATTTGCTATTCCCCCTTCGCTTTGCTGAGGTCGCTCATGCGCTTACTTTCATCGTCTTCCACCTGGGTGGCGCGGCCCTGCGTGATATCCCGTTGCGCCTTACGGGTGAGGATGACGGTACTGGCATTGTCAGCAAGCGAGCGGCGGAGTTCCATTTCCAGCCGGAGCTGGTCCAGTTCCCGGTCAAGCTGCGCCGTCGTCAGGTTAAGTTGTGTCTGCGCCTCCTTTTCGGCGGCAATATTGGGTTCGCGCATTCCGGCCAGCAGGGTGCGGCGCGCCATCAGCGCCTGCTCCAGCACGCGGGCCAGCGCCATCTCGCCGGACAGACGCTGTGCAAGAATATTTGCATCCTGGTCATCGCGCAGGGCTTCCACCACGCCGCGCGTCAGTTGTAACTGCCCGCCACTGGCTTTTGCCAGATTCTCCGGGGTGGGTTTTACAGAGCCGTTCACCAGGTCTGCCAGCGCACTCTGGATTTTCTCCTGTTCTTCCTCTATTAACGGCGACAAACCCACGCCCGCCTGTGCGCCGGTTTTCGTTTCACTGCTGCCGGAAGCGTCGTTATCCGGGGCGACGTTGATGGTCTGCTCACCAGCGACGCGCGTCATCCATTTCGCAGCATCCTCCGGCTTTGTCCAGGTCTGACAGAGTTGCCCCTGGCACTGCGAGCCACTGACGCTGCTGGTTTCAGTGACGCCGCGCTGGTTCAGAATATTGTATCCGGCAGTTGTGGTATCACTGACGAGCTTTATCGGCTTCTGACCGCTGCCGCCGCGTTTTTGCCCGCCCACCCAGGTTTTCCCTTTACTGGCGGCCTCTTTCTGTAGCTGTTGTTCCGCGCGTACCGCGTCCTGCTCCCCGGCAACAATGGTCTGGTAATTCTCGGTTTTTGCACTTTGCGTCCAGGCAGAACCTGCCGAAAAATCTGTCATTTTTTCCGCCATTTTCTGACAGGTCAGTTGCGATTTATCGAAATCGACTCTCGCCTGAAGTACGCCGTTGGTCAGCAGGTCGTAGAGCTGGGGATTGGCGCGCTGGATTATCATCGCGGGCAGGCTGGCGACGGCGGACGTCGCGCTTTGAATAACCTGCCCCATCATCTGCTGAAAACCGTCCGTCACACCGTTAAGCTGGTTGCGCACGGTGGTGTTGATATCAAAATTGCCGCAGATTAAATCTGCGTTCCAGCCTGCGCGCATATTAATGAGCTGGGTGTTACGCCGCGTCAGCGCAGGGGTGATGACGGAGCCGCCGCCAATCTGGTAATACAGCGAATCGGCAATTGCCCCCCGTTTGTCGATTCCGTAATTACTTTCGGCGGCCTGTGCGCCGCGGCAGAAAACGCCGACCAGCATAGCGGCCAGCGTCATTGCTATCGGGTGTTTCATCAGAATTAACCTCCGGTGCTGCCGAGAAAGGTCTGCCCGCGCCGCTGGCAGCAGGAATAAGGTCGCCAGAGCGCCCAGGCGTAATCACCACCCGCGTCCAGACGGTCAGCGTAAGTGCTGATAATGGTACGGTCGGGGAAGATGGCGCATGTCATGCTCATCTGCGGAGAGAGCATCTGCCAGGTGTGATTGCCGGGGATGCCCTCGATGACTGGCACTGGCGGCCAGTAGCCGGGACGTGGTAGTGGAACCAGCGGCAGATAAACATGAAGCTCCCCGGCACGGGTGACAATATCCGCCGCGCGCTGTGCGACGACAGCCCCGGCTTTATAGTCGTGCGTCTGCCCCAGTGCGCCGGTACGCGGGTACACGTTGCCCCATAAATCACCGGGCTGGCCGACTTCACGCAAGCCCGGCGTCAGCGCCTCGGGATATAGCATCTCCGGCACGCCACTGCGCCAGACAGCCATATCCGTGACGCTGAGAAAATAGGGCTGAAACGGCACTACCGGGCTGCTGCAACTGTAGCCATATGCGCTCAGAAAACGCAGGAAGGCTTCACCGCCAGGATGACCAATAGCCGCAGCGTCTTTGTAGCGAATTTTGGTTTTGGCGTTCGTAATGCGGGGGTTGGTATCGCCGCCACCGAATGTTCCTGCAACAGCGGCATCGGTGAGCGACATCTCCGTCCACGGATTATCGCCCGGTGTCGAATAGGAAGAGACGACCAGTTCAGGAATATTGTGCTTCACCTTAATGGAGGTTTTTACCGTACAGCCAAAAGGGGTACACAACAACCAGTAACACAGTCCCACCACCCGGTATTGCAGGCAGGCGGGCGACAGTGAAGACGCAATAATCTGCGGTGTGGTGATTGCAACGGCAGGCAGTGTGACTGCCAGCAGAGGCAGGATGAATGAGCGACGGACTTTCATCGTTGCTGCTCCCGCCAGTCATCGAGCTTTTGCTGTGCCAGTTCAGCATCCGTTGTGCCATACACCACATAGCGGTCATCAAACACGACAGCGGGGAGTTTTTTGATACCCAGAGTATACGCATCCAGTAGCGACTGGTATGCGCGGGTCAGGCGGGCTTCCTGCGTCTTCCAGTCGGGCTGCTGCATCCGTAAATGCGCCTGCTGTTCGGCCTGCTGTGGATTTTGTGACAACACCGGAAACAGTAACTGTTCCAGCTCACTAACATTTTCCAGCACCTGCACCAGAATTCCCGGTTCAGGGTTAATTATCGGTTGCTGCGCGGTAGTATAGATAACGGTCTGTGCCGGAGTGCCTGCTGCAAAAAATAAAACGGGTATAAAAAGGAAACGTAATCGCATTCTGTGATGCCCCCTGAGCGTTGACTGATTCAGGAGGATTTAACGCAGAACGGTGAAATGAGGCAGTAAACAACTGAATATGTGACGACGAAGAATTCAGTAAAACTGAACGCCGTGGGTGGTATTATCTGTGAACGCCGTGGCGCGCAGAACTGAATCGCCCGGTGCTGAGTCTGAAAGCCAACCATAAAATAAGGACATATGATGCCGTTCTCACATCTTCCGCTTGCAGATCAAATTATGGCGGCAGCAGCTAAACATAACGTTCAGGCAGGCGAGCCTTTGCCGGTGGCGGTATACGATTTATTCCTGAAGGAAAATCCGCAGCAAATCGGGGATGCGCTGACCGAACTGTATACAAACGGGTTTCTGGAAGATGCCGGATCGTATGAGGTGGATCGACTGACACAGGCCGGGGCAGATTATATCTATGGTGAGTAAAAACCGCTGGTGACCGTCGTTAAAGGGGGGGGGATTCGGCGGTGTAAAATCAGGCTGACACAAGCGCGACCAGAGTACAGGTAATCAGAAAGGCAACGAGAGGAAGAGGGGAATGACCATTCGGTTGTCACACCAGAACAAATCTAGCCTTCCCGTTACCGTTAGCCTGAAAGAAAAGCAGCCTCACCCGATCTGACGGAAGAGGCTGATGGTGAGTGGTGATTATTCTGTCAGCCCCCGCTTTTTATCCAGCGCCCGCGCCACCTGAATCGCCGCATCCAGCTCGCTGATGTTCTGCTCCCGCATCAGTTGTGCTCTTTCTGCTTTTTCGTGTTTTTCCGTCATCCCCAGCGCCAGATACAGGCCCGGAGGAACAACCCGGAACAGCGCCTCAATCTTGCCCGCCAGCACCACGCCCTCAGTATATTTTCCCGGCGATTTACTGGCGGATAACAGCAGTTGCTCCTGCTCCGGCGTCAGAATTTTAAACCGCTTCAGTTGTTCCACTTCTTCCGGCGGCATCACCAGCAGTTCCCACCACTCAATCATATTAAGCAGCTTCTTTGCGTCGTCCGGAAAGTCACTTAGGTTCTGGGTTGCCAGCCATAACCAGATGCCGAGCTTTCTCCACATTTTTGAGCCTTTGGTCAGGAATCTCGCCAGCAGCGGGTTAACCGTGATGATGTGCGACTCATCGGTGATATTGACGATGGGCCGCGCCAGATGCTGGTCGCGTTCGCCGAGGTTGTTGATGTGATTAATCAGCGATATATAGGCGATAGCAAGCTGTGCTTCATAACCTTCACGCGCAAACGTCGCCAGATCAACGAGCGTGATATCCGCATCCGGCCACGGTTTACTTTCGCGGTTAAACAGCTCACCCTCAAAACCGGTACAGAACATCCCCATCGACTCGGCCATTTCATAAGCGCGGGCGCGGCGATTTTCCGGCAGGGCCGGGTCTTTTGCCAGGGTAAACAGGGCGTCGCGTACATCCTGCGTCAGCGTCTGGCGTTTTTCGCTGTAACAGGTGGTGGCGGCATTGATGATGGACTGGCGGATCATCGCGCGGTCTGGCCGCGTCAGTCGGGCATCCTCTTTCACCTCACCTCCAGTAATCATCAGGCGGGCGGTGATCTCCATCTCGCCCAGAATATCGCGCTGATCGTCGCCCTCCAGTGCGGCGCTGTCCTCATCATCAGGAATATCCGCGCTGACGGGCTGCTCCACCAGTCGCCAGGCGTCGGCAAACAGCGGCAGGGTGATGCCGGAACCGGGTTTCAGGCTGATTTTATTGACTGTCAGACCGTGGCGTTTCGCGTAGTCAGCCATCAGGCCAAAGCTGTTCCCGGCTTCAACGATAAACAGACGTGGACGGTGCAGAGCCATCAGTTGCGCGATTTTGCCGTTGAGCGTCGCGGACTTACCCGCACCCGTGGGCCCCAGTAACAGCAGGTGAGCGTTAGTGGCGCGATCCGCTTTATTCAGTGGATCAAAATCCAGCGGCGCACCGCCCCGGTTAAAATAGCTGATGCCGGGGTGCCCGGTGCCGGTTTCACGCCCAAAAACCGGCAGCAGGTTTGCGATGTGCTGGACAAAATTAAACCGGGTATACAGATGGCGCTTATCCCGCGCCGGATCAAAACAACACGGCAGCCAGCGCAGCCACGCCGCCAGCGGGGCCGGGTCGTCCGCGTCCTGTACCGGAACCAGCCCGGCGTTCAGCAGTACGCTGTTCAGCTCGCGGGTCTGCTTATTCAGTGCCGGGATATCCTCCGCGCTGAGATAAAACGCCAGCGTGCTGCGGTACATTTTATGGCCTGCTTTCAGCCACTGCCGGACATCCAGGCAGTCTTTTTTGGTGTATTCAGAGTCAATGTTCTCACCAATTGCTCGGTCAGACAGGCGATTGAGGTGCGCTTCCAGCAGATCCTGGGGGTAAATAATAAGAGTCATTGCCATAATGACCGATTCCGGCAGTAGATCGGTGAGCGCATTCAGCGCATCGCCCCGGCGCTGTTCGCCGGTCAGATGACCGGGGGATGGCGCGCGGCGCAGCCGGTCCACCACTACCGCCCGGTGAGGTCGGTTGTCCAGCCACCAGACGCCGTGCTCTGTATCCGAGCGAGATTCACTGAACAGCAGGCTTTCGGTAAAATCCGTGAGCACCGGTGGCGTACCATCATCCTGCGTATCCGGCTGCGTCACCGTGCGGTAAAACGCCCGGCGATCATCGCAGTCAGGGGCGGGATTCAGCCAGCGCGTGAGCCAGCGACGCACAGCGGTTTCGTCCAGTCGCTGTACTTTAAGCCCGGCCCCCGCCAGCGCGGAAATCAGTCGTTCACAGGTATTGTTCAGTGCCAGTTCGGGCGGCAGGTCGCCATGTGCGCTTTTTGCGGGCCAGTAACGGTAAACCACCATCCGGATCTGCTGTATCTGCCCGCGCCAGGGGGTTTTCGTCACCTGGTCGTCCACAAATAATCCGCCGGAACGCGAGATGCCGTTCAGGTGACGTTCCATCTCAGACAGCCAGGCCTCACTGAATGCCGAGCCTCTGGCCGCAGGTGTGACGTAATCACGCAGCCGCTGCATATAGCTGCTGAGATCATCCTCCATTTGGCTGAAAAATTGCACCACCCAGGGATTATTATCCAGCTCATCAAAGCTGTCCTGAAGCGCATCTTTGACGATATCGCGGATACCGGCCAGATACTGTGGCGAGCGCCCTTCGGTGCCGACGGGTGTGATGCTGTAAATGGCGGCAACGGAGCGCCCGTCATCCAGCAGTAATGTTTGCGAATCGCCCTGAAACTCCACCCACGGCAGCAGGTCGGCAAAGGACGGGCCTTTCTGGTACGCCGCGTCGGCGGCCTGTTCGGTCAGTTTCCCGCTGCGCGGGCGGGCCGTTGAGGTTATCATCACAGTGCCTCCGTGCGTTCACCCGGCAGCGCGTACCGCACCTGCGTATATAAAGGGAAGACGGTGGAATATCCCGGCACCGGCACGCCTTCATCGCCGGACAGATGCGGGAAGATGTACATCACCATATCGGGATTGGGCAGACGCCGGAACTGTGACTGCACTTCATTTGCGGCAGTGCGGGTATAATTCTGTTGCTCCTGTACCGGAACTTCCGTCAGCGGACGACGGAGCTGACTGCGGGCGTCCGACAGCGTATTACCGCCACCGCTGCGCTGTCCCCAGATACTCAGCATGGTGGTGTTCTCATCCACCGGCAGCAGGGTTTCCTGGGATGTACTGCAACCTGTGACGGCCAGAGCCAGAAACAGGGAAATCATCACGGCAGGTTTCATCAGTCAAGTCCTCCGGTAGTGGCGGATGCACGGGAATATTTCACTTTGCGGCCCTGAGTTTCGTAATCGACGGCTATTTGCCGGGTGATATGAATGGCAACGGGGTGGCCGGGCGGCACATAGACAGCATCGAACATCTGGCCGTAGCGCTGTTTAAACCAGTCGGCACTCTCTTTCAGCCCGCCGCCCAGCGCCTGACCGAGCACATACTGACCACTGCTGCCGGTCAGTGCGGAGGTGACAGAGCCACCGTCTACCGTAGTAGTGGTCTGCCCGTTCGCAAAAGCGTCTGCCGCCGCTGCCGAGCCTGCCAGCAGAAACTGTGAGCCGATATATTCAGCAGCGTTGGATTTGCGCTCACCGGGGATACACGGCAGACCGTGCGGGTCGGAGAGCCAGCCAATTTCACTGCCCTGCGAGTTGTTGCTGTCGCTGTTCGCTTTTTCGGTGGACTGCGGCACAGTACGAACAGTACCGTCGCGGAAGACAAATGTGATGGAATGAACGGTTCCCCTGACGCATGAAAGCGTCCAGTCGCCCGATGCCGTACCCGATATCACGGCCCCTTCCACGTCAGGTAACTCAATCCCGTTAGCAATCAGATTGTCGCGCCCGATAAGCACTTTAAACGGGTACGGGTCACTGACCGTACCGTTGATCGGCACCCGTCCCAGCAGGGCGGTCATTGCCACACTGCCCGTTAGGGTGCTGTTTTCTGGCAAGGTATAGACCGGGACAACCACCGCTTTTGCTGTGCTGCCGGTTGCCCGCTCGCCCTTCGCCTGCTCCAGAAAGATTTTCTTCTGCTGGCTGATGGCGTTATCTCCGGCGTTACCGAACACCAACGGATACTGCATGCTGCCCGGCTGGCCGGGTTTCCTTGTCTGAACGGCATCGGCAGGCTCCGTCCAGCGCACTGCGCCTGCCGGAACGCTCCCGTCATCCAGCCCCAGCCCCGGCGGCATATCGCTGCTTCCGGCGGCAGGCCGCTGTTTCAGAGTTAACTGCTCCAGTTGCGACTGAAACTGCGCCAGCATGGATGACTGCTGTTTCTGCAACTCGTTGCTGAGATTATCTTTCTCCTTATCTATTGCGCTATTGATGCGAGTTTCGACATTAGCGTCCCGCTCGCGCAGTCGCTGGTTTTCTTTGACCAGCGCCGTGCTGCTCGTGCGCAGCGCTTCCATTTCACTCCGGTATTCCTTCATCTGCCCGACCAGGGTCGCCACCGTATCGCGCGGCGTGTCGCCATCAATGCCCAGAGCTTTCAGCTCGTCGTCGGTCAGGTCGGCAACGGCGGTACTGTTTTTCTGCGCCACGCCGTCAGGCGAGGAACGACAGGCTTTAAGGGTGATAAATCCCGCACCCAGCAACAAAACCGGGATCAGCAGTTTCAGCAGAGGGCTGGCTGTCATGCGCATTATTTCGCCTCCGTCTTTGTCTTCGGCATTTTTTCCGGCGCAGGCGACTCTGGCAGGATGGCGTCATCTGCATCGCCCTTCGTGACCAGATAAACGACGGTCGTGTCTTCAGGTGTACCGTGCGTGCCAAGCCAGGTATGCTGGAAAGTGGCGGTGAGGAAGTCGCCCTGTAACGTGCGTGGATCAAGGTCGATGCGCTTCCCGTTGCGGTTTTGCAGCTTAATTGCCGTCACGGTGGTGTCATCCAGCCGCCATGCAGCCAGTGGTGTTGCCGTAACGGGTTCGCCGGGCAACAGCGTGGTGATATTCCCGGAAAGGCGCACGGAAACCGGTGCAATACCGTCCACTGACTCCACGGTACGTAACGGTGCATAAAGCATCTGCGCCGCGTAGCGGGTAAGGGCGACGGGACGCGGGATGGCAGGCTGTGGCATGGCGTCATTCAGCGCGTCGATGTCATCCCCGGTTGTGCCTTCTTCATCTTCCCCGGCACCATCAATGTCGTTGCGCCAGACCGCCTCGTCATAACGGATTTCCAGCGGCTCCAGTGCGTCACCTGCACTGGCGCTGACGTCCAGCAGAACCAGTTCCCCGCTCTCCACGTCGGATAACTGCAACCGTGCTTCCGGGAAACCTTCTTCAGCCCGCAGATATACCGTACCGCCGCTGCTCTGGATACGCAGTTTACCGTCCAGTGCCGCAGGCGATCCCACGCGCACGTTGCGGTTAACAAAAATGACGCGCTCATGCCCGGTATGCAGCGCCACCGGCAGCGGTAACCTCTGCCACTGCACCAGTTCCGTTGCACTGACGCTGTGGCAGAACAGTAACGGCAGGGAAAACAGGCAATATCTGAATCTGAAACGCTTCATTATTTTTCCTCCGTTGAGGTTGCCGGTGTGGCGGCTTCGAGCTTCTGCGGCGGTGCGGCAAAGCAGTCAATCGCCAGCCCCCAGGGATTCTTCTCTGCATCAACGTCGTAGCGCACCACGCGTAACGGATAACGAACCAGCGCACGTTTAACCGGCTCGGCGCGGTAATACTCATCCACGGTCAGATCAAGCGTGACGGTCCAGCGGTCACGGTCATGGATCTGAATGCGTCTGTTGTTAAAACCACGTCCGGGAATTTCATACACGCCGCGAACCCGATCGCGCAGTTCGCCTCTGTCCCGCCGTTGCCGGAAGTCCTGGTCGAGCTGTGCGCTGCACGCTGGCGTCAGGTACGCGGCTAAATGCGTCAGATTGCGCGGATAGTCCTCCTCGCCGTTCACCGGCCAGCGGTTAAGCTGCTGAAAGATGTAAAAGCTGAACGCATAAACCTGGCCTGGGGGGATCTCCCACCAGGCGCGGGTGCTGCCGGTACGTAAGTCGGGGGGATTGTGGATGGTCAGCCGCTCCGGCGCACTCCGCCAGCCGTACCACAGGGCAATGCAGACCAGCAGCATCAGGGCAATCACCAGGCGCAGCGTGGTGATATGGGCATCGCGCGCCGCCAGCGCATGTTTAAAGCGGCTCATGATTTGCTGCTCCGACGGATTGTCCAGATGGCGTTATGCTGTACCAACCGGGGATTGCCAAAACCGCTGCGGGCCAGCCGCGCTTCCAGCGCCTGATACAGCCAGGTGTCGGGCTTACCACGTTTAAGGCGGGCCAGATATTTTCCGCCCGCCATGACCGTAAGCGTGGCACCTGCCAGCGCCCCGGTCGGTATCAGCGCCCAGATACCCAGTATCACGGCGGGGAAAATTCCGCACAACAATCCGGCCAGCAGGCCGGAAGACAGGGCGATAAACAGCTCTGTGGTGGTCATGCCCCTGAACACCACCGGCTCACGGTTAAGCCGATCGGGCAGAAATTCGATGGTCAGCGTCATCACAGCACTTCTCCGGCCTGGGTAAGCAGCCAGATAGTGATGACGAGCAGAATGGCACCAACGCCTGCCATCGCCCCCAAATCCTTCCAGGCTTTACGTCCGTTCTGAATTTCGGCATACGTGGCGATACAGGAGTTGGCGACGACAAGAAAACCGACAGCGCAGATAGCCAATGACATTAAAATTACCATGTCATAACCATAATTCTTCAACGTGTCCATGATACCGCTGCCCTTGCCGCGCGACGGGTCTTCCATACTTGGCAGGTCAGCCCTGGCGGTTACAGAAAAGGCAATAACGGAGGCAATCAGCGCGCGAATACACATTTTTTTATTCATGAGAACTTCCTGTGGTGTGATGAATTAACTGAGAACTAACCAGAACGTGACGAGCAACAGCAGGACAGTACGGGCAACCTGACCGCCGAGCTGGCGTAACGAAATGGAGCCAGCGGCAAACGCTCTGTATCCACGCAGGCACACCCACGCGGCCCACATAAACAGTGCTGCACAGAGCAGGCTGAGAAACAGCAGGTTCACGTCAGCCGGTTTGGTTGAGCTGCCCGCCTGAAAGGCAGAGATTTGCTCCGGGGTCATTGCGCGGCCTCGGTGCGGTAACGGGCGGGAAACGTTGCGACGGCACGAGGCTGGGCGCGCACCGGCGTCAGGTACTGGCTGATGCCTTCACGCATGGCGCGGATATCGGCATATGCCTGTGGATAGTCAAAGAAGAAACGCGCGTTCGTGGCAACAGAAGCCTGCGCTTCGGCACGTCTGAGGGTGGATTCGAGGATGTTAAGCTGGGTCATCAGCAGCGAGAGATTCGCCTCTTCAGACGCGGGCGCGGCCTGTGCGGCAGTCACCAGCAGGGAGGCAGACAGAAACATTAACGGGAGTATTTTCACGGTTCGGTTCTCCGGGCATAAAAGGGAGAGTGCCAGCGTGCCGGAATAGATGACCGCATTCAGCAATCAACTCATTTTCCCGGATGAAGTTTTTGCAGAATATAAAAATAAAAAATCCCTTCTCCGGAGAAAAGGGATATAACGACAGACGCTATACAGGGAGCAAATTACCAGCCAACAGTAAACCCGACGGTTCCGCCAACATTATGCTGCGTGTCCAGTGCAACCTTTGTTGCCACTGTGGTATTTGAGGTAACATTCCAGAAGCCTCCGGCTGAAATTGCCTGTTCACCGCCGTAGGTTCCCGCTGCCACCCCAAAATTAAAGTTATAATCGAACCGCTGTGGAATACCGCTCATTGCCATTGCCCCGGCGATACCCGCTTTCGCCTGTCGATTGTTTTCATCGATTTTATTATTCAGATGGTCAACGCGCCCGTTCACCTCGCTGATTTTATTATCAGTGTAATTGACTGACTCATTAAACCGGTTGTCGGTGTAATTATTTGCCTGATTCAGCGTCTTTTTAGATGAGTTATCTGTATATTTGGTTGAATAAGCAATAACATACTCGTTACCCTCCTGTATTTTTGAGTCAGTGTAAATATTGGCATTTTTTTCGGCTGTGGCTGCTTTCTCTTCTGTATATTTACGATCTGCGCCGGAGATCGTATTTGTATAATCGCGGGCATTCTGCTCTGTCTGCGCTGCGACAGCATCGGTGTAGTTGCGGTTGGCTGCCGAAGCAGCATTTAACTGCCCGACATTCACCGCGTCAGAATCTTCCGTTCCTGCCGCCACGCCCGTTATTTGTCTTTGCAGATGCGCATTTCCGACTGAGACCGTATTGTCGCGGCTGGCCTCCGAATTAGCCCCCAGCGCCACGCTGTTTTTTGCCGTTGCGCTGGCCCCGGCGCCCAGTGCCGTTGAGTGATCGCCCGTCGCCGATGAATAGTGCCCGCTCGCTGTTGACAGCCCACCTTCAGCCCTTGCGCCCGCACCTGTCGCCGTGGCCCCGTACTCTGTTGCCCGTGCTCCGGCCCCTGTCGCTGTTGTTAATGTGCCCGTCGCGTTTGAACCCGCACCTGTTGACGTGGACATATCTCCCGATGCGGTCGCGTAACTTCCTGTCGCCGTGGATTCTACAGCGGATGCGTTTGCGAAAAATCCGGTTGCCGTTGACGCCTCAGCTGATGCAGATGAATAACTCCCTGTGGTCGTTGAATAATCACCACCTGCCTGAGAAAATGAACCTGTGACGGTCGATCCATAGCCAGATGCCTCTGAATCCGATCCTGTAGCTGTTGAGCCATAGCCAGATGCTTCTGAATCCGATCCCGTAGCGGTCGAGCGATATCCGCTGGCAATCGTGTCTTCACCGGTGGCCGTTGAGTTACCGGCAATGGAATAAGACGAGAAAACAGCAACCGACAGGATAATGCCGGAGTTTACTGACTTCTGAAAAAATCGGGCGTGTATTCTCATAACTGTATTTCTCCTGGTTGAGAAATACAAATAAACAGAAAGTATTCACATTCTGTATAAAAAACCAAAACCTTATTTTGAAGGTTAAATGTTACAGATACTTTTTAAATGCGCCTGTTGCAATGCTGATAACCAGACCAGACAGTAGTGCTGCGGGCAGTAATATCACACAAGGATTCACCGAAAATGGCAGCGACAGATAAATTATCCACGTCAGAAAGAATGCCGGCATTACGGACCGTTTTGCATGGTGATAAATAAAACCGGATTCATATCCACTGCCGAAACGGCGAACATCACGGCGCACCAGTCCGTCAGTTATTCCGATCAGCACCGCCAGCATAAACAGCGGCGAGGTCAGCAGCAGAATAAATAAACGCAACATAAATGTCATAACGATATATACTGCCGCCTGAGCATAGGGCGTAACATAATATATCCAGTGGCCTGCGGGTTTATGACGTAATTGCCCTAGCCAGGACATAAACCGGGTTTCCACAAACAGCCATCGCCAGATCTGGCTTAGTAACGTACTAAGTCGTCCGACCGGATCATCCATTAAAATGCTGTGCCTGACGTTTTCAGCAAACCAGCCCAGCTCCATATTCAGCATCATATGGCTGTGTTCTGCGCCCTGTTCAGGCCAGAAAAATGTTATCCCCAGCCACTCCACCACTAAGCCGAACAGCAGTGATGCGAACAATGTTGTGCAGATTTTACCGATCCACGACAGCGGCGTGGCTATCAGTCCTTTTTTGGGCACGGTGTTCTGGCTTTGATGCTGTGCCGTTGAATCACTCATTCAGTCCCTCCTGTAATGCCGCCAGCAGTTCAGCATGATTTGTCTCTGCCTCCGTCTCCGGCGTTGCGACACTGTTCCACCACTGTTCACCGCTACGGTAGTTTGACTGCATATAGTCAGCAAGCTGTGCGATGTTCTCTGGCATCAGTGCATCATTACCCGCCGCTGGCAGCGGCATCCGGATTTTCCATAGCTGTCCCCCTTCCAGCAGCGCAAACGCCTGACCTTTCGGAAGCTGGATCAGCGCAGCGGGATCAATTAACGGCACACTGGCAGAGCCAATATGCTCAGCGGTATTACTGGTGAAATCAGTACCATTGTCGGGGTTTGAGGTGTCCGTGACGCCGGACATGACGGTACTGGTCAGCACTTCAACATCATGTAACTGGCCGGTCAGTAACTCTGCGGTTGCCGTCTCACGCACTCGCAACATGATCAGGTTGTTGAAGTTACCGATCACTTGTCCCGCTTTTGCATGATTGCCGATCCGCGCTTCGATATCCGAGAGTGTCTGGGTGTAGGCCGTCACCTGAATCCCCGCGCCACCGCCCTTGTTAATGAGCGGGATAAACTCATCACCCATAAGTTCATTGAACTCGTCACAGTGCAGGTTGATAGGGACTTTAACCAGGTTCTCTTCACCAGGCAGGCCATCATTAACGCCGAATTTATAGATATAGCCTGCAATACTCACCAGGTCGGCAAACATAGAGTTTCCCACGGCAGCAGCCACTTCGGTATCTGACAGTGCGTCCAGCCCGACATAGACCACGCCGCGCTTGCGGATAATTTGCTGCCAGTCAAATATTGGTCGCGGATCGTCAAGGTCGCTGTAGGACGGGGCCAGTAGTTGTGCTGTCTTGCCGGTGGTCAGTTTCTCAAGCAGAGGTAATAAAGACGCGACGATTTTATCAAAATAGGTTTTGTCGTAGCGCACGGCAGAACGCAGGCCATCAAGTATTGGGTCATAAATTTTGGTCGCGGCAAGATATTGCTCCAGCGCCACCACGTATTTATCACGGCCCTGTAGGTTTCGTGGGGTATTTTTATCGGTCACTTTCCCCGCAATCTGCGCAATGATCTCCCAGGCTTTTGGCTCGTGTTTTGGCAGATAATACTGTGCATAACGGATAAACAGATCGTCAATGTTAACCACATGACGGGATATTTGCAGATAGTCCGGGCGCTGTCCCAACTCGATGAGTGCGCGGGAAATGATATTCACAAACCGCCAGGCGAATTCTTTAAATGCTGCTGAATTGCCTTCCCCGGAAAGCTGTCCTGCGATGCGGCTGGCAACTTCTGAAATACGCCCGAAGCGGCCCACCGCGTTATAACGAGCTGAAATATCAGGCCAGCCCAGATGAAATACGTAAAACTCATTTTCCCGCCCGGCGCGTTTCGCCTCGGCGTATGCACGTTTCAACAGGTCTGCATCGCCTTTGGGGTCGAAAATAATCACGACTTCACCGCGCCGAATATCCTGAGTGATGAGTATCTCCGCCAGACGGGTTTTGCCCACTCTTGTTGTGCCCATCACCAGCGTATGGCCGACGCGCTCTCCCAGCGGCAGGGTCACATCGGCCTCATCCAGCTCGACACCGTGCAACAACGGACTGCCGCCGACAGGTGGCAGTGGCCGTACCGGATTCAGCCGGTTATCCCAGGCAAACAGTCGCCGGACAACAGGCAGTGAAGCGTCGCAGGCTTTTTCCAGCCTGCGGGCCTGCCGGTACAGCCAGCCCGGACGAATATACTGCGCCGCGTCGGGACGGCGGCAGGCGTGCAGACGCTGGGTGTGTTTTTGTTCCCAGCGAAAACCCCGCCCCAGAAACAGGACATGACGGCTGATCGGCACCTGGCGGCTGCTCATCACGTAGCGCGGCAGGCGGCGCAGGTTACGGCGGTAGCGCAGAATATGCAGCCCCTGATACGCGCGAAGTCCGGCAAACAGGAAAAATCCCACCGCCAGCGGATAACTGACCACCGGGGCCAGCATCAGTGACCAGGGAGCAACCAGGCAAATCGTTCCGGCGGCCAGCCCGGTGGCGGCGCTGTAGAGTTCCACCGCCGGGCGCAGCAGGTTTTCGATGATATGGCGCTGGCTCACTGTGACAGCCCCGCATCGGTGATAAGCACCGGGTACGTATCAAGTTGCAGGCGTGCAGCAAGATCGTCGCCGCTTGCAGGCAACAAAATAATGCCCGGAGCCTGTTGCTGTAGTGCTTCAAAACGTGCCTGTGAACCAACACTAACGACCAGTCCGGTGGCGTTGAGGGATTTCAGTTCCGCGCGGCGTTGACTGAGCCAGCGCAGTGACTGCGGATCGTCGCCGATCAGAAAAAGAGGCGTCATCCCCGGCAGTGACAGCGGGCGTGGCGTCACCGTACCAGGATGCAGGCTATGGGAAACCACCGGGAAAACAGCCTCGTTCAGCGGGACCGGCTGCGCAGAGGATGAGGCCGTGGGCGCGTCTGGCACTGGCATCTCCGGCGCAGGGCTAATGGACTCAAACAATGCCGTGGAGGACTCGCCGCCCAGGTCAGCAACCACGGTCAGGGCAGCAGATGATGGCAGGGAGAGCGCCATCATTAATACAGGAAGTAATATTTTCAGCATGTCATGAACGCCTTCTTTGTGGTTTTCACTGATTCATGAGGAAAGATTTTGCAGATGACGAAGTACCAGCGTCCGGTAGCGCAGTGCGGGTTTGCCGCCTGCCGGGTGATGATAGCGGCCAGCAGCTTCTGCCCAGCTCTGCCAGTGGTCGTAATAGCTGCGTAATAGTTGTGCAGCAAGTCGCAGGTTTGGGTACGGGGCCAGCGCATCACAGGGCGTGGCGAAATGCTGTCCGTGCCAGCCGAGGTTGATTTGCCCTGGCCCGATATCGATCCGCTTCGGATTGGTGGTAAGTACGAATCGCTGCAATGCCGCGCAGGCGTCGCGACGGGTGGCGTACCGGTAGCCGCGCCCGGCAACATTCAACGTCCACGGCCACGGACGAATGCCCTGCGGCAGGCGGGACCCGGATTCGGTCAGCGCCACGGCATAAAGCAGCTCCGCCGGAACCCGCGCCTGTTGCGCCACCTGACGATAGCCCTCAGGAACAGACGGCACGGCGTGAACCGGCAGTGCGGGCAGCAGCAGTGCCATCAGGGCGCAGTAACGGGCAACCATGTGTCCCCCTGTTTTGCCAGTACCACCGGCATTTTGCCCTGGCCGTATTGTAACCAGCGTCCAGCGTCATGGTTGAGTGTGATATCCCGACGCTGTACCCGTGCGGCGTCGATTTTCCAGGTCAGTGCCAGACGGCGCAGGCGGCTGTCATCATTGCGGCTGTCCACCAGATAAATATCCAGCGGATGGCCGGAGGCAAGCAGAGTTTTCATCCGGGTATCGCAGGACGGACAGTTTTCGCTGACAAACACCGCCAGCCGGGAAGTGGTGTCCAGCGACACCGCGGCGACGGGTGTCAACGCAGGGAAACGGCGCTTCCATGCTTCGTCATAGACTCGCTGAAACGCCAGCTCTTTCTCCACGCGCTGCGATTCTTTTTCGACCAGCAGGTCAGCAAAGCGCTGACGCTCTGCATCGCTCGTTGCTTCCACGCCGAGCGTGGTCAGTGGATCGAGCGAGGGCGACCATATCCCACGCTCCCCGCGTTTCAGTGCTTCGTAATGCGACCACTCTTCCTGAGTCAGTCCCCACGACTGCGCGGCAGTGTTGTTGTAAAGAGGCGTTTCGTGACTACGGGTAACTGTGGTCGCGGCTTTATCTGCGCCCTGCGCTACGGCAGCAACCAGCAAAAGAAAACCGGCGTAATATCGTTTCATGGCTCCTCCGGTCAGCTCAGTGTCTGCGGCGAGTGCTGAAAACAAACGGTGCGCGTGACTTCATCTGTACTCATCTGCCAGGCCGAACCGGCAATAAGCTGTAGCGCGTCGCTGATGCGCAGTGGCCCTGATGAGCGCTGGTTATCCGGCAACGGACTGCCCATAAACTGGCGCATGTCGTCTGTCACCGGCAGGCACAGACCGTAGCCCGTACCGGACAGCCAGGTATGCAGGGCATCACCGCGCGTGATAACCGGCGTTTTCTTCGAAATGACCAGGTTATGGCTGGTAATCTGGCGCAACGGATAGCGCAGGGTATCTTCAGGCGTGAGGCTGACCAGCGTGTAACGGGCGGTATGGACAACCTCAGTGGGAGCGGGTGTTGCAGATGCGGCGGAGGCAGTGGTCACAGCAGGAACCGGCTGCGGTTTGCTGATACAGGCTGATAACAGCAGGACCGCTGCCACAGGCCAGATATTAAATGGCGTCATAAATACTCTTCTCCGGCAAATAAGGACCGGGACAGGATGGGAAAAAACGACGATAAAAGCCGCAGTAAACTGAAATTCACCAGCAACAGATAAATGGCCGGACATCCGGCGTATTGCAAAAACCGACAGAGTGACGCAAATTTTGCGATTGCCGTGCATTCCGCACGCCACCAGAAACAGAAAAGATGATAAATAAAGGTCAATGAAATGAATTACAGCGAAGCATTCGATAAATACGCAGCGACATACTGGACAGACAGTGAGGGAACGCACTGGTTTATATCAGGCGTCGGTCGAGATCAACTGACTGGCGCTGGCGGGACGCTGCATTTTGATATTCATCCGGTGGATGACAATGGAAAGCCAGTTTATTCCGTGCATCATTGCAGGACGCTGGAATATGTCCGTAAACTGCGACCCTGGCATAAACCGGTAAAAAATGACGCCCCGGAGAGCGTCACAGAATAAAGGCCGTTACTGATACCACCATGTGTCGAACTGCTCCACAAATTCAGACGCATCCCCGTAATGGAGGCCAAACTGGCGGGTAAAATACCCGCTACCGTTGGCATAATTCACAATGCAGTCGCCATTGCGATTATTAATCTCCATTACTGCAACACTGGTATGATATTTTTCTGCCAGCCGGGTAAGTTCTGCGAGCTGAAAGCCATGCTGTAATGCCGTGGTCAACAAACTCTGTACGGCCTGTTTTTCTGTATTATGCAGCACATTTAACTGCGCCTGTAACACCATATCATTCATAATAAATTCTCCGGGAAAGCAATCAAAGGGATTAAAGGGCGCTGTCCGCGACAGCAGATTGCCGGAGCAGTAAAACAAACCGGTGCGGGATGGATAATAAAGAACTCACTTTTGCCAAATAAAGAAATCCGCCTGTTTGCACAGACGGGGAAATTATTTTCAGCAGCGGGTTGCCAGATATTCATTCAGACGCTTACCCAGCCATGTAATCACCGGAACCGCCATCGAATTGCCCAGCGCTTTATAGCGTGGCCCGTCAGGGCAGTCCGTCGCCAGTTTCCCGCGCCAGGGAATGCGGGTGAAATGGTCGGGAAATCCCTGCAACCGTTCGTACTCCAGCGGCATCAGGCGACGGACGGTATAGTCGGTAATAACAGCGTGAGAGCTATGAGATGTGTCGAGGGTATAACATAATTCGGGTGACATCCCGAGATGATGGCCTCCGCTCTGCGGTTTGCGTTCGATAGTGTTGGCAGCAATACAGACGGCGGGAAAGACCACTAGGTCGTGAGCGTCTTTATAATCGCTGGCGGTACAGGTGCTGTGAATGTGACTGGCAGCATATACGCCTACGCATCGTTTGTTGTAGACGGTCTGATAATCGCTCTCGCCTCCAGTACCTGCCGTAGCTGAACCGGTAGCGGGCGATTCAGCGCTGCCGCCCGGCGCAGTATTCCGGCGCAGGCCCGTGAACTCAAACAATATTTCGGCGGGATCGAAGTCTTCTCCAGCACCTGCGATAAGGTACAGGCGCTTGCGTCTCTGGGCGAGTCCGAAGTGTTGGGCGTCTCTGACGATCCAGGCGATGGTTCGTCTGGCACCATACACACAACCTGCGCGGGGCCATTTTGGAATATGTTGGCGCGCTTTTTTCGACCAGCGCCAGTACGTGGATGATTTTCCTGCGGCAGGGGGATTTCCGGGGGTGAACGCATTATCTGCACCAGCCAGTCCGGCAAGGAAGTGTCCAAAAGCGTTGGTACTGTCGCTGAGGACGCCGGGGACGTTTTCCCACACGATAATGGCTTCATTTTGCTCTTTCTCCTTTCTTTTCTGGTCAACAGCATCGGCCAGTCTGATATATGCCAGCGTAAGCTGGCCGCGCGGATCGTTCAGACCCAGTTTCATTCCGGCGATACTAAAGCTCTGGCAGGGCGTTCCCCCGATAAGAATATCGGGCGCGGGAATGTCATCACGACTGATTCGCGCCGCCAGCGTGGTCATATCACCCTGATTAGGTATATCCGGCCAGTGGTGGGCTAATACAGCACACGGAAAAGCCTCGATTTCGCTGAACCAAAGTGGCCTGAAAGGTAAGTCACGCCAGGCGACACTGACGGCTTCAATACCGCTACAGACAGAGCAATAAGTTAAGGTATTTTTGGGTATCACTGTTCCCCTCCTGACGGGTGGGGATGCTCACAGGCATTCAGGTGGTAAGCTCAGTGGCTGCGGGTGAAATGGTTAAGCGTTTTACAGCGCGGGCATTTGATATGAAGGAGTAAATACGGGCCTGCTACTACTGCCAGCAAACGCTGGCACTGTCCGCAGCGTAGTGGCTGGTCATTTTTCGGGGCTGGCATGGCACCTCTCTGATGATGAAACGGAGGCGCATAATAGGCGTTACCTGGTGAAACAGGCTACCCAAAACTCTGTGGCCGAAATAAAGGAAAGCGCCCGTAACAGGCGCTGGCAGGAAATAGCCTGCATAAAAGAAGGAGAGAAAACACAACGTGAAGAAAACCCCGGATACCACCTGACTGGCAGTATTGATCCGCAATACGGGGTGACGGATCGTTGTCATGGCGCTTTCGCACAAACGGCTCCGACTTTTTTGCCGGTCGGCCCCGGCACAGGGCAGGATGCTACAGCCGTGTGCGATCAGTTTAATCACGTTCACTGCACCATTCGCCGTTAAACCAGTTTTCTGCCGGAAAAGAAAAGCCGCCCGTTCATGAAAGGCGGCTAAGATATTCAGCGATACGCCTGTGTTTACCGTTGGGCCTGTTCCGTCATTTTCGTTATCCAGAGTGATTGTTTTTGCAGAAAAACCGCCAGCGGCAGTTTACCGACAGCAATTTCATCAAGCGCCTGTTCCCATAACGCCGTCATACCTGGATCTTTCACGATATCCGGCAACATAGCCATCAGCGTGGCGGCGTTGTCGGTGGCAATAAGATGACGTTTTTCTTTGCGGATATAACCACGTTTAAGCAGGGTTTCAATGATGCCAGCGCGTGTCGCCTCGGTGCCTAACCCCGCGCTGTCCCGGAGGCGCTGCTTCAGCCGTTCGTCAGTGACAAACCGGCTGGCATTTTTCATCGCCGCAATCAGTGTCCCTTCTGTGTAATGCTCCGGCGGGCGCGTTTTCTGTCCTTTCGGCTCTACGCCCGTGACGGGACACAGTGTGTTCTCCGCCAGTCGGGGCAGCGACTGTTTGTTTTCATCCTCTGCATTATCCTCGCTGAACAGGGTTTTCCAGCCGGGAACTATGATGACATTACCGTTTGCGACAAGCGAATGCCCGCCGCATTCCAGCCGGACCTGTGTTTTGTCCGCTTCGTGTAGCGGCATAAACTGCGCCAGGTAGTGACGACAAATCAGGTCGTATACACGCCATTCATCATCATTCATTTTGCTTAAATCAGCAGGCTGCATGGTCGGGATAATCGCATGGTGGGCAGTGATTTTGCTGTCGTTCCAGACGCGGGATTTTTGCTGCGGATTGCACTGCGTGAGTAATGGCCGGAATACCGGCCCGGTGGCTTGCAGGGCGCTGAACACCTGCTGTACTTCGGCAAACATGGACTCCGGCAGGTATCCGCAATCGGTGCGCGGGTACGTTGTTGCTTTATGGGTTTCGTACAGATTCTGGGCGATATCCAGCACCTGCTGTGCGCCAAAGCCAAATTTTTTCGAACAGACCTGCTGTAATGTACCGAGGTCAAACGGCAGCGGTGCACTTTCTTTAAGGTGTTTTGTTTCGGTACTGGTTACGCGAGCCTGCGCGGCGCGGCGGATATCTGCGGCAGCCTGCTGTAGTGCAGACTGATTAACACAGCGGCCTTCCTCATCGCATACCGCCTCTGGCGACTGCCATTGCGCCTGAAATGATGTGTTCTGCCCGGTCAGCCTGACCGCAAGCGTCCAGAAATCACGGGGAATGAAATTTGCGATCTCCCGGTCACGGTTAACAATCAGGCTCAGTGTCGGTGTCTGTACGCGTCCGACCGAGAACACGCCCCCTTTTTGCCCTGGTTTGCGCCCCAGAATGGTGTATAACCGCGTGAGATTCATCCCGCACAACCAGTCCGC
>NZ_SZXJ01000008.1:0-194 GCF_005281345.1 Citrobacter sp. wls619
CCAAAATCAAAGATATAACTGGTCTCAATAACTTCTTTCCCTTTCACCAGGGGAATATTTCCCGCAATACTGAAACTCACCCTCAATGAATTGAGCTGCCACTGACATGGCCCACCGCCATCGATGGCAATAATGGTCTGCCACAGAACTCCCATTCCCTGCTGAACGAAAGGCTGCGTAAAACCGTTGTATCC
>NZ_SZXJ01000008.1:396-43737 GCF_005281345.1 Citrobacter sp. wls619
ACGGGTCAGGGCATTGCGGCCAATTTCATCAGACTCCGTGAGTTGCAGGGCTATCGGCAGTAAATCCTGAAGCATCAGAAATTCACGGTTACGCTGGATCTCATCCGGCTGCCCGTTACTGAATGCACTTTTCTCAACCTCATCGCGAAAGCGCATCCGCATTTCTTTTCTTCTCATCTTTAGCTCCGGATTTGCCAGTTCAAGCAGTTGATTATGGATGTAGGGCAAATAGCGGTGCGCCATCGAATGGTTTTGCGGGTCCGTACCTAAACCGTTCAGCGTTGGATTGGTATTTTTCGGAAAGGTCTTTGTCAGAGCATGCGGTGCGAGGCACTGGATGAACGTTTCCTGATGCTTACCGCCAGATTTCAGACATTCATCATTCAGAGAAGGAACCAGATATAGTTTCACCCCCACAAAATGGCGCGTGTAGATCTGTCCATCAAGTAGAGTTTTGTGGTTCGGGCTGGCAACCCGCATTGAACACTGCTCAGCCCGGAAAAAAACCACCGTTTTACCGTGATGCCAGTAAGGAGCTTTTTTATCTACAAGTCCCACAGACTGATACGCCAGATCCCGCACTGCGCCCCCAAGACCGGCAGCCGTCGTCAGTGACCAGTCAAACCCCAGCTTGTCTCCCAGCAGTCCCCATTTCTTATAAAAAGCGTTATCCAAATCAGCATCCGGAGGGATTTGTGTAATTGAGTCATTGTCGTTGACGTGCCGGTAATGGGTAATGCTGTCCAGAAAAGATATGGCCTCACGGGTAAATGTACGCGGCATTCCGTAGGTATACAGTATGGGTTGACTGACTTTCATCTCGGCAGCATAAAGTAATGCCAAAGCCCCCCCCAAGCTGTGACCACAAATAAATAGCGTCTTCGTTTCTTGTTCTAAAGCCCGATTAACCGCATTCAAATTATCCTCAAATTTCCGTTTGGCCAGCTCATAAGCCTCCAGAAATCCTCCATGAACATTTCCCGCCCCGGCCAGTTCCGGCAAACAACGTTTTGGTGCAAATGATAAATCAGTTAGCACATTCAACAGACTATCAGTCCCGCACCATGCAACCAGCACATGCGTGCCACATTCCACCGTAAAGAGCCGGGTATCCCCCTCCGGTTGATCGCTATCTTTCGAGCTCAGATACACTGGTGGGAGATAGCGCTCATGAAAAGGGACATCGACCGCCAGCGTGTGGTACCAGGAAGGAAATTCAGCAAACTGAGGAATGCATGATAGATCCTGACACTTATTCCGGAAGAAATAGTTGATAGTTTTATTATCTTTTTCTGCCGCATAAACCAGGTCAGCCATAATGCCGAGATTCAGTGCGTTGGCAAGGTCATAGTCTTTTGTATCGTGCAATGCCAATACCCATGCCCGAAATGGGCAGGTTTCAATAACGTGTCTTTTTTCCAGCAGCGCACAGGGGATCTCCGTCCCCTTCAAGGAGCGGTTCGGTGGGAAATGGAATTCCGGAGGCTCCGGTTCATCCCAGCCTTCAATCAACGGCAGGCGGTCGCATAACTCCCCGATAGTGACATAGTGATACACATGATTAGCCGCTTCTGTTATTTCCTGTACATTTGATCGCCAGCTATTGTCACGGAAGCCCGACCAGAACATATTTTTACACTCTGGCTGGCTGTTAGGATTACGCCTGACGCCCAGTGGCCGCAGTGTCATCTCGTCAGCCAGTTGCTGCCCATCCGTCTTAACGTCTACAGTTATCCAGTAAAGATTATCAAACCGGACCAATCCCTGATTGTCGGTAACGCCCGCCGGAGGGTTGGAGGGAGGCGTTGGGCTGTAGCTATTTTCACGCAGATGCCACACTGATGATGTCAGCGGACGATATTCCAGCCTGACATTAAGTCCGCATACAGGAATGTTGTTCTCATCGACAAACTGTAGTTCAAGCCAGTATTTATGCTGCTCTCCACGACAGTAAACGATTTTTCCTTTCGGGTTTATACTCGTAACACAAGTATTATCACCAATAATTTCCACGCCAATCCCTTTCACTTTATATGGCTATATTTAGTTCATCTTACCTCGCACATTTTTTAACCAATATAAATACATTCCGAATTAATAATGTTTTCCTAACAGGAAATCACTGTTGTCCAAATGGCAACTCGTGCAGTTGACTCTCTCCCCGTATGCTTAGCGCCACTTTCCTCATGAGGTCGCTATGACACGCTTTCTAATCTGCAGTTTTGCCCTGGTTCTCCTTTATCCCGCCGGTATTGATATGTATCTGGTGGGATTGCCCCGTATTGCTGCCGATTTACAAGCCAGCGAGGCTCAGTTGCATATCGCGTTTTCGGTCTACCTGGCAGGGATGGCGACGGCGATGTTGTTCGCCGGTAAAATTGCCGACCAGTCGGGTCGTAAACCGGTCGCCATTGTTGGTGCGGTGATCTTTATTATCGCCTCGGCCTTATGTTCATTCGCCGAGAGCGGAACGCCGTTCCTGGTCGGTCGTTTTATTCAGGGCGTCGGGGCAGGTTGCTGCTACGTGGTGGCCTTCGCCATCCTGCGCGATACTCTCGACGATCGCCGCCGTGCGAAGGTGCTGTCGCTGCTAAACGGTATCACTTGTATCGTACCGGTGCTGGCTCCAGTGATGGGGCATCTGATTATGCTCAAATACCCCTGGCAGAGCCTGTTCTACACGATGATGGGCATGGGCGTGGTCGTTTGCCTGCTGTCGGTGTTTATCCTGCGAGAATCGCGCCCAGCGACGCTCTCGACCTCAACGCAAAGCGATGATCGCGCAGAATCGCTGGTAAACCGTTTTTTCTTAAGCCGTCTGGCCATTACCACCCTCAGCGTGTCGGTAATCCTGACCTTTGTGAATACCTCTCCGGTGCTGCTGATGGAGGTGATGGGTTTTGACCGCGGTGAATACGCCACCACGATGGCGATGACCGCAGGCATCAGTATGGCGGTCTCTTTCTCTACGCCATTCGCACTGAGCATTTTTAAGCCCCGCATCCTGATGCTGACTTCACAGGTATTGTTCCTGGCTGCGGGCATCGTGTTAATCCTTGCCAGTACGCACGCGGTAACGTTGTTCGGGTTAACCTTAATCTGCGCCGGATTCTCGGTCGGTTTCGGCGTCGCCATGAGCCAGGCGCTGGGGCCATTCTCGCTGCGCGCAGGTGTCGCCAGCTCAGCATTAGGCATTGCCCAGGTTTGCGGCTCATCGTTATGGATTTGGTTGGCCGCCATCCTTGGGCTCGATGCGCTGAATATGCTGATCGGGATTCTGATTGGCTGTAGCATAGTGAGCATCATGCTGATTATCACTGTTGCACCAAACCGGTCCACACCAACTCATGAAGAAATCCCTCAGCAGTCTCGATCTTAATTTGCTGCTCTGCCTGCAGTTGTTGATGCAGGAACGCAGCGTCACTAAAACCGCCAAACGGATGAACGTCACGCCGTCGGCGGTCAGCAAATCGCTGTCGAAGCTAAGAGCCTGGTTTGACGATCCGTTGTTTGTTAACACCCCGCTGGGGCTAACGCCAACACCGCTGATGCTCAACATGGAACAGAGCCTGGCGGAGTGGATGCAGATGGGCAATCAATTGCTCGATAAGCCGCACCATGAAGCACCACGTGGGCTGAAGTTTGATTTGGTGGCTGAAACGCCGCTGGTGATGATCATGTTTAACGCGCTCTCCCAACAGATCTACCAGCGTTATCCACAGGCAACGATCAAAGTGCGCAACTGGGATTACGACTCGCTGGATGCCATTATCCGTGGCGAGGTCGATATCGGCTTTACCGGGCGTGAAAGTCACCCGCGCTCGCGTGAATTGCTGAGTCTGCTACCGTTATCGATAGACCACGAGGTCCTGTTTTCCGATCTCCCCTGCGTCTGGTTACGTGAAGACCATCCGGCATTGCAGGAAGAGTGGAATCTGGAAACATTCCTGCGCTATCCCCATATCAGCATTAGCTGGGAGCAGAGCGACACCTGGGCGCTGGACGATGTGCTTCAGGAGATGGGGCGTGCGCGTAACATCGCATTGTGTCTGCCGGGCTTTGAGCAGTCGCTGTTTATGGCCGCGCAGCCCGATCATGCATTGATAGCCACCGCCCCGGTCTATTGTCAGCGTTACAACCAACTCCACCAGCTTCCGCTGGTGGCACGTCCTATGCCTTTTGATGCTGCGCAACTGGAAAAAATGCGCGTACCGTTCACCCTCCTTTGGCATAAACGCAACAGCCACAATCCTAAGATCGTATGGCTGAAAGAGACGATCAAGGCACTCTACCGCGAGATGTCATGAAGATCCTTTGCTATATTGTTGTTTTATTGACCTCCCTGGCGGTGGAAATGTAAATGTCGCGTAATGTATCCCAATTCCGTTTACTTTTTGGGCAGTAAAGCCTGCCTGGAAGCCGCGTAAATGTTACTCTGATAATAATCACGGACCATTAATCACGGAGCGAAAAATGGCGACACATTTTGCCAGAGGGATTCTTACGGAGGGACACCTGGTTTCAGTTCGTCTCCCTACTCCATGTCATTTTGAAGCAAGAAATCTACCCACTCACCGCCGAACACGCTTTCTGGCCTCCCGAAGCCTTCTCGCTGAACTGATGTTTATGCTTTACGGCACCAGCACATTGCCTGAGATTGTTACCGAGGCGAAAGGTAAGCCCGTCTTTCGCGATAAAAGCCTGCCAGGCTTTTCGATTTCCTATGCCGGGAATATCGTCGGCGTCGCGCTTACCACAGAAGGTTCATGCGGCCTGGATATGGAGCTTCAGCGAGCGACCCGCGGGTTTCATACCCCGAGTGCCACAGAAACCTACCGCTTTTCCAGTAACGAAAACCTGTGGATCAATAATCAAAACGACCCCAATGAAGCGCGTGCCCAGCTCATTACGTTACGCCAGAGCGTTCTCAAGCTCACTGGCGACGTGTGCAATGACGATCCACGTGAACTCCAGCTATTACCGGGTGCGGGCCGTCTGAGATGTGCTCACGTTACGCAGATAGAAGCCATTTGCGATGCCGAAGATGTGCTGGTGTGGTCGGTCGCGGTCACGCCAACCATTGAAAAACTCCAGGTTTGGGAGTTTGATGGTAAACAAGACTGGAAAAGCTTGCCTGATATCCAGACCCGCGCGAATGAGCCAACGGGTCGCCTGATCCGGTTTTCACAATTATCCGCAGCGAAGAGCTATACGCTTTGATTTAACCTTCATGATGAAACAGGAGTAACCATGTCTGAAACATTGAATGTTGTTACGTTACTGGGGAGCCTGCGCAAGGGTTCGTTTAATGGAATGGTTGCCCGCACGCTGCCAAAAATTGCCCCCGCGGGGATGGAAGTGAATGCGTTACCGTCGATTGGGGATATCCCACTGTACGATGCCGACCTCCAGCAGGAAGAGGGGTTTCCGGCAAGTGTAGAAGCGCTGGCGGAACAAATCAGGAAGGCTGACGGCGTCGTTATCGTCACGCCGGAATACAACTATTCTGTTCCTGGTGGGCTGAAAAACGCCATCGACTGGTTGTCTCGTCTGCCCGATCAACCATTATCAGGCAAACCGGTGCTAATCCAGACCAGCTCAATGGGCGCTATTGGTGGCGCACGCTGTCAGTATCATCTGCGCCAAATTCTGGTGTTCCTCGATGCGATGGTGATGAACAAGCCAGAGTTTATGGGCGGCGTTATTCAGAATAAAGTGGACCCGCAGACTGGCGAAGTGATCGACCAAAGTACGCTGGACCATCTGACCGGCCAGCTGACCGCGTTCGGGGATTATATTCAGCGCGTAAAAGCGTAAAAGAAAAAGCCCAGCGATATGCCGGGCTTGTTTTTCTATGGTCGAATAGACAGCAATTAGTGCGCGTCGATAAACACAATCTTCAGCACAAACAGCAGCGCAACAACGATGACGCACGGGCTGAGATCGCGGAAACGTCCGGTACCAATTTTCATCACACAGTAGGAAATAAAGCCCAGCGCGATACCTTCAGTGATGGAGAAGCTAAACGGCATCATCACGGCGGTAATAAACGCCGGAACCGCTTCAGTCAGATCATCCCACTTCACGCGCGACAGGCTGGACGTCATCAATACGCCCACGTAAATCAGCGCACCCGCTGCGGCATAGCCCGGCACCATTCCCGCCAACGGTGACAGGAAGATAACCAGCAGGAACAGCAGACCGACAACTACGGCTGTCAGACCAGTACGTCCACCGACAGAAACCCCGGAAGAGGATTCAATGTATGCGGTAACGGAAGAAGTACCGATAAATGCACCGGTAACAGATGACACGCTATCGACAAACAGTGCCTGCTTCATGCGCGGGAACTTACCCTTGGCATCCGCCAGACCCGCTTTATCCGTGACGCCAATCAACGTACCGGAAGAGTCAAACAGGTTCACCAGCATGAACGAGAAAATAACGCCCGCGAGGCCAATGTTAAATGAACCCGCCAGATCGACATGCCCGATAACAGACATCACGCTCGGCGGCGCGGAGACGATCCCGCTGTAATGCACATCGCCCAACATCCAACCCAACAGCGTGGTCACAATGATGGAGATCAGCACTGCCGCGTGAATGTTGCGTGATGCCAGAATCGCGATGATAAAGAAACCCAGAATCCCCAGCAGCACACTATGGGACGTCAGGTTACCAATGGAAACCAGCGTGTCTTTGTTGGCGACGATAACACCGGCATTTTTCAGCCCCATCATGCCGATGAACAGACCAATACCGCTGGTGATGCCTACGCGCAGACTGACCGGGATATTCGCAATCATCCAGTAGCGTACGCGGAAAATCGTCAGCAGCAGCAGACCAATTGCGCCCCAGAAGATAGCGCCCATACCAATCTGCCATGACAGCCCCATCGCACCGACCACCACGAAGGCAAAGAATGCGTTCAGACCCATAGCAGGTGCCAGCGCAACCGGCAGGTTGGCAAACAGCCCCATCAGGATGCTACCAAATGCCGCAATAAGACAGGTGGTAACAAAGACGGCGCTGGTATCCATGCCAGCCACGCCAAGAATTTGCGGGTTAACAAAAACGATATACACCATCGTCAGGAAGGTGGTTAAACCGGCGATCACTTCGGTCCGAGCCGTCGTGCCATGCTCGCGCAGTTTGAACACGCGTTCCAGCATCCCCTGGCCAGAAGCCTGGGTTGTGTGTTGTTGACTCATTATCAATTTCCGAACAAGGAGGGAAAATTCGTCGCTATCCTATACCAAAATGCGACAATAGGGTTGGGTTATGAGCAACTTTTTTCATTGATTTTGCTTATACGGCAACGATTGCGTACCCCCATTATGCATTACGAAAACGTTAAACTTGTTAAAATGGAAATGACATGTCCCAGATAGAAGCCGTATTTTTTGACTGTGACGGTACCCTTGTCGACAGTGAAGTGATTTGTTCTCGCGCGTATGTCAGCATGTTCCAGGCGTTTGGCATTACGCTCGATCTTGAAGAGACGTTTAAACGCTTCAAGGGGGTAAAGCTCTACGAAATCATCGACATTATTAACGAAGAACACGGTGTCGAACTGGCAAAAGCCGAGTTAGAACCGGTTTACCGCGCTGAGGTCGCACGTCTGTTCGATACCGAGCTGGAAGTCATCGCTGGTGCGAACACGCTACTGGACAGCATGGCTGTGCCAATGTGCGTGGTGTCTAACGGTCCGGTCAGCAAAATGCAGCATTCATTGGGTAAGCTGGGCATGTTGCATCATTTTCCTGATTTACTGTTCAGTGGTTATGATATTCAGCGCTGGAAGCCCGACCCGGCACTGATGTTCCATGCGGCGAAAGCGATGAACGTCAACGTTGAGAACTGTATCCTGGTTGATGATTCCAGCGCAGGCGCGCAGGCGGGTATTGCTGCGGGAATGGAAGTGTTCTACTTCTGCGCCGATCCGCACAACAAGCCGATCGATCATCCTAAAGTGACGATCTTTACCGATTTAGCACAGTTGCCGGAATTGTGGAAAGCACGGGGTTGGGATATCGTCGATTAAAACAGTAGGCCTGATAAGCAAAGCGCCATCAGGCGAATGGCGTAGAATGCCGGATGCAGCGTAACGCCTTATCCGGCCTACAATAGCGACGCCGGGGGATCCCGGCGAACGCAACAAGCCGCTTATTCCTTCGGATCTTTGCCCGCCAGCAGCTTATCCAGCTCATCCCCGCCCACGTGACGGAAATCCTGCCCCTTCACGAAGTAGAAGATGTATTCGCAGATATTCTGGCAACGGTCACCGATACGCTCGATAGAGCGCGCGCAAAACAGCGCGGTCAGCACGCTTGGAATGGTGCGCGGATCTTCCATCATGTAGGTCATCAGCTGGCGCACAATGCCTTCATATTCCTGGTCGACTTTCTTATCTTCACGGTAGATACGTACCGCTTCGTCGAGATCCATACGCGCAAACGCATCCAGCACGTCGTGCAGCATCTGCACGGTGTGACGGCCCAGCGACTCCAGACTGACCAGCAGTGGCTGATGCTGTTGCGAGAACTTCTCCAGCGCGGTGCGGCAAATTTTATCCGCGACGTCACCAATACGCTCCAGCTCAGCGATGGTTTTGATAATCGCCATCACCAGGCGCAGGTCGCTCGCCGTCGGCTGACGCTTGGCGATGATACGCACGCAGGCTTCGTCGATCGCCACTTCCATCATGTTGACGTTCTTATCGCCTTCAATGACGCGCTTCGCCAGCTCGCTGTCCTGGTTGTGCATCGCCGTGATTGCATCAGAAAGCTGCTGTTCAACCATGCCGCCCATGGTCATCACCTGGGTACGGATGCTTTCCAGTTCGGCGTTGAACTGGCCGGAAATATGTTTATTTAGGTTAAGGTTATCCACAACAAGCTCCTGAATCAGCCGTAACGACCGGTGATGTAATCTTCAGTTTGTTTCTTCGCGGGCTTGGTGAACAGATCGTCCGTGTTGCTGAACTCAATCAACTCGCCCAGGTACATAAATGCCGTGTGATCGGAACAACGCGCAGCCTGCTGCATGTTGTGGGTCACGATAACAACGGTGTAATCCTCTTTCAGCTCAGTGATCAGCTCTTCAATACGCCCGGTGGAGATCGGGTCAAGCGCTGAACAAGGTTCATCAAGCAGAAGCACTTCCGGGCGAATGGCGATACCACGCGCAATGCACAGACGCTGCTGCTGACCACCGGAGAGAGAGTACCCGCTCTGGTGTAATTTATCTTTGGTTTCGTTCCACAATGCGGCCTTGGTCAATGCCCACTGCACGCGTTCGTCCATATCAGCACGGGAAAGCTTCTCAAACAGACGCACGCCAAACGCGATGTTGTCGTAGATGGACATCGGGAACGGCGTTGGCTTCTGGAATACCATGCCCACTTTGGCACGCAGCAGCGCGATATCCTGGGTATTGGTGAGAATATTGTCGCCATCCAGCAGGATTTCACCTTCCGCACGCTGCTCCGGGTACAGTTCAAACATTTTGTTGAATGTACGCAGCAGCGTCGATTTACCACAGCCTGACGGCCCGATAAACGCCGTCACCTGGTTTTTAGCAATATCCAGGTTGATGTTCTTCAGGGCATGGAATTTGCCATAGTAGAAGTTCAAATCACGAACCTGAATCTTACCTGGGGCAGTATCAACCATACTCATTTCAATCTCTTCCTCATTCGGCGCCGCATCAGCCACGCCGTAAAAATTAACCGTGTTTCTTCTTCGCGAAAATGACGCGCGCCAGAATGTTCAGCAGCAGTACGCACAGGGTAATAATCAGTACCCCGGCCCAGGCCAGTTGCTGCCACTCAGCAAACGGGCTCATCGCAAACTTAAAGATAGTGACCGGCAGGTTGGCGATTGGCTGCATCATGTCGGTGCTCCAGAACTGGTTGGAGAGCGACGTAAACAGCAGCGGAGCCGTTTCACCTGCGATACGGGCAATTGCCAGCAGAATACCGGTAATAATGCCCGACACAGACGCCTTCAGGGTGATCGCAGAAATCATTTTCCATTTCGGCGTACCCAGCGCATAGGCGGCTTCACGCAGGCTATCCGGCACCAGTTTGAGCATGTTCTCCGTGGTACGAATAACAATGGGCACCTGCAGCAGCGCCAGCGCAATCACGCCCGCCCAGCCGGAGAAGTGCTCCATTTTTGCTACCACGATGGTGTAAACGAACAGACCGACCACAATCGATGGTGCAGACAGCAGGATGTCGTTGATAAAGCGGATGACTTCAGCCAGCCAGGACTTACGTCCGTATTCCGCCAGGTAGATGCCCGCCATAATACCGAGCGGTGTACCAAACACGGTCGCCCACAGAATTAACAGTCCGCTACCGGCAAGCGCGTTTGCCAGACCACCACCCGCCGTATTCGGCGGCGGGGTCATTTCGGTGAACAGTGCCAGCGACATACCGTCAATGCCACGGGTAATCGTGGACATCAGGATCCAGATAAGCCAGAACAGACCAAATGCCATCGTCGCCATCGAGAGCGTCAGCGCAATGCGGTTCTTCAGACGGCGACGCGCCTGCATTTTACGGCGTGATTCTGCCAGTGCAGTGGTGTTTTGCATTTCCAGCGTAGCCATTAGCGTGCCCCCTCGTTTTTCGCAAGGCGCATGATCATGAACTTAGACGCTGCCAGCACGATGAAGGTGATCACAAACAGGATCAGACCCAGTTCCATCAGCGCCGCAACATGCAGACCCGATTCTGCTTCAGCAAATTCGTTCGCCAGCGCAGAGGTGATACTGTTGCCCGGCATATACAGCGATGCGCTGTCGAGTTGGTAGGTGTTACCGATGATAAAGGTCACCGCCATGGTTTCACCCAGCGCGCGACCCAGACCCAGCATCACGCCGCCAATCACACCGTTTTTGGTGAACGGCAGGACGATGCGCCAGATAACTTCCCAGGTAGTACAGCCAATACCGTAGGCTGACTCTTTCATCAGTACCGGCGTTTGCTCGAATACATCACGCATAACCGCCGCAATGTACGGGATGATCATGATGGCGAGGATCACGCCAGCAGCCAGAATACCGATACCAAATGCCGGGCCAGCAAACAGTGCGCCAACAAACGGAATGTTGGAAAGAATATTACCGACCGGCTCCTGGAAATACGTCGCAAACAGCGGGGCAAAGATAAACAGACCCCACATGCCGTAAACGATACTCGGGATCGCCGCCAGCAGTTCAATCGCGATACCCAGCGGGCGTCTCAGCCAGCCAGGTGCAAGTTCCGTCAGGAACAAGGCAATGCCGAAACTCACCGGAACGGCGATCAGCAGTGCGATAAGTGAGGTGACCAGCGTACCGTAAATCGGTACCAGTGCGCCGTAGATATCATTTGGCGCATCCCAGTCTTTGGTCCAAAGGAATGAGAAACCAAATTTCTGGATGCTTGGCCAGGAGGAGATGATCAGAGAGACAATAATGCCACCCAACATCAATAGCACAATCAGCGCAGCCAGTTTTACCAGCGCGCTGAAGATCATGTCACCCTTTTTACCCGGTGGGTTAAAAGCAGGCTTGGTTGCAGCCATAAATCACTCTTTAAGTTTGGGCCAGGAAGCACGCATTTTATCGTGCTTCCCGGCTAACGTAATGCCATACCCTAAATAATTCGAGTTGCAGCAAGGCGGCAAGCTTGTGAATACCCAGGAGCATAGATTCACTATGTGACTGGGGTGAACAAGCACAGCCAACACAGCTGCGGCTCGAAGTATGACGGGTATTTAGTACAGCGCTTTACCGCTGCTGTCTTTCACGTTGGTCTTCCATGCAGCACGAATCTGCTCAACCACGCTGTCTGGCAGGCTGGCGTAATCCAGGTCATTGGCCTGTTTGCCGCCATTTTTGTACGCCCAGTCAAAGAACTTCAGCACTTCAACGCCCTGCTCAGGCTTCTTCTGCTCTTTGTGAACCAGGATGAAGGTGGTGGAAGTGATTGGCCACGCATTGTCACCTTTCTGGTTAGTCAGATCCTGAGCGAAGGTTTTGCTCCAGTCAGCGCCTTTCGCTGCATTGGCAAAGTTTTCTTCTGTCGGGCTTACCGGTTTGCCATCAGCAGAAACCAGTTTGGTGTATGCCAGATTGTTCTGCTTAGCATAAGCGTACTCAACGTAGCCGATAGAGCCTGGCAGACGCTGTACGAACGCAGCGATACCGTCGTTACCTTTACCGCCCAGACCGGTCGGCCAGTTCACGGTAGAGCCTGCACCAATTTTAGATTTCCACTCTTCGTTCACTTTTGCCAGGTAGCTGGTGAAGACGAAGGAGGTACCGGAACCATCTGCACGACGCACAACGGCAATGTTCTGAGAAGGCAGCTTCAGACCCGGGTTCAGTTTGGTGATGGCTTCATCATCCCACTTCTTAATTTTGCCGAGGTAGATATCGCCCAGGGTTTTACCGTCAAGCACCAGCTCACCGGACTTCAGGCCAGGGATATTCACCGCCAGCACCACACCGCCGATCACTGTCGGGAACTGGAACAGGCCTTCCTGAGCCAGCTTCTCGTCAGATAACGGTGCATCAGATGCACCGAAATCAACGGTATTTGCGGTAATTTGTTTTACACCACCGGAGGAGCCGATACCCTGGTAGTTTACTTTGCTACCGGTCTCTTTCTGATAAGTATCAGCCCATTTGGCATACACTGGCGCAGGAAAAGTTGCACCAGCACCTGTCAGGCTCGCTGCAGCAAAGGCAGAGAACGCGCTCATAGATAAGGTCGCGGCGACAACAGTTGCGACAGTGGTACGCATAACTTTCATAATGTCTCCTGCACGGTTTTCGTAAATTGTTGTTTGAGTTGCTACTGTGAGCAAAATAGGACAAACAGGTGACAGTTAAATGTACGAAATATGACAGTTTTATGACAATGAAAAATAATGCGCGAGGAACAATTAAAAACAGTATAAAAACAGCAAGTTAATAGATTAAATGACAATCATATTTCGGCAAAATTTTCTTTTTATGACACTGAAAACAGTAGCTGAAGATGACGGTTTGTCACATAAAACAGGCGGGATAATTGATTAAAAACAGAACACGTTTAAAAAAATGCCCCGCTTTGAGCAGGGCATTTTCAGTTCAGCAAGGAATCGCTTATTCCACGGTAACCGACTTCGCCAGGTTACGCGGCTGATCCACGTCAGTCCCTTTAATCAGCGCGACGTGATACGCCAGCAATTGCAGCGGAACAGTATAGAAGATCGGTGCAATCACCTCTTCCACATGCGGCATCTCGATGATGTGCATATTTTCATTACTGATAAATCCTGCATCCTGATCGGCGAAGACGTACAACTGGCCGCCACGGGCACGTACTTCTTCAATGTTGGATTTCAGTTTTTCCAGCAACTCGTTGTTCGGTGCAACCACGATAACCGGCATATCCGCGTCAATCAGCGCCAGCGGACCGTGCTTCAGCTCACCAGCGGCATACGCTTCTGCGTGAATATAAGAAATCTCTTTCAGCTTCAGAGCGCCTTCCAGCGCAATGGGGTACTGATCGCCACGACCAAGGAACAGTGCATGGTGTTTGTCAGAGAAGTCTTCCGCCAGTGCGGCAATACGCTTGTCCTGTGACAGCATCTGCTCAATACGGCTCGGCAGCGCCTGTAACCCGTGAACAATCTCTTGTTCAATAGACGCATCCACACCTTTCAGACGAGACAGCTTCGCCACCAGCATCAACAGAACTGTCAGCTGGGTGGTAAATGCTTTCGTGGAGGCCACGCCGATTTCGGTCCCGGCATTTGTCATCATCGCCAGGTCAGATTCACGTACCAGAGAAGAGCCTGGAACGTTACAGATTGCCAGCGACCCCAGATAGCCCAGCTCTTTAGATAAGCGCAGACCCGCCAGGGTATCCGCCGTTTCACCGGACTGAGACAGGGTAATCATCAGACTGTTACGACGCACAGCGGATTTGCGATAACGGAACTCAGAAGCAATTTCCACATCACAGGGAATGCCGGCCAGCGACTCAAACCAGTAACGGGACACCATGCCTGAGTTGTATGACGTACCGCAGGCAATAATCTGGATATGCTCAACCTGAGACAGCAACGCGTTGGCATTAGGGCCAAGCTCACTTAAATCCACTTCGCCATGACTGATACGCCCGGTCAGCGTATTTTTAATCGCGTTCGGTTGCTCATAGATCTCTTTCTGCATGTAGTGGCGATAAATACCTTTTTCGCCCGCGTCGTATTGCAGATTAGATTCAATATCCTGACGTTTTACTTCCGCGCCAGACTTGTCGAAAATTGACACCGAACGACGGGTCACTTCCGCGATGTCGCCCTCTTCCAGGAAGATAAAGCGACGGGTTACCGGCAGCAGTGCCAGCTGATCGGAAGCGATAAAGTTCTCACCCATACCCAGCCCAATCACCAGCGGGCTACCAGAACGTGCCGCCAGCAGGGTTTCCGGGTTACGAGTATCCATGATCACCGTGCCGTAGGCACCGCGCAGTTGCGGAATAGTACGCAGTACCGCTTCACGCAGTGTACCGCCCTGTTCCAGCTCCCAGTGCACCAGGTGAGCAATCACTTCGGTGTCGGTTTCAGAAACAAAGGTGTAGCCACGCGTTTTCAACAGCTCACGCAGTGGTTCATGGTTTTCGATGATGCCGTTATGCACCACCACAATGTGATCAGAAACATGCGGATGCGCGTTTGCTTCTGAAGGTTCACCGTGTGTTGCCCAGCGGGTGTGGGCGATACCCGTACCACCGTGTAACGGATGTTCTTCCGCTGCAGCAGTCAGCATCTGTACTTTACCCAGACGACGCAGACGGGTCATGTTACCTTCAGCATCAACAACAGCCAGGCCGGCTGAGTCATAACCACGATATTCCAGACGACGTAAACCTTCGAGAAGGATTTCAGCTACATCACGCTGCGCGATAGCGCCAACAATTCCACACATATTTTTTGATTCCGAATTTAGGCATTGTGCCTGTCGTTGTCGGTCAACCTGATACCCGTATTCCGGGCGCCCCGAGCCTTGTAGAGAGTGGGGTTATTTTTATAGGTACTGCTTGTTGAGCGGAGGATTATATTATCCCCTCATCTCTTGTCTGCCTGATGGCGCTCACGCTTATAAGGCCTACAGAACGTCACCGCACGTAGGCCGCCATCCGGCAAAATAAATTACTTCTTCTTCACCGGACGCTGCCAGCCCTGTTTATGGACCTGAGGTACACGGCTTAATACCAGTTCGTTATCAGCAATATTACGCGTCACTGTGGTTCCGGCGGCGATCGTCGCGCCTTTACCCACGGTGACGGGAGCCACCAGCTGAGTATCAGAACCGACAAAAACATCATCGCCAATAATGGTTTTAAACTTATTAGCGCCATCGTAGTTACAGGTAATCGTACCCGCGCCAATATTCACGTTATCACCAATTTCAGCGTCGCCGAGATACGTCAGATGACCCGCTTTAGAACCTTTACCCAGACGCGCTTTTTTCATTTCGACGAAGTTACCCACGTGCGCACCTTCCAGCAGCTCAGCGCCAGGGCGCAGACGCGCAAAAGGCCCGATAGTACAGGCCGCTTCCAGATGGGCATCTTCCACCACACTGTACGGGCTAAGCTCACAGCCATCGCCAATTACGCTATTTTTGATAATGCAGCCAGTACCAATCTTGACGCGATCGCCAAGGGTTACGTTGCCTTCAATGATAACGTTAGTATCAATTTCAACATCGCGCCCGTGAATAAGCGAACCGCGAAGATCAAAACGTGCTGGATCGCGCAACATAACGCCTGCTAACAGCAGTTTCTCTGCTTGTTCGGACTGATAGACACGTTCAAGACGGGATAACTGAAGACGGTTATTCACCCCTTCGGTTTCGCTAATACGTGCCGGATGTACCGCAGCAATTTCACGCCCTTCCTGGTACGCCATCGCAATGATATCGGTGATGTAATATTCACCCTGCACGTTGTTGTTGGTCAGTTTAGACAACCAGCGCTTCATATCAGCGCCATTGGCAATCAGGATGCCGGTGTTAATTTCCTGGATCTGGCGTTGCTCGTCGGTCGCATCTTTGTGCTCAACGATACCAGTAACTTTGCCGTTATCACGCGTAATGCGCCCATAGCCGGTTGGGTCGTCCAGTTTTACGGTTAATAAGCCAATACCACCCTGAGGTTTGGCATCGCGCAGGCGGCGTAACGTTTCGGTGGAGATTAACGGTACATCGCCATAAAGCATTAAAATGTCTTCGTCATCACTAAAGAACGGTGCAGCCTGCTGCATTGCATGACCGGTTCCCAGTTGTTCTGCCTGCAAAACCCAGTTCAGATTGCCATCTTTCAACGTCTGCTGAAGCAAATCACCACCATGCCCGTAGACCAGGTGTACATGAGTTGCGCCTAATTCATTAGCGGCATCAATAACATGCTGCACCATCGCTTTTCCTGCGAGAGTGTGCAGCACTTTAGGAAGATCGGAATACATACGTGTACCTTTGCCTGCGGCAAGGATCACGACGCTCATAGCATTATTCAACATACACATCCTGACTGTCATTTGAGAACGAATTTATACCCTTTCACATTGAAAATACTACATTTTTTTCATCATGAAATGGGCCGAAGATAAAACGTTCAATAGGGGAAAATCCCTAACTATTAACTCACTATTTTCGACTATATCGGTGCCTTTTGTCTCCAAAAACCCAGGAGCATGCTCTTATTAAAGCCTTAGGTTAATGTTTTTGCTATTTTTTTGCCCCATGAATAAAGAATTGGGTAAGCAACGCACGATTTTTATATATGATTCAGTGACAAGCAGAAAAATGGAGAAGACAAGAATTGGGGGAGAGGAGGAGTGCACAAGCAAGAGGGTAAGGAGCTAAATAAATGGCGCTTGCTCTCAACGATGTGAAGCATCGCGCCACATAACAACAGGTATGACTAAACGGCCATGCTGCTGAAAAGGGCGATGATTTTGTTGAACAATTTCATGTTGGTATCCTGTTTTTATCTGAGTTAATTATGTGATCCATATCACAAAAACAAGTCTACGCTTCATTTTTTAATCGATCAATAGTTATGTGATGCAGATCACATAAAATCAAAATACCTTTTCAGTTTCAAAATATCTAAAACACAGGCAAAAAAAAACCAGCCTGCTAGCAGACTGGTTTTCGTATTTTCAAGCCGGTGTTACATCGCTTTTTTGGTCAACTCGATAACGCGCAGTTTCGCGATCGCTTTGGCCAGTTCCGCAGATGCCTGAGCGTAATCCACGTCACCATGAGAGCTCTTAATATGCTCTTCAGCCTTGCGTTTCGCTTCCAGGGCTCTCGCTTCATCGAGATCCTGACCGCGAATCGCGGTATCAGCCAGTACGGTCACGTTGCCAGGCTGCACTTCAAGAATGCCGCCGGACAGATAGATAAACTCTTCATGACCGAACTGTTTAACGATGCGGATCATACCAGGCTTAATGGCGGTGAGCAGCGGTGCGTGGCCCGGGAAAATACCCAGTTCACCTTCACTACCCGTTACCTGGATTTTTTCGACCAGACCAGAGAACATTTGTTGCTCTGCGCTGACGACGTCCAGGTGGTAAGTCATTGCCATATCACCCTCCGATTAAGGCGTTAAAGTTTTTTGGCTTTTTCTACGGCTTCGTCGATAGAACCAACCATGTAGAACGCCTGCTCTGGCAGGTGGTCGTATTCGCCTTCCATGATGCCTTTAAAGCCACGGATGGTGTCTTTCAGGGAAACGTATTTACCCGGAGAACCGGTGAATACTTCCGCAACGAAGAACGGCTGGGACAGGAAGCGCTGGATCTTACGCGCACGAGCTACCACCAGTTTATCTTCTTCAGACAGTTCATCCATACCCAGGATGGCGATGATGTCTTTCAGTTCCTGATAACGCTGCAGCAGGGACTGTACGCCACGCGCAGTGTCATAGTGTTCCTGACCAACAACCAGCGGATCCAGCTGACGGCTGGTGGAGTCCAGCGGATCAACGGCCGGGTAAATACCCAGAGAAGCGATCTGACGGCTCAGTACCACGGTTGCATCCAGGTGAGCAAAGGTGGTTGCTGGTGATGGGTCAGTCAAGTCATCCGCAGGTACGTATACCGCCTGAACGGAGGTGATAGAACCAGTTTTGGTGGAGGTGATACGTTCCTGCAGAACACCCATCTCTTCCGCCAGGGTCGGCTGGTAACCTACCGCTGATGGCATACGACCCAGCAGTGCGGATACTTCCGTACCGGCCAGGGTGTAACGATAGATGTTATCGACGAACAGCAGTACGTCACGACCTTCGTCACGGAATTTCTCAGCCATGGTCAGACCGGTCAGCGCAACGCGCAGACGGTTTCCCGGCGGCTCGTTCATCTGGCCATAAACCAGGGATACTTTATCCAGAACGTTGGAGTCGGTCATTTCGTGGTAGAAGTCGTTACCCTCACGAGTACGTTCACCTACGCCCGCAAACACAGAGTAACCGGAGTGCTCAATCGCGATGTTACGAATAAGCTCCATCATGTTTACGGTTTTACCTACACCCGCACCACCGAACAGACCAACTTTACCGCCCTTAGCGAACGGACACATCAGGTCGATAACTTTGATGCCGGTTTCCAGCAGTTCCTGAGAGCTGGACAGCTCTTCGTAGGAAGGTGCTGCGCGGTGGATAGCCCAACGCTCTTCTTCACCGATATCGCCTTTCATGTCGATCGGGTGACCCAGGACGTTCATGATACGACCCAGAGTTGCTTTACCTACCGGGACTTCGATCGGGTGCTCGAGGTCTTTAACTTCCAGACCACGACGCAGACCGTCGGAAGAACCCATGGCGATGGTACGTACGATACCGCCGCCGAGCTGCTGCTGAACTTCCAGCACCAGGCTCTCTTTACCATTCATAACCTCAAGAGCATCGTACACGCGCGGTACGGCATCCTGAGGGAATTCGACGTCAACCACGGCGCCGATTACCTGGACAATTTTTCCAGTAGCCATCTTGAATCCTCTACGAATTAACCTGGTTATACCGCGGATGCACCACCGACGATTTCGGTGAGTTCCTGAGTAATGCTGGCCTGACGAGCTTTGTTGTATACCAACTGCAGCTCTTTAATCAGGCTGCCGCCATTGTCGGTCGCGGCTTTCATCGCCACCATACGTGCGGCCTGCTCGCTGGCCAGGTTTTCTACCACGCCCTGATAAACCTGAGATTCAACGTAACGACGCAGCAGGGTATCCAGCAGCGGTTTCGGGTCTGGTTCATACAGGTAATCCCAGGCTTTTTGTTTTAACTCTTCATCTTCTGAAGCCGGTAAAGGCAGCAGCTGAGTGAGAGTCGGAACCTGAGACATGGTGTTAATAAATTTGTTGCTGACAACGTACAGTCTGTCCAGACGACCTTCATCGTAGGCCTGCAGCATCACTTTAACCGGGCCGATCAGTTCGGACAGGGAAGGGTTATCCCCCATACCGGTTACCTGAGCAACCACGTTACCGCCTACGGAATTAAAGAAAGACACGCCCTTAGAGCCGATCATTGCGATGTCGCACTGAACGCCTTTATCGGACCATGTTTTCATATCCGCCAGCAGCTTTTTAAACAGGTTAATGTTCAAGCCACCGCACAGACCACGGTCGGTCGACACCACCAGGTAGCCCACGCGCTTAACGTCGCGTTCTTCCAGGTAAGGGTGCTTATATTCCAGATTACCATTCGCAAGGTGACCAATCACTTTGCGCATGGTCTCTGCATAAGGACGGCTGGCCGCCATGCGATCCTGCGATTTACGCATTTTGGAAGCGGCGACCATCTCCATCGCTTTAGTGATCTTCTGCGTGTTCTGGACGCTTGCGATCTTACTACGTATCTCTTTTGCGCCGGCCATGAGCTTCTCCTCAATGCCTTGCGGTCCGTCCTAAGACAGACCGCCAGACGTTACCAGGACTGGGTTGCTTTGAAGGAATCGAGGATAGCTTTCAGCTTGCCTTCGATTTCATCGTTATAGCCACCGGACTGGTTAATCTCTTGCATCAGCGGAGCGTGATCACGGTCAACGTAAGCCAGCAGAGCGGCTTCGAAGCTACCGATTTTCGCCAGTTCCACATCTTCGAGGTAACCGCGTTCAGCCGCAAACAGCACCACACCCTGCTGTGCAACAGACATTGGGGCATACTGTTTCTGCTTCAGCAGTTCAGTTACTTTCTGACCGTGGCTCAGCTGCTTACGCGTAGCTTCGTCAAGGTCGGAAGCGAACTGAGAAAACGCTGCCAGTTCACGATACTGTGCCAGCGCGGTACGGATACCACCGGACAGTTTCTTGATGATCTTGGTCTGCGCTGCACCACCTACACGGGATACGGAGATACCCGGGTTAACTGCCGGACGAATACCGGAGTTGAACAGGTTGGTTTCCAGGAAGATCTGACCATCGGTAATGGAAATTACGTTGGTCGGAACGAACGCAGAAACGTCACCCGCCTGGGTTTCGATAATCGGCAGAGCGGTCAGGGAGCCGGTTTTACCTTTAACTTCACCATTGGTGAATTTCTCAACGTATTCCGCGTTAACGCGGGATGCGCGTTCCAGCAGACGGGAGTGGAGGTAAAATACGTCGCCCGGGAATGCTTCACGTCCTGGTGGACGACGCAGCAGCAGGGAAACCTGACGGTAAGCAACAGCCTGTTTGGACAGGTCATCATAAACAATCAGTGCATCTTCACCGCGGTCACGGAAGTATTCGCCCATTGCGCAACCCGCATAAGGTGCCAGGTATTGCAGTGCAGCAGATTCAGACGCGGTCGCCACAACAACGATGGTGTTGGACAGTGCGCCGTGTTCTTCCAGTTTACGAACCACGTTAGAAATGGTGGACGCTTTCTGGCCGATAGCCACGTACACGCATTTGATGCCGGAGTCACGCTGGTTGATGATGGCATCGATTGCCATCGCGGTTTTACCGGTCTGACGGTCACCGATGATCAACTCACGCTGGCCACGACCGATTGGGATCATGGCATCAACGGATTTATAACCGGTCTGTACCGGCTGATCTACGGACTGACGTTCGATTACGCCTGGTGCGATAACTTCGATTGGCGAGAAGCCATCGTTATCAACCGGACCTTTACCGTCAATTGGGGAACCCAGCGTGTTCACCACACGACCCAGCAGGCCACGGCCTACCGGAACTTCCAGAATACGACCCGTACACTTAACCTTCATGCCTTCGGCGAGGTCAGCGTATGGACCCATCACAACTGCACCTACGGAGTCGCGCTCCAGGTTCAGTGCGATAGCGTAACGGTTACCCGGCAGAGAGATCATTTCCCCCTGCATACAGTCAGCAAGACCGTGGATGCGGATAACACCGTCACTTACAGAAACAATAGTACCTTCGTTGTGAGCTTCACTCACAACACTGAACTGAGCAATGCGCTGCTTGATCAGTTCGCTGATTTCGGTGGAATTCAGTTGCATGCTCCAGTCCCCTTAAGACTGCAAGACGTCTGCAAGGCGCTCAAGACGGCCGCGTACGCTGCCATCAATGACCATATCACCCGCACGGATGATTACGCCTGCCATTACAGACTTATCGATTTTGCAATTCAGCTTAACTTTGCGTGACAGACGTTTTTCCATCGCTGCACTAATCTTCGTAAGCTGTTCATCACTCAGTGCATTGGCAGAAGTGACTTCTACCTCAGAGATAGCCTCACTGGCTGCACGCAGGTGAATAAACTGCTCAAGAACATCCGGGAGCGCATTAAGACGGTTATTTTCAGCCATTACCTTAATCAGGTTTTGACCGCTTTCGTCTAACTGCTCACCGCAGATTGCGATAAACGACTCAGCGAGCGTTTCCGGCGCCAGCGCGCCAGAGAGAAGCTCTGCCATTTGTTCGTTCTTCGTCACCTCAGCGGCAAACGTCAGCATATCCTGCCAACGGTCAACGCTTTGGTGCTCAACGGCAAAGTCAAAAGCTGCTTTGGCGTAGGGGCGAGCTACCGTAATAAATTCAGACATCAGCCCCTCCCTCCTTACAGTTCAGCGACAAGTTTGTCCACGATGTCGCTATTAGCAGCTTCATCCACGGAACGTTCGATGATCTTCTCGGCGCCAGCAACAGCCAGGACAGCAACTTGCTTACGCAGCTCTTCGCGAGCACGTTTACGCTCGGCGTCAATTTCCGCCTGCGCTTGTGCCACGATTTTAGTACGTTCCTGCTCTGCTTCAGTTTTAGCTTCGTCCAGGATCTGAGCGCGGCGTTTGTTTGCCTGCTCGATAATTACCTGAGCTTCCGCCTTCGCTTTTTTCAGCTGGTCAGTCGCGCTGGCCTTTGCAAGGTCAAGATCCTTATGTGCTCGTTCAGCAGAAGCAAGACCGTCAGCAATTTCTTTTTGACGTTTTTCGATGGCTGCCATTAATGGCGGCCATACGTACTTCATGCAGAACAGAACGAACAGGACAAACGCGATGGCCTGGCCGAGGATTGTTGCGTTAAGATTCACAGCACAATGCCTCTATCTAGTTAACGTTCTGATATTGCTCTTAATTCAAGCAACGCTTACTACGCGACAGCGAACATCACGTACAGACCCAGACCTACAGCGATCATCGGGATAGCATCCACCAGACCCATAACGATAAAGAACTGAGTACGCAGCAGAGGAATCAGATCAGGTTGACGCGCTGCGCCTTCCAGGAATTTACCCCCGAGGATGCCGATACCGATCGCAGCACCGATTGCCGCCAGACCCATCATCACAGCGGCAGCCATGTACAGCAGATCCATATTCAGGTTTTCCATGACAGTCTCCAGTTTGTTTCAGTTAAAACGTAGTAGTGTTGGTAAATTAATGCTCTTCAGACGCCATCGACAGATAGACAATCGTCAGAACCATGAAGATGAAGGCTTGCAGCGTGATAATCAGTATGTGGAAAATGGCCCACGGCACATTCAGAATCCACTGTGACCACCACGGCAACAGACCAGCAATCAGAATGAAAATCAGCTCACCAGCGTACATGTTGCCGAACAGTCGCAGACCAAGAGAAACTGGTTTGGACAGCAGGCTTACCCCTTCAAGGATTAAGTTGACAGGAATGAACGCCCAGTGATTGAACGGCTGCAGCGTCAACTCTTTCGCGAAGCCGCCGATGCCTTTCATTTTGATGCTGTAGAACAGAATCAGGATAAACACGCCCAGTGCCATCGACAGGGTGATGTTTACGTCCGCAGACGGAACTACGCGCAGCGCCGGCAGGCCCAGTATATGCTCAGCAATATACGGCAGCAGGTCGATTGGCAGTAAATCCATCAGGTTCATCAGGAAGACCCAGACGAAGATCGTCAGGGCAAGCGGTGCTATAACCTTGCTCTTGCCATGGTACATGTCTTTGACACTGCCATGAACAAAGCCGATTACCAGCTCAATCGCGGTCTGAAATTTCCCTGGTACGCCGCTGGTTGCCTTTTTGGCCACGCTACGGAACATAAGCAGGAACAACAGACCCAGCACCACCGAGAAGAACATGGAGTCAATATTGAGCGTCCAGAAGGTGGCTGGGGGGTTATGCGGATCTACCAGCGAGAAAGTACGCAGGTCCAACTGAAGGTTATTCAGATGGTGCCCTATGTATTCCTGCGGCGTCATATTTTCAGAAGCCATGATGCCTTTTACCCTTTGTTGTTAATTACAGCCGGTGCCAGTATCTGAACCACCAGCACCAAAACCCACGTAACGATCAGCGGTAAGAACACCGCCTTCAAAACCGCCAACGCCACCACAAGCAAAACCAGCATCGCTAACACCTTGAAGGCTTCGCCGAAAGCGAACGACCAGGCCACTCGGCCCTTTGCTGGTGTATGTGCCTGGTGACGCCAGGCAAATATCATAAACAACATATTAGGCAGTAACACTGCCAATCCTCCGCACAATGCGGAGATGCCCCAGAAAGGGTCTTTGAGGCTAAACAGCAATCCACTTGCTATTACCGCCAGAAGCTGTGTGAGCAAAAGCTTACGAGCAACGTTTCGACTCAAGAGCGACATAGACATCACGTTTTTACTCCTGCTCCCTTCGAGGTATGCCGCGTGTCGTATAAAACGTTCTTTATGGCTTAGAGTCAAGCATCAAAAAGCGGTCAAATTATACGGTGCGGCTTCGTGATTTCAAACAATAAGTAGCTAAAAAGTGAATAAATGTTTAAATATTTTTCTCCAGGCCACATTTATTACTTTTCGGCAAACTGTGAACGATCATGCAAAACTGCAAATACCGCGTAAACACTGACGATAAAGCGTGCACCAGATCACATATTGAACATATTCACCTTCGCACAATTAATTTACGTGGCAAATGATGCCTTTTCATCTTTTTGATATTTAAGCGTAAAAACCGTCACTATTTTAGAAATAGACCCTAACAACAAAAAAACCGCTCATTGACATTTATAATAAATAATTAACACAAAACGGTGATTCTTAGATTCTATTTTTAGCAGACTGATATTTTCACTGTTGACTTGTTTCGCTTTTAACAAAAAACGGTACGTTATAGTTATGATGCAAAACAGTAAGGCAGAGGTGAAATGTAACACCACTTCCCCCCTCTATAACCTTCGGTATTTAACACCTGAAGGCCCACTTTTTTTCTGTTTTTTTTGATAAATATTAAATTTTGTTTGGCTTAATAACCACCAAATGACGCTCACCATCCAGTTGTGGAACCCGTAATTTTACAACTGATTCTACGCTGAATGCCGCAGGCAGTGTGGCGATCTCATCTTCCGGTAATTGCCCTTTTAAAGCATAAAAAAGCCCGTTTTGACCAGGTAAATGGTGGCACCAGCTCAACATGTCGTTAAGAGAGGCAAAAGCACGACTTATCACGCCATCAAAAGGTGGCTCGGAAGGGAATTCTTCTACCCTGCTTTGCACTGGAGTGACGTTATCCAGTTTAAGTTCATGTTGTACCTGACGCAGAAAGCGTACGCGTTTTCCCAGGCTATCCAGCAGAGTAAAGTGCGCCTCAGGACGCACGATAGAAAGAGGAATTCCTGGTAAGCCCGGTCCCGTGCCGACATCAATAAAACGCTCGCCCTGCAGATGGGGGGCGACAACAATGCTGTCCAGAATATGGCGCACCAGCATTTCGTTGGGATCCCGCACCGATGTCAGGTTGTACGCTTTATTCCATTTGTGCAGCATATCGACATACGCAATCAGCTGATTTTTCTGGTGATCGGTAAGAGAAATACCAGCATCAGCCAGCAGACGAGAGAGTTTGTTGAGCACGGTCGTTACCTGTTAATAATCAATTACCCGCTACGCTATAGCTTATCGGGTCGACAAATTTGCAGGGCGGGTAAGTTAAGCCCCCGCCCAAATAGAGTGACTAAGCGCTACGGCGCAGCATACCTTGTTTTTTCAGCCAAACCAGCAGAATGGAGATGGCGGCAGGCGTGACACCAGAAATGCGCGATGCCTGGCCGATTGACACCGGTTTGTGATCGTTCAACTTGGCAATAACTTCATTCGACAAACCGGAAACCTGACGATAATCCAGAGTCGCAGGCAGCAACGTGTTCTCGTTACGCTGTTGTCTTTCGATTTCATCCTGCTGACGGGCGATATAACCTTCGTACTTAACCTGGATCTCAACCTGTTCAGCCGCCTGAGGATCATCAAGCGCTGGTGCAAATACAGACAATGACGTCAGCTGTGCATAGGTCATGTCCGGACGACGCAGCAGATCTTCACCACTGGCCTCGCGTGACAGGGGCGTTGCCAGGTGCGCGTTCACTTCCGCGGCAGATTCAGCAAGCGGGTTCACCCAGGTCGATTTCAGACGCTGGCGTTCTTGTTCGATGCGTTCCAGTTTTTCATTGAAGCGCGCCCAACGCTCATCCCCCACCAGACCCAGTTCACGACCAATTTCGGTCAGACGGAGATCGGCGTTATCTTCGCGCAGCATCAAACGGTATTCTGCGCGCGAAGTAAACATGCGGTACGGTTCTTTGGTTCCCAGCGTACACAGGTCATCCACCAGCACACCAAGATAGGCCTGAGAACGCGCAGGTGCCCACCCCTCTTTGTCAGCGGACAAGCGTGCGGCGTTCAGACCCGCCAGCAAGCCTTGCGCGGCGGCTTCTTCATAACCGGTTGTCCCGTTAATCTGGCCTGCAAAGAACAGGCCCTGAATGAACTTGCTTTCCAGAGTGGGCTTCAGATCGCGTGGATCGAAGAAATCATACTCAATAGCATAGCCAGGACGGACAATTTTGGCATTTTCCATCCCCTGCATAGAGCGGACAATTTGCATCTGCACGTCAAACGGCAGGCTGGTGGAAATACCGTTCGGGTAAATTTCGTTAGACGTCAGTCCTTCCGGTTCAAGGAAGATCTGGTGCTGGTTCCGGTCGGCAAAGCGCATCACTTTGTCTTCGATCGACGGGCAGTAACGTGGGCCGATACCTTCGATCACGCCGGCATACATCGGGCTACGATCGAGGTTATTACGGATCACGTCATGGGTTTTCTCGTTAGTATGCGTGATGTAGCACGGCATCTGGCGTGGATGTTGAGAAACATTGCCAAGGAACGAAAAGACCGGCATTGGGTTATCGCTGTTTTGCTGGCCAAGTACACTGAAATCGATGGTACGCGCATCGATACGCGGCGGTGTGCCGGTTTTCAGACGGCTAACGCGCAGCGGTAGCTCACGCAGGCGACGTGACAGTGGGATAGACGGCGGATCGCCAGCACGGCCACCGCTGTAGTTGTCCAGGCCAATGTGAATTTTCCCGTCGAGGAAGGTCCCTACGGTTAATACAACCGCTTTGGCACGGAACTTCAGACCCATCTGAGTCACTGCACCGACAACACGATCGTTTTCAACAATCAGATCTTCAACCGCTTGCTGGAAGATCATCAGATTCGGCTGGTTCTCCAGTGCGGTACGTACCGCCTGACGATAGAGCACGCGATCCGCCTGAGCACGGGTGGCGCGAACGGCCGGGCCTTTGCTGGCGTTTAGTATCCTAAACTGGATACCAGCATGGTCAATTGCGGTTGCCATCAGGCCGCCAAGCGCATCCACTTCTTTTACCAGGTGTCCCTTCCCAATGCCGCCAATCGCCGGGTTGCAGCTCATCTGTCCCAGAGTGTCGATATTGTGTGTCAACAGCAGGGTCTGCTGACCCATTCGCGCCGCGGCCATTGCAGCCTCGGTGCCTGCATGACCCCCGCCAATGATGATGACGTCAAAAGGATCCTGATAAAACATGGTAATTGCCTCGCATAACGCGGTGTGAAAATGGATTGAAGCCCGGGCCGTGGATTCTACTCAACTTTAGTCGATGGAGAAAGACCTCGGATCCTGGGTATTAAAAAGAAGATCTTTTTATTTAGAGATCTGTTTTATTGTGATCTCTTATTAGGATCGCAACTATCTGTGGATAAGGGCGATCCTTTGAATAAGATCAACGGGTTGTTGAGGATCATTAGCTGTGAATGATCGGTGATCCTGGTCCGTATAAGCTGGGATCAGAATGAAGGGTTATACACAACTCAAAAACTGAACAACAGTTATTCTTTGGATAACTACCGGTTGATCCAAGCTTTTAACCAGAGTTATCCACATAAAAAAGTACGATCTTTACAAATCTCTGAGCAATGGATGCCAGGATCCCAACCAAATTTCAGCCGGATCTTCCGGAATCTCATGTTCCAGTACGTTGATCCTGAGCGTTTCACCGATCTGTTTCGCCCCGCAGACCTTCAGTTCAGCTTCCAGCTTGTCAATCGCACCGCAGAACGTGTCATATTCGCGGCTACCAATGCCGATGGCACCAAAGCGTACCTGCGAAAGATCCGGTTTCTGCTCGCGCAATGCGTCATATAAAGGTTGCAGGTTATCAGGAATGTCTCCCGCACCGTGCGTTGAGCTGATTACCAGCCAAATCCCTTGAGTTGGAACCTCGTCGAGCATCGGTCCATGCAGTATTTCGCTGGAAAAACCGGCGTCATCCAGCTTTTCCGCCAGATGTTCTGCTACATATTCCGCACTGCCAAGCGTGCTGCCGCTGATAAGAGTGATATCTGCCATTGATCGCTACCTCGATGAAGAGGCAGCATTGTACGCTGTGAGCGAGTTGGGATCTACCTGTGGAAAACCAGGGGATTAAAAAAAGCGATCAGGGCTTGATGGTACGCATGATCGGGTTCTGCAAGACGATCAAGGTTTCGGTAGACTGAATTTCATCAATTGTTTGGATCTTGTTGATAAGTACCTGCTGCAGGGCATCGATAGATTTACACATCACCTTAATAAAGATGCTGTAGTGCCCGGTGGTGTAATACGCCTCGGTTACTTCATCGAGACTTTCCAGCCTGGCCAGCGCTGACGGATAGTCTTTCGCACTTTTCAGGATAATGCCGATAAAGCAACCGACGTCATAACCCAGTTGTTTTGGACTGACATCAATACGTGCGCCGGTAATAATCCCAGCCTGCTTCATCTTTTCAACGCGCACGTGGATTGTCCCTGGGCTGACGCCGAACTGTTTGGCTAATTCTGCGTAGGCGGTACGGGCATTTTCCATCAGGGCGTCAAGAATGCCGCGGTCCAGATTGTCGATCTGATAATTTTCCATAGGTTTTTCTTATGTAGATTAATGATTCACTCTATTTTAGACGTTAATTTTAACGAATCAAAATCTAAGTCGGCTTTTTGTTTGTTGATTATTGAATATTACCCTCATTCTGTTGCTTAATCATAGGCAACAGGACACAGGAGTAAACATAATGAAAACCGCTTACATTGCCAAACAACGTCAAATTAGCTTCGTGAAATCTCATTTCTCTCGTCAACTGGAGGAGCGTTTAGGTCTGATCGAAGTTCAGGCGCCGATCCTCAGCCGCGTAGGAGATGGCACGCAGGATAACTTGTCTGGCTGTGAAAAAGCGGTGCAGGTGAAAGTGAAAGCATTACCCGACGCTCAGTTCGAAGTGGTTCATTCACTGGCGAAGTGGAAGCGTCAAACGCTGGGACAACACGACTTCAGCGCGGGCGAGGGGCTGTACACGCATATGAAAGCCCTGCGTCCGGATGAGGACCGTCTCTCTCCGCTTCACTCGGTCTATGTTGACCAGTGGGACTGGGAGCGCGTGATGGGTGACGGTGAGCGTCAATTCTCCACTCTGAAAAGCACAGTAGAGGCTATCTGGGCGGGAATTAAGGCAACCGAAGCTGCGGTAAGCAAAGAATTTGGTCTGGCACCGTTCCTGCCAGAGCAGATCCACTTTGTGCATAGCCAGGAGCTGTTATCTCGCTACCCGGATCTTGATGCAAAAGGTCGTGAACGTGCGATCGCAAAAGAGCTGGGCGCGGTGTTCCTGGTCGGGATCGGCGGCAAACTTAGCGACGGCCACCGTCATGACGTTCGTGCTCCGGATTATGATGACTGGAGTTCCGCTTCCGAGCTGGGCCATGCTGGTCTGAACGGTGATATCCTGGTGTGGAACCCTGTTCTGGAAGATGCGTTTGAACTGTCTTCGATGGGGATCCGCGTGGATGCCGATGCGCTGAAACACCAGCTTGCTCTGACCGGTGATGAAGATCGCCTGAGTCTGGAATGGCACCAGGCGCTGTTGCGTGGCGAAATGCCGCAGACCATTGGTGGCGGTATTGGGCAGTCACGCCTGACGATGCTGCTGCTGCAGTTGCCGCACATTGGCCAGGTTCAGTGCGGTGTGTGGCCTGCACAGGTCCGTGAAAGCGTCGCTTCTCTGCTGTAAAAAATTAACGCCGCCAGCGTCTGAGCAGGCGGCTTCGCATCCCGGTATCAAAGCGCCAGATATGATCGAAAATGCGCATGATGCCGGGTTTGCCGTGTGCTGACATCGCGACCGCATGAAAACGGTGCTGATGTACCCGCTGTAATTCCCCCACTTTGTTGACAACCTCATCGGGTAATCGCTGGGCGATAAAATCCGAAATCACCACCGCATCGGCATCAAACCATTCGCGACCTTGCATACGTTCAATAATGGCGCGAAAACAGCTGGCAATGTCCGTACCGCCGCGAAAACGCTGGCTTAAAAAACGGATTGCCTGCTCAATGCCTTCCGGACCGGATAGCTCATAGCGCACGACTTCTGTCGAAAATAACATGATGAAACAGCGGCGGTTATCGGCGAGAGCCACGCGCATCAGTGCGAGGCAAAAGGCTTTCGCACACTGTTCATTAAATCCGCCCATCGATCCCGAGGTATCGACACAGACAATAAACGGTCCACGAGGCTGCTCGTCAAAATCCTGGTGGATAACCGGCCGCTCTGTGACTTTCTCGCGCCAGGCTTCTCCATGCAGGCGGTATGTCAGGAGCTGTTTTTCCACCAGCCGCCGATAGAATTCATATTCCAGTTCGGTAATACCTAACGTGGCCAGTTCGGGGGGGAGTAAACGCAGGATATCATCACTTTGTTGAATGCCATCCACCTGCTCCGGGACGGTGGCCGGTTCACGCACCAGCGTACGGAATGTTTCCATTGGCGCGTCTTTACGCGGCACGGATTTCGCTTCTCTGGAGCGCCCCAACTGTTCGGCCAGTCGCTGAAGTTCGGGTTGTTGCGTCAGGAACTCACCGTATTTCACCATCAGCTGATAATCACCGCGCTTGATTTGGCCTGCGCTCATGTCCCACAAACGACCCGCTGCGTTGTCATTTTCCGCCAGCACAGGTTCCAGTTGGCCACTGAGCGTCATCCGTTCCTGCACTTCACTGAGCAACTGTTCGCGTTCTTCTTCCAGTAGCTGCTGATTAAGCGTGGTGGTTTGCACCACCAGGCTCAGGCGCCAGCGCTGGAGAAATAGTGTATGCAGTGCGGGCGTAAACGTACTGTTGTCATCGACCAGTTGCTGCGCTTGCCCAGCCCATGGTGAGTGGAGTCGGTGCAGGAGCGCTAAGATTTGCGGCAGCTGGACGATAAACTGCGGAGTGGAGAGGAGCTGACTTTGCTGATAGCACATAACCTCTTCTGTGAGCTCCGGCGGTACGTGGGTATCTTTGAGGCGGCTACGTAAAGCTTCACGCCAGCGGGGAACATCGTCAGTAATCGCTTTTTTTAGCCGGGGAAATTTTTTGAAAAAGACCGCCATCTGCGGGGAAGCCAGCAGTGCGATGATCATCTCTTCGATCATCCCCTCTTCGCCGACCGCCAGCATGATATTCAGCGTATCAAGGGTCAGCATTGTTGTGCCTGTCGGATCTGCGTACCGACGTCCTGCAGGCTGGCCTCAATGCGGCCTAACCAGTCACTATGGATAAACAGACATTTTTGCTGTTCACTAAATTCGCTGTGCTGCTGGTGCCATTCGTTGTCGAGCGCTTCAAGCTGCTGTTTTATCTCACTGGGCATGCCTTCTTCTGATGCACCAGGTAACGCCAGTCGAGAACCCTGTAAGCTGACGTCGCGTACCACCAGGTGCTGAGCGCTGTCGACTTCCATATTCAGCGTCTGGGCAAATCCGATACCGTTTAATTTTCCGCGGATCTCACCGCCTTTAGTCAGCCATAGCTCCAGAGCGCCGCGTTCAAAGGCAATATGGATAACTTCCATATCATGCAGCTTTAAGGGCTTTTGCAGCAGTAATGTCACGATTGAAGATGTGGCTTCCGGCGGTAAATCATAATGAGGACGGCGGCTGAACATGCCGCCCTGACGGATCACCGTGAAGGCCGTTTTATCACTTTGCTGTTGCTGTAGCTGGATGCGGCGCTGCATTATTGCCCCAAGGCGCGTCAACATTGTCTGTTGCTGCCAGGCGTGCCCGGTCATCAATATTTCGATTTGTTGCTGCATCAGATTCAGGCTTTGCGCGTCGTACCACAGGCAATCTTTCAGCAGAATAAGATCGATTGGTGCAACGGCATCGCGTCCGCTAAAGAAGGCGCTGGCCTGCAACAGGCGGATTGCCTTTTTCCAGCGACGGTCAGATACGTAGGGGGCGTTCGGTAGCGCATCCAGTTGCTGGCGCAGGGTGAAAATCAATTCAAATACACGATCGGGAAGCGTGATTTTGCCAATGTCTTTTTGCCACTGGTAGTACTCTTCATCCGTCACTTGTAACGTTGTTGGAACGGGGTTGTCACTTTCATCCTGCTGGCTTAACAGCATGGAGCGGAAATTGGCCTTGTCCTGGACTTTATCCAGCCACAGGCGAATCAGCATACGGTCGTACAATGCTTCCAGGCTGCTGTCCGCTTCAGGTAGTTCGTTGGAGGCCGCGACCAGCAGGCGCATCGGGATTTTCTCCTCGTGTGCGCCGTTGCGGAAGTGGCGTTCGTTAATGGCGGTCAGCAGGGTGTTGAGAATGGCCGGGCCTGCTTTCCAGATTTCATCGAGAAAAACAATTTCGGCTTCAGGAAGATAGCCTGCTGTTAAGCGCTCATAGCGACCTTCGTCTTTAAGCGCCTGAATGGATAGCGGGCCAAAGACCTCTTCAGGTGTCGAGAAGCGCGTCATCAGATATTCGAAAGCACGGGCATTTTTAAAGGCAAACTTCAGTCGGCGAGCGATTAAGCTTTTCGCGATCCCTGGAGGGCCTAATAAGAAGACGCTCTCGCCGCTGAGCGCGGCCAGCAGACAAAGGCGAATGGCGTGGCTACGTTCATAAAGTCCCTTTTCCAGCGCATTGCTCAGACGGGAAATTCTTTCCGCTAATAAATGTGGGTGAGCCATAATGAAGTGGCGTCCTTTCGCCAAATGTACCGCGTTAAACAGCGAGTATAGATGTTTAGCCCCTGGGCTGTAATAGACTGAAGGCGCGTTTATTTTTCTTTGAGCCAGATTAATCTGGTCTCATTTAGGGGTACGATTTTGCGATTAATCGTGCATACTGTGCGCCTTTTTGTGGGCCAAGGGACGACGCACACATTTCTTATATATACACCATATCAATCAAGCTGCACCAAGGCGGCAATGGAGTTATTCCCTGGGATGGGCGGAATAACGAATGCAGCCAACGCGGAGGTAGCCTGAACGATGATGTGTATAAACGAAAGACGAGTCTATGAGCACTGATAATAAGCAATCATTGTCTGCGATTACCCTCGCGGCCATTGGGGTTGTCTACGGTGATATTGGTACCAGCCCACTTTATACGCTTCGTGAATGTTTGTCCGGGCAGTTTGGTTTTGGCGTTGAACGTGATGCCGTGTTTGGTTTTCTCTCGCTGATTTTCTGGCTGCTGATCCTGGTTGTTTCCGTTAAATATCTGTCATTTGTTATGCGTGCTGATAACGCCGGGGAAGGCGGGATCCTGACGCTGATGTCGTTGGCCGGGCGTAATACGTCGGCGCGAACGACCTCGATGCTGGTGATTATGGGATTGATTGGCGGCAGCTTTTTCTATGGCGAGGTGGTGATTACGCCAGCCATTTCGGTGATGTCGGCGATTGAAGGTCTGGAGATTATTGCTCCACAGCTGGATACCTGGATTGTTCCTCTCTCTATTATCGTACTTACCCTGCTGTTTTTGATTCAAAAACACGGTACCGGCATGGTCGGTAAGCTGTTTGCGCCGATTATGCTGATATGGTTCCTGGTACTTGCCGTGCTGGGTGTACGCAGCATTATTGCGAATCCGGAAGTGTTGCATGCCCTAAATCCGTATTGGGCTGTTCATTTCTTCCTGGAATTCAAAACGCTGTCCTTTATTGCGCTGGGCGCGGTGGTGCTGTCGATTACCGGTGTTGAAGCGTTGTATGCGGATATGGGCCACTTCGGTAAGTTACCGATTCGCCTGGCATGGTTCTCCGTCGTATTGCCTTCGCTGGTGTTGAATTATTTTGGTCAGGGTGCGTTGCTGTTAAAGCATCCCGAAGCGATCAAAAACCCGTTCTTCCTGCTGGCGCCGGACTGGGCGTTGATACCGCTGCTGATTCTTGCCGCGCTGGCAACGGTTATCGCCTCTCAGGCGGTGATCTCCGGCGTATTCTCACTGACGCGCCAGGCTGTGCGTCTGGGGTATTTATCGCCGATGCGGATTATCCATACTTCAGAAATGGAATCGGGTCAGATCTATATTCCTTTCGTAAACTGGATGCTTTATTTCGCCGTGGTTATCGTGATCGTGAGCTTTGAGCACTCCAGTAATCTGGCTGCTGCGTACGGTATTGCGGTAACGGGAACGATGGTACTGACGTCCATTCTGTCGACGACCGTGGCGCGGCAAAACTGGCACTGGAATAAATACTTCGTCTTCCTGATCCTGGTTGCGTTCCTGTGCATCGATGTTCCGTTGTTCTCTGCAAACCTCGATAAGCTCGTTTCAGGCGGCTGGTTGCCGCTCTCGCTGGGTCTGGTGATGTTCACGATTATGACGACCTGGAAAAGCGAACGCTTCCGTCTGCTGCGTCGTATGCATGAGCACGGTAACTCTCTGGAGGCGATGATTGCCTCGCTGGAGAAATCCCCACCGGTGCGCGTGCCAGGAACGGCGGTGTATATGTCCCGTGCGTTGAACGTCATCCCGTTTGCGCTGCTGCATAATCTCAAACACAACAAAGTGTTGCATGAACGCGTTATTCTGCTGACGCTGCGCACGGAAGACGCACCCTATGTACACAATGTACGTAGAGTACAGATTGAGCAGTTATCGCCTACCTTCTGGCGCGTGGTGGCCAGTTATGGCTGGCGTGAAACGCCAAACGTTGAAGAAGTGTTCCACCGCTGTGGTCTGGAAGGCTTAAGTTGCCGGATGATGGAAACCTCCTTCTTTATGTCGCATGAGTCGCTGATTGTTGGCAAACGGCCATGGTATTTGCGCCTGCGCGGTAAGCTGTATTTGCTGTTGCAGCGTAACGCGCTACGTGCGCCGGACCAGTTTGAAATTCCGCCTAACCGGGTTATTGAACTCGGTACTCAGGTCGAGATTTAATGTTGCGAACGCCCTCTTTCATTGTGAAAGGGGGCGTTTTGTTTGGCCCCTCTCAGTTTTCTTTTCATCTCATGACAATCCTTGCGAAACGTTTCGATGGCGATCACATTTTCGTAACCTCGCGGTGGTTTTCTGTGCACCCTTCAGACTAAACTTATCGTCAGCGAAACGTTTCGCTAGTGGGGAAAGAAAATGAAGAAAGGCACGGTACTCAACTCTGAAATTTCATCGGTGATCTCCCGTCTGGGGCATACCGATACGCTGGTGGTATGTGATGCGGGTTTACCCATCCCGAATAGCACAGCCCGTATCGATATGGCATTAACCCAGGGCGTACCTTCTTTTATGCAGGTATTGGATGTGGTCACGCGTGAAATGCAGGTCGAGGCGGCCATTCTCGCGACGGAAATTAAACAACATAATCCGCAACTCCACGAAACGTTGCTCAACCACATTGAGCAACTGCAGCAACACCAGGGAAACACCATAGAAATTCGTTACACCACGCATGAACATTTCAAAAAACAAACCGCAGACAGTCAGGCGGTAATTCGCAGCGGAGAGTGTTCTCCGTATGCGAATATTATTCTTTGTGCTGGCGTCACGTTCTGAGGCCATCATGAACGCATTACTGCAACTCAAAGGGATCGACAAAGCGTTCCCCGGCGTAAAAGCGCTATCTGGCGCCGCATTGAATGTCTATCCAGGTCGCGTAATGGCGCTGGTAGGCGAAAACGGCGCGGGCAAATCCACCATGATGAAAGTACTGACCGGTATCTATACCCGTGATGCCGGTTCTTTATTATGGTTGGGGAAAGAAACCACCTTCAACGGACCAAAATCCTCCCAGGAAGCCGGGATTGGCATTATTCACCAGGAGCTGAACCTGATCCCGCAACTCACCATCGCTGAGAACATTTTTCTTGGTCGTGAGTTTGTAAATCGCTTTGGCAAAATAGACTGGAAGAAGATGTATGCCGAAGCCGATCTGCTGCTTGCCAAACTCAATCTGCGCTTTAAAAGCGACAGGCTGGTGGGTGAGTTGTCGATTGGCGATCAGCAGATGGTTGAAATTGCCAAAGTGCTGAGCTTTGAATCGAAGGTCATCGTGATGGATGAACCGACCGACGCCCTTACCGATACCGAAACCGAATCTCTGTTCCGCGTGATCCGCGAACTTAAATCGCAGGGGCGTGGCATCGTCTATATCTCCCACCGTATGAAAGAGATCTTCGAGATTTGCGATGACGTGACCGTTTTCCGCGACGGGCAGTTTATTGCCGAGCGTGAAGTTGCCTCGTTAACCGAAGATTCGCTGATTGAAATGATGGTGGGACGTAAGCTGGAAGATCAGTACCCGCGTCTGGATAAAGCGCCGGGTGATGTACGCCTGAAAGTCGATAACCTGTGCGGCCCAGGGGTGAACAGTGTTTCATTCACGCTGCGCAAAGGCGAGATCCTTGGGGTATCGGGCCTGATGGGGGCCGGGCGAACCGAATTGATGAAAGTCCTGTACGGTGCACTGCCGCGTACCAGCGGTTACGTCACACTGGATGGCCATGAAGTGGTTACCCGTTCGCCGCAGGATGGCCTGGCTAACGGTATCGTCTATATTTCTGAAGACCGCAAACGCGATGGTTTAGTGCTGGGCATGTCGGTGAAAGAGAACATGTCGTTAACTGCACTGCGCTATTTCAGCCGCGCTGGTGGAAGCCTGAAGCATAAAGATGAGCAGCAGGCGGTAGGTGATTTTATCCGTCTGTTCAATGTGAAAACGCCATCGATGGAACAGGCTATCGGCCTGCTTTCTGGCGGTAACCAGCAGAAAGTGGCGATTGCACGCGGTTTGATGACCCGACCCAAAGTGCTGATCCTCGATGAGCCAACACGCGGTGTTGATGTTGGCGCCAAGAAAGAAATCTATCAGCTTATCAACCAGTTTAAGGCCGATGGGCTGAGCATCATTCTGGTCTCTTCTGAGATGCCAGAAGTGTTGGGCATGAGCGATCGAATTATCGTTATGCATGAAGGGCATCTCGGCGGTGAGTTCACTCGCGAGCAGGCCACTCAGGAAGTATTAATGGCTGCCGCTGTGGGCAAGCTTAATCGCGTGAATCAGGAGTAAAAAAGATGACAACCCAGGCTGTTTCTGGTCGCCGTTATTTCACTAAAGCATGGCTTCTGGAGCAAAAGTCGCTCATCGCTCTGTTAGTGCTGATTGCGATTGTTTCCACCATGAGCCCGAACTTTTTTACTGTTAATAACCTGTTCAATATTCTCCAGCAAACGTCGGTAAATGCCATTATGGCCGTTGGCATGACGCTGGTCATCCTGACGTCGGGTATCGATCTGTCCGTTGGTTCCCTGCTGGCGCTCACCGGTGCGGTTGCGGCTTCCATTGTAGGAATTGAAGTCAACGCGCTGGTCGCCGTCGCGGCAGCATTGGCGCTGGGCGCTGCTGTTGGTGCGTTAACCGGGGTGATTGTCGCAAAAGGTCGCGTACAGGCATTTATCGCCACGCTGGTGATGATGCTGCTGCTGCGTGGTGTGACGATGGTGTACACCAATGGGAGTCCGGTAAATACCGGCTTTACCGACAATGCCGATCTGTTTGGCTGGTTTGGTATTGGTCGTCCGTTAGGCGTCCCGACGCCGGTGTGGATTATGGGGATTGTCTTCCTGGCGGCGTGGTACATGCTGCATCACACCCGTCTGGGCCGATATATCTATGCGCTGGGCGGTAACGAAGCGGCAACGCGTCTGTCTGGTATCAGCGTCAGTAAAATCAAAATCATCGTTTATTCACTCTGTGGGCTGCTGGCTTCGCTGGCGGGCATCATTGAAGTGGCGCGTCTTTCCTCTGCACAACCCACGGCGGGTACCGGCTACGAGCTGGATGCTATTGCAGCGGTGGTGTTAGGCGGTACCAGCCTGGCGGGCGGTAAAGGACGAATTGTTGGGACGCTGATCGGCGCATTGATTCTTGGTTTCCTCAATAATGGTTTGAATTTGTTAGGTGTATCCTCCTATTACCAGATGATCGTCAAAGCGGTGGTGATTTTGCTGGCGGTACTGGTAGACAACAAAAAGCAGTAACAACGATTACAGGACATCTTAAATATGAACATGAAAAAACTGGCTACCCTGGTTTCTGCTGTTGCGCTGAGCGCCACCGTGAGCGCGAATGCGATGGCGAAAGATACCATTGCGCTGGTGGTCTCCACGCTTAATAACCCGTTCTTTGTCTCCCTGAAAGATGGCGCGCAAAAAGAGGCGGATAAGCTGGGCTACAACCTGGTGATTCTGGATTCACAGAATAACCCGGCGAAAGAGCTGGCTAACGTTCAGGACCTCACGGTTCGCGGGACTAAAATTCTGCTGATTAACCCGACGGACTCCGATGCCGTGGGTAACGCTGTGAAGATGGCTAACCAGGCGAAGATTCCGGTTATCACTCTTGACCGCGTAGCGTCTAAAGGCGAAGTGGTAAGCCATATTGCGTCTGATAACGTGCTGGGCGGCAAAATTGCGGGTGATTACATCGCGAAGAAAGCTGGTGAAGGCGCGAAAGTTATTGAACTGCAGGGCATTGCCGGAACGTCCGCGGCGCGTGAGCGTGGCGAAGGTTTCCAGCAGGCCGTTGCGGCACACAAATTTAACGTACTGGCCAGCCAGCCGGCAGACTTCGACCGTACCAAAGGCCTGAACGTCATGCAGAACCTGCTGACCGCACATCCTGATGTGCAGGCGGTATTTGCCCAGAACGATGAAATGGCGCTGGGTGCATTGCGCGCACTGCAAACTGCAGGTAAATCTGATGTGATGGTGGTTGGATTTGACGGCACACCTGATGGCGAAAAAGCAGTAAATGATGGCAAACTGGCTGCGACAATTGCTCAGTTGCCGGATCAGATTGGCGCGAAAGGCGTTGAGACTGCGGATAAAGTCCTGAAAGGCGAGAAGGTTCAGGCTAAATATCCGGTTGACCTGAAGCTGGTCATCAAGCAGTAATACCGATTCAGGCCGCTCGTGGCCTGATGGAGACATAAATACGCCATCGTTAGACCTGGTTCTGAAGATGAAAGCGTAAAAAGAAAAGCAGGGCACGCGCCACCCTAACCCGGTGGCGCACTTTGACTTGGAATACCTAACATGAAAACCGCAGGCAACCTCGTTGTTCTTGGCAGCATTAATGCCGATCACATCCTCAACCTTAACTCTTTCCCGACACCGGGTGAAACCGTAACCGGTAGCCAATATCAGGTGGCGTTTGGCGGTAAAGGCGCGAATCAGGCGGTTGCTGCAGGGCGTAGTGGCGCGAATATCGCGTTCATTGCCTGTACGGGGGATGACGATATTGGCGAAAGTGTTCGTAAACAGTTAGCCCGCGATAATATTGATATTGCCCCGATTAGCGTAATTTCGGGGGAATCGACCGGTGTGGCGCTGATTTTTGTGAATGCCGAAGGTGAGAACGTTATCGGTATTCATGCCGGCGCGAATGCTGCTCTTTCTCCGGCGTTAGTGGAAGCACAGCGCGACCGTATTGCTCAGGCGTCTGCGTTACTGATGCAGTTAGAATCACCGATCGAAAGCGTGTTGGCTGCGGCAAAGATAGCGCAGCAAAACAAGACTACGGTTGCCCTGAATCCGGCCCCGGCACGTGAACTATCCGACGAGTTGCTGGCGCTGGTGGATATTATTACCCCAAATGAAACCGAAGCTGAAAAGCTGACGGGGATCCGGGTCGAAAACGATGAAGATGCAGCTAAAGCGGCGCAGGCGTTGCACGCGAAGGGTATTCATACTGTACTGATTACCTTAGGCAGTCGCGGTGTGTGGGCCAGCGTAAACGGTGAAGGTCGTCGTGTGCCCGGGTTTAAAGTGGATGCTGTTGATACTATCGCTGCCGGAGATACCTTTAACGGCGCGTTAATCACAGCGTTACTGGAAGAGACTCCGCTATCGGAAGCTATCCGTTTTGCACATGCTGCCGCGGCGATTGCGGTCACACGTAAAGGTGCACAGCCTTCCGTTCCATGGCGTGAAGAAATCGAAGCGTTTTTAAGTCAACAGAGGTAACGCTTGGCTACAATGAAGGACGTTGCCCGCCTGGCGGGTGTTTCCACGTCGACGGTTTCTCACGTCATTAATAAAGATCGCTTTGTCAGTGAGGCGATCACTGACAAAGTTGATGCGGCGATCAAAGCGCTTAACTATGCGCCTTCCGCGTTGGCGCGTAGTCTCAAACTGAATCAGACCCGCACTATTGGCATGTTAATCACAGCCAGTACCAATCCCTTTTATTCTGAGCTGGTTCGTGGTGTTGAACGTAGCTGCTTTGAGCGCGGCTACAGCCTGGTGTTGTGCAACACCGAAGGTGATGAGCAGCGTATGAACCGTAATCTGGAAACCTTGATGCAAAAGCGGGTAGACGGTTTGCTGCTGCTCTGCACGGAAACACATCAGCCTTCCAGAGAAATCATGCAGCGTTATCCTTCTATACCCACCGTTATGATGGACTGGTCGCCTTTTGATGGTGAAAGCGATCTGATTCAGGATAACTCCCTGTTAGGTGGGGATTTAGCCACTCAGCATCTTATCGAGAAAGGGTTTACGCGCATTGCCTGCATCACGGGACCTCTGGATAAAACACCGGCGCGTCTGCGTCTGGAAGGGTATCGCGCGGCAATGAAACGTGCAGGGCTGGCGATCCCGGACGGTTACGAGATCACCGGTGACTTCGAGTTTGGCGGTGGGTTTGAAGCTATGCAAACGCTGTTGTCGCATAAAGATCGCCCGCAGGCTGTTTTTACCGGTAATGACGCGATGGCGGTTGGAGCATATCAGGCTTTATATCAGTCTGGGTTGCGTATCCCGCAGGATATGGCGGTAGTCGGTTATGATGACATAGAACTGGCGCGCTATATGACGCCGCCGCTGACAACTATCCACCAACCGAAAGATGAGTTGGGCGAACTGGCCATTGATGTGTTAATCCACCGTATGGCACAGCCCGCATTGCAGCAGCAGCGCTTGCAGCTTACTCCCGTTCTGATGGCGCGGGGGTCGGTTTAGGCTTATGCCGCTCTTTGATCAGATTGCGCCCATCTTTGGCTCTTAACAGCATAAACATCAGCGCCGATACGACGGTGATCGCGCCCATTGTAATAAAGGTATAGTGGAACTGTTCGACCGTATTGGTTCCTTCCATACCTTCGTAGATACGCAGAACCGCGGCGCTGATGGCAACCCCTAAACTAATAGACAGCTGCTGCGTAACGGCTAAAACGCTGTTGCCGCTGCTGGCGTTCTCATCAGTCAAATCTGCCAGGGTAATGGTATTCATCGAGGTAAACTGGGTGGACATCGCCATACCTAAAATGAACAGTGGCAGGATTAGCATCCAGACCGGCATGGCTGGAGACTGCAACGAGAACTGTGCAATCATCAGGCCGATGAACACCGTAACACCTACCAGTGTGGTCCGGTAGCCGAGTCGGCGCAGCACCTGCGTCACCATCGATTTCGCCAGAATGGAGCCCAGCGCTGTCGGCGCCATCATGCAACCGGCAATGAGTGCCGGGTATCCAAATCCTACCTGCAGCATTAGCGGCATTAAGAACGGTACGCACCCTGTTCCCAGGCGAGTAGCAAGGTTTCCGGCGATGCCAACAGAAAAGGTTCGCGTTTTAAAGATAGGAAGCGCAATCAGCGGTGTCGGATGGCGACGCGCATGGCGAATGTAGGCGAGCAGTAGCACAATGCTGGTGAGAATAATGCCAAGTGCGACCCAACTGGCAACAAGTTTCTCGCCAAACAACTCAACACCGCTGGAAAACAGCACCAGGCTTAGACCAAAGAGAAAGAAACCGGTCATATCGAAGCCGCGGCGTGGTGTGGTGAAGTTTGGCATATATTTGCGGGCATAGAAGATACCGGCTATGCCGATGGGAATATTTATCAGGAAGATCCAGTGCCAACTGGCCCACGTTACCAGCACGCCACCCAGCACCGGACCTAAAATCGGTCCAACAAGGCCGGGCATGGTCACGAAATTAAGTACGGGGAGCAGTTCGCTGCGCGGGTAAGCACGCAATAATGCCAGACGGGCAACAGGCATCATCATTGCGCCACCGATACCCTGTATCACGCGGAAAACCACCAGTTCACTTAATGAGCTGGAAAGTGCACAAGCCAACGATCCCAACGTAAACAGGCTAACGGCAATCATAAATACGCGCCGGGTCCCGAATCTGTCAGCCAACCATCCACTCACCGGGATCAGCATAGCGACTGTCAGGGTATAGCTGATAATGGCTGATTGCATGGCAAGCGGGGAGCGGTTAAGACTATGTGCTATTGCGGGTAAGGCCGTGTTGAGGATAGTGGCATCTAATGCCTGCATAAAAAAGGCCATGGCGGCTATCCATGGCAATCCAGCCATACTGCGCGATTTCTTTTCTGACATAGATTATTTATCCGGGAGCTCGTTCGGTGCTATCAGTAATGCCTGACAGGCGGCAAAGGCGCGTTCGCCATCGCTATCTTCGATTGCATCGACAATGGCCTGATGCAAATCCAGCTTGACCACATCGTTATAGGTAATCGACGTAAAGTAGGTCTGATAAACGGAATGGAACAATGATGCGAAGGATATCAGGAATGGATTCGCGCTCATTTCATAAATGTGCTCATGCCAGGCAATATCAACTTCAATCCAACGTTCGCGTCTGAAGTTTCTTTTCAGCTCGACCATCTCTTCCATTAATGTATTGAGATGGGCTTTCTGCTCTGCTGTACCAATCGTCGCCGCCAGTGAACAAGCCTGAGGCTCCAGGCTAATACGCATCACCAGAAAGTGTTTAATGACCTGTGGGAAATTATCTTCCGTCATCCACCAGGTGAGCAGCTCCTGATCGAGGAAGTTCCAGTTTGCCTGCGGCATAACGCGTGTACCAATACGTGGGCGCGGTAATACCATACCTTTAGCCGTTAATGTCTTAACTGCTTCCCTTACCGCAGTTCGGCTCACGCCAAACTGATCGCCCAGCTCAATTTCACCTGGCAGGATGGCGCCGGGTGCGTATTCACCTTTTAATATTCTCTGAGCCAGCTTTTCTGCCAGAACATAGGAAAGATTCTTTTGGGCAGCTATCTGTTGGGCATTTAAAGGCATGAATGTTCTTCCTTACGCTTTTTCTTATTCATTAGTATGCCATCAGGGAGTGTGATTGCGGCTGCAAAAACGGCAAATTGCTTATTTTATGGCATGTTAATGGTTGTTTTGGTGAAAAAACACGCAGTCGAAAAGTTATTTTAAATTTCCCCTTGTCAGCCTGA
>NZ_SZXJ01000009.1:0-556 GCF_005281345.1 Citrobacter sp. wls619
GGGTGTGTTTCGGTGGGGATCGTAGCCATAATGGCAGCCTCTTTGTGTGGTTTTGCAAACCTCACCAGACCGCTGTCAAACGGGGTGGTGAGACGTAACAGGGTTGACAGACCGGCCACAAAGAAACCGGCGAGCGCAAAGGCTCCCCCGCTACGCCCCACCATAATATGGACGTAACTCGGTTCATTACGGACACAAAAAAACCGCATTACAAAATGAGCGGCTGTCCGCTTTGTGGTTCAGGCTGTCAAACCCGGCACCTGAACTTGCAGGTGCGAGTAAAAGATACCGCGATTAACCGTCAACATCAAGAGACACTCTGGAAGGCCGATCGCAGAAAATAAAAAACCCTGCTGGTGAGGCAGGGTTCTTTATTTTTCGCTCTCAAGCTACGGATGGTGGCCTGAGCGGCGTTGCGTGATAATACAATCCTAGCAGGGTAAGTTTAACCCGCTTTGTTTCCCGTTGCAAACAAACGCTCCCGGTCTTTATAATGCCAGACGCTGGGGTTATCACGCTTCAGGCCAGACCGATTTCAAGCCCTGACTGCCGGACG
>NZ_SZXJ01000009.1:651-876 GCF_005281345.1 Citrobacter sp. wls619
CGTTGACGCGTAAGCTGATTGTGATCATTGCCGTACTGGAGCTTTTACTGGCTCTGCTGCGGTTGATTGACCTGTTGAAGTAATTCTCAGGTTGAAACGCACCAAAGGGAGAACACCCGTTCTCCCTTTAATAAATTGATTACGATGCGTTTTTCAGTGGCGCGGCATAGCGGTAAGGTGAAATATACCCGTCAGTATTCGCATCCAGATAATCCGCCCACCACT
>NZ_SZXJ01000006.1 GCF_005281345.1 Citrobacter sp. wls619
CCGACCGGGGATACCACGGGTTATCTGGCTAATCCGAAGGAGGTCTAAAATGGGAAGTGGATGGCATGAATGGCCGCTGGTACTGTTCACGGTTCTGGGCCAATGCGTGGCAGGCGCGCTAATCGTCAGTGGGCTGGGTTGGTTTACCGCTAAAGACGATGTTGTAAGACAGCGCATTGTTCGCAGTATGTTTTTTCTTTGGCTGGTAATGGGCATCGCATTCCTGGCCTCGGTTATGCATTTAGGGTCTCCGTTACGCGCATTTAACTCGCTGAACAGAATCGGTGAGTCAGCGCTAAGTAATGAAATTGCCAGCGGCTCGCTGTTTTTTGCCGCCGGTGGTTTATGGTGGCTGGTCGCTTTTCTCGGTAAAATGCCTGCTGCATTAGGTAAAATATGGCTGCTGGTAAGCATGCTGCTGGGCGTGGTGTTTGTCTGGGCGATGACCAACGTTTACCAGATAGATACCGTACCGACCTGGTATAATGGTTACACTACGGTGGCCTTTTTCATGACCCTGCTTCTGAGCGGGCCACTCTTTGCCGCCCTGCTACTGCGTGCTGCTGGTGTTTCTTTTAATGCCAACGTGTTCGCGGGGATCAGTGTGCTGGCGTTGCTGGTTAGCGCGGGTGTGATTGTCCTGCAGGGACTTTCCCTCGGCACAATCCACAGCTCAGTGCAATTCGCCAATGCGCTGGTACCTGACTATGGCCGCTTACAGCTGTGGCGCATCGTCTTGCTGGCCGCAGGTCTTGGGTGCTGGATCTGCCCGCTTATTCGCCGCAAAGACCCGCATGCCGCTGGGCTGGCGTTAGGTTTACTTTTAGTCCTGGCCGGTGAAATCATTGGTCGTGGTTTGTTTTATGGTTTGCATATGACAGTCGGAATGGCTGTTGCAGGTTAACTCTCGGGTGCGGGGCAACCCGCACTGTTCAGGATTGTTTGCATGACCCATTTTTCACAATGTGACAACTTTTCAACCGCTGCGCGCGTTCTGGGCGCGTTGTTCTACTATGCGCCAGATAGCGCCGAAGCAGCTGCGATGGTCAGTGCGTTAAAAGCTGATGGCTGGCAAGCACAGTGGCCGCTGCCGGAAGCTACGTTGTCGCCGCTGGCTGCTCAGATGCAGACAGATAGCGATGAAACGCTCCCGCAAGCCTGGCAACGTTTGTTTATCGGCCCCTACGCATTGCCATCCCCGCCCTGGGGTTCGGTCTGGCTGGATCGCGAAAACGTGTTGTTTGGTGATTCCACGCTGGCGTTACGTCAATGGATGCGCGACAACGGCATTCAGTTTGCGCTGCAACAGAATGAGCCAGAAGATCACTTTGGTTCGTTGTTACTGCTGACAGCCTGGCTTGCCGAAAATGGCCGCCACACCGAATGTGAGCAATTGCTGGCCTGGCATTTACTGCCGTGGTCGGCTCGCTTCCTCGACGTTTTTATCGAGAAGGCGGACCATCCGTTCTACCAGGCGTTGGGTAAACTGGCACGCCTGACACTGGCACAATGGCAGTCGCAGTTATTAGTGCCGGTGGCAGATAAACCCTTGTTCCGTTAATATCACCCACGGGCAGGATATTTCCTGCCCATTTCCCGCTGAGTTTCGCACGCTGAGCTTTTGCTTCTGCGGCTAATTACCCGCAAAATAGACCGTCTGAATTTTCCTGTCTGGCAACCCATGCATCGTTTACATGCTTATCCTGACCTGCGTACCCTGTTTCGGCGTCTACTGATCGCCGCGCTGATTGGTATCCTTGCAGCCCTGGCCGTTGCAGGGTTTCGTCATGCGATGCAATTGCTTGAGTGGCTGTTCCTGAGTAACGATACGGGAAGCCTGGTCAACGCCGCGACAAATCTGCCGCCGTTCAGACGCATGCTGACACCTGCGCTCGGTGGTCTGGCGGCAGGACTCTTGCTTTGGGGCTGGCAAAAATGTAATCGTTTACGCCCACAGGCCCCCACAGACTATATGGAAGCCCTGCAGACTGACGGACAGTTCGACGTCAGCGCAAGTCTGGTGAAATCACTGGCCTCTTTGGTCGTCGTGGCAAGCGGCAGCGCCATTGGTCGTGAAGGGGCAATGATTTTATTGGCCGCACTGGCAGCCTCGTGCTTCGCACAACGTTTCACACCGCGTTCGGAATGGAAATTATGGATTGCCTGCGGGGCGGCTGCGGGTATGGCTGGTGCGTATCACGCGCCGTTGGCGGGTAGCTTATTTATTGCCGAAGTGCTGTTTGGCACGTTGATCCTCGCCTCATTAGGGCCGGTGGTTGTCTCCGCCGTCGTCGCATTGTTAACCACCAATGCGCTTAGCGACAGCAACGCGCTGCTGTATACCGTTCATCTGACTCGGGAACTGCATGTGCTGGAATATGTGATGATTATCAGCACTGGTCTGTTAGCCGGTCTCTGCGGACCTCTTTTTATGTGGCTTATGACCACCAGCCACAACGGCTTTTTGCGCTTAAAACTCGCACCGCCTGGCCAGTTAGCCCTGGGCGGGCTGATCGTTGGCCTGTTGTCGCTACTCACTCCTGCGGTCTGGGGCAACGGCTACAGCGTGGTACAATCGTATTTACTCTCTCCCCCTTTGCTCGCCGTCATCAGCGGAATTTTCATTTGCAAATTGCTGGCCGTGCTCGCCAGTAGCGGGTCAGGGGCACCCGGCGGCGTGTTTACACCAACGCTGTTTGTCGGTTTATCTGTCGGTATGTTGATGGGTCGGGTATGGGGATTCTGGCTTCCGGGGACGGATGACATTGCGGTACTGTTGGGCTTAACAGGAATGGCTACACTGCTGGCGGCGACGACCCATGCCCCCATTATGTCGACATTGATGGTTTGTGAAATGACCGGGGAGTATCGACTGCTCCCCGGCCTGTTGATGGCTTGCGTCGTGGCGTCAGTGCTGTCGCGAACGTTACGCCGTGACTCTATCTACAGACAACACGCTGCCGAGCATTGACAGACGAATGTACTGAGAAAGCTCGCGCTGCTCTGCTCGTGGCAAATAAGGCAATTCACCAATCAACGGTGCCGGTAATTTTTTGCTTAGCACGTCGATGATTTCGGCATAATGCGCCAGCCCCGGGTTAATACGGTTCGCTACCCAGCCAATCAACGGCAGCCCGTCACTGGCAATCGCCTGTGCGGTAAGAATGGCATGGTTAATACAGCCTTCCTGAATACCCACCACCATCAAAACCGGGAGTTGCTCCTGTACCACCCACTCCGATAACGGACGCAGATCGTTCATCAGACTACGCCAGCCGCCTGTGCCTTCAACAACAACGTGATCAACCTTCTCACTCAGGCTTGCCAGTCCATTGGATAACAGGGTGTAGTTAACCGGACCACTATGCGCCACGCTGCTTTCGTCTTCGCTCAGCGCGATAGGGTTAACCGCCTCGTACGGCAGTTCGATGGATGACACGCTTTGCAGCACCAGCGCATCTTTATTGCGCATACCTTCCGGTGTCTCTTTGCTGCCTTTGGCGACGGGTTTGTAACCCGCCACACGTTTACCCCCTGACGCTAACGCTTGTAGTAATGCGCGGGAAACCACGGTCTTCCCAACAGAAGTGTCTGTACCTGTAATAAAGAAACGCTTCAGCATCACTAACTCCACCGTATGCTATGAAAATATAAGTCAGGAAAATAAAACAGTGGAGAAAGTCTAAGGTATGACGGCCAGAACCAGCTTGAGATAGCGCAATTTTTCGTACAACAGTTAAAAAATGTTAACCCTGTAATAGACGAATCAACAAAGAACCGTTATACATCGCGTCCTTAACGAGGGCGGCCCCCGCCATCGTCCCCTGATTCGAAAATTGCGTACTTTCGACAACAATGTGCTGGCTGTAGGCCGGAAGCGCCTGTTGACGAATGCTGTCAGCAATGGTCGGGAACAAAATGTCAGCGGCTTTACTGAGTGGGGATCCTATCAATATTTTTTGCGGGTTGAACAAATTCACCATGATGGCCAGGATACGACCGACATGGGTTCCAACGCCGCTAATAATATCTTTCGCCAATAAATCGCCCTGCATGGCCGCCTGACACAGTGCGTCTACCGTCAACGGTTGTCCGTGCAGAGAGGAGCTCATTGACTGCTTCAGTCGCACCTGCGCCAGTTCCAGCACGCTGTCGACGCTGGCGATCGTCTCCAGACACCCATGGTTACCGCAGTAGCAACGTTTGCCGTAAGGGTCCACCTGCGTATGACCTATTTCGACCAGACTGCTGCTGCCTGCATGCAGTAAATGACCATCAGTGATCACCCCTGCACCCACGTTGTGATCGATGACTACCTGAATAACATCACGCGCCCCGCGTGATGCACCAAACAGCGCTTCTGCCATGGTCCAGGCGCTGATATCGTGCTGAATGTACACCGGTACGCCGGTATGCCGCTCCAGCGTTTCGCCGAGCGGCATCTCTTTGACGTCATCATAGAACGGCATGCGATGTACGATACCATTTTCTGTATCAATAATGCCGGGTAAAGTAATCGCGATAGAGGTCAGGCGCTCGAGTTTTTGCTGGTGACGGATAAAAAACTGATCGACTTGCGCAACAACCCGTTCCAGTAACGGTGTCTCGCTGACCAGCGCCATTTCAAGACAATCCTCGACCACCAGTTTGCTGCTCAGATCGCGCAGCGCCAGGAAAATCTCGCCACGACTAATACGAATAGAAAGGTAATGCCAGGCTTCTGTTTCAACCACCAGCCCTACAGCCGGACGTCCACGGTTACCGGCTTCTTTTATTTCCAGCTCCTGCACCAAATGCGCTTCCAGCATTTCTCGGACAATTTTGGTAATACTGGCAGGGGCCAATTGTGCCAGGCGAGAGAGATCAATACGCGATACCGGTCCCAGCTGATCAATCAGACGATAAACCGCGCCCGCATTGGTCTGCTTAATTTGATCGATATGCCCAGGCTGACTATCAGCAACCACCACTTACTCCCTTTATTTTCGCGCTCCGAAATAATCTGCGGACTATGGTGAAGCACTTCAATGGTTTCCGTCAACTTTTTACTTAGCCTTGTGATTTACTGCACATTTTCGACCATTTTTAAACTAAATTAACCGCGCTGCACCGCGGCTAAAAGCTGCTGGCGAAAACGTTGCGCTGCGTGGCTTTGTTCATGATGCTTCGGCCACACCAACCACATTTCGGAGACCGCATCGTCTTCCGCAATAGGGATCCAACACATTTCATACAATTGCACCCGTTTAAAAGAGGCTGGCAAAATGGAAACCCCCAACCCTGCGGCCACCAGTCCAATGATAGTCATCGCCTCACCGACTTCCTGGGTGATGGTTGGTTTCAGATCGTAACGGCGCATCAGGCCGAGAATATCGTCATACAACCCCGTTCCAACATGCGGATCAAAAAAGACAAATGGCTCATTGGCCAGCTCCGCCAGCGTCACCACTGGTTTTTGCGCCAGAGGATGTGCGCGTGGGATCATCGCCATCAGCGGTTCATGCAAAATGACCTCCCGCGCCAATGTGTCCGGAAGTTGCGTATTGCGCAAGAGCCCCAAATCCAGTGCACCCTCGTTGAGCGGGGCAATTTGCTCGCGCGTATTCATTTCACGGGTTTGCATATGCACTGCTGGATAGCATTGGCGAAAAAGAGACAGCGTATCGGACACTGCCTTAATAAACGGGGCTGATGACGTAAAACCGATGCGCAGTTCCCCCGACTCTCCCAGGTGTAATCGTTCGGCACGGGCGGCAGCCTCATTTACCAGCCCCAGGATCTGCCGACTGTCCGCCAGAAACTGTTTCCCGGCAGCGGTAAGCGCCACGCTGCGGTTAGTCCGCGCCAGTAGCCGAGCACCCACCTGCTGTTCGAGGATCTGGATCTGCTGGCTCAACGGCGGTTGCGAAATATTCAGTCGTGCCGCTGCACGACCAAAATGCAGCTCTTCCGCCACTGCCACAAAGTAACGTAGGTGACGCAGTTCAATATTCATATTCTTAAGATATTATTTGAGATTATTAATATATTAGACAGAATATTGTGATTTTCATACTCTTAAGGCTGGTCCTGTAGACCCTATGGATTTCACGTCGCATTGCGTGGCTTGAAAAACGCAGGGTATAGATGTAAATGATTGAGCAAGGATTTTAAGTGAGCCGTACAACTACTGTCGATACCGCCCCGGCGGGCGATGTTGATGAACAGATAGTCAATCCGCCGGATGGTTTTATTAAACGCGGTACATCCCCTTTTATGCGCGTCACGCTGGCGCTTTTTTCTGCCGGGCTGGCGACATTTGCCCTTCTCTATTGCGTCCAGCCCATACTGCCCGTGCTGTCGCATGAGTTTGGCGTCTCTCCTGCCAGCAGTAGTATTTCGCTTTCTATCTCAACGGCCATGCTGGCAATCGGCTTACTGTTTACCGGCCCACTTTCCGACGCCATAGGCCGTAAACCGGTAATGGTGACCGCGCTGCTGCTCGCCTCTTGTTGTACGCTGCTTTCAACGATGATGACCAGCTGGCACGGTATTTTAATCATGCGTGCTCTTATAGGACTTTCACTGAGCGGCGTCGCGGCCGTGGGAATGACCTATTTGAGTGAAGAAATTCACCCGAGCTTTGTCGCATTCTCAATGGGCTTATACATCAGCGGGAACTCGATTGGTGGTATGAGTGGTCGTTTGATTAGCGGCGTATTTACTGACTTTTTTAACTGGCGAATTGCGCTGGCGGCTATTGGCTGCTTTGCCCTCGCCTCCGCGCTCATGTTCTGGAAGATCTTACCGGAATCACGGCACTTCAGACCGACATCGTTACGGCCTAAAACGTTATTTATCAACTTCCGTTTGCACTGGCGTGACAGAGGACTTCCGCTGTTGTTCGCAGAAGGGTTCTTGCTGATGGGGTCGTTTGTCACACTGTTTAACTACATCGGCTACCGTCTGATGCTGTCTCCGTGGGAACTCAGCCAGGCTGTCGTCGGTTTGTTGTCCGTGGCTTATCTTACCGGTACCTGGAGCTCACCTAAAGCCGGTTCCATGACCACCCGTTATGGGCGCGGCCCGGTAATGTTGTTCTCGACAGGCGTGATGTTGTTCGGGCTAATAATGACCCTGTTTACCTCGTTATGGCTGATTTTTGCCGGTATGTTGCTTTTTTCAGCCGGGTTCTTTGCGGCGCATTCCGTGGCCAGTAGTTGGATCGGGCCGCGAGCCAAACGTGCTAAAGGCCAGGCCTCTTCACTGTACCTGTTCAGCTATTATCTGGGCTCAAGCATTGCCGGGACACTGGGGGGTATTTTCTGGCACAGCTATGGCTGGAACGGCGTGGGCGGGTTTATCGCACTGATGCTGGTGCTGGCGCTATTGGTTGGTGCCCGTTTGCATCACCGTCTGCACGTATAATCCACGATGCCCGGGTTCCGGGCATCGCCTTCATCACCCTGGCTGTAACGTCTGAGCCGCCATCTGCAGAGCAACAACCGTCCCGTTCATCACTATATGCAGCAAAATTGGCATCAACAGACCGTTGCTTTTCAGTCTGGCCAGGATCAACACCTGCGACACAAGAAACAACATCAGCAACGTGCGTAGATCCACATACTGCGTATGCATGATGGCAAAAATGACCGATACCACCACTGACGACAGCCAGGTTTTATTATTGAACCAGTACTGGAACGCGTTGAATAAACAGCCTCTGAAAACAATTTCTTCATAAACTGGCGCGATAAATATCAGGGTCAACGTAGATAACCACAACGCATAACTACTTAAGGATATTTGGCTGGTCACCCACGCTTCAGCTTGCCTGAGACCCAAAATCAATGGCAGGATAAGCTGAATAAACAGCAGCGCCGCGAACAAAATGGCAAACCACCTGGCGTTGAAAATGCCTTTGCCCAGTCCCTCTCTTTTTCTAAAGAAGAAATAATACAGCGGAACCAGCACAACAAATTCCAGCGCAAACAGCAGCGGAAAAAGTAACCCTTTGGCAAGCAGGTCCTGACTGGCAGGGAAAAATAGTGGGGAAAATGTGAGGCAGAACATCAACAAAAACATAGAGAAACAACCAGCCACTGCTTTTGTCCTGGCGATATACAGGTTGTCGGCATCCTGTGACATACGATCTCCTTGGGCTTATCGAAGATAAGTTGATGAATTATCAGAATATGATAAAGATTCTCATTATCACAAGCAACCTACCAACTTTTACGCAATGTCCAGGGTTGCAACGCCAGAAAGCGTTATAATCCCTGTATGCCGGAACCTCATCAGCGACGCAGTGACGAATCCGCCAGCGGCAAGGAAAAACGGAAGCAGGCCCCTGCCGTTGAATTAACAAGGCTAATATCTCCCCCATGCAGTTCGAGCATTCTACGCACAATCAGTAAGCCCAGTCCGCCCCGCTCTGCCCGCTGCTCACGGGGAATTAACGCAGTCGGGCGCTGAAATAATACTTCTCGTATTGCCTCATCTACCCCTGGCCCGCTGTCCTGCACTTCGGCTAACAAACGACCTTCATCACACCAGACTTTTAGCCGTACTTCGCCTCCGTCAGGCGTATGACGGATTGCGTTATCCAGCAAATTCGTCACGACCCTTTCCATCATCGATAAATCCGCATTCACCAGCGGTAACGGCCCCGTTACCTCAAGGTGCAACTGCAAATGACGTGTGGCAACGGGGAGATCAAATTTCTGTGCCACATCCTGGATCAGCTCGCCAATAGCAAATCGTTCACGCTGCGGTTTTATACCACCATGCTCAAGCCTCGCCAGCTCAAACAGCTGTTGTGACAGATGGCGAACCTTATGCCCCTGGCGCAGCGCGATGCTAAGATAATGTCGATTTTCCTCCGGCGTCATGGTATCAGCTTTCAACGACAGCATTTCCAGATACCCCAGCAGTGAAGTCAGCGGTGTACGCAAATCGTGCGAAATATTGGCAATAAACTCTCTGCGCTGACGATCGCTGTCCGCTAATAGATCCCACTGCTGGGCAATTTTCTGCGCTAACTCGATAAACGCATTGTCCAGCAACGCAATTTCATTCGCCGGTCCCGGTTCGGGATTTTTTTGCGCCAGCTGTTTGATGACGCTAATGCTGTCCAGCTCCAGTTTAACCACCTGTCCGGTCAGCCTTTTCACCGGGTTCGTCACCCATCGCCATACCAGGAATCCTGCGATGGCAGCGGCTAATAAAACCAGGATTAACGTCCAGGCCACAGTATTCCAGAGCGTTTTTTGCCAGGCGGTATTCGCCAGCATATTCAGGTCTTCGCCCTGCAAAATAATGTACAAATAGCCATGCAGCTTGCCGTTAAAGAAAACTGGCGCGGCGCTGAAGACTTTTTGCTGGCTGCTGCGCGGATCGTTGCCGTAGACGGGCAGTTCGTCCGAGTTAAGGAAAACCTGAATCGGCTGCACGCTAATTTTCTGGCGCTGAATATGCCCAGGCGGAGCAGCGTCGGCGAGGATTTCACCTGACGGTGAAACCAGATACAGCTCCACGCTTGGGTTGAGCGTCATCAGGCGATCAAACACCCCCTTTAACGCCTGGCGATTAACCTGCCCACTGGCATCAATAAGTGACTCACTTTTGACAATCTTGCTGGCCAGTTCCAGCGAGAGCCTTTGCACCATGGCGTCGCCATACTGTTTACTGCTGCGGATCTGGACAATGCTGACGGCAACCGCGCAAATCAACATAATGGCGGTAAAGACCAGGGTCAGACGCTGGCTCAGCGACAGGCGATAAATCATGGCTGATGCTCCGCGTTAACCGCAGCAAGCTTATAGCCTCGTCCCCAAACGGTGAGAATAACTTCCGGCTCCGCCGCATCTTTTTCAATTTTGGTCCGCAGGCGATTGATATGGCTGTTCACCGTATGCTCATATCCTTCGTGCTGGTAGCCCCACACCTGATCTAACAGCGCCTGACGCGAAAAGACCTCCCCTGGATGACGGGCGAAAAAGTAGAGCAGATCGAACTCACGCGGCGTTAAATCAAGGGATTTACCATGCTGGCGGACTTCCCTGGCTAATGGATCAATCTCCACGCCATGGACGGTAATAATCCCCGCCTCCATACGCAAGTTTTGACTCATCGCCGCCTGACGGCGAAACAATGCTTTTACCCGGGCCATCAACTCCAGCACCGAGAAAGGTTTGGCTAAATAATCATCTGCCCCCATTTCCAGCCCCAATACGCGGTGAGTTTCACTGGTGCGGGCGCTGATAATGATGACAGGGAGGTAGAAACTCATTTGACGAATGCGACGACAAATCTCCAGACCGTCTACGCCCGGTAGCATCAGATCGAGGATAACCGCATCCCATACATGCTTCTCAAGTTGCTCAAGCGCTCGTGCCCCATCAGCCTCATGAATAATTTCGTACCCCTCATCTTTCAGGCTAAGTTGCAAAAGTGCGGCAATATCGCTGTCATCTTCCACCAAAAATATCTTTTTTGCGCCTGCCATCAGTGTCATCTCCCTCTCGTCGTGCTGAAAGCTTACCTCAGGCAAGGGGCGGAAGTTATCACAAAATTTTTAACTTTTCGTGAGGATCCTGGGATACGCATACGCCCAGTATGTCGCTATACACTCGTCAGGCATCAACAGGGAAACGTCGCTTTGTTGCCCCTAACATGAAAATAAAAAGGAAACGTTATGCAGAAAAAACGTCCGCTTCGGGAAGCTGATGTTACAGCCAAGTCAGTATTTTTTATGCAACGACGACAGATCCTTAAAGCACTTGGGATCGGCGCGGTGGCGGCATCGTTGCCTTCCCCGACACAGGCCAGTTTGTTGAATTGGTTTAAAGGCAACGATCGTCCACCTGCGCCGGCGGGCATACCACTCGGGTTTACAAAGCCCGAGCACTGGCAAAAAAATCTGTCCCTGACGCCGGAAGACAAGGTGACGGGCTACAATAATTTCTATGAATTTGGTCTGGATAAAGCCGATCCAGCCGCCAATGCCGGTAGCCTGAAAACCGATCCCTGGACGCTGACCATCAGCGGTGAGGTCAACAAACCTTTAACCTTAGATCATGATGCGCTGACCACACGCTTTCCATTAGAAGAGCGTATTTATCGGATGCGTTGCGTTGAGGCCTGGTCAATGGTTGTGCCGTGGGTGGGTTTTCCGTTGCATAAATTACTGGCGCTGGTTGAGCCAACCAGTCACGCCAAATACGTCGCTTTTGAAACACGCTACGCCCCTGATGAAATGCCGGGCCAGAAAGACCGCTTTATTGGCGGTGGGTTGAAATATCCCTATGTCGAAGGTCTGCGTTTGGATGAGGCTATGCACCCGCTCACACTTCTTACCGTAGGCGTATATGGCAAAGCATTACCGCCGCAAAACGGGGCGCCGATACGCCTGACCGTACCCTGGAAGTACGGCTTTAAAGGCATTAAATCGATAGTCAGTATTAAGCTCACTCGCGAGCAGCCGCCGACGACCTGGAATATGTCAGCGCCAAACGAATACGGTTTTTACGCCAATGTAAATCCGCAGGTCGATCACCCGCGTTGGTCTCAGGCCACAGAGCGTTTTATCGGTTCGGGTGGCATCCTCGATGTACAGCGACAGCCCACGTTGCCTTTCAATGGTTATGCCGATGAAGTGGCCTCTTTATATCAGGGCATGGACCTAAGGGAGTATTTTTAAGTGAGGCTAACCGCAAAACAGATAACCGCGCTGAAAATACTGCTGCATCTAGCCGGTTTTTTACCTCTGCTATGGCTCTTCTGGGCCGTACAACATGGCGGGTTGGGTGCCGACCCGGGAAAAGATATCCAGCACTTTACGGGCATTATTGCGCTGAAGTTTTTACTGGCTACCCTGCTGGTATCGCCGCTTGCGCGCTATGCAAAGCAGCCTTTGTTGTTTCGCACCCGGCGGTTGTTAGGTTTATGGTGTTTTGCATGGGCCACGCTGCATTTGACCAGCTATGCGCTGCTGGAGCTGGGTATGCAAAATCTGGGATTGTTGGGTCGTGAACTGGTTTCACGCCCTTGGCTAACGCTGGGCATGACGGGTTGGGTTATCTTACTCCTGCTGACGCTGACCTCAACGCAAGCCGCGCAGCGTAAAATGGGCAAACGCTGGCAAACGCTGCACAACTACGTTTACCTGGCCGCCATTTTGCTTCCGCTGCATTACCTGTGGTCGGTAAAAGTGCTATCCCCGCTCCCCATAATCTACGCCATTTGTTTTGTCGTGCTGCTGGCTTTTCGCTATAAAAAGCTGTTACGGAAAACCGGGCATAAAGGTGTGTTTATGAAAAGTGAATGAATCACGGTAAACTTCTCACTACACCTAAGCAGAACGAGAACAAAAAATGAGTAACAATGATAATTACCATCAGCTCAGCCGCACGTTCCAGCGCCTCTCTCGCTTCTCCCACCTCTCGGCAATCGCCAGTTGGGACATGTTTACCATGATGCCATCAGGCGGCAGCAAAGCTCGCGGCGAAGCGCTGGCCGAGCTGAGCGTGCTTGAGCACCAACTGTTAACCGACCCGAAGGTGGCAACGTGGTTAGCCGCCGCACAGCAGGAAGACCTGAACGATGTTGAACAGGCCAATCTGCGCGAAATGTCGCGGCTTCATCATCAAGCGTCCTTGCTACCCGAATCGCTGGTCGAAGCGAAATCACTGGCGGGCAGTCGTTGCGAACACGCCTGGCGCAGCCAACGCCCGGCCAATGACTGGGAAGGGTTTGCTGAAAACCTGAAAGAGGTGGTGAAGTACAGCCGCGAAGAGGCCCGACTGCGTGCTGAAGCGAAAGGCTGTTCGCCCTACGACGCATTGCTGGATGTCTTTGAACCAGAAATGACCAGCGCCCGGCTGGATATTCTCTTTGCCGACATCAAAAGCTGGCTACCCGAATTGCTCAATAAAGTGGTGGCCAAACAATCACAACAATCGCTTATCGCCCCGGTTGGCCCTTTTCCGACCGCAGTTCAGCGTGAGTTGGGCCTTGAAACCATGGCGCAGTTAGGTTTTGATTTTACCGCAGGACGCCTGGACATCAGTGCACACCCCTTCTGTGGCGGTGTACCGGAAGATGTCCGTATTACCACCCGCTATGATGAAAATGAATTGCTCAGCGCGCTGTTTGGCGTTATCCATGAAACCGGTCACGCCCGCTATGAGCAAAATCTGCCACGTAACTGGTTAGGGCAACCTATCGCGCTGGCACGCTCAACCGCCATCCATGAATCTCAGAGCCTGTTCTTTGAAATGCAATTAGGCCGCAGCCCGGCGTTTCTGAAACGGTTAATTCCCGCAGTAACCCGGCATTTTGGCGATCAATCCGCCTTTGAGGAACGCAATTTCATCGCCTGGAACCAGCAGGTCAAACCGGGGTTTATCCGTGTTGATGCCGACGAGGTGAGCTATCCCGCTCACGTGATCCTGCGTTATGAAATTGAACGCGCACTCATTAATGGCGACATTGAGGTCGATGATATTCCTGCCTTGTGGAATGAAAAAATGCAGGCCTGGTTAGGGCTGTCTACCATCGGGAATTACCGTAACGGCTGTATGCAGGATATCCACTGGACCGATGGCGGTTTTGGTTACTTCCCTTCGTACACATTGGGGGCGATGTATGCAGCCCAGCTTTTCAGTGCGGCTAACCGTGCATTGCCAGACTTAAACCACGCCATTGCGCAAGGAGACTTTAGCGCCCTGTTTGACTGGTTGCGCCAGAATATCTGGCAACATGGTAGTCGTTTCACGACCGAGCAGCTCATTACCCAGGCAACCGGAGAACCGCTGAGCAGCCGCTATTTCCGCGCCCATCTGGAAGCCCGCTATCTGTAATCGTATACCGTGAGTCATTGTACAAACGGTTACACGTCGAAACCAATGACTCACGGAAGCCCAGAGATTACAGCGATATAGTTATTTCAACGGCCCCGCAGTGGGGTTGAATGAAAAACCAAATCGAGGGTATGAGAATGAAAAAAGTATTAGCTCTGGTTGTTGCCGCTGCTATGGGTCTGTCTTCCGCTGCATTTGCTGCTGAAACAACTGCGACTACCGCTCCGACTGCTGCTGCGACCACGAAAGCTGCACCGGCAAAAACCACTCATCATAAAAAACAGCACAAAGCAGCGCCGCAGAAAGCACAGGCTGCCAAAAAGCACGCTAAAAAATCCACGACTAAACCGGCTGTAGAACAAAAAGCGCCAGAGCAGAAAGCTCAGGCTGCGAAGAAACACACCAAAAAAGCAGCAACCAAGCCAGCTGCAGAGCAGAAAGCTCAGGCTGCCAAAAAACACACCAAAAAAGCCGCAACTAAACCAGCTGCAACCAAACCAGCCGCAGAGCAGAAAGCTCAGGCCGCTAAAAAACACACCAAAAAAGCAGTAAAACACGAAACCGCTAAACCTGCTGCTCAACCGGCTGCATAAAACATCTGTAGTAACCATGGCGTCCCCCATGCCATAGCATACGGCGCTAAATCAGTCTGATTTAGCGCCGCCTTTCGGAGGGTAAAATGGTGTCACATTACCGCTTTGAGTTCATTCTTATTACCCTGATAATTTGCGCTCTTATCGCCATGCATTTTTATCTTTCCTGAGTGTAGTTATCTGATTTTACTCCCACTTTCCCGCCGTCCCGTCTATAGTATTAACTGAGGGTTTGCTGTTAATAATCATAATTCCCCACCAGAGTGTGATATGCATAAAACCATTGCGGTATTACTGGGTTCAATTTGTCTATTTCCTGTCGTTGCACATGCGGAGCAGCCTGCAACGACCGCTGCTGAAGTCGATAACATAAAAACGCTGTTTTTTGGTCATGACGATCGTGTGAGGGTGACTGACCCGACACAATCACCGTGGGACGCTATCGGGCAACTGGAAACCGCCAGCGGTAACCTGTGTACGGCTACGCTCATTTCACCTCACCTGGCCCTGACCGCCGGGCACTGCTTACTCACCCCACCGAAAGGCAAGCCGGATAAAGCCGTCGCGCTACGTTTTGTGTCGAAAAAGGGTATCTGGCGCTATGAAATCCACGGCATTGAAGGACGGGTTGATCCCTCTCTCGGCAAGCGTTTAAAAGCAGATGGTGACGGCTGGATTGTCCCTCCTTCTGCGGCCCCGTGGGATTTCGGTCTGGTGGTGTTACGTTATCCCCCTTCTGGGATCACGCCGCTACCGTTATTTGACGGTGATAAAGCCGCGTTAACCGCTGCGCTAAAAGCCGCTGACCGTAAAGTGACTCAGTCGGGGTACCCGGAAGATCACCTGGATGACCTGTACACGCATCAGGATTGCGTGGTAACTGGCTGGGCGCAAAATACAGTCCTGTCACATCAGTGCGATACGCTCCCTGGCGACAGCGGCTCCCCATTGATGTTAAAGACAGACTCAGGCTGGCAACTGATTGGTGTGCAAAGCTCCGCTCCAGCAGCGAAAGATCGCTGGCGGGCAGATAATCGCGCCATTTCTGTGACGGGGTTTCGCGATAAACTGGAAGCACTGGCGAAGGGATAACACATGCTGCCCACATTTGCGGGCAGCACGAAGATTAGGCAAGTTTGATCATGATCATTCCGGCCAGCAGCAAGGCGACGCCAATCCAGCCTTTGTTATTCAGGCGCTGACCAAAAAGCACCCATCCTGCGGCTAACGTTGCGGCGATCCCGAATCCTCCCCACAGCGCGTAGGCGACAGAAAGATCGATTCCTTTTACCGCCTGGGACAGCGCACTAAATGCCGCTAATACCGCCACCAGCGACAACACGCCATAAGCCTTACGGCGGAAACCATCGGAAAATTTTAAGAAGACGTTAGCAACGATTTCAAGAACGATGGCCATTCCAAGCCAGGCGCCGTGAACCCACTCAAACTGCTGCATGGGTCACCTCCCTCCTCGCTTTTGCCGGCTTGCGTGTACCCGATTTGATCAACACAATGCCTAACACCAGCGAGACCAGTCCAGCAACTTTCATTGTGGTCAAGGTTTCGTCGAATAACAGCACGCTAAACAGCGTAATAAATAAAATTCCGATACCTTCCCATAAGGCATAGGCCACACCAAGGGCGATTTTTTTAACGGCAAAACTGAGAAAAATATACGATAAGGCGATCATTACCAGCATTAAAATAAAGCCCGCATTACCATGGCCTACGCTGGCCCATTTCATTGACAGCGTACCGGTAATTTCAGCCGCAATGGCCAGACCTAATAATATCCAGTAAAACATGATGCTTCTCCTGCTTGAGAATATAGTCCTTTGGGCCTACTGCATGCAGTAAACCAAAAAATAGAATCAGATAGCTCAGCGCATAACGCCAGCTCAGGCAGAAGAAGGGACTAAAGCGCGTTGCGCCAGTGTTGCTCACCCGCAAGCAAGAAAGTGGAAGAGGTACGAAGAAGTGTAGGTAAACGCAAAAACATCCTGAACGTATTGTCCATAATATTACAATTATCCGCAGTGTTGCTTCTCATCATCGCGGATGATAATTGTCCTCGGTAGTTAAACACAGATGATTTGTATCATAGGTTCAATACGAACTCAAAATCTTTTCACTTCTTTACCCGGCACGTTTGATTTTTGTTATAACGGCTCGAGGCAGATCACATTATTATATAGATAAAAAACTCAGGGATTCACATGGCAAAACCGATCATCACGCTTAACGGCCTAAAAATAGTTATTATGCTTGGCATGTTGGTTATCATTTTAACCGGTATCCGATTTGCCGCCGAAATCATCGTACCGTTTATTCTGGCGTTATTTATCGCCGTCGTGCTCAATCCCGTAGTACAACGCATGGTTAAGCTCCGTATACCGCGTGTATTCGCCGTGTCATTGCTGATTGTTATTATTGTCATGCTAATGGTGCTGCTTCTGGCTTATTTAGGTACCTCCTTAAATGAGCTGGCACGGACACTGCCGCAATATCGTTCGTCCCTGGTTATCCCACTGAAAAATATCGAACCGTGGCTACAACGTGCGGGGATCGGGGTTTCCGTCGACGAGTTGGTGAAATATGTCGATCCGAACGCAGCGATGACGCTGGTCACCAATTTATTGACACAACTCTCCAATGCGATGTCCTCGATATTTCTACTATTGCTGACCGTGGTTTTTATGCTGCTGGAAGTACCGCAACTCCCCGGCAAACTCAAACAAATGATGAGCCGCCCTCTTGAAGGAATGGCCGCGATCCAACGCGCTATCGACAGTGTCTCGCACTACCTGGTGCTAAAAACCGCCATCAGTATCGTCACCGGACTGGTCGCCTGGGGCATGCTTGCCGCACTGGATGTCCGCTTCGCGTTTGTCTGGGGACTGCTGGCCTTTGCCCTGAATTATATTCCTAACATCGGTTCGGTGCTGGCAGCAATTCCCCCTATTGCTCAGGTCCTGGTATTCAGTGGTTTTTACGACGCGTTGCTCGTGCTGGCAGGTTATCTTGTGATTAACCTGGTGTTCGGCAATATCCTCGAACCGCGCATCATGGGGCGAGGGTTGGGGCTTTCTACGCTGGTGGTGTTCCTGTCGCTGATTTTTTGGGGCTGGCTGCTCGGCCCCGTTGGAATGCTGCTTTCAGTACCGCTGACCATCATCGTAAAGATTGCCCTTGAGCAAACAAATGGTGGTCAAAGCATTGCTGTCCTGCTGAGCGATCTTAACAAAGAATAAGTGTATGCCCTGCTCTCGCGGGGTTGTTCAACTACTGTTTGACACGGAATACCAGTGCAGCGCTCATCAGTGTGAATAGCGCAATAATCCAGGCCATGGTCCAGGGGGTGCCGTCACTCAATCTCGCCAGCAGTAAAGACGAGATGATGCCACTGCCATACTGTAATGAACCAATCAGCGCCGAAGCTGAACCGGCGATATTGGGGGCGGCATCCAGCGCGGCGGCCGTCGACGTTGCGGCAATGATTCCATTCATCGAAAACAGCAGAAACACAGTGATGATAATGGCAATAACTCCCCCTATTTCCAGCTTAACCAGCAGTGCCAATGCAACAGCAGCCAGTGCCGCCAACATCGTCGCGTACTTCAGCAACTGTTCTAACGCATGCCGTTGCACCAGCCGGCGGTTGACCGCACTCATCGCCATAACGCCAACAATATTTAACGCAAATAACCAGCCGTAATGCTGTGGATCGACATGGTAGTAGCGAATATAAACAAATGGCGAACCGGTAATAAACGCATACGCCCCCACGTAATAAAAGGTCAGACTCAGGGTGTAGCGCATAAATTGACCATTGGTTAACAGCGTGCGGTAATGACGAAATGCGCCTGCCAGTGAGGCTTTTACGCGTCTTTCTTCAGGGAGTGTTTCCGGCAACCACAGCAGCGAGATAAACATCAGCACGCCAATGACCACCAGCAACCAAAAAATAGAGTGCCAGGTGCTCAGTCGAATAATTTGCCCGCCAATCAATGGCCCTGCGATGGGGGCAATCGCCATAACCAGTACCAGGGTAGATAACATTTGCGCCGCACGATTACGAGCAAAGAGATCACGAATCATGGCACGCGCCAGCATCGGCCCGGTGCAAGCCCCCAGCGCCTGAAAGACCCGCCAGAAAACAATTTGCGTGATATCCGTAGACAGCGCACACCCCGCTGAACCGATGATAAACAGCACCATGCCGATGAACAGCGGTTTACGTCGACCCAGATGATCGCTGATCGGTCCCCAGATCAGCTGCGCAATAGCAAATCCCACCAAAAAACCGGTAACAGTAAGCTCCACATTGCCGTTTAAATCCCCTGCCATGGTCGGCATCGCCGGAAGATAGATATCGGTTGAAAGTGAAGTAAAGGCCATCAAGCCGCTGAGGATAAGAATAAAAGAGAGACCGGTGTGGCTTGCAGTCGCAACCGGCGAGCGCTGTTCACGTGTACGCATAGCGTCCTGTTATCTTAGGAAAAGTCAGGTGGCAGTATAGACGGGGTGAATGGCAGTGATTAGATAGCGAAAGAAGCATAAGTTTATGAGTATCAATCATGAATCCCCCCTTTCTCACCAAATATATGGGACATACCTCGCATACTATCCTGCTAAAAATGAATTTCACTCATAGGTCTATGCTGATTTAACCGACTAATAGTGTGAACAGATTCTTGCTAATCTGCTGCCAATGCAAAAAATGATTTTCAGGAGCGTTCCATGAATACAACCGTCTTAAATAACGGTGTTGAGATGCCTCTGCTCGGTTTTGGCGTATACCAAATGACCGACGCTAACGAGTGTGAGCAAGCCGTGCGGGATGCCATCGAAACAGGATATCGCCTGATCGATACCGCCGCCTCCTATCTGAATGAAACTCAGGTCGGCAATGCGCTGCAACAAAGCGGCGTACCTCGCGATGAGCTCTTCATCACCACCAAGCTGTGGTTACAGGATACCAGCTACGCTGGCGCGAAAGCTCAGTTTGCGCGTTCGTTGCAGCGCCTACAGCTTGACTACCTTGACCTGTATTTAATCCACCAGCCCTATGGCGACGTGCACGGCGCCTGGCGTGCTATGGAGGAACTCTACGAGGAAGGGAAAATTCGCGCGATTGGCGTCAGCAATTTTCACCCGGACCGTCTGGCAGATTTGATGGCCTTCAACCGCATCATCCCGGCGGTGAACCAGATAGAGGTGAATCCCTTCCACCAGCAACCGCATGCCGTAGCCTGGATGCAGAGCCGCAATATTCAACCACAGGCCTGGGCGCCGTTCGCCGAGGGGCGCAATGACCTGTTTCAAAATCCGACACTGGCCGCGATTGGCGAGAAGTACGGGAAAAGCATCGGTCAGGTGGTGCTGCGTTGGATTTATCAACGCGGAATTATTTCTCTGGCAAAAACCGTGCGTAAAGCGCGTATGACAGAGAATATTCAGATACTGGATTTTGCCTTAACAGCTGAAGAAATGACGCAAATCGCCGCCATGGACGCCGGGATCAGCGCATTTTTCTCGCATCGCGATCCGGCTCGAGTGGAATGGATAACCCAACGTAAACTGGATGTTTAACAAACAAACAAACGGCCTCCGCAGAGGCCGTTTTACTTTTAAGCACGCATTACAGCGCTTTCAGAATCGCATCCACGCTGGCTTTGGCATCACCAAACAGCATATGGGTGTTTTCTTTAAAGAACAGCGGGTTCTGCACACCAGCATAGCCGGTGTTCATTGAGCGTTTGAACACGATAACATTCTGCGCTTTCCACACTTCCAGCACTGGCATTCCGGCTATCGGGCTGCGCGGATCGTCCTGCGCTGCCGGGTTCACCGTATCGTTCGCGCCAATAACCAGTACGGTATCGGTGTCGGCGAAATCATCGTTGATCTCATCCATTTCCAACACGATGTCATACGGCACTTTGGCTTCCGCCAGCAGCACGTTCATATGACCAGGCAAGCGTCCTGCTACCGGGTGAATACCAAAGCGAACTTTGATACCACGGGCGCGCAGTTTCTCAGTAATTTCCGCCACCGGATACTGCGCCTGCGCCACCGCCATACCGTAGCCCGGGGTGATGATCACGGAATGCGAGTTTTTCAGCATTTCAGCGGTATCTTCGGCATTAATCTCGCGATGTTCACCGGCTTCTTCGGTATCACCGGTTGAGGAGCCGTCAGTGCCAAATCCCCCCGCAATAACGCTGATGAAAGAGCGGTTCATTGCCTTACACATAATGTAAGACAGGATCGCACCCGAAGAACCGACCAGCGCACCGGTAACGATCAGCAGATCGTTGCTCAGCATAAAGCCTGCCGCTGCCGCCGCCCATCCTGAATAGGAGTTCAGCATCGAGACGACGACCGGCATATCGGCCCCACCGATGGATGCGACCAGGTGCCAGCCAAACGCCAGGGCGATAATGGTCATCACCAGCAGCGCCAGGACCTGCAGGCCCACGCTCTCGGTACGAACAAACACGACCAGCAGCAGGAAAGAAACCACCAGCGCCGCCAGGTTCAGCTTATGGCGGTTCGGCAGCATCAGCGGCTTAGATGAGATCTTGCCGCGCAGTTTACCAAACGCCACGATAGAACCAGTGAAGGTGACTGCACCGATAAAGATGCCAAGGAACACTTCGGTCAGGTGAATGTTCACCAGGATCGGTTCCAGACCGGTATCGTGATACAGATAGCTGTTGAAACCAACCAGTACGGCGGCCAGACCGACGAAGCTGTGCAGAATCGCCACCAGCTCCGGCATCTCGGTCATCTCGACTCTTTTCGCCAGACGAATACCAATTGCGCCACCGATGATCATTGCGACCAGAATCCAGGCGACGTTGCCGGTATCCGGGCCAAAAATCGTGGCAATCAGCGCAATCGCCATCCCGGCGATGCCGTAGTTGTTACCCTGTTGAGACGTTTCGTGTTTGGAAAGTCCCGCCAGGCTGAAAATAAACAGGATTGCGGCAACAATGTATGCAGCTGTAACTAATCCTCCAGACATATGTTACCCCTTAGTTTTTCCGGAACATTTTCAGCATGCGCTGAGTCACGGTGAAGCCACCGAAAATATTAATACTGGCAATAAGCACCGCGATAAAGCTCAGGAAACTCACCCAGCCGCCCTGGCCAATTTGTAATAATGCCCCCACGACGATGATCCCGGAGATAGCGTTAGTCACGGACATCAGCGGGGTATGCAACGCATGCGAGACATTCCACACCACGTAGTAACCTACCACGCAGGAAAGTGCGAACACCGTAAAGTGTCCGAGGAACTCTTTTGGCGCGACATCGGCTAGCCAGCCAAACAGAATCACCACCAGCGCCATCAGCGCATATTTGCGCCATGGGGATGCAGGTTTTTTCTCTTCCTGTGGTGCAGGTGCAGCCTTAGGCGCCGCTTGTGGCTGAGCAGAAACCTGGATGGGTGGTGCAGGCCACGTAATTTCACCATCGCGAACCACTGTCACGCCCCGCACCACCACATCGTCAAAATCAACGGTGATGTTGCCGTCTTTCTCTTTGCACAACAGTTTCAGCAGGTTGACAAGGTTGGTGCCATACAATTGCGAAGACTGAGTCGGCAAACGACCCGGCAAATCGGTATAGCCGATAACCTTGACGCCGTTCTCGGTGGTGGTCACCTGATTGGCAACGGTATACTCGCAGTTACCCCCGTTTTGCGCGGCGAGATCGACAATCACGCTGCCGGACTTCATCGAATCAACCATCTCACGCGTGATCAGTTTCGGCGCGGGTTTCCCCGGGATCAGCGCGGTGGTCACGATGATGTCGACGTCTTTTGCCTGCGCGGCGAACAGCTCCATCTCCGCTTTAATAAACGCTTCGGACATCACTTTGGCGTAGCCATCGCCGCTGCCCGCTTCTTCTTTAAAGTCCAGCTCAAGGAACTCCGCCCCCATACTCTGAACTTGTTCTTTTACTTCCGGGCGTGTATCAAAGGCGCGAACAATCGCCCCGAGGCTGTTTGCCGCACCGATAGCGGCCAATCCCGCCACGCCAGCACCGATCACCATCACCTTGGCTGGTGGAACTTTACCCGCCGCGGTAATTTGCCCGGTAAAGAACCGACCGAACTCATGTGCCGCTTCAACAATTGCGCGGTACCCGGCAATGTTGGCCATTGAGCTTAAGGCATCCAGTGACTGTGCACGCGAAATACGCGGCACGGAATCCATCGCCATAACCGTCACATTTCGCTCAGCGAGTTTTTGCAGTAACTCAGGGTTCTGCGCAGGCCAGAGAAAACTCACCAGCGTGGTACCCGGATTAAGCAACGGAATCTCAAACGCTTCTGGCGCGTTGACCTTCAGGATAATCTCTGACTGCCAGACAGCATTCCCGTCAACAATTTCTGCGCCTGCTTGCACAAACGCCTTATCGTCAAAACTAGCCAGTTGACCTGCGCCGCTTTCAACCGCGACGCTAAAACCCAGCTTCAGCAGCTGCTCAACCGTTTTCGGTGTGGCTGCAACACGGGTTTCATTGGTTAACCGTTCTTTTGGTATGCCAATTCGCATAATGTTCCCTTCCATCTGTATTTTTGATGATGGTTTATCAATGTTCGCAAGAGGCATGCGCACACTCCCGAGAGAGCTCAGTGTTACCTCAATAAAATAAAACAGTAACAAACTCTGTATAACCTACTGAAAATGACGCCTGTGATCTAGCGCCAAAAAACAGTATTTATTATGAAATTTGCAAAACAGGAATGAATTCACTCGCAAGCAGGGATAATGCCCTTTAAATAACCCACAAAGGCTGATAATTCGCTCAAGCGAAGCGGCAAAACATGATTAAGCGCCACCGTAGAACAATTGATTAACATTAAATTAACTTATGAAATTCAACTGCTTTATCAGTTTTAGCCGCCAAACGCCGAATTTTTAGACATATCACTAAATGTTATCGATGTTGTTAGCATGGGTGGCACGATGAGTGAAAAATCACGCAGACACTGACACAATTTAAATGCAATAATCAGCCACGTTTCTAGTCAATAACAATACCAGTACCTGGTTTGCGCAAGGCGAAGGATTATTTTTATGAAGCTTAAGAACACTCTCCTGGCGTCCGCTCTTCTTTCTGCGACTGCTTTTTCTGTAAATGCAGCGACAGAATTGACGCCGGAGCAAGCAGCTGCCCTGAAACCCTATGACCGCATTGTGGTTACCGGTCGTTTTAATGCTATCGGTGATGCGGTAGACGCCGTATCCCGTCGTGCAGATAAAGACGGTGCAGCCTCCTTTTATGTTGTTGATACCTCAGATTTTGGCAGTGGCGGTAACTGGCGCGTCGTCGCCGATATCTATAAAGCCGACGCTGAAAAAGCAGAAGTCACCAAAAATCGCGTCATCAACGGCGTTATGGAATTACCGAAAGACCAGGCCGTTCTGATTGAACCTTTCGATACCGTTACGGTTCAGGGGTTCTACCGCAGCCAGCCTGAAGTAAATGATGCCATCACCAAAGTGGCGAAAGAAAAAGGGGCTTACTCTTTCTATATCGTACGCCAGGTTGATGCCAACCAGGGTGGTAACCAACGTATTACCGCATTCATCTACAAAGAAGATGCGAAAAAACGTGTTGTTCAAAGCCCTGATGCGATCCCTGCTGATTCCGATGCCGGACGGGCCGCGTTAGCAGCCGGTGGCGAAGCCGCGAAGAAAGTTGAAATTCCGGGCGTGGCAACAACCGCGTCGCCGAGTGCCGAAGTAGGTCGTTTCTTCGAAACGCAGTCAACTAAAGGCGGACGTTACACTGTCACCCTGCCTGACGGTACCAAAGTTGAAGAGCTGAACAAAGCTACCGCCGCGATGATGGTGCCGTTCGACAGCATCAAGTTCACCGGTAACTATGGCAACATGACCGAAGTCTCTTACCAGGTTGCTAAACGCGCAGCGAAAAAAGGGGCCAAGTACTACCACATCACCCGCCAGTGGTCGGAACGTGGTAACAACATGACCATCAGCGCCGATCTGTATAAGTAACAGACAATAGTAATAATAAAAGGCGGCTTTATGCCGCCTTTAGCATTTTTAGTCACAAATCTGCCTGTCCCCATTGCATGCGCTGCCTTCTCTCCGTAAAATCCCGCGCCTTGAGTCGCTTTCACCATTTTTATGCGATTTGCCAAAATAATTATTCTCTCACTCTCGTTTTTGTAACTGGATACAAATGGAAAAGAAATTGGGTCTGAGCGCACTGACAGCGCTGGTTCTAAGCTCAATGCTTGGCGCTGGTGTTTTCAGCCTGCCACAAAATATGGCTGCGGTAGCCAGCCCGGCAGCGTTATTGATTGGTTGGGCGATTACGGGTGCGGGGATCCTGCTGCTCGCGTTTGCCATGCTTATCCTGACACGTATCCGCCCGGAACTGGATGGTGGTATCTTTACCTACGCACGCGAAGGCTTCGGCGAACTGGTCGGTTTTTGCTCCGCGTGGGGATATTGGCTGTGTGCCGTTATCGCTAACGTTTCCTATCTGGTTATCGTCTTTTCCGCTCTTAGCTTCTTTACCGATACACCTGCGTTGCGTCTGTTTGGCGACGGGAATACCTGGCAGTCTATTGTTGGCGCCTCGGTACTGCTGTGGATCGTGCATTTTCTGGTGTTACGTGGCGTACAGACAGCCGCCAGCATTAATCTGGTGGCGACGCTGGCGAAGCTACTGCCGCTCGGCCTGTTTATCGTGCTGGCATTCATGTTATTTAAGCTCGACACCTTCAGCCTCGACTTTACCGGTGTGAAACTGGGTGTTCCTGTCTGGGAGCAAGTTAAAAACACCATGCTTATCACCCTGTGGGTGTTTATCGGTGTCGAAGGCGCTGTCGTGGTTTCCGCACGGGCGAGGAACAAACGCGATGTCGGACGCGCAACGTTGCTGGCAGTACTTGCCGCGCTTGGCGTCTACCTGTTGGTAACCCTGCTTTCTCTTGGCGTAGTCGCACGCCCGGAACTGGCTGAAATCCGCAACCCATCCATGGCTGGTCTGATGGTTAAAATGATGGGGCCATGGGGCGAAATCATTATCGCCGCGGGTTTGATTGTCTCTGTCTGCGGCGCCTATTTGAGCTGGACGATTATGGCGGCGGAAGTCCCGTTTCTGGCATCCACGCACAAAGCATTCCCGCGTATTTTTGCCCGTCAGAATGCGCAAGGTGCGCCATCTGCATCACTGTGGTTGACTAACATCTGCGTACAGGTCTGTCTGGTGCTGATCTGGCTCACAGGTTCTGACTACAATACGCTGCTGACTATTGCCTCAGAGATGATTCTGGTGCCCTATTTCCTCGTCGGCGCATTTTTGCTGAAAATAGCAACCCGTCCAATTCATCAGGCTGTTGGTGTCGGTGCATGCATTTATGGCTTATGGTTACTGTACGCGTCAGGTCCGATGCACCTGCTGTTGTCCGTGGTGCTGTATGCTCCGGGTTTGCTGGTTTTCCTTTATGCCCGCAAAACTCACGCGCATGACAACGTATTAAAACGCCAGGAAATGGCTTTGATCGGCCTGCTTCTTGTAGCAGCTGTTCCAGCGACCTGGATGCTGATGGGTTAAATAGTTGACCCATCGTTTGCGACTCATGGAGAACTCGATGGGTAAAAAGCCCGCTTTGCCAATACTTATCACCGGAGGGGGCCGTCGCATCGGTCTCGCCATCGCGTGGCATTTTCTGAATCAAAAGCAGCCGGTTATCGTCAGCTACCGGACACACTACCCGGCGATAGATGGCCTGCAAGAGGCGGGTGCACAGTGTATTCAGGCTGACTTCGCGACCGACGAAGGTGTACTCGCTTTTGCCAATGAAGTGAAAGCCCGTACCGAAGGTTTACGCGCTATTGTGCATAATGCCAGCGCCTGGGTTGCCGAAAAACCGGGGCTGCCGCTTTCTGAGGTGCTGTCCAGTATGATGCAGATCCACGTGAATACCCCTTACCTGCTTAATCACGCGCTGGAAGGCCTGCTGCGCGGACATGGACATGCGGCCAGCGATATTATCCATTTTACTGATTACGTCGTCGAACGCGGCAGCGACAAGCATATTGCGTATGCTGCCAGTAAAGCGGCGCTGGATAATATGACCCGCTCATTCGCCCGCAAACTGGCCCCGGAAGTGAAAGTTAACGCAATCGCCCCCTCGCTAATCCTGTTTAACGAAGGTGACGATGCAGACTATCGCCAGCAGGCGCTGAATAAATCGTTGATGAAAACAGCGCCCGGTGAAAAAGAAGTCATTGATTTAATAGACTACCTATTTACCAGCTGCTTTGTTACCGGCCGCAGTTTTGCCGTTGATGGTGGTCGTCACCTGCGCTAGTGCAGTTTTATCCAACAAAAGATCAGCAACCACGCGCTCAGGCTCCAGCAAACTACCGAGCCAATGAGCGCGACGGGTAAACGCATAAAACCGGTGAAATACCACAGTGAAATGAGGTAGACAAAATAGGGAATAATCGACCACATGCTGAATACGATGGTTGTACGTAATGCATCTATTCCCCGCTCGCTGGCCACAATATAGTGCGCTATAAGCGCAAAGGTCGGGAACAGTGGAATTAACCCCGCAATATAGTAATTCTTTGTTTTAGCCAGTAAACCAATCAACACCACTACCAGCGCACCCAGCGCCGCTTTGACTACGAGCCCCATCGTTTTGCCTTAACACATCAATAACATCAGCCTCTAGCATAACGGAAGCGTTCTCGTTTAGAAAAGATTAATGGAAGGAAAAACGATGGCGGTGTATGTTGGCGTTTTATATTCAAAATGAATGATATGAACACCATCGTATTTGTTGAAGATGATCCCGAAGTAGGTTCGCTGATTGCGGCCTATCTGGCCCGGCATGATATTGAGGTTATCGTTGAACCTCGTGGTGATTTGGCCGAAGAGAAAATCCTGCAAGTGCAACCCGATCTGGTGTTGTTAGATATTATGCTTCCAGGTAAAGACGGTATGACTATTTGCCGTGATTTGCGTGGGCGCTGGCAAGGTCCAATTGTCCTGCTGACTTCGCTGGACAGTGACATGAACCATATTCTGGCCCTCGAAATGGGTGCCTGCGACTATATCCTGAAAACCACACCACCGGCGGTGCTGCTGGCTCGCCTGCGCCTGCACTTACGCCAGAATGAACATTCAGCCCAGGCTAAAGGGATTCAGGCGGCCACCATCACCCCGCACACCACACTGCGTTTTGGCGCACTGACCATTGACCCAACGAATCGGTCTGTGCTGCTCGGCGGTGAACAAGTCGCCCTCTCTACGGCGGATTTTGAGTTACTTTGGGAACTGGCAACCCATGCCGGGCAGATTATGGATCGCGATGCCTTACTGAAAAACCTGCGCGGCGTAAGTTACGACGGTATGGACCGCAGTGTCGATGTCGCAATCTCCCGACTACGCAAAAAACTGCTCGATAACGCGACTGAACCCTATCGAATCAAAACGGTACGTAACAAAGGTTATCTGTTCGCTCCGCATGCCTGGGACGACGAACCTCAGAAATAGCCCACCGGATGAACCACATAACCAATCGCGTGGATGCCATCAACGTGACAGTGTAACGTTGATGGAGAATCGATTTTTCTACCTCAACCGAACGTCAGACCGTCATATTTTTTCCAGCGGTAGTTCAATGCGGAAATAATCCAACAGGCAATAAAGACACCAATAATGGCAAACCCGACGTTGCCCATGTGGTCACTTAAGTTACTGACCGTGTCCCACAGCCCGCCCTGTAGCGAAAAAGCATCAGACAGCAGGCTCAACCCCTCCAGTCCGCCGATAAACAGCGCCACAATCACTGAGGTTCCGGTAATGGTCATATTGTAGTACAGCTTACGCTGTGGCTTATTGAATGCCCAACCGTAAGCCTCAACCATCAGAATACTGTCGAGACAATCAATCAGCGCCATACCGCAGGTAAACAGCGCCGGGAAGACTAAAATGGACCAGACAGACATCCCGTTGGAGGCGCTTGAAGCCGATATGCCCAACAACGAGATTTCAGTCGCGGTGTCAAAGCCCAGGCCAAATAAGAAACCAACAAAATACATGTGCCAGTCTTTCCCAACCAACCTGAAGGCTGAGCGGAATAGCCAACTCAGCGGACCTGAAACCGTGACATCTTCGGTGGAGAGATCATAAATACCGGTGCGTTTCAGATGACGGAACGCTTTCCAGACCTGGCAGAAAATGATGAGGTTGATGGTAGCCAAAATCAGCAGAAATGCGGCAGAAACGGTGGTGCCGATAATGCCACCAATATTCTGAAACCATACCATATGCTGCTTAAACACGCTGGTGGTCAGAGCAATACCCATACTTGCCAGCACGACGATGGTGGAGTGTCCCAGAGAAAACCATGCCCCCGTCGTCAATGCGCGTTTGTTTTGCTGCATGAGCTTTCGCGTCGCACTATCTATGGCCGCAATATGATCGGCATCGACTGCATGACGCAAACCATAACACCACGCGATCAGGCTCAGTGCCAGAAGTGACGTATTATGCCTAAACGCGGTGAATGCCCAGAGCCAGGCGACTATGTTTGCTCCGATGAGAAAAACCACCAGCAATATGAGGTTTGGCCGTTTTTTTATTAATGAAAACAACGAAGTCATTATTTCCGGCCCACTCGTTTTGTAATAAACAACACAACATCACCGCCGTTCACTGATAGATTAATAAAACGTTTATCAGCCTAATGATAACGTTTAAGAATTACCAGCCCAGTGTCTTAGATCAAAGTTGCCTGCTCTCTTCGTCCAGTTCAGCAATCGCTAGCTCCGCGACACGCAAGGTTATCGCCGCATTTTCCCCATCCTCCAGAAACCATGCAGAAGATAAACCACACCATGCGGCTATCCACATCAGCAGTCGCTGTCGTTCAATCCCGGTTATCTCAGCGACAAGTTGCACACGTTGCTTAAAAATATTTGGGTCTGTCGCGATAGCAACGCCGGGATCGGCAAGGTCAGGATTCGTGAATATATTGGCGTAATCAAACCCTCGCTCACCCAATAGCCCCTTGGGATCAATTGCCAGCCAGCCTGCCGGGCCAAAATCGAGGACATTGCCGTGGTGTAAGTCACCATGCAATACGACCTCATCCTGAGGTGAAGAGAACAACTCGTTTGCAATCTCTGCACAGCGCGTCATGACTCCACCATAGATTTTCGCCGCAGGAGCAAGATGGCGAAACCAGTGCCGCAGCGGCGTTAATACCGGTGTCGACGCATTGGCTGGTCGATGGAGTTGTCGGGCAGTATTGCAAAGAATACGGCATGCCCGCGCATCCTCCCCCGTTCGGGACATCGCGGATAACGAATCCGCTCCTGTTGCGCGGACTAGCAGGGTCGCGCCATGATCATGAGCTATCACTTGCGCCGCACCGCTGCCATTCCACCACACCATAAGCTCACCGCCAGTACGCTCATTTTCATCATCGGTGAGCTTAAGCATGGCTTTCCGCCCCTCCTTGATTGTGGTAACGGGTAATAGCGCTGATGTTCGCGTCATAACCGGATTGCCGTCAGGAATGAGCGCCCATTGGCGAAGCCAGGTTTGAAACATGCATTTTTCCACTGTGTTCCCTCATGTTAGCCAGGCGTCTACGCTCTTTTGCTGAATCGATTCTTGTATTAATATAGCGCACACAGGGGATGGCATTCCCCCTTGAACCGCCATGTGGCTAATGATGCCTGCTTTATATTCCCGGACCGGGAAGAGGCAGGTGTACGTATTTTTAGCCATGCTGCGCTGTGTGTCCGGGATGAAAATTCATCTGAGGATGCGTCAATGCGCTCAAATCACTTTCTGCTCAATAATTCAATAACTGCACTCGGGCAATGGCTTGCCCTGGCTTTGCTCATCGCCGTACTAACCGGCACAGCTTCTGCATTATTCCTGTTTTCTCTTGATTGGGCCACCACGACCCGAGTCAACCACCATTGGCTTATCTGGTTACTTCCTGTCACCGGCTTCATTGTAGGATGGATTTATCTGTTGTACGGAAGCGCCGTTGAGGGTGGCAATAACCTCGTTCTTGATGAAATCCACCATCCTCACAGCATCATCCGCCTTCGCATGGCGCCGCTGGTCTTTATCAGCACCGTGATTTCTCATCTGTTTGGTGCCTCAGTCGGGCGTGAAGGAACGGCTGTACAAATGGGGGTTGCCCAATAAGGCGCAGGCTTTGTCGTTATCTCTCAGTCGACAAAGCCGCGCCCAGAAATAATGCCAACGTCATCCCACCTGCCGTGAACCGCTGGCATTATAATTAATCATCGTTTTCATAACCCAATAGCTTTCCTAACTTCCCTACCTTTTCTTTTTATGTTTATTGTTTCCCATGCCTTCTCTGAAAGCATCAGCCTGGGTTTCCGCTGCACGCTCGGTTGCGTAGTTAGCATTCACCGAACGCCAGTATTCTTTTTCCTCATGGTAGCAAGTATCACGACTTACGCCTGTTGCTACGCATCTGTCTACTCGTTGTTGTTCAGTCACGCAGCCGGATAGCAAGGATATAGCGGAGGTGAATAAAACCATCATCATTAACTTTTTCAAAATAGATACCTTAGAATTTCCAGCCCGCGCCCAGAACCACACTATTAGCCTGTGACCTAAAGATCTTAGAACCTTCATAGCCCGCATCGATAGTGAAACCTGCAATGGGGGTTAACTGAATACCCGCTCCATATGCAAAGCCAGTAGATGTATCTGTATCACCATCAGCCTTTATTGCTCCCCTTGCGATACCCGCCAATACGTAAGGTTTGAGGACATCGTTTATGCGATAACTTGCCCCCACCAGAGCAGAACCATATCCACGGTCAATATCGTTTTCATTGTCAGCGGAAATAGTGAGCGAGGAGATGACACCCAAATCACTTTCATCGGGCGTGTATCCATACTTCGCATTAAAACCACTAAGGCTTTTTCCTGCTGTTTTGGTATGAACATAACCGCCGGTAATCACATTTTCACCTGCCAGAACAGATGCAGACAATGCCAATACCACAATGAACAAACCACTGTTGAAATTTAACAATCCCATTACCATTCCTATCATCAATAAGTAACAAAGCAAAATAATCAACTGAATTTATAATCACATAGCAAAAGTATATTAGGGCAATTTTCCAGCATTCAGAATTATCAAGAAGTAGTATTTCAAATGAAATTTTACATTAAATAAAAATCATAGCGGGTAGCGAAATAGAAAATAATTCAGGTAGATAAAGAATTCTAAATACCGGATTAACATGGCGTGCTAGAGTGCGATTTCCGCCAGAACTGATGAGAGGTTTACGCTATGCAGCAAATTGATTTTTTTATGATAGATGCTTTTACCACTACCACGTTTGGCGGAAACGCTGCCGCAGTATGCCCGCTCACAGAATGGTTGCCTGATGAGACACTATTAAAAATGTCAAAGCAGCATAACCAGTCGGAAACCGCTTTTTTCGTCCCGATTCAGAAAGGTTTTGAATTACGCTGGTTTACGACTCAGGGCGAAATCAACCTCTGTGGCCATGCCACACTTGCTGCGGCACATGTCATCTTTGAACACCTTAATTACCCGAACACCATTATTCATTTTGAAACCCGATTTGTCGGCGCACTGACGGTAAGCCGCAATGGCAAATGGCTGACACTTGATTTTCCTGCATGGGAAACTGAATCTATTGTACCGCCGGCATTACTACTGCAAACGTTAGGTATCACGGAATACAAAGAAGTACGCATGGCGCGTGATTATATGGTCGTGATGGACAATCAGCAGCAAGTTGAAGCGGTTAAACCGGACATTAATGCCATGATCCCTCTCGGGAAAATGGTTTGCATAACCGCGCCGGGTGAAGGTGAATACGACTTTGTTAGCCGTTTCTTCTGCCCTGGAGAGGCTGTAGCAGAAGACCCAGTCACCGGCTCAGCGCACACGATGCTCATCCCTTACTGGGCCAGGCAGCTAAACAAAATGCAGATGCTGGCGCACCAGGGATTCGAACGCGGCGGAGAATTACGCTGCCAGCTCGTGGGCGACCGTGTGTATATAGGCGGACAGGCAACGACCTATATGATTGGAAAGGTGTTTCTGCGCTAGTACCGCGCTAAGTTGCGCCCACGAAGAACTTACAACTGCAAGCAGACGGATGTAAACAGCCGTATCGGTCGGTATGAGTCAAAACAGGGAATACGTTTGGTATCGCCGTTTACAGAAGATGGGATAATGACAGCGTTACATTCGATGGAGAATCTTGAGGCTTTATTCGACACACTCGAATAATGGCCTCTGGCCTGTCTCATTTATCAAGCTGTTCGTTTATTTTCATCACAACCAATCAAAATCAAAAAAATTAACCCACTTCTGCTTTTAAATTTTTTAAAGAGGGTCAGTGTTGTTATTTCAGGTCTATATAACCTTATCAGTCAACTCAAAAATAAGTCGCCTGATTGTCGGTGAAAATACCCATATTTATATAAGTGGTTTCGTTTTTGTGTCGGTGCAGGGTATCGTTGTTGTATAAACGAACTGTTTCCGCGTATGCAGGCCTATTGAGTTGTTGCTCTTGCGTTGAGTTAGGCCCATTAAATGACGATCCTGTACAGGCGCCCGGTCGCTCATAAGAATGCAGAAATGGTTTATACCGTGTAATCTGCCAGGATAAGTGCGTTGATGGTGGTCGGATTGATATTCCCCCGTGCGTCAGTGGATACAGTGATACCGTCCACCTGCTTCGGGGGCAACTGCACTTTAGCTAACCTATTGAGTGTTCGGTGATTTTATGAAAAAGCTGTTTGTGCAGTTTTATCTCTTGTTGTTTGTCTGTTTTCTGGTGATGACCCTGCTGGTTGGCCTGGTGTACAAATTCACCGCTGAACGTGCGGGCAGACAGTCGCTCGACGATTTGATGAAAAGCTCGCTGTATCTGATGCGCAGCGAATTACGCGAAATCCCACCGCGTGACTGGGGGAAAACCCTGAAAGAGATGGATTTAAATCTGTCTTTTGATCTGCGCGTAGAACCGTTGAATAAATACCATCTGGATGCTTCCACCATGCAACGCTTACGGGAAGGCGATATCGTTGCACTCGACGATCAGTACACCTTTATTCAACGAATCCCGCGCAGCCACTATGTTCTTGCCGTCGGCCCGGTACCTTATCTCTATTTCCTGCACCAGATGCGCTTGCTGGACGTCGCGCTGATGGCCTTCATTGCTATTTCATTGGCCTTCCCTGTGCTGATCTGGATGCGCCCACACTGGCAAGAGATGCTCAGACTGGAGGCCGCTGCGCAGCGTTTTGGTGAAGGGCATCTTAATGAGCGGTTGCACTTTGACAGCGGCTCAAGCTTTGAGCGTCTGGGCGTGGCGTTTAACCAAATGGCAGACAATATCAATGCCCTGATTGCCAGTAAAAAACAACTGATTGACGGCATTGCCCATGAGCTTCGCACGCCGCTGGTGCGATTGCGTTACCGCCTGGAGATGAGCGATAACCTTACCGAGCAGGAATCGCAGGCGCTAAACCGCGATATTGGTCAACTGGAAGCGTTAATTGAAGAATTGCTCACCTATGCGCGTCTGGATCGGCCGCAAAATGAGCTAAAACTCAGTGTTCCTGACCTGCCCGTGTGGCTAACAACCCATCTGGAAGATGTACAAAGCGTCAATCCTGATCGTGCGGTACGCCTGCGCCATCTTCAGATCGGAGACTACGGCGCACTGGATATGCGTTTGATGGAGCGTGTGCTGGATAATTTGTTAAACAACGCTCTGCGTTACTGCCAGTCCACGGTTCAAGCCAGCCTGCAACTCAATGGGCGTCAGGCAACGCTGATCGTCGAAGATGATGGACCTGGCATCGCACCAGCTGCGCGCGAGCAAATTTTTGAACCGTTTGTACGTCTGGACCCCAGCCGTGACCGGGCGACAGGTGGCTGCGGACTTGGCCTCGCCATCGTCCACTCCATCGCTCTGGCTATGGGCGGTACGGTGGTCTGTGATGAAAGTGAACTGGGTGGCGCCCGCTTCACCTTCAGTTGGCCTGTCTGGCATAACATACCTGAATTTTCAGCTGCCTGACCTACCCTGCTCGGTGGTCAGGCTGAGCGTCTTGTGCTATAAAAAAGTATGTTGTAACTAAAATGGTAAACCTATGGCTCGCTACGATCTCGTTGAACGCTTAAACGGAACCTTTCGCCAAATGGAACAAGAACTGGCACACCTCACCGGGCAATTGCAACAGCAGACGCTGCTGATTGCTCGCGTGTTCTCTTTGCCGGAAGTGGTGAAAGAGGCAGAACACGCGCCACTGGAAACCATCGACGTTAAACAGCACCTGGGTAAAGAGGCGGAAAGCCTGGCACTACGCCACTATCGCCACCTGTTTATTCAACAGCAGTCCGAGAATCGCAGTAGCAAAGCGGCTGTCCGCCTGCCGGGGGTACTCTGCTATCAGGTGGATACCGCCACTCAAGTCGTGCTGGAAGAGCAAATACAACGTATTAATCAGCTTAAAACCACCTTTGAGCGCATTGTCACCGTCGAGTCTGGTCTGCCATCAGCCGCGCGTTTTGAATGGGTGCACCGCCACCTACCGGGGCTGATTACGTTGAACGCGTATCGGACGCTAACGGTTGTCAGAGAACCGGCTACCCTGCGATTTGGCTGGGCCAACAAGCACATTATTAAGAACCTGACGCGTGATGAGGTGCTGCAACAACTGGAAAAGAGCCTGACATCACCGCGCAGCGTGCATCCGTGGACACGCGAAGAGTGGCAGGCCAGGCTTGAGCGCGAATACCAGGACATCGCTGCCCTGCCACAACAGGCAAAATTAAAAATCAAACGCCCGGTCAAAGTACAGCCCATCGCCCGTGTCTGGTACAAAGGGCAGCAAAAACAGGTGCAATATGCCTGCCCGACGCCATTAATTGCGCTAATAAATAACGAAAATGGCATGACGGTGCCGGATATCGGAGGATTACTGAACTACGATGCTGACAATGTTCAGCATCGTTTTAAACCTCAAGCGCAACCGTTAAGACTGATTATCCCACGGCTGCACCTGTATGTAGCGGATTAACGACCCGGTCGCATGCTACCGACCATCAGTTCCGGGCGGACCCAACTGTCGAATTCGGCCTCGGTTAAATATCCCAGCGTCAGGGCTGACGCTTTTAAAGTCAGTCCTTCTTTATGCGCCTTTTTAGCAATCTCAGCCGCTTTATCGTAGCCAATATGGGTGTTTAGCGCGGTTACCAGCATCAGTGACTCGTTGAGCAACTGATCAATGCGTTCACGATTTGGCTCGATCCCTGTCGCACAGTGCTCGTTGAAGCTTTCCATACCATCAGCTAACAGGCGAACCGATTGCAGGAAGTTATGGATAACCATCGGGCGGTAGACGTTCAGTTCAAAATTCCCTGACGCCCCGCCGATATTAACGGCAACATCGTTACCCATGACCTGACAGCACAGCATAGTCAGGGCTTCACATTGTGTCGGGTTGACCTTGCCCGGCATGATGGAACTGCCCGGTTCATTTTCAGGAATAGAAATTTCGCCAATGCCGCAGCGCGGACCGGATGCCAGCCAGCGTACATCATTGGCGATTTTCATCAACGATGCGGCCAGGCCTTTGAGCGCACCGTGGGCATGTACCAGTGCATCACAGGTGGCTAGCGCTTCGAATTTATTCGGCGCGGTGACAAAAGGTGCAGAGGTCAACGCCGCCAGTTCATCCGCAACCCGCTCGGCATATTCCGGGTGGGTGTTCAGCCCGGTCCCTACTGCCGTACCGCCCAACGCCAGTTCAGCAACGTGCGGCAGACTATGTTCGATATGCTTCAGGTTATGTTCCAGCATTGCCACCCAGCCGGAGATTTCCTGGCCCAGCGTCAGTGGCGTCGCATCCTGTAAATGGGTTCTGCCGATTTTGACAATGTCGGCGAAGGCATGCGATTTTTCACGTAATGTGGTGGTCAGCACCTTCAGCTGTGGGATCAGATGTTCACGCAGAGCCAACAGCGCGGCGACATGCATTGCCGTGGGAAAAACATCATTTGAACTTTGGCTTTTATTGACGTCATCGTTCGGATGTATTTTTCGCTCCATCCCCCGCACGCCGCCCAACAATTCGCTGGCCCGGTTTGCCAGCACCTCATTCATATTCATATTGCTTTGCGTGCCGGAGCCGGTCTGCCAGATAGCCAGCGGAAACTCATCACGATGTTTGTCTGCCAGCACCTCGTCTGCAGCCTGCATGATGGCGGAGGCTTTCTCCGCAGCCAGCAACCCCAAATCCTGGTTAACCTTCGCAGCGGCCCGCTTAGTCAGCGCCAGCGCGTGGATCAGCGAGACCGGCATTTTCTCTGTTGAAATGCGAAAATGCTCCAGCGATCGTTGAGTTTGCGCGCCCCAGAGTTTATCGGCCGGAACATCGATCGCACCCATTGAATCATTCTCGCGGCGTACCGTTACCATTACCTGCTCCTTATATTAACAATTGATTAGGTTATGTTTCGACATTGCCCACTTGCATTGGTCTTATGAGTATTAACGAGGAAAAAACTGTCGTTTGGTGGTTCGTGCGGTAAAAAAAACCGCCCCGTAGGGCGGCTGACGTTACTTAACGCAGCGTGCGCACTGCGACGTCTGAATTTGCTGGAAGAAATCGTTGCCTTTGTCATCCACCAGGATAAACGCCGGGAAATCTTCCACTTCAATTTTCCAGATGGCTTCCATCCCCAGTTCGGGATATTCCACGCACTCCAGGCTCTTGATGCTGCCCTGGGCCAGCACAGCCGCTGGCCCGCCAATGCTGCCTAAGTAGAAACCACCATGCTTATGGCAAGCGTCAGTAACCTGCTGGCTGCGGTTTCCTTTTGCCAGCATAATCATACTCCCGCCCGCGGCCTGAAGCTGATCAACATAGGAATCCATGCGACCGGCGGTGGTTGGGCCAAGCGAGCCAGATGCATAACCTTCCGGCGTTTTTGCCGGTCCGGCGTAATAGATTGGGTGATCTTTAACATACTGCGGCAAACTTTCGCCGTTATCCAGCCGTTCTTTCAGTTTCGCATGCGCTATGTCACGTCCAACGATGATCGTACCATTCAGCGACAAGCGGGTAGAAACCGGATATTGCGACAACTGCGCCAGAATATCTTTCATCGGGCGGTTCAGGTCGACACGCACCGCTTCGCCTTCGCCTGCCTGACGCAGTTCTTCCGGGATATATTTGCCAGGATTGTGTTCGAGCTTCTCAATCCAGATCCCTTCACGGTTGATCTTAGCTTTGATGTTTCTATCCGCTGAGCAAGAAACGCCCATGCCAACCGGGCACGACGCGCCGTGACGCGGTAAGCGGATCACACGGATATCGTGTGCGAAATATTTCCCGCCAAACTGGGCGCCTAAACCAAGGTTCTGCGCTTCAATCAGCAGCTCTTTTTCCAGTTCAACATCACGGAATGCCTGGCCGTGCTCGTTACCTTCGGTCGGCAGCTCATCGTAGTATTTCGCCGAAGCCAGTTTCACCGTTTTCAGCGTGGCTTCTGCGGACGTTCCGCCAATCACAAACGCGATGTGGTACGGCGGGCATGCGGCTGTTCCCAGTGTACGCATCTTCTCCACCAGGTAATTTTTTAATTTGCCTGGTGTGAGCAGCGCTTTGGTTTCCTGGTACAGATAGGTTTTGTTCGCCGAACCGCCGCCTTTGGCAATACACAGGAATTTGTATTCATCGCCGTCGACGGTATACAAATCAATCTGGGCTGGCAGATTGGTACCGGTGTTCACCTCTTTGTACATATCCAGCGCGGCGTTTTGTGAATAGCGCAGGTTATCTTCGATGTAGGTGTTATAAACCCCACGTGCCAGCGCCGCTTCGTCACCGCCGCCGGTCCAGACATGCTGTCCTTTTTTACCCACGATAATCGCCGTGCCGGTGTCCTGACATGTTGGCAGAATGCCTTTTGCCGCGATATCAGAGTTACGCAGGAATTGCAGGGCGACATATTTATCGTTTTCGCTGGCATCCGGATCACGCAGGATGTCTGCAACCTGCTGCTGATGTGCAGGACGCAGCATAAACGATGCGTCATGGAACGCCTGGCGAGCCAGCAAAGTTAAGGCCTCAGGCGCGACTTTGACAATCTCCTGCCCTTCAAATTCGGCAACGGAAACATAGTCGCGGGTCAGCAGATAGTATTCGGTATCATCCTTTTTGAGGGGAAAAGGATGCTGATAATGAAAGGGTTTGTTTGACATTGTGCTCTCACTTACTGCTCGGTCTGGTTATTTTCTGGGCAGATGTTCCATTGCCCTGCTTCCCTGCCGCAGCTCGGGTTGTAGAAGGTATGGCTTTCTGCAACCGGAATTACTCAGGGTATTAAAAGCGAGTCACCATATCCTACACAATTTTTTAACAAAAACTGAGACTAGTACGACTTTTTGCACGTGCAGGTTACTTCGTCCGGGGTTTCTTGGTTTAATAGCCAGAGATTTTTCAACATTGAAACAGGGCATTGATAATGCAAAAACTGATCAACTCAGTGCAACACTACGCCTGGGGAAGTAAAACTGCGTTAACGGAACTTTATGGCATTGCCAACCCAACCCAGCAGCCAATGGCCGAGCTGTGGATGGGTGCTCATCCGAAAAGCAGCTCTCAGGTTCAAGGGGCCGATGGCCAACCCGTTGCTCTGCGCGATGTTATCGAGCACGATAAATCCGCACTGTTAGGCGATGCCGTAGCAAAACGCTTTGGCGAACTGCCCTTCCTGTTTAAAGTGCTCTGCGCCGCTCAACCGCTTTCTATTCAGGTCCATCCGAACAAACACAACTCTGAGATAGGATTCGCCAAAGAAAACGCAGCCGGGATCCCAATGGATGCCGCGGAGCGTAACTACAAAGATCCGAACCACAAGCCAGAGCTGGTATTTGCCCTGACGCCATTCCTGGCGATGAATGCGTTTCGCGAGTTCTCTGACATCGTTGCGTTGTTACAACCGGTTGCTGGCGCGCATCCTGCCATTGCTCACTTTTTGCAGGAACCCGGTGCCGAGCGCCTGAGCTACCTTTTCGCCAGCCTGTTAAATATGCAGGACCAGGAAAAATCGCATGCACTGGCAATACTGAAATCAGCCCTTAACAGCCAGCAAGGCGAACCGTGGCAGACTATTCGCCTTATCGCTGATGTCTACCCGAACGACAGTGGTCTTTTCTCCCCACTGCTGCTGAATGTGGTGAAGCTAAATCCTGGCGAAGCGATGTTCCTGTTCGCCGAAACACCGCACGCCTATCTGCAAGGTGTGGCACTTGAGGTCATGGCTAACTCAGATAACGTGCTGCGTGCTGGGCTGACACCGAAATATATTGATATTCCGGAGCTGGTGGCCAACGTTAAATTTGTCGCAAAACCGGCGAACCAACTGTTGACCACTCCGGTCAAAACCGGTGGTGAACTCGACTTCCCGATCCCGGTTGATGATTTCGCCTTCTCCCTGCATGAACTGTCTGCCGGGGAAGCCGTAATTAGCCAGCACAGCGCGGCGATTTTGTTCTGCATAGAAGGTGAAGCGCTACTGAGCAAAGGCGATCAGCGTCTGGTACTAAAACCGGGTGAATCCGCATTTATTAGTGCGAATGAATCGCCAATAAGTGTCAGCGGCGTCGGCCGTTTAGCGCGTGTTTACAACAAGCTCTAGCAAGATACTGATATTTTTAACAACTCTTGCTAAGCTAGTAGAGAGTTAAAAACATGTCACTCCTCCAGGCGTCTTTAAACGCCTGGTTTTATTTTATGGATATCGAAATGAAAAAATCGCTGGTAGCTGCGGGTGTGGTGGTTGCGCTGGGTATCGTCTGGACGGGCGGCGCCTGGTACACCGGAAAGAAACTGGAAACGCATCTCGCCGAGATGGTGACGCAGGCAAACGATCAGTTAAAACGCTACTCACCTGAGGCGGGCATTGAACTGAGTTATCAAAACTACCAGCGCGGCGTGTTCAATAGCCAACTGCAGTTGGTGGTAAAACCTATCGCCGGACAGGCTGGTTCCTGGCTGAAACCGGGGCAAAGCATCGTCCTCAATGAAACCGTGGATCACGGTCCCTTCCCGCTGGCTCAGTTGAAATCACTGAATCTGGTTCCGGCTATGGCCTCCGTGAAAACGACGCTGGTCAATAACGACGTTACCAAACCGTTGTTTGATATTGCCAAAGGTGAGACGCCATTCATCATTAACTCCCGTATTAGCTACAGTGGCGACACCCGTTCCGATCTCTCCCTCAAACCGTTGAACTACGAGAAAGGCGACGAAAAAGTGGCCTTTAGCGGCGGGGAATTCCAGTTCACCGCAGATAAAGACGGTAACGCGGTTTCCCTGACGGGCGCTGCGCAAAGCGGTCAGGTTAATGCAGTCAACGAATACGACCAGAAGGTGCAAGTTACCTTTAATAACCTGACAACCGAAGGGTCCAGCAGCATCGCCAGTTTTGGTGAACGCATCGGCGACCAAAAGCTGGCACTCGATAAGCTGTCGATATCGGTCGAAGGCAAAGAGCTGGCCGTGCTGGAAGGCATGGGAATTGATGGTAAATCCGATCTGATTAACGATGGAAAAACCGTGAACAGTCAGCTGGATTACACCCTGAACAGCCTTAAATTACAGGGGCAGGATTTGGGTAGCGGCAAGCTGACGCTGAAAGTGGGTCAGATTGACGGTGAAGCCCTGCATCAGTTCAGCCAGCAGTACAGTGCCCAAACCAAGGCCCTGATGTCGCAGATTGATGTCGTCCAAAACCCAGAGCTGTATCAGCAGAAAGTGACGGAAGCGTTCTTCAATGCGCTGCCCATTCTGATGAAGGGTGAACCCGTAATCACCATTGCGCCGTTAAGCTGGAAAAATGCGAAAGGTGAAACGACGTTTAACCTGTCGCTGCTGCTCAAAGATCCAACCGCGACCAAAGAAGAGCCACAAACGCTGGCTCAGGAAGTGGATCGTTCCGTCAAATCACTGGACGCGAAGCTGACTATTCCTGTGGATATGGCGACTGAGTTCATGACACAGATAGCCAAAATTGAAGGCTATCAGCAGGAGCAAGCCGCGGGGCTGGCGAAACAGCAGGTTAATGGTCTGGCTGCGATGGGTCAGATGTTCCGCATTACCACGATGCAGGACAACACCATCGGCTCCAGCCTGCAGTACACCAATGGTCAGGTAACGCTCAACGGGCAGAAGATGCCGCTGGATGAGTTTGTTGGTATGTTCGGTATGCCGACCCTTGGCGAACCGGATGCTCCGGCTGTTCCCCAGCAGTAATTGTTCTCTGAACCCAGCCCGATAATACCGCTTATCGGGCTTTGACCTTCGACAAGCTATTTCTGCGTGACCAGTCGGGCGGAAAGCGTCAGATTGCGGGAATGGCTGTCATCATGACCAATGCGCTGCAGTATACGTTCAGCCAGGGTGTAACCCATTTCGCGTGCCGGGGTACTGGCCCAGATAATGGGAATGTCATCCAGCGCGTTTTCCGCCACATCCGCAAATCCCGCCAGTGAAACTTGCTGTTCAAAATAGCGATCGACGCCAATTTCGCCGCTCTGACGCCCCGCTCTCATCAGTCCAAACCAGGCGCCAACAGCGATGGTCTCGTTGTAACACACAACGGCGCTGATCGTCGGGTTGCGGCGTAACAGTGCAGTAACGGCTTCGGCAGCCTGCTTCTGACTGGATGAACACTCCAGAACCCAATCACTATGAAACGGTAAACCATATTTTAGCAGCGTCGCACAATAGCCGCCGACACGCTCCGCGCGGGTTAAAGAAGAACTCTGTCCTCCCAGCCACGCGATTCGCTGGTGACCGTGCCGAATGAGATGCTCAACCAACAATTGCGCTGCCTGCATGTTGTCGGGGCGGACCGTGTCGACGTCATCCAGGTAACTGGCTCGTGAGGCAAATACGACCGGGATCCCTTTTTCTTCAGCCAACTGCCGCAGTGCATCACTGCTGTCAGCGGCACCCGCAATGACTACACCATCCACGCCCTGATTGAGGAGCATCGCGAAACGCTGCGCCAATTGCTCACCATCTTTACCGCCGTGTAAAAGAAAGACCATCCGACCCTGTGCTTCTAATGCTTCCGTCAGGCCTGCCGTCAGTTCAGCATAAAATGGCGCAGACAGATCGCGTACAATCAGCCCGACCACACCACTCTGACCGCCACGCAGCACCGATGCCTGACGATTACGTACGAACCCCAACTGCTCAATGGCAGCGTTTACCCGCTCCCCGGTTGCGGATGAGATACGCCCTTTTCCACTAAGCACCAATGAGACTGTACTGACCGAAACTCCCGCAGCCAGCGCAACATCATGGATGGTTATTTTTTTGGCTATAGCCATAAAAACAGAAAACTCCCTGATAACGTGACGGATAAAACGTTTTATCAATCGGTTATAGTTATACGCTCTATTATCATTCGATAATGTGATTTATACCGCACTAAAATTAGGTAAAACGTTTTATCTTCTCGCCATCATTTGTCACCAAGCTTTCACGAGGAGTCGTTAGATGACGACGAGAACCACACCCAAAATAACGTTATGGGAATTTTTCCAGCAGTTGGGCAAAACCTTCATGTTGCCCGTGGCTCTGCTCTCCTTCTGCGGGATCATGTTGGGGATCGGCAGTTCGTTAAGCAGCCATGATGTCTTAACGCTGATCCCCGCATTGGGTAACCCGGTGCTTCAGGCTCTTTTTACCTGGATGAGTAAAGTCGGCTCTTTCGCCTTTAGTTTCTTACCCGTGATGTTCTGTATTGCTATTCCTCTCGGTCTGGCGCGCGAGAACAAAGGTGTGGCGGCATTTGCTGGGTTTGTTGGCTATGCGGTCATGAACCTTGCCGTTAACTTCTGGTTGACGGCGAAAGGGATTTTACCCACCACAGATGCGGCAATCCTGAAGGCCAATAATATCCAAAACATCCTGGGTATCCAGTCGATCGACACCGGGATCCTCGGGGCCGTCATCGCCGGGATCATTGTCTGGATGCTGCATGAGCGCTTCCACAATATCCGTCTGCCGGACGCATTGGCTTTCTTCGGCGGCACCCGTTTTGTCCCCATCATCTCTTCACTGGTCATGGGGCTGGTTGGGTTAGTTATCCCTCTGATCTGGCCTGTATTTGCGATGGGTATTACCGGGCTTGGTAATATCATCAACAGCGCAGGTGAATTTGGTCCGATGCTGTTTGGTACCGGCGAGCGTCTTCTGCTGCCTTTTGGCCTGCACCATATTCTGGTGGCCCTCATTCGCTTTACTGAAGCGGGCGGTACCCAGGAAGTGTGTGGTCATAGCGTCAGTGGCGCACTCACTATTTTCCAGGCGCAGCTGAGTTGCCCAACCACGCAAGGCTTCTCTGAAAGCGCAACCCGCTTCCTGTCTCAGGGCAAAATGCCGGCATTCCTCGGCGGTTTACCGGGTGCAGCATTAGCGATGTATCACTGTGCTCGTCCTGAGAATCGACATAAAATTAAAGGGTTATTAATTTCTGGTCTGATTGCCTGCGTCATTGGCGGTACCACCGAACCACTGGAATTCTTGTTCTTGTTTGTTGCCCCGGTTCTGTACGTGATCCACGCCTTATTGACCGGTCTCGGCTTTACCGTGATGGCGGTGCTCGGTGTGACTATCGGCAACACAGACGGTAACCTGATTGACTTCGTGGTGTTCGGGATCCTGCACGGGTTGTCCACCAAGTGGTACCTGGTCCCTGTTGTCGCGGCCATCTGGTTTGCGGTGTACTACGTTATCTTCCGCTTCGCGATCACCCGCTTTAACCTGAAGACACCGGGCCGTGATGTCGACGTTGCCAGCAATATAGAGAAAGTGATGGCAGGCACCCCCGGTAAATCTGGCTACAATGTCCCGGCAATTCTGGCGGCACTGGGTGGCGCAGAGAATATCGTTAGTCTGGACAACTGCATTACGCGTTTGCGTTTGTCGGTCAAAGATATGTCACGCGTCAATGTCCAGGCACTGAAAGACAACCGGGCCATTGGCGTGGTACAGCTCAATCAGCATAACCTTCAGGTCGTTATTGGCCCGCAGGTCCAGTCAGTGAAAGACGAAATCGCGGTTCTGATGAATACAGTACAGGCGTGAGGACAACGACATGTTTGATTTTTCAAAGGTTGTGAACAGGCAAGGAACATGGTGCACTCAGTGGGATTATGTCGCTGACCGTTTTGGCACTGCCGATCTGCTGCCGTTCACCATCTCTGATATGGATTTTGCTACGGCCCCTTGCATTCTGGAGGCGCTGACCCAGCGCCTGTCACACGGTGTGTTAGGATACAGCCGCTGGAAAAATGACGAATTTCTGGCGGCCATTAGCTACTGGTTTCAAACTCGTCACCATACCCGGATCGACACTCAATCGCTGGTATATGGCCCCTCAGTTATCTATATGGTCTCTGAACTCATCCGCCAGTGGTCGTCTGTTGGCGACGCGGTCGTTGTCCATACACCAGCTTACGATGCATTCTACAAGGCCATCGAAGGCAACCAGCGCACAGTGCTCCCCGTCGGTCTGGAAAAGCGGAGCAACGGTTGGTATTGCGACATGGCAAAGCTGGAGGCAGCTCTCTCACGACCCGAGAGTAAAATTCTTCTGCTGTGCAGCCCGCAAAATCCAACGGGCAAAGTGTGGACGCACGAGGAACTGGAAACCATGGCTGACTTATGCCAGCGATATGGTGTCAACGTCATTTCCGATGAAATCCATATGGATATGGTGTGGGGAGACCAACCGCATATCCCATGGATCAATGTCGCACGCGGTGACTGGGCGCTACTCACCTCCGGCTCCAAGAGTTTCAATATCCCGGCATTAACCGGCGCGTATGGGATCATCGAAGACGCTAATAGCCGCAACAATTATCTCAGTGTGCTAAAGGGACGCGACGGACTGTCTTCTCCTGCGGTGCTGGCACTCACCGCACATATTGCCGCCTATCAGCAAGGTGAGCGCTGGTTGGATGCCTTACGAGATTATCTTGCCGGCAACCTGCATTACGTTGCTGATGAACTTAATACCGCATTCCCTGAACTTAACTGGCAGATCCCACAATCCACCTATCTGGCCTGGATAGACTTACGTCCGCTCAAGGTTGATGACCAGGCGTTACAAAATGCGCTTATCCACCAGCAAAAAGTGGCGATCATGCCGGGATCGACTTACGGAGAGGAAGGGTGCGGTTTTGTACGTCTAAATACCGGATGCCCCCGTTCAAAACTTGAGAAAGGCGTTCAGGGATTAATTAACGCCCTGCGCTCTCTGCGCTAACTAAAGTTGCGCAATGAAATTAATCATTGCGCAACATAGCTTTTTATCCCGATTTATTCTTATAATACTGCGCACTTTACCTAAAAACATGAGTGCGACCATGATTGATACTTCCCTTCCATTAACCGACGTCCATCGCCACCTTGATGGGAACATCCGTGCCCAAACGATCCTGGATCTTGGTCGTCAGTTTAATTTAACGCTTCCTGCTCAAACACTTGAAACGCTGATCCCTCACGTGCAGGTAACATCGACTGAGCCTGATTTGGTCAGTTTTTTGTCAAAGCTTGACTGGGGTGTGAAAGTGCTGGCATCGCTGGATGCCTGTCGTCGCGTCGCATTTGAAAATATTGAGGATGCCGCACGTAACGGTCTTCATTACGTTGAATTACGTTTTTCTCCAGGCTACATGGCTATGGCGCATCAACTCCCCGTTGCAGGTGTGGTTGAAGCCGTTATTGCCGGCGTACGCGAAGGTTGTAAGGCTTTCGGCGTTGAAGCCCGTTTAATTGGCATTATGAGCCGTACCTTCGGTGAAGCAGCCTGTCTGCAGGAACTGGATGCACTGTTAGCGCACCGCGATCACATCACAGCACTGGATTTGGCCGGCGATGAACTCGGTTTCCCGGGCAGTTTGTTCCTGTCCCATTTCAACCGTGCGCGCGATGCAGGTTGGCATATCACGGTTCATGCAGGTGAAGCGGCAGGCCCGGAAAGCATCTGGCAAGCTATCAGAGAACTGGGAGCAGAGCGTATTGGCCACGGCGTAAAAGCCGTCGAAGATCGCGCCCTGATGGATTTTCTCGCCGAGCAGCGTATCGGCATTGAATCCTGCCTGACATCGAATATTCAAACCAGTACCGTCGCCTCACTGACGACGCATCCGCTGAAAACATTCCTTGAGCACGGAGTGCTGGCGAGTCTGAATACGGACGATCCGGCGGTTCAGGGTGTGGATATTATTCACGAATACACCGTAGCCGCTCCGGCTGCAGGATTGACGCGTGAACAGATTCGCCAGGCGCAAATCAATGGTCTGGAAATGGCGTTTCTGAGCAATGTAGAGAAACAAGCACTGCGTGACAAAGTCGCCGCAGCGTAATGGTTTTATTGCCGGATGGCGCTAACGCTTATCCGGCCTACGTTACAATGTAGGTCGGATAAGATGCCTCGACATTATCAGGCAAGGCACAGCGTCGATCGGTGTTTCGCCGATTCAATGCCCAGCTCAATCAGTTCCATGATTTGAATGGCTTGTCTGGCTGGAACCGGGTTCTCGCCGTTACCATTCAGCGCATCACGGATACCCGCATAGTACGCAGGATAATTGCCTGGCACGGTTAACCAGGTTTCTTCTACCTGCTCATCACCTTCCATGCGTGTCAGTACACCATCACGCATGTCATAACCCCAGTCTTCCTGCGGCAGGCGCTCACCATTTTTAAGCCGTTCCTCTTGTGGGTCCAGACCATACTTCACATAGCTGCCACGCGATCCGTGAACGATATATCGAGCAGACTCAGCGGCTGCCAGCATCGTTCCGTGCAGAATCACCCGACGCTGCGGATACGTCAGGATGGCATGGAAGTAATCTGTCGACTGCGCCCCCGGGCGGAGCTGTGCCAGATCGACCGTCAGACTCACGGGTAAGCCAAACAGGTTAATTGCCTGATCTAAAAGATGCGGCGCTAAGTCATACCAGATACCACTCCCCGGGCCACCCTGTTCACGCCAGCGGTCACGGACCTGCGGACGGAAGCGATCGAAATGAGATTCAAAATAAGCCACCTCACCCAACGCGCCATCCGCCAGCAAGGCTTTCAGCGTCAGAAAATCGCTGTCCCAGCGACGGTTATGGAAGACAGAAAGCAGGCGACCTACGCTTCTGGCGAGCGCATCCAGCTCGCGTGCTTGTGACAGTGTCACAGTGAAAGGCTTATCAACAACCACGTGCTTACCTGCTTCCAGCGCCGCTTTCGCCAGCGGGAAGTGTGTATCATTGGGTGTAGGGATCACAATCAGGTCGATACTCGGATCGTTAAACAGGTGTTTAGGCTCAGTAACAACTGCCACTGAAGGCCAGTCCGCCTTCACTTTTGTTTCATCACTACTGGACACCGCAACCAGTTCCAGACCCGGAGTGCCCACGATCAGGGGGGCATGGAAAGTTTTACTGGCATAACCGTAACCGATTAGCCCAACGCGGATGTTGTCACTCATGTTTTTGCCTCTCAATTCAGATCTGGCCTATTTCACACCATAGACAGTAGCGCCACAATAGTTTAATAACCTTTGCGCTACAAAGGTTGTTACTTAACTTAAGTCAAACATATGCCACTTAGAGTTAACTTGCCGCGAAAAAGTCATCGAAATCGTTCCCAATGCTCTTGCTGTATTATTTATTGATAAGTAACATTTGCTCCCTGTGTTTATGGATAAATCAAAGCAAATGTCGTCAGTAATGAATCGTCTTATTGAGTTAACAGGTTGGATTGTTCTCGTGGTCTCCGTGATCCTGTTGGGTGTTGCCAATCATATTGACAACTACCAACCACCGGAACCCGTCGCTGCAGTACAGAAAAAATAAATATACGCAGCCCGTTATAGCCTGGCAGTTAACTCCGCGATGGTTGCTGGGTGGGGCTGTAAAAGATCAGTTTTTGTCAAAAAAAAGCGAATTATGCCGCATCCCGCTCCAGTGCGTATTGCCTGCGATCGTGAAGCGCGTTACCCTTTCCACAGGCGCGAATAGCGCCTGGTTCCCACAGGGTTGAAAACTCTTCTTACATTTGCGCGCAAATTCGCGTTTACCTGTACAACGTTGGTTGTTTTTTAATATTTACTACTCCGTTAGTATTATTTTATTAATATGGATTGCCTTTTATGACTGTTCAGGATTACTTATTAAAATTCCGCAAAATCAGTTCGCTAGAAAGTCTGGAAAAATTGTTCGATCATCTTAACTACACACTGACTGACGATAGCGACATTATCAATATGTATCGCGCTGCAGACCACCGCCGTGCCGAGCTCATTTCGGGAGGCCGCCTGTTCGATGTCGGTCAGGTACCCAAATCCGTCTGGCATTACGTGCAATAAACAAGAAAGTAGCGCCTGGCGTTAAAAGCTTTATAATAATCGCCCCAAAATGAACGGCATGTCTGTTCGCGCGCGTAAACCTGGAGATGAAATGACTACAACACCGGCACAACGTATCGGAGGCTGGCTACTTGGGCCTTTGGCCTGGCTGTTAGTCGCGTTGTTAAGTGCTTCGCTGGCGTTACTGCTGTATGTCACTGCGTTGGCCACACCGCAGACATTCCACACGCTGAGCGAGCAAAGCACGACGAATTTGCTGCTATGGGGCGTCTCCTTTATTACCGCTATCGCTATGTGGTACTACACGCTGTGGCTGACCATCGCGTTTTTCAAACGCAGAGTCTGTGTGCCAAAGCACTATATTATATGGCTGCTGATCTCCGTGTTGCTGGCGATTAAAGCGTTTGCATTCTCTCCTGTTCCGGATGCGTTTGCCGTACGTCAGCTGCTGTTCCCATTGTTGGCGGCTGCGCTGCTGGTGCCCTATTTCAAACGCTCGCAACGCGTTAAGACAACGTTTGTGAACCCGTAATAACCCTACAGTTAACCTGTTGTCGCCTGTTGTAGATTGTCAGATAATAGGCGGCTTTTTTATTTCAGGCCGAAAAATGACTGATTACCTGCTGCTGTTTGTCGGAACTGTACTGGTCAATAACTTTGTACTGGTCAAGTTTCTGGGCTTATGCCCCTTTATGGGCGTTTCCAAAAAACTGGAAACCGCAATGGGTATGGGCCTCGCCACGACCTTTGTAATGACGCTGGCATCCATTTGCGCATGGCTGATTGACACCTGGATCCTCATCCCGCTCGATCTCATCTACCTGCGCACGCTGGCCTTTATTCTGGTCATCGCCGTGGTGGTGCAATTTACCGAGATGGTTGTACGCAAAACCAGCCCTGCGCTGTATCGCCTGCTGGGGATCTTCTTACCGCTGATCACCACTAACTGCGCGGTTTTGGGTGTGGCGTTGCTGAACATCAACCTCGGGCATAATTTTTTACAGTCGGCGCTGTACGGTTTTTCCGCCGCCGTCGGCTTCTCACTGGTGATGGTTCTGTTCGCCGCAATTCGCGAACGCCTCGCCGTGGCAGACGTTCCTGCCCCGTTCCGCGGTAATGCGATTGCGCTGATTACCGCTGGTTTAATGTCTTTGGCCTTTATGGGCTTTAGTGGTTTGGTGAAGTTGTAATGAATGCTATCTGGATTGCCGTTGCCGCAGTGAGTCTGCTGGGTCTGGCGTTCGGCGCTATTTTGGGTTATGCCTCTCGTCGATTTGCCGTCGAGGATGACCCGGTCGTGGAGAAAATTGATGAAATTCTCCCGCAAAGCCAGTGTGGACAGTGCGGTTACCCGGGCTGCCGTCCTTATGCTGAAGCGATTGGCTGTCAGGGCGAAAAAATCAACCGTTGCGCCCCAGGTGGCGAAGCGGTGATGCTAAAAATTGCGACCCTGTTGAACGTCGATCCGCAACCTATTGATGGTGATGAGCAGGATGCTACCCCCGTTCGTATGCTGGCGGTCATTGATGAAAATAACTGTATCGGCTGCACGAAATGTATTCAGGCCTGCCCGGTCGATGCCATCGTGGGCGCGACGCGTGCCATGCACACGGTGATGAGCGATCTGTGCACCGGATGCAATTTGTGCGTTGATCCGTGTCCGACCCAATGTATCGAATTACGCCCGGTCGCCGAGACACCTGACAGCTGGAAGTGGGATTTAAACACTATTCCTGTGCGCATCATTCCTGTGGAACAACATGCTTAAGTTATTCTCCGCATTCAGAAAAAATAAAATCTGGGACTTTGATGGCGGCATTCACCCACCAGAAATGAAGACCCAGTCTAACGGGACACCGCTGCGGCAGGTTCCGTTGGCTCCGCGCTTTATTATTCCGTTGAAGCAGCATATTGGCGCTGAAGGTGAACTGTGTGTCAATGTGGGCGATACCGTGCTGCGTGGTCAGGCGCTAACCCGTGGGCGCGGCAGAATGCTGCCCGTGCACGCCCCAACCTCCGGCACCGTTGTTGCCATAGCCCCGCACTCTACCGCGCATCCTTCGGCTTTAGCTGAACTTAGCGTCATCATTGATGCGGACGGTGAAGATCGCTGGATTGAGCGTGACGGTTGGGCAAATTATCGTGCCCACAGCCGCGAGGAGCTCATAGCCCGTATTCACCAATTCGGTGTTGCCGGACTCGGCGGCGCCGGTTTTCCAACTGGCGTCAAACTGCAAGGGGGCGGTGATAAAATTGAAACACTGATCATCAACGCCGCTGAATGTGAACCCTACATCACCGCCGATGACCGCTTAATGCAAGATTGCGCGGCTCAGGTAGTCGAAGGTATCCGCATACTCGCTCATATTCTTCAACCGCGTGAAGTCCTGCTGGGCATTGAAGATAACAAACCACAAGCCATCTCCATGCTGCGCGCTGTGTTGGCTGATTCTCACGATATCAGCTTACGTGTCATCCCCACCAAATACCCGTCAGGCGGCGCCAAGCAACTGACGCAAATCCTGACCGGGAAGCAGGTGCCTCACGGTGGACGTTCCTCCGATATCGGGGTGCTGATGCAAAACGTGGGGACTGCCTATGCTGTCAAGCGGGCCGTTATTGACGGCGAGCCAATCACCGAGCGAGTGGTCACGCTAACGGGCGAAGCAGTCAGCCGCCCGGGCAACGTTTGGGCGCGATTGGGTACACCTGTTCGTCACCTGCTTAACGATGCAGGTTTCTGTCCTTCTGCTGACCAGATGGTGATCATGGGCGGTCCGCTGATGGGCTTTACCCTGCCCTGGCTGGATGTTCCCATCGTGAAGATCAGCAACTGCCTGCTTGCGCCCTCTGCCAGTGAAATGGGTGAACCGCAGGAAGAAAAAGGCTGCATTCGCTGTAGCGCCTGTGCCGATGCCTGCCCTGCCGATCTTCTGCCGCAGCAACTTTACTGGTTCAGTAAAGGCCAGCAGCATGATAAAGCGACAACCCACAACATTGCTGACTGCATTGAATGCGGGGCATGTGCATGGGTATGCCCAAGCAATATCCCGCTGGTACAGTACTTCCGCCAGGAAAAGGCGGAGATTTACGCCATCAGTCAGGAAGAAAAACGTGCTGCAGAAGCAAAAGCGCGCTTTGAGGCCCGACAAGCCCGACTTGAGCGTGAAAAAGCGGCACGTCTTGAACGGCATAAAAGCGCAGCTGTACAACCTGCAGCGAAAGATCATGATGCCATCGCTGCGGCACTGGCTCGCGTGAAAGAGAAACAGGCTCAGGCTATGCAGCCGGTTGTCATCCAGGCGGGTGAAAAACCGGATAACAGCGCAGTGATTGCCGCACGTGAAGCGCGCAAAGCGCAGGCCCGCGCCGCGCGCAGTGAAAATCCGTCAAAAGATGAGAACAGCAGCGCGGGTACGGACCCTCGCAAAGCCGCCGTCGAAGCGGCAATTGCCCGCGCCAAAGCCCGCAAGCTTGAGCAACAAGCCGCCACGGAACCCGCCAAGCCGGTTGACACGCGCAAAGCCGCCGTCGAAGCTGCCATCGCCCGTGCTAAAGCCCGCAAGCTTGAGCAACAAGCCACCACAGAACCCGCCGAGCCGGTTGACCCGCGCAAAGCTGCCGTCGAAGCCGCAATTGCCCGCGCCAAAGCCCGCAAGCTTGAGCAACAAGTCGCCACGGAATCTGTCGAACCGGTTGACTCGCGCAAAGCTGCCGTTGCGGCCGCTATTGCACGCGCTCAGGCCAAGAAAGCCGCACAGCAGCAGGTTGTAAACGAGGAATAAATGGTATTCAGAATAGCTAGCTCCCCTTATACCCATAACCAGCGTCAGACATCGCGTATCATGATGCTGGTTCTGATTGCTGCATTACCAGGAATTGCCGCTCAATGGTGGTTCTTCGGCTGGGGTACATTGTTCCAGATAGTGCTGGCATCGGTCAGTGCCATCGCCGCCGAAGCGGGCGTGCTTAAACTACGTAAACAGCCCGTTGCCGCGATCCTGAAAGACAACTCCGCCCTGCTGACAGGGTTGCTGCTTGCCGTCAGTATTCCCCCTCTGGCTCCGTGGTGGATGGTGATCCTGGGTACCGTCTTCGCCGTTATCATTGCCAAGCAACTGTATGGCGGTCTTGGGCAGAATCCCTTTAATCCGGCAATGATTGGTTATGTCGTGCTGTTGATCTCATTCCCGGTGCAGATGACAAGCTGGCTGCCACCGCATGAAATTGCCGCTACGGTGCCCGGCTTTTTTGATGCTTTAAACGTTATCTTTACCGGGCATACCGCTGGCGGCGGCGATATGAACACACTACGCATGGGCATTGATGGTATTAGTCAGGCAACGCCTCTGGATACCTTTAAGACCTCCCTGCACGCGGGACGTACTGTTGAGCAGGTGATGCAATACCCTATCTACAGCGGCATGCTTGCAGGCGCTGGCTGGCAGTGGGTAAACCTTGCCTGGCTTGCGGGTGGTATCATACTGTTATGGCAGAAAGCGATTCGCTGGCATATCCCGGTGAGCTTCCTGCTATCGCTTGCTGTTTGCGCCACTTTAGGCTGGATTTTCTCGCCAGATTCTCTGGCATCACCGCAGTTGCACCTGCTTTCCGGCGCCACCATGCTGGGTGCATTCTTTATTCTTACCGATCCCGTTACGGCATCAACTACCAACCGTGGTCGCCTGATTTTTGGCGCGCTTGCGGGTCTGTTGGTCTGGCTGATTCGTAGTTTTGGTGGATATCCTGATGGCGTAGCCTTTGCCGTGTTACTGGCAAATATCACCGTTCCACTGATTGATTATTACACCCGTCCTCGTGTGTACGGACATCGCTAAGGACAACGTATGCTGAAAACGATTCGTAAACGCGGTATCACTCTGGCACTGTTTGCTGCGGGCTCTACAGGGTTAACAGCGGCGATTAATCAGCTAACCAAGTCTACCATTGATGAACAAGCTGCCCTGCAGCAAAAGGCGTTGTTTGATCAGGTACTGCCTGGCGATCGCTACAATAACAATCTGCCAGAAAGTTGCTATCTGGTTAATGCGCAGGCACTAGGTAAAGGTACACATCGTATCTATATTGCCCGCCAGGACGACCGTCCGGTTGCGGCAATTCTGGAGGCCACGGCCCCTGATGGTTATTCCGGTGCAATTCAACTGCTGGTTGGTGTAGATTTCAACGGTACTGTGCTGGGTACGCGGGTGACGGAACATCATGAAACGCCAGGCCTCGGTGATAAAATTGAGTTACGTCTGTCAGACTGGATAACCCACTTTAGCGGCAAAACGATTAGCGCGGAGAACGACCCTCACTGGGCGGTGAAAAAAGATGGCGGCGATTTTGATCAGTTCACCGGTGCGACCATTACGCCCCGAGCAGTGGTTAATGCTGTGAAACGTGCTGGCCTGTTTGCGCAGACGCTGCCTGCGCAACTTCCTCAACTTAGCGCCTGTGGAGAATAACCATGAGCGAAATTAAAGACGTCATTGTTCAGGGTCTTTGGAAAAATAACTCCGCCCTTGTCCAGTTACTCGGCATGTGTCCGTTGCTGGCCGTTACCTCTACCGCAACCAATGCGTTAGGTCTGGGGCTTGCGACTACGCTGGTGTTGACCCTGACAAACCTGACTATTTCAGCGCTACGCCGCTGGACACCGCCCGAAATCCGTATTCCCATTTATGTCATGATCATCGCCTCCGTGGTGAGTGCGGTACAAATGCTTATCAATGCCTACGCCTTTGGCCTGTATCAATCACTGGGTATCTTTATCCCCTTGATTGTAACCAACTGCATTGTTGTGGGCCGTGCTGAAGCCTTTGCCGCGAAAAAGGGCCCTGCTTTATCCGCGCTCGATGGTTTTTCTATTGGTATGGGGGCGACCGGTGCCATGTTTGTACTCGGATCGCTGCGTGAAATAATAGGTAACGGTACATTGTTCGACGGCGCAGACGGCCTGCTGGGCAATTGGGCCAAAGTCCTGCGCGTGGAGATCTTCCATACTGACACACCATTTCTGCTGGCCATGCTACCGCCGGGTGCATTCATTGGCCTGGGGCTGATGCTGGCGGTTAAGTATCTGATTGATGAAAAGATGAAGAAGCGCCGTGCCGAGGCCGCAATGGCAACAGACCCGGCGGGTGAAACAGGGAATGTGTAATGAACAAAACGAAACGGCTGGAAATACTGACGCGCCTGCGTGATAACAATCCGCATCCGACAACCGAACTTAATTTTACATCACCGTTTGAGCTGCTGATTTCGGTCTTGCTCTCCGCGCAGGCCACCGATGTCAGCGTCAATAAAGCGACGGCTAAGCTATACCCCGTCGCCAATACCCCTGCTGCCATGCTCGAGCTCGGTGTTGAGGGGGTTAAGTCGTATATCAAGACGATTGGTCTGTTCAACAGTAAAGCAGAGAACGTGATTAAGACCTGTCGTATCCTGCTGGAACAGCATAATGGCGAAGTACCCGAAGACAGGGCGGCACTGGAAGCACTGCCCGGTGTTGGTCGTAAAACGGCCAACGTGGTGTTGAATACCGCCTTCGGCTGGCCAACGATTGCCGTAGATACCCATATTTTTCGGGTCTGTAATCGTACACAATTCGCCCCAGGTAAAAACGTCGAACAGGTCGAAGAGAAGCTGCTGAAAGTCGTCCCCAGTGAATTTAAAGTCGATTGTCACCACTGGTTAATTCTTCATGGTCGCTACACCTGCATAGCCAGAAAACCACGCTGCGGTTCCTGCATTATCGAAGATCTGTGCGAATTCAAAGAAAAAGTCGATATCTGACAGTATGGGCCATAACATTGGCCCCTCTTCCATAACGATTAGTTATGCACTTCTCAATCGTTCATTTCCCGACAATGATGCCGTACCTTCCGGCATATCTAATGTAATATTCTTGTGAACTAACACCTGAGCAGGTTAATCGTTTTTTTAATAGTAGAAATTTCTATCTATCCGTGATCAGGATCACCCTGATAACATTATGTAAAATATTTATTATTTTATCGTTAAAATGACAATCAGATGACCTGACAGCTTCGTTTCGATACAAAACATTACACTGGCTATTTTTCAGATAATGGACCATATCACTACCTTCAAGGCAAAATAGCAGAACATATCGCCACATTCCCATTTTAACCCCATCCTCACAGTGTAAAAATCTGCCATTCTTCAAATGAAGAAATTTAACGCTGGATAACATTTCTCAGCCCCGACGATTTCACCATCTGAGTTATATGTAACAGATTATTACAAACCCCTTGTCTGAATGGTCAAGATAGTGAACATTACTTGCCGTTTCCCCTCCCACTATAACAATCGGACGGATGAACTTGACTCATCACGTACCAGAACACCCCCGTTGATATGGGATGTAAAAAAAGAGGTAAAAGTGTCTACTGCAAACAATAAACCAACAGAAAGCGTCAGTTTAAACGCCTTCAAACAACCAAAAGCGTTCTATCTCATTTTCTCAATTGAGCTGTGGGAACGTTTTGGTTATTACGGCCTGCAAGGGATTATGGCCGTCTACCTGGTGAAGCAACTGGGTATGTCAGAAGCGGATTCCATCACTCTTTTCTCCTCCTTTAGCGCCCTGGTGTATGGCCTTGTTGCCATTGGTGGCTGGTTAGGTGATAAAGTTCTGGGCACAAAGCGTGTGATTATGTTGGGTGCCGTTGTCCTGGCCATCGGTTATGCACTGGTTGCATGGTCTGGTCACGATGCGGGTATCGTTTATATGGGTATGGCGGCCATCGCGGTCGGTAACGGCCTGTTTAAAGCAAACCCATCTTCCCTGCTTTCTACCTGCTATGCCAAAGATGACCCGCGTCTTGATGGTGCATTCACCATGTACTACATGTCCGTCAACATCGGTTCATTCTTCTCTATGCTGGCAACGCCGTGGCTGGCAGCGCGTTACGGTTGGAGCACCGCATTCGCCCTGAGCGTCGTGGGTATGCTGATCACCGTTGTTAACTTCGCCTTCTGCCAGCGCTGGGTTAAACAGTACGGTTCCAAGCCTGACTTTGAACCCATCAACTTCCGCAACCTGCTGCTGACCATTGTTGGTGTTGTGGTGCTTATCGCTATCGCAACATGGCTGCTGCACAACCAGGGCATCGCACGTATGGTTCTGGGTGTTATCGCCATGGGTATCGTGGTTATCTTTGCGAAAGAAGCGTTCTCTATGCAGGGTGCTGCACGTCGTAAGATGATCGTCGCCTTTATTCTGATGCTGGAAGCCATTATCTTCTTCGTGCTGTACAGCCAGATGCCGACATCCCTGAACTTCTTTGCGATTCGTAACGTTGAACACTCTATTCTGGGTATTGCTTTCGAACCAGAGCAGTATCAGGCACTGAACCCGTTCTGGATCATCATCGGTAGCCCAATTCTTGCCGCTATCTATAACAAGATGGGTGACACTCTGCCGATGCCGACCAAGTTTGCAATTGGTATGGTGCTGTGCTCCGGCGCATTCCTGATCCTGCCGCTGGGTGCGAAATTCGCGACCGATGCGGGTATCGTTTCGGTTAACTGGCTGATCATCTGCTACGGCCTGCAAAGTATCGGTGAGCTGATGATTTCTGGTCTGGGTCTGGCGATGGTGGCGCAGTTGGTTCCACAGCGTCTGATGGGCTTCATCATGGGTAGCTGGTTCCTGACCACTGCCGGTGCAAACATCATCGGTGGTTACGTGGCAAACATGATGGCGGTTCCGGAGAATGTGACCGATCCGTTGATGTCCCTTGAAGTCTACGGTCGCGTGTTCCTGCAGATTGGTGTTGCTACTGCAGTTATCGCCGTACTGATGCTGCTGACGGCGCCGAAACTGAACCGCATGACGCAAGATGACGACATCAGTGAGAAAGCCGCTAAGGCCGCAACAGCGTAATTCTCAGGGAAACTTAATTTCAGGCCGCTAACTGTTGTTAGCGGCTTTTTTTTTGCTCCAGGTAGCACTACCATACGGTATACCTCAGCCAAAAGGAGTTACCGATGAAACTGTTCTACAAACCGGGCGCTTGTTCTCTTGCTTCCCACATCACACTTCGTGAGAGCGGTAAAGATTTCACGCTGGATGGTGTTGATCTGATGAAGAAACGTCTGGAAAACGGCGACGATTTTTTCGCGGTAAACCCGAAAGGACAAGTTCCCGCACTGTTGCTGGATGACGGTACACTACTGACCGAAGGCGTCGCCATCATGCAATATCTGGCAGATACCGTTCCAGACCGTCATCTCCTGGCCCCTACCAGCAGTCTCTCACGCTACAAAACTATCGAATGGCTTAACTATATCGCTACAGAGCTACATAAAGGTTTTACCCCACTGTTCCGCCCGGATACGCCAGAGGAGTACAAACCAACCGTTCGCGCATTGCTTGAGAAAAAAATGCAGTATGTGAACGAATCGCTGAAAGACAATCCGTGGATTTGCGGCGCACGCTTCAGCATTGCTGATGCCTATCTGTTTACCGTGCTGCGTTGGGCGTATGCGGTTAAGTTGAATATGGCAGGATTAAGCCATATCGAGGCATATATGACGCGCATGACTGAGCGTCCGGCAGTTGCCGCAGCGCTTAAAGCGGAAGGGTTAAAGTAATTGCTGTTACCGGGTAGCGCTTGCGCTTACCCGGCCTACCGACAAACGTAGGCCCGATAAGCGTGAGCGCCATTGCACATTGATTACAGCTGAGTGGCGCTAAAGTAGTGTTCTGGTTTCGCGATACGATCCTGTGCGGCAACCACCTGCAGTTCATACTCCTGCATCTCTTTGGTGGCGATCATAATTTCGTACACCGCCGCAGTCACATGCTCCAGCGCCTGCTGCAATGAAGCCCCCTGCAACAGTTTAACCAACAGCAAGCCGCTGGTGACGTCACCAACGCCAACCGGTTGACGTGCGCCAAAATCAACAAGCGGACGGCTGATATGCCACGCCTGATCGGCGGTGACCAACAGCATCTCAAAGCGATCTGCGCTGATACCTGCACGGGCAAGATGCTTAACCAGCACAATTTCCGGCCCCTGAGCAATCAGTTCACGGGCAGCCATCACCGCCTCATCAACATTGTTAACCGCATGCTCGCACAGAATTTCGAGTTCAATCAGATTTGGCGCGATAATGTCGCTGGCCGGAAGTGCGTGACGAACATGAAACTCCGCAACACCGGGCGCCACGATGCAGCCTTTTTCAGGATGCCCCATCACTGGATCGCAAAAGAATTTCGCCTGAGGATTTGCCGCTTTCACTTTGCGCACAATACCCAGAATATGCTCGCCCTGCTCAGCCGATCCCAGATAACCACTCAGCACCGCATCACAGGTCTGAAGTTTATCGATATCAGCAATGCCCTGAACAATTTCAGTCAGGTGGCTGGGCGGCATAACACAGCCGGTCCATTTACCGTACTGTGTGTGATTAGAAAACTGAACGGTGTTGAGCGGCCAGACATTCGCGCCAAGACGACGCATCGGAAATTCGGCAGCACTGTTGCCGGCATGGCCAAAAACAACGTGGGACTGGATGGCGAGGATATTCTTCATTTTACTTACCACAACCCTAAAAAAATAAAGGGGCGTAGTTTCCCACGCCCCTGCTGACTTTTACTTATTTCCAGCAAATCAGACAGTAGTTCTTTTTGCCACGGCGCAGTAAGGTGTAGCGGCCGAACAAAATATCACTGTCCTGGAAGAAATATTCCGGGTCAGATTGTTTCTCACCATTAATGCTGACCGCATTAGACGCAATGGTCTTACGCGCCTGACCGCGAGAAGGCTGCAGCTCAGAATCCACCAGCGCCTGCATCAGGTCGGCACCCTTGTCCATTTCGATCATCGGTACACCATCCTGCGCCAGCTGTTCGAAGTCCGCTTCGCTCAGGTCGCTCAGGTTACCATTGAACAGGCTTTCGGTAATGCGTTTCGCCGCCACTAAACCTTCTTCGCCGTGAACCAGACGCGTTACCTGCTCAGCCAGAACATACTGGGCACGCGGCGCTTTACCGCTGTTCTTATCTTCTTCTTCCAGCGCATTGATCTCTTCAATGTCCATGAAAGTAAAGAATTTCAGGAAGCGATAAACGTCCGCATCAGCCGTGTTGATCCAGAACTGGTAGAACTTGTATGGGCTGGTTTTCTTCGGATCCAGCCAAACTGCGCCACCTTCCGTTTTACCGAATTTGGTACCGTCAGCTTTTGTGATCAGCGGAACCGTCAGGCCAAATACCTGGTTCTGATGCAGACGGCGGGTCAGATCGATACCAGAGGTAATGTTACCCCACTGGTCAGAACCACCAATTTGCAATGCCACGCCATGCAGTTTATTCAGGCAGGCAAAGTCATAACCTTGCAGCAGGTTGTAAGAAAACTCGGTAAAGGAGATCCCCTGATCGTCACGGTTCAGACGCTGCTTGACCGCTTCTTTGTTGATCATCTGGTTTACGGAGAAGTGTTTGCCGATATCACGCAGGAAAGTCAGTACGTTCATACCGCCAAACCAGTCGTAGTTGTTCGCAGCAATCGCCGAGTTGTCGCCACAGTCGAAATCGAGGAACGGTGCAACCTGTTTGCGGATTTTATCCACCCACTCTTGCACGGTATCTTCAGTATTCAGTTTACGCTCGGCGGCTTTAAAGCTCGGATCGCCAATCAGACCCGTTGCACCACCCACCAACGCAACAGGCTTATGGCCTGCCTGCTGGAAGCGTTTCAGGCATAACAATGGAACCAGATGCCCCAAATGCAAGCTGTCAGCGGTAGGATCGAAGCCGCAATAGAGCGCGATCGGGCCTTGCGCCAGTCGCTCTGCTAACGCTTCCTCGTCCGTCACCTGGGCCACCAGCCCCCGCTCTTGCAATTGTTTAATCAAGTTACTGCTTGCCATCAAAATCTCCATGTATAAAACGACTGCACCTTTGCCGGTACACGACTTTTCGCCTGATGCGAAAGAGACATAGAATAAAGCGCCGGATTCATCAGCACCAGCGCTTAAAACAAGAATTTTGCATCTTTAGGGGGCCAGACGGTCAATTTTCCACGCGTCATCTTCACGTTGGTATAAAAAACGGTCGTGCAGACGGTTTTCGCCACCCTGCCAGAACTCCATTTGTTCAATGCTCACGCGAAAACCGCCCCAGAAACTTGGCAACGGCACTTCCCCTTGCTGAAACTTCTGCTTGAGCTCAAGAAATTTACTTTCCAGAATTCCACGTGCGGAAATCCGACTGGACTGCTTAGAAACCCAGGCGCCAATCTGGCTATCGCGCGGGCGACTGTGGAAATATTTTACCACCTCAAGCGTGGACAAGCGTTCGGCCTTGCCGATGACCATCACCTGCCGTTCCAGCGTATGCCAGGGGAATAACAGACTGATGCGCGGGTTGTTCTCGATCTGGTGCGCCTTACGGCTGCCCATGTTGGTATAAAACACCAGCCCTTTGTCATCATAATGTTTGAGCAACACGATTCGCTGGTACGGCTGACCGTGTTCATCGACTGTTGCGACGACCATCGCGGTAGGGTCTGCCAGTTTGGCATCACAGGCTTGCCCCAGCCAGCGCTCAAACAGCGCGAGGGGTTCGGCGGGAAGATCGCGGCGGCGAAGACCGCCTTTCGTGTATTCACGGCGCAGGTGCGCGATTTGCTGCAATTCGTCGTTATCAGACATGATGTTGGGCTACGGATTGTCAGTGGGTGACGCTATTGTGCGCCGCCCAGGTGAAAATCTCAACGCTTCGGGTTCTGTAACTGACAGTTATTCAGCACAATTCTGTCTCGTTTATAGATCGTCGCATTGTCTCCTTTAGACCAGAAGACGTAGATACCATCTGTGTAGCGTGCACCCGATGCCGACACGCCCTGTTTGAGATTCAATAGTTGATTATCATAAACAAAGCTCGCCACCTGTCGGGTATTATTCAATTTTACGGTAAGCGGTTTTTCATCACAGCGATATTCGAGCGTATCCGTTTGCATACGCTCGACAAATTGGTTGTACACACTACAACCGGTAAGCAATACGGGCAGACACACTAATAACAGTTTTTTCATAGCCATATCCTGAAGACTTTCCTGGTCCCGGAGGGCAAAAACACCCTCCCTAACATCCCTAGTTTATCGGTATAGCGCGTAGAATAATTTCAGTTAACTCTGAGTTCGTGGATTAGCGGGGAAAATAGCCCCTAAAACGCTGGGCTCAGATGCGCCGGTCACAGAAGGCAGGTTCCCCGGCAGTCCCGCGAGAGTACGCCACGCCAGCCAGGCAAAGGCTAACGCTTCCATATCATCACCACTGATCCCGGCTTCATCAGTGGAGGTCACTTCCGTACCCGGCAGCAGCGCCGCCAGACGCATCATAAGAAGTGGATTGCGACTACCGCCGCCACATACCATCAACCGTTCACACCCTCCGCTCAACAGGACCTGCTCGGAAATTGTCACGGCCGTCAGTTCAGCCAACGTCGCCTGTACGTCTCGTGGGCTAATTCCCGGAAACTGGGTCAGATGGCGTTCAATCCAGCCATAATTGAAATATTCGCGCCCCGTACTCTTTGGCGCTGGTGCGGAAAAATACGGGTCGTTAAGCATCGTTTGTAACAGCGGCAGAATCACTGTCCCCGAACAGGCCCACTGCGCATCTTTGTCATAAGGTTGGCCACATTGCCGCCAAATCCACGCATCCATCAGCATATTGCCCGGACCGGTGTCATATCCCCGAACCGGTTGTTTTGGAATGAGCAGTGACAGATTGGCAATACCACCAATATTTAACACCATCCGGCGCTCCGTTGGATGCGCCAGCAACGCCTGGTGAAAAGCAGGAACCAGCGGTGCCCCCTGTCCGCCTAACGCGATATCGCGCCGACGAAAATCGCCGACCACCGTTACCCCGGTACGCGCAACAATCTGGTTGTTATCACCAATTTGTAGCGTATGTGGCGCAATTCCTGTCGGTTCATGCCACACGGTTTGCCCATGACAGCCGATCGCGACAATATCCTGCGGTTTTAATTTTTCCTGCTGCAGCAACGCGTTCACCGCATCGGCGAACAAACGCCCCAACTGCGTGTCCAGTTGACCGTATTGGGAAAGCGTCAGTTGCTGCCCCTGACAGATATCCAGAATGGCCTGTTTTACATGAACGGGGATGGGCCATGTCAGACTTGCCTGCTGCGCAACCATCGTTTCATCTATCGCCGCCAGCACAACATCCACACCATCAAGGCTGGTTCCAGACATCACTCCGATAAAACGGCCCGATTTCATACGTCATCCTTTTAAGCAAATTAGCCTTGACACTCCACCATAAAGTGTCGACTAATTCCATGCTTCCTTGATGATTTTTGCGGGTTAATCTTTCCAGTAACCCTTAAATTCCATTAACGTGATGAATGATTCGTTTATACTCGGTTAACCCGATTTCGGTTAAGATTTTCATATTGTTCCAGTAGAACATGTGACCTTAGACTCACAAATGCCATATAATTTAGCCATGAGGAGTGCTTTATTAGCGTTTCGTGGTGACAAAGGAGATTTGTAAATGATTAAACGTGTGCTGATTGTTTCATTAATGGGCGTATCTTTAGCGGGCTGCGTTAACAATGATAGCCTTTCAGGTGACGTGTATACCGCATCCGAAGCGAAACAAGTTCAGAACGTTACCTACGGTACGATTGTTCATGTTCGTCCGGTGCAAATCCAGGGTGGTGACGACGCAAACGTGATTGGCGCTATTGGTGGTGCTGTGCTGGGTGGGTTCCTCGGTAACACCGTAGGCGGCGGTACCGGTCGTTCATTAGCGACAGCTGCAGGTGCGGTTGCCGGCGGCGTAGCAGGCCAGGGCGTACAAGGTGCGATGAATAAAACCCAGGGCGTAGAACTGGAAATTCGTAAGGATGATGGTAATACCATCATGGTGGTTCAGAAGCAGGGTGCGACCAAATTCTCTGCGGGTCAGCGCGTTGTTATGGCTAACAATGGTAGCCAGGTTACCGTGTCTCCACGTTAATCGAATTCACGTGTGGTCAGCCTCTGGCCACACGTCGTGTTGATCGCTTTAGCCCTGCGACTGCAGTTCAATGATATTGTGTTCCAGTCTGGCGACCAGTTTTATCAGCAGATCAATTTCCTCAGCTGAAATCCCTTCCAAAATTTCGCCGCGCGTTTTGTTGATAACGGCTTCCATATCAGCAATCAGCGGTTCGGCCTTCTCCGTTAATTTAATTCTCTTTGCCCGACGATCGCTGGCGCAAGTCTGTCGTGAAATGAGTCCCTTTTCTTCTAACTGGTCGAGCGTACGCACCAATGAAGGCTGCTCAATACCAATCGCTTTAGCCAGCTGAATCTGTGATTGATCCGGTGGCAACTGATGAATGTTGTGCAGCGTAACCCAATGCGTCTGCGTCAACTCCAGAGGTTTCAGGCGATGGTCAATCAGAGCACGCCAAATGCGCACCAACCGTGCCAGATCAGAACCTAATGGCGATTCCAATTTCATCTCCTTATAATTAGCTTGCTAAGTTATTGTGCTGATTTTAGAATAGTGTGCAGCATTTGTATTCCCAAAACAAATGTATTGCCAAATTTGCTTACCGGATGACATTTTTTCAGACATTATGCGTTACAAAGACACATTGTCCCTTTTTTTGCTAAACCTATAGCAACGCTCTTTTCGCCAAGGATTTTGCCCGTGAAGTTTATGTTTAATGCAACAGGATTGCCCCTACAAGATTTAATGATCGGAGCATCTGTCTACTTCCCCCCTATTTTCAAGGCGTTTGTTGCAGGATTTATCCTCTGGCTAGTTGTTCATCGCCTGCTACGCGACGGGATCTATTCTGGCGAAATCTGGCATCCCCTGTTAATGGATCTGTCCCTCTTTACGCTTTGCGTGTGTCTGGCCTTTATCATGTTGATTGCGTGGTGATTATGTCGCTTAAAACCATTAAATACTTCTCCACTATTATAGTCGCTGTTATTGCCGTCCTCGCCGGGTGGTGGATGTGGAATTACTATATGCAATCGCCATGGACGCGTGACGGAAAAGTCCGCGCTGAACAAGTCAGCATCACTCCGCAGATCTCTGGCAGCATTAGTGAACTCAACATTAAAGATAATCAACTGGTTAACAAAGGCGATGTTCTTTTTGTTATCGACAAGACCCCTTTCCAGATTGCTGAGCTGAACGCACAGGCTCAGTTGGCCAAAGCGCAGTCCGATCTGACCAAAGCCAGTAATGAAGCCAAACGTCGCCGCAATTTGTCGCAAAATTTCATCTCGGCCGAAGATTTGGACAGCGCACTGCTCAATGTTAAAGCCATGCAGGCGACCGTTGCCGCAGCCCAGGCCAGTTTGCGCCATGCTCAGTGGCAACTGGCGCAAACGGTAGTCAAAGCCCCGGTCACAGGCTGGGTCACCAATCTATCAACCCGTACCGGGGACTACGCCTCAACGGGTAAACCTCTGTTTGCCCTGGTCGACAGCCACTCTTTTTATGTCATGGGCTATTTTGAAGAAACCAAGCTACGCCATATTCAAGACGGGGCACCTGCTCTTATCACGCTCTACAGCGGCAACATTAAGTTACAGGGTCACGTTTCCGGCATTGGTCGCGCCATTTATGATCAGAGTGTGGAAAGCAATTCCGGTCTGGTTCCTGACATCAAACCAAACGTTCCGTGGGTTCGTCTGGCGCAGCGGGTTCCCGTTCGTATCGAATTTGATACCCTTCCGCACGATGTTACGCTGGTTTCAGGGACAACCTGTAGCGTGTCCATCGGTCAGCAAAAATGAAACTGCCCCGCCTGACACCCGCCAGTCTGCCGTGGTTTAAAGCCACGAGCGGACAGTGGCGTTACGCGCTGCGTAATACTATTGCGATGTGTCTGGCGTTAACCTTCGCCTATTACCTCAATCTGGACGAACCCTACTGGGCGATGACATCAGCGGCGGTAGTCAGTTTTCCAACCGTCGGTGGCGTGATCAGCAAAAGCCTGGGGCGTATCGCGGGCAGTTTACTCGGTGCAACGGCCGCATTGATTATAGCCGGCCATACCCTCAATGAACCCTGGCTGTTTCTGTTGAGCATGTCAGTCTGGATCGGTTTTTGTACCTGGGCGTGTGCACATTTCACCAACAACGTGGCCTACGCTTTTCAACTGGCAGGCTATACCGCGGCGATTATTGCCTTTCCAATGGTGCATATTACAGAGGTTACGCAGCTGTGGGATATCGCCCAGGCACGCGTGTGCGAAGTCATCGTCGGGATCCTCTGTGGCGGCCTGATGATGATGATCCTGCCCAGTACATCCGATGGCACCACGCTGCTGACCGCATTGAAAAATATGCATGCACGTTTGCTGGAGCATGCCAGTTTACTCTGGCAGCCAGAAACCACAGATGCTATCCGCACCGCCCATGAAGGGGTGATCGGCCAAATCCTGACAATGAATCTGCTGCGTATTCAGGCGTTCTGGAGCCACTACCGTTTTCGCCGTCAAAATACCTTACTCAATGCGTTGTTACACCAACAGTTGCGGTTGACCAGCGTTATTTCCAGTCTGCGGCGGATGCTACTGAACTGGCCTAATCATCCGGCTAATACCCGGGATATCATCGAGCAGTTGCTGACCGCGTTAGTCAAACCTGATACCGACAGCTACGCCGTCGCACGGATTATCGCCCCGCTGTGCCCCGTCGATCAGCATGATTATCGGCACGTCGCCTTCTGGCAGCGTCTGCGCTATTTTTGCCGTATCTATCTGCAAAGCAGCCATTATCTGCGCTTACTGGAAAAGGGTGTCACGGTCGATAATCTCAATATTGAGCGCACGCCGGGTCTTGCCCGTCATACCGATAACGCGGAGGCTCTCTGGAGCGGATTGCGTACCTTTATTACGCTGATGGCAATCGGCGCGTGGAGCATTGGCGCGCAATGGGAGTCAGGCTCCGGGGCTCTGACGCTTGCCGCTATCAGTTGCGTGTTGTACTCCGCCGTAGCGGCCCCCTTCAAATCACTCTCTTTGCTGATGCGCACGCTGGTCCTGCTGTCGCTGTTCAGTTTTGCGGTGAAATTCGGTCTGATGGTCCAAATTACCGATCTCTGGCAGTTCATTCTGTTTCTCTTCCCGCTGCTTGCCACCATGCAGTTGTTAAAACTACAGATGCCGAAACTGGCGGGACTTTGGGGACAGCTGATCGTCTTTATGGGATCGTTTATCGCGGTGACCAATCCTCCCGTCTATGATTTTGCAGGTTTTTTGAATGATAATACGGCGAAAATCACTGGCGTCGCGCTGTCGTGGCTGGCTTTTGCCATTCTGCGGCCAGGTTCTGATGCGAGAAAAAGCCGCCGCCACATTCGCGCGTTACGGCGTAACTTCGTCGATCAACTTAGCCGCCACCCTTCACTCAGTGAAAACGAGTTTGAGTCACTGACCTATCATCATGTCAGCCAGCTCAGCAACAGCCAGGATGCACTGGCGCGACGTTGGTTGCTACGCTGGGGAGTGGTGCTACTGAACTGCTCACACGTAGTGTGGCAACTTCGCGTCTGGGAGGCACGCTCAGATCCGCTGGCGCGCGTCAGGGATGTGTGTATCTCACTGCTACGCGATGTAATGAGTGAGCGTGGCGTGCAGCAACGTCCGCTGAATGCCACGCTTAATGAACTCCAGCGCATCTGTGATGCACTGGCCCATCATCATCAGCCCGCTGCGCAGGAGTTATCGGCCCTGATCTGGCGACTACACTGCTCACTTTCACAACTTGAGCAAGCGCCGCCACCGGGCACGCTGAGTCGCTGATTACTTGATAACACCGCAGGCGTAGCGCGCCCCGCCACCGCCAAGTGGTTTCGGCTGATCGGACATATTATCGCCACCAACGTGGATCATCAGCGCTTTACCTTTAATTTCATCAAGTGATTTCAACCGGGGGGCTGTCACTGCCGTCGTGGCATTCCCTTCATTATTTACCACCAGCAAAGGCAGGTCGCCCATGTGGCCTGCACCTTCCGGACCTTCATGCTTGCCGGTTTTATGCGGGTCGTAATGACCGCCAGCCGATTCTGCTGCCGAGGCCTTCCCCTCTTTAATCGCGGGCTGGCAACTGCCGTTAGCATGCACATGAAAACCATGTTCACCCGGCGGCAGTGCTTTAAGATCAGGCGTAAACTCCAGCCCTTTTGCGGATTCGGCAATAGTGACAGTACCAATTTCCTGGCCAACGCCCTGCGACGTCACCAGATTCATCACCACTTTCTCACTGGCAGCCTGTGCACCTGCACAGGCCAGTAACGTGATGATGGCTAAACTCAAACGCTTCATACAACCTCCGTCATCCAGGTGTCTGACTGATAAGTGTAATCCAGTGACACAAATTTGAACGACGGAACGCTGAATACGTGATTAAGGCACGTCGTAACCGAGCGCCGCTTTACGAATACGGAACCACTGCTGGCGAGACATGTTCAATGACTCTGATTCAATTGCAGCACGCACACGTTCGATTTTACCCGAGCCAATAATCGGCAGCGGCTGCGACGGCAGGCGCAGGATCCACGCATACACCACCTGTTCTATGGACTGCGCATTCAGTTCTTCTGCTATCACGGCCAGTTCATTGCGCAGCGGCTGGAAGGCGTCATCATTGAACAGACGCCCACCACCCAGGCAAGACCAGGCCATTGGGCGGATACGCAGCTGTTGCAGCTGATCTAACGTCCCATCCAACAGGAGAGGTTGATGCACCGGTGAAATTTCGACCTGATTGGTTGCCAGGGTAAAGGGTAATCGTGATTGCAGCAGTGAAAACTGTGCCGGCGTGAAGTTAGAGACACCAAAATGGCGCACCTTACCGCTATGATGTAATGTCTTGAAAGCTTCCGCCACATCGTCTGCATCCATTAACGGATCGGGGCGGTGGATCAACAGCAGATCAAGACGATCGGTTGCCAGCAGCTTCAGCGACTTTTCGGCACTGGCAATAATATGGGCGCTGTCAGTGATGTAATGACCCAGCGTGTTTTCCTCTTTCGCCGTCGTGGCAATACCGCATTTGGTAACAATCTGCATTTTTTCACGCAGGTGCGGCGCCAGTTTCATCGCCTCGCCAAACGCAGCCTCACACTGGTATCCGCCATAAATATCCGCGTGATCGACAGTCGTGACACCCAGATCGAGATGTTCCTCAATAAAGCTGACTAGCTGACGTGCGGACATATTCCAGTCCATCAGGCGCCAGTACCCCATCACAAAGCGCGAAAATTCCGGGCCTTGCGGCGCAATAGTAATACGCTGAACCATAGCAGCTTCCTTATAAGTGAATGTGCATCGAGTATACGCAATTACGCTTTTAAAAGAGTGAAGGTTGTTGCGGTTCTTCCGGTGGGTTGGATTTGTTTGCGCGTAATTTACGCATCAGACGCTGGCGACAGAGCCGCAGTACCTCCTGCTTTTGGGCATCGCTCATTTTCTGCCAGTTAAAACGCTCATCCCGACTGCGAAAACATCCACGACAAAAACCGCGATCGTCAGACTGACATATACCGCGGCATGGGCTCTGGACGGGGAAAAACTCCAGCTGTTCGGCCACATCCCCTCCTTTTGTAAGATTGATATACCTATTGAAGACGGTAACTGAAAATCTGGCAAGCGCTATTGCATTAGACCGACTGGTCTATTACACTCTTCGGCATGAACAAAGTAACTGAACACGATACACGCGAACATCTTTTGGCGACCGGCGAACGACTGTGTATGCAGCGCGGTTTCACCGGCATGGGTTTAAGCGAGCTACTGAAAACCGCGGAGGTTCCCAAGGGTTCGTTTTATCACTATTTTCGCTCAAAAGAAGCGTTCGGTGTGGCGATGCTGGAGCGTCATTACGCGGCCTATCATCAGCGACTGGCTACGCATTTTGAGACGGGCGCAGGGAACTACCGTGACCGTATTCTGGCCTACTACCAGGAAACTCTGAACCAGTTTAGCCAGCACGGCATCATCAGTGGCTGTTTAACCGTGAAATTGTCTGCCGAAGTGTGCGATCTTTCCGAAGATATGCGTACAGCAATGGACAAAGGCGCCCGACACATTATTACGCTGCTGGCGCTGGCGCTGGAAAAAGGTCAGGCGAACCATTGTCTGTCGTTTGTTGGCGAACCTTTGCAGCAGGCGCAGGTGTTGTATGCGCTGTGGCTGGGAGCCAACCTGCAGGCCAAAATGTCGCGTAGTGCCACGCCGCTGGAAAACGCGCTGGCTCACGTCAAAACCATCATTGCAGCGCCTGTCGTTTAACAGGCGTTTTTATTTAATTTATCACTAGACGACCGGTCTATTCAGGAGTGTAACATGTCATCTGAAAAACTCTTTTCCCCGCTGAAGGTGGGTGCGATCACCGCGGCAAACCGCGTGTTTATGGCCCCACTGACCCGTTTGCGCAGCATCGAACCTGGCGACATCCCTACTCCGCTGATGGCCGAATACTATCGTCAACGCGCCAGTGCGGGTCTGATCATTAGCGAAGCGACACAGATTTCTGCGCAGGCGAAAGGTTATGCCGGAGCGCCAGGTTTGCACAGTGATGCGCAAATTGCTGCGTGGAAAAAGATTACGGCGGCTGTACACGCTGAGCAGGGCCATATCGCCGTTCAGCTGTGGCATACCGGACGTATCTCCCACTCCAGCCTGCAGCCAAACGGTCAGGCTCCGGTCGCACCGTCCGCCATCAGTGCCGGCACCCGAACGTCTCTGCGCGATGAAAATGGACTGGCCACACGTGCCGATACCTCAATGCCGCGTGCGCTGGAAACCGAAGAAATCCCGGGCATCGTGAATGATTTCCGCCAGGCGATTGCCAATGCGCGTGAAGCCGGTTTTGACCTGGTCGAGCTGCACTCTGCTCACGGTTACTTACTGCACCAGTTCTTATCGCCAACCTCGAACCAGCGTACCGATCAATACGGCGGTAGCGTCGAAAACCGCGCCCGTCTGGTACTGGAAGTCGTCGATGCCGGTATTAAAGAATGGGGTGCCGATCGCATTGGTATCCGTGTTTCCCCAATCGGCTCGTTCCAGAACGTCGACAACGGTCCAAATGAAGAGGCTGATGCTCTGTATCTGATCGAGCAATTGGGCAAACGCGGCATTGCTTATCTGCATATGTCCGAGCCAGACTGGGCGGGTGGCGAACCGTATTCAGACGCGTTTCGCGAGAAAGTTCGCGCCCGTTTCCACGGTCCGATTATTGGTGCAGGCGCCTATACGCCAGAGAAAGCCGAATCATTGATCGAGAAAGGTCTGATCGATGCTGTTGCCTTTGGTCGTGCTTACATTGCTAACCCGGATCTGGTTGCACGTCTGCAGCGTAAAGCCGAGCTCAATCCGCAGCGTGCGGAAAGTTTCTACGGCGGCGGTGCTGAAGGCTATACCGATTATCCTACCCTGTAACGTCCTGAGAATTGCCAATCGATTTCTAATCGTTCATTGATAGCGGCGTTATAACGCCGCTATACTAAAACAACATTTTGAATGTATTAGCCATTTTTGAAGGGGAAGAAAGATGCGTTTACTTCATACCATGCTGCGCGTAGGTGACCTGCAGCGTTCCATCGAGTTTTATACCAACGTGTTGGGCATGAAGCTGCTGCGTACCAGCGAAAACCCTGAATATAAGTACTCTCTGGCATTCGTCGGATACGGCCCTGAAACCAGCGAAGCCGTGATCGAACTGACCTATAACTGGGGCGTTGACAAGTATGAACTGGGTACCGCATATGGTCACATTGCCTTGAGCGTAGATAACGCGGCAGAGGCCTGTGAACGTATTCGTCAAAACGGCGGGAACGTGACGCGTGAAGCGGGTCCGGTAAAAGGCGGTACGACGGTCATCGCGTTTGTTGAAGATCCAGATGGCTATAAAATTGAACTGATCGAAGAAAAAGACGCCGGCCGCGGTCTGGGCGACTAATCTCTCCTCGGGCGCAGATCGTCTGTGCCCGTAGTTTTATACTCATCATTTTGCCATAATACGCGCTGCAATTTTCCCGTATTAAGAGACCCAGATGTCCGATAACGCTCAACTTTCCGGTCTGTGTGACCGTTTTCGTGGTTTTTATCCTGTCGTCATTGATGTCGAAACAGCAGGATTTAACGCCAAAACCGATGCGCTGCTTGAAATTGCCGCCATCACACTGAAAATGGATGAACAGGGCTGGCTGATGCCGGACATGACGTTACATTTCCACGTTGAACCGTTTGAAGGGGCGAATTTACAACCCGAAGCGCTGGCATTTAACGGCATCGACCCGAGCAACCCGTTGCGTGGCGCCGTCAGCGAGTACGATGCGCTGCATGCCATCTTTAAAATGGTACGTAAAGGTATCAAAGATAGCGGCTGTAATCGGGCTATCATGGTGGCGCACAATGCGACATTTGATCACAGTTTTATGATGGCTGCGGCAGAACGCGCCTCACTGAAACGTAATCCGTTTCACCCCTTCGTCACCTTTGATACGGCAGCATTAAGCGGCCTGTCATTGGGGCAAACCGTACTGTCAAAAGCCTGTCTGGCTGCAGGTATGGAGTTTGATGGGACTCAGGCGCACTCGGCGCTGTATGACACAGAACGAACAGCCGTTCTGTTCTGCGAGATTGTTAACCGCTGGAAACGTCTCGGCGGCTGGCCTCTGCCAGTGCCCGAAGAGGCGTAACGGCGGCATAAAAAAAGCGACCAGCTGAGGTCGCTTTTTTATTTTTGCTGGTTACTCAGCGTCCGGCTCTTCGGTTTTGTATTTCGCTGCAGTTTCTTTAATCAACTGCTGCAACTCACCGCGCTGGTACATTTCAATTAAAATGTCACAGCCGCCTACCAGTTCACCATCAACCCACAGCTGTGGGAAAGTCGGCCAGTTGGCATATTTCGGCAGCTCGGCGCGAATATCCGGGTTCTGCAGAATATCAACATAAGCAAAACGTTCGCCACAGGCGGACAACGCCTGCACAGCCTGAGCAGAGAAACCGCAGCTTGGCAGTTTTGGGGAACCTTTCATGTACAGGAGAATCGGGTTTTCAGCGATCTGGCGCTGGATTTTTTCGATAGTGGTGCTCATTATCTTGCTTCCTTAAACTTCTTTTACGGCAGTAGTCTGACATTGTAGCGGGTCAGGCAGGTAACGGAAAATAACATTTTCATTACGCGATATTATTTTATCGCCTGTCGTTAAAAGTTGCATTCACAATCTCACTTATCCGCGTAAAGCCTGGGGATTTGATTATCTGTTCACCAATTACGCCTTGAATTGCTGTTTTTTTTTGCGGTCGGTTACGAAACGTAGTTTTAAACGAAAAAAGCTATTAACTTTCCCTCTTTCTATAGATTAGAATCGTCAAGTTTTGAAAATCACACGCAGGCGCGATAGACCTGCCTTACCAGAGGACTGCTCAGTGGCGCGGATAAACCGAATCTCGATCACGCTCTGTGCTTTACTTTTTACCACACTGCCTTTTACGCCTATGGCTCATGCTTCCAAGCAGGCCAGGACGACACCTACCGCTTCCCACACTGTCAAGACGGTAGATAAAAAGAAAAGCGCAACAACCAGCCAGAAAGCAACAAAAACCAACAAGAAAACGGCGACAAAAAACACCAGTAAAACCAGTACGAAAACGGCCTCCTCCTCCAAAAAACGCACAGCGACTCCGGCAAAATCGACGAAAACAGCAAACCGTCGCAGTAAAACAGCGGCAATACAAACCCCCGCCGTCACCTGGACTGAAAAATGTACCCCGCGCAAAGGTCATAAGCCACGTTGTGTAAAAGTGAAGACGACTGCGCCAACAGCCGTTGCTGATGTGCATAAAGTGAAAGTACAGAAAGCGACCAAAACCGCCATGTCTACCCTGATGAACCAAATCGGTAAACCTTACCGTTGGGGGGGCACCTCACCCAGAACCGGTTTTGATTGCAGCGGGCTGGTTTATTACGCATATAAAGATCTGGTGAAGTTCCGCATTCCGCGTACCGCCAATGAAATGTATCACCTGCGCGACGCTGCGCCGATTGAACGTGGTGAACTGAAAAACGGTGATCTGGTCTTCTTCCGCACGCAAGGTCGCGGTACTGCTGATCACGTTGGCGTCTATGTCGGCAATGGTAAATTTATCCAGTCCCCACGTAGCGGTCAGGAAATTCAAATCACCTCTCTGAGCGAAGATTACTGGCAACGCCACTACGTGGGCGCTCGCCGTGTGATGACGCCGAAAACAATTCGCTAAAAACTTACCCTACAGAATATGCTGTAGGGTAAGTTCTTCTTTTGCATAACCTTTCAATTTGCTACCCTATCCTTACTCACAATGAGGCTATTGTGTGTACTCACTATAAATAATAAGGAGAGAAGCAATGTCGTTCGAATTACCTGCATTACCGTATGCCAAAGATGCTCTGGCACCGCACATTTCTGCCGAAACGCTGGAATACCACTATGGCAAACACCATCAGACCTACGTGACCAATCTGAATAACCTGATTAAAGGCACCGCGTTTGAAGGTAAATCACTGGAAGAGATCGTACGGAGCTCTGAAGGTGGTGTATTCAATAACGCAGCACAGGTATGGAACCACACGTTCTACTGGAACTGCCTGGCGCCAAACGCAGGTGGCGAGCCGACCGGTAAACTGGCCGAAGCGATTGCCGCCTCCTTTGGCAGCTTTGCAGACTTCAAAGCACAATTCACCGATGCCGCTATCAAGAATTTCGGTTCTGGCTGGACCTGGCTGGTAAAAGGAACGGATGGCAAACTGGCTATCGTGTCCACCTCCAACGCAGGTACGCCGCTGACGACTGATGCGACGCCGCTGATGACCGTTGACGTGTGGGAACATGCTTACTACATCGATTATCGTAATGCCCGTCCTGGCTACCTGGAACACTTCTGGGCACTGGTGAACTGGGAATTTGTTGCGAAAAACTTCGCAGCATAAAATGACAACGCAGAAGGAGTTCCCTTCTGCGTTTTTTTGTTTTTAGTTCGTTGCGTTGCAGACGTCTTCCGCTTGTTTCCTTGCCGAGACAAAGACCAGCAGTAGCGCAAGTCCCGCCACAATCGCCCCCATTACCGGGACGAAACTGTAGCCCAACCCTCCGGAGATTACCGCCCCACCAGCCGCCGCTCCCAGGGCATTCCCCAGATTAAACGCGCCAATATTGACTGACGATGACAATCCAGGTGCTTCGCTGGCAACGCGCATCACACGCATCTGCAGCGGCGGAACCACCGCAAACGTTGCAGCACCCCATACCACCATACTCACGGCCGCACCCAGCTCATTACGAGCAAGGAAAGGTATCGCCAGCATAATAACCATCAGCAGCAGTAAAAAGCCTTTCAGCGTACCGTTAACCGAACGGTCAGCCAGTTTACCCCCCAGATAGTTACCGATAGAGAACCCAACGCCAATCAGCACCAGCATACCGGTGACAAACGCCGGCGTAGCATGAGTAATGCTATGCAGCACGGGTGAGATGTAGGTATAAAGCGTAAACATCGCCCCGGCCCCCAGAACGGTCGTCAGTAAAGCTGACACCACTTGTGGACGCATTAACACAGCCAGTTCTTTGCGCACATCAGGGCGCTCACCTGCCCCGCCTTTCGGTAACGAGAAGAACAGACTAGCCATCGCGATAACGCCCAGTCCCGCCGTCGCCATAAAGGACATACGCCAGCCGATGGTTTCCCCAAGCCAGGTTGCCGCGGGAACACCGCCAATATTCGCGATAGTTAACCCCATAAACATAGTCGCAACGGCGCTGGCCTGTTTATGTTTAGGGACAACGCTTGCCGCCACAACTGAACCGAGGCCAAAAAATGCCCCGTGGTTAAGACTGGTCAAAATGCGCGACAGCATCAGCGTCGTGTAATCCAGAGATATCGCCGAAAGCACATTACCCAACGTAAAAATGGCCATCAGAAAGATAAGCGCATTGCGACGCGCACGATGGGACAGCAGTAAGGTCATCAGCGGTGCGCCAACCATCACGCCTACCGCATACGCGCTGATTAACATCCCTGCGGCCGGAATGGAAACATCCACGCCTTTGGCAATGACGGGTAGCAATCCCATGGGAGAAAATTCGGTCGTTCCAATGCCAAACGCACCTATCGCCAGCGCCAGTAAAGGATAATTTATTTTCATCTATCGACTCCGTAACGTCGAGCCTTGGCACGACACATCATAAGAGTCAAAAGCATGACATTGATCGCAAAATTAATAAAGTTAACAAAACTGCAAAAGACTTTTGCTTATTTGCAAAAAATAGGAGGGGAAAGACAATCAGGAAGGATGAGGGAGAGCGAACTCCCTCGGGGGAAATCAGTGCAGTGCTGCAGTCAGGCCACCCGCAACAATCAGGCCCAGAACAATTATGGTCGTCACTAACGAAAATTTCAGATCGGTGCTCATCAAGTTTTCTCCTTTTTATTCCCACACAAAAAGTGATATTGCGCATTTTTACACACTTGAAAGCAAAAATCTCTCACGATTTATATTGATAACTGCTTTTAACTCTTCCCCTTTTCGTTAAGATCAGACAAAATTCCACGCTTACTTGATTAGCGTACCGGCCATTGACCCCTTCCTGACGTTCCGTGTCGTTTTCCCGGCGTGCCGCAACCCTGACGTTGCGTTGAGGGTGTGTGAAGGCAAACGTTTACCTGGAGTATTCTCAGGAGCTTAGGATATGGTCTGGAGTGAGATGTAATGGCAACTATTAAAGATGTAGCGAAGCGAGCAAACGTTTCCACTACAACCGTATCACACGTAATTAACAAAACGCGCTTTGTCGCAGAAGAAACGCGCAACGCTGTCTGGGCAGCGATTAAAGAACTGCACTACTCCCCTAGCGCAGTGGCACGTAGCCTGAAGGTGAATCACACCAAATCGATCGGTTTGTTGGCAACCAGCAGTGAAGCTGCCTATTTCGCCGAAATTATCGAGGCTGTTGAGAAAAATTGTTTCCAGAAAGGCTACACGCTGATTCTGGGCAATGCCTGGAACAGTCTTGAAAAACAGCAAGCCTACCTGTCTATGATGGCGCAAAAGCGCGTCGATGGCCTGTTGGTAATGTGTTCAGAGTATCCGGAATCACTGCTTTCCATGCTCGAAGAGTATCGCCATATTCCAATGGTGGTCATGGACTGGGGCGAGGCAAAAGCCGACTTTACCGATACCGTCATTGATAACGCTTTTGAAGGTGGTTACATGGCAGGCCGGTATCTGATTGAACGCGGTCATCGTGAGATCGGCGTAATCCCGGGCCCCATGGAGCGTAATACCGGCGCAGGCCGCCTGGCTGGCTTTATGAAAGCAATGGAAGAAGCGCTGATTAAAGTTCCCGAAAACTGGATTGTCCAGGGTGATTTCGAACCTGAATCCGGCTATCGCGCTATGCAGCAAATCCTCTCCCAGTCGCATCGCCCAACCGCCGTATTCTGTGGTGGTGATATTATGGCGATGGGTGCGCTGTGTGCCGCAGACGAGATGGGACTGCGCGTGCCGCAGGATATCTCAGTTATCGGTTACGACAACGTGCGCAACGCCCGTTACTTCACCCCTGCGCTGACAACCATTCATCAGCCAAAAGATTCACTGGGTGAAACGGCCTTCAACATGCTGTTAGACCGAATCGTGAATAAACGTGAAGAATCGCAGTCTATCGAGGTGCACCCACGCCTGGTAGAACGTCGTTCCGTTGCCGACGGTCCATTCCGCGATTATCGTCGTTAAGCCTGTTGTGCGGGGGCCTCATCCGGCTCCCGCAGCCACTCTTTATTCAGCGTCTCACTGTCCCCCAGGTAGTCCAGTAACCAGCTCAGTGCTGGCGACGTATCATTCTGCTGCCAGGTCAGGCAACAAGCGGCATCCGGGAACGGATTTTCCAGCTGTAACGCCACCCATTTTCCGCTATCGATCCACGGTTTGGCAAAATGCGTCGGTACCATCCCGACACAAAGCCCGGCTGACAAGCAGGTGGCCGAGGATTCCCAGTCAGGAACCACAACGCGTTTTTGGTTGTCCAGCAACCATGTAATACGTTTCGGCAGTGTGCGGGAGGTGTCCTCGCGTACCAGCGATGGCCAGTTGCGCAACGTATCGTCACTGAGCGGTCCCGGCATCGCCGCCAGCGGATGATGACGGGCTACCACGCAACTCCAGCTCAGCATTCCCATGTCGCGGAACGTATAGCGTCCCCCTACCGGAATAGCCTGCGTTGCGCCGATAGCTAACTCCACGCGACCGTCCGAAAGCGCGTCCCAGACGCCATTAAACACCTCCTGAAAGACCAGAAGTTCCACATCATCGAAATGGCGGTAGAAATCCACAATCATCTGTCGAGTCCGGTCTGGACGCACAATATTATCTACCGCAATTGCCAGTTGTCCTCGCCAGCCATTGGCAATTTGTTGACATTGCTGACGGGTGATCTGCATTTTTTTGATAACAGACCGGCCTTCTTTTAAAAACCATGCGCCAGCAGGCGTTAATTCCACGTCCCGATGACGACGTTCAAAAAGAGGCACAGCCAGCCACTCTTCCAGTTGGCGCACCGTGTAGCTTACCGCCGAAGGTACGCGGTGCAACTCCTGAGCAGCGGAACTAAAGCTACCGTTACGCGCCACCGCATCAACCACCTCAAGTGAATATTCCGACCACATATTCTGCCTGCAAAAAATTTGAAATCAGTAAGCAAATATTAGCGTTTCACAGCGAGAATTACACTCACTACACTCAGCAGCAATGTTCTATTGCTAAAAAGAGAAACGATAATGCAACCAGGAAAAGGGTTTTTAGTCTGGCTGGCAGGTCTTAGCGTGCTGGGTTTTCTGGCAACCGATATGTATTTGCCCGCCTTTGCGGCTATTCAGGCCGATTTACAGACACCCGCCTCCGCCGTGAGTGCCAGCCTTAGTTTGTTCTTAGCGGGTTTTGCCGTTGCACAACTTTTGTGGGGGCCACTCTCCGACCACTATGGTCGTAAACCGATTTTGATGCTGGGCTTATCCATCTTCGCGCTGGGCAGCCTGGGCATGTTGTGGGTAGAAAACGCCACCGGCTTACTGGTGCTGCGCTTTATTCAGGCCGTTGGTGTCTGTGCGGCTTCGGTTATCTGGCAGGCGCTGGTTACCGATTATTATCCTTCACAAAAAGTAAACCGCATCTTTGCCACCATTATGCCGCTGGTCGGATTGTCTCCTGCTCTTGCACCATTATTAGGCAGTTGGATCCTGGTACATTTTTCCTGGCAGGCCATTTTTGCCACCCTTTTTGCAATTACCCTGGTCCTGATGCTGCCGGCCCTGCGCTTAAAACCAACGGCAAAAGCGCGCGATGACAGCCAGGATAAACTGACGTTCGCTACGCTGCTGCGCTCCAAAGCATACCGTGGAAATGTACTGATTTACGCAGCATGTTCTGCGAGCTTCTTCGCATGGCTGACGGGTTCACCGTTTATCCTTAGCGAAATGGGCTATAGCCCGGCGGTGATTGGTCTGAGCTATGTTCCGCAAACTATTGCATTTTTGATCGGTGGTTACGGCTGCCGTGCGGCACTGCAAAAATGGCAGGGTCGCCAGCTTCTGCCGTGGTTACTTATCCTGTATGCCATTAGCGTTATCGCCACCTGGGCTACTGGCTTTATTCACCACGTTGCGTTGGCTGAAATCCTGATCCCATTCTGTGTGATGGCCATTGCGAACGGGGCAATCTACCCTATCGTTGTCGCCCAGGCGCTGCGTCCATTCCCACAGGCAACAGGGCGTGCCGCTGCGCTGCAGAACACGCTGCAACTGGGGTTATGCTTCCTGGCAAGCCTGGTCGTTTCGTGGTTAATCAGCACGCCGCTGCTCACCACCACCAGCGTTATGCTGACGACAGTGCTGCTGGCCGCGCTAGGCTACAAAATGCAGTCACAGACTGACAACACATCCTTGCCGGATGAGAGCGCGCAAATTGCCCACGGTGAGTCACATTAATCATTGTTGCGGGCATTTAGTTAGCCCGCTAACAATTATCGGTTGAATAGCCAAAAATTCAGGCCTATACTGATTTTCGGTTGTTAATAAAACGATAAGATTTATAGAGTAACGGGAACAAGCAGGTTCCCGCTTTTCCATGGATGGCCTTTTCGGCAAGGGTTCCTCCCTTCCTCTGTTCTACGTCGGATTATAGATTCACGGATTAATTCCGTGAGATTTCTCACAAAGCCCAAAAAAGCGTCTACGCTGTTTTAAGGTTCTGATCACCGACCAGTGATGGAGAAGCTATGAGTTCATCATGTATAGAAGACGTCAGCGTACCGGATGATGACTGGTACCGAATCACCAATGAGTTATTGAGCCGTGCAGGCATTACCATTAATGGCCCGGCACCGGCAGATATTCGCGTTAAAAACCCCGACTTTTTCAAACGCGTGTTGCAGGAAGGATCGTTGGGGTTAGGTGAAAGTTATATGGACGGCTGGTGGGAATGCGATCGGCTGGATATGTTTTTTAACAAAGTCCTGCGTGCAGGTCTTGAAAGCCAACTCCCCCGCCACTTCAGAGATACGCTACGTATCGCAACGGCTCGTCTGTTTAATTTACAAACCAAAAAACGTGCCTGGGTCGTCGGCAAAGAACACTACGATCTTGGCAACGATCTCTTTACCCGCATGCTTGATCCCTACATGCAATATTCCTGCGCCTACTGGAAAGATGCCGATACCCTGGAATCTGCCCAGCAGGCGAAGCTAAAAATGATTGCCGAGAAATTGCAATTGAAACCAGGTATGCGCGTACTCGATATTGGCTGCGGCTGGGGAGGCTTGTCCCAGTTCATGGCGTCACAATACGGGGTAAGCGTGACTGGCGTGACGATTTCAGCAGAACAGCAAAAAATGGCGCAGACGCGCTGTGAAGGGCTGGATGTCACGATTTTGCTGCAGGACTACCGTGACCTGAATGACCGGTTTGACCGTATCGTTTCCGTCGGTATGTTTGAGCATGTGGGACCGAAAAACTACAACACCTATTTTGACGTTGTTGACCGTAATTTAAAGCAAGATGGTCTTTTTTTGCTGCATACCATCGGCTCTAAAAAAACCGACAATAATGTTGATCCGTGGATCAATAAATACATCTTCCCGAACGGCTGTTTACCGTCAGTTCGCCAGATTGCCAACGCCAGCGAACCGCACTTCGTGATGGAAGACTGGCATAACTTTGGGGCGGATTACGATACCACTCTGATGGCCTGGCACGAGCGTTTCATGACCGCCTGGCCAGAAATTGCCGACAACTATAGTGAACGCTTTAAACGGATGTTCAGTTATTACCTGAATGCGTGTGCTGGCGCATTTCGCGCGCGCGACATCCAGCTGTGGCAGGTTGTGTTCTCTCGTGGCGTTGAACACGGGCTCCGCGTTCCCCGTTAGACAGCATCGCCCCCGAACGACCGGGGGCTTTTTATTCCGACTTAAACGCCCGCTTCGCCAGTCACGTTACTCATAGCGCTTTCACGTGCGGCCAGTACACGTTCAACCGTATCAACAACGGCCTGCGTTTGCGGGTCGATTTCGATATTGACTCGCGCACCCAGTTTTTTCTTACCCAGCGTCGTACGTTCCAGCGTTTCCGGAATCAAATGCACGCAAAAGCGTGTCGGTGTGACTTCGCCTACCGTCAGGCTAATACCGTCAATACCGATAAATCCTTTGTACAGGATATATTTCATCAGCGACGGATCCTGAACTTTAAACCATACCTGACGATTATTTTCAGAGGTCAGGATTTTGGATACTTCAGCGGTAGTCATAATATGGCCTGACATCAGATGTCCGCCAATCTCATCGCTGAATTTTGCCGCACGTTCAACGTTGACCAGGTCCCCGACTTTCAGGTCACCCAGATTGGTGATTCGCAGCGTCTCTTTCATCAGATCGAAGCTTATCTGGTTACCGTTAATTTCGGTCACTGTCAGACAACAGCCGTTGTGTGCCACCGATGCGCCGGTCTCCAGCCCATCCAACATGTATTCAGGTAACTCCACTACATGTGTGCGAAAATTCGGTTTTTCATCAATCGACACCAGTTTCGCGGTGCCCTGCACAATACCCGTAAACATACCTGTAACTCCTGAACTCAATTAAGACATCTCTGCTGTGCACAATAGCAGGTGGAAAATCAGGTTGCCAGCAATGCGCCACTCCCACCTATTTTTTCACTGGAGAAATACGGATTCCTCGCTACAATAGACTGAAATTTCCCCTGCATTTTCTTCTTGCTGCCATATAAGGCGGCTTTTTTAGTCTCTCAAATAACAACAATATAGTGGTGTACACGTGCAAAAGTATGTAAGTGAAGCGCGTCAGTTATTAGCTCTGGCAATTCCGGTGATTCTTGCGCAAATCGCTCAAACCGCAATGGGATTCGTCGATACCGTGATGGCCGGCGGATACAGCGCGACGGACATGGCCGCCGTTGCTATTGGTACGTCCATCTGGCTACCCGCAATTTTGTTTGGTCACGGGCTGTTGCTGGCGCTGACGCCAGTGATTGCGCAACTTAACGGTTCCGGACGCCGCGATCGAATTGCTCATCAAATACGTCAGGGTTTCTGGCTGGCGGGGATGGTATCCGTTCTGATTATGATTGTGCTTTGGAATGCGGGACACATTATCCGCTCTATGCATAACATTGATCCTGCACTGGCCGACAAAGCCGTTGGCTATCTGCGCGCGCTGCTATGGGGTGCGCCCGGATATTTGTTCTTCCAGGTTGCCCGTAACCAGTGCGAAGGTCTGGCCAAGACCAAACCGGCAATGGTAATGGGTTTTCTCGGCCTGCTGGTGAACATTCCGGTTAACTATGTTTTCATCTATGGCCATTTGGGTATGCCAGAGCTGGGCGGCGTAGGCTGCGGTGTGGCTACGGCTGCGGTATATTGGGTGATGTTTGCCGCCATGCTTTCTTACGTCAAACGCGCCCGATCAATGCGTGATATCCGTAATGCGCGTGGCTTCCAGAAACCTGACACCGCGGTGATGAAACGCCTGGTACAGTTGGGTTTGCCCATTGCGCTGGCATTATTTTTTGAAGTCACGCTGTTTGCCGTGGTAGCGCTGTTGGTCTCCCCACTGGGGATTGTCGACGTCGCCGGACACCAAATCGCGCTGAACTTCAGCTCACTCATGTTTGTCTTGCCGATGTCTTTGGCTGCTGCCGTCACCATTCGTGTGGGATACCGCCTGGGTCAGGGATCAACGCTGGATGCACAGACCGCAGCCAGAACAGGCTTAGGTGTCGGCGTATGCATGGCGATGATGACCGCCATTTTCACCGTCACCTTGCGCGAGCACATCGCCCTGCTCTACAACAATAATCCTGAAGTTGTCACACTGGCTGCACAGCTGATGTTACTGGCTGCCGTGTACCAGATATCAGACTCAATTCAGGTTATTGGCAGCGGGATCCTGCGTGGTTATAAAGATACGCGTTCCATTTTCTTTATCACCTTCACGGCGTATTGGGTGCTGGGTTTGCCAAGTGGATATATTCTTGCGCTCACCGATCTGGTCGTCGACCGCATGGGGCCAGCGGGCTTCTGGATGGGCTTTATTATTGGCCTGACCTCTGCCGCGGTGTTGATGATGCTGCGGATGCGTTTTCTGCAACGCCAGCCGTCAGCCGTCATTCTGCAACGTGCCGCACGATAACACCGTAATAGCCGCCGGGTTAAAATGGGCAGGCATGGCAGACGTTGATGTGTTCTTTGCTGATGGGATGTACCAGACGCAATTCGCTGGCATGTAACATCAGCCGTGACGTCTGTTCCGTGCCAGGCCACTCGCGTCCACCATAAAGATCACAGCCCCAGATCGGATGACCCAAATGCTGACAGTGAAGACGTAGCTGATGGGTTCGTCCGGTCTCCGGCATCAGTTGCACCCGCGTCAGGGGCAGTGACCTTCCATCCTTCAGTCGCTGATTGAAGCGCTCAATCACCCGAAAACGGGAACGCGCAGGTTTACCGCTAATGGTACTAATCGACATCAACGGAAACAGTGCGGGATCTTTGACAATGGCGGCATCAATCACACCGTTATCCTGTTTCAGGTGTCCACATAACAATGCGCTGTACACCTTAGTCACCGAACGTTGGCTGAACTGCTGACAGAGCGCAGCATTGATTGCTTTATTGCGTGCAACGACCATCAGACCCGATGTACCAAAATCAAGCCGGTGCACCAGCGTGCAGCCAGGGAATATCTGTACCAGGCGATAGTGCACCGAATCAAGATTTTGCGGATTTTTCCCCGACAGACTCAGCAACCCGCTGGGTTTATTGATAAGCAGCAGATGTTCATCCTGGTAAAGGATCTCTATTTCGTCATGGCACGGCGGAGCAACAAAGGTATCGAGAATCGTAGACATCAGACAACCAGACTAAAAAGTGGGGGTGGATCATAACGAATTTTCAACCGGCTGGCGAATCAACTCGCTTCATGAAAGGACGATAATCAACCCAATGCGGTGGCATTGGAAATTGTCTACTTTCGATGAGGATAATGTTGAGCATATGATAAATACCATGCTGTTCTTTTACAGAACCGTTATTAAATATACGGTATGAATCGTGAGACTCAAGTCAATGTGTACATTAATACACATATTTTCCATTTGCATATCTGGAACAAATAATTATCATTAACCATCCATTGTTCTTCGGCCATAGTCATGTCTACAATAAAACAGCTAGTATTGGGGCTTATATGCCTTTTCGGCATTATTTCACCCGGTGCACTCTACACTGAAGGTTATAATGGCACGACTGTGTTATCTGTCATTATCATTAGTATCGGCATGCTGTATTTTAAATATAAATGGGCAACTAATTACTTCAAAGACATGGCATTCTGGCAAGCATTCCTATGGTGTTATGCTGCAGCCGTTTTTGTACTATACCTACTGGCATTGGATCTTTCCATAAACAAAGCGATATCTGTAAGCGATACGTTTGCCTACTTCTTACATAACAACACAAGTCTTTCCACATCCGTGTTTGTCACCCCTGTACTACCGATAATAATCAGCCTGTATATTTTTCGCTGGGTGTTCAACCATAGCAAACCATTCTCGCCAAAGTCTCAAGAAACGCATGAACTCTCAGCCACTGAACCACCGGCTTATAAAAAAGAAAACCCACTTAATTTCGTTAGTTATGATGAAAACAAGTCAATTCGCCTAAAAACCAACAAGGTAATTGATTATGCTTTTAACCTGCATGCTGCTCACCCAGATCTTTCCATCAGGTCAATACTCACTTTGCACCGGGATGACCTTGAAGAAATACAATCTATTATGTCAGATGACATGGCTTTGGAGTTTGAATTATCCGTGACCAGCACATTGAGAAAACTGAGAGAGATATAATCAATAGCCAGGATAAGAAATTAACACAGCTTAATCATCTATCACAGCATGGCGTTAATGTAGACATTAATTCAGTGTAACATATCTGTGTGCATATTTTATCTAAGTGTCTAACCATGGTTAAATGACCTTAATACCAACTTATTCACATTAGCTCAGCAGTTTATTTTCTAATGATTCAAATCAAATATTTATTAAATATAACGAGCGAAGAAAATATAGCAGCGGTTTATTATGTTAAAGATAACAACGCCGTTATCAACTCACCTTTGGTAAGGATTAAAAATGAAAGTTTTGCCGAAAGTAGCAAAAGGTTCCGTTAACGAACTTTCAAATAAAAACATTACACCTATTGTCGCAGGTATAGTTGCCGGGGTTATGGCAGGTGTGAGTGCACCAGCAATGGCATCCAGCAGTAGCGGAACCCCGGTTTCGACAACGCAAATGCAAACCGTAGTTAACCATACGGCACAACAAACCAATACCGCCATCATCCTGGCGAAGCCATCTCTTGATGGGCAAGCCTTCGCTGCGCATTACAGCCACTCCAGTCATGCCAGCCATTCCAGCCACTATTCCTGCACACCAGGTTCAACGTGCTAATACTCACGGCCAGCAGCAACGCTGGCCAACCTAAAGGTAATGATGATGGAAAATGTTGTGCAAGGTACCAATGCGTTAGGTGACTTCTTTCTGCTATCACTGGATAAAGAAATTTACAGTCGTGAAGCGATAATGAAGACTTGTTATGCTTTTACAGATAATTATTATATCCATGTTGTGAAAGTCGCTAATAACACAACTGGGATCTGTTTTTACAGCAAAAATGAGGATCACAACAATCAGCATATAGATGCTGGAATCAGGCAATTTTTACAATCCCTTACCGAAAACCAGATGCGCCAGATAATTTATCAAGAAACATCTGTTTTACATGAAGAAATTGTAAAAAAAGCTTTCGCTCCGGCAACAGCACTTATTAACAACAAGTCCCACAATGACACTCTAAATATCATTACGTCGGCAGTATGATTCCATGAAGATTACATTAGACCCTGAGTTTTATTCCCTGGAAGCTGTTGCTGATATGACGCAGCAGTTTTCTGACTTTATGCGCGTTGAGTCTGTTGTCGGAGAGGAAATGTTGCTCATAATGAATGTGAAACAGGAGTATGACGAAGAACGCTCGCAGATTATTAACGCCTTCCTCAATAACATCCTTGAGTTAAGCATACAGGATATCATGAATAATGAGCGTTAAATTCCAGCTTCCCGAGAAATTCGCCCACGAGTCATATCGTCTTCTACCATTCCGCTTTAGTTTGCTGGACAATGGATGCTATTTCTTGTCGACAGATTATGGTGAGTGGATTTGTCTGCAGCCCGAACAACTTATCGCACTAACAAATAAAGAAAAAATTGAAGATGAGTCGCTTTGGTATGAACTGAAAGCCAGGCACATTGTCTGCGAGCATAATGACACGGGAAATATTGCATTATTAGCCTCACGCTATCGAACGAAAAAAGCATTTATCGAGAACTTCTCTCAATTGCATATTTTTGTTTTGACAGTTCGCTGTAATAACTCGTGTGTATACTGCCAGGCATCACGTAAAAGTTGCCAGTCAGATCAGGCGCGCTATGACATGAGCCCTGCAGTGATGGAAAAGAGCATCGAACTATTTTTGTCGATGCCAGCAGATAAGTTAACGCTGGAATTTCAGGGTGGTGAGTCCACACTCAATATGCCACTTATCAGGCAGGCTGTCGCACTGGTTAAACAGAAAAATACACAGAAGGATATTCAGTTTGTCGTTTGTACTAACCTGTGCGAGCTGAACGATAGCGATCTTGAATTTCTCATTACGCATGATTTCTCAATCAGTACGTCACTGGATGGCCCACAAGAGTTGCATGATGCGAATCGTAGATATGCAAACACAGGCGCCTGGAATGCGCTGATCTCAACACTGGGTAAAATTAAACAGCAAAATGCTTTTGACAAGGTCAGCGCATTAATGACGACAACCCGGCAAAGCCTCGAAATGCCGCATGCGATTATTGATGAATATGTGAAGCATGGGTTTCGCAGTATCTTTATTCGGGAACTTAACCCATATGGTTTTGCCCATAAATATTTTCACAAAATTGGCTACAGCACCGCTCAATTTTTGGCATTTTATGAAACGTGTCTCGATTATATTATTCACCTCAATCGTCAGGGTATTCCCTTTCGTGAATCCTATGCCAGCCTGATAATGAAAAAGCTCATGACCCCGTGGGCAACCGGCTTCGTCGATCTTCAGTCTCCCTGTGGTTCTGGTTTTGGCGTCACGTTGTATAACTACGACGGGAATATCTACCCCAGTGATGAAAGCCGCATGATGGCTGAAATGGGTGACCAACACTTCAGAATGGGCAATATTTTCGAAAGTAGCCGTGAAGAACTCTTCTTTGGCCCTGTAATGCAAGAATTAGCTGCCTCTGGTGTGAATGATTGCTTACCTGTCTGTTCAGATTGCGCATTCGCACCTTATTGCGGCGCAGACCCAATTCGCAGATATCAGGTAACGGGTTCGGTATATGGACATCCTGGAAAAGATGATTTCTGTTTGAAAAACAAAGGAATTATCGCGATGGTTATCAAAAAATTCACCGAGGGCGATGACGACACACGTCGTCTGTTGATGCAGTGGGGCATGAAATGAATACACCGTACGCAAAAGATACACTCTTTCTTTCTGTGCAGGCAGAGAACACGCTGCACTTAAACGCCCCGCTTTTCGGTAAGGTTGTAACCGATTTTCAGATAAACCAGGCCGATACTATTCTCTACCTACCACCAAACCAACAAGACTCTCTGCCGTCATTAGACCTTGTCAGCGCGGTAATATGTACAAACCACGACTCCCGTCTGAATATGATTAAATTGCAGAAAACAATTCCAGTCATTGTTGTTGCGGCCGATGTCGTATTTAGCCAGGGAGATATTATCTCCGTTAGCGAGCGAGGGAGGATTCATCGCTACTTCCGGGCATCTTCGCAAAACAACGCGTTCTTAGTGACCGAAGCGTGCAACAATCTTTGTATAATGTGCCCGCAGCCACCTAAACCACAATCACAGGTTAATCATGGCGCTATTGAACAACGGATCCTGCAGACGCTCGCCCTGATTGATAATGAGCACGCTCCCTCATCTCTCTGTATTACCGGTGGTGAGCCAACAATGCTCGACGACGGGTTACTGCGCATTGTAGATGGTATTTCAGTAAAAATGCCCCAAACCCTAATCCATCTCCTGACAAATGGACGATATCTCTCTGATGAATACTACACCGCACGTCTGGCTCGAGCGGGGAGGCATCAGTTGCTCGTGGGGATCCCTCTTTTTGGTCATGTATCTGAAGTACATGACTACGTAGTTCAGTCCGACGGTGCTTTTAATCAAACGATTGAAGGGCTTCTGAACTGTTACAAACAGGGGATCAGTATCGAACTACGCGTCGTATTAAACAAGGCAACCGTACCCTATCTGAAAGCACTAGCCGAGTATATCTCGCGTAATCTTTTCTTCGTAAAACATGTCGCCCTGATGGGCATGGAAAATATGGGTTATGCAAAGCTGAATCGGGAAACAGTATTTATCGATCCATGGGATTATAAAGACAAGCTTTCAGCTGCAATTGAAATTTTTCAGCTATATGGGATTGACGTACGTGTTTTTAATCTCCCTCTTTGCCTCGTGAATCCTGATACCTATACGTATTGTAAGCAGAGTATCAGTGATTTTAAAAATAGCTGGAATATAGCCTGTACTGACTGTGTGAAACGAGACAGTTGCTGTGGTTTGTTTGAATCGACAACGGAGAAATTTTGGCTTTCCAGACACATTGCCCCATTTCTCGACGCGTAGATAGATCATTCGCTCACCCCTGACAGAGACAGGAACACGGGGCAATTTTTTGCTCTGAGTTCACTGTTTGATCATCAAGGCGGCGTTAAGCCGGAATCAACATCCACAGTTGGTAATTCTGCTGAACAGTTCTATAGTCGAGACTGCTTCTCAGTTACAGGATTCACTAATGCGATTTAACGGACTGACCAAAGGTTTCTTCATTTTCATTCTTGCCCTCGTGACCTGGGCGTTTTTCGACGTGTTGTCCCCCTACTTCTCCGCAATCTTGTGGGCCGCAATTCTGACAACTATCTTTAATCCGGTAAAAAACAAACTGCGCAGCGCGCTTGGCCAACGTAACGGTCTGGCATCGTTAATCACTATCGGGATTATCTGTTTGATTGTCTTTATTCCTCTGATGCTGATCCTGTCGTCGTTGGCAATCGAACTGAATGTGGTTTACACCAAGTTGCAGCAAAACGATACGCAGTTTCCGGAAGTGGTTAGTTCTATTCTTTCTTATCTTCCTGACTGGGCCAGGGGCTTCCTCGCAGAACACAATCTGGATGACGTCGCGCAGATCCAGAAGAAACTCTCCGACATCGCGCTGCAGGGCGGGCAGTACCTCGCAGGCAGTGCTTTCCTGATTGGTAAAGGGACCTTCGGCTTCGCCATCAGCTTTGGCATCATGCTGTACCTGCTGTTTTTCCTGTTGAAGGATGGACCGTATCTGGTGCGTCAGATTCTGGATTCCTTACCGCTGTCTGATTTTGCCAAGCAGCACTTGTTTGCCAAATTCGTGGGTGTCACGCGGGCGACTGTCAAAGGCACGGCGGTTGTCGCTGTCGTACAGGGCACGCTGGGCGGCATTGCTTTCGCCATTGTCGACATCGACGGCAGCATCTTGTGGGGCGCACTAATGGCATTCCTCTCGCTGGTGCCTGCGGTTGGCTCGGCGATAGTCTGGGTCCCTGCGGCTATTTTCCTCTTTGCCACCCACCAGCTGTGGCAAGGGCTGTTTATTGTCGGATTCTTCGTCATTATTGTCGGACTGGTGGACAATATCCTGCGCCCGCTACTGGTAGGAAAAGACACCAAAATGCCGGACTACCTGATATTGATTACCACCCTCGGCGGGATGGAGATTTACGGTATCAACGGCTTTGTGATTGGCCCGCTGATCGCCGCACTGTTTTTGGCCAGTTGGAATCTGTTCTCCGGACGTGACCATGAGGGCAACGTAGAAGGTATCGATGAAGCCTTCATGGAAGAAGGAAAAAACCCTCCAGATTTATGATGGCATGACGATAACAAGGGGCGGCCTCGGGTCGCCTTTTGTTTTCACGCAAAATCATACGTTTCCTATAATTTCAATCATGCTTATTCATTAATCGTCGCAGAAGGAACGAAAAAGTGCGAATAGCCACAATCACCAACTGGGCTTACAGTGCGACGGTATGCCTGACCATTGCCTCCGGCGTTGTTATGCTGATGGCATCCGGAGCAGACAATACTGAACGTCAGGTGGTGGAGCAGCGGTATAAATTTGATCAGCTCACCGAAGAGGTGGAGCTCGATGCCTGGTCCTTGTCCGATTTAGCTCGCGAGTACGTGATCGCTAAAGATCCAGAGGCACTGAATGCTTATCGCCAGAAGGCGTCGTCGCTACAAGAGGTTGAGCAGCGGTTAACAAAATTAAAAGACGTCGGCGCGACAGGTGAAGAGCTGGCGCTGCTGCATGAAGGATTACAAATTGTCGATGCGCTGCAGGAAGAGCAAGCAATAGCGCTCGCCAGTATGGCCCGCGGAGAAACGTCACAGGCAATCGCCCTGCTCTACGGTAAAGCCTATGAACAGGAGCTGGAACGGGCGCAGGTGCGGATAGATCATTTCCGGCAGTTGCTCGATAACCGTGTACGTAACAGCATTGACGATGCCACGAGGACTTCCCGCATACTGCGTACGCTCTCTGAAGTCATGGTCGGATTAACCGCGCTGCTGTTTTTGTTTGTCCTCGGTTTTATTTTGAAACGCCGCGTACTGCGCCCGGTTGTGCGTCTGAGCGACGTGGTTCACCGCCTCGCATCGCAGGATTATGCCGTAGAAACGCCTAACTTTAATCAGATTGATGAGATTGGCGATATGGCGCAAGCCATTCGCATTTTTCGTGAGAACGGCCTGGCGCGGCAGCGGCTGGAGAAAGAGCGGGATGCCGACTGGGCAATCCGCGAACTGTTGGCTCGTATGACCCAGCGTTTACAGGGCTGCGAAAACTTTGCCGATGTTATCAATGTCGCGCAGCTTTTTGCCCCGAACATTGCCCCTGGCGTTGCCGGACGGCTCTACATTCTTGATCGGGAAGCCTGGCACATGCGCTGTGCCGCCGAGTGGCTCTCACCGCAGGGCAAAGCAGACCCTTTCCATCCGGATGAATGCTGGGCTGTGCGCCGTGGACAAAGTCATCCTCCCGTGCAAGGTGAGCCGGATATCGCCTGCTACCACCTGCCTGAGTCGTGTCAGGATCATACGCTGTGTATACCACTGATCGCCCAGGGGGAAGCCATCGGCCTGCTCTCATTCCAGAATCTCAGCGACAATTCTGCCCCTTCACGTGCTTATCTGGAACTGATGGCCGAGGCACTTGGACTGGCATTAGCCAACCAACGTCTGCGCGATGCGCTACTGGAAAAAGCGCTTTACGATCCTCTGACCGGTCTGCGCAATCGCCATCACCTTGAAGACACTCTGCGCACCCAGATGAGTCAGGCTGTCCACAACAAGGAACCGATCAGTTGCCTGATGATCGATATCGATCACTTCAAAAGCATCAACGACCGTTTTGGTCATGAGGCAGGTGATGGGGTGATAAAAAGTATCGCAGCAATTATTCAGCGCGTTGTTCACGACCACGGAATGGCCTTCCGCTACGGTGGTGAAGAGTTTCTGGTTCTGCTTGCCGGTATGGATGAAGAAGCGGCCAATCGCTTTGCGACGGACATTTACAACGGCGTACGCGAGTTGACGCTCAGCTTTGGCGTCTCTGATATCGGTCACGTTGATGTGTCTATTGGTGTCGCCAGCTACCCGCAGCACGCCCAGAGCGATAACCTGTTACGTGCCGCGGATGTCGCGTTGTATCGTGCAAAAGAGCTGGGGCGTTCGCGCATAGTGAGCTTTGGGATGCTGGAAGCGAGCTAAAAAGCGGGGCGTAAGCCCAGACGGGTACTTCCTAAACTATCCCCTCGAGGAAGTCCCCCGTTAATTGGTATATTCATCGATAAGTGACTGGTGAGTTTTCTGGATTACATCCTGAATATAGACAATTGCCTGCTCACCAGGCACACCTGCAGAAGAGAATTTTATACAGGAGTCAAGACTGGCGTAACTGTCTTTTTTATACTGGCACCAACGTTTCAAATTATTAGCACGTAAGCGTCTAAATTTAGCTAACTGTATTCGGCCTGGCGGTGAAACTTTGTGTATGCTTCTTATTCTGCGCAGACCGGAAAGTGCCATGTTTCTAATTAGTGCACGCTGGGCGCAATATAGCATCTGGCTGGCGCTCAATTGAAGCGTTGCACTCGCCTGATCCCAGGCAGTAATGTCGATAAGGGGATTATCTCCAGACCAATAGTGATGTTTTAGCTCACATACATTTTGTAGTAAGCGGTGGCTATATTTAAACATAATCGCGTAACGCTGTAATTTCTCGACGTACTCATATTCATGCCACTGTTCTGCCAGCGCTATCTGCTCAGCAAACTGGTGCTCCATAGCATCGGCATTCTTAATGTGCGGTGTAATAATCCTAGTGTATGCTTCTTGCTGAGCGCTCTCTGCACCCTTCATACTTACGGTGATTTTATCGTATACGTCGCGATTGCTTATCATCGCACGCAAAAAAGGATCGTTACTCCGTTTTTGATAAGGCGTTCCGTAGCCATAGGTCCCGGGCAGCAAACTACCTGCATCGACAAACGCATCCGTAACCACGGTTAATCGGCATTCTGGCAATAAAAAATCATTTGGCGAAACGGTGTGCGGATCACGTCCATCGGTAAACAGTTCCAGACCGAGTCTGGAAAAAAATGTAGCGACAAGCTCAGAACAAAATGCGCCTCGCGTTCCTTTATCAAAACGACAGGACTCGATTGCTTGCGCAACATGTTTTGCCAGTAAATGTGGAAAATCTGGTAGCGTTATGGCCTCAAGAAGCCTCGGTACAGCAGAGTAGGTTTTATAAAAATCATTTTCTTGTAGATCTTTCGAAGCCTGAATCATCCTGGAGAGATCAATACTTTCGCATTCAGGATGGCGCAATAAAATCCATTCTCTCGGATTTTCGGGGATGCAAATAACCTTTTCTGCAGTGGACTGTCCACCGGGATACAGACTCATTGGCAATAAAAAAGTAAATCCAACTCCCGATGTATCCGATTCGGCAAGATATAGACTTTCAATGCCTGAATCACCACCATGGATCCAGATAGCGGCATGAGAGTATGGTCCGCCGCTCGCTTTCACAATTAGTGAACTGAATGGACTGTTTCCACAAACTAACAAAACGTCACCTGGACGCAGCTTTTTCTCCCACAGCAATGGTCCACTACTTTGCAATGCCGCGAGATCGCGTTTCACCGGAACGTCTTTATGCATTGTACTTCCTTGTCGAAAATTATCGCCATGATTACAAGGGGGCTTCCAAACATAACAATGGATGCCCTACCCGTAAAGCCAAAATGACGTTGCCCACCCCGACCGGGCAGAGCATTACTTTACCTCAGCTCCTTGCAGTGATATGTTGATCAGATGAATATAAAACACGATTGCAACGGTTTTAACCACCAGCGTTGGTGGCTGCCTTCTTAAAGGCGGTCAGAATGTGTTTATCCATTTTTAAATAACCGCCGAAAGGCGGTTATTTGCATTTTGAGACCCCTTTCGGTTTTATGCTTAAGGAGTCTTCTATGTACAACAAATCCATCATCCTTACCGGCGACCGTCCTACTGGGCCATTGCATCTTGGCCACTATGCAGGTTCCCTGCGCCAACGTGCGATACTGCAACACGATTATCAGCAATTTGTTCTGGTCGCAGACCTGCAAGGTCTGACCGATAACGGCAGCAACCCACAAAAGATCCAAAATAATATACCCGAAGTATTGGCCGATTATCTCGCCGCAGGTATTGACCCCTCACTCACCACCCTTTGTTTACAATCGGCACTACCTGCTCTTGCCGAACTCACCGCGCTGTATATGAATATCGTTACCGTGGCTCGCGTCGAGCGTAACCCAACGGTCAAAAATGAAATTGCGCAAAAAGGTTTCGCCCGTTCGCTTCCGGTCGGTTTCCTGGTTTACCCGATCAGCCAGGCAGCAGATATTACGGCGTTCAAAGCCAGCCTGGTCCCCGTCGGCGACGATCAGTTGCCGATGATTGAGCAAACTAATGAAATCGTGCACAAGATGAACAGCCTGTTACCGGCCCCCGTTCTGCATCACTGTAAAGCTATGTTAAGCGAAACCAGTCGTCTTCCGGGTATCGACGGCAACGCCAAAATGTCGAAATCACTTGGCAATACGCTGCTCCTGTCGGCAAGTGAAGAGACTATCCATCGCGCCGTCGGCGCAATGTACACTGATCCTAACCACCTAAAAGTGTCCGATCCGGGGCAAATTGAGGGCAATGTCGTGTTCACCTACCTGGATGCTTTTCACCCGGACAAGGCCAAAGTCGCAGCAATGAAAGCGCATTATCAGCAAGGAGGATTGGGTGATCGGGCATGCAAAAATGAGCTGGAGATGTGCCTGCAAGAACTCATCGCGCCTATGCGTGAGCGTCGGGCAACCTATATTCAGGATAAAGGTATGCTGATGGCGATGCTTAAAAAAGGCAGCGAACAGGCCTACGACATCACGCAGCAAACGCTAAGAGAAGTAAAACAAGGGTTGGGATTGTCGGTATTTTAATCTGAATTGATGTCCCTCCCGGCGGAGAATAACCACCGGGAGGGGTGACTCTGTTGTGCGCCGCATTTTGCCCACATTACGCGGAACATGAAGCTGTGATTAAATGCTATCCAGTTGATTGTCAATATCGGTTCCAGCCATTTACATGCCCGACACCTGGCACCATTCGCAGGACAGGTTGAAAGCAACGAACAGGATGAGCCTCCTTCATGCTTCCTCCCCGTCGGTATGCATTTTGCTTAAATCTGATCTGCGCCCCTTTTGAGAACGATATAACGCATGCAAACCGCTATTTATATCCCGCCGTAAATGGCACTAACGGGAAGATGTGACCCCGTATCGCCATGCTATATATCCAGCGATACTGACTCATCACGAAAGGGGATCATCGCTATGTTGAAAGGTAAAAGAGCCGTTATCACAGGCGGCGGAGGAGAATTTGGTCAGGCGTTGTGCGTTTGGTTGGCTCGAGAAGGCGTCAACGTGGATTTTTCTGCTCGGCGGGTTGAGGATATTCACAAAACCTGCAGCATCATCGCCGCTGAAGGTGGTGTTGCAAAAGGGTATCTGTGTGATTTAACCCAACCTGAGTCTATTTCTCAGTTTGCTTCACAGCTCTTAAATATAGACAGGCCCATCGACATTCTAATCCTCAATGCTGCTCAGTGGTTGTCAGGGACCATAGACGAACAACCGGACACAGAAATCTTCAATACCGTCAGCTCAGGCCTGACAGGCTCAATTCTACTAACACAGGCATTGCTTCCAGGGTTAAGGCGCTCAGACAGTGCTGACATCGTTGCGATTATATCTGTCTGCGGCATTCCGAATTTTACGGATTCAATTGCCCATCCCGCTTTTTTTGCCAGTAAACACGGGATGAGTGGTTTTACAACTAAACTGTCGAAACAGTTATCCAAAGAAAATATACGGGTTACCGGATTATACCCACCGGATTTTGAATTGACCGGGTTAGATCCTCTGGTCGACACTCAATCCAGAATGGGAGAGCATCTAATGAATGGGCGTTCTGTCTGGGAAACAATTCGTTTTGTGCTGACTCAACCGCGTAGTTGCCATATTAGTACCCTTTACTTTCAAGGACCCACTCGCGAAGATCTGGAGCATTAGGGACTGAATCTGACAGCACTTACCGAGCGGACTCACCTCCGCTTCTCACTTGCCCCAGCAGCACCGTGCTGGATGGCTATGCCAATATCTAACAGGTCCTGCTCTGAGGAGTTCGCTATGACCACATTTTATCAACTGACAGCCACCAGCCTGGACGGCCAGCGTATCCCTATGGCTGACTATGCTGGCAAGCTGGTTCTGGTGGTAAATACCGCCAGCCATTGTGGCTTCACGCCACAATACGCAGGTCTGGAAGCGCTTTACAAAAAGTACGCCGCTCGCGGACTGGTGGTGCTTGGCTTCCCCTGCAACCAGTTCGGTAAGCAGGAACCCGGCAACGCCGACGAAATCGCGCAGACCTGCCACGTCAACTACGGTGTAAGCTTCCCGATGTTTGAAAAAGTGGAGGTTAACGGCGCCGCTACACATCCGGTATTTCGTTATCTAAAAGATGAATTGCCCGGCATGCTGGGTGGACGGATAAAATGGAACTTCACAAAATTCCTTATTGGACGCGATGGCAAGCCGCTAAAGCGTTTTGCACCGTTCACTACCCCTGCGAAAATGGAAACCGTCATCCTGGCTGCACTTGAAATCTAGGTATTCTTGTCATTTGAACCGTCAGCCTGGTGCCAAAAGCGGACCTTACCGTAATGAAGTCAGTCAGGAAAACATTCGTTAGAACGGTTTAACAAAACCTGACCAGCGCTGAAACGCCAATCCCAAAAGCGATCGCAAGCAAAGGCCTTTTAAAAACCAGCATTACAATAGCGGTGGTCAATAATGCCATCTGAGCACCTTTGTCGCCGGTAAGAGCCACGGGGGCTAAAATCGCAACGAGAACGGAGCCTGACATGCCCTGAATAAAGGCTTTTATTCTGTTATTAAAAGGAACAAAAGACATAACCCAGACGCCCCCCCATCGGGTAGCAAGAGTGACCAGGGCCATAATAATGATAATAATCAGAGGCCCAAAACCTACCGTCTCAATACTCATTTTTTATCTCTCATGATGATTCCAGCGATGCCTCCGGCGAGGGCTCCGGCGATCACGTGGCTATTTTCTGGTAACCCTTTATACGCTATCAGCGAAGCCCCGGCCGCTACGGCCCAGATACAAAGCATCCTTAGATTTCTTTCTCCTTCGAACACCATGGAAAGGAGAAAACATCCCATGACCATGTCGAGTCCATAGCGTTTAGGCTCATGTATAGCATTGCCGAAATAAAGCCCTACCAGAGTCCCTGCTACCCAAAAAAGCCATAACGCAAGACCGCCGCCAAAGAGCAATCCAAGTCCTGCTTTTCCCCTGCCGAATGCCTGGATGGACATAGCCCAATTAGCATCGGATGCAACCATCATGATTCCGTAGCGTTTAGCGGGTGTTAAAGAGCGCAGCCACGGGTATAAAGTTGCCCCCATCAACAGATGCCGGGCATTAATGGCAAAGACGGTGGCTATTAGCGTTAATACCGGAACATGAGACGTCCAAAGCTCTAACGTAGCGAACTGCGCATAACCGGCAAAAACCAGCAAACTCATCATTGTTGCGGTCATCTGGTCCAGTCCTTTCTGCGATGCAGCCAGGCCAAAGGCGGCACCAAAAACAGCGACAAAAAGTGACACCGGGATAAGTTGCCGAAAACCAGCCCATACAAGCGAATGATTTAGTTGAGATAAATCAGATTCGTAATACGTCATCCGGGGCCTCATGCTCTTCCTCTCAGTCATGTTAAACAGAGCGCCACTATGACAGCGTTGTGAAATCAATAAAAACGCATAATAATTGATGTTAATATTTGATTATCGAATACAAGGATCAACGGTGCAGTATCAAGACCTCCAGATGGACTGGCTCAAATGTTTTGTTGCGGTAGTAGACGCGGGGTCGCTTTCGGCAGCGGCACCTGAGGTTCATCGCTCGCAGTCTGCGGTCAGCATGCAACTCAAGAAGCTGGAATCCGCATTAGGATGTCAGCTTTTACTTCGCGGTCCTCGGCAGCATCAACTCACCTCTGAGGGACAAAAGCTGTTGGGATATGCCCGAAGGATGCTCGACCTTCATGCTGAAACGATGGCAGCATTCCACGGTAAGGAATTAACAGGGCGTATTCGTCTGGGGGTTCCTGATGATTATGCAGCAAAATACCTTACACCTGCGCTGAAGAGATTTGCGCCTAACTTTGGATCGGTCGAGATCGAACTGAGCTGTGAGCAATCAACATCACTCATTCCTCGCGTTGAGAGCGGCGATCTCGATTTGGCCCTGGTTTCCCGGGAACATCCCAGCCAGGGCTCGTTATTGTTTTATGAACCCATGGTGTGGGTAGGTTCTCCGCAGTTTGAGGTGTGGAGGCGTGATCCATTACCCATTGCGGTATATGAAAGCACGAGCCTTGCTAAGCGTAGCGCCATCAATGCATTAGCATTACAGGGGCGGAGATATAAGGTGGTGTATAACAGCTCCAGTCTGTCGGGACAGATTACAGCAGTAGAAAGTGGTCTGGCTGTTGCCGTTCTCACCCAGTGCAGCGTACCCCCCCACTTGCAAGTTCTTGGCAGTGAACATCTTTTGGGGCCCCTTGAACCGATGGAAGTCGCCTTGTTCAGAAGTCGTGCTTCTCAGAGTTCTTCAGCTGTGGATAGCTTGTATGATTTGCTAATCAGGACATTAAGGGTAAGAAAAGTTGAAAACTGAGACGATTTATCAGGCGCCTCAACGTCCGCTTCTCGCTCACTGAGGATCTTCTGCTCAGCAACTTCCGCTTCGTGCTGTGAGTTCAATGGGTCGATGCAAC
>NZ_SZXJ01000007.1 GCF_005281345.1 Citrobacter sp. wls619
CGAGTCGGGGTGTCATATTCAACGTGAGAAGTGTTGATGGTGATACCACGTGCTTTTTCTTCCGGCGCGTTATCGATCTGATCGAATGCGCGAGCAGCACCGCCGTAGGTTTTAGCCAGAACGGTAGTGATTGCAGCGGTCAGCGTTGTTTTACCATGGTCAACGTGGCCGATAGTACCGACGTTAACGTGCGGTTTAGTACGTTCAAATTTTTCTTTAGACATCGATTGTCCCTCTAAGACACGGATAAATCGGTGATATCACCACATCAACCAGGCAATATACCTGAGCTGTTGAATGCTTTTAAAAGTAAACAGAGAGAAACGGGAAGGAGAAGTGAAGTGGTGCTGATACCCAGAGTCGAACTGGGGACCTCACCCTTACCAAGGGTGCGCTCTACCAACTGAGCCATATCAGCACGTCTGGAGCGGGCAGCGGGAATCGAACCCGCATCATCAGCTTGGAAGGCTGAGGTAATAGCCATTATACGATGCCCGCATCCTGAAACTCGGCTACCCAGTTCTTTCTGTAACAAAAAAGAGATTTCTCTCTTTTATGTTTGAGCTGATTAAATTTTTTAACCAACTCAGGCGGCGATAACGCTGCCAGAAAGTGGTGGTGGGGGAAGGATTCGAACCTTCGAAGTCTGTGACGGCAGATTTACAGTCTGCTCCCTTTGGCCGCTCGGGAACCCCACCGGACTTGATGGTGCCGACTACCGGAATCGAACTGGTGACCTACTGATTACAAGTCAGTTGCTCTACCTACTGAGCTAAGTCGGCATCAAGTAGCGCGCATTTTATGGATACCTGCGTACTCATGCAACTAAAAAATTGCATAAAATGTTCTTCCGCTCACATTTTGCACTATACGTCCGATAAATAATCTATTTCTTGTCTAAATTGCACAAATTTCCAACGGTGGGCGTTATAACCGGAGAGGGTTTCGCTCCGTTATTCACGTCCGGGCAGAGCGAAAGCACATCTTTATACATCTGGAATACTCGTCACAATGCTTTTCAGGGGACGATTTTTTCTTATTATTCCCCCTCATCTGGTGTTACCCTCCTGCCCATTGTCCAAATTAACTGAAATGTGCGTGCCATTGCGTGCCGGGGATGATTTCGTTTTTTATCACTGACCTGATATAGCAATGACAGCCAGACCATGCGTATGAGTATAAAAGAGCAAGCGTTAACGTCGCCTTACCTACAGTTTGATCGCAGCCAGTGGGCTGCGCTTCGTGATTCAGTGCCGATGACCCTGACCGAGGAAGAGATTGCTCGTCTGAAAGGCATTAACGAAGACTTATCGCTGGAAGAAGTTGCTGAGATTTATTTGCCTCTATCGCGTTTGCTAAATTTTTACATCAGTTCAAACCTGCGACGCCAGGCTGTTCTGGAGCAATTTTTAGGCACAAACGGCCAGCGAATTCCTTATATCATTAGTATTGCAGGCAGTGTTGCGGTGGGTAAAAGTACAACCGCGCGCGTTTTGCAGGCACTGCTGAGCCGCTGGCCAGAGCACCGCAAAGTTGAGCTGATTACGACCGATGGTTTTCTTCACCCAAACCAGGTGTTGAAAGAACGCGGACTCATGAAGAAGAAAGGCTTCCCCCAGTCTTATGATATGCACCGTCTGGTAAAATTTGTTTCCGACCTGAAGTCAGGCGTCCCTAACGTCACTGCCCCGGTCTATTCTCATCTGATCTATGATGTGATCCCTGATGGCGACAAAACGGTTGCCCAGCCGGATATATTGATTCTCGAAGGGTTAAATGTATTACAAAGCGGAATGGATTACCCCCACGACCCGCATCATGTATTTGTTTCTGACTTTGTCGACTTTTCTATTTATGTTGATGCGCCAGAAGAATTACTCCAGACGTGGTATATCAACCGCTTCCTGAAATTCCGCGAAGGGGCATTTACCAACCCAGACTCTTATTTCCATAACTACGCGAAATTATCCGAGGATGAGGCTATCAATACAGCAATGTCGCTCTGGAAAGAGATCAACTGGTTGAATTTAAAACAGAATATTTTACCGACGCGTGAAAGAGCCAGCTTGATTATGACCAAAAGCGCCAATCATGCCGTTGAGCAAGTTAGGTTAAGAAAATAAATAAAAAAGGGGAGCCGATGCTCCCCTTCTTCTTATTATTCCGCACTTCTGAGCGATATTTCTCCGCCCATCCATGGCTTTATCTCACCATTTTGCTCAAGCAATAGTGCACCTTGAGCATCTATTCCCCGCGAGATACCAAATATTTCTTTATCGCCAATAATGAGTTTAACCGGGCGGTTGATAAAGTTATCAAGTACCTTCCAGCGTGATAAATAAGGCACCAACCCCTCTTGCTCAAACAGTATCAGCGCAGCACGAAGCTCGCGGATCAGCCGGGCCGCAAGCGTATTACGGTCAATGTTTATGCCTGCTTCCTGTAGGTTAATCCACCCCTGATTAACCACATTCTCTTCGACCCGACGCATAGACATGTTAATGCCGGCACCAATAACAATTTGCGCGGCATCACCAGTCTTCCCGGTGAGCTCAACCAATATACCGGCCAGTTTTCGATCGAGCAGGTAGAGATCATTAGGCCATTTCACACGGACTTTATCCGCCCCCAGATCGCGTAAAACCTCAGCCATGACGATACCAATGACCAGACTCAGGCCAATCGCCGCTGCCGGGCCCTGCTCCAGGCGCCAGAACATAGAGAGATACAGGTTAGCACCAAATGGCGAAAACCATTTACGCCCACGCCGGCCACGACCAGCCTGCTGATACTCCGCCACGCAGGCATCTCCGGATGCCAGTTGCCCAATTCGATCCAGCAGATACTGGTTGGTTGAATCAATTACGGGTAGAACAGTGATGTTTCCGCCGCCCAGCTGAGAATGAATAACGGATGAGTCTAGTAGCTGGATCGGCTCTGGTAAGCTGTAGCCTTTACCTGGAACAGTAAATACATCAACACCCCAGTCGCGCAGCGTCTGGATGTGTTTGTTAATCGCTGCACGACTCATTCCCAGTTTTTCACCGAGTTGCTCACCTGAATGGAATTCGCCATCAGCCAATAATGAGATGAGTGTCAGGGGGACGGTATTATCCTTCATGCGATGATCTCCACAGCATTCACTTCACCCTGCGGGCCCATAAATCTAACCTCTGGTTCAAGCCAGACATTAAACTTCTCACCCACTTTATGTCGTACATGATGTGCAAGTTGCACGACATCCTGGCTCGTCGCATTACCTGCATTGATCAGTACCAGTGCCTGTTGTTGATGTACTGCTGCGCCACCAATACGCATGCCTTTGAGCTGACACTGATCGATAAGCCAGCCAGCGGCCAGCTTCACTGAACCATCGGCCTGCGGGTAATGAGGTGCAGTCGGGAATTTTGCCAGGAGCTCCTGCGCAATATCTGCGGTGACAACCGGATTTTTAAAGAAGCTTCCTGCATTACCGTTCACTTTTGGATCGGGCAGCTTTGTCATACGCATATGGCAAACAGCGTCAAAAACCTGCTGAGGTGTCACGGTTACAGGATCCAGACGCGTCAGGTCACCGTAAGTCAAAACGGGCTGCCACTGTTTAGACAAGCGCAGACCAACGGCTACAATCGCGAAACGATCCTGGTACTCATGTTTAAAGATACTGTCACGATAACCGAAACGACATTCTGCGGCGTTAACGCGCAGATGTTTGCCGGTCGAAAGCTCAATGCAGTCCACGTATTCGCAAACGCGCTGAAGTTCCACACCATAAGCGCCAATGTTCTGGATTGGCGATGAACCCACGCAGCCTGGGATAAGCGCCAGATTTTCCAGCCCAGGCATACCAAGCTGCAATGTATGCTGTACCAGATGATGCCAGTTCTCACCAGCCCCAACGTGTAAATGCCACGCATCAGGTTGTTCAGTAATCTCTATCCCCTTGATACGATTGACGATCACCGTGCCATGGAAATTATCAAGGAACAGGACGTTACTCCCCTCGCCCAGGATCAGTACTGGATGATGTGATGCATTGGCTGATTGCCAGGCATTCAATAATTGTTGCTCATTTTCGGCGCAGACAAGTTCGTTAGCTTGCTGATCGATGCCGAAGGTATTCCAGGCTTTAAGGGAGTGATTCATAGACGCTTTCCTGATGCAAAATCGCGCTTAGTTTACCGCATATGCCGCAGGATGGCTTGTGTTATGGAGGCTCAGGGTATTGCTTTGCACCCGATGGTGCCGCGATGTGCCTGATGCGCTGCGCTTATCAGGCCTA
>NZ_SZXJ01000004.1 GCF_005281345.1 Citrobacter sp. wls619
CGAGTCGGGGTGTCATATTCAACGTGAGAGGTGTTGATGGTGATACCACGAGCTTTTTCTTCCGGAGCGTTATCGATCTGGTCGAAAGCACGAGCAGCACCGCCGTAGGTTTTAGCCAGTACGGTGGTGATTGCAGCGGTCAGGGTAGTTTTACCGTGGTCAACGTGGCCGATGGTGCCGACGTTAACGTGCGGTTTAGTACGTTCAAATTTTTCTTTAGACACGGCTATATTCCTTACTATAGTGCTCTCCCCTTTGGAGAGAGCACGGGACTTAGGTTTTAATCCTGTGGCTTATTTACCACGGGCTTCAATAACGGCCTGAGCAACGTTGTTCGGCGCATCGTCGTACTTCAGGAACTCCATGGAGTAAGAAGCACGGCCTTTGGTCAGAGAACGCAGTTGGGTTGCATATCCGAACATTTCAGACAGCGGAACTTCAGCGTGGATAACAACGCCAGTGACGTTGGATTCCTGACCACGAAGCATACCACGACGGCGGCTCAAGTCACCGATAACGTCACCGGTGTTCTCTTCCGGAGTCTCTACTTCAACCTTCATGATAGGCTCAAGCAGAACTGGTTTCGCTTTCTTAAAGCCATCTTTGAAGGCGATAGAAGCGGCCAGTTTAAACGCCAGCTCAGAGGAGTCAACGTCATGGTAAGAACCGAAGTGCAGACGCACGCCCAGATCAACAACCGGGTAACCAGCCAGCGGGCCGGATTTCAGCTGTTCCTGGATGCCTTTATCAACGGCCGGGATGTATTCGCCAGGAATTACACCACCTTTGATGTCGTTGATGAACTCGTAGCCTTTCGGGTTTGAACCCGGCTCCAGCGGGTACATGTCGATAACAACATGACCGTACTGACCGCGACCACCAGACTGCTTAGCGTGTTTACCTTCGATATCGGTAACTTTCGCACGAATCGCTTCGCGGTAAGCAACCTGAGGTTTACCGACGTTCGCTTCAACGTTGAATTCACGCTTCATACGGTCAACGATGATGTCGAGGTGCAGCTCACCCATACCGGCGATAATGGTCTGGTTAGATTCTTCGTCAGTCCATACACGGAAAGACGGGTCTTCTTTAGCCAGACGGCCCAGAGCCAGACCCATTTTTTCCTGGTCAGCTTTGGTTTTCGGTTCAACTGCGATGGAGATTACCGGCTCAGGGAATTCCATACGTTCCAGAATGATCGGGTGATCCGGGTCACACAGGGTGTCACCAGTGGTCACGTCTTTCAGACCGATTGCAGCCGCGATATCGCCCGCGCGAACTTCTTTGATCTCTTCACGTTTGTTGGCGTGCATCTGAACGATACGGCCAAAACGCTCACGTGCAGTTTTCACGGAGTTCAGGATGGTGTCACCGGAGTTAACCACACCAGAGTACACACGGAAGAAGGTCAGGTTACCCACGAACGGGTCGGTAGCGATTTTGAATGCCAGAGCAGCAAACGGCTCGTCATCGCTAGCATGACGCTCAGCAGGAGTATCTTTACCGTCGTCCAGAATACCGTTGATCGCAGGTACGTCGACTGGGGATGGCAGGTAATCAATTACCGCATCCAGCATCGCCTGAACACCTTTGTTCTTGAACGCAGAACCACAGGTTACCAGGATGATTTCGTTGTTCAGAACGCGCTGACGCAGAGCTTTTTTGATCTCTTCTTCAGTCAGTTCTTCACCACCCAGGTATTTCTCCATCAGCTCTTCTGAAGCTTCCGCAGCGGATTCGATCAGGTTCTGGTGCCATTCTTCAGCCAGTTCCTGCATGTCAGCCGGGATATCTTCATAAGTGAAGGTTACGCCTGCATCTTCTTCGTTCCAGTTGATGGCTTTCATTTTCACCAGGTCAACAACACCGGTGAACGCTTCTTCAGCGCCAATTGCCAGCTGCAGCGGAACAGGGTTCGCGCCCAGACGGGTTTTGATCTGACCAACAACTTTCAGGAAGTTCGCACCCATACGGTCCATTTTGTTAACGAACGCAATGCGCGGAACTTTATATTTGTTTGCCTGACGCCATACGGTTTCAGACTGAGGCTGAACACCACCAACTGCGCAGTAAACCATTACTGCACCATCAAGCACACGCATGGAACGTTCTACTTCGATTGTGAAGTCAACGTGCCCCGGGGTGTCGATGATGTTTACGCGATGCGGTTCGTACTGCTTAGCCATACCAGACCAGAATGCAGTAGTCGCTGCGGAGGTGATAGTAATACCACGCTCCTGCTCCTGCTCCATCCAGTCCATGGTGGCTGCGCCGTCATGAACTTCACCGATTTTATGGTTTACACCGGTGTAGAACAGAATACGTTCGGTAGTAGTGGTTTTACCGGCGTCGATGTGCGCACTGATACCGATGTTACGGTAGCGCGCGATGGGTGTTGTACGAGCCATTTGATTCCTCGTTTATCTTTTAGGCGTTCAATTTAAGTAGCCCAAAGCGGGCTGCTTACTGGAAGCGCCCGCCTGGTGACTAAAACTCCGAAGGGATTACCAACGGTAGTGTGCGAACGCCTTGTTGGCTTCTGCCATACGGTGAACGTCTTCACGTTTCTTAACTGCAGTACCTTTGTTTTCTGCAGCATCAGAAAGTTCGTTCGCCAGGCGCAGAGCCATGGATTTATCACCGCGTTTACGAGCAGCTTCAACGATCCAACGCATTGCCAGAGCATTACGACGGACCGGACGGACTTCAACTGGTACCTGATAAGTAGAACCACCAACGCGGCGAGACTTAACTTCGACAGTCGGGCGCACGTTTTCGAGAGCTACTTCGAAAGCTTCCAGTTCGTTTTTACCAGAGCGCTGAGCCAGGGTCTCCAGCGCGCTGTATACGATAGTTTCGGCAGTAGATTTTTTACCATCTACCATCAGGATATTTACAAATTTAGCCAGCAGCTCTGATCCGAACTTAGGATCCGGCAGAATTTTACGCTGACCAATGACGCGACGACGTGGCATGGGAATACTCCGTTGTTAATTCAGGATTGTCCAAAACTCTACGAGTTTAGTTTGACATTAATATAAAACGTTTGGCCTTACTTAACGGAGAACCATTAAGCCTTAGGACGTTTCACGCCATACTTGGAGCGTGATTGCTTACGGTCTTTAACGCCGGAGCAGTCAAGCGCACCGCGAACGGTGTGGTAACGAACACCCGGGAGGTCTTTTACACGACCGCCACGGATCAGGATCACGGAGTGCTCCTGCAGGTTGTGACCTTCACCACCGATGTAGGAAGTCACTTCAAAACCGTTAGTCAAACGCACACGGCATACTTTACGCAGTGCGGAGTTTGGTTTTTTAGGAGTGGTAGTATATACACGAGTACATACGCCACGTTTCTGCGGGCATGCTTCCAGTGCAGGCACGTTGCTCTTTGCAACTTTGCGTGCGCGTGGTTTGCGTACCAGCTGGTTAACTGTTGCCATTAAATAGCTCCTGGTTGTAGCTTTCGCTTCGTAAACACGTAATAAAACGACCTCATACAATATGAGGACGCAGAATTTTAGGTCGGTGTCGAAAAGGTGTCAAGAAATATACAACGATCCCACAATTACCAGGTCATCTGGCTGAGATGCTTCACCGTAAGTCTGACGAAGTCAGTATAGCTAACCCTGACGACACTGTCTGAAATTTGACCACCCAACCCGCGAGCTTTGATGTCTTCTTCCAGTACATAGACCTTAATGGAGGCATTTTGCAGACTTTCAAGGAAACGACTGCCTTCTATTGCTGCAGTGACGCCATCCTGAAGCAGTAAAAGCTCGTCATCTTCAGCAATCAGACGCAGGAGGGAGGAGAAGTCGGTTAGCCACGCAGAGCGATGTAAAATATGCAGCATGAGAGCCTCAAAACCTCAAAATGACGTCATAGTTGCCAAGCTCACGACGCAAATCTTCCGGTTCAAGTGCCGTCGCATCAACCACAAAACTCGCCCCCTCTGCCAGGCCTCGCTCACGCAATGAGGCCGCACAAAGCCAGCATTGTTCTATATCGTACAATCCTAACAGTTTGAAAGTAGCAATATAGTCTCGCGCCAGAACGACATCCGGTTGTTGCCCCAGGAGGATCTGAAAGACACCATCACCGATAAAGAACACGCCGAGATCTTCCGTTAATGCAGATGTCGCCAGTAAAGCATCCAGTCCTTCGCGGCCAGATGCGCTGCCGTGCGGCACAGTAGAAAAAACAAAGGCAACACGTTTCATTAAAACTGCACCACGCGATCGCACGTCAGGGATGCTTCAGCCAGCGATCCAAGACCGCTGAGAGTAAATCCCGACTGTAAATTAGCACCAGACAACCCTAGTCGTGTTGCCTCAGTCTCATCAACAACACCACGCCGCAAGGCTGCCGCAACACAGATATTCAGCGCTACACCATGCTGCTGGTGAAGCTTTTGCCAGGCTCGCACTAAATCAAATTCATCACTGGCGGGTGATGTCAGAACGTTCGCGTTATACACGCCCTCACGATAAAAGAAGACGCTACACAACTCGTGTCCTTCTTCGAGTAGCGCATGCGCAAATTGCAATGCGCTACTCGCTTGCTGTGTGCCGTAGGCGGGCCCGGTTACCATGATGGCAAAACGCATTACTTATCTTGCCCCTGGAAATCACCGCTTTTGAACTGGCGAATATAGAGGTAGACCGTGTGCTTGGAGATGTTCAGACGATCGGCAACCTGATTGATCGCATCTTTAATATCGAAGATCCCTTTCTCATACAGGTTCAGGACGATCTGACGATTCTTGGCATTGTTGGAGACGTTACGATCGGCGTTCACTTCTTCAATGGTGAACTCCAGCGTCTGCGTCACCAGATCTTCGACTGAGGACGCGAAGTTCACGGCTGATCCCACTTCCGGGGTCTCCGGCGGGATAAAGGTATTCATTATCTGCGAGAAAGGGACATCAAGGTTCATGTTGATGCACAGCAGACCAATCACGCGATGCTCACGGTTGCGAATGGCAATCGTCACCGACTTCATCAAGACACCGCTTTTCGCGCGTGTGAAATAACACTTCGACACGCTGCTATCCGCACCCGTCATATCATGCAGCATACGCAATGCAAGGTCGGTAATCGGCGAGCCAATTTTACGGCCCGTGTGTTCACCGTTAGCGATGCGAATGGCCGAGCATTTCAAATCCTGCAAAGAGTGCAATACGATTTCACAATGGGAACCAATGAGCATCGCCAACCCGTCCACTACCGCTTCATAGGATTTCAGGATATCGAAGTCGGTTTGATCGAAAGGACGTTGATCCAGTAAATCTAGCTCACTGGTTTCGTTGGTTAAAAGCGACCTGGACATGAAAAAAAGCACTCCTTTTCAGGAGCCTGTCGTTATGTTGTCAGGGCAGGCTCATCACTATTATAGGGGCATCTAAAGTAATACAGCGCACAAGGCGCTTTCCAGTATTAATTATATCCTGTCGATAATAAAAACCCGCCGCCCTGTGGGCGGCGGTTTCTAATCATTTACTTTTTGCTGCTGTCTGCAGCTTTATCTGCCGGCGCAGCATCTGGCTTCGCATCTGCTTTCGGTGCCGGTTTGATATCTAACAGCTCAACATCAAAGACCAGCGTGGAGTTTGCCGGGATGCCCGGAACGCCCGTTTTACCGTATGCCAGATCCGGTGGGATAACCAGCTGGATTTTGCCGCCTTTCTTGATGTTTTTCAGGCCTTCAGTCCAGCCTGGAATAACACCGTCAAGACGGAAAGAGAGCGGCTCACCACGGGTGTAAGAGTTATCAAACTCTTTACCATCGATCAGCGTACCTTTGTAGTTCACAACCACGGTATCGCTGTCTTTCGGTGCTTCACCGGTACCCTCTTTCTCTACTTTGTAGACCAGGCCAGTAGCAGAGGTTTTAACGCCTTTCTCTTTAGCAAATTTCTCGCGGTAAACTTTACCTTTGGCTTCGTTGTCAGCCGCGTCTTTTTCCATTTTCGCCTGAGCGGAGCTCTTCACGCGAGCTTCAAACCCCTGCAGAGTCTGTTCGATTTCCTGGTCAGACAGTTTGCTCTTATCTGCAAACGCATCCTGAACGCCCGCGATCAACTGATCTTTATCCAGTTTGATGCCCAGTTTTTCCTGTTCTTTCAGGGAGTTTTCCATATAACGACCCAGGGACGCGCCCAGCGCGTAAGCGGCTTTTTGGTCGTCATTCTTGAATGCTGCTTTGCTGTCAGCGGTAGCGGCTGGTTTCGCAGCATCAGCAGCGAAGGTGATCGGGGCATGCAGAGCAACAGCCATTGTGGTCGCCAGCAGCGTTACTTTAAACAGTGATTTCATCCATATCTCCAGGGCCGGGGCATCTCACCCCAGGGTTAGCTAAAACAAAAATGTACTATAAAGCGTTGTAGAACAAATCAACATACGGGCACGCCCTATTATCACCACATTTCAGACACTTTTTGTTTAAATTAGTTTCGTGACCGAAGATTGAGTGCTGTGCAAACAGGCAAAGTTAAGTAGAATTCGCCGCAGTCCGCGATCTGCCGGAGAAAAAAGAAAGAGGTGAATCATGCAGGATACAACAATGGAAACTCGCCTGGCTGAGCTGGAGAGTCGCCTGGCGTTTCAGGAAATAACCATTGAAGAGCTGAACGTAACCGTGACCGCGCATGAACTGGAAATGGCCAAACTGCGCGACCATCTGCGTCTGCTGACAGAAAAGCTCAAAGCCACTCAGCCGTCTCATATCGCGTCGCAGTCTGAAGAGACCCCGCCGCCACATTATTGAGACGTAAAAAAAGCGGGGTTTCCCCGCTTTTTTGTGCCGGATGACGACGTAAACGTCTTATCCGGCCTACGGTAGGCCTGATAAGCGTAGCGCCATCAGGCAATCATACCGATTAGTGGCAACCGCAGCCGCCGCCGTTACCTTTACCGCCACCGCCGCAGCAGCCTTCGCCGCCGTGCTCGTGACCATGGTCGTGACCGTGACCGCCGCAGCAACCATCGTGACCGTGGTCATGATCGTGGTCGTGACCGTGCGCACCGTGAACGTGGCCGTGGGCCAGCTCTTCTTCGGTCGCTTCACGGATAGCAACGACTTCTACGTTGAATTTCAGATTCTGGCCAGCCAGCATGTGGTTACCGTCAACCACAACGTGGTCGTCTTCCACTTCGGTAATTTCTACCGGTACCGGACCCTGGTCAGTTTCAGCCAGGAAACGCATGCCAACCTGCAGTTCGTCAACGCCCATGAAGACGTCTTTAGGCACGCGCTGCACCAGGTTTTCATCATACTGACCGTAAGCGTCGTTTGCGCCTACAGCAACGTCGAATTTATCGCCAACTTCATGACCGTCCAGCGCTGTTTCCAGGCCAGAAATCAGGGAACCGTGACCATGCAGGTAGTCCAGCGGTGCACTCACCGGAGACTCATCAACCAACACACCGTCTTCTGTACGTACCTGATAGGCCAGGCTGACCACCAGGTCCTTTGCTACTTTCATGATATCTCCTGAGCATGGAAAGAATAGTGGCGCAGATTGTAGCGGAATTCTGCACCCGTGTACCCTCTAGCTTAAAAAAAGCTGCGGCATATCGCTAGTCCGGATGAAAAATCCCGATCACTTGCTCTTCTTTGCGAACGTGCTCGCGGGCCTCTTTATCGGCCTCGCGCATCTGATGACCGCACTTAACACACTCAACAATATCGATATTATTTTCGCGCCACATCGCCAGCGAATCCTGCGCCTGGCAGGACGGACATTTTGCGCCTGCAATAAAACGTTTACGAATTGCCATGGTTATCCTCTACTCAAATTCATCCCAGCCATCCAGCTGGCGCCGTTCTTTCTGCATCTCCCGCTGAAAAATCTCCTCCAGCTCACGCCGGGCCTCTCTGGCACGAGAGATTTGCACCGTATCGGTGTGCATCGGGATCAATTCCCGTAGCATGCGCATATCGAGTCGACGAAAATGCAACTGGGCGCGCTGCGCCTGATGCGGATGCATCCCCAATGACACCAGCGCTTTGCGTCCCAGTTCCAGTGCGCTCGAGAAGGTTTCTCGGGAAAACTGCGTGACACCCGCCTGTAATAACTCATGCGCCTCTACACGTCCGCGCGCTCGCGCAAGAATATGCAAATGCGGAAAATGCTGTTGGCACAGTTCCACCAGCTTCATCGTGTCTTCAGGTTCATTACAGGTGATCACAATAGACTGCGCCGCCTCTGCGCCAGCGGAACGTAAAAGCTCCACCTGCGTGGCGTCACCGTAATAGACCTTATAGCCATATTTACGCATCAGATTCACCGCACTGATATCCCGCTCCAGGACGGTAATGCGCATTTTGTTCGCCATCAGCAAACGGCCGATCACCTGACCAAAACGCCCAAACCCCACCACGATAACCTGCGGCTTATCGTCTTCCACCCAGGGCTGTTCAGCTTCCTCATCCGGGCCGTTGAACTGGCGAGAAAGCCATTTATCAATCAGCTTCATCAGCAGTGGCGTGGTCATCATCGACAGCGTGACGGTTACCAGCAAAAGTGCCATTTGATCGCCCTGAAACAGCCGCTGGGAAGATGCCGTTGAAAAAAGCACGAAGGCAAATTCTCCGCCCTGGCTTAGCACCCCCGCAAATTGCATCCGCTCCGAGCTTCTCATGCCGTTCAGCCGCGCCAACACATAGAGCACCAGCGTCTTCACAATGACCAGTACTATTACGCTCGCCACTACCCACAAAATATGGGTGTAAAGCACGCCAAGGTTAAGTGACATCCCCACCGAGATGAAAAATAACCCGAGCAAAAGCCCTTTAAAGGGATCAATCGCCGTTTCCAGTTCATGTCGATATTCGCTTTCCGCCAGCAGCACGCCTGCGATAAACGTTCCCAGCGCCATCGACAGGCCCAGCGCATCCATAAATAACGCAGAGCCCAATACCAGTAGCAGCGTGGCTGCGGTAAACACTTCCCGCACGCCGGACCCCGCAATAAAGCGAAATACAGGACGCAACAGATAGCGTCCGCCAATCAACATGCCAGCAAAAGCCAACACTTTCATGCCCACTTTTATCCAGTCAAAATGCTCATCGGCCGATCCTGCTAACAGCGGAACCAGCGCCAACGCAGGGATCACCGCCAAGTCCTGGAACAACAGCACCGAAAAGCCCAGTTGTCCGGATTCACTGCGGTTCATCCCTTTTTCCCGCATCAGCTGTAACGCCATTGCCGTCGATGACATCGCCAAACCAATCCCACCGACTACCGCCGCCTGCCAGGAAAAGTCAGTGAGCATCAATAACCCTGCCAGGACAAGCGCGCTAAGTAACACCTGCGCGGCACCAACACCAAAAATTGAACGCCGCAATTGCCATAGTTTGGCCGGGTTAAGTTCCAGCCCGATGATGAACATCAGGAAGACCACGCCCAGCTCGGAGAAATGCAGAATTTCATCCACGTCGCTGATGAAGCCAAGTCCCCATGGGCCAATAGCGATCCCTGCCAGCAAATAGCCCAACACCGGCCCAATACCCAGCCGCGATGCCAACGGCACCGCAGCCACTGCCGCGAAGAGGAACAGCACTCCCGCAGTCAATAAATCAGAACCTTCCATCAGCGGCCTCCCACAGGAATCGGATTCGCCAGCCAGTCACCATACGCTTTCGCATGGCTGTCCAGCTCCTGCTTCGTTTGCCGTCTGGCCCAGTAAACGATGATGGGGCTCATCCAGTGCATCCGGCACATTCCTGCCGTCAGCTCAAAAGGGCGTAGCACATCACTCATCGGATAGCGGTTCAGCGCGTCATACCGATACGCACTTTCTGGCTCACCAGTGGTGATCACACTCCGCCAGTACTTTCCCGCCAGTTGGTTCCCCCCGGGGCCACTGGCAAACCCACGGCTCAGTACGCGGTCAAGCCACTCCTTTAGCAGGGCCGGGCAGCTATAGGTATAGAGCGGATGCTGAAAAACAATCACGTCATGCTCACGCAACAGTTCCTGTTCGTGCGAAATATCGATAAAAAAATCGGGATAGTGCGCGTAAAGATCGTGCACGGTAACATTACTGAGCTGCATGGCCGGTTTAAGCAGAACCCGGTTCGCGACCGAGTCCTGAGATTCCGGATGGGCATACAGCAGCAACACTTTCGCTGGCTGGGACATCATCCCCCTCCCGGTTTTGTCTTTTGTCTATTTTCAGCGTTTTGGGCTACCATTGCGCCTCGGTGCGGCAAACGGCCCACACATTACATTATCATAATGATAAATTAACATAGTCTGAACATACGGCGCCTTATGATTGTTTTCTCATCGTTACAAATTCGTCGCGGCGTGCGCGTCTTGCTGGACAATGCCACGGCCACCATTAATCCTGGGCAGAAGGTTGGCCTGGTGGGTAAAAATGGCTGCGGTAAATCTACCCTGCTGGCATTGCTGAAAAATGAAATCAGCGCTGACGCCGGCGGATTTACGTTTCCGGGAAACTGGCAACTCGCATGGGTGAATCAGGAAACGCCTGCGTTACCACAGCCAGCGCTGGAATACGTGATTGATGGCGACCGCGAATATCGTCAACTGGAAGCCCAGTTAAACGATGCCAACGAACGTAACGATGGACACGCCATTGCCACCGTACACGGAAAGCTGGACGCCATAGACGCCTGGACCATTCGCTCACGCGCGGCCAGCCTGCTGCACGGTCTCGGTTTCTCTAACGAGCAGCTCGACCGCCCGGTCAGCGATTTCTCCGGTGGCTGGCGTATGCGTCTCAACCTGGCCCAGGCGCTGATTTGCCGTTCAGACCTGCTGCTGCTCGATGAACCCACCAACCACCTCGATCTTGACGCGGTAATCTGGCTGGAAAGATGGTTGAAAAGCTATCAGGGCACACTGATTTTGATTTCCCACGACCGGGACTTCCTCGATCCGGTGGTGGATAAAATTATTCATATCGAACAGCAAACCATGTTCGAGTACACCGGCAACTACAGCGCGTTTGAAATCCAGCGTGCGACCCGCCTCGCGCAGCAACAGGCGATGTACGAGAGCCAGCAGGAGCGCGTGGCGCATCTGCAAAGCTATATCGATCGTTTCCGCGCGAAAGCAACCAAGGCAAAACAGGCGCAGAGCCGTATCAAAATGCTGGAGCGCATGGAGCTTATCGCGCCAGCCCATGTCGATAACCCGTTCCATTTCAGCTTCCGTGAACCGGAAAGCCTGCCTAACCCGCTGCTGAAAATGGAAAAAGTGAGTGCTGGCTACGGCGATCGCACAATCCTCGACTCCATCAAACTGAATCTGGTGCCGGGTTCTCGCATCGGCCTGTTAGGCCGCAACGGTGCGGGTAAATCCACGCTGATCAAGCTGCTGGCAGGAGAACTGGCGCCGATTAGCGGTGAAATCGGTCTGGCGAAAGGCATCAAACTGGGCTACTTCGCACAGCACCAGCTGGAGTTTTTACGCGCCGATGAATCACCCATTCAGCACCTGGCACGTATGGCGCCACAAGAGCTCGAACAGAAACTGCGTGATTACCTCGGTGGATTCGGCTTCCAGGGCGATAAAGTCAGCGAAGAAACCCGACGTTTCTCCGGCGGTGAAAAAGCGCGTCTGGTGCTGGCACTGATCGTCTGGCAGCGCCCGAACCTGCTGCTGCTTGATGAACCGACCAACCACCTGGATCTGGACATGCGCCAGGCGCTGACCGAAGCGTTGATCGATTTCGAAGGCGCGCTGGTCGTGGTCTCGCACGACCGTCACCTGATCCGCTCCACCACCGATGATCTCTATCTGGTGCACGACAAAAAAGTCGAGCCGTTTGATGGCGATCTGGAAGATTACCAGCAGTGGCTGAGCGACGTGCAAAAACAAGAAAACCAGGGCGACGAACCGGCAAAAGAGAGCGTTAACAGCGCCCAGGCGCGTAAGGACCAGAAACGCCGCGAAGCCGAGTTACGCAGCCTGACACAACCTCTGCGTAAAGAGATTACCCGTCTGGAAAAAGAGATGGAGAAGCTACACGCGCTACTGGCACAGGCTGAAGAGAAGCTCGGTGATAGCGAACTGTACGACCAAAGCCGTAAAGCTGAGCTCACAGCATGTCTGCAACAACAGGCAAGCGCGAAGTCCGGGCTGGAAGAGTGTGAAATGGCCTGGCTGGATGCGCAGGAACAGCTTGAGCAGATGCTGGCTGAGTAGCCCTGATTGCCGGATAAGGCGAAGCTGCCATCCGGCACCGGAGCCGAAAATTCCTGATGGCGACGTTCGCGCGTCTTATCAGGCCTACGTTTCGGTCCAGGCTCGCGTAACCGACTGACTGGCTGGCGACAAAATCACATATTGGCTAACCCGCACGCGCTGTGCGCGGTATAGTTATTCTTTCCGATTATTAATTGCTCTGGTGTTATGGTTGAAATCACATCCACAGAAATGACCCCACCTACCGACGATTCGCGAGAATTCCGCCCGATGCGTGGTATCAGTAACCGTCATCTACAGACGATGCTGCCGCGTTTAATACGCCGTAAGGTGAAGTTCGATGCCCATTGGCAGCGTCTGGAATTACCCGATGGTGACTTTGTCGACCTGGCATGGAGCGAAGATCCACAGCAGGCCAGGCATAAGCCGCGCCTGGTGGTTTTTCACGGTCTGGAAGGAAGCCTGAACAGTCCGTACGCACATGGCCTGATTGAAGCGGCGCAAAAGCGCGGCTGGCTCGGCGTGGTGATGCATTTTCGTGGCTGTAGCGGCGAGCCAAATCGCCTGAATCGTATTTATCACTCTGGTGAAACAGAAGATGGCACCTGGTTTTTAAACTGGCTGGATCGCGAGTTTGGACGCGTTCCAACCGCTGCAGTGGGTTATTCGCTCGGTGGGAATATGCTGGCCTGCCTGCTGGCGAAAGAAGGGAACACGATCCCCATTGATGCGGCAGTTATCGTCTCTGCACCGTTTGTGCTGGAAGCGTGTAGTTATCACATGGAGAAGGGTTTCTCCCGCGTCTACCAGCGCTACCTGCTCAATCTGCTGAAAGCCAACGCCTCACGGAAACTGGAAGCGTATCCGGGGTCGCTGCCAGTGAGCCTCGCGCAATTAAAATCCCTGCGTCGTATTCGCGATTTCGACGATTTGATCACGGCTAAAATCCACGGTTTTGCTGATGCTATAGATTACTATCGTCAGTGCAGCGCCATGCCACTGTTGAATCGGATCGCCAAACCAACGCTGATTATCCATGCCAAAGACGATCCGTTTATGGATAGCCATGTCATCCCACAACCCGAGAATCTGCCCACACAGGTGGAGTATCAACTCACCGAGCACGGTGGACACGTCGGATTTATTGGTGGCACGTTACGTCGCCCTGAGATGTGGCTGGAATCGCGTATTCCAGACTGGCTGACAACATATCTGGAGGCATCATCATGATGATTCCCTGGCAAGACATCTCCCCGGACGCACTGGATAACCTGATTGAAAGCTTTGTCTTGCGCGAAGGCACCGATTATGGTGAACATGAACTCTCGCTCGAACAAAAAGTCGCCGACGTCAAACGCCAACTACAATCAGGTGAAGCTGTGCTGGTGTGGTCCGAACTGCATGAAACGGTCAACATAATGCCGAGGAAACAGCTTCACGAGTAACCTGCTGCCGTTGGCCGACTATAATAAAAAACCAACCTATTTATGGAGTTGTTATGTCTGCCAAACATCCGGTGATTGCGGTAACAGGATCCAGCGGCGCGGGGACCACTACCACCAGCCTCGCGTTTCGTAAAATTTTCGCACAGTTAAATCTGCGCGCCGCCGAGGTGGAAGGTGACAGTTTTCATCGCTATACCCGTCCGGAAATGGATATGGCGATCCGCAAAGCCCGCGACGCCGGACGACACATCAGCTACTTCGGCCCTGAAGCGAATGATTTTGGCCTGCTCGAACAAACCTTCATCGAATACGGTCAGACGGGCAAAGGCCAGTCGCGAAAATATCTGCACACCTACGATGAAGCCGTGCCGTGGAATCAGGTTCCGGGGACGTTTACTCCGTGGCAGCCACTGCCTGAACCGACGGACGTCTTATTCTATGAAGGCCTGCACGGCGGCGTGGTGACGCCGCAGCAAAACGTGGCGCGGCATGTTGATCTGCTGGTTGGTGTTGTCCCTATCGTGAACCTGGAGTGGATCCAGAAACTCACCCGCGATACCAGCGAACGCGGGCATTCACGTGAAGCGGTAATGGACTCGGTCGTACGCTCAATGGACGATTACATCAATTACATTACGCCGCAGTTTTCCCGCACGCATATTAACTTCCAGCGTGTGCCCACCGTCGACACTTCCAACCCCTTTGCGGCAAAGAGTATTCCGTCACTGGATGAGAGCTTTGTCGTGATTCATTTTCGTAATCTGGAAGGCATCGATTATCCCTGGCTGCTGGCGATGCTGCAGGGTTCATTCATTTCCCATATCAATACGTTAGTCGTGCCGGGCGGCAAGATGGGGCTGGCGATGGAATTGATCATGCTGCCATTGGTGCAGAGGCTGATGGAAGGGAAGAAGATCGAGTAATGTGGTCTTTTGCCGGATGGCGGCTGATGCCTTATCCGGCCTACGCGTATATATCCTGTAGGCCTGATAAGTGTAACGCCATCAGGCATGGCATCACGCAGCAACAATCACTTCATAGGAATGGGTGATATTCACCGCTTTTTCCAGCATCAACGCCACGGAGCAATATTTCTCAGCAGAAAGATCAACCGCCCGAGACACAGATGCATCTTTCAGGTCGCGACCCGTCACGATGAAATGCAGATTGATGTGGGTAAACAGACGCGGTGCTTCTTCACGGCGCTCAGAGGTGAGCTTCACTTCGCAGTTGGTGACATCCTGGCGTCCCTTTTGCAGAATGGACACGACATCAATGGCGCTACACCCCCCTGCCGCCATTAGCACCATCTCCATCGGGCTCGGCGCTTTATCACCAGAGTTACCGTCCATCAAAATTTGGTGGCCTGAGGCGGACTCACCGAGGAAGGTTAACCCCTCAACCCACTTTACACGCGCTTGCATATTTCGTAACTCCAATGTTTCAATTTTCCTGACAGATTACGCGTACATAACAATTCTCGCAATGGAAGGCGACCTGCGTCATGCTGAAGCGAGACACCAGGAGACACACGGCGAAAGCTATGCTAAAACAGTCGGGATGCTACAGTAATACATTGACGTACTGCATGTATGCAGAGGACATCACATTACAGGCTGCAATCAATTTTTAGCAGCCCCCTTCCCAGGTAGCGGGAAGCACATTTTTGCAACCCCAGAGACAGCATCGTGTTCTGGCTCTGGAGACAGCTTATAACAGAGGATAACCGCGCATGGTGCTTGGCAAACCGCAAACAGACCCGACTCTCGAATGGTTCTTGTCTCATTGCCATATTCATAAGTACCCATCGAAGAGCACGCTGATTCACCAGGGTGAAAAAGCGGAAACGTTGTATTACATCGTTAAAGGCTCAGTGGCAGTGCTGATCAAAGATGAAGAAGGGAAAGAAATGATCCTCTCTTATCTGAATCAGGGCGATTTTATTGGTGAATTAGGCCTCTTCGAAGAAGGCCAGGAACGTAGCGCCTGGGTACGTGCCAAAACCGCATGTGAAGTCGCTGAAATTTCCTACAAAAAATTTCGCCAATTAATCCAGGTCAACCCAGATATTCTGATGCGTCTGTCTTCTCAGATGGCTCGTCGTCTGCAGGTAACGTCTGAAAAAGTAGGCAACCTTGCCTTCCTCGACGTAACTGGTCGTATCGCCCAGACTCTGCTGAATCTGGCGAAACAGCCTGACGCGATGACCCACCCGGACGGCATGCAGATTAAAATCACCCGTCAGGAAATTGGCCAGATCGTTGGCTGTTCCCGTGAAACCGTTGGTCGTATCCTGAAAATGCTGGAAGATCAGAACCTGATCTCCGCGCATGGTAAGACCATCGTCGTCTACGGCACGCGTTAATCCCATCGACATGGCGTGTTACTTCGTAATGCGCCATTTTTGTTTGCTCCGATGTGGCGAAGACTGATTTATCACCCCGAGATCAACTACGCACTACGACAGACGCTGGTGCTATGTTTACCTGTGGCTGTCGGTCTTATCATTGGTCAGCTTCATCTGGGGCTCTTATTCTCCCTCGTCCCTGCCTGCTGCAATATTGCGGGTCTTGATACCCCGCATAAGCGCTTTTTCAAACGCTTAGTGATTGGCGCGTCGCTGTTTGCTGGCTGCAGCCTGATTATGCAGTTATTGCTGGCACAGACTATACCGCTGCCACTGATCCTCACCGGCCTGACGCTGATTCTCGGTGTGACCGCCGAGCTAAGCCCGTTGCATGCGCGACTTCTGCCCGCCTCGCTGATCGCGGCGATTTTCACACTGAGTCTGGCCGGCAACATGCCGGTCTGGGAACCACTGCTGATCTACGCGCTGGGGACAGTATGGTACGGCCTGTTTAACTGGTTCTGGTTCTGGATGTGGCGTGAACAACCGCTGCGCGAATCACTCAGTTTGTTGTACCGCGAATTAGCCGATTATTGTGAGGCCAAATACAGCATGTTGACCCAGCATGCCGATCCCGAAAAAGCGCTACCACCCCTGCTGGTCCGTCAACAGAAAGCCGTGGATCTGATTACCCAGTGCTACCAGCAAATGCACATGCTGTCGGCACATCACAATAATGAATACAAACGCTTGCTACGTGTTTTCCAGGAAGCGCTGGATTTACAGGAGCATATTTCCGTTAGCCTGCACCAGCCCGAAGAAGTGCAAAAGCTGGTCGAGCGTAGTCACGCGGAGCAGGTGATTCGCTGGAATGCTCGCACCGTTGCGGAACGTCTGCGCGTACTGGCCGATGATATTTTGTACCACCGCTTACCGACGCGTTTTTCGATGGAAAAGCAGATCGGCACCCTGGAGAAGATTGCCCGGCAGCACCCGGATAATCCGGTGGGACAATTTTGCTACTGGCATTTCAGCCGCATTGCCCGTGTGCTGCGTACACAACGCCCACTGTATGCCCGGGATTTGATGGCGGATAAACAGCGTCGATTACCGTTAATTCCTGCACTGAAAAACTATTTGTCGTTGAAATCACCGGCGCTGCGTAACGCCGGACGCATCAGCGTCATGTTGAGTATCGCAAGCCTGATGGGTAGCGCTTTGCACCTGCCAAAACCATACTGGATCCTGATGACGATCCTGTTCGTCACGCAAAATGGCTACGGCGCAACCCGGGTGCGTATTTTACACCGCTCGGTGGGCACGCTTGTCGGACTGGTGATTGCAGGTGTTACGTTGCACTTTCATATTCCGGAGGGCTTCACGCTGGCAGCTATGCTGCTGACAACCCTGGTGAGCTATCTGATCATCCGTAAAAACTACGGCTGGGCCACCGTAGGCTTTACGGTCACGGCGGTATATACCCTACAGTTACTCACGTTGAACGGGGAACAGTTTATCGTGCCCCGGTTTGTCGACACCGTAATCGGCTGTTTGATCGCCTTTGGCGGTACGCTCTGGCTGTGGCCGCAATGGCAGAGTGGTTTACTACGTAAGAACGCTCACGATGCACTAGGAGCAGATCAAGAAGCCATCCGCCTCATCCTCAGCAACGATCCGCAGGCCACGCCGTTGGCGTATCAGCGCATGCGGGTCAATCAGGCGCAAAACACACTGTTTAACTCATTAAACCAGGCCATGCAGGAACCCGGGTTTAACTCGCACTATCTGGCAGATATGAAACTGTGGGTTACACACAGCCAGTTCATCGTCGAGCACATCAATGCAATGACGACCCTGGCAAGGGAGCACACGATGTTGACGCCGGATCTGGCGCAGCGATATCTGGAATCCTGCGAAATTGCGCTCCAGCGCTGTCAACAGCGGCTGGAATATGACGGACCGGGAAGTTCTGGTGATGTGAATATTCTCGAATCACCAGAGATGCTCTCACACGGCCCATTAAGTACGCTTGAGCAGCATCTACAACGAATACTGGGGCATCTTAATACCATGCACACCATCTCTTCTGTTGCCTGGCGCCAGCGACCGCACCACGGGATCTGGCTGAGCCGCCGACTGCGGGACATGAAGGGTTAAGATATTTGCCGGATGCGCTACGCTTATCCGGCCTACGAATCACACCTTACCCTGTAGGCCGCGCCGCCATCCGGCAATCAGCCCACCACTTTCGCTACCGCCTGCGCGAAACGCTGCATCCCTTCATCGATATCAGCCTGCTCTACCACCAGCGACGGCGCAAAACGCATCACGTCCGGCCCGGCGTTTAGCACCATCACCCCTTCGTGCGCAGCAGCGTAAAGGAAATCACGCGCCCGGCCTTTAAACTGCGGCTTCAACTCAGCGCCAATCAACAGTCCCATGCCGCGAATATCGCTGAAAATATCAAACCGCTGATCAATTTTCTGCAAATGCTGCACAAAGGCATGGCGTTTGGCCTGAATACCTTCCAGCACTTCCGGGGTGTTGATGATATCGAACGCCGCTCCCGCAACCGCGCAGGCCAACGGATTACCGCCGTAGGTCGAGCCGTGCGAGCCAACATGGAATGCGGAGGCAATCTCCAGCGTCGTCAGTACCGCGCTCACCGGGAAACCGCCGCCGAGCGCCTTCGCGCTGGTGAGGATATCCGGCGTCACGCCGTAGTGCATATACGCAAACAGGTCACCGGTACGCCCCATCCCACACTGCACTTCATCAAACACCAGCAGCGCCTGATGTTGATCGCACAGTTCGCGCAGCCCCTGCAGGAATTCCGGCGTTGCCGCAGTGACGCCGCCCTCACCCTGAATGGGCTCAACCACCACCGCGCAGGTGTGGTCGTCCATCACCGCTTTGACCGCATGCAGATCGTTAAACGGGACATGGATGATATCCGCGGGCTTTGGTCCAAAGCCGTCAGAGTATTTCGGCTGCCCGCCGACAGAAACGGTAAACAGTGAACGACCGTGAAACGCATTATGGAAGGCAATAATCTTGGTTTTGAACGGGCTATGACGCACGCAGGCATAGTGGCGCGCCAGCTTAAAGGCGGTTTCGTTGGCTTCGGTACCGGAGTTCATGAACAGCACGCGCTCGGCAAAGGTCGCATCAATGATTTTGCGACCTAAACGCAACGCTGGCTCATTGGTGAACACGTTACTGGTATGCCACAGAGTTTCACCCTGAGTTTTTAATGCCTCGACCAGTGCCGGATGGCAATGCCCTAACGCGGTCACTGCAATGCCGCCCGCGAAATCAACGTACTCTTTACCCTGCTGATCCCAGACTCGACTTCCTTTCCCCTTTACCGGGATAAACTCTGCCGGTGCATAAATCGGCAGAATCACTTCATCGAATGTTGCGCGCGTAATTGCAGTTTGTTCAGTTGCCATGTCATTACCACCCTGTTAAGCAGAAATGCTAGTGAAATTATAATCACAAAATATGAATAAAAAATCACTGAATAGCAACCATAAATCACCGGTTAAGGAAATTAGCCAGCAGCTGATGCCCCTGTTCGCTGAGGATGCTCTCCGGGTGAAATTGCACCCCTTCCATATCCCACTCACGGTGACGAATGCCCATAATCTCCTGCGTTTCACTCCAGGCCGTCACCTCAAAGCACTCAGGCAACGTTTCAGGTGCGACCACCAACGAATGGTAGCGCGTCACCGTTAGCGGGTTTGCCAATCCCTGAAAAACACCTTGCCCGGTATGCGTAATGGGTGAAGTCTTACCGTGCATCACTTTCGCCGCCCGCACGACGGTCGCGCCAAAGGCTTGTGCCATTGCCTGATGGCCCAGACAAACGCCCAGCATAGGGATCTTACCCGCATAATGGCGAATGACATCCAGCGAGATGCCCGCATCATCCGGCGTGCATGGCCCCGGGGAAATGACGATTTTCTGCGGATTCAGCGCATCAATTTGCGCCAGCGTCAGCGCGTCGTTGCGTCTGACAAGGACATCTGCGCCCAGTTCGCAGAAGTATTGATACAGGTTCCAGGTAAAAGAATCGTAGTTATCGATAAGCAGGATCATGGCGGCTCCGGTACAGAAGAACCGCGCTATTCTACTCAGTTTCCAGGGCTTCGCTTACCACTTTACGAAATATCGCTTGCAGTGCGGACAGATCCCCCATGGCGCCATTTTGATTTGCCTGGTTCCACTCCTCAACCTGAATGCCCTCCCAGTTGAGTATATACCCGGCATGAATCGCCAGCTGTTCGAAGAAAATACGCTGCGCCAGACCACTGCCGATGCGAAACGGGTGCAGCACGTTAATTTCGCAGTAGTAATGTGCGAGGCGGTCCACAAACTTTTCTGCCGGCAGTCCCACCAGCCAGGACTCGTCTTCCAGGTCCTGCATCAGCACATTGCCCTCTTTCTCTATCCAGGCAAAATGGCAGAAAGGTGTGTCGCCCTGATAAATATCCACTTCGCGTAGCTTGCCAGCCCAGTCGAAAATATCCTGATAAAGTTGGCGATGAATAGCGCACAGGTAGGGTAAACCACGAACTAACGGCCCCAGTTCAATTGTGGCAGCACGCAGCGCCGTCAATTCATAAGCTGCCTGCGCCAGACGCTGCGCCTGATGAACCCCCAGCCGGTTACGCATGACGTTCAGCCCAGGATACAAATAGGGGTCACGCCCATCACCGAATTTATCGCTCATAGTGCCTCCGCAATTCTTCAAGCCGCGCCAGGGCGTCTTCAGCGCTCAGAGTAACCCGTGGAATATCCACGCCTTCCAGTCGCCGGCTTGCCTGGAAATTGGCATTTCGCAGCTGCGCCCAGAGCCTGGACTTTTGTTTATCGGTGAGTTTTTTCACGTGACCTCCCTGAATGAGCCGACACTTGCCACAAGTATAAGCAGCAATTTCGGGTTACGCAGAGAAGGGGGGAGAACGCGGGCAGGAACTACCCGCGCAAAACAGGCTTACGGCAGGACTTTAGCGGAAAGGATAACAATCGGTTTTGACGGAACATTCTGGTAAGGACCGACATCGTGGGTCTGTACCTGCGCAATCTTGTCCGCAACATCCATACCTTTCACAACTTTACCGAACACGGCATAACCAAAGTCACGCTGGCCATGATCGAGGAATGCATTGTCCGCAATGTTGATAAAGAACTGGCTGGTTGCACTGTCTTTATCCGCAGTACGCGCCATAGCAATCGTGCCCCGGGTGTTACGCAGCCCGTTATCCGCTTCATTCTTGATAGGCGGGTTAGGTTTTTTCTGCTGCATCTGCTCGTTAAACCCACCACCCTGCACCATAAATCCCGGAATAACACGGTGGAACGTGGTGTTGTTATAGAAACCGCTGTTGACATAATCGACAAAGTTTTGCACTGAAACCGGGGCTTTCTGGCTGTTCAGTTCCAGTTCAATGTTACCGGCAGAGGTTGTCAGCAGAACGTGCGGATCCCCTTTCGCTGCCAGCGCTGCGGGAGAGATAGCAGAAAGAGCGAAAACAGCTGCAACAGCCGCCAGAGTCGATTTGAGCATGAGATTTCCTTAAACGAGAGCAGAAACTAAAGCAAGTGGATTGATTCTAAAGAGCCTTCATGAACAAGGCCATCCCTTTACCTAATTTTACGTACTTGAAACAAATGTAACCTCATAGCTGTAAATACCTATGTGATCATGATCACATACAAAAATGTAACAGGCTCAGTAATTACCAAAAAATATTTAAATGCATCACTAAAACGCCTAAAATCTGCCCGCTCACGGCGCCGTTAATGCGCCTTACACTTCTATACAGGCCAGTCATGACTAACAGCAATCGCATTAAGCTCACATGGATTAGCTTTCTCTCCTACGCCCTGACAGGTGCGTTGGTAATTGTCACCGGGATGGTGATGGGAAACATCGCAGATTATTTCCATTTGCCCGTTTCCAGTATGAGTAACACCTTCACCTTCCTGAACGCAGGTATCCTGATCTCTATTTTTCTGAATGCCTGGCTGATGGAAATCGTGCCGCTGAAAACGCAATTGCGTTTTGGCTTCATCCTGATGGTCTTGGCAATCGCCGGACTGATGCTCAGCCATAGCCTGGCGTTGTTCTCTGCAGCAATGTTTGTGCTGGGCCTGGTGAGTGGAATCACCATGTCGATTGGTACGTTCCTGGTGACTCAGATGTATGAAGGTCGCCAGCGTGGCTCCCGTCTGCTGTTTACCGACTCCTTCTTCAGCATGGCGGGCATGATTTTCCCCATGGTTGCAGCCTTCCTGCTCGCGCGCAGCATTGAATGGTACTGGGTCTATGCTTGTATCGGCCTGGTGTATGTCGCCATTTTCCTGCTGACCTTCGGCTGCGAATTCCCGGCGCTGGGCAAACATGCGCAGCAGCCAGACGCACCGGCCGTTAAAGAAAAATGGGGCATTGGCGTACTGTTCCTGGCAATTGCGGCGCTGTGTTACATCCTCGGTCAGCTTGGTTTTATCTCCTGGGTTCCGGAATACGCCAAGAGCCTGGGCATGAGCCTGAACGATGCCGGTAAACTGGTTAGCGACTTCTGGATGTCTTACATGGTCGGCATGTGGGCGTTTAGCTTTATTCTGCGTTTCTTCGATTTGCAGCGTATTCTGACCGTACTGGCGGGACTGGCCACCGTGCTGATGTATCTGTTCATCACCGGTACGCCAGAGCATATGCCTTGGTTCATTCTGACGCTGGGCTTCTTCTCCAGCGCGATTTATACCACCATTATTACCCTTGGTTCTCAGCAGACCAAAGTTGCCTCACCTAAATTGGTTAACTTTGTGCTGACCTGCGGCACCATTGGTACCATGCTCACCTTCGTCGTCACCGGCCCTATCGTGGCGCACAGTGGTCCACTGGCTGCATTACAGACTGCGAACGGACTGTATGCCGTGGTGTTCGTGATGTGCTTTATCCTTGGGTTCGTCACGCGCCATCGCCTGCATAACGCACCAGCAACGCATTAATCTCAGTGCCGGGGGCGCTTCGCTTGCCCGGCCTACACACTGCCGGATGGTGTCTGCGCCATCCGGCCTATTCTCCCCCCCCTCTTCTTCCGCTGGCGATGTCAGCCAAAACGCACTAAAACCCCTTAATTTGTATGCTAATTGTACAAATATGAAAAGCCTATCAATTCCGTCACTTATAAAAATGCTGACAAATCAGTTATATACCCCTTAAGGAGTATATAAGGCCGAATTTGATTTGTATCAATAAGCGCGGTTGCTGAATCGTTAAGGTAGGCAGTAATAGAAAAGAAATCGAGGCAAAAATGAGCAAAGTCAGACTCGCTATTATCGGTAATGGTATGGTCGGCCATCGCTTTATTGAGGATCTTCTTGATAAATCCGACGCTGCCAATTTTGATATTACCGTCTTCTGTGAAGAACCCCGCAAAGCGTACGACCGCGTACACCTGTCATCCTACTTCTCTCACCACACCGCTGAAGAGCTTTCTCTGGTGCGTGAAGGGTTCTATGAGAAGCATGGCGTTAAGGTGTTAGTCGGTGAACGTGCAATTACCATCAACCGCCAGGAGAAGGTAATCCACTCCAGCGCGGGCCGTACGGTCTATTACGACAAGCTGATCATGGCGACCGGTTCCTATCCGTGGATCCCACCGATTAAAGGTTCCGAAACCCAGGACTGCTTCGTTTACCGTACCATTGAAGATCTCAACGCCATTGAGGCTTGCGCCCGCCGTAGCAAACGCGGTGCCGTCGTCGGTGGTGGCCTGTTAGGTCTGGAAGCCGCCGGCGCGCTGAAAAGCCTGGGCGTGGAAACCCACGTGATTGAATTCGCCCCCATGCTGATGGCTGAACAGCTGGATCATATGGGTGGTGAGCAGTTACGTCGCAAAATTGAAAGCATGGGCGTGCGTGTGCACACCAGCAAAAACACCAAAGAGATCGTCCAGGAAGGCAGTGAAGCGCGCAAAACAATGCGTTTTGCCGACGGTAGCGAACTGGAAGTTGATTTCATCGTCTTCTCTACCGGTATTCGCCCACGCGACAAACTGGCCACCCAGTGCGGTCTGGACGTCGCGCCGCGCGGCGGCATTGTCATTAACGACAGCTGCCAGACATCTGACCCGGATATCTATGCGATTGGCGAATGCGCCAGCTGGAACAACCGCGTATATGGTCTGGTCGCGCCGGGTTACAAAATGGCCCAGGTCGCCGTGGATCATATCCTCGAAACTGAAAATGCTTTCGAAGGCGCGGATCTGAGCGCCAAACTGAAGTTGCTCGGCGTAGATGTTGGCGGGATTGGCGACGCGCATGCGCGCACGCCGGGTGCCCGCAGCTATGTCTACCTTGATGAAAGCAAAGAAGTCTACAAACGCCTCATCGTGAGTGAAGATAACAAAACCCTGCTGGGTGCGGTTCTGGTCGGTGATACCAGCGATTACGGCAACCTGCTACAGCTGGTGCTGAACGCCATCGAACTGCCGGAAAACCCGGACTCGCTGATTCTGCCCGCGCACGCAGGCAGCGGTAAACCATCAATCGGCGTGGATAAACTCCCGGACAGCGCGCAGATTTGTTCCTGCTTCGACGTCACTAAAGGCATGCTGATTGCCGCTATCAACAAAGGCTGTCACACCGTTGCGGCGCTGAAAGCCGAAACCAAAGCCGGTACCGGCTGCGGCGGGTGTATCCCACTGGTGACGCAGGTCCTGAACGCCGAACTGGCGAAGCAGGGTATCGAAGTGAATAACAACCTGTGTGAACACTTCCCGTATTCACGTCAGGAACTGTTCCACCTGATCCGCGTAGAAGGCATTAAAACTTTCGAAGAGTTGCTGGCTAAACACGGTAAAGGTTACGGCTGCGAAGTGTGTAAACCGACCGTCGGCTCCCTGCTGGCCTCCTGCTGGAATGAGTACATCCTCAAACCACAGCACACGCCGCTGCAGGACACTAACGACAACTTCCTGGCGAACATCCAGAAAGACGGCACCTATTCCGTGATCCCGCGTTCTGCGGGTGGCGAAATTACCCCTGAAGGCCTGGTGGCCGTGGGCCGTATCGCGCGTGAGTTTAACCTGTACACCAAGATCACCGGCTCCCAGCGCATTGGTCTGTTCGGCGCACAAAAAGATGACCTGCCGGAAATCTGGCGTCAGTTAATTGAAGCCGGTTTCGAAACCGGTCATGCGTACGCCAAAGCGCTGCGTATGGCGAAAACCTGCGTAGGCAGCACCTGGTGCCGTTATGGTGTTGGCGATAGCGTTGGCTTCGGCGTCGAGCTGGAAAACCGCTACAAAGGCATTCGGACCCCGCACAAAATGAAATTCGGCGTCTCTGGCTGTACCCGCGAATGTGCGGAAGCCCAGGGTAAAGACGTCGGTATCATCGCCACCGAGAAAGGCTGGAACCTGTACGTTTGCGGTAACGGCGGGATGAAACCTCGTCATGCAGACCTGCTGGCGGCCGATGTCGATCGCGAAACGCTGCTCAAGTACCTTGACCGCTTTATGATGTTCTACATCCGTACTGCCGACAAACTGACCCGTACTGCACCGTGGTTAGATAACCTGGAAGGCGGTATCGAGTATCTGAAGTCCGTCATCATCGACGACAAACTGGGCCTGAACCAGCATCTGGAAGAAGAGATGGCCCGTCTGCGTGAAGCAGTGGTCTGTGAGTGGACAGAAACGGTCAACACGCCGTCCGCGCAGGTTCGTTTCAAACACTTTATCAACAGCGATAAACGCGATCCGAATGTTCAGGTTGTACCTGAGCGCGAACAACATCGTCCGGCTACGCCTTATGAGCGTATTCCGGTGACTCTGGTGGAGGAAAACGCATGAGCCAGTGGCAAAACATCTGCAAAATCGATGACATTCTGCCTGCGACAGGCGTCTGCGCCCTGTTAGGTACTGAGCAGGTTGCTATTTTCCGCCCATATCACAGCGATCAGGTGTTTGCGATCAGCAATATCGACCCATTCTTTGAGTCCAGCGTACTGTCGCGTGGGTTGATTGCTGAACATCAGGGTGAGCTGTGGGTCGCCAGTCCGCTGAAAAAACAGCGTTTTCGCTTAAGCGACGGTCTGTGCATGGAAGACGAACAGTTTTCCGTGAAGCATTACGAAGCGCGAGTGAAAGACGGCATGGTGCAACTGCGCGGTTAACTTATTTTTGGGAGGCGCAACGCCTCCCTTTTTAGATTTTTATTTTTGTTCCACTTTTAATCATTATCACAACATCATTTGTGCTGCATCGCGGCGGCAACCGCGCAAATCCCCAGGAGCATAGTTCACTATGTGACTGGGGTGAGCAAGGGAAGCCAACAAAGACGTAGTGCAAAGGATGAAGTGAGAAAAGGATAATCAACACATGTTCACAGACACTATTAATAAGTGTGCGGCTAACGCTGCGCGCATCGCACGCCTGTCGGCAAATAATCCGCTCGGATTCTGGGTCAGCTCAGCAATGGCAGGGGCCTACGTTGGCCTCGGCATCATTCTTATTTTTACTCTCGGTAATTTACTCGATCCATCCGTACGTCCTCTGGTAATGGGTGCAACCTTTGGTATTGCCTTAACGCTGGTTATTATCGCCGGTTCTGAACTGTTCACCGGTCACACGATGTTTCTCACGCTCGGCGTTAAAGCGGGCACCATCAGCCACGGTCAAATGTGGGCGATTCTGCCACAAACCTGGCTCGGCAACCTCGTGGGCTCTGTGTTTGTCGCTCTGTTATACAGTTGGGGCGGTGGCAGTCTGTTGCCGGTCGACACCAGCATCGTACATACGGTTGCACTGGCGAAAACTACCGCACCTGCAACAGTACTGTTCTTTAAAGGCGCCCTGTGTAACTGGTTGGTTTGCCTGGCAATCTGGATGGCAATCCGCACAGAAGGCGCGGCGAAGTTCCTTGCCATCTGGTGGTGTCTGCTGGCGTTTATCGCGTCCGGCTATGAACACTCCGTAGCCAATATGACGCTGTTTGCCCTTTCCTGGTTCGGCCATCACAGCGAGGCCTATACCCTGTCCGGAATTGGTCATAACCTTCTGTGGGTGACACTCGGTAATACTTTGTCCGGTGTCGTATTCATGGGGTTGGGTTATTGGTATGCTACGCCAAAATCGGAGCGTCCTGTTCCGGCAAAAATCAATCAGCCAGAGGCTGCTGCCAATAATTAAGGGGTAATGTCGTGGATCATTTGCCTATATTTTGTCAACTACGTGACCGCGACTGCTTGATCGTCGGCGGTGGTGATGTCGCAGAACGCAAAGCGCGGTTACTGCTGGAAGCGGGCGCCCGTTTAACGGTCAATGCGCTGGCGTTTATTCCGCAGTTCAAAGTATGGGCAGATGAAAATATGCTGACGCTGGTTGAGGGGCCGTTCGATGAGTCCCTGCTCGACACCTGCTGGCTGGCTATTGCCGCTACTGATGACGATGCCGTTAACCAAAGCGTCAGCACCGCCGCAGAATCACGCCGTATCTTCTGCAACGTGGTCGATGCGCCAAAAGCGGCCAGTTTTATCATGCCCTCCATTATCGACCGCTCTCCGCTGATGGTGGCGGTCTCCTCAGGCGGTACATCCCCTGTTCTTGCCCGCCTGCTGCGTGAAAGACTCGAATCCGTGCTGCCACAGCATCTGGGACAGGTCGCACAATATGCCGGGCAACTGCGCTCCCGCGTGAAAAAACAGTTCGCCAGCATGGGTGAACGTCGCCGCTTCTGGGAAAAATTGTTTGTTAATGACCGCCTGGCGCAGTCACTGGCAAACAACGACCAACAAGCCGTAGAGGAAACCACCGAGCAGTTGCTCAGCGAACCGCTGGATCACCGTGGTGAAGTAGTATTGGTCGGTGCCGGCCCTGGTGATGCCGGGCTGCTGACGCTGAAAGGGCTACAGCAGATCCAGCAAGCTGATGTTGTGGTGTATGACCGCTTGGTTTCCGACGATATCATGAACCTTGTACGCCGCGATGCAGATCGTGTGTTCGTAGGCAAACGTGCGGGTTATCACTGCGTACCGCAGGAAGAGATCAACCAGATCCTGCTGCGTGAAGCGCAACAAGGTAAACGCGTAGTGCGACTGAAAGGCGGTGACCCGTTCATCTTTGGCCGCGGTGGCGAAGAGCTGGAAACCCTGTGTCATGCCGGTATTCCATTCTCTGTCGTGCCAGGCATTACCGCGGCTTCTGGCTGTTCTGCTTATTCCGGTATCCCACTGACCCATCGCGATTATGCGCAGAGCGTACGCCTGGTCACCGGGCACCTGAAAACTGGCGGTGAACTGGACTGGGAGAACCTGGCGGCAGAAAAACAAACGCTGGTGTTCTACATGGGACTGAATCAGGCGGCAACGATTCAGGAAAAACTCATCGAGTTTGGTATGCAAGCTGATATGCCGGTTGCCCTGGTCGAGAATGGTACTGCCGTAACACAGCGCGTCGTCAGCGGTGTGCTGACACAGCTCGGTGAACTGGCAAAACAGGTTGAAAGCCCGGCGCTGATTATCGTGGGTCGTGTTGTGGCATTACGCGATAAGCTGAACTGGTTCTCTAACCATTGATTCACAACATACTCCGCGAAATAACCAACCGTATACCGTTCTGAAATCATTCCGCTAATTAACGCAAACGGCAGTCCTGGAATCTCTTTCCTGACTGCCGTTTTTATTTCCCACCTGTTTTTTTATGCTTAAGATTACAAAAATTACCGCTGTGGCAGGAATTCTGGCGACGCTGACCGCTTGTACGGGTCATATTGAAAACCGTAATAAAACCTGCTCGTATGATTACCTGCTGCACCCGGCAATTTCGATTTCTAAAATGATTGGCAGTTGCGGTGCAACGGCTGAATAATCAATAAATCTCTTTGCGCAGAGACAAAAAAACCGGGAAATGAACTGACCCCATAATGTTGGACAGTTT
>NZ_SZXJ01000005.1:0-217 GCF_005281345.1 Citrobacter sp. wls619
CCACTCTTTTTATTTCTTTTCCTTCAGGGTAGTCGCGCATAATACCATCTGAGTTTTTCTCCAGCGCCGGGAAAGAAGCCATATATGTGGCTACCTGCCACGTTTGTCCGTAATCTTTAGATATCTTGTAAGCATCTGGCTCCCATCGTGGTATCAGCATATACTTATCTGATGGGTGAATATATACCCCGGAAAAGATCTGATACGTTGAATAAAC